>CAVRCD010000005.1:0-499868 GCA_963719475.1 uncultured Actinomycetota bacterium | reverse complement strand
CCCGGAGCGGCGCGAGCTGTCCGCCCGGGATGTGTCACTCTTGTTCGCGTGAGTGACGCAGGCCCTCCCCAGCACGAACCCCTTCCGACTTTCGACCACCTCTCTCCTGACGCACCACCGGTTCCCGACGCCGCAGCGAAGGCCCGGCTCGCCGAACTGGTGAACGAATTGGCCGTGGTGCACGGCCGCGTCGTGTTGTCCTCCGGTCGGGAAGCCGACTACTACGTCGATCTGCGCCGCGCCACCCTGCACCACGAGGCCGGACCCGTTGATCGGGATCCTGCTGCGGCAGTTGACCGCCGACTGGGACTTCGAGGCGGTCGGCGGGCTGACGCTCGGAGCGGACCCGGTGGCCACCGCGATGATGCACTCGCCGGGCGAGCCGCTGAACGCCTTCGTCGTGCGCAAGGAAGCCAAGGCGCACGGGATGCAGCGACAGATCGAGGGGCCGGACGTCGTGGGCCGTCGGGTGCTGGTGGTCGAGGACACCACCACCACCGGCGCGTCGCCGCTCAAGGCCGTCGAGGCCCTGCGGGCGGTTGGCGCCGAGGTGGTCGGAGTCGCCACCATTGTGGACCGCGGCACCGGAGCGGACCTGGTGCTCGCCGAGGCCGGACTGACCTATCGCTATCTGCTGGGTCTGGACGATCTCGGCCTGCCACCGATGTGACCGGTTCGGAGCAGCCCGGCACGCCGCACGAACCGTCCGTCGAGCCCGGTTCCGGCCCGACCGAATGGCCGTCGGCCGGAATGCCGGTCGGGGTGGGCCCACATCCACGGCCATGGCCCGCGGATCCGCGCCTGGATCCCGAGCTGTTGGCCGGCGGCGACACCCGCAACGTCATCGACCGGTACCGCTACTGGCGCCGCGAGGCCATCGTCACCGACCTCGACACCAGGCGCCACCCGCTGCACGTCGCGATCGAGAACTTCGGCCACGACATGAACATCGGCACCGTGGTGCGGACGGCGAACGCGTTCGCGGTTGCGGCCGTCCACATCGTCGGTCGCAAGCGCTGGAACCGCCGCGGGGCGATGGTCACCGACCGGTATCAGCACATCGAGCACCACCCCGACGTCGCCTCCGTCAGCACCTTTGCCGCTGCCGCCGGCCTCAGTGTGGTGGCCGTGGACAATCTGCCCGGCGCGGTGCCCATCGAGACCACCGACGTTGCCACGCCAATGCCTGTTGCTGTTCGGGCAGGAGTCGAGCGGGCTGACCGACCAGGCGCGGGCGAACGCCGCCTTCACCGTGTCGATCGCCCAGTTCGGATCGACCCGGTCGATCAACGCCGGGGTGGCGGCCGGGATCGCGATGCACACCTGGATCAGGCAGCACGCCGATCTCGGCGCGGCCTGGCCGATCGGTGAGCGCAATCCGTCGCACGACTGAAAATCCTGCCGCAGTGAGCTGTTCGAACGCTGTGAGGAACCACTCGGCGGCCAACCGTTCGGCCGCGGCGACGTCTGCCCGGTGAAGCACCCACCGGGCGCGGTTCCAACCCGGTGGTCCTGCGTCACCCGAAGGAGTCACCAGAAATGACCAGCACCGATATGACGCAGCACCGATATGAGCCACGACACCGATACGACCAGCAGGCGCATCGCCATGGTCGCCCACGACAACAAGAAGGTGGACCTGCTCGCCTGGGCCGAGTTCAACAAGGACACCCTGCGCGATCACCAGCTGTTTGCCACCGGCACCACCGGCACCCTGCTGGAGTACGAACTGGGCCTGCGGGTCCACCGCTTCCTGTCCGGACCGCTTGGCGGCGACCAGCAGATCGGCGCCAAGATCGCCGAGGGCGAGATCGACATGCTGATCTTCTTCTGGGATCCGCTGGAGCCGCAGCCGCATGACCCGGACGTGAAGGCGCTGCTGAGGTTGGCCGCGCTGTGGAACATTCCGGTGGCGAACAACGTCGCGACCGCGGACATGATCATCTCCTCGCCGCTGCTGAGCAATGAGTACATCGCCGTCCGGCCGGACATCGAACGACCGTCGACCGGTGAATCGGCCGCTGACGGCACGCGAGTTGACCGCGGCGTAGGCCGCTGATGTCCGGACCCGATGTGCCGACGAACGGCGCCCGGCTCGCCTCAGGCGGGCCGGGCGCCGTCGTCGCAACCGATAGATTTGCCGGCGTGGACGTCGATCTGAACACCATCCAGAGCACCGCACCCTGGGTACTGCTGGGCATCGGTGTCGTCGGCGTCGTCGCCGCGATCGTGATCAAGAAGATCGTCGGCAAGATCATCGCGCTGGTGCTGGCGGCGGTGCTGATCTTCATCGGCTGGCAGCAACGCCAGCACGTCATCGACTACGCCAACAGCGTCAAGGACGAGACGTGCGCGATGTCGACCACCTTCGTCGGGATCGACGTCTCGCTGCCCGAATCCTGGTGCACCCCCGCCTGACGGCGCGCCGGGTCGGACCGCTCTGCACCCTGCTCCGGTGCGTCGAGTTGATCATGCAGCGGTGCCCGCTTTCCAGTGCGATTCGTCCCAATTGCCGGGCAGCGCCGCATGATCAACTTCGCAGGACTTCGCAGGACTTCGCAGGACGGGCGCTGAGTGGATACTCGGCCGCTTCTCGCCGGCCACGTCGGTGGCGGCGTCCTCGGAGGCTCGCCGGGCCTGCCGACGGCTGTGCACCCAGTGGGCGATGGCGGGGAAGGCGCTGGCGCAGATGACGATCACCACGGCCGCGATCACGATGTAGTCGAGGTTCTCCCGGATGAAGTCGATCTGGCCGAGGTAGTAGCCGGCGACGGTGACCGAGGTGATCCAGAGCACGCCGCCGATCGCGGAGTACAGCGTGTAGATCTTCAGGTTCATCCGCGATGCGCCGGCCATCACTGTGGCGACCGTCCGGACCACCGGGACGAACCGCGCCAGCACCACGGTGATCTTGCCGTACTTGGCGAAGAACGCTTCGGACTTCTCGATGTACTCGTGCTTGAGCAGCTTCGCATTCGGCCGGTTGAAGACCGGCGGGCCGATCGTGTAGCCGATGGCGTAGCCGACCATGTTGCCGACAAATGCGGCCAGCGACACGATCGCGATGAACAGCCAGAGGTTGATGTCGATCGCGCCGCTGGCAATGAACAGACCGGAGACGAAGAGCAAGGTGTCGCCGGGCAGGAAGAAGCCCAGCAGGATGCCGCATTCGGCGAAGATGATCAGGACGATGCCCAGCACTGCCCACGGGCCCATGTTCTCGATCAGGGTTTCCGGGCTCAGCCAACCGGGTAGCAATGCGAGATTCGTGGTCACGACTACCAAGGGTAACGGTTGCCGACCCTCTCACCGGTGTGATCGATCGCGAGTGAGACGGTGATAACCCGGGCGCAACCTCGGCGTCGGTGGCATCGCGGTCGCTCGTCCGGCGCGGCTACCGTGGAGGAATGCAGGTGGCAACGACGACCGATGAGTCTCGCCGACAGGGATCGACCGCATCGAGCCGGGCGGGGTGGACCACGATCAGCTGCTGACGGCGCTGCGGGCCGCCGTCGGACCGGCGAACGTCGCGGTCGACCCGGACGTGACCGTTGCGTACAGCCGGGACATGATGCCGCTGGCGCCGTCCGGGACGCCGCTCGCCGTGGTGTTTCCCGCCGACACCGATCAGGTGGCAGCTGTGGTCCGGGCCTGCGCCGCGGCCGGGGTGTCGATCGTGCCGCGCGGCGCCGGGTCGGGGCTGACCGGCGCGGCCAATGGCGTCGCCGGCGCGGTGTCCGTGGTGATGACGAAGATGAACCGCATCCTGGAGATCGACCAGGGCAACCGGCTCGCGGTCGTCCAGCCCGGTGTGGTGAACCTGGACTTCCGGACCGAGGTCGAGTCGCGTGGACTGTTCTACGCGCCCGATCCGTCGTCCTATGACTGGTGCACCCTCGGTGGCAATCTGTCCACCAACGCCGGCGGCCTGTGTTGCGTGAAGTACGGCGTCACCACCGACGCCGTGCTGGGGCTGCAGGTCGTGCTGGCCTCCGGTGAGGTGTTGCGGACCGGCCGGCGCACGGTCAAGGGTGTCGCCGGTTACGACCTGACCAAGCTGATCGTCGGCTCCGAGGGGACCCTGGCGATCATCACCGAGGCGACCCTGGCGCTCCGGCCCAAGCCGTCGGCGCCCTGCACGATGGTGGCCGCCTTCGCCAGTACCGAGGACGCCGGAGTGGCGGTGTCGGGGGCGATCGTGGCCGGTCTGGTGCCGTCGCTGATGGAGATCATGGACCGCACCTGCATCGAAGCCGTGCAGTCGTACACCGGATCGAGCATTTTGGGCGACACCGAGACCCCGGCGGCGATCCTGATCGGCCAGTCGGACTCCGGTGGCGCGGTGGGGCGCGACGAGATGGATCGACTGGAACGGGTGTGCGTCGAATCCGGGGCGGTCTTCAGCTACGTCACCGACGATCTCGAAGAGGGCCGCATGCTGCTGCAGGCCCGCCGCGTCGTGCTGACCTCGCTGGAGGTCCTCGGCACCTGGCTCACGGACGACGTCAGCGTGCCGAGAACCGAGATGGCCGCCCTCATCGCGGCCTGCGAGCGGATCTCGGCTGACGTCGGGCTGACGATCGGGGTGGTCGGCCACGCGGGTGACGGCAACATGCACCCGACCATCGTGTTCGACAGCACGGATCCGGCGCAGCGGGCCGCGGCGAACGACGCTTTCGGGCGCATTCTGCAGGCGGGCCGCGAGTTGGGCGGGACGGTGACCGGCGAGCACGGCATCGGCCGGGTCAAGCAGGACTTCCTGGCGGACGAGATCGGCCCGGTCGGCCTCGAAGTGCACCGCGCGCTGAAACGCGCACTCGATCCGGCCGGCCTGTTCAATCCCGGGTCGATGTTCTCGGCGGGCTGACGGCAGCGGACTGTCCGTCCTGCTGAGCGAGGAGCGCCTCGCCGACCGATCTGAAGCCGGGCGCGGCGACCACGGTGCCGCTGCTCCGATCCACCGGAATCGGATCGAGGATGTCGAAGGCGTTGAGGCCCTTGGGTTCGAGATTGACGAATCCGAGGAGGTACCACTGCCCGTCACGACCCTGAACCAGCGGTGCGGCGAACAGGTCGGGTTCGGCCGTGAACGGGGCCGCCCTCGCGATATCCCACGGTCCGGTCGTCGATTCACCCGGCACCGACCAGGTGCAGTAGGAGCCTGACGTGAGCCGGCGTTCCGGCGTCTGCTCGTCCGGGTGGCAGGTGAACACCAGGGTCGGCCGGCCGTCCATCTGGCGAACCTGGATCACCTCGAGCTGACCGAAACCCGCCGGTGTGCTGATCGGTGGCCCTAAATCCCAGGTCACCATGTCGACGCTGCGCGCGTGCCCGATGACCCCGTCGTCCAGCCGGGGGTGATCCTTGCCGCGCGCCGTGATCAGCATGTGCCAGCCGTCCCCGCCGGGATCGCGCAGGACGAACGGGTCGCGCCAGGTCTCGCTGGCCACCGGATCCTCCGGCAGCCCGAGCGTCCCGTACCAGCGGGGATCCGCCTCCAGCAGCGGCCGATCGCCCACCCGTCGCCAGCTGAACAGGTCATCGGATTCGGCGAGTCCGATCCGCTGGTCGAAGACGCCGCTTCCGGCAGTCGAGATCGCCGTGTAGTACATCCGCCACACGCCGTCGTCGCCGCGGACCGTGGAACCCGTCCAGAGCGCCAGGTCGTCCCAGGCGCCGCGTTCGCTCGGCCCGAGCGCCACGCCGTGGTAGGTCCAGCTGGTCAGATCGACAGAGGTGGCGTGACCGATCCGTGCGGCCGAATGACGCAGCCCGGGGTCGACGAGTGAGCGCGGCGCCTGCAGGAAGAACAGGTGGTACAGCTCGCCGTCGTCGGCGACCCAGCTGTCCCAGATCCAGAGATCGGGCAAGGAGAGCATCGGTCCTCGTGGGGTCGGTGGTCAGAGCATCAGGGACAGGAACCCGGCGCCGATGCCGATCAACAGACCGACGATCGCCGCGAGCAGGATGAGCTGGCCGGTACTGAGCCGTCGCCTGGTTGCGCGCGACTTGTCGTCGCTGACGGTCGGCGGCTTGCCGCCACCGGCCATCACCCGCAGTGCTTGCGACAGCACCTGCTCGGCGCGCGAATCCTCGGCGCCGCCCTGGTTCGCGGGCCGTCGATCAGGGGGCTCGGTCACGAGTGCGACTCGCGCATGATGTCGCCCAGTTTCGCCACCGCCCGGCTGGCGGTCGATTTCACGGTGCCTTTGGAAAGGCCGGTCGCCTCGGCGATCTCGGCCTCCGACAGCCCGCCGTAGTACCGCAGCACCAGCACTTCCCGCTGCCGGGGCGCGAGGTCGCCGAGTGCGGAGACCACCGCCTGGTGTTCGGACGACAACATGGCGAGCGATTCGGCCGACCGCGCGGTTCCGGGATCCGGTGGAACGTAGGCGCGAGCCGTCCGCCGGCGACGCAACATCGACCGCGAACCGTTGACCACGGCGGTGCGCAGGTACCCGATCGCCGCGTTGCGATCCCGTAGTCCGCCCCAGTTCCGGTAGAGCCCTGCAAACGCTTCCTGCACCACGTCCTCGGCGCTGGCCAGGTCGTCGACCAGCAGAATCGCCAGCCGGACCATCTGCATCCGATGGGTGCGGTAGAGATCATCGATGGTGATCGGCGCCGCGGGCGGCTCTGCGTGATCGAGCGCGTACGCCGGGTTGAGGCTGGCCAGGGTGCCAAGAGTCCGCTCGACCGCTGATTCCGGCTCGACCCGTTCGGTCATCGGTGTTGCGCCGCCCGTCTGTTGGCCCTGGTTGATCCTCGACCACGATCCTGGCACGGGCAACTGTGCGAGCGGCTCCCGGGCGGCCCCGTGGCGATCCGCGTTCGGCGATTCACCGTTCCCGGGCGCGTGCCGACCCATTCGGCCTAGTGCCCGTCAGGTGGGAAGTCGCTGTGATTCTGCGGTGAATCGGGTTACTGAATCGTTACGCGCAATGTTGGTTCTCGACTTGCGCATGGCCGTTGAAAACGCTTCCATGCTCAATGGTGTGTGAGCGCCCTCACACTCTCCTTCACATCTGAGGAAACGGAGGTCGGCCGAGTGACCCACAGACCGACGAAGAAGTTCATGGCGATGATCGCGGGTGTCAGCGCGGTCGCGCTGGTGTTGTCCGCATGCGGGAGCAGTTCGACGACGGCCACATCGTCGACCAGCGCCGAAGGCTCATCGGAAGCCAGTGCCGCGGCACCAGGCTCGAGCGCCGCTGAAGCCGGGCCGGCCTCGGCGACCAGCGACTGGTGCGATCAGGCCAAGGCGCTCGGCGACATCACCGGCAAGTCCGTGACGGTTTACAGCACCATCGTCGCGCCCGAGGATGCTCCGTACCGCGAAGCGTTCAAAGCGTTCACCGATTGCACCGGCGCGACCGCCACCTATGACGGCTCGAAGGAGTTCGAGGCGCAGATCGGCGTCCGGGTCAACAGCGGCAACCCGCCGGACGTGGCCTGGTTCCCGCAGCCGGGCCTGCTGTCCCAGCTGGTCAACTCGACGGGCGCGGTCAAGCCGATGACGCCGGAGTTCGAGGAGTGGGTCAAGACCTACTACAGCCGAGGACTGGCTGCAGTACGGCGTCGTCAACGACATCCCGTTCGGCATTCCGGGCAACGCCGACTTCAAGTCGTTGGTCTGGTACTCGCCCAAGGTCTTCGCAGAAAAGGGCTACAAGGTCCCGACCACCTGGGACGAACTGTGGGCGCTGACCGATCAGATTTCCGCGACCGGACAGAAGCCGTGGTGCATCGGCATCAAGTCCGGTGAGGCCACCGGCTGGCAGATCACCGACTGGCTGGAGGAATACGTTCTCCGGTTGTACGGCCCTGACGTCTATGACCAGTGGGTCACCCACGACGTCAAGTTCTCCGGTCCGCGAGGTCTCCGATTCACTCGCCCAGGTCGGCGAGGTGCTGAAGGATCCGGCGCGTGTGAACGGTGGTTTCGGTGACGTCCAGACGATCGCCTCGACCGAGTTCAACGACGTCAAGACCCCCTTGCTGAGTGGCGATTGCATCTTCTCCAGGCAGGCGGCCAACTTCGACTCGAACTTCAAGGACAAGGTCATCGGCCCGGACGGCGACATCAACGCCTTCTACTTCCCGGCGGCCAACGACAAGTTCGGTACCCCGATCCTGGGTGGTGGCACCATCGCCGCCGCCTTCGCCGACCGTCCCGAGGTGCAGGCATTCATGTACTTCCTGGCCAGCCCGGAATACGCGAATGCCCGGGCCAAGCTCGGCTCGTACATCTCGCCGAACCTCGGCCTGCAGGCCGAGAATGTGCCGAGCTCGGTCCAGCAGACGGCCATCAAGGGATTCCAGGATCCGGATGCGACGTTCCGTTTCGATGCCTCCGACCTGATGCCGGCACCGGTGGGTTCGGATGCCGAGTGGAAGCAGTTCACCGCATGGATCACCGGTCAGGACGATGCGACAACCCTGGCCAACATCGATGCCGCCTGGCCCGCCAGCTGACGGCATGACCATCGATCGCTGACCGTTGGCTCGCCGGGAACAGGAACCTCGTTCCCGGCGAGCCGACGGTTCGGTGGTCATCACCGGATGCGGAAGGAGTTGTCATGGACTGGTTGTTGGCTCCCGAATCGATCTTCGAGAAGTTCCTGGGGATGTTCATCGCGATCATCCTGTTCGTCGCGATCATGTCGCTGATCCTGTGGATCATCGACCGCCCGAAGGTCCCGACCTGGTTGGTGGTGGTGGGCTTTCTCGGCCCGGTGACGATCGCACTGGCCATCGGCCTGTTCTATCCGGCGCTCAGTACGGCTTACCGGTCGTTCCAGGTGAGCCAGGCCGCGGTCGGCCCTGACGGCAAGGCGATCATCAATCGCCAGACCGGGCAGAAGACCAGTGAGCTGGTCTTCAGTCTGGACAACTACACGAAGGTCTTCACCGAGCCCGGGTTCCAGAAGGTCCTGATCAACACCGTCTGGTGGGTACTCCTGGTACCCGATCGTGGCCACCGCCTTCGGCCTCGTCTATGCAGTACTGGTCGACCGCACCCGCGGCGAGAAGTTGGCCAAGGCACTGGTCTTCCTGCCGATGGCCATCTCCATGGTCGGCGCTTCCATCATCTGGAAGTTCATGTACGAGTACCGCCAGGAAGGGTCGCCGCAGATCGGTCTGCTGAACCAGGTCCTGGTGTGGATCGGCCTGGATCCCTATCAGTTCATCATCACCGAACCGTGGAACACGTTCTTCCTGATCGCCGTGATGATCTGGATCAACGCCGGGTTCGCGATGACGGTGCTGTCCGCCGCCATCAAGTCCGTGCCCGACGACATCGTCGAGGCCGCTCAGATCGACGGCGCCACCGGTTTCAAGTTGTTCCGGAAGGTCACGGTCCCCACCATTCGGCCCGCGGTCGTCGTGGTTTTCGACCACCATCGCCATGGGATCGCTGAAGGCGTTCGACATCGTGCGGACGATGACCGGCGGTAACTTCGGCACTTCCGTCGTGGCCAACGAGTTCTACACCCAGTCGTTCCGCCAAGGTGAAAGCGGCATCGGTATCGGTGCGGCACTGGCCGTGATCCTGTTCATCATCATCGTTCCGGTCATCGTCTACAACGTCCGGCAGATGCGGCTTTCGGAGGAAATGCGATGAGCATGTCGGGTTCCGCCATCGAGCTGCCGATCACCACCGATCGAACGCCGGAAGAGGCACTCTCTCCGCGGCAGCTGAAGAAGCAGCTCCGGCTGCAAGAGGCGAAGACGAAGATGTCGTCGCCGTGGGCGTCGGGCATCGCCATCATTCTGGCGATCCTGTGGACCATCCCCACGTTCGGCCTGTTCGTCACCTCGTTCCGCCCGCCGGCGGACATCCAGAGCTCCGGTTGGTGGACGTTCTTCGCCAACCCGGGGATCACCTTCGAGAACTACACCAACGCCTGGTCGAACTCGGCCGGCGGCCTCGGTGGCTTCTTCGTCAACTCGTTCGTGATCGTGTTCCCGGCCGTGCTGATCCCGATCAGCCTGGCGTTGCTCGCGGCGTACTGCTTCGCCTGGATCGATTTCCGGGGTCGTGACTTCCTGTTCGTCGCGGTCTTCGCGCTGCAGATCGTTCCGATTGCAGGTCACGCTGATCCCGCTGCAGACGATCTTCGTCAACTTCGGGCTGCAGAACTCCTTCTGGCCGGTGTGGATCTCGCACACCATCTTCGGCCTGCCGCTGGCGATCTTCCTGCTGCACAACTTCATGAAGGAGGTCCCGGCGTCCATCGTCGAGGCGGCGCGGGTGGACGGTGCCGGCCACGTGAAGATCTTCTTCGTGGTGCTGATGCCGTTGCTGATCCCGGCTATCGCGGCCTTCGGCATCTTCCAGTTCCTGTGGGTCTGGAACGACCTGCTGGTCGCAACGGTGTTCGCGCCGAGCCCCAATTTGCGGCCCATCACGGCGGCGATCGCGGAGCTCTCCGGTAGCAAGGGCAGCCAGTGGGAGCTGCTCTCGGCCGGTGCCTTCATCTCGATCGTCGTGCCGCTGGCAGTGTTCATCGGGCTGCAACGGTATTTCGTCCGAGGCCTGCTGGCCGGAGGCGTCAAGGGCTGACGGCCCAGGATCGGAAGAGAAGCTCATGTCCGGTCCCACATTCGAACCCGCCGGCATCGTCGAAGTCGCGGCGCTGTCAGGGTTCTCGCCGGCAACGGTGTCGCGGGCGCTCCGGGGACTCCCCGGGGTGTCCGCGACCACCCGGGTCGCGGTGGAGCAGGCGGCCAGCCAGCTCGGGTACTTCCCGTCACCGTCGGCCGCCGCGCTCACCACGGGCAAGACCAATGCCATCGGCATCATCGCCCCGTGGGTGTCCCGCTGGTTCTTCTCCGCCGTTGTCGAGGGCGTCCAGGAGGTGCTCGCGCAACAGAGCTACGACCTGTTGCTCTATCCGATCGGGGTCGCCGGCGGCCGGAGCCCGGCCGGCCTCGACACCAGGTCGCTGGCCAAACGGGTCGACGGTCTGCTGGCGTTGAACGTCCCGCTCGCCGACAAGTCACTGATCTCGCTGCGAGATCTGCGGGTGCCCGTCGTCACGGTCGGCACGGCCGTCGAGGGGATGTCCGGCGTCCTGGTCGACAACGTCGAAGTGGGTCGGCAGGCCACCCAGCACCTGTTGGATCTCGGCCACCGCCGGATCGCCTTCTTCGGCGACGACGTGGACGAACGGCACGGTTTCACCGCCGCCGCCGACCGTCATCGTGGATACGACCTCGCACTGCAGGAGGCCGGCATCGACCCGGACGACGCCCTGGTCCAGCGGACCGGCTTCTCGATGGACGGCGGAGAAGCTGCGGTGCACCGGGTCTTCGGTCAGCCGCGAGCAGGCTGCGAGCTGCCGACGGCCGTTTTCGCGGTCAGCGACGAGGTCGCGATGGGCGTGTTGTATGCCGCCCGGGAGCATCAGTTGAAGGTGCCGAGGGATCTGTCGGTGATCGGGGTCGACGGTCACGACTTCGCGTACCTGTTCGACCTGACCACCATCATGCAGCCGGTCCGCGATCAGGGCCGGATCGCCGCCCGCCTGCTGCTGGAACAGGTGAACAGCCCGCACCCACGTCCACCATCGGTCGTCTCGGTCGGATCCGACCTGATCCGGCGCGGCACCACCGGTCCGAGAAGCGCGCCACGCCGCCCTGATGCGATCAGAACCGGCTCGGACGGTCGAAAGGAATCCCGCGACAAGCGGTCCGCGCGGAAGTCCGCTCTGCGGGACGAGCTGAACACCGCCGGCATGCTGACCGAGCAACAGGTGTTCGGCGGGCTGCCCGTCGAATCCTGAGTCGGGATCGCGCGAGGGGACAACGGAGGGCTCGACGAGGGATCCAGCAGGCTCCGCTGCCGGTGCCGGCAACGGCGGAGAGCCGTCGAAACACACCACCCGGCCCGCCGGGCGGGGATGCGGAATACTGAGCCGCGGACCGCATCAGATGACAAGACCCTGCTCCGCCGCACCGGCGGCAGGCACCACCGATCGACGACTGACCCACCTGCCCGGCCAGCGGCCGGGCGCCGTCAAGCAAGTGGAAGGACCCACACCATGCCCCTCGCAACTCCGGAGACCTACGCCGCGATGCTCGATCGCGCGAAGGACGGCGGTTTCGCCTACCCGGCCATCAATGTCACGTCGTCGATCACCGTCAACGCGGCCCTGCGAGGATTCGCCGAGGCCGGCAGTGACGGCATTCTCCAGGCCTCGACCGGCGGTGCCGAGTTCGCGTCCGGCACCAAGGTCAAGGACATGGTGACCGGCGCGGTCGCCCTGGCGGAGTTCACCAAGGTGGTCGCCGACAAGTACGGCATCACCGTCGCCCTGCACACCGACCACTGCCCGAAGGACAAGCTCGACACCTACGTCAAGCCGTTGATCGCGATCTCGACCGAGCGGGTCAAGGCCGGCGGCCTGCCGTTGTTCCAGTCGCACATGTGGGACGGCTCCGCCGTGCCGCTGGACGAGAACCTCGACATCGCCAAGGAACTGCTGCAACTGACCAAGGCGGCCAACATCATCCTCGAGATCGAGGTCGGTGTCGTCGGCGGCGAGGAGGACGGAGTCGTCGCCGAGATCAACGAGAAGCTCTACACCTCACCGGACGATTTCATCGCCACCCTCGACGCGCTGGGTCTGCCGGAGGGCAACTCCTACATCGTCGCCGCGACCTTCGGCAACGTGCACGGCGTCTACAAGCCGGGCGGGGTGAAGCTGCGTCCGTCGGTGTTGCGGGACGGACAGGATGCGCTGGTCGCCAAGCTCGGCCTGCCCGCCGGCTCGAAGCCGTTCTCCCTGGTCTTCCACGGTGGCTCCGGCTCGTCGCCGGAGGAGATCGCCGAGGCGGTGTCGTACGGCGTGATCAAGATGAACATCGACACCGACACCCAGTACGCCTTCACCCGGCCGCTGGCGGATCACTTCTTCCGCAACTACGACGGGGTGCTCAAGGTCGACGGCGAGGTGGGCAACAAGAAGGCCTACGACCCGCGCGGCTACAACAAACTGGGCGAGATCGCCATGGCGGACCGGATTGTCGAGGCCTGCCAGCAGCTGGGTTCGGCCGGGAAGTCGCTCTCCGCCTGACCCGTCGCCGCAGCCGAAACCCGGTAGATCAACCACTCTCGCACCAATCACGCCGTCGGCGTCGGGTGCGGGAGTGGTCGATCGATCAGCTGTCCCGGAGCTGTTCTTCGGCGCCTGACGGCGCTGCGCCACCGGCCGAACCGGCGGTGATGACCGAGGCGTCCTCGTCGGCAACAGCCGGATCGTTCCTGTCGGCGCGGCGCCGCGCACCTTCGCCGTGGCGAGGATCGATCCGATGATCACCAACGGGAAGCCGATCGCCATGCCGATGGTGAACGGTTCGTTCAGCAGCAGGACACCCAGGGTGATCGCGACGGCCGGATTGATGTAGGTGATCACCGTTGCCCTGGCCGGACCGGCCTCGGCGATCAGCGCGAAGAAGACCAGGAAGGCGGCCGCGGTGCAGATCACCGCGAGACCGACGATCGACCAGGCGGCGGGCGCGGTGATCCGCTCCGGCCACAGCCACACCGAGAACGGTGCGTAGAGCACCGTTGCCATGATCAACGACACGGTGATCACGCCCATCGGCGGCAGGTCGGAGAGCCGGCGATTGATGATGATCGGGCCGATCGCGTAGCCGATCGCCACCAGCATCACTGCCCCGACCGCCGTCAGATCGCCGAACTGGATATCGAATCCGACCAGGCAACCGACACCGGCGAAGCCGATGACCAACCCGAGGACGCGGCGGGAATCGAATCGATCGTGGCCGGTGGCGGTCAGGATGATCGCCGCGATCATCGGCACCACGGCCAGCAGCAGTCCGGCCGTCGAACTGTTCAACGTCAGCTCCGCATGCCCGAGCAGCAGCCAGGGTCCGCTGATCTCCACCACCGTGTAGACCAGCAGCAGCTTCCAGCGCCGGAACACCGGGATCAGCGCTCGCTGATAGAGCGCGATCGGCAGCAGCAGGACCGCCGCGACAAGGGTTCGGCCGAACGCCACGATCAACGGATCGACGTCCGCGACGGCAATCTTGATCAACAGGTACGGGATACCCCAGATCAGGCTGAGGGCGCCGAACAGCACCCACCCGCGTCGCGTCATCGCTCTCCCATCCGTGCGGCCACCGCCAAGCCTCGCACGCCATTTCCTGTCCGTGGCCCCGTGAACGGTAAGACTTTGCGTTGCGCACCATCCAGCAGCGCTGTCGAAAGACGATCGCGGTCGCGACCGCAGATGTGACCATGCGCGGTGCGTCGGCACCCTGCCGGCGAAGCGCTGCGTCCCACCCCTTCGGGTGATGTGGGGCGCCGATGTCGGCGTGTCGGCCGCGCGTCCGGACGAGGTGCTGGTAACACTGGGTTTGCTGGGACTCTTGTGACTCGTGTGACTGGTGAACTACGGTAAGTGCGGACCGCGTCCATCGTGGTCCGCCAGACGGCGTGGCTCCCCGCTCCGCACTCGTCAGGCGTCGGGCAACCGAGAAATGGTCGAGCGGGGCGCAAACGGCAGCGGTGTCGTGCAAGGGGAAGAGGCACCGCAGCGGTTCCGGGTCCGGCGTTGCCGGCTGCCCGGCGCATGGTGTGCCCCGGTGCACCTGGTAGGCGGAAGCGACCGGGAAAGGGCGCCCGTGAGGCGTGCTCTCGCTTTGGCGACGACCATCGCAGCCGTCATCGCCTCGGCAGTCTTTCTCGGCTCCGGGTCGGCCTCCGCCGATCCGTCCGCCGATGACTGGTATCAGCTGAGGATGTGCGAATCCACCAACCGCTACGACATCAACACCGGCAACGGGTATTACGGCGCCTACCAATTCGACCTTCCGACCTGGCAGTCGGTGGGTGGTTCCGGTCGACCGGACCAGGCGAGCGCAGCCGAGCAGGACTACCGCGCCTTGATCCTCTACCGCAATCGCGGCTGGAACCCATGGGTCTGCGCGCGCCTGGTCGGGCTGAGCGAGGACTCCGACGCCAGGACCAAGGTCGCCCCGCCGGTCGGCGGCAACCAGAGTTCAGGCGGCAGCGGATCGAGCGAGGGCTCGAGTTCGGCCTCGACCTCGGGCGCACCGGAATGGCCAGGTCGGCAGTACTCGGAGGGCGACTACTCCGAGGATCTCAAGGCCTGGCAGAAGCAGATGGGTACCCGCGGCTACGACCTGGTCGGCACCGGCTACTTCGGCCCGAAGACCAAGGCCGCGGTGCTGGATCTGCAGAGCAAGGCGGGCTTGAACGTGGTCGGATTCATCGGACCGAAGACCTGGGCGGCGGCCTGGAGTGGTGGAAGCGCGGCCCCGGCCGCTGCGGCGCCGGCGGCGTCGACCTATACGCCGGCGACGAACGAATCCTGCGGTGTCGGTGGCTCGACTGCGCCAACCTGGCCGGGCAAGCAGTTCGTCGAAGGCGACACCGATGGTGACCTGCAGTGTTTCCAGCGCCAGCTGGGCAGCCGCGGGTACGGCCTCACCGGCACCGGCCACTACGGGTCTGCCACCAAAGCCGCGGTGATCGCCCTTCAGCAGCGCAACGGAATCAACCCGTCCGGCATTCTCGGTCCCAAGACCTGGGCCGCGGCATGGGAGGGGAGCTGACCCGTTCGGCCTCGATCGAGTGAGTGAACATAACGCTTTGTCAAAGTCGATCTAGATCTGTAACACGTTTGTACGTGCCGACGACGTTGTCGGTAGGAACGCTCACACAGCATTCCGCCGACGCCCGTCCTGCACGACGCTCGTGTGGGACGGTGCACAGAGAGGCCCGGGGCACGCCGCCACGGGCCTCTCTGCATGTCCGGCATCGGGACGTCTCGGTTACCGGCTCGTTCCAGCCAGACCGCGGTGCAGCCCGCCAGCGTGCCGTCGGATCGGTCACCGCTCGACAGGATGACCGTGCGCATCGCCAGACTCGCCGGGCAGCTCGACCGGGTGGTCGTTGTAGTTGATGACGCAGACGAATCCAGGCCCCGGGAGAACGCAGAGCACCCGTCCGGCGCATCGATCCAGCTCATCGCTCCGTCGCCGAGGGCCGAATTCTCCCGGCGGGCGTGCAATGCCGACGGTAGAACGCCAGCGTCGAGTCCGGGTCGTCCTGCTGGCGCTCGACCGTCAGCTCCGCCCACGCCGCGGGCTGCGGCAGCCAGGGCGTTCCGCCCGGACCGAAGTCGAACGGCGCCTGCGAGCCGCCCCAGGGCAGTGGAACCCGGCAGCCGTCCCGGCCGACGCGTTCGCCGAAGGTGCGCGCGAAGATCGGGTCCTGACGCAGATCGGCCGGGATGTCCAGCACCTCTTCCAGGCCGAGTTCCTCGCCCTGGTAGACGTACGCGCCGCCGGGCAGCGCGAGGGACAGCAGAGTCGCGGCCCTGGCTCGGCGCAGACCTGCCGCGCCGCCACCGAAGCGGGTGGGGTGCCGGGTGACGTCATGGTTGGACAGCACCCAGGTCGCCGGTGCTCCGACGTCGCGGAGCTCGGCCAGCGTGCGGTCGATCACCCCGCGCACCGTCGCCGCGTCCCACACCGCGTCCAGGTAGTTGAAGTTGAAGGCGGTGTGCAGCTCGTCGGCGCGCAGGTACTGGGCGAACCGGTCCGGGTTGGGCACCCAGGCCTCCGCCACGAAGACCCGGTCGTCGGCGTACTCGTCGATGACGGCGCGCCAGCCCCGGTAGACCTCGTGCACCTCGTCGCGATCCCAGTGCGGGTGTTCGTTGGTGTGGGCCGCCGTCAGCAGGTGTCCCTCGGCGCCGTTCGGCACGTCGGCCAGCGCCGGGTCCTTGGCCAATCCGTGGGCCACGTCGATCCGGAATCCGTCGACGCCGAGATCGAGCCAGAAGCGCAGGATCGCCTTGAACTCGTCCACCACTTCCTGATTCGTCCAGTCCAGGTCCGGCTGCTCCGGGGCGAACAGGTGCAGGTACCACTGCCGTCCGGAACCCTGGTCCAGGCCGGACCGCCGAAGTTCGAGACCCAGTTGTTCGGCGGCAGGTCGCCCTCGGGGCCGCGACCCTCGCGGAAGATGTACCGGGCGCGCTCGGTGCTGCCGGGTCCGGCGGCCAGCGCCGCCTGGAACCAGGCGTGCCGGTCGGAGGTGTGGTTGGGCACCAGGTCGACCACGATCCGCAGGCCGTGCGCATGGGACTCGGCGATCAATGCCTTCGCGTCGTCCAGGGTGCCGAAAACCGGGTCGACGTCGCAGTAGTCGGAGACGTCGTAGCCGGCGTCGGCCTGCGGGGACGGGTAGAACGGGCTGAGCCAGATCGCGTCCACACCGAGGTCGGCGAGATACGGCAGCTTGGACCGCACCCCGTTCAGATCGCCGATGCCGTCGCCGTTCGCGTCCGCAAAGCTCCGCGGATAGATCTGGTAGATCACCGCGGACCGCCACCAGGCGGCGCTGACGGCTGCTCGGTCGGCGGGGATGTCGAGCTGGATGGACAAGGCTCCTACTTTCGGGATCGATGTGGGCGGGTCTCCGATCGCCGGTGTGTTAGCCGGCGGGCTGTCGATTATTTAACCGGTTCAACCTCCCATCTCGCAAGGGGCGATGCCACCTCCGGCCTGTGGCCTCGTTCACAGCAGTGAGATCCGGGGTTGTCGAGGCGAACAGTTGCGGCCATCTGTTTAACAGTTAATGCTAGAATCGCGGCATGGTTCGTCGCGCAGATCGCCGGCCGTCGCTGGCGACCGTGGCCGAGAAGGTCGGGGTGTCCAAGGCGACGGTCTCGAACAGCTTCAACCGGCCCGAGATGGTGTCGGCGCAGGTGCTCGCCCGCGTGCTGGCGGAGGCGGAGCGGCAGAATTTCGCCGGTCCCGATCCGGCCGCGCGGCAGTTGAGCCGGGGTCGGACCGACACCCTCGGACTGCTGTTCACCGATGAACTGTCGGTCGCGTTCACCGATCCTGCCGCGGTCGCCTTCATCAAGGGCCTGGCCATGAGTTGCCAGAGCGCGGGCCTGAACATGCTGTTGGTCTCCACCGAGTCGACCGGTGACCGGAGCAGTGCGGTGGGCAACGCGGTCGTCGACGGCTTCGTCGTGTACTCCGTCCCCGTGGACGACCCGCACCTGCAGCGGGTGCTCGATCGACGACTCCCGACCGTTGTCGTCGACTCCCCGCCGGCCGTTCCCGGGGTCGACTGGGTGGGTCCGGACGACAGGGCCGGTGCCCGTGCCCTTGGCTCGATGCTGGTCGAGCTCGGACACCGCCGGATCGGCGTGATCACCGGCACCGGCCGTGACTACTCGGGCCGGACGGACGTGGCGACGATCGACAACGAGCCCGCATCCGTGCACCGCAATCGGATACTCGGCCTGCGGGACGCACTGGCCGAGGTGGGAATCGAGGATCTACCGATCGAGGTGCGTCCGGAGAACTCCGCGGACGCCGGTGCCGAGGCGTTGCACGCGCTGCTCGATCGCCGGCCCGACCTGACCGCGGTGTGCGCGCTGATGGACCTGCTCGCGCTGGGTGCGCTGCGGGCCGCGGGCGACCGGGGGCTGTCGGTACCGGGGCAGCTGACGGTCACCGGCTATGACGACATCCCGGAGGCCGCCGTGGCCGGGCTCACCACCGTCAGCCAGCCGTTGATCGACAAGGGCCGGATCGCCGGCGAGCTGTACCTCAGTCACCGGCCGGGCGACGCCCCCCGTCATCGGATCCTGCCGACGCATGTGCAGGTCCGCGCGACCAGTGGACCACCACCGGCCTGACGTCGGAGCAGCTCAGCCGGCCGCCGCGAACACCGGTGGCAGCACCAGCAACATGGTCATCGACCAGGTGCAATGCGTCAGGATCGGCCCGAGGATTCCACCACTCGCCCGGCGCTGCAGGCCGAGCAGCACACCGAGCAGCGCCGCCGAGAACACCAGCATGACGTTGCCGGTGGCGACCGTGGTCAGGGTGTAGATCACCGTGGAGATCGCCACCGGATGCCAGGTCCCGATCGCTGCGAACAGCGCACCGCGGAAGAAGATCTCCTCGGCGATGCCGTTCATCAACGTGATGATCGCGACCAGCGGGAGCGACCCGTAGCGGGCGAAGGCAAGAATGTTCTCGGTGATGTTCCGCAGCGGCTCGATGTTCCGCACCACGACGGCGCCGAGGATGAAAACCGCGGCGGTCGCGAGGCCGAGCAGGATCGGGGTCACGATCGGCCGGCGCAACTCGCCGCGAAAATTGATCCGGCCGAGATGCAGTGGCCCGGAGGCGAAACCGCCGATCACCCAGGTCGCCGCCAGCGCGATCGGTCAACGGATAGAAGATCGCGCTGTCCGGCGGGACGTTCAAGCGAGAGTCCGAGCAGCGTCGCCCCGATCACCAGGGTGATGCCCACGACGATCCGGCGGCGCAGGAATTCTGCTGTCGCTCTGCCGGTGGTCGCGCTCGACCTTGTCGATCAGCGCCGGCCGCAGCGCATTCCCCAGGCGTCCAGGCCAGGTCTTCATCGAGAAACTCCGTTATGGCGAGGGCCGGGCGTCAGCGCGCGGCCGAATCCTGGTCAGGCTGGATCGATTGTTCGCCAGCACGCCCGTTTGCCGCGGGGTGCCCGGAAGGGTCAGCGACGGCGGACCGAGCTGTCGCTCCTTCGTCGGCACTGTCGTCCTTCTTCGTTGATTCGGCCGCCCGCTCCTTGAGAGCCAGCCGCACCGCATCGTCGTAGCCCATCAACTCACCGGGCAGCAGCCGGGTGATCGTGTCGTCCTGCACGATGACCTCGTTGTTCATCGAGTCCACCAGATTGCGTGCCGTCGCCTGGTCGACGTCGGTGACCAGTGCCAACCACATCGACGACAACCGCGGCGTGAGCAGCGGAATCGGGACGATCGGCGGTGTCCGGTGGTTCTGGATCTCCGCCGCCCGCCGCATCATGTCGACGTATCGCAGCACCTCGGGTCCGCCGACCTCGAAAACCTTGCCGAGCGCCTCCGGCAGGTCCAGCACCCCGACGAGGTAACGGACGACGTCGGGCGCGGCGATGGGCTGGGTCCGGGTGTTCACCCATCGGGGAGTGATCATGGCCGGCAGGTGATCGACCAGTTGCCGGGTGATCTCCCAGGAGATGCCGCCGTGACCCGACGACGACCGCCGCCCGCAGCACGGTGACCGGCACCCCGCCGAGTGCCGAGGAGTTGTTCGACGTCGCGGCGGGAGCGCAGGTGGGCAGACAGGTTGTCGTCGAGATCGCCCAGGCCACCGAGATAGATGATCTGGCCGACGCCGGCGTCGGCCGCAGCGTGGCCGAACGCCGTCGCTGCCTCGGCGTCGCGTTGCTCGAAATCTTCCGAGTCCAGCGAATGGACCAGGTAGTAGGCGGCGCGGGTCCCGCGCAGTGCGGCGCGCAGGCTTTCCTGGTCGGCGACATCGCCGTACACCGCCTCGCCGCCGCCGTCGTAGGTGTCCGGATGGCGGGTCATCGCCCGCACCGGGACGACCCTTGTCGAGCAGGGCGGGAACCAGCCGGGATCCGACGAATCCGGAGGCGCCGGTGACGAGCACGGGGGAGGCCATGATGTTCCTACCGTCCGGTGCGCGTCGGTCGGATGCCGCCGAGCACCGTGGGCTCTGTCACCGTCGGCTGTGTCACCGTTGGCACTGGTGCCTGACCCGCGCGGCAAGCGCGGCCCGTCGGTCGGAGATGGGTTCATTTCCTGATCATTCCCGCAGAACGACGGTTCGAAGCGGCTGCGGTCGGATTCCTTCTCTTCGATACCTCTCTTTGTTCCTGTTTCGACGGGCTGTGACGGCGCACTGACCCGCCGGAATTGTTCCGATGTCCGGATTTCCTCCACAGCGTCGATCGACCGCTCCTGGACGGGGCGGGTCAGCGACATCATCTCGGTGGATCGGGCACGGGGCCACCGCGCCGGACCGGACAGGAGGGGAACGCCATGAGCGGTCTGCACATCGACACGCAACGGATCGGCAGCGCCGGTGTGGGGGTGTCCGACGTCGGTGCATCGCTGGCCCGGGAGATCGCCACCATGCACGACCTGCTGGGCCAGATCCGGAGCGGCTGGCAATCCAGCGAAGCTGCGCCACGCTTCGCGGCAGCGATGGAGGGCCACCTGGCGGACGCGGCGACGCTCAAGGACGCCCTGCTGGCCCAGGGAACCGCGCTGACCACGGCGGCACAGCAATTCGCCGCCACCGAAGACGCGGTCGCCGACGCGATTCCGGCGGTGGCGTGATGGCCTCCATCGCAGTCAACTACGCGGCCCTGTCCAGCGGACACGACGGGCTGGTGGCCACCTGGGGGCGGATCGAGAGTCATCTGGCGGAACTCGACTCGCACGTCGCCGCCACCGCGGACATGACCGCCGACACCCTGCTCAGCTATCGCGCTCTCAAGGCCCGCTGGGATGCCTCCGCCGACCAGCGTCAGGGTGTCCTGCAGGCGCTGGCCACCCTGGTCGGCCGGGCGGGCGAGCAGTACCGGCAGGTGGACACCACGATGGCGGCGCAATTCGGCTGAGCATCGTCCGGTGTCCGGGTCGGTCGCGGCCGGTCGGCGTCAGGGGGTGGCAGGATCGGCGGATGAGCCAATCCAATCTGCTCGGCCCGCCGCCCGTTCACCTGCCGGTCGATCCGGCCGCGGCCGAGCTGGCCGCGGGCGAGATCGGCCGAGAACGTGGTGCGCCGGCGGCCGGTGTCGTCCTTGGCCTGGGCCGTGTTGGCCGAGCAGGCGCTGGACCGCGGGGACGACGTCGCGGGGTATGCCTACGCCCGGGTCGGCTATCACCGCGGCCTGGACATGTTGCGCCGCAACGGTTGGAAGGGTGCCGGACCGGTGCCGTGGACGCACGAGCCGAACCAGGGCTTCCTGCGTGCACTGTCCGCGCTCGGTCAGGCCGCTGCGCTGTTCGAGGAGGCCGACGAGGTGGCCAGGGTGCAGGCGTTCCTGATCGATGCCGACCCGCAGATCCCGGCCGAGCTGCTGCCCTGATCGGCGACTCGCGATACCGGCAACCTCGCGGCCCGGCCGCCGCGCTGCCGGCTACCGAGCGGCGGGTAACCCGCGCTCCCGGCGGCCGAGCTGCGGGCGGCCAAGCTGCGGCGGCACGTCGGTCAGCGAGGCGCGCGGACCAACTGCAGCGGCTCGGTGTGCTTGTAGAACGTCCAGCGGTCCATCGGCCGCGGGTAGGGCACCCCGTCCCGGATCACGGTGGTCGGCTGCGGTGCCGATCTGCACGGCCCGGCCCAGCGTGGTCCGGCGGCCCCGCGGCAGGCCGGCGAACCGTCTTCGGGTCACCGTCACGGCGAGGCCCTTCGGCCGGATCGGGCTGCACCCGGAGTCGGTGGGCCGGGCCGCCGACCACCCGGTGTTCGTCGACGTAGACCGTGCCGGCCAGCGGCCCGAGTTCACCCGCCCCGACCAGCACACCGCCGACGTCGTCCCGCACCAGCGGCACCGGCCGCGCGACGCCGGTCGCGGCAAGCTCGACCGCGCGGACGCCGACCGGCAACCCCCACAGGTCGGTCACCGCCGACCGGCCCGGCCGCCGCGAAGGCGACCTCGACCGAGCCGAGCAGCTCCTTGCGCAGCAGCCGGAGGGCCACAGCCGCCAGGTCGGCGTCGTCGCCGACCACCAGCATCCGGCCGGTGAGCAGGCCGTCGATCGCCTTACCCGGTCGTCGGCCGACCCGACTGCACGTCCCGGTCACCACAGGCGGCCAGGACCGATCGACCGCGATGCGCCGCGGCCGTCCGGTCGTCCGGCCCGTCCTGCTCGCCCTGCGGCGCGGTGCCCGCCGATTGCCCGCCCGGTCGGCCGACCCCGGCCGGCGGGGTGTCGGCGGCGGCGGGTCGGCAACACAGCACGGTCATCCGCACGGGATCTGTGACCGGGGGACCGGACAACGACTACCCTTCCCCTCTGGCGTGTCACGCCCGGTGGACCCTCCGGGACGAGTGAACGCGCCGCGGTCGCTGCCGGGTCGGCACGCCGTCGACGATGGGAGTGTGCCATGTCGGTGATGGTGCTGATCGGCGCCCAGTGGGGCGACGAGGGCAAGGGCAAGGCCACCGACCTGTACGGCGAGCGGGTGCAGTGGGTGGTGCGCTATCAGGGCGGCAACAACGCCGGCCACACCGTGGTGCTGCCCGACGGGCAGAAGTTCGCCCTGCACCTGATCCCGTCCGGGATCCTCACGCCCGGCGTCACGAACGTCATCGGCAACGGGGTCGTCATCGATCCCGGGGTGCTGCTGACCGAGCTCGGCGGACTCGACGAGCGCGGCATCGACACCAGCCGGCTGCTGATCTCCCACGACGCGCACCTGATCATGCCGTACCACGTGGCCATCGATAAGGTCTCCGAGCGCTACCTCGGCAAGGCCAAGATCGGCACCACCGGTCGCGGCATCGGGCCCGCCTACGGCGACAAGGTCGCCCGGCTCGGGGTCCGGGTGCAGGACCTGCTCGACCCGTCGATCCTGGCGCAGAAGGTCGAGGCCGCGCTGGACATCAAGAACCAGATGCTGGTGAAGATCTACAACCGCAAGGCGCTGGACTGCGCGCGGATCGTCGACGAGGTGCTGGAGCAGGCGGAGGGCTTCAAGCACCGGATCGCCGACACCCGGCTGGAACTCGGCAAGGCGGTCGAGCGCGGCGACAACATCCTGCTCGAGGGTTCGCAGGGCACGCTGCTGGACGTCGACCACGGCACCTACCCGTACGTCACGTCGTCGAACCCGACGGCCGGTGGCGCGGCGGTCGGCGCCGGCATCGGGCCGACGGCGATCACCTCGGTGCTCGGCATCCTCAAGGCGTACACCACCAGGGTCGGTTCCGGCCCGTTCCCGACCGAGCTGGACGACGAGTGGGGCGAGTACCTGCGCAAGACCGGCGGCGAGGTCGGCGTCACCACCGGCCGGCTGCGTCGCTGCGGCTGGTTCGACGCCGTGATCGCCCGGTATGCCTCGCGGGTCAACGGCATCACCGACATCTTCCTGACCAAGCTGGATGTGCTGTCCTCGCTGGAGCAGGTGCCGATCTGCGTCGCCTACGAGGTCGACGGCCAGCGGTTCGACGAGATGCCGCCCACCCAGACCGGTTTCCACCACTCGAAGCCGATCTACGAGATGCTGCCCGGCTGGTTCGAGGACATCTCCGGTTGCCGGACGTTCGACGAGCTGCCGGCGAACGCGCAGTCCTACGTCCGCCGGCTCGAGGAGCTCTCCGGGGCGCGGATCTCCTCCATCGGCGTCGGCCCGGGCCGCGATCAGACGATCGTGCTGCACGACGTGCTGGACGAGGCCGCCGGCCGACCGGCGACCGGCGAATAGACAGCAGAGGAGAGCACGTGGCCGACTGGGACGGCGCCGGATACGAGCAGATCAGCGATCTGCAGCGACACCTGGCCGAGCGCACACTGTCCGGGCTGCAGTTCCGGGGTGACGAGCGGCTGCTCGACGTCGGCTGCGGCGACGGGTTCATCACCCGGTCGATCGCGGCCCGACTGCCGGCCGGGACAGTCGTCGGGATCGACGGCTCACCGCGGATGATCCAGGCGGCGCTGGCCAAGCCGGATCCCGCTGGTGCGCCGCTGCGATTCCTGGTCGCCGATGTCCTCGCGCTGCCGTTCACCGACGAGTTCGACATCGTCGTCTCGTTCAACGTCTTGCACTGGCTGGTCGACCAACGAGCGGCTCTGGCGTCGATCGCCGGTGCTGTCCACCCGGACGGACGGGTCATCGTCCAGCAGGTGTGCGCCGGGGATCGGAAGAGCCTGGAGGATCTGGCGATGGAGGTGTGCGGGCGACCCGCCTGGCGTGCCGCCTTCGCCGGCTTCGACGCACCGTTCGTCCACGTCGACCCGGCCGGCTACCCGCAGCTCGCCCGGGAGGCCGGACTCCAGGTGACCGACCTGCAGGTCGAGGACGTCGACTGGGACTTCGGTTCGCGAGCCGCCTTCGCCGACTGGTGCACGGTCGGCTTCGCCGACTGGACGGCCCGGTTGACGAACGAGCAGATCCCGGTCTGGGTCGACGAGGTGGTGACCGATTACCAGCAGCTCGTCGGGCGTCCGGGGTTGTTCCGGTTCATGCAGTTGCGCGCCGAACTGACCCCGACCGGATCCGGCGTTCAGGACCAGGACACCCGGACCTGATCCCGCCAGTGACCGAGCGCATCGACGGTGCCGTTCTCGGCGATGTCGTCCCCGCGGTTCCACAACCCCAGGTACAGGGCGGCCGCAGTTCCGGTGATCATCGCCTGGGCGTCCTGGTCGACGCCGAGGGTGACCACCGGTGGCTGGTCGGACACCGCGATGGTCCAGGCCGCGGTCGGCGTCGGTCGGGGCGATCGTCATCCGGAACGGCTCGTCGGTGCGCAGCCGGCTGCTCCGGCGCGGGACGAAACCGGTGACCAGCTCGTCGATCCCGTCCAGGGCGACGGCAGTGGCGATCGCCGGCCTCGGCCGTCGTCGGCATCCGGCCGAGCCGGGCGGCCAGCGCGTCGATGCGGTGGATGGTGGTCTCGTGGGCCTCGCGCCGCGCCCAGAAGGTCCGGGCCGGTGGCGCGTTCTTGAGAAAGACGAAGGCCCGCAGGTCGTCCGGTGCGGCCCGCAGCGTCTCGACGAGTCCATCGGCGCCCTCCCGGAACCACGCCAGCAGTTCGCCGGGGTCGCCGGGCGGTGCGAACGCCGAATCGAACAACGATTCGTCCGGTGAGTCTGCAGCAGCCCTTCGGAGATGATCATGGTGGCCCAGCGGTGGACGCCGCCGAGGTGTTCGACGAGTTGACGCACCGTCCATTCCGGGCAGGTCGGCACCGGATCGGACAGCAGCACCCGCTCGGCTTCGTCGGCCAGCTTTCTCGACTCGGACGCCGAGATGATCAACAATTCGTCGACGGTGAGTGGTGCGACATGGGCCAAGGGTGTCATCCGCCGCACGGCCGGTGCCCGTCGGGGCAGGCCGTTCGGATGAACGTCGGTGGCCGCGGCCGAGTCGGCCGAATACTGCGGTCCGGCCGGCCACTGGCTACGGTTACGCTCCCGACGTGCGCATTCTGGTGATCGGTTCCGGCGCCCGCGAGCACGCCCTGCTCAGGGCGCTGCGGCGCGACCCCGGTGTCGACGACCTGCACATCGCACCCGGCAACGCCGGGACCGCGTCGCTGGCCACGTCCCATCCGGTCGATGCCACCGATCCGGTCGCCATCGCCGAGCTCGCGGCATCGATCTCGCCCGATCTGGTCGTGTCGGACCCGAGGTGCCGCTGGTCAACGGGGCCGCCGACGAGCTGCGGTCGCGAGGGTTCGCGGTCTTCGGGCCGGGCGCCGCCGCGGCCCGGATCGAGGGTTCGAAGGCGTTCGCCAAGGACGTGATGGCCGCGGCCGGCGTGCCGACCGCCGGCGCGGTCGGGGTCACCTCCGAGGCGGAGATCGACGACGCCCTGACCCGCTGCGGTGCGCCGTATGTCGTCAAGGACGACGGCCTGGCGGCGGGCAAGGGCGTGGTGGTCACCAATGACCGGGCGGCCGCCCACGCGCACGCGGTTGCCGTCCTGGCATCCGGCCACCCGGTGCTGGTCGAGGAGTACCTGGCCGGTCCCGAGGTCTCGCTGTTCGCGGTGTGTGACGGCGTCACCGCGGTCCCGCTGCTGCCGGCGCAGGATTTCAAACGGGTGGGCGACGGGGACACCGGTCCGAACACCGGCGGCATGGGGGCCTACGCGCCGCTGCCGTGGGCGCCGGCCGGACTTGTCGACCAGGTGCAGCGGACGGTGCTTGATCCGGTGCTGGCCGAGATGGCCCGCCGCGGAACCCCGTTCTCCGGCCTGCTGTACGCCGGCCTGGTGCTGACCGCTGCCGGGCCGAAGGTGATCGAGTTCAACTGCCGGTTCGGCGACCCGGAAACCCAGGTGGTGCTGGAGCTTCTCGACACCCCGCTCGGTGCGCTGCTGGCCGCCGCCGCGGCCGGCGAGCTGGCATCGGTGGGCCCGCTGGCCTGGCGCGGCGCGGCGGCCGTCACCGTGGTCATCGCCGCCGAGAACTATCCCGGCCCGCCCGTCACCGGCGACGTCGATCACCGGGGCGGACGTCGACGGCATCCTGCACGCCGGCACGGCGCGTGGCCGCCGACGGATCGGTGGTGTCGGCCGGCGGCCGGGTGCTGTCCGTGGTCGCCACCGGCGTACGACCTCGCCGCGGCCCGAGCCGCCGCCTACGAACTGGTCGGCACAGGTTCAGCTGCGTGGATCGCACCACCGGACCGACATCGCCGAGGCCGCCGCGGAAGGCCGGGTCCTGGTCCCGGGAATGGCCTGACCGTGTCCGACGCCACCCTCGGGCCATCACGGCGGTCTGCATGTCGCCCCGTTCTACGTGATGCGCGTGCTGGCCGCCGCAGCCCGGCGCGCCGAACGTGGGCAGCCCGTGTTCAATCTGGCCGCCGGCCAGCCCTCGACGCCGGCCCCGGCCCCGGTGCTGGCTGCCGCGCATGCGGCCCTTGACGGACAGATCCTCGGCTACACCGAGACTCCAGGGATCGCGCCGCTGCGCGAGGCGATCGCCGGGCACTACCGCCGCCGCTACGACCTCGACGTCGATCCGGCCGATGTGGTGGTGACGACCGGGTCGTCCGGCGGTTTCCTGCTGGCCTTCCTGGCCGCCTTCGACGTCGGCAGTCGGGTCGGGCTGGCCCGCCCCGGCTATCCGGCCTACCGGAACATCCTGCACGCCTTGGGGTGTGAGGTGGTCGATCTGCCGTGCGGGCCGGAGACCCGCTACCAGCCGACGGCGGCGATGATCGACGGCCTCGGCCTTGACGGTCTGGTGGTCGCCAGCCCGGCGAACCCCACCGGAACGATGCTCGACCCCGGTGAGTTGGCCGCACCTGGCGACGCACTGCGCCGACACCGGAGTCCGGCTGATCTCCGACGAGATCTACCACGGCATCACGCTATTCGGGTCAGACCTCCTGCAGTTGGGCAGACCGATCGCAGCTGGCTTCGTGGTCAATTCGTTCAGCAAGTACTTCTCGATGACGGGCTGGCGGATCGGCTGGCTGCTGGTCCCGCGCGATCTGGCCGAGGTGGTCGACGCGCTCGGCGGCAACCTGGCGATCTGCCCGCCGGCGCCGGCCCAGTACGCGGCGCTGGGCGCGTTCGATGCCTACGACGAATGCGACGGCCACGTCGTCCGGTACGCCGAGAACCGGCGGCTGCTGCTGAACGGGCTGCGCCGCCTGGGCATCGACCGGCTCGCGCCCGCCGACGGCGCGTTCTACGTGTACGCCGACATCTCCCACCTGACCGACGATTCCGCGGCGTTCGGTGCCGAGCTGCTCGACCGGACGGGCATCGCCGCGGCGCCGGGGATCGATTTCGACCAGGTGGACGGACACCGGTTCCTGCGGTTCTCGTTCGCCGGCTCGACGCAGACCGTCACCGGCGCGCTGACCGCGCTCGAGGAGTTCCTCGCCCACCGCTGACCCGCCCGTGCGACCAGCCTGCGGCCGATGACTCGATCCGGCGGCGGCCGCAGGCTCCGGCCCGAGCTGGCGTGAAGACCTCGGGAACGCCGCGACGGTGCGGCACGTTGAACAGATGGCCGAGTAAGGCGCCGCAAGGACCGGGGGGAACCCCTACCCGGAATTCAGGGTCTACACCCGAGGCGCCGGGCTCCGGCGAGAGGACAGTAGTGGGTACAGCAGTCAGACAGCAGTAGTCAGCACAGCCGGTCGGCCGGTAGGTGCACCGAACATCATCAGCGCAACAGCTGGAGGAGACAGACATGGACAAGTTCTTGAAGATCGTCGGCATCGTGGTGGTCGCGTGGATCGCCCTGAGCCTGATCGGGTGGGTGATCGGCGCGGTGTTCTCCGGTCTGTTCTGGATCGCGCTGATCGCCGGTGGCATCTGGGCCGTGGCCGCGATCTCGAACAAGCGCAAGCAGGATCAGGTCGGCTATCGCCGCTGATCGCCGGCGGTCGAGCCTGATCGGCACGGCCGCAGCTCGCTGACCGCTTCCGACCGGCGAACCACAACGGCGGGACCGCATCGCACAGTCGATGCGGTCCCGCCGTTTGCGCGTTCCGGGCCGTTCGGCGACCGTGGAGCCACCGCTCCGAACTCACCGGTGATGAAGGACTGTCACCGGTCGGAACCAGTAGTCCGGCGGCGGTGTAGAGACGGTGTCCGACCGGACGCCCGCCGGAAACCGGCGGGCCGGCGCGCGAGTGGGGTGACGGATCAGCCACGACGTCGGCGAGGCAGACATCCTGGCCTCGGTCAGAGCCGGCGAACGCGCGGCGTTCGCCGATCTGGTGCGCCGCTACACGCCGATCGCGCACCGCACAGCGGTGCTGCTGGGCGCAGGTGCGGACGCCGACGATGTCGTTCAGGAGGCATTCGTGAAGGCCTACCGGGCCCTTGGCAGCCTCCGCGACGGGGCACCGTTTCGACCCTGGCTGCTGCGCATCGTGGCCAACGAGACCAAGAACCTGCACCGTTCCACCGGCCGCCGGCTGTCCCGCGAACGCCGGGCCGACGCTCAGCGAGCGGCCTTCCCTGCGGTGCACGGCACCGTCGATCCGGCCGAGCTCGCGATCAGCCAGCAGGAGCAGGACCACCTGCGTGGTGAGTTGCTGAACCTGCCGCCGCCGCAACGACTCGTGGTGATCTGCCGTTATCTGCTGGATCTTGACGAGGCCGAGACCGCTGCGGTGCTGGGTATCGCGCGGGGAACGGTGAAGTCCCGGAGTTCCCGCGGGCTCGACCGGCTGCGGACGTCACTGTCCGCCCACCCGACCCGGTCGGAGGTGGGCCATGAGTGAACTCTCGCCGACCCGCGCCGAGGTGGAGGTACAGGTTCGCGGCCTGGGTCGGAGCCTGGTCATTCCGCCTCCGGCCGACGACACGGTGGACCTCGTGATGGCGCGCCTGACGACTGAACCGGCACCGACCGGCTCGTCCTGGCAACGAATGCTCGCCGCGATCGGCGATACCGGGCGCCGGCTACTGGCCCGGTGGCGACTCGCCGTCGCTGTGCTGGTCACCGTGCTGCTGGCAGTCTTCGTGGCCAGCCCGGCGGGCGCGGGAATCCGCGAGTGGCTGGGCTTCGGTGCGGTGGTCGTGGTCCAGGACGACGCTCCGGAAGCGAGGACGATGCCGTCCGCCGGCCCATCGGTCGCGGCGGGATTGCCTGCCGGCACCTCGGAGGTGTCACTGCCGCAGGCGCGCTCGATGGTGACCTTCGGCGTGGGAGTGCCTGCGGCGCTCGGTGATCCGGACCGGGTCGGGGTGTCCGACGATCGCCGGGTGGTCGTTCTGCAGTGGTCGGACGCTGCGCCGGCCGAGGGCCAGGCGTCGCCGCCGGTCCAGCTGGATCAGATCGCCGGCTCGCCGGATCCCTACTACGTCAAGAAGGTCTTCGAGGATGTGGAGTTCACCACGGTGAACGGACGCGAGGCGGTGTGGTTGAAGCAGCCACACCCGATCGTGGTGGTCGACCCATCCGGTGTCGAACGGACGCAGACCGCCAGGCAGTCCGGGCCGTCGCTGATCTGGCAACGGTCCGGGGTCACCCTGCGACTCGAAGGTGTGGCCGCCCTGGAGCAGGCGGTCACCATCGCCGAATCGGTGCAGTGAGCCGAGGTGCGGCGATCCTGTCGGGTCCTGCGGAAGACATGCGGAACCGGATGATCGGCGGCGGTGTCGTAGGGGTGAGAGCGGCGAGTGATCCGCTCCTGAGGAGGCTTGCGATGTCGTCCGCACCGATGAACCGCGCGGCACGTCTGGGCGCCGTGTTCGCCATCCTGTGTGTCGGCCTGCTGCTGTCTGCGGTGCCGGCGCACGCGGGCGGACCGACCAGCGCCCTGCTGGTGGCCCCCAGCACCGGACAGACAGCATCGATCTACTACTCGGACCCGGAATACGACCAACTCTTCACCGCACTCGGCGGCTACGACGCCGCGCCCGATCCGACTCTCGTTCAGCCGCCAGGCTCAGATGTGCTCTCACCCGGTGCCGCGTACGTCACCGTCACCTGGTTGATCCATGATGTCTCGATCTGGCGGATCGACCGGATCTTCCTCGCCGCTGACGGACCCCTGATCGTCACCCAGACGTCGGACGACATGGGCGTGGTCAGCGCCGACGGTATGTACCCGGGGGAGACCGGCAACGGCTCGGCCGTGTGGCACCGACCGTCCGACCCGACGGAGTTGCAAGCGGTCCTGACCGCCTTGGGCCTCCTCGAGCCGACCCAGGCTGCCGTGCTGGTGAACGGTTCCGACACGCTGAACGGCAACGGCGGGAACGGCGCCGGTGCGGAGCGGGATCTCGGCGTCCGACATCGAGACACAAGCGGCCATGTCCCCGGTCGTCGATCCTGCCGATCGCGCCGGCGTGATCTGGTGGTGGGCGCTCGGCGGACTGGTGGCCGGGATCGTGCTCACCGCGACGGTGGTCCGGTTCGTGCCGTCCGTGCGCCGGCAGGTGATCAGCCGGGACGACTCCGACGAGCCGGTCCGGATGGTCGAGCTGCCGAGCTGAGAGAACGCCCACGGCCGGTCCCGCGCATCCCGGACATGAAGAACCCGGCCTCGGAGTGTCCGAGGCCGGGTTCTCTGCTGTCAGGCGCCGCCGGTGGCGTCCGGATCTTCCTCCGGCTCGAAGGTGTCCGGTTCGGAATCGGCGCCGATGCCCACCCCCGTCGACGGGTTCGGGATCTCGTCCGTTCCCTCGGTGCCTGGGTCCGGACGGGGTACGTCGTTGGTTTGGCTCATCGTTGGGCTCCTTCGCTGGACGGTGTGAGGTCTGCGCCACCCGTCGGAGTCACTCACCCGTGGTTGGACTGCCCTCACTGGTGGGCAAGTGCCCCGATCGGGCTATCGGCAAACCCCCGGCTCCGGTCGACGGTGATGTCCGCGCGTCGGTGACTGAGGAAGAACCGCACCATCTCTGTGGATGCGTCGGGCCCGAGGGGATCGGTGTAGCTGCCGACCGGGTTCCCGCCGAACCAGGCGTGACCACCGCCGTGGACCAGCCAACTCTCGGCAACGATCCCGGAGCTGGAATTGGTGTGCACGGTCCGGGTGTATGACCTGGTATCGCCCGATCCGGAATTGCGCGACGTGCTGCTCGTCGAACGATCGCCGTTCGGCTGGCCCGCCAACGTCGCACCGATCACCTTCTGGGCGTTGACCGGTGCGACGGTGGAATCACTCTCGCCGTGGAAGACGATCGTCGGAAGGCCCGACGCCGCAACGGGTTCGCCGCCGGTCCGCATCGCAGCGAACGCCCCCGGGATGTCCGTGGCCGACCGGTGGGCGAGACCGGAGTGCACTCCGGCGGCGGCGTAGAGGTCGGGATGAGTGGTTGCCATCACCGCGGCCATCGCGCCGCCGGCGGAAAGCCCTGCCACGTAGATCGCACCAGGATCGATGGCATTGTCCCGCATGACCTCTCGGGTGATGGCGGCGATGATCGCGGGCTCACCGGCGCCGGCGTGCTGATCTTCCGGACGGAACCAGTTCCAGTAACCACTCGGGTTGGCGGAGCGGGATTGCTCCGGGTAGGCCACCAGGAAGGTGTGTTGTTCGGCCAGCGCATTCATGCCGGTCCCGGCGGCGAAATCCGTCGCCGACTGGGTGCCACCATGCAGCATGACCACCAGTGGCACCGGTTCGCCGGTGTATCCGGTGGGGATGTAGAGGTCGTAATTGCGGCTGCCGTGCGGGCCGTTGTGGCTCAGGTGACGGATCTCGCCGCCCGGCGCCGCGGCTGCGGCGGCGGCAGCCGGGTTCGGGGTGCGCGCACCTCCGGCAAGGCCCGGCAGCTGCTGACCCAGTAGGCCGCTCGGCAACCCGTCCGGTAGTGAGATGCCCTGTGGGGAAGGAAGTTTGCGCAGCAGCTTGGCGATTCGCGCCTTCACGCCGCCGCCGGCCCCGTCACCGGTGACCGCCGATGGTGGGGTTGTCGAGGGCGCGGTGATGCCGAGTCGGGCAAGGATTCCCGTCGGGTCGGGCAGTTGCTGCAGGCCCGGAAGGTCCACCGCGACAGTTGGTGTCGAGCTCGGACCGCCGACGAACTGGCCCGCCGAGGCCAGGCCGTGCGGCGACAGGCCCACCGACGACAGGGTTTCGGTGATCAGCCGCATGGCGCGGTCAACGTCGGCCGCCGCTGTCGGTGCGGTGACATCGGGTGCGTGCTCGGCGTCCGACTGCGGTGACATCGACTGTGGAGCCGTCGTAGGAAAGGTCAGAAGACATGATTGTTCCCCAAAGGTGTTGTGGTGAAGGATGATCGAGGGCGAGAGCCGACGACCTCATGCCCGCGCAGGGCAGCAGCCGAGAGCGGTTGGTGTGCAGAGCGGTTGATGTGCAGAGCGGTTGGTGGGCAATGTGTGGCGATGACGGACTGGTCGGCCGGGATGTCGCTGTTCAGCCGTCGCGGGTGAACTCAGGTGGTGCGGTCGGCCAGGGCTGCTTTGACGGCGCGAGAAGCCCGGAACGAACCGAGAACCTCGACGGATTCGATGGTGGCGAGGGCCAACTCCGGAGAGACATCGGCGGCGATGCTTCCCAGGCCCAGGACCCGAAGGTGCACGGTGCGACCGGCCGCCTTCAGTTCCTCGAGTTGCGCTTTGTCGTACTGCACGGATCCCAGTTGCAGGGTCCGACGTTCGACGCTGTCTTTCACTGCGGCAGAACGGGTTTCCAATTGACGGCGGATTGCGGTGCGGATGAAGTCGGTGCGGTTGGCGAAGAAGCCTTCGTCAACCAGCAGGTCGATCTCTCCGAGATCGACGAGCCCGATGTTGATGGTGATTTTTTCTGCCCGCTCGATTTCTGCCACAGCCGCCCTCATCTCTTGCCGTCTCCATCACCGTACACCATCCCGTGGGATGGTGCAGGGATGGCGGGCGATGATCGACGAGGATCCGGGTGTCGTCCGGGTCAGCCCTTCCGAGCGCGTTTGGCCCGAGCCCGCAGTTGGAGGATGCGCACGGTCCCGAGCAGGCCGGCGGTCAACGCGCCGAGGACGGCGGCGAACATCATGGCCACACCGAGCGACATGGTCCAGTCGAAGCCGAAGTACTGGACCTGGACCGGTCCGGAATTCTGCATGATGAAGACGAGCAGGAAGATGAAGACGATGGCGGCGACGATCAGCGCAACCCAGGCCGCGCCGGTCCTGGAGTGCTTGGGTCTGGGCGCGGCGGGCCCACCCGCCGGCGCCGGAGTGCCGGCAGGCTCGGGGGTCGGTACCGGCAACCCGGCGGCATGATCCGGTGCGCCGAAGGTCGTTGGATCAGCCGGCAGAGCGACCGTTTGCGCCTGCGGGTCGACCGGTCTGCCGTAGCCGTCACCGGGGACGAAGTTCGAGCTGGGGGGCGCCGGTGGATAGCCGGCTTCCGGATACCCGGCCGGCTGCTCGGCGGGGAAGTCGGGGCGACTCATGACCGGCTCCCGGGACCCTCGCGGTGCCTGTCGCTACGGTCGTGATCGACCGAATGTGGCTTGCTCATCTGACAGCTCCTCGACCTGCTTGGTCATGTCCGGGACCGAGTGGTTCGAAACCGGAACCCGCTTCGGTTGGCCCACCACCAAGTCTCCACCTGCGAATTCCCAGACGCGGGCCCGCTCAAACGCGGGCGCTGGCGCGTAAGCGCCTGGGAGTCGTTGCCACCCGGCTGCGGTGATTCGGTCGTGCCGAACCCGGGTACTTCGGCACAGCACGAGGTCGATGCAGAAACCCGGGCCGATGCCGACCCATCACGCGGGAGGACGTCATGACGATTCCAGATCCCACAGCACCCGGTGGATTGCCGCAGCCCGGTGCTCCTGACCCGGGCGCACCGCAACCGGTGGATCCCACGCCCGTCGAGCCCGGCCGGCCCCCGGTACCCCTCGAGCCGCCACCGACCCCGGAACCCGGTCCGGTGAGTCCGGATCCCGGGCAGCCGTTCCCGGGTCCCGGGCCGGTGACGCCCGACCCGACCGCGCCGACGCCGAGCCCGCCGGAGCCCGCCGCTCCGGAACCGGTGACCCCAGGTCCGCCGTTGCAGATCTGAACCGGATCGGGCCATGACTCGGGTCGGCTCTCGAACACGCGCGGGCTGGCCCGGCTCTCCGGGCACATCTACCGCTCACCACCGACTGCATCACCCGACAAGCGGTAGTTCTCCCCTTCGAGCGCGTCGAGGTCGGGCGAGTCGCGTCAGGTTCGCCCCGAATGGCGATATCGCGGAAACGTCTCACGCAGACCTCCGCCGCCGATCACGCGTGACCTGCGCCGAGTTGGCCCGATTCGACGACTCGTCCAGCGGGAGCCGCTCGCGAGTGTTTCGCCGAACGGCATGCTGGGCATTGTCCAAGGGTCAGTCGACGTCATCTCCACCATCGGCGCGCAGTGTCCTGGTCGAGATCCACTCCGACGGTTGTTGTCGAGCGCAGCCGCTTCCGGACGGGAGGCATGCAATGACGGGCAACATCCGCGAGCGGTGCCCGGGCCGGATCCCGCTGCCCTGCTTCCTCCACATCGCCGGGTGCGACAGGATGAGGCTTCGATGAGCAGGATTGACCACGGATCTGGCCTCTTTGTCGGGCACTCTCGACACGGGCCACTGGGACGGGCGATGGCGACCACGGTGCGTGACGTCATGCGTGCACCCCTGCCCGGCGTCGAGAGCACCGATCCCGTCGTTGCCGCAGCCCGACGGTTGCGGGCGCATGCGGTGCCGGCCGTGCCGGTCTGTGGCACCGCGGGCGAGTTCCTCGGCATGCTCACTTCGGCAGACATCATCGACCGGTGCGTGGCCGACGGCCGGGATCCACGGACGATGACCTGCGGTTCGCTGATCGAAGGCTCACCCGTGGTGGTCACACCGGACGAGGAGTTCGGCTCCCGGGTGCTCGGGCTCGTCCTCGCCCAGCCGTTCCCGATGCTGCCGGTCGTCGCCGCCAACGGTCGGCTGATCGGGATGCTCACCGTCGACGACATCGCCGGGCACCTACTCGAGGGCGATCATGCCGAAGAGAGCTCCCTCGAGCCCGAAGACAGGTGGCTCACCGACGACAGGTGGCTCACCGACGACAGACTGCGGTCCGACGAAAGTTCGCGGTTCGACGAAAGTTCGCGGTCCGACGACAGACTGCAGTCCGACGACAGATTGCGGTCCGACGACAGGTGGCACCCCGACGGCGGGTAGCGCCGCGACGACGCTTCGCAACGTGCCGGGTCCGGTTGGCGGGACGGCCCCGCAGTGACGGAAGATTGAGCGGCAGGTACCGCACTCGATCGTCGCTGGAGAATCACGGTCATGACATCGGCAGCACCAACCGGGTCGGATTTCCCCGGGTCCGGTGACGTGCGAGCGCGCTTGCGCTCGATGGATTGGTCCCGGTCAGGGCTCGGGCCGCCGCAGTCGTGGTCGCCCGTGCTCCGGCAGATGGTGGATGTGTGTCTCGCCTCCGGCTTCCCGATCCTGATCAACTGGGGACCGGAGCTCATTGCCGTCTACAACGATGCGTTCGCCCAGACGCTGGGTGGTAAGCACCCCGGTGCGCTGGGCCGACCGGCGCGGGAGACCTGGCCCGAATCCTGGGACTCGATCGGGGCCAGACTCCACGAGGTCATGCCGGGCGGCAGGACGCTGACCTGGGAGAACGAGCGGCAGATCCTCGAGCGCAACGGCTACCCCGAGGAGTGCTTCTTCACCTTCTCGCACAGCCCGATCCGGGAGTCCGACGGCACCATCGTCGGCATGTTCACCGCGTCCATCGAAACCACCGCCAAGATGATCGGTGACCGGCGGATGCGGGTGGTCCGCCAACTGGGCGCGATGTCGGTCACCGACACCGGCAGCACGGTCGATTGCTGCCGGGCGGCACTGAGCATCTTGCGGCGGACCAGGGAGAGCGTGCCCTTCGCCGCCGCCGTGCTGACCTCCGCCGGTGCCGGGGATGCCGACGCAGCGGTCGACGACTGGGAACCGGTCGGCGGATACGGACTTGCAGCCGACGCCGACGTCGCGGACTTCCTGCGGGCGGTCGACAGCCGGGACGCCATCCTGCAGCGGGTACTGAAGACGGCCGACGCCGAGGCGGTCACCGGACTTCGTGACCAATTGCCCGACGTTCTCCCGGCCGGCCCGCTCGGTCCGCTCCGTCCCGACGCGGCCGTTGTCCTGCCGCTGACCGTCAGCGGCCGATCCGAGCCGATCGGCGCCCTCATCCTGGGCGTCAACCCGTACCGTCCGCTCGATGATGATTTCTGGGCCTTCGCGAAGCTGATCGGCCGACAGATCCGGGTGGCCCTGACCGACACCATCGCCTACGAACTGGAACGGCAGCGGGTCCAGGTGCTGGCCGATCTCGACCGGGCGAAGATGGAGTTCTTCCAGAACGTCAGTCACGAGCTGCGGACCCCGCTGACGCTGCTGCTGTCCCCGCTGCGTGACCTGTTGCAATCGCCGGGCCGATTGACCCCGGACGAGGAGCGGGAGGACCTCGAAGCGGCTGTCCGTGCCGCGGAACGACTCCAGCTGATGGTCGAGGCGTTGCTGGATTTCTCCGGTGCCGAGGCCCGGACGTTGAAGCCCGAGCTGCAACCCACCGACCTGGTGGCACTGACGGCAGAGGTGGCCAGCATGTTCCGGGCGACCGCCGAGCACGCCGGACTGCGATTCGAGGTGGCCACGGCGACGGAGCCGGTGACCGCCCTTGTCGACCGCGGGATGTGGTCGACCATTGTGACGAACCTGCTGTCGAACGCCATGAAGTTCACCCCGAGCGGCGGGGTCGAGGTCGCCGTCGTCGCCGCCGGTGCGACGGTGACGTTGACGGTGACCGACACCGGGGTCGGAATCCCGGCGGCTCAGCAACAGTTGGTGTTCGACCGCTTCTACCGGGCGGCCGGCGGGGAACAGGAGCACGGCGCCGGCATCGGGCTCGCGCTGGTGTCGGATCTGGCCCGCGCGCACAAGGGCACCGTCCAACTGCACAGTCAACCGGGCAGCGGAAGCACCTTCACGGTCGTGCTGCCGACCCGCATCGTCGGCTGGGCGCCCGGCCAGGAGGTGGTCGAGCCGGCGGACGGAGGGCACTCCCGACAGGCCTGGCTGATCGAGGACGACGCCGACCTTCGGACCTACGTCACCCGCCTGCTGACCGACAACGAATGGACGACAAGGATCTTCGGTGATGCGGAGTCGGCGATCGAGGCACTGACCGCGGATACGGTCGATCCGCCCGATCTGGTGGTGACCGACGTCATGCTGCCCGGTCGCAGTGGCCTGGATCTGGTCCGGGAGCTGCGATCGCACGAGCACGTTGCCCGGGTTCCGGTGATCGTGCTCACCGCCCGCAGCGGAACAGACGCCATCGCCGAGGGTTTCGAGGCCGGCGCGGACGACTACGTGACCAAACCGTTCTCCGCGCAGGAGCTGCTGTCCAGGGTGCAGGCCAACTACGGCCTGCAGCGAATCCGCGAGGGGGCCGTCGACGCCGCCGAGACCCGCGCGGATCAGATCCGGCAGGCGCTGGACAGCAACCGGACGATCGGCACGGCGGTCGGGATCCTGATGACGGGATACCGGCTGTCGGCGACAGATGCCTTCCAGCTCTTGGTCGCGTCCAGTCAGCAGGTGAACGTGAAGCTCAGAGAACTGTCGAACCAGGTCGTCGAGACCGGCAAGCTGCCGTTCAGGCCCACCATCATCGACGAACTGGTCATTCGGGTGTCCGGCCGAACCGCCGCGCGGTCACGCACGGACAAGGCGCGGTGACCCGGTTCGGGTAAGGGTGACCCGGCAGGGTGAACCGATCGGATCTGCGGGGAGTTGATGGTGCGGACCGGATCCTGATCGGGTAGAAGATCTTCAGGACATCGGTGACGTAGGGGGCGGCGTGGCGGTTGTCGAAGTGGCGGGCGGTCGTCAGGTGGCCTACGAGGTGGGCGGCGCACCCGACGGCATCCCGGTATTCCTCCAGCACGGCACCGGGGATTCGCGGTTGTGCAAGCACCCGAGCAACGAGCTCACCGCATCCATCGGGGTGCGACTGATCACGGCCGATCGGCCCGGGGTGGGCGGTTCGACTCCGCGGAAGGGCCGAAGCCTGCTCGATTGGGTGCCCGACGTCGAAGCGGTCGCCGATGCGCTGCAGTTGGAGAGCTTCGTGGTGGCGGGGCACTCCGGCGGTGCGCCGCACGCCCTCGCCATCGCGAAAGTGCTCGGTGACCGGGTGTCGAAGATCGGACTGGCGGCTCCCCTCGCGCCCTTCGACGAACCCGGCACCAAGGCGCTGGTGAAGGATTCGGACCTGAAGATGATCTTCCGGCTGGAGCGGATGAAATGGCTGGCCACCGGCGTGGCCAAGCTCGAGGCGCGGTACTACCGCAAGCACCTGCGATCCTTCGTCCAGCGGTGCGCGAAGAACTGGCCGGGCGATCGCCCGATCTTCACCGACCCGGTGCTGGTGCCGATGTTCGAGACAGAGTTCGACGCCGCCTTCGCCAAGGGCGGCGTCGGCGCGCTGGACGACATGTGGGCCTTCCTGGACTGGGGATTCGACCCTGCCGACGTGGCTCAGCACGTCGAACTGTTCGTCGGGGACGCAGACGACATCCTCGATCCGGTGATGGCCGATCGACTGGCCGCCCGCCTACCCGACTGCACCATTCACCGGTGGCCCGGCGTCGGTCATTACGGCGTGTACGGCCGGTGGGAAGAGTTCCTCGGCGCGCTGGTTCGACATCCGCAGGCGGCCGCCGAGACCTGATCGCCCGGCGACGGGCCGGGCGGCCAGGCCGGCTGGTTTCTCAACCGGCTTGGCCTTGGGCACCCGCGCCGTCCCGGGACCGTGGGCGTGCGCCCGTACTTGGTGTTACCGGTCCACCGGTTCTGAATCAAAAACTTGTGGACTGTCCAGTTTCGCCGCCCGTTCCGCCGGGTATCTCGGCTCACAGAAGTGGGCGCAGGATGAGGTCGGCGCGGGAATTGAGGGCACGCGGGCCGAACTGACGCGCGCAACGACAGCGGCGCCGTGCGAAATCGGCATCGAGCGGGGAGGCCTGGGCATGCCGAGGCTTCGGCGCACCAATCCCGGCCAGCCCGGCATCACCCGTCGTCGGCGCGGGCGCGGGTTCACCTACCACGATGCCAAGGGCCGGGTCGTCGACGATCCGGAGATCCGAAGTCGCATCGATGATCTGGTGATTCCGCCTGCCTGGCAACAGGTGTGGATCACGCCGTACGCGAACGGCCATCTGCAGGCGGTGGGCACCGATGTGGCCGGTCGTCGGCAGTACATGTACCACCTCGACTGGCAGCGCAACCAGGGCAATCTCAAGCACGGACCGCGTCCGCAACTCGGAGCGGCGCTGCCCAAGGCGCGCAGCGTGGTGGCCGAGCACCTCGACCAGTCCGGTCTGACCAGGGAGCGGGTGCTGGCGACGGCGTTCAGACTGCTGGATTGCGGACACTTCCGGATCGGCGGCGAGGTGTACGCCGAAGCCAACGGCTCGTTCGGACTGTCCACGCTGCGTCGCGAGCACGTCCATCGACAGGGCGACGAGTTGGTGTTCGAGTACACCGCCAAGTCCGGGCTGGCCAGGGTGGAACGGATCGACGACGAGATCCTGCTGGATGTGGTGTCATCACTGCGCCGGCGGCGGGGCGGCGACGTCGACGAGTTGCTCGTCTACCGGGACGGGAAACAGTGGCACCGGGCGACCAGTGCCGAGATCAACGCGTACGTGAAGGACGTCCTCGGACTGCAGATCTCGGCCAAGGACTTCCGCACCTGGCACGGCACGGTGCTCGGCGCCGTCGCCGTCGCCGACGAGTCGCTGCGGCATCCGAAGTGACACCGTTTGGAGCAAAACGGCTCGGGACAAGGCCATCCGGCGCGCGGTGGTCGCGGTCGCCGAGAATCTCGGCAACACGCCCACGGTGTGCCGTGGCTCCTACATCAATCCGCGGGTGATCGAGCTGTTCCGGGAGGGCGTCACCATCGATCGGGCGGTTTCCCGGCTGCAACGAGACCGGGCCGGCGGCAAGGAACCCGATCAACTGGACCGGGACTCGCTGGTCACGATCGGCCGGGCACCGACGGTGGAACGGGCCGTGCTGAAAATGCTCGACGACTGAGTGTCCCGATCGTCTCCCCGAGCCGCGGCCCTATCTGGATCGGCGATCTCAGTCCTGCAGCCAGGTGTCCTTCGAGCCACCGCCGCGCGAGGAGTTCACCAACAGCCCGTCGGACTCCAGGGCGACCCTGCTCAGCGCGACGTCGGGGACGGTGACCGACCCGTCCCGGCCGGCCAGCGCGAAGACCCGCAGGTCGACATGGCGGGGTGCCAGCCCGTCCGCGGTCAGGGTCGGATGCGAGGAGAACCGGATCACCTCCTGCGCGATGAACAGGTGCGGTGCGGCCTCGACCTCGGCCCGCATCGCGGCGATCTCGGCTCGGTCGAGGTCAGGGCCGATCATCACCCCGGCGCCGCCGGACCCGTCGACCGGCTTGACCACCAGTTCGTGCAGTCGGTCCCGAACGCCCTCGTACTGGTCGGGATCGGCGAGCACCCAGGTGCCGACGTCACCGATCAGCGGCTCCTCGCCGAGGTAGTAGTGGATCATCGTGTGGACGAACGCGTACATCGCCTTGTCGTCGGCCACCCCGTTGCCCGGGGTGTTCACCACCGCCAGCGGTCCCCGCGCGGGACGCGGCCACCAGCAACGCATTTGCCGACTTCGACACGGCGGGGCCGTCGATCAGCTCGTCGTCGCCGAGCCGGCGGTACAGCACGTCGACGCGCGACCGCGCGACCGTCGATCTGTGCCGTCACCCCGTCCGGCGTCGCCGCGCAGGTCGTCGGGCGTCGACCACCGGGACGCCCATCGCATCGGCGAGCAGCCGGTGCTCGTACCAGGCGGAGTTCTCCGGACCGTCGGAGAGCACCGCGACCTGTCGGGGTGGAACGCGGCGCAGTGCGGCGGCGCCGACTGCTGCAGGGCCGACAGCAGCGCGGCGCCGACCGATTCCGGGGAGCGCAGTCCGGGCCAGGGATGCAGCATCGGCAGCGCGGCGGCGGCGGTGCGCCGGTTGGACACGGCGTATCCCAAACCCGGACGGCACCCGCAGGTTGTCCTCCAGCACCACCCACCGACCGGACGGCGCGTGCAGCAGGTCGAAGCCGAGGACGGTGGCACGCGGCCGCCCGCCCGGCGCGAGATCCCGCGCAGCGGGCAGGAAACCGGGGCAGTTGTGGATCACCGACTGCCGGGATGACGCCGTCCCTGACGATCTCGGCCGGCGCCGTAGACGTCGTCGAGGAAGGCGTTCAGCGCCCTGGTCCGCTGCTGCAGCCCGGCACCGATCTCCGCCCAGTCCTGCGGCGGACAGCACCCGGGGGATCGGGATCGAGCGGGAACGGCTGCTCCTGCAGCTCGCCGTCGATGTCGGCGATGAAGGTGATGCCCTCGGCCTTGCGGACCTGGTCGAGCCGGCGGCCGCCGCCCGCAGGCCGTCGATGCCGGTGGCCTCGAGCGCGGCGATGATGTCGGTGTAGCCGGGTCGCACCCGGCCGTCCGGATCGACGGCCTCGTCCAGCGGTCCCGGCTGGTACCCGGCCAGCACGGTCGGCGGCTGCGTCCCGCGTCACAGACAGTCCACCTCGCGTGCCAGTCGACGATCAGCCGGGTCGAGGCGAGCCGGCCGTCGTGGCCGACGATGGTGTGGCCCTCGCCGGGCAGCAGCAGCATCTCGGTGCGGACCGCCGGCGGCCCGCAGCGCGGCGTGCGCCCGGACCGACTCGCCGACCGGGACGTTGGTGTCCTGCTCACCGTGCACCAGCAGGGTGGGCGCCAGCACCCGGTCCAGTGGTGCGAGCGGCGAAAGGTCGCTGCAGCAGAGCAGCATCGGTCACCGGATCGCCGTACTCGGTGACCGAGGCGGCGGCCATCCAGGTCTCGGTCTCGGCGAAGAAGTGCCCGAGGTCGGACATCCCGGCGTGGCTGGATCCGGATGCGAACATCTCCGGCCAGCGGGTCAGGGCCACCAGGGCCAGGTACCCGCCGTAGGACCAACCATGCACGCCGATCCGGCCCGGGTTCGGACCGACCCGACTCGACCAGGAAGTCGCACCGTCGCCGGAACGTCCTGGAAGGAGGACTCCCGCCGGTCCAGATCGTCCATCCGCATGAAGGTCAGTCCGTACCCGGTCGAGCCGCGGACATTGGGGGCGAACACGCGCGATCCCGGCCGCCGACCAGCGACTGGATCAGGATCGAGAAGGCCGGCCGCTCCTGGCTTTCCGGGCCACCGTGCAACAACATCACGGTCGGCACCGGCCCCGTGGTGCCGTGCGGCCGGTACAACAGGCCCTGCAGCTCGATCCCGTCCGGCGAGCGGTAGGACACGGTCTGCGGGACGGTGAGCCGGTCCTGCGGCAGCTCGGGAACCGGCAACCCCCGGATCCGCCGCGGAGGTCGCCGGATTCCTGGCCCGGAACATGCGGATCGGCCAGATCGACGTGGTAGAGGCTGCGGGGGCAACGGGTTCGGTCAGTTCCAGGATCGCCGACCGGCCGTCGGCGTGCACCGACCAGCCCGGCATCACCCGGGCCCGATGTCGATGGTGTAGCCGTTCCCGCTGGACAGGTCACGCACCTCGATGCGTGCTGATGCCGTCGACGTTCCAGACCAGCAGCGCGCTCTGGCCGCCGGCCAGGATGGCGTAGGACTCCAGGTCGGCGTCCGGTCCCGTTCGGCCAGCAGCCGCAGCCGCCCCGGCGTGCCGTGCTCGTCGAGCTGCACCAAGCCGAGCGCGATACCGCTCGCGGCCGGCGACGGTCCGCAGGTAGACCGCGGTGCCGTCCGGGGCGAATCGCCCGTCCTCGGCGAGATCGGTTCCCTCGTCGGGGAAGTCGGCGGCCAGCAGGCGACGGACTCGGCGCTGCCGGCGGCGATGCCGTCGGTCGTCCGGGATCTCGGCGATGACCAGATGCCGGCGGCCACGGGGTCCGCGCCGGGCGATCAGCCGGCGCCCGTCCGGGGACACCGAGGTCACGGCGAGGAATCCGCCGGTGGCGACCGTGCCGCACCACGCCGGTACCGACGTCGACCAGGCAGACGTCGGCGTCCGGACCGCGCCCGTCGGCCAGCGAGAAGGCGTAGGTGTGCGGCAGTGCCGTCCAGCAGCCGGCGAGAACCGTTGCCAGGTCGTCGGTTCCGGCCAGCGCCTGGGCGTCGGTGCCGTCGGGACGCATGACGTGCAGCTCGGCCCGGATCAGCCCGTTCGGAGACACCAGATAGGCCAGCCACTGCTCCGTCGGGCGACCAGGCGACGGAGACGACCTCCTGATCGGCCGGCGACACCGTGCCGGGACCGCGTCGGCGCCGGTCGCCGGCGGCGGTCAGGTGGGCGACCTCCAGCCGCGGCAGGCCCGGACCGGTCGGTGACGTAGGCGATCCGGCGGCCGTCGGGCGACAGCGACGGGCACCAGGCGCCGACCACCCCGGCGATCTCGCTCGATGGCCTCGATCGATCTCCGGCGTCAGGACCCGGGCGTCGGCAGGAGCCGCGTCGGGATCGACCGGAGCCCGCGCCGTCCCGAGCACGTCCTGTGCTGCCATGCACGGACGGTTCAGCCGATCCCGTGACGCTGCAACCACATTTCCAGCAGGCCGAGCTGCCACAGCTGGTTGGAGCCGAGGGTGGTGCGGTTCTTGTTCGGATCGTGCGAGCAGCATCTCGACGTACTCCGGCCGGAACAGATCCCGGTTCTTGGCGGCCGGCGCAGTGCAGCGCGTCCCGCACCCGCTCCAGGTACAGACCCTCCAGGTTGATGATCGCCGGCACCGGGAAACTGCCCTTCTTCCGGTCGATGACGGCCGCCGGCAGCACCTTGCGGGACGCCTCCTTCAGCACGCCCTTGCCGTTCGTGCGCGAGTTTCAGTTCCGGCGGGCAGGCGGCGGCGAGCTCGGCGAACTCGTGGTCCAGGAACGGGGTCCTGGCCTCCAGCCCCCAGGCCATCGTCATGTTGTCCACCCGCTTGACCGGGTCGTCGACCAGCATGATCTGCGAGTCGAGCCGCAGCGCCTTGTCCAGCGCGTGCCGTGGCGCCGGGCCGGTCGAAGTGCTCGCGGACGAAGTCCCGGCTGGGATCGTCCGGCGTCATCCACTGCGGCTGCAGGATCTCGCCGAGCACCTGGTGATTGCGGTCGAAGAAGTGCGCCGCGTAGACCTCCAGCGCCTGCTCCGGCGGAGACGTCCGCCAGCGGCGGGTACCAGTCGTAACCGGCGAGCAGTTCGTCGGCGCCCTGTCCGGACTGCACCACCGTGACGTGCTTGCGACACCGCCTCGGACAGCAGGTAGAAGGCGATGCAGTCGTGGCTGACCATCGGCTCGCTCATCGCCTGCGACGGCGCCGTCCAGCCCGTCGAGCACGGTGGTCGACGGCATCATCAGCTGGTGGTGGTCGGTGTCGAACTCCTTGGCGATCAGGTCGGAGAACTCGAACTCGTCACCCTCCCGGTCGCCGACCCGCTCGAAGCCGATGCTGAAGGTCTGCAGCCCGTGCTGACCGGCGTCGGCCAGCAGCGCGACGATCACGCTGGAGTCGATGCCGCCGGAGAGCAGCACCCCGACCGGGACGTCGGCGACCATCCGGCGTTCGACGGCGCGTCTGCAGGGTCTCGAGAATCAGGTCCTGCCAGTCGTTCTCGGTCAGACCGGCGTACTTCTCCTGCCGGGTGTGCTGCGGCGACCAGTAGGTCAGGTCGGTGGAGCGGCCGTCGGGTTCGATCGTCCGGACGGTCGCCGGCGGCAGTTTCCGCACCCCGGACAGGATGGTCAGCGGCGCCGGGACCACCGCGTGGAAGCGTCATGTAGTGGTTCAGCGCGACCGGGTCGATCGAGGTGTCGACGTCGCCGCCGGCCAGCAGCGCGGGCAACGACGAGGCGAACCGCAGCCGGTCGCGCGGTCTGCGCCAGGTACAGCGGCTTGATGCCCAGCCGGTCCCGGCCCAGGATCAGCCGCCCGGTGTCCTGCTCCAGCAGCGCGAAGGCGAACATCCCGAAGAAGTGGTCGACGCAGTGCACGCCCCAGCGGTGGTAGGCCTTGGCGATGACCTCGGTGTCGGAGGTGGAGAAGAACCGGTAGCCGTAGCCCTGCAGCTCCTCGCGCAGCTGCTGGTAGTTGTAGATGCAGCCGTTGAAGACCGTGACCAGCCGCAGTTCCGCGTCCACCATCGGCTGCGCGCCGGTCTCGGACAGGTCGATGATGGCCAGCCGACGGTGGGCCAGCGCCACCGGACCCGTCGTGCCACAGGCCGTGGCCGTCCGGCCCGCGGGGCTCCATCACCGCCGAGATCCGGTCGACCGCCGCCACGTCGGCGGCGTTGCCGTCGAACCTGAACTCACCGCTCAGTCCGCACACTTGGCCTCGGCCTCCCGGAACTCGATGTGACCGCCGTGGTTCGGCCGTACCGCACGGCCCGTGGATGCACCGAAGCTACACGCCGGATGTTTCGCGGTCGGGTCACGACCGGACAGTCGGGTGGTTCTCCGGCGGCCGGCGTCGGCGCCGCCGGCTGAGGGTGTTGTCAACGTCTGACGACTAGGTCGAAGACGACTAAGTTACGGGAATGATCGTCGGACGGGCGGAGGCATGCGGGCGCATCGATGCGCTGACTTCCGACCTCCGGCGCGGCGAGGGTGGCGCGCTGATGGTGTCCGGTCCGGCCGGAATCGGTAAGTCGATCCTGCTGGACTACGCCGCCGATCGCGCTGAGGGGATGCGGGTGATCCGCGCGAAGGGTGCCCCGGACGAAGCGGGACTCACCTATGCCGGGTTGTCCCAGGTGATGACGCCACTGCTGGAGTTCCTGCCGTCGTTGGTCGCCACCCAGGCCGCCGCGGTCGAAGCGGCGCTGGCCATCGGTCCGGCGGTCGGTGCGGATTCCTTCCCGGTGTACGCAGGCACCCTGGGGCTGTTCGTCGCCGCAGCCGCTGTCGGACCGATCGTCGTCCTCGTCGACGACTGCCAATGGCTGGACATCGCTTCGATGCGGGCATTGCTGTTCGCGCAGCGGCGACTTCAGCACGAACGTGTGCTCTTCCTGCTCGCCTCTCGCACTGACGGGGCGCCGGTGCCGGTCGGCGGCGATCTGCCGACCCTTGCCCTACCCGGTCTGGAGCTCGGGTCGGCGGCGGAACTGGTCGAGCAGCGCGGTCTCCGGGTCAACGACGAGGTGCTGGGCTGGCTCGTCCGGGCGACCGGCGGCAACCCGCTGGCCCTGCTGGATCTGCCCACCTACCTCCCGGCCGAGGAGCTGGCCGTGTTGGCCATCCGCTCCGAACCGGCACCCGTGGGGCCGGCACTGTCGGCGGCCTACATCAGGGCCGTGGCCGACATGGCGTCCACAGCGAAGGACGCGTTGTTGATCACCGCGATGCTGGACGAGAGTTGCTTGGCCGTCGTGGCGCGGGCGCTGCGGACCGTCGGGCTCACCCTCTCGGCACTGGAAGCGGCAGAGGAAGCCGGGTTGGTGAACCTGGACAACGGGGTGGCAAGGATGCGCCATCCGTTGGCCAGGTCAGCCGTGATCCAATCGGCGTCCGCCAAGGCCAGGCGCGCGGCGCATCTGGCCTGCGCGGAGGGACTTCGCGAATCAACCCGAACCGTCGACGACGAGGCCAGGGTCTGGCATCTCGCCGATGCCACCGTTGGCACCGACGAGTCGATCGCCGAGCTGTTGGAGGCCCACGCGCGATCCGCCATGGCGCGAACCGGTTACGGCGCATCCTGTCTGATCAACCAGCGGGCGGCCGAACTCAGCCCGACCGGTCCGGCCCGGACCCGCCGGCTGCTGGCTGCGGCCGAGGCCGGGCTCGCCGCCGGGCTACCGCATCAGAGCCAGAAACTGCTCGGCCTGCTCGAGGGTGACGATTCGACGTCCGATGACTGCTCGGCCGCGATTGTCCACCTCCGGGGCAGATTGCAGAGCGCCGCCGGCGACCCGCCCGGGGCGGCGGTGGTGCTCCAGCGCGAAGCCGAGCGAATCCGGGACAGCAACCCGGCCCTGGCCATCCAGATCTCGCTCGATGCCGCGTTCGCCACCGTGCTGGCCGGAGACATGGATCGGGCGGCCGATGCCGCGCAGTTGGTGGCGAGCATCGGGCGGACGCTCGGACCGGGTGCCGTCGCGGCGGGCGACCTGATGGTCGGGACGGTGCAGGCGATGAGCGGGGCCGGTGAGGACGCGCGCCCCCGGCTGGAAGCCTTCCGCGCAGCCGTCGACCTCTCCGATCCGTCGGTCGAGGTGCTCCAGCAGTTGGTGTACCTCGGCACCGCCTACCTGATGATCAACGCCCTGGACGAGGCACGGACGGTGCTGGACCGGACCGTCGCCGCCGCCAGGCAATGCGGCGCCGTCGGTGCGTTGCCCTTCGCGCTCGCGATGTCGGCGGCAACGAACTACCGGCTCGGAGCCTGGGAGCAGGGATACGCACAGGCTTCGGAGGCGACCACCCTGGCCGACGACATCGGCCAGGCGCCCATTCGACCGAATTCCCAGGTGATGCTGGCCCAGATCGATGCCGCCCGCGGCTGCGAAAAGGGCCGTTCCCACGCCCTGACGGTGATTCGCGAGGCCCGGGCCATGGGCGCCACCTTCATCGAGGCGCAGGGCCTGAGCATGCTGGGTCTGCTGGAACTCGGCACCGGCAATCCCGCAGCCGCGGTGGAACCCCTGGAATCGTGCGGGCGGCTGTCCCGGCAGTTCGGCGTCTTCGAGTTGGGCCATCTGCAGTGGGCGGCCGAACTCATCGAGGCGCAGGTGCGGTGCGGCCGTCGTGCCGCGACGTCGTCGACGCTGGAGGTGATGCGCGGCGCCGCCCACGGTGGGACGACCAGGCTCGACCAGGCGGTGCTCGCGCGGTGCGAAGGAATGGTCTCGACGGATGCCGGCTGGGAGGAGCACTTCCGTCGCGCCATCGAGTTGCACGCCGGACGCAACATGCGCCCGTTCGAGATCGCCAGGACAGAGCTCTGTTTCGGCGAGCGACTCCGCCGGCAGCGCAGGCGCAAGGACGCCCGGCAGCACCTCACCCAGGCGTGGGAGAGATTTGCCGGCCTCGGTGCCGCCACCTGGGCGCTGCGCGCATCCCAGGAGATCGCAGCCCTGGGCGGGACAGCGCCGGGGCCCGTGTCGCATGCCGTCGATCTGTTGACACCGCAGGAATTCCAGGTCGCGGTGGCGGTCACCGGGGGCGCCACGAACAAGGAAGTGGCGAACAGTCTGTTCCTCAGTCCGAAGACAGTGGAATTCCACCTCAGCGCCATCTACCGACGCCTCGGATTGAGCTCTCGTGCCGAGCTCGCGAACGCGCTCGGTGAGCGCCTGCAGGCGGGTCTGACGCCGAAGCCGAACGGCTGAGCCCGGGTAGCTGCCGGCGCTGTGAACGTCGGATATCGGCGACAGCTACCGAACGTCGGGTCGGCATCCGGGGGTGAGCGCCGACCAGGGTGCATCCCTGATGCGCGCGGTCCGCCGGGGGTGAACTACTGCGACGTGCGACCCGAGAGCCGACCGCCCCTGGTGGTGGGAAATCGGTCGTTCGTCGCCCGGGGGAGCCGACGCCGTGGCCGTTGAGGGGTGGACACGGGCGTGGCTCGGCGGTGTTGGACCGCCGATGCCCCCAGCTCCCGGACCGGCGCCCCGCGCGGGCGACGGCCGGCGCCGTGATCACGGCGGCGGCACTGGCCATGCTCAGTCGGGACATAGCTTCGGTCCATAGACACGACGCATGGATGTCTCACCACCTCAGAAGAGCCCCAAGAAGCGCCGGGTCCGGCGGGCGATCATCGCCTCTGCGCTCGCGCTGACCGTCACCGCGGGTGGCGGCACCGCCTGGGCGCTGGACCGTTTCGTCATCGACCACGTCGAGATCGCCGATGTCTCGGCCTATGAGGCGGGTGTCACCGGGTCCACGACGTCGACCACGTCGGGCACGTCGTCCTCGACCGGGAGCGCGACCGACGAATCCTCCGTCGCTGCAGCCGACACCGCCGCCGTCGTCACCGACACCTCCTACACGTCGCAGGACACCGGGATCACGATCTCCACGGTGGTCACCGGCACCGGCGACTCCACGGTGACCTACTACGTCGCCGATGTCGTGGTCAGTGACGCCACCCAGGTCCGGTCGGCGTTCGCGGAGGACAGCTTCGGCGAGAACATCATCGAGAACACCTCGGACATCGCAGCCGACAACGACGCGGTGCTGGCCATCAACGGCGACTACTACGGCTTCCGGGACACCGGAATCGTCATCCGCAACGGCGTGGTGTTCCGCGACGAGGGCGCCCGGCAGGGGCTCGCGTTCTACCGGGACGGCACGGTCCAGGTCTACGACGAGACCGCAACCACCGCAGACCAATTGGTCGCCGACGGGGTGTGGAACACCCTGTCGTTCGGGCCGGCGCTGCTGGAGAACGGCGAGATCGTCTCCGGCATCGACGATGTCGAGGTCGACACGAACTTCGGCAACCACTCGATCCAGGGCGAGCAACCGCGCACCGCGGTCGGCATCATCGATGCGAACCACTACGTGTTCGTGGTCGTCGACGGGCGCAGCCCCGGCTACAGCGCGGGCGTGACGATGACCGGACTGGCCGAGATCATGCAGGGTCTCGGCGCGACCACCGCGTACAACATCGACGGCGGCGGCTCGTCGACGATGTACTTCAACGGCGAGGTGGTCAACAACCCGCTGGGCAAGGGCGAGGAACGCGGTACCTCCGACATCCTCTACGTCGGCGCATGACGTCGCGATCATGATCATCCTGATACCGGCCTACCAACCGGACCGGAAGTTGATCGACCTGGTGGCCGCGATCGGCGCCGCCGCACCCGGGGTGATCGTGCTGGTCGTCGACGACGGCAGCGGACCCGACTATCGAGCCGTCTTCGCGGCTGTCAAGCGACAGGGGCAGCCTGTCATCGGCTACGACACCAACCAGGGCAAGGGTTTTGCGCTCAAGACCGGATTCGCGCACATCGCCCAGGTCTATCCCGGGCCAGGATGTCGTCTGCGCCGACTGCGACGGTCAGCACGCCGTCGGCGACATTCTCCGGGTGGCGCAGCGGGTGCGGACCGGCGGCGCGGCAATGGTGTTGGGGACCAGGAGCTTCACCGGTGACGTCCCGGCGCGCAGCAGATTCGGCAACACGATGACCCGGTGGTTGTTCCGGCTGAGCACCGGCCGGCGGATCGACGACACCCAGACCGGGCTGCGCGGCTACCCGTCGTCGATGCTCGGCTGGCTCGGGACGATCGGCGGCAACCGGTACGAGTACGAACTGAATGTTCTGCTGGAGGCCTGCCAGACCGGTCGGGCCATCGAGACCGAGGAGATCGCGACCATCTACCTGGCGGAGAACGCCTCCTCGCATTTCCGTCCGCTGGCCGATTCGGTCCGGATCTACGCGCCGCTGCTGAAGTTCATCCTGTCGTCGCTGGCCGCCTTCGTCATCGACGCCGTCGCGTTGCTGGTGCTGACCGGCATCACCGGGTCGTTGTTGTTCTCCGTCATCGGGGCCAGGGTGCTCAGTTCGGCGACGAATTTCCTGGTCAATCGCAGGGCGGTGTTCGTGCACGGGCGGGACCGGCCGGTGGGTGTCGCGGCCCTCGGGTACTTCTCGTTGGTGATCATCCTGGTGGCGGTGAACTACCTGTCGCTGCTGTTGTTGACGACCCTCCAGGTGCCGCTGCTGCCGGCGAAGGTGATCACCGAGGTGACCCTGTTCGTGGTGGGTTACGCCGTCCAATCCCGATTCCTGTTCGCCGGGCGGAAGGCTGCGCCGGCAGCGGGCCCGGTGGTGAGCGGCGGCGACGTGCGGAGCGGGGAGTCGACCGTGGCCGGAACCCGTTGAGGCACCAGGCACTTGCTGCGCAGACGCGGCCGGGCCGCCGACGGAATCCTCCGTCGACGGCCCGGGTCGTTGGTGCCGGTAGTGCGCCGGAGATCAGGCAGCCGGCGGCATCAGCACGGTGTCGATCAGGTAGACGGTGGCGTTCTTGGTCTTGACGCCGCCGCAGATCACGGTCGCGCCGTTGACCTTCAGGTTGTCACCGGATCCGGTGACCGTCAGGGTGCCGCCCATTGGCGGTCGGGTGGGTGCCGACGACCTCGGTCGGCGACAGCTGGCCGGGCACCACGTGGTAGGTGAGGATCCTGCTGAGCAGCGGCGCGTCGGTGGTCAGGGTGGTCATCGTGGCGGCGTCGATCTTGGCGAAGGCCGTGTCGACCGGTGCGAAGACGGTGAACTCACCGTTGTTCAGGGTGTTGACCAGGTCGACGCCGGGGTTGACCTTGCCGGAGACCGCGGCGACCAGGGTGGTCAGCAGCGGGTTGTTCGAGGCGGCGGTGGCGACCGGATCGAGGGCCATGCCCTCGACCGAGCCGGCGCCGGTCGGCACGGCGGCGGCGTAGTCGGCACAGCCGGCGCCGACCAGGGTGGCCGGGCTGCCATGGCGCCGGACGCCATCGACTCGGAGGCCATCGCGCCGGACTCCATGGCTTCGGAGGTCATCGCCCCGGAGGTCATGGCTTCGGAGGTCATGGCCTCGGACGTCATGGCCGCCGAGGAGCCGCCGGCGGCGGCCGAGGTGCTGCTGGTGGCGGTGGTGGAACTGGACCCACAGGCGGCCAGGGTGAGGGCCAGGGCGGCCCCGGCAACCAGGGTGAGGGCGCGTTTCATCATCATGTGTGCTCCTTGAAAGGGTCGGCGCCGGGAGTCGGCGCCGAGAAGGGTGAGCGGATGCTCGAAAGTCGGTGCACCGGAAGCGATGCGGGCTGGTACTGGTGACTACCGGGTGGCCGGGCCGACTGGATGCGCCCGGACGAGTGGTTGCGCTAGGCGGTGACGGTCACAGAACGTGAATCCCACCCCGTCGATCCGTCCGGCATCACCCCCTGGATCTGCTCGGTCTGCACCGCTCCGGTGCCGTCGATCGCGCGGCACCGGATGGTGTGCTGCCCGGTCTCAGTGGCGTCCCACTGGTACACCCATTGCCGCCAGGTATCGGCGCTGACCTCGCCCGACAGGGTGGCGTCCTGCCACTCGCCGTCGTCGACCTGCACCTGCACGCCCGGTGATCCCGCGGTGCTGGGCCCAGGCCATCCCGGCGATCGCGACGGTGCCCTTGGAGACCTGCTCGAAGCTCTTCGGGCACGTCGATCCGGGAGGCGGTCTTGATCGGAGCCTGCGGCCGACCAGCCGCGGCTCGGTCCAGTAGGCGGTCTGCTCGGCGAAGGTCGTGACCTTGAGGTCGACGACCCACTTGGTCGCGGAGACGTAGCCGTACAGCCCGGGGACGACCATCCGCACCGGGAAACCGTGCTCGACCGGCAGCGGCTCGCCGTTCATGCGCGAAGGCGAACAGGGCGTCCCGGTCGTCGGTCAGCGCCTCGAGCGGGGTGGTCACGGTGAAGCCGTCGACGCTGGTGGACAGCACGCAGTCGGCACCGGCCTGCGGGCCGGCCATCTTCAGCACGTCGGCGATCCGGACGCCCTGCCAGCATGGCGTTGCCGGCCAGGTCGCCGCCGACCTCGTTGGAGACGCAGGTCAGGGTGACCATCCGCTCGATGGACGGCATGGCGATCAGATCGGCGTAGCTGAGGGTGATCTCGTTGTCGACCATGCCGTGGATCCGCAGCTGCCAGATGTCGGTGGTCACCCGGGGCACCACGAAGGCGGTGTCGACCCGGTAGAAGTCGGCGTTGTTGGTGACGAACGGGGTGATGCCGTCGACCTCGAGGCCGACGTCGGCGGACCGTCTGGACATCGGCCGGGGTCGGCAGCGCGACGCTGCTGCGGCTGGCCGCGACCTCGGCGGTGCTGGGAATCCACTTGGCCAGGGCGCCGGCGGCGACGGCGACCACGGCACCGATGCCGGCGATCTTGAAGAACTGCCGCCTGGTCGCCGCGTTCGACGGCGGCGGTGGCCGGCGCGGCCATCGGATGCGCGGCCCCGGTCGAGCCGGCCTTGGGGTTCTCCGGCGGTCGACTGCACGTCGGCGTGCACGGCGGTGTCGCGTGCTGCGTCCTGCCGGGTCCGTCGTCGAGCGGATCCGTGACGCCGGGACCAGCTGCCGGCGGAAGACAGTGACCAGGAAGTAGATGCCGGCCAGCGCCGCCCAGCAGGATCGGCAGCAGATCGACGACGGTGGCGCCGGTCCGGCGTGAAGATGGCGCCGGCGGTGATCAGGATCAGCACTGCCGGTGATGCCGACGGCGATCCGTGGGCTGACCCGGCCGACGATGCCGATGACGACCGCCACCAGGAACAGCGTGATCCCCATGCCGGCGGTCAGCGCGAGTCTTGTCGTTCTCGCCGAAGGTCCGGATGGCGAATTCCTTCAGCCACTCCGGGGTGAACTGGATGAAGGTCTGGCCGAGCGAGGACAGCGGGGAGGCCGGGGTGTTGAACAACCCGATCCACTCACCGAAGCCGGCGAGCAGTTCGGCGATGCCGATGGCCATGCCCATCGCGATCGACGCCGACCAGTCCGGCGACGGCGACGCCGGGCCGCCAGGGCGCTGGGCCCTGTGGTGGCAACTGGTCGGCCGTGGTGGCCGGGCCGCTCGCTGGTGGTCATGCCCTGGGTTCGGGCCGCGCCGCCATCCGGATGGGCCGAACGGGAAGAAATGTTTTCGGGGCGTCGCTGCGTTGGCTCGGTCACCTGTCCATCGTCCGCTGTTCGAGCACCGATGTGTGGTGATGTCACCGATCCGTAAGGTCCGCTGACGATCGCGGCCGGGCCGAACCTCGGATCACGCAGTGCGGCGGGCCGGTTCGACCGCGGAAATCTCCGTGCGGCCCGGCCATCCGGTCATTCGGCGGTGCCGAATGACGCTTGATCGACTACCCCGCGCAGCCTCCAGCACCTGGAGTCACCGGGACGAAAGGATGAGCACATGCCTCCTCCCGGAATCGTCCGGGCCGCCTCCCCAGGCCGCCCGGCGCCCGCTGTCCGCCGTGCCCGACGCGCCGCCCGAGCAGGTCCGCCCCGAGGAACTGATGCGGCTGACCGCGCTGGGCCAGGAAGCGGCCTTCGAGCAGCTGTACGACGCGTTCGGCGCGCGGGTGTTCGGACTGGCCAGGCGGATCGTGCGCGACCCCAGCCAGGCCGAAGAGGTCGCCCAGGAGGTCTTCCTGGAGATCTGGCGCCGGGCAAGCCGTTTCGACGCCGGCAAGGGCTCCGCGACGTCGTGGATCATGACGTTGACGCACGCCAGGTCGGTGGACCGGGTGCGTTCGGCGCAGGCCGCGACCGACCGCGATCTCAAGGTCGCGCAGGCCTCGACCGAGCGGGACGTGGACAGCGTGGTCGAGGCCGTCGAGTCGGCGTTCGAACGCAAGGCCGTGCAGCGCTGCCTGGGCACGCTCACCGAGCTGCAACGTGAGTCGATCACCCTGGCCTACTACAGCGGCTACACCTACCGGGAGGTCGCCGAGCTGCTGACCGCCCCCTTACCGACGATCAAGACCCGGCTCCGGGACGGCCTCATCCGGCTCCGCGACTGCCTGGGGGTGGCCACATGAGTACCGCCGACCTGCACCTGGATACCGGCGCGATGGCGCTCGGCGCGCTGCCCGACGACGAGTCGGAAGCCGTCCAGGCCCACCTGCAGACCTGCGAATCCTGCACGGCCGAGCTGGCCGGCTTCCGGGAAACCGTCGCCATGCTGGCCGCGGTGTCCGCAGAGGTCCCACCGGCCTCGCTGCGGCGGACGGTGATGGCCCGGATCGCGGTGACCCCGCAGCTGCCGCCGCTGGCGTCGCAGCCCGCGTCACCGAACCGCTCCCGCGGCACCCGTCGACGAGCCCGCTGAACCGCCGGCCGAGCTGCCGGACAACGTGGTGCCGCTGCGGCGTTGGTACCGCCGGCCGGGTGCGCTGGTGGCGGCCGCGGTCGCCGCCCTGGTGATCGGTGGCGGTGCGGTGTTCGGGATCAACCAGGCGAACCAGAGCAACGAGGTCGCCCAGACCCCGGAACAATGTGTCGCCCAGGCCGCCGACAAGCAGACGACCAACCCGGTCGACGGTCAGGGCTCCGTGGTCTACGCGCCGTCCTGCGCCGCCGTGACGATCGACGTCACCGGGCTGCCGGACCTGCCGGACGACCAGACCTACCAGCTGTGGGCGCTGGCCGGTGAGCAGCCGCGCTCGCTCGACGTGCTGCCGGATGCCAGTGCCGGTCAACCACAGTTGGTGACCAAGTCGACCCAGCCGGGGGAGAACGCGGTGGCGATCACCGTGGAACCCGCCGGTGGCTCGGCCGCACCGACGCTGCCGATCATCTGGCAGGCCAAGCTCGGCGCCTGAGCGGGAGCAAACCCCCCCGCGATCTGCTCAGGCGTCCGACGATCCCCGGCTCTGCGTCGGCGGGCTTTCCGCCCGTCGTCGTAGTGCTGGGGTTTCGTCGTTTCCGGGGCAGGCGTCCGGCACGTGCGCCCACGTTGACCTCGCTCGGCATGCAACCATCCATCGGGGGTCGTCCGTCTACCTGATGCAGTTGGAGGCTTGGTGGGTCCGGAGGAGGAGGCGAAGTTCTCCGTGTACGTCACCGCACGACGTGACCAGGTCCGGCGCACGGCCTACCTGATCTGCGGTGACTGGCACCGGGCCGACGACCTGACCCAGATCGCCTTCGTGAAGTTGTACGGCGCCTGGGAGCAGATCCGTGATCACGCCGCGCTGGACGCCTACGTCCGCCGTTGCCTGATGCGGGTTGCGGTCGACGAGTCCCGTCGGCCGTGGCGGCGGGAACGCGCCGTCGAGGTGTTGCCGGAGGTCACCGATCGCTCGGGGATCACCGCCGACATCGCCACCGGGGTGGTCGACCGGGAGTTCGTCCGGCTGGCGATGGCGGAGGTGCCGGCGGGGCAGCGTGCGGTCCTGGTGTTGCGGTATTACGAAGGAATGGACGTGTCCGCCACGGCGGCCGCGCTGGAGTGTTCGGAGGGCAACGTGAAGTCGCAGACCGCTCGTGGTCTCGCGGCATTGAAGGCTGCCCTGGCACGCCAGTCCCCGGCGGGAGGTGACTCCCGATGAGTGACGTCGACGATGACCTCGGCCCGCGCCCGGAGCTGACCGAACTGCTCACCCGTCTGGCCGACGATCCCGACGCCCCGCCGAGCAGCGTCAGCGCGTTGTCGGTGATCGCGGCCGCGAGGGCAGAAGCGCGAAGTGCCGCCACAGATGCGATGGGTGCGTCGTCGGGCGACAAACCGACGGCGCCGCCGAGCACCGGTTCGACGTCCCGACGGCACCGGCCTGGTCGTCGTCGGCTCTTCATCGGCGGGCTGGTGGCCGCCGCCGCGCTGGCGGCCATCGCGGCAGTGGTCGTCCCCGTCACCATTTCGGGGAACTCGTCCAACACCTCGGCCGATTCGGCACGGGTCGCGACGGCGGCGAACCCACCGGCGGCCGAGCAGAGCGCAGCCGCGTTGGCGCCCGCGCCCGGTAGCGCCGGCAGCTCTGGTGGCGCCGGCGCCACCGGTGAGCAGGAGGCAGGTGGCGCGGCCGACACTGCGGGAGATGCTTCGGCCGCCGGTGCTGCCGCGGGGGCGGCCGGTTGCTGGCCGGAGCTGAGCGAGGCGGCATCGGATGCTCTGCTGGACGCCCTGCCACCAGGAGAATTCGAAGGCCCGGTCCCGCTGACTGCCGACTGCAGCCCTGCTCCCGTCGGTGGGGCGGTGCTGGCCGGGACCGAGCCCGGGACAGTCCTGGTGGTTCGGGTGTCCGCTGCCGAGCCCGGCGCCTGCCTGACCGACCTCGCCGGTCCCTGTGCGCTGCAGAGCGGCGCCGTCTATCTGGCGGCCGATGCGGCCGGAGTCGACACCGCTTACGTGTACGGCAACGAATTCGAAGTGACGGTCGGAGGCTGGCCGGCCGTCGGCGACAGTGTCGCGATCGGCTCCGGGTTGACCACCGACGAGTTGGTGGCAGCGGCGCAGGCCGTCCTCGGCACCCTCGGGTAGTCAGCCGGCGGTGTCGAACTCGGCGAGCCGCTCACGCGCTCTGGCGATGAAGGCTGCCGGGTCGTCCGCGTAGCAGCGCACCACGGTGACCTCTCGCGCGCCGAGCTTCGGCACTGCGACCAGGATCGGCCGGTTCAACACGATCTCGACGTTGGTCATGCTCGACACGGCGACGTGCACGATGCCGGCATCGCCCGGTCCGGGTTCGTACTGCAGGGTGCTGGTGCCGCTCGACGTGCGTTGGTGCGGCCGGACCTGTTCGACCAGGTCCCAGGCCAGGGGGATGTCGATCAGCATGCTGTTGCGAGCACGCAGACCAGCTGCGCCCACGACGTGCGGGTGGACGTAGTAGCTCGCCAGGAATCCGATCATCCAGATCAGTCCCCACGCTCCCAGGATCAGAAATACGATCCGCACGACCGGCCAGGGCAGCACGAGATGCAGCAAGGGGATCTCGAACGCCGAGAGCCCGACGAAGACCCACAGGATCGGGGCGGCCGCCGCGGCGTAGCCGAAGACGTCATCGCCAGGGCCGACACCGATCGGTCGGCGGCGAGCCCAGTGGTAGAGGCTCCGCCAGACGCCCGACTCCATCGCCGCGGCCTTGCGCAGGATCGATGGCCGGGCCGGTGTGGTCGTGCGGATGTGCTCGGTCATCGCCGACCTGCTGCCGGAACGGCGGCCTGATCCTGCTCTGCAATGGCCAGGTGCAGGCGGGTGAGGACCTCGCCGAGGCCATCGAAGAGGCAGTTGAACCGACCCTCGGGTAGTCCGGAGAACAATTGCGCTGCAAGGTGCTTCTGGTCGCGCCGCATCGCCTCGGTGGTCGATTCACCCAGTTCGGTGAACGTCACCAGGGTCGCTCGACGGTCGGTCGGGTGTGGCTGCCGGCTGACGAAACCGGCGGCCACCAAACCGTCGACCAGCCCCGTGATGTTCCGGGCGCTCACGTTCATCGCGGTGGCCAGCGATTGCTGAGTGGTCGGGCCGGATCGCAGCTCCCAGAGCAGGTGCGCGCGGGACGTCGTGAGGCCTTGTCGGCCGAGGCTGTGCGTCATGTCGTCGGCCATCAGCACGACCAACTCGAAGACCCGGTCGAGGGCCGCTTGGTGTTGCTCTGCCGTCGCCATTTCGTGATGCTACTACATGATGAATGTACTTCACGATATTGCCTCTCTGATGGTCCCTCGCTGACGATCTCGCGGTGGCAACGGGCAGGATGACTGGATGACCTCGTCGCCCGCTCCCCAGCTGTTCAGCGTCAACGTCGGGCAACCGCGTCTGCTGGTGGCCGGACGACGGACCGTCAGCACCGCCATCTGGAAGAGCCCGGTGCAGGGACCCGTCCGGGTCCGGGGCATCAACCTGGACGGCGACCTGCAGGCGGATCGAACGGTGCACGGGGGACCCGACAAGGCGGTCTATGCCTATGCGCTGGAGGAGACCCGCATCTGGGAAATCGAACTCGGCCGCGAACTGGATTCGGCCGCCTTCGGCGAGAATCTCACCACCACCGGCGTTGACGTCTCCGGCGCTGTTGTCGGAGAGCGCTGGAGCGTGGGCAGCACGTTGCTGGAAGTGGCCCAGCCCCGGCTCCCGTGCGTCAAACTCGCGCTGCGGATGAACGACCCGACCTTCGTCAGACGCTTTGCCGGAGCATCCCGTCCGGGCGCCTACCTGCGCATCATCGAGGAGGGCGTGCTTGCTGCGGGGGACACCGTCACCGTGACCGACCGGCCCGACCACGGCGTCACCGTGCGGATGGTCTCCGACGCCCTGCTGGGCGATCCGAGCCTCATCCCGCAGGTACTGCGGGCCGAACAACTGCCGGGCCGGCTCCGCGAAATGATGGCGGCCAGGGTCTGACGCGTTCCGCCGAGCGGTCCCCGTCCCCGTCGTGCGGGCGCCGCCCACAGTGCGCGACGATGGGTCGGTGACGACACTGACCAACTGGTCCGGCAACTACACCTATCGCGCTCCACGGCTGCATCGACCCGACTCGGTCGAGCAGCTCCAGGAGATCGTGGCCGGCGCCGAGCGGGTGAAGGCCCTTGGCAGCAGGCACTGCTTCAACGACATCGCCGACACTCCGGGGGATCTCGTCGACATGAGCGGGCTCCCGGATGACGTGATCGTCGACGGCGCAACTGTCACGGTCAGCGCTGGGATGAAGTACGGCACGCTGGCTTCCGCGCTGCAGGAGAACTCTTTGGCACTGGACAATCTGGCGTCACTGCCGCACATCAGCATCGCCGGGGCGGTCGCCACCGGCACCCACGGGTCGGGGGTCGGCAACCAGGGATTGGCGGCGGCGGTCGCCGCGATGGAGCTGGTGCAGGGCGACGGCGAACTGCGGCGAGTGGCCAGGGGGGACGACGACTTCGCCGGTGCGGTGGTCAGTCTCGGTGCGATCGGTGCGATCAGCAGGATGACCCTCGATGTGGTGCCCACCTTCCAGGTGCGGCAGGACGTGTTCGAGAACCTGCCCTGGGCCGAACTCGAGGCCAACTTCGAGGCGGTGATGTCCGGCGCCTACAGCGTCAGTCTGTTCACCGACTATCTCGGCGACGGAGTGTCCCAGGTCTGGTGCAAGAGCCGGATCGAATCGCCCGCAACGCCATCAGCGGCCTTCGACGACGACGGTCGGGTTCGCTCGTCCTATTTCGGGGCCACCCCGGCCACCGTCGACCGGCACCCACTGCCCGGGCTCGGCGGCGAGGTGTGCACGCCGCAACTCGGCGTTCCCGGCGCCTGGTTCGAACGGCTCCCGCACTTCCAGCTGGCCTTCACCCCCAGCAATGGCGAGGAACTGCAGACCGAATACCTCGTGCCCCGCGAGCGAGCGCTCGAGGTGATCGGCGTCCTTCGTGGACTGGCGCCCCGCATCAGCCCGCTGCTGCAGGTCAGCGAGATCAGAACCGTTGCCGCGGATGATCTCTGGCTCAGCCCGGCGTATCAGCGGGACAGCGTGGCATTTCACTTCACCTGGGTGCGGGATCAACCGGCGGTGGCCGACCTGCTGCGCGAGGTGGAGTCGGCGATCAGCGAGTACGGTCCGCGTCCGCACTGGGGAAAGCTGTTCGCCGCCGACGCCGCAGCCCTCGAGGTTGCCTACCCCGAGCTGCCGAGGTTCCGGCAACTGGCGCAACGACTCGACCCGGCCGGTGTGTTCAGGAACGCCTACCTGGACCGGTACGTCTTCGCGGGCTGACCCGTCTTCGCCGGCTGACCCGTCACAGCGCCAACCGCATCAGCACGCGCGGAAACCCGCCGGACACCGAATGGGTCTCGGCGGCCATGGTGAAACCGGCGCGCTCGAACAGCGTGCGGGTGCCGACGTAGGCCATCGTCAGATCGACCTTCGCGCCCTTGTTGTCCACCGGATAGCCCTCGACGGCGGGGGCGCCCTTGGCCCGCGCATACTTCACCGCTCCTTCGAGCAGGTGCTGCGAGATGCCCTTGCCGCGGTGACCGGGACGTACCCGGATGCACCACACCGACCAGACCGGCAGATCGTCGACATGCGGGATCTTCGTCGATCGTTCGAACGGCAGATCGGCGCGCGGGGCCAGCGCTGCCCACCCGACGACCTCGTCACCGTCATAGGCCAGCACGCCCGGCGCGACCTTGCGGCGGCAGAGCTTCTTCACGTATTCGCCCCTCTCCGGTCCGACCAGTTCGCGGTTGGTCTTCGAGTCGATCCGATGACTCAGGCACCAGCAGACCGACGAGTCCGGATTCTTCGGCCCGAGCATGATGGCGACGTCATCGAACTTCGCGATGGTTGCCGGTGTGACCGTGATGGGCATGCAGCACGCTAACTCTGCTCCGACCGTGAGAGCCTGTGCAACATGCAACGACCGATTCTGGTGACCGGCGGCACCGGGACGCTGGGCCGGACGCTGGTCCGAGCGCTGCTCGACAGCGGCCGGAAACCAAGGGTTCTCAGTCGCCGCGCCCGCAATTCCGGTGACCCGGACGGAGTCCAGTGGGTCACCGCAGATCTGCTCACCGGACCCGAGGTCGCCGACGCCGTCGCCGATGTCGATGCGATCGTGCACTGCGCGACGAACTATCGGCACCCCGAGGACGACGTCCGCGCCACCCGTCGGTTGATCGAAACGGCGCTGCGCGGCGGCTCACCGCACCTGATTTACGTCTCGATCGTCGGGGTCGACGAGATCCCGCTGAAGATGTACCGGATCAAGAACGGCATCGAGGGCATCGTCGAGCGCAGCGGGCTGCCCTGGACGATCCAACGGGCCACCCAGTTCCACGACCTGGTCGCCACCATCCTGCGGACCGCCGCCCGGCTGCCGGTGATGCCGCTGCCGGCCGGCACCAGCTTCCAGTCGATCGACACCGGTGACGTGGCAAGACGTCTCATCGAACTGGTGAACGGCGAACCGCAGCAGCGGGCGACCGATATCGGCGGTCCGCTGGTCCAGACCGTCGAGGACCTCGCGCAGGAGTACCTGCGGGCCGCCGGCAAGCGACGGAAGGTGCTGGCCGTGCCCGCGCCGGGTGCGGTGGCCCGCGGCTATCGGGAGGGCGCGCAGCTGACGCCCGAGCATCCCTACGGCACCGTCACCTTCGAGCAGTACCTGGCCAGAACGATCGTCCGGAAATAGTCGACCTGCCGGCTGGTCACGCACTGAGCAGCAAGGCAACGGTCAGCGCCAGAATGACTGCGCTGGAGAGCAATCCGGTGATCAACCGGCCCGTTCGTGCGATGAGCACCCGACCCAGCGCCACGCCACCGGCCACCAGCACCAGCTGCCAGCTGGCCGAGGCAACGAACGCGGCCACCACGAAGACGGCGGATTCGGCTGCTCCGCCGAGGCCGTTCGCCTGGCTGCCGAGCACCAAGGCGCTGAAGTAGAGCACCGTGACCGGGTTCAGCAGGGTGATCCCGAGCAGCGACGCGAAGGCCCGGCCCGCGGTGGTCGACGTCTCGGCGGCCGGCGCCAGGTCCCCCGACCGGTGATCACGAATGCGCGGTCCAGGCGATCCGGCCGGCCAGGGCGATCAGTACGACGGCCGATACCCAGCGCAGCGGCGTGGCGACGGCGGCGATCAGCCCGGTCAGTGCAGCCCCGCCGATCACGGCGATCGTCGCATACAGGCCGTCCGCGCAGGCCACGCCGAGTGCGCCGGCCGCGCCGACCCTGGCGGAGGTTCTGGCGGTCAGGGTGACCAGATAGGTGGCGACTGCTCCGACCGGCATGGCGATGCCGTAGCCGGCGAGCAGGCCCGCCAGCAGCGCGGCCGTCATGTGCGGCGGCGAGCAGAGCCGACCGGACCGGCGTCCTGCTGCCGCGTCGTTGCCGGGTCGGCAGCGATGCGGTTCAGGAGCGGCGTTGCGGTCGTCATGGGACCAGATCCTGACCTGTCCGGCCCCTGACGGGCAACCGCGATTTCCGCGGGTCGGTCACCTGCTGGGACAATCAGCAGGTGAGCAAACGCGCTGTCGAGAACGTGCTGGCCCAGCGGTATGCGTCCCCCGAGATGGTGGCCATCTGGTCGCCCGAGGACAAGATCATCGCCGAACGCCGGCTCTGGCTGGCCGTTCTGCGGGCGCAGCGCGACCTCGGGATCGAGGTGCCGGCCGGCGCTGTCGAGGATTACGAGGCGGTCATCGATCAGGTCGACCTGGCCTCGATCGCCGCTCGGGAGCGGATCACCCGGCACGACGTCAAGGCCAGGATCGAGGAGTTCAACGCGCTGGCCGGCCATGAGCAGGTGCACAAGGGGATGACCAGCCGTGATCTGACCGAGAACATCGAGCAGACGCAGATCCTCACCTCGCTCCGGCTGGTCCGGGATCGCTGCGTGGCGGTACTGGACCGGTTGGGCCGGCGGGCGGAGGAGTTCTCCGATCTGGTGATGGCCGGCCGGTCGCACAACGTCCCGGCGCAGGCCACCACGCTGGGCAAGCGGTTCGCCTCGGCCGCGGAGGAGGTGCTGCAGGCCTATCACCGGGTGTCGGACCTGCTGGACCGCTACCCGATGCGGGGGATCAAGGGACCCGTCGGCACGTCACAGGACCTGCTCGACCTGCTCGGCTCGGCCGACGCCGTGGCGACCCTGGAATCCTCGGTGGTGCAGGAGGTGTCCGGGACGTCGAACCTGTTCGAGAGTGTCGGTCAGGTCTATCCCCGGTCGTTGGATTACGAGGTGGTCTCCGCGCTCGTGCAGTTGGCGGCCGGCCCGGCGTCGTTGGCCACCACGATCCGGTTGATGGCCGGCGCCGAACTGGCCACCGAGGGCTTCCAGCCCGGGCAGGTCGGATCCTCCGCGATGCCGCACAAGATGAATGCCCGCTCCTGCGAACGGGTCTGCGGGTTGGCGGTGATCCTGCGCGGCTACGCGTCGATGGCGGGCGAACTGGCCGGTGCGCAGTGGAACGAGGGTGACGTCTTCTGCTCGGTGGTCCGTCGGGTGGCGCTGCCGGATGCCTTCTACGCGATCGACGGGTTGTTCGAGACCTTCCTGACGGTGCTCGACGATTTCGGTGCCTACCCGGCCGTCATCGACCGCGAGCTGGAGAGGTATCTGCCGTTCCTGGCGACCACGAAGGTGCTGATCGCCGCGGTCCGCGCCGGTGTCGGGCGGGAGACCGCCCACGAGGCCATCAAGGAGCACGCCGTCTCGGTCGCCCTTGCGATGCGGGAGAAGGGTCAGACCGAGAACGACCTGCTGGACCGGCTCGCCGCCGACGAGCGGTTGCCGTTGGACAGGGTCGATCTGGAAGCCCTGCTGTCGCAGCGATTGTCGTTCACCGGCCTGGCCGAGCAACAGATCGCGGCGGTTCTCGACCGGATCGCTGCGGTGACCTCCGAACACCCGGCGGCGGCCGGCTACCGGCCCGGCGCGATCCTCTGACGGTCATCGCACCGGTTCGAATTCTTTCCAGGTCGCGATCTCCGCTGCGGCCCTTCTTTCACCGGGCCGGATGGTGGGCGTCCAGGGTGAGGGTCAATCCGTTCAGGGCCATCTCGAACAGCCGGTCGGGATCATGGGAGACACCTGCGCCTTGAATGCGGGTCAACGCCGGGAAACGTTCTGCCGGTAGGGATTGCTGGGCTTCGCGGTGTTCGGTTTCGCCACCGTCGACGTCACCGCCCGGCGGTCGGCCGGCCTCGGCGAGCACGTGTCCGACGATGAGCCGGCCGGCGCAGTCGAAACCGTCGGAGGATTGCTCTTCGGAAAAGCCTGCGTCGAGCAAGATCGTGGTGATCGCCTCGAGCAGTGCGAACGCCGGTTCGGTGACCGGCGGCCTTGTGCCGAGCAGCGAGACGACATGCGGATGGTTCAGCAGCGTCGTCCGGGCGGCGCGTGCCACCGCGCCGAAGTCCTCGACCCATTGGCCGGTGGGCACGGGTAGCTCGATGTCGGCGAGGACGTATTCGATCAGTCCGTCGAAGAGTGCTGCCTTGTCCGGGATGTGGCCGTAGATGGCCATCGGGTCGACGCCGAGTTCCGCGCCGAGCCGGCGCATGGTCAGCCGCTCGAGGCCGTCCCGGTCGACGAGGCGCAGTGCCGTGGTCAGGATCTGGTCCCGGGTGACCCGCGGAGGTCGTCCGCGTCGCCGAGGGGTGGCGCCGCCCGTCATGCTGAATTACTCTACGCCGTAGTTTAATGACGCGATCGCCACCACCCCGAAGGGACCGGACATGAAACTGTTCTTCGACGACGAGAATTTCGACGGTCAGTTGCAGCGCAGCATCGGCAAGGCCGACGCCGGAATGGCCAACGTCGGGGAGTGCCTGACGATCGCCACCCAGATCACCGGCGGCGACCGGGACAGCTGGTACCAGGCATGGTCGACCTTCGGGCTCGGCCTCGTCGAGCAGGCCGACGCCGCCCTGGCGGCGGGCCACCCGGTCAGCGCCCGCAGCGCGTACCTGCGAGCGGCGGAATACCTCCGGCAGGCGTTCTTCTTCCACCGGGAGAACCTGGACGGAAAGGAACTCCGGCTGGCCTACGCCGCCAGCGTGAGTGCTTTTCAAAAGGCGTTGCCGCTGCTGGACCACCCGGGGCAGGTCCTGACCGGAGCTTTGACTGGCTATCTGTTCTCGCCCGCCGGTGCCAGTGGGCCGCTGCCGACTCTGTTGCACATCGACGGTTACGACGGCACCGCCGAGGAGTTGTATGCCTCGGTGTACCCGGCGCTGGAACGCGGCTACGCCTTCGCGGCGATCGACGGGCCCGGCCAGGGCGCCGTCCTGTACGAGCAGCGGATCCCGATGCGTCCGGACTGGGAGAACGTGGTCCCGGGAATGGTCGACGCCCTGGTGACCCATCCCGAGGTCGACCCTGAGCGGATTATCCTGGTCGGGCGTTCCTTCGGCGGCATCATCGCGCCCCGCGGTGCCTCCGCCGAGCGCCGTCTCGCCGCACTGATCGTCGACCCAGGGCAGTACGACATTGGAGCAGGCGTCGTCGGTCGGCTGGGACCGCTGGCCGAGCGGCTCGATGACCCGACTGCAGACTCGGTGTTCCAGGGCATGCTCGCCAACCCGGCGATGGCGTCGCTGCTGCAGCCCCGAATGGTGACCAACGGAACGCCGACTGTCCGCGGGTACTTCAACGACATGACCAGGTATCACAACCGCGACACCGCGCCGAAGATCACCTGTCCCAGCTATGTCACCGACAACGAGATCGACGTCGTCTCCACCGGGCAGGGTCAGGTGCTCTTCGACCACCTGACCTGCCCCAAGGAGTTCCGCAAGTTCACCCGTCGCCGAGGGTGCCGCCGGGCACTGCGAGGGCATGGCGCCCATCGTGTTCTGGACCGCGGCCCTGGACTGGCTCGACGACCTGTTGGCAAAGGCCTGACCCCGAGCCGGCGTCCGCAACCGGAGTGCCGCGGTGGCCCGGATGATGCCCGACTCCCGCGAGTTCGAACCGGATCCCACCCGTCACTGAGGAACCCGTGTGCGGCTCCGGCACCATCCGCTCCGCGAATCGAGTCGCACTTGACTTTCATGGGCTCGTAACATGTAATATATTGCATGCCGGTACCGAAGAACGTGGTGCACGCGCCTCGCGAGTTGCTCCGCGACGACGTGTATCGGCGGCTGCGGGACGCGATCGTCGACGGGACCTTTGCCCCGGACGAGCAGCTGCGGGATGCGGAGCTGGCCGAATGGCTCGGGGTCAGCCGGACACCGATCAGGGAAGCGCTGCTGCGGTTGGCCCATGGTGGCCTGGTCGTCGCGCAACCGGGTCGCTCGACCACGGTGGCCGGCCTTGATCTGCGGGCCACCCGCGACGCCCAGTCGGTCGTCGCCGCCATGCACCGGCTGACCGTGCTCGAGGCAGTCGGCCAGCTCACCGCCGACGACTTCGCGCGCATGCGCGCCGCCAACAAGCGGTTCGCGGCCGCGCTCCGCAAGGCCGACGTCGATGCGGCGCTGGCGGCCGATGACGAGTTGCACGCGATCCCGGTGGCGGCGGCCGGAAACGTCGCAGCCGCCTCCGTGCTCGAACAGTTCACCCCGCTGCTGCGCAGGGTGGAGCGGCTCCGCTTCTCCTCGGTGACCGGTCGTGGATCGGTCGCCCTGCACGACAAGCTGATCGGCCTCTGCGAGTCGGGACTGCGGCAGCAGGCCGCAGACGTCTCCTGGGAGACCTGGCAGACCCTCGAACCGCTGCTCGGTACCGCCGCCGACGACCCGCAGTCGTAGCCCGCCCCGCTGACCCGCCCGCCACTCGACCAACGGAGACCACATGTCGCTGCAGGATTTTCCCCGCTACCCGCTGACCTTCGGCCCGAGTCCGGTGCACCCGCTCGAGCGACTGACCGCACACCTCGGCGGCGCGAAGATCTGGGCCAAGCGTGAGGACGTGAACTCCGGGCTCGCCTACGGCGGCAACAAGACCCGCAAGCTCGAGTACCTGATCCCGGACGCCCTTGCCCAGGGTGCGGACACCCTGGTGTCGATCGGCGGCGTGCAGTCCAATCACACCCGGCAGGTCGCCGCCGTCGCGGCCAAGCTCGGGCTGAAGGCCGTCCTGGTGCAGGAGCGCTGGGTGGACTGGCCCGACTCGGTGAACGACAAGGTGGGCAACATCCTGCTGTCCCGGATCATGGGCGCGGACGTCCGGCTGGATCCGTCCGGTTTCGGGATCGAGTTCAAGGACAGCTGGCAGCAGGCACTCGAGGACGTCCGGCGGGCGGGCGGAACCCCGTACGCCATCCCGGCCGGTGCCTCCGACCATCGGCTGGGCGGTCTCGGCTTCGCCAACTGGGCCTACGAACTGCAGGAACAGGAACGGCAGCTCGGCGTCCTCTTCGACACCATCGTCGTCTGCAGCGTCACCGGCTCCTCGCACGCCGGCATCATCGCCGGCTGCGCCGGTCTGGAGCAGCCCGCGCCGGGTGATCGGCATCGACGCATCGGCGAAGATCGACGCGACCAGGGAGCAGGTCGAGCGGATCGCCCGGAACACCGCGTCGCTGATCGGCCTGGGCCGCGAACTCCGCGACGACGAGATCACCGTGCTCGAAGGATGGGCGGGTGACCTGTACGGCATCCCGGTGCCGTCGACGGTGGACGCCATCACCCTGACCGGCCGGCTGGAGGGGATGATCATCGACCCGGTGTACGAGGGCAAGTCGATGGCCGGACTGATCGACCTGGTGACCAGCGGCGAGATCGGCAAGAACTCCACCGTGCTCTACGTCCACCTCGGTGGCCAGCCGGCGCTCAACGCCTACAGCGGCATCTTCCACTGATTCTGTCGGCGCCCGGGAGCGCTCAGTCGGGGACGAGTCCGGGCCGCCGGTCGGGATGTTGCGTTCGATGTCGGCGAGCCAGACCGCGGCATTGCCGTCCGACGGCGCCCGCCAGTCGCCGCGCGGGCTCAGCGATCCACCGGCAGACACCTTGGGCCCGTTGGGCATTGCCGATCGCTTGAACTGGCTGAACCCGAAGAACCGCTTGACGAACACCACCAGCCACTGCCGGATCGCCGGCAGGTCGTAGGCGCGGCGGCGTTCCGGCGGGAACCCGACCGGCCATCGCCCGGCGTCGACGTCCCCCCAGGCGTGCGAGCGCCAGGAACGCGATCTTCGACGGCCGGAACCCGTACCGCAGCGTGTAGAACAGGTTGAAGTCCTGCAGTTCGTAGGGGCCGATGGACTTCTCGGTGCTCTGCGGCACCTCGCCCTCCTTGACCGGGATCAGCTCCGGGGAGATCTCGGTGCCCAGGATGGACAGCAGGATCTCGTCGACCTCGTCGGAGAAGTCGTCGAGCCCGCTGACCCAGCGGATCAGGTGCTGGATCAGCGTCTTCGGCACCCCGGAGTTGACGTTGTAGTGCGACATCTGGTCGCCGACGCCGTAGGTGCTCCAGCCCAGCGCCAGTTCCGACAGGTCCCCGGTGCCCAGCACGATCCCGTGGTGGTGGTTGGCCAGCCGGAACAGGTAGTCGGTCCGCAGGCCGGCCTGCACGTTCTCGAAGGTGACGTCGTAGACCTCCTCGCCGCGGCCGAACGGATGCTCCAGGTCGGCTCAGCATCTGCCGGGCGGCCGGCCGGATGTCCAGCTCGGCGCCGGTCACCTCCAGCGCCCGCATCAGCGCCCAGGCGTTGGCCTTGGTGGACGTTCCGGTGGCGAACCCCGGCATGGTGAACGCCAGGATGTTGGTCCGCGGCAGCCCGAGCAGGTCCATCGCCCTGGCCGCGACGATCAGCGCGTGGGTGGAATCCAGCCCGCCGGAGACGCCGATCACCACCTTCTCGGTGTTGATCGCGCGCAGCCGCTGGACCAGTCCGTCGACCTGGATGTTGTAGGCCTCGAAGCAGTCCTGCGCCAGCCGCTCCGGGTCGGCCGGGACGAACGGGAACCGCTCGATCGGTCGCGCAGCAGGCCGAGGTCGTCGTCCGGCGGGTCGAGGGTGAACTCGACGGTGCGGTAGGCGACCGTCGGCCGTCGACCACGCGGCGGTTGTCCTCGAAGGTGCCCTGCCGGGCGCGTTCCTGCCGCAGCAGGTCGAGATCGACGTCGGCGATGGTGAGCTGCGGGTCCTCGGCGAACCGGGCGCCCTGGCCGAGCAGCTCGCCGTTCTCGAAGATGCTGGTCTGGCCGTCCCAGCTCAGGTCGGTGGTCGATTCGCCCTGCCCGGCGGCGGCGTACAGGTAGGCGGCGAGGCAGCGCAGCGACTGGCTGCGGCACAGCAGGCTTCGGGTGTCGGACCGGCCGATGGTGATCGGGCTGCCGGACAGGTTGGCCAGCACGGTCGCGCCGGCCAGCGCCAGGCCGCTGGACGGCGGCACCGGCACGAACATGTCCTCGCAGATCTCCACCCCGATGGTCAGACCCGCGACGTCCGCGGCGTCGAACAGCAGGTCGGTGCCGAACGGTGCGCGTCTGGCCGGCGACGGCGATCTGCAGCCCGGTGATGCCGTGGCCGGAGGCGAACTGCCGGCGCTCGTAGAACTCCCGGTAGTTCGGCAGGTGCAGCTTGGGCACCACGCCGAGCACCTCGCCGCGGTGGATGACGACCGCGGTGTTGAACAGCCGGGCCTGGTGCCGCAGCGGCGCGCCGACGATGAGCACCGGCAGCAGGTCGGCCGACGCCTCGACGATGGTCGCCAGGCCGTCGTGCACCGCGTCGAGCAGGGCGTCCTGGCCCAGCAGATCGTCGATGGCGTAGCCGGTCAGCGACAGTTCCGGGAACAGCGCGACCGCGACGCCCTGCGTCCGAGCAGCGCCGGCTGACGTCGACGATGCTGGCCGCGTTCCGCACCGGGTCGGCGATCGAAGACATCGGCGGTGCAGGCGGCGACCCGGGCGAAGCCGTGGCGTACAGCGAGTGGAACGTCATGCGCCCATCCTGCCGACCGACCGGGTCGGCCGACATAGGCAGGGTAGACACAAGGCCGTGAGAGTCAGCGCAGTGCAGCGCGACCAGCGGTTGCGATGGGCGGGCGGGCCCGGGTCGAGCCGCCAGCGGGCGCGCGTGTGCTTACGACCAGGGCAGTCCGAGCACCGAGGAGATGGTCCGGACGACGCCGTTCTCGAGGTTGGACGGGGCGAGATAGCTGGCCCGCTCGCGCAGTTCGGGATGCGCGTTGTCCATGGCGAAGGAGAACGTCGCCGCGTCCATCATCTCCAGGTCGTTGAGGAAGTCGCCGAACACCATGGTCTGGTCCGGACGGATGCCGACGCTCTCCTGCAGGTGGCGGATCGCTCGACCCTTGTTGGCCGTGCGGCTGGTGACGTCCACCCAGTGCTCGCCGGAGACCCGCACCGTGTGGCTGTCCCGAAAGCCGGTGAGCAACGGTGCGGTGGTCTCCTCGGCGGCCCCGAAATCGTAGACCGAGACCTTGAGGAACTCGTCATCGACGTCCAGCAGATCATCGACCACCGTCAGCGCGGCGTAGTACGGAACCACCTGCGTCCAGGAAGGCGGCGTCCGACCGTTCGATGTAGGCCGACCGCTTCCCGCACAGCACCACACCGGCGTCGAGACCGCCGGCGATGCTCGCGCGCATCGCGTCGATCAACCGCGCCGCGTCCGCCGCGAGCAGGCCGTCGGAACTGACCTCCAGGCCGTGACGCACGACGTAGCTGCCGTTCTCGGCGATGAACACCATGTCGTCGGCGATGTCGGCGAACTGCTCCCGCAGGGTGAAGTACTGCCGGCCGCTCGCCGGGCAGAACAGGATGCCCTGGCGGTGCAGCTCGGCCACCAGCGGCCAGAAGTGCTCGTGGACCCGCTTGTTCCCGTCGAGCAGCGTGCCGTCCATGTCGGCGACGATCAATCGGATGTCGGGGCGTTGGTCGAAGACCATCGGTCGGATCGGAGTGCTGACTCCGCTGTGCATGTCGAATCGCTTTCGTCGAAGATGGCGGCGCGTGCGTGTGCGGCCGTCGATCGCTGCGCGGTACGGATGCTCGCGGCACTGAGAGCTCACCCAGGGGTGATGGGGCGCTCGCGGTCGCGAGTCCTCACCCGTGACGTCAGACGCCTCGCACGCCCTTCGGCGTTCCGGTCGGACCGGAATGTTCGGGCCGAAGTGACGCACGTCTCGCTGCCGATATCGACGCGGCACCAGGTCTTTGCGGCGCACCGCAGCAGAACCCTGTGGCTGACAACGATGTCGGATCTTCCCAACCGCGCTCACCGCTTGTAGCCTGTCCATGACGTTCCGCTGTTGGCGACGATGGCGAACGTCCATCGGAATTCGAACGCGGATTACGTGTGCGGGGGCATGCGTCGATGCTGCGACACCAGCAGCCTCCACCACCACCGAAGCACCGATTGTCGACGACAGGTACGGCGGGACATCCGTACGGCCAGGGGAGAACATGAGCGAGCCGGGTCCGGTCTTCACGGCCGTCCAGGAAGATGCCACTGCGTTCTGCATGGATTGGCCGGTGCAGACCGAGAGCGCCGTTGACAGTTCCTTCAACGGAACGGTTTTCGTGCTGGACAGTCAGGGCTGTCGGGTCTGTGACACGCGACTGCCGGCGGCCAGCAATCGTGCTGCCGACGAGGCGCTCAACCGGATCGGCTGGACCAGGTGTGGCGCCTGGCATCGGGACTCCTTCGGCCGGCTCGCGGCGAGGGTGATCGCGGTCGGCGCAGCGGCGGCGACGGAACGGCCCGCGCCGACGGCCCTTCCCGGGCACGCATCGGTTCATTGGCCGAAGAAGCCGCCCTTCATCTGGCTTGAGAGGCGCTTTTTCGGCAACACTGATCAGGTGGCTGCACACCCGAGCAGGCCGACGCCCGTCCGCACCAGGACGGTGCCTCGATGACGGCCGACCGCGGCCACGCGCAGGCGTCATCCGACGAGCCGAATGTGGACCTGCAACGGCACGAGACACCGTTGGAACGGCTGGACCGCAACTGGGTCGATCTGCTGCAGGAGCTGCGGGTGATCCAGACCGGCGTCCAGCTGCTCACCGGCTTCCTGCTGATCCTGCCGTTCCAGTCGCGATTCGATCAGTTGACGCAGAGTCAGCAGTACATCTACCTGGCTACCTTGGCGGCCGCTGTGTTGGCCACCGGGTTCCTGATCGCCCCGGTCAGCCTGCACCGCTTCCTGTTTCGCCGGCACGCCCGGCGGGTCACGGTGGATGTCGCCCACCGTCTCGCCCAGATCGGCATGTCGATCCTGGGCCTGGCGATCGTCGGGGTGGTGCTGTTGATCTTCGACGTGGTGCTCGGCCCGACCGCCGGATACATCGCAGCCGGGGTGGTTGCCGTCGTGTTGCTGGGCCTCTGGGTCGTGCTGCCGCTGATCATCCGGGAGCAGAACGACCCGGACGAGCGGTAGGTCGCCTCGTCAGTTGCGAGCAGTCGAGAGACGGCAGAAGGGGTGAGCGGCCGTTGGCCACCCACCCCTTCGGGTCCAGACATCCGATGCGGGAACAGATCCCGAGTCGGAATTACTTCAGCAGGTCGTGCGCCTGGCTGACGGAAGCGTCGACCAGCTCGTTGACGGCCTTGGCGTTGCGGCGGGTCAGGTCACTGACCGCGTCGTTCTTCAGGTTGTCGACGAACTCGACGGTCAGCTCGAGGTAGCGGGCGACGGCCTTCTGGTAGGTGTCGACAGACTGCGCGGTGGCCTTCTTGACCTCGGCGGCGAACGCCTCCGACCACTCCTTGGTCTTGGCTTCGGCCTTCTTGACCTCGGCAGCGAAGGCCTCGGCGAGCTCCTGGCTCTTGGCTTCGGCCTTCTTGACCTCGGCAGTGAACGCCTCGGCGATCTCCTGGCTCTTCGCCTCGGCCTTCTTGTACTCGGCGGTAAGGGTCTCGGTCAGCTCGACACCCTTGGCCTCGGCCTTCTTGACCTCGGCGGCGAACGCCTCGGTGAGCTCCTGCGTCTTGGCCTCGGCGGACTTGACGACGGGGGCGATGGCATCGGTGGTGCGGGTGACGAGATCCTTCGCCGCGGCGGTGGCCTTGGCGACGGTATCGGTGACCTGGGAGACCGCGGCTTCGGTCGCGGCGGTGCCGCTCTTCGCGGCCTTGGTGGCGGTAGCCATGAGGCACTCCTTCAGGGTTGGTGACACCACGGTCCCGTGGCGCTGTTAGCAAGATTAGCTGAGATAGCTGCTAATTGGCTAACACCCTGTGTGTGACGGTCGCCACGATGCGTTTATCGGTGGTGACAACGGGGGAGCAATCCGAGGCGCGACGGCGCGGTGGGGAAGACCGCACCGGTTGGTCACGGTCGGGGCACGTCCGTCCTGCTCCGCCCGGGTCAGTTCACCTGGCTCCGGCCGGTCGGACCCGTCGCAGCACGGCGAGAGCCGTCGTCGAACCGGTGGCCAAGAGCGAAGCGAGAGCCGCCGGCCTGTTCGAGAGTCGGTTGCCGATCACATGGTCGACCGAAAGCCGGCCCGGTCCGGCGAGCGCCAGCGCCGATGCGGCGACACCGAGCACCGCAGGGATCAGAAAGTCACCGGCCTCTGCCTGTTCCTTGTCCTTCATCGCCGTTGCGGTCAGCGCCATGCTGCTGGCCGCTGCGGCCCCGGTACCCGGCGTCGCGATGCCGAGGATGAGCATCACCCCGCCCACCGCCTCGCTGACGCCTGCGACCAGTCCCACCGTGCGGACCGGCGGAGTGGCGGGATCGCCGGGCGTTCCGGCCACCGGCCGGCCCTCTCGCGCCCGGTACCAGGCCTGGATCTTCTGGTAGCCGTCGAATGCCAGTACTCCGCCGACCCCCACCCTGACGGCCAGACGGGCGAGATCACTCGGAATCGAGGCCATGATGCGGCTCCTCTTGGCTCGGCGGTGGCGGTCGACCAGGGACGTGCTGGTTGACCCTGCGTCCCTATCCGACCATGCTCGGAATCGAGGACGCAATTGTCGTGAAGCTTTGATTTCCCGGCCGAAAGGCGTTTCAAACATGAAACTTTCATAGTGGATTCGTTTGCAGCGCGAGGTGTGAACCCAGCGAAGCAACGGTTTTCGAGGTGCCACCCCACCGGTCGGCACCCTGACCTCCCCCGGACGCCGCCGATGGGGCGACCGGCATCAAGATCCGGCTGTTCGCGGTCAGGCTGTGTTCATGGCTCGGGTGTGCGGTTCATGGTTCGCGTGTGCGCCGGCCGGAGCCACCGACTCTCTGTCGTTGAGCCGACACGATTTCCGCTCGGCGGGAATCGTGAGATTGCCGACAGCCCCCGCAAACCGCTGCCGGCCGGTCGCGACGGCGGGTATCGGCGGTCAGCAGCGTCGCCGTGAGCGGCCCCGAAGCTCCAGCTTCATGGACCCGCCGGCTGATGATCAATTGCTCGGGCAATCAGTGTTTCGATGGTCCTGGCCTTTGAAGGTGTTCCGGGAATGCCATGCTCCGCTGGGAATGCCCTTCCCGCAGTGCTTCTCGATGAGGCCAACCGACAATTCGGTACTGCCCCGGATGGTTTGGGTCGACCTCGGTGACGGCTGCTGTCGGTCGATATCGGCGTCGAGCCGTTCACTTGGTGCCGGATATCGCATCCGTCATCGCCGGTCACCGATCGTCCGTCATTGTTCTGCGCCGGCAAAGTGCGATCCGGGCGGCGATTCCCATGGGTCGAGCGGATCCAAGTTGCGGTGTCGCACAACAGGAATTGTCGATAACGTGATCGGCACCAGCTCAATGTGTGGCCACTCGCCGGAATGGCGCCGATCGGAAGGAACGTCATGTCCTCGCCCCAGGAACAGTTCGCGGCAGCGGTGCGCTCGACACAGGCCCAGGCCGTCGATGCGGTCGAGACTTGGACCAAGATCACCCAGGACGCATTCGGCAAGATCGGCGATGCGCCGAAGTCGGCGCCGAACCCGGACCAGGTGATCGACCAGGTCTTCGATTTCGCCGAGAAGATGCTCGAAGGTCAGCGCGATTTCGCCAAGAAGATGCTCGGTGTCAGTGAACGGGTCAGCGAGGCCGCCCGCGACGAGCTGGAATCGGCCGGCGAGAAGGTCCGTGGTCAGGTCGAGGCGGGCACCGAGGCGGCCCGCAAGCAGGCCGAGACCATTCGTGGTCAGGTCGAGGCAGGCACCGACGCGGCACGCAAGCAGGCGGAGGCCGTTCGCGAGCAGCTCGAGGCCCGGACCGAGGCGGCCCGCAAGCAGGCCGAGCAGATCATCGAAGCAGCCCGGGAACGGGCGGAGGCGGCGAGCAAGGCTGCCCGCGAACAGGCCGAATCGCTGTTGCAGGTGGCCCGCCAGCAGGCGGAGGCCATCCTGGAGGCCGCCCGCAAGCAGGCGAAGACGCTCAGCGCACCGCTGGCCGACGTGGCGGCGTCGATGACCAAGTCCGGCGAGGCGGCTGTTCAAGCAGCCACGACAGCGGCAGCCGAGGCAGCACCTGCTCCGCAGGCCACCCCGGCCGCCGAAGCAGCCGAAGGACGAGCCGAAGGCTGCTCCGAAGCCCAGGCGCAAGGCCGCCAAGAGCGCTGCCAGCTATGACGACTGGAGCAAGCCGCAGCTGCAGGAAGAACTGGTCAAGCGCGGCCTGCCGAAGTCGGGCAACGTCCCGGAGCTCCGCGAGCGGCTCACCGCCAACGACTGAGCTCCACCAGCAACTGAGCTCCACCAACGACTGAGCTCCACCAAGGACCGAGTCCACCAAGGACCGAGCTCCACCAACAGACGGCCCGTCGACCGCAACTTGGTCGGCGGGCTTTCTGCTGTCCCAGCGCCGCGCCCACCCCACGCCGCCCCGCTGCCGTGCGACCCCGCTGCCGTGCTGGCCGGACGCTCACGCACCCCAACCGCTGTTGATCAACCGGTACGGCACCCATCCCGGACGCTCACGCACCCCAACCGCTGTTGATCAACCGGTCCGGCACCCATTCCGGCGATCCATGGGTGCCAACGTGGTTGATCAACACGGGTTCGGGAGGGGCGCCCACCCCACGCCGCCCGCTTCCGGACGTCCACCCCGCCGTCGTGCTCCGGACGCTCACGCACCCCAACCGCTGTTGATCAACCGGTCCGGCACCCATTCCGGCGATCCATGGGTGCCAACGTGGTTGATCAACAGGGGTTCGGGGTGCGTGAGCCGATGGTGGCTGTGGATGAGCCGACGACGCCTGTGGACAAGTCGACGGTGGAGCAGTGGCCTGCGGGCACGATGCCGCGGTGCCTGCTCATCGACAAAGCCTGGCCTACAGCGGTGATGGTTCCGCGTTCACCGTCGCCCAAGGTCTGTCGGCAGGCGTCGGTCGGAGCAGGATGCGTGGTTCGGACCTGAGCCGGCCGTTCCGCGGGGTCCGCGTCATCCGAGTCGCCGATGCGGCCGAAACACCGCTCGAAACGCTGTCGAAGTCCGAGTGGAGTTCCGACGAATGGGCTCGCCATTGCGCCGCGCTGCTGGTGGCTCTTCCCGAGCACTCCTGCTTCAGCCACTTCACCGCCGCTCGGCTATGGCCGCTCCCACTACCGCGGGCGGCCGGCGACGAACCTCTCCACGTCTGTGCCACGAGTCCCTCCCGGCCGCCGCGCCGGACGGGAGTCGTTGGTCATGAACTGTCCGATCCGCTCGCCCGTGGAATGGTTCGACGCGGCCTGCCCGTCATCGACCCTGCGACTCTGTTCTGCCAACTTGCTGCTGTCCTCTCGTTGCCCGACCTGGTGGCAGTCGGCGATGCGCTGATCCTGGAGCCGGTCGTGCCGAGCCTCGTCGACGACCGGCCGTGGGTGACGCCGACCGAGCTCGCGGAGCGCGTCGAGGGGTTCCGCGGCCGCGGGAAACGCAGAGCGGCAACAGCGGTGTCGCTGGTGCGACCCGGCGCGGAATCGCGGCCGGAGACACTGCTCAGGCTGGCGATCCGAGCAGCGGGCCTTCCTGAACCCGAGGTCAACGTCGACGTCCATGACGCTCTCGGCTGCTTCATCGGACGGGGAGACCTGGTCTACCGGCAATGGCGGGTCATCGTCGAATACGACGGTGAGCAGCACCGGACCGATACCTGGCAGTTCGATCGAGACATTCGTCGCCTGGAGGATTTCGCCGGCGACGGTTGGCGGGTGGTGCGCCTGACAGTTCGCTCGTTCTTTCAGGATCGGGACGCGGCCATGCAGCGCATCGCCCAAGCGTTGCGGGACGGCGGATGGCGACCCTGACCCGATCGAGCCGCCGGTATCGCACCCTTGAGCTCACCGGATGCATGCCGAAGGGGTTGATCAACAGCGGTTTTGATAGGGCGAGGCGGATGGCGACCCTGACCCGATCGAGCCGCCGGTATCGCACCCTTGAGCTCACCGGATGCATGCCGAAGGGGTTGATCAACAGCGGTTTTGAGAGGGCGAGGCGGGTGGGGGGACGGCGGATGGCGACCCTGACCCGATCGAGTCGCCGGTATCGCACCCTTGAGCTCACCGGATGCATGCCGAAGGGGTTGATCAACAGCGGTTTTGAGAGAGCGAGGCGGTGTGAGGGGACAGCTGCGGGTCAGGGGCCGCTGCCGGCGGTGCCGTCCGTCGCCTGGACGGTCGGCTCGGGCGTCGGAGTGGGCGGGGTCGTGGGTGTTGTCGGCGTCGTGGGGGTGGTAGGCGTTGTCGGCGCGGTGGTTGGTGTTGTCGGCGTGGTGGGCGTCGTCGGGGTGGTCTCGGTGGTGGGCGTCGTCTCCGTGGTCGGAGGAGTCGTCGGCTGAGTGGTCTCGGTCGTCCGCTCCGTGGTGGTGACAACCGATGGCTCTGCCGAACTGCTCGCCACCGGTGGGGTGGTGTTGCCCGGATTGTTGGTGCCCCTGTTGCTCTGGATCAGATAGACGATTCCGACGATGACGCCGGCCGTGACCGCCAGCACCAGCAGGGTGATCGCGAAGGTGCGACCGGCGCTCGACTTCTTGGGTGGTCCCGGTGGCGGCGGAATCACCGGCACCGGCTGCGGAACGGTGGCGGTGGCCGGTGGCGCGGCGGCAATCGTGCCCCGTCCGGTCAAGGTTGCCTCGACCTGCGCTGCGGTCGGTCGCCGTGCCGGATCGGACTGGGTCATCGCCCGCAGCAGGGTGGGCCAGGAACCGGGCAGGTTGTCGGGCACCAAAGGGTCACGAAGCAGTCTGGCGACGGCAGATTCGACTGCCTGTCCGGGGTACTCGCGTCGGCCCGTCAGACTCTCGAGCAGCACCAGCCCCAGGGCGTAGACGTCGGTCGGCGGCCCGACATCGGCGCCGCGGGCCTGTTCCGGACTGAGGTAGGCGGCTGTTCCGATGACATCCGCTGCGGCGGTGAGCCTTTCGGCCTCCAACTCGCGCGCGATACCGAAATCGCTGAGCTTCACATCGCCGGCGGTGGAGATCAGGATGTTGGCCGGCTTGATGTCCCGGTGCACCAGTCCGTAGCTGTGCACCGCGGCCAGGCCGCCGGAGACGGCCGCTCCGACTCGCGCCACGTCGACCGGCGGCATGCCGGTCGGCGTGATCCGGTTGGCCAGCGTTCCGCCCTGGACGAGTTCCATCACCAGGTAGGTCAGGTCGGCATCGTCCGGGGCCCGGTTCGGGCTGCCGTCGTCAGGTTCGACACCGAGTTTGGCGTCGTACACGGTGACCAGGTGGGGGTGGTGCAACTTCGCGAGGACCTGCATCTCGGTCCGCTGCCGGGCGACCGTTGTTGCGTCCCCGATGCCGCGGTGGAACACCTTGACCGCGACGGCCCGGCCGAGCAGCTCGTCGGTGCCGCGGTAGACCTCGGCGGTGGCGCCGCGACCGAGCAGCTCCTCCAGCCGGTACCGGTTGTCCAACACGATCCCGGGAATCACCCCGGGCGTGGGGTCCTGTGGAACGTGTGGCTGGGTCGGTTCCAGCCTGCCGCCGGTCGTCGATTCGGCGTCCGGCGCGGGATCTCGTTGGTCACCGTCGGGTCCGTCGAGCGGAAATCGGGAGGTTTCGCCTGGTTCGTCGTCGGCTCCCACATCGGTCAGCGTAGTGGGTTCGCCCGGATCGGCCGGGTGGAAGCGACGGCCCTGCCGCCGGTTCGGAGAATTTCCTCGGAACCGGACTTGCCAACCGCGATCGGCGTAGGTTAGCCTAACCTCGTTCGACAGGAGCGATGCCTCGTCGGATCACCACCGGTCATGTCCCGCGGCGGGGACTGAGCCCAGCTCCTGGTGGCGATTCGGCAAGGGGGATCCGGACCGCAAAGGTACCGCCTGTCGATGGCCGGCGCGCTCGCCCTCCGGGGGGAGCGCGCCGGCCCTTTTCTTTCCCGGGCCCAACTTTCTCTTCCGGGCTCACCTTCTTTCCCGGGCTCAAGGGGTCCGTCCACCGTCTCGTCGTCCGGCGTTCCGCCGGCATCGAAGGCGGTCTGTGATGGACTTGGCCATCCGGCCCGAAGGAGATCGATGTCCAGCAGTTCGATGCCCCAAGACATTGCACGCTCGATCGACGAGAACCCGCCCGCCGGGACCCAGACCGCATCGACTCCCGGAGTGAATCCGTTCTTCGAGAAGTCAGGGCTGCCGTTCGAGTTGCCGCCCTTCGATGAGATCGCGGCCGAGCATTACGCACCGGCATTCGATGCCGGGATGGCGCAGCACCGCGCCGAGGTGGATGCGATCATCGCCAACCCCGAGCCGCCGACCGTCGAGAACACCATCGTGGCGCTGGAGCGGGCCGGTCAGTTGCTGAACCGGACGTCGATCGTCTTCTTCAATCTGACCGGCACCAACTCGACGCCGGCGTTGCGGGCCATCGAATCCGAATACGCGCCGAAGCTGACCGCACACTCCGATGCGATCAGGCTGGATCCCCGGTTGTTCGCGAGGATCGATGCCGTGCACTCCGCGTTGGGGGCCGGTCCCGATGCGGTGGTGCCCGATACCGAGGACAGCATCGCCGAGGACGAGATGCTGGTGCGTCGCTATCATCTCGACTTCGTGCTGGCCGGCGCCGCTCTCGACGACAAGGGCCGGGCCCGGTTGGCCGAGCTGAATCAACGGTTGTCGACGCTCTCCACCGCCTTCCAGCAGAACCTGCTGCAGGCGAGTGAGGACGCCGTGCTGCTGCTGGAGTCGTCGGAGGAACTCGACGGGTTGAGCGCCGAGGCCGTCAATACGGCCGCCGACGCGGCGGCGGCCAGGGGACATGCCGGGAAATACGCGATCACGCTGATCCTGCCATCCGGGCAACCGCAGCTGAAGCACCTGCGCAACAGGGAGGTTCGCCGACGGCTGTTCGAGGCCTCGACGAACCGTGCCAGTGCTGGTGATCACGACAACCGGCCGTTGATCGTGGAGATGGCCCAACTGCGGGCCGACCGAGCGGCGTTATTGGGCTTCGCGACCCATGCCGATGCCAAGGTGGCCGATCAGACCGTGCGGACCAGCGCGGCGATCGACGAATTCCTCGGTCGGTTGGTCGGACCCGCCATGGCCAACGCCGACGCCGAGGCGGCCGTGCTGGCCGAGCTCGCCGCACGGGACGGCGTCGAATTGGCGCCGTGGGACTGGGCCTTCTACTCAGAGCGGGTCAGGGCCGAGCGGTACGACGTCGACACCGCCGCCCTGCGGCCCTATTTCGACCTCGAGCGGGTGCTGCACGACGGGGTGTTCTTCGCGGCATCGCAGCTCTACGGCATCGAGATGGTGCCCCGCCCCGACCTCGTCGGCTATCACCAGGACGTCCGGGTGTGGGAGGTGCGCGGCGCCGACGGCAACCCGATCGGGTTATTCCTGGGTGACTACTTCGCCAGGGAGGGCAAGCGCGGCGGCGCCTGGATGAGCAACTTCGTCGACCAGTCGTTCCTGACCGGGTCTTCTCCGGTGGTGTTCAACGTGCTGAACCTGCCGCGACCAGCCGCGGGCGAGCACGCACTGCTCGAACTGGACGAGGTTCGCACGTTGTTCCATGAGTTCGGCCACGCGCTGCACGGCTTGTTCTCGCAGGTCACCTATCCGCGGTTGTCCGGCACCGATGTGCCGCGCGACTTCGTCGAGTTCCCGAGCCAGGTCAACGAGATGTGGATCCTCTGGCCGGAAGTCCTGGAGAACTACGCCAGACACTTCGACACCGGGCAGCCGCTCGCGCCGGCCGTCATCGATGCCATTCGGGCCGCCGAACAGTGGGGCGAGGGCTTCGGCACCACCGAGTATCTCGCCGCGACCCTGCTGGATCAGGCCTGGCACCGCATCCGGCCAGGAACCTCGATCATTGATGTTGCCGAATTCGAGCGGCAGGCCCTGCGGGCGGCCGGCATCGACCATCCGTTGATCCCGCCGCGCTACCGGTCCACCTATTTCCAGCACATCTTCGCCGGTGGTTACTCGGCGGGCTACTACTCCTACATCTGGTCGGAGGTCTTGGACGCCGAGACGGTCGAGTGGTTCAAGGAGAACGGCGGGCTGCGTCGGGAGAACGGAGATGCCTTCCGCGACAAGCTGTTGTCCGTCGGTGGCTCGGTCGATTCCATGGCGGCCTTCCGGTCGGTCCGCGGCCGGGCGGCCGAGATCGGGCCGCTGTTACGACGGCGGGGACTGGACCGGTCAGCGTGAAGCGGTTCGCTGGCATTCGCCACCGTGAGTCGTCGGCCAGTACCCTGCCTGGCGTGACAACCCTTGCCGACTACCGGCATCTGGCCAGCGGCAAGGTCCGCGAACTGTACGAGGTCGACGACGAACTGCTGCTGATGGTGGCGTCGGACCGGATCAGTGCCTACGACCACATCCTGCCGAACCCGATCCCGGACAAGGGCCGGGTACTGACCGCGATGAGCGTGTTCTGGTTCGAGCTGCTGACCGACCTGGTGCCGAGCCACGTCGTGGCGTATGACGACCCGCGCATTCCCGGCGAGGTCCGGGGCCGCGCCCTGCTGGTGCGGCGGTTGGAGATGCTGCCGGTCGAATGTGTGGCCCGCGGCTATCTCACCGGCTCCGGCCTGGTCGACTACCGGCGAACCGGGGCGGTGTGTGGCATCGGGTTGCCGACCGGCCTGGTGGAGGCCTCGAAGTTGCCGGAGCCGATCTTCACCCCTGCCTCCAAGGCCGATCTCGGCCAGCACGACGAGAACGTCACCTTCGATGCGGTGGTGGCAGCGGTCGGAGCGCAGCGTGCGGAGCAGTTGCGCGCCCTGACGCTGGCGCTCTACTCCAGGGCCGTCGAGCATGCGGCCACCAGAGGACTGTTGCTGGCCGACACCAAGGTCGAGTTCGGGACGCTGGGTAACGCCCTCGTCCTGGGCGATGAGGTGCTGACCCCGGATTCCTCCCGGTTCTGGCCGGCCGACGGTTACCGGGAGGGCGCAGTGCAGCCGTCATTCGACAAGCAGTACGTCCGGGACTGGTTGACCGGACCGGAGTCCGGGTGGGATCGCGCTGCCGACGGGCCGCCGCCATCGATGCCCGATGACGTTGTCGCGGCGACCCGCGCGCGGTATGTGGAGGCCTACGAACGGATCTCGGGCCGCTCGTTCGACGATTGGCTTTCCTGAGCGCTGCCGCTGTCGGGGGATTCCCTGGCGTCCAACACTTCCCGCAGAGCTGACGCCACCTGCCCTCGCGGGTCGGGTCGGCCCTCGGAGACCGCGCCGACCGCCGTGCCGTCCACCAGCGAGACGAGAGCGTCGGTGCTGAAAAGACTTCGGGTTCCGGTGGCGGACAGGACGTCGGCGACCAGACCGCGCAGCACGGGTCGCAGGTCGGCCATGGCCGCCGCCGACACCGGATGTCCGGCGGCCGCCAGCAGATGCTCGTAACGGTGGCGCACTGCGTCGGCCGGGCCGGGCGGCAGCAGCGCGTCGGTGATGGCGCAGGCGGCAGCCTCGACCCCGGTGTCGCGCGCAGTGTCGATCACCGTGTCGATCACGCCGGCGACCACCGTGCTGCCGTGATCGATCCACTGCCGCAGCACGACTGCGACGGCCGCACCCAACAGGTCGTCCGACCGGGGGAAGTAGTAGCTGACGGCAGCCAACGGCAACTGTGCCTGGGCGGCAACGGATCTGGCCGAGAAGGCGGCCGGTCCCTGCTCGGACACCACAGCAACGGCCGCCGCCAGCAGAGCATCCCGCCGGTCGGCGCCTCGTTGCTGACGGGGCACCCTGGCGGTCATCAGTGACCGGCGCCGGCCAGCTGCAGGCCGACGACACCGGCGATGATCAACACGATCGAGCCGATGGTCACGACGTTCACCGGATCCTTGAAGGCGACCATCCCGACGACTGCGGTGAGTACGGCGCCGATGCCCACCCACACCGCGTACGCGGGACCGACCGGCAGCGTCTTGAGGGCGAACATCAGTCCCGCCATCGAGAGGGCAAGCAGCACGAAGAACGCCACCGACGGCCAGAGCTTCGACAACCCGTCGGACGCCTTGAGACTGAGCGCCCACCCCGCCTCGAGCACGCCCGAGATGATCAACACGATCCACGCCACGACAGCCGCCTTCCACATCTTCCGATTAACTGGTACGAGAGTACCAATAAACTGGTACGCATGCACCAGTTCTCTGCGGTGCTTCCGGTCACCCGGTTGTCAGTCGCCGGCTTCCAGCGCCTGCACCAACTTCCGCATCGCCGATTCAGCGCTCTGGCTGGTGCTGGGACCCAACGCGGTGAGGCTCGCGATGATGGCGGCGATCTCCGGAACGTCGAAACTGACCGGTGGGGCCGCACCCCAGATCGGCAGGCTCACCCCGCCGCCGCGGCCCTGCTGGACCGTCAAGGGGACGCCACTGAGTCGCAGCCGTTCGACATCGCGCGCCATCGTCCGGGTGGAGACCCGGAACTCGGCCGCCAATTCCTCCAGGCGCAGGCGCCGGCCACGAGCCGCGTGCAGGCGCTCGATCAGCGCCTGCTGGCGCTCGACCCGGCGCAGCGCGAGGTGCCCGTCCCGGGACTGCTCGGCGAGTCGATGTCGCTGGTCCACGGATCGCATCGTAAAGCCGACACAGGCGTGTCCGGTTTGCTGGCTAGCGTCGAATCCATGACGAACACCACCGCATCAACCACCGCCCGGGTTCAGCAGTTCTTCGACCGCTACGCCGCTGCGCTGCTCGCCAGGGATGAGCAGGCGATTGCACAGCTGTATGCGGTGCCCGCGCTGATCCTGTTTCCGGGCAACGCGATTCCGGTCAGCGATGCGGCGCAGACCGAGAGATTCTTCAAGAGCTCCTGGCAGCAGTACGAGGGCGTCGACGAAGCCAACAGCACCATCACGGTGCTGGCCGAAACCCCGGGCAGCATCTGGGCGGACGTGACCTGGAGCTTCGGCGGCGCTCCGCGGGAGCGTTTTTGCTACCAGTTGGTCGCCGGCCCGGACGGCGACCGGATCGCGGTCCTGACACCGATGGGCTGATTTGGCAGCCGCTGGTCAGCGGGCCAGCGGCTGCGCGACGGCGACCGAAACCAGCTTGTCGGGATTGCGCACGAAGTACAGCGCGGTGATCTGATCGCCGACGATGTCGAAGGTGGCCACGGTATCCAGCCTTCCGTCGATGGAGAGCAGGATCCCGGGTCGTCCGTTGACATTCGCGGTCCGGACGACCACGTCGGGCAGCGCCGACACCACGCCGATCATGAACCTGGCCACCCGATCCGCGGTGACGACGGGGCGCAGCGCCGCCTTGACCTTGCCCCCACCGTCGTTGAGCAGCACGACATCCGGTGCCAGCACGTCCATCAGGGACTGCAGGTCGCCGGTCGCCGCCGCACTCAGGAAGCGTTCGATCACCACGCCCGCAGCGGCCTCGTCGACCGGGAAACGCGGGCGGTGCGCCTGCACGTGCGAGCGGGCCCGGTGCGCGATCTGCCGGACGTTGGCCACCGATTTACCGATGGCCTCGGCGATCTCGTCGTAGGCGAATCCGAACACCTCGTGCAGCACGAACACCGCCCGCTCGTCGGGCGAGAGGCTTTCCACCACCAGCATCATCGCCATCGACACCGACTCGGCGAGGACGACATCGTCGGCGACGTCCGGGGTGGTGATCAGCGGCTCAGGGAGCCACGGGCCGACATAATCCTCGCGCCGACGCGATCTGCTGCGCAGCCGATTCAACGCCTGCCTGGTCGCGATGCTCGCCAGATAGGCCCGGGTGTTCCGGATCTGCGCGCGGTCGTCGTCGCCGACCTCGGTCCATCGCAGGTAGCTCTCCTGGACGACGTCCTCGGCGTCGGCGGCCGAGCCGGTGATCTCGTAGGCAACCGTGAACAGCAGATCCCGGTTGTCGGCGAAATCGGTCAGTGCGTCGGACATCTCGCCACCCGATTCAGGAATGGTCCGGAATCCGGCAGGATTCGGAGAAGCCCTGCGAGGCCAACCCGAGGGCGGCGTTGAACCTGGACCGGAGATTCTCCACACCGACCATCATCGTCAGCTCGACAAGTCCGGCGTCGCCGAGGTCGGCCCGCAGTGCCTCGGTCATCTCGTCGGTGACCTCCGGCGGCGTCGCCGTCATCGCCTCCGCATACTCGAGCACCCGACGTTCGGTACCGGAGAAGACATCCGACGTGCGCCAGCTCGAGACCGCGGCGATCTTCGCGGTGTCCACCCCGTTGGAGTGCGCATCGTAGTAACCGAAGTCCAGGCACCAGCTGCACTCGATCTGGGTGGCCGTCGCCATCACCGCGAGCGCCTTCAGCTGCGGATCGAGCTTGTTCCAGCGGGCGACGGACATCTCGAAGCGGGCGTCGCTGACCAACACCCGGCGGTTGTGGGCGAGGGCCAACACGTTGTCCAGCTGCTGGCCGAACTTGCGGGTCGCGTAGAAGTTCATCGCCCGCTCGATCAGGCCGGTCGGCTTGGTCAGCGGGACCCGGGCGCGCCCGGCACGCTCGGTGTCGGGCACGGCGGGTGCGGGAATGACGGGGACGGAGCGGGTCATGGTGTCTCCTGGATCGTGGTCGGCCGCACCGGGTTGTGGTGCGGCCCGACGAGCCGAAGTGCTCGTCATCCACGTGACACCGGCCGATCCCGGAATGTGACACCTACCGGAAAGATTTCTTTCCGGGCCATCAGACCGAGACGAGCCCCTTGCGGGGAGCGAGCAGGAAGGCGATCAGGTACAGCGCCGCCACCAGCAGCAACAGGTTCCGGTAGCCGGTCAACAGCGCGAGGTACTCCAACGTCCCGCCGAGCATCGCGCCCAAGAGGTTGAGCCCGAAGGCCGACCTGGAGTCGTCGGAGGCACCGAAGCGTTTGGAGAAGGCGACGTTGGCGAGGTAGATCGGCACGAAGGCCAGCAGGATCGCCACGATCAACCGGGGGAAGAACGGCAGCGTCAACAGCAGATCAGGCTGGATGAAGTAGCTGACGGCCAACGCCAGCGCGATGCCGACGAACACCACCGGTAACGGTGGCGTCCGGAATCTTCGGGTCGTTTCGACGGCCGCCAGCACGATCACCAGCACGCCGGCGAAGACCAGGGCGTTGACCAGCCAGGTGGTGCCGAAGAGCAACGCGAAGGTGGCGATGTTCTTCGTCTCCAGCAACAGGAAGGCCGCGCCCATGAAGAACAGGTCGGCATACGGCCGCATGGCCTTGAACGGCCCGCCGAGGATCCGGACGCCGATCAGCGAGATGAGCAGGATGCCGCCGAGCGTCCAGAGGTAGAGCGCCGGGATGGAGCCACCCTGGTAGTAGAGGAACGGCCGGTCGTCGGTGGCCGGCTCGATGACGGCGCCGGCCGGGCTGTACGGGGTGCCGCAGGACTGGTTGGCCTCGTTCAGGGCGGCGGTGACGACAGCCTGCCCGCCGCCGGGCAGGTCGACGCACGGCTCGTGGCCGAAGGCGGCGGCCGCGGTGCCGGCCAGCCGGTCGATCAGCCAGTCCTCGCGGTAGTAGTTGTACATCGCGAACGAGCCCTCGTCGGTGAGGTGTTCCCGGGCGGCCTCCAGCGCCTGCTCGGTGAACAGGAAGCTCTCCAGACGGATCTGCGACGCGCCGGTGACCAGGGCCAGCGAGTCGGGCAGCGCGAAGAGGATCAGGTCGTACTTGTTGTCCGTCGTCTCCAGGAACGCCCGGCCGTCGTTGACGTACCGGGTCACCCGGGGGTCGTCGTAGGGATGGTTCGGGTTCTTCTCGACCCCGAGTTCCATGATCCGTGGGTCGATGTCGACCGCGTCGATGTGCTTGGCGCCCTTCGACAACGCGATCGCCACGTCGGAGCCCGACCCGGCGCCGATGATCAGCACGTTGTTCAGCGGGTTGCCGGCGGTGCGCTCGTACGGGAACCCGTACTGCGGTTCCTCCAGCAGTCGCTGCTGGGCGTCCCGCATGATCTGGTGCGGCACGCCGTTCACCGAGATGTCGGTCAGCGACGTGCCGCCGACGATCCGGTCGTCGGTGTGGATCTTGTAGTACGGCGACCAGGAGATGCCGGGGGACAGCGTCTCGACCAGCAGCACACCGATCATCGCGATGCCCGCGGCTCCGGCCAGGTACCGCTGCCACTTGCCGATCAACACCACGAACCCGACCGTGACCAGGATGCCCCAGACCACCGACGGCGCCCGCAGGAACGACATCAGGGTGAACAGGCCGATCCCCAGCAGGGAGCCGACCAGGTCCCAGCGGTAGGCGGTGAGCGGCCGCAGGTGCGCGAAGCACCGGCCGACCACCTCGGCCGGCCCGGCCAGGCAGGCCGCCACCAGCACGAAGATCAACGGCAGCACCAGCCAGGCGGGCGGGCCGGTGGTGCTCAGCGAGGTGAAGTAGATGACCTCGTCACCGGCCCGGTCGATGGTCACCGGGGCCAGGAAGGTGGCGATGACCAGCAACGACAGGATGACGGGCGCCGCGGGCAGCACCGACCAGCCGCGCCGGGAGATCAGAAAACCGAGGCCGATGCCGAGGAACGAACCGAGCAGCACGAAGTTGGAGAAATAACTCAGGTGCACCACGTTGGCACCGAGCCAACGGATCAGCGCCAGTTCCAGGAACAGCATCAGCGCGCTGCCCAGGATCAACCGGCGGACGACAGCACCGTCCGGCTTCTCTGCCTCGCGTTCCACCGGCAACCGCCAGGGGCGTCGGGTCTTCGTCTCTGCGCTCGCCGCCGACGTGGGATCGGTGGCGGGCTGTCCGGTGCCGTCCGGCATGTTCTACCTCCGCCGGGCCGGGGGGATGGCCGGCTCGTCTCTGGTGTGGTGGCTGGGTGTTGTCACTGGGGTGTTGTCACTGGGTGTCTGTCGTTCAGGGATGGCACTGTGCTGAAGGATGCTGACGTTGCTCGGAGATTTCGATGGAATCGGACGTCACGATCGGAAGTACACACTGATCATCGTGCACACCGGCCCGGGACGGTGAAATCCCGCAGGAGCGTCACAGGATTTCGAAATGCCCGTCGTCCAGGTTCAGCCAACGGGCGGTCGACGGACCGAGCTTGGTGAGAATCCCGTAGACCATCGCCGGATTTGCCATCACCTTGTCGTGGATCGGAATGGCGACGGCCGGGTCGACGGCGCGGAAATACTCGACCGCCTCCTTGACCGCCATCCAGGGTGCCGAGGTCGGCAGGGCCAGGATCTCCACTTTGTGGTCGATGACCGTCAGGCTGTCGCCGGGATGCAGCAGCCGCCCGCTGATGAAGTAACAGGCGTTCGAGATGAGTGGGATGTCGCCGTGGACGACGGCATGATGGCCGGCGAACACCTCCACCCGGGTGCCGACGTCGAGCACGTCGCCGGTGGCGACCGTGCTGGCGGTGATCCCGGCCGCGGCCAACGCCTCGGCAGATCCGCTGTCCGCGTACAGCGTCGCGTCCGGGTTGGCGCGGAGCAGCCCGGTCAGCCGCTGCTGATCGACGTGGTCGGCGTGCTGGTGGGTGATCAGCACCGCCGTCAGGCCGGACAACGTCTCGAACCCCTGGGAGAACGAGCCGGGGTCGATCAGGATGCTGGCCGAGCCGTCGACGACGTGCAGGCACGAATGGCCGTACTTGGTGATCTTCAAGGCGTTGCTCTTTCGTGAATGAGACGAACGGGCCTGGGTCAGGCTACGTCGCCAATTCCCGTGCAGCCGCATCCGGCGCTTGTCGAGGCCGGTCGGCACCACCTCTCACTGGACTCTCACTGGAGCAATAACCACGCAGCGAAGAATCCCAGCGAGTTGGTCGCCCAGTGCAGCAGCATGGTCGTCTTGATGCCCTTGCCGAGGCGGGCCAGCAGGCACAGGGCGATGCCGGCCACCGTCATGGCCAACACGGCCAGGCTCGTGGTGAGCCACACGTTGTGTCCCAGTGCGCTGCCGACGGCGGCGTTGGCATCGTCGATCCCGATGGACGGCAGGATGTGCCAGAGGCCGAAGAGCACCGATGCGCCGAGCACCGGCCCCCAGCGCCAGCGGATGGCCGGAGACGCACCCATCAACGCGGGCAGCACGCCGCGGAACGCGACCTCCTCCAGCACCACGGTGCCGAGCGGGATCTGGATCAGGACCACCCACAGCATCTGCGCGACGTCGGCGTTACCGATCCGGGAGTCGATGAACGCGGCCTGAGTCGCCGGCAGCGCCATGCCCAGCGCGAACAGCAACGCCGTTCCGCCGGCCAGGAGCAGCCCCACCCCGACCGGCCGGTGCCAGTGCCGGATGCCGAGGCCGACCGCGACCGGTCCGGCCCCGCCGCGGTAGGCGATGCCCAACAGCACGAAGGCCATCGCCAGGTTCCAGGGGACGTACGCCCAGGGCGGCAGGATGCGATTGGACATCACGTTGCTGACCGTCAGCGCCGCGATGGCCGCGGTCAGGGCCCACAATCGTCGCCGACGAGCGCGGTGGCTGACCGCGGGTCGGACCTGAAGTGCGGATCCCATCCTTCTATCGTGTACCCGCAAGCCGGGGGGCACCATGGATGTGTGGTGTTCTGCTGGTGAGAGGGCGGAAGGAGGCCCGGATGCCGACCGTTGCCAAGCGAGCCGAGCGGAATCCGTACGCCGATTTCCTGCGGGCGTTCTCGCTGCTGGTGGTCATCCTCTGGCACTGGTGCTTCACCATCCTGGTGTGGGGCGACCAGGGCCCGTACGCCACCAGCCCGCTGGGCTTCACCTCCGGACTGTGGATCGTCACCTGGCTGCTGCAGGTGATGCCGCTGTTCTTCTACATCGGCGCGTATGTGCACCTGAAGTCCTGGGAGCGGGCGGCGGCGCGGGGCGAGCGGATCTGGCATTTCGCGCTCCGGCAGGCGAAATCGCTGGCCATCCCGTCCGCTGCGCTGTTGGTGACCTGGGTGATCCTCGGCGTCATCGTCGGGATCGTCTTCGACGTCAGCTGGATGGGCCAGGCCGTGCTGATGGTGGTCTCGCCGCTGTGGTTCGTCGGGGCGTATCTGCTGTTCGTCTGCCTGATGCCGATCACCGTGTGGCTGCACCGGCGGTACGACGCGCTGGTGCTGGTCGTCATGGGCGGGATGGCCGTCATCGTGGACATCCTCGGGTTCCGCTACGAGGTGCCGGGCGTCGAGTGGGCCAACATGATCTTCGTCTGGGGCTTCGCCTTCCAGATGGGGTATTTCCACGGCCGGATCTCCGGCGCCGATTCGGCGCCGCGCTACTCGGACGGCCGGATCGACTGGGCCTACCAGTCCCCGCGGTCGCGGCAACAGGCCAGGATCATGGCGCTGGCCGGACTGTTCGGGTTGATCGGCCTGGTGTTCTCCGGCCTGTACCCGGGATCGATGGTCGGGGTGCCGGGCGAGAACTCCAACATGGCGCCGCCGACGCTGTGCATCATCGCGCTGACGATCTTCCAGGTCGGCGTCGCCGAGCTGATCCGGCCGACCGTCCTGCACGGACTCGCCCGCGGCGGACTGTTCGCCCGGATGACGACCGTGTTCACCCGGTTCGCGCTGCCGTTGTTCCTGTTCCACACCACCGGCATGGCGTTGTCCAGGGCGGTGGAATGGTCGATCTTCGGGACCCAGGTGGAGGCCGTGACCCCCACCCTCACCTGGTGGGTGCTGCGTCCGGTGGCGATCATCGGGCCGCTGCTGGCCACCCTGCCGGTGATCTACCTCTTCGGCCGGCGCTGGGAAACCCAGACCGTCGCGCCGCCGCCCCGGATCCTGCCGATCGAGGACGAAGAGGTCGGCGACGGCGGCGACCCCCCGCTGATCCGCCGCCCCGAGCGCCGGCCGGTCCTGCGTCACGGGCGTGCGGACCGTGGGCGCGGGTCCGGCGCGGAGTAGCCGACCCGGCGCTCTCATGGCCCCGCCGAGCCCGCGGCCGCCAGGACCTGGTGATCAACTTCCGTGGACTGTAGCTGCGCTGGGCGGCAGTTGAGCCTTCCGATATGTTGATCATCGCGCCCGCGGCGGAGCGATAGTCAGGCCAGGGGGCGCGGACGCGGCGGACCACCTCGGCCGGCCGGTCGGTCAGGTCGAGCCAGGTGAACCGCAGAACGGTCCAGCCTGCCTGCGTCATCTCGTTCTGCTTGCGCCGGTCGCGGGCTGAAATCGGTCGGGTGCGGAGATGCCACGCCCAACCGTCGATCTCGATGGCCAGCATTCGCGGGACGAAGGCGATGTCGATCGCTGTCGTTGGATCCGCCGGGTTTCCAGTGGTGAGTTCACCCGGAACCCGCGGATCCCGGCGTCCTTCAGCAGACGGATGAACAGTCTCTCGCTGGCTGCAGCCGAACGATCCGCTGCCGCTCGCAGGAGCTCGCCCGCTCGTGTGGATCCCCGGATGCCGAGCTTCGGTAGTGAGCCGCGCGGACGTGCGGCGAAGCTGACTCGCTGTCTGCAGCGCCCGGTCCAGCATCGGGCGCCCCCTTGCGCCCAGCGCCACGCTCACCGAAGAGCGCCGACAACGCCAGGCCGGTGACGCCGGCCGACCGCACCGTGGCTCTGTCGGCGGCCAGCCGGTCTCGACGGATGACCCTGACGCCCGGTCGCGGTGCCGTGATTTCGTTCGACGGGGTACGACGATCTCCACCGTCGTCGGCTCGACGCGGGTCAAACCCCACCACCAGGCGGCGGCGTGACCGGACAGAAAGGCCCTGTCGCCGGCCCAGAGCACCACAGCTCGGACGCGAGCGGCCGTCAGTGGCTCATGCTGCGTCGACCTGAAGACGATGGCTGCACGCGCATCCAGCTGCCGGTCGCCACCTGGTGCCGGATCTGCGCCGGGCGTCATCCCAGTTCCCGAGGCCTGGCTGCCGCGCGATCACGCCGTCCTGCCGGCGATGATCTCCGCGACACCGCTTCAGCTCCGTTCATCGACGGATCATCGGCATCGTGGCACCGCCTGGCGGACTCCCAGTTGTCCACAGCCGGGTCCCGCAGTCGGATGATCAACTTCGCTGGGATGTAGAAGCTGTCACCTGGTGAGCAGCTTGTCCTTCCCAGGAATTTGATCTTCCGATGAAGACGCGCGGCATGAGGGCCTGGGATGGGCGGGAGGGTTTAGGGCGGGGGATGGGCGGGGCCGCGTGAGCCGGTGTGGCCGGGGGGTCGCTTGGCCCGCGATAGGCTGGCGGACGGTCGGATGCACCGGAGCATTCTGTGGACGACGAGGCGCCGAGCAGTCGCGGCCGCCTCGACAGGTGAGCAGGCTCGGCGCCCACCAGCACGCGAAACAGGCCCGACCGGAGCACGAACCAGCCCTGACCGCACCTGAACCCACTGGGAGCACCGCCGTGGCGCGCGTGGCAGTCGATGTCGTCATCAAGCCCGAAATCCTCGATCCGCAGGGCAAGGCCATTCTGGCCGCGCTGGCCCGGACCGGTCACCCGGGCGTGAGCTCGGTCCGTCAGGGCAAGCATTTCGACCTCGAGGTCGACGATTCGGTGTCGGACGACGACCTGGAGCAGATCGCCGGCACCCTGTTGGCCAACCCGGTGATCGAGACCTGGACCGTCACCCGCCTCGGTGGCAACAACCATCACTCGGAGCCGGCGTTGGCCGCGCCCGAGGCCGCCCTGTGACCACGCCGGCCACCGCCGCCGAGCCCGAGGCGACGAACGCCAGGATCGGCGTCATCACCTTCCCCGGAACCCTGGACGACGTGGACGCCGCCCGCGCGGTGCGGTACGCGGGCGCCGAGGCCGTCCCGCTGTGGCACGCCGACGCCGACCTGAAGCGGGTCGACGCTGTGGTGGTGCCCGGCGGCTTCTCCTACGGCGACTACCTGCGCGCCGGGGCGATCGCCGCACAGGCCCCGGTGATGCGGTCGGTCATCGAGGCAGCGCGCGGGGGCATGCCGGTACTGGGCATCTGCAACGGTTTCCAGATCCTCTGCGAGGCGGGCCTGTTGCCCGGCGTGCTGATCCGCAACGCCAGCCTGCGATTCATCTGCCGCGACCAGTGGCTGCGGGTGGAGAACACCTCGTCGGTCTGGACCGCGCGCTTCGAGCCCGGTGCCGAGATCCTGATCCCGATGAAGAACGCCGAAGGCTGCTTCGTCGCGGGCGAGGACGTCCTGGACGAGCTCGAGGGGGAGGGCCGGGTGCTCTTCCGCTACGTCGGTGATCCGCCCACCCAGGGCAATCCCAACGGCGCGCTGCGCGACATCGCCGGCATCTGCAGTGCGGACGGCCGCATCGCCGGCCTGATGCCGCACCCCGAGCACGCCATCGACGCGCTGACCGGGCCGACCGACGACGGACTCGGACTGTTCTTCTCGGTGCAGGATTTCATCGGTTCGCTGCAGACGGCGGGGGTCTGACGTGACCGACCAGATCGCCCACCCGACCGCGGCCGACCTGCTGGATGTCACCGATCCCGTCGGGGCCGTCGATCTCGTCGACCTGGACGCCGTCCTCGACACGGTCAAGCACGCCGCGGCCACTCCCGATGTGCAGCAGCCGTACGCCGAGCTCGGATTGAAGGACGACGAGTACGCCCGGATCCGGGAGATCCTCGGTCGCCGGCCGACCGCCGCCGAGTTGGCGATGTACTCGGTGATGTGGTCCGAGCACTGCTCCTACAAGTCGTCGAAGGTGCACCTGGCCTACTTCGGCGCCACCACCACCGACGAGATGCGCAGCAAGATGCTCGCCGGGATCGGGGAGAACGCCGGCGTCGTCGACATCGGTGACGGCTGGGCGGTGACGTTCAAGATCGAGTCGCACAACCACCCCTCGTTCGTCGAGCCGTACCAGGGCGCGGCCACCGGGGTCGGCGGCATCGTCCGCGACATCCTGGCCATGGGCGCGCGCCCGGTCGCCGTGATGGACCAGCTGCGCTTCGGACCCGCGGAGGCCGCCGACTCCCAGCGGGTGGTTCCCGGCGTGGTCGCCGGCGTCTCCGGCTACGGCAACTCCCTGGGCCTGCCCAACATCGGCGGCGAGGTGATCTTCGATGCGTCCTACGCCGGCAACCCGCTGGTGAACGCGGCCTGCATCGGGGTGCTGCGCAGCGCGGATCTGCACACCGCCCACGCGTCGGGCGCCGGCAACAAGGTCATCCTCTACGGCTCGCGGACCGGGCTCGACGGGATCGGCGGGGTGTCGGTGCTGGCGTCGGCGACCTTCGCCGGTGACGACGAGAACGGCGGCCAGGGTGGGTCGCGGCGCAAGCTGCCGTCGGTGCAGGTCGGCGACCCGTTCGCGGAGAAGGTGCTGATCGAGTGCACGCTCGAGGTCTTCGCCGCCGGCCTGGTGGTCGGTATCCAGGACCTCGGTGGAGCCGGATTGTCCTGCGCCACTTCGGAACTCGCCTCTGCCGGTGACGGCGGGATGCACATCGTGCTGGACAACGTTCCGTTGCGGGCCGAGGGCATGACGCCCGCCGAGATCCTGTCCAGCGAATCGCAGGAGCGGATGTGCGCCGTCGTCACGCCCGACAAGGTGGACGCGTTCCTGGCCGTCTGCGCGAAGTGGGAGGTGCAGGCGGACGTCATCGGTGAGGTCACCGACGGCGACCGGCTGACCATCGAGTTCCAGGGTGAGACCGTGCTCGACGTGCCGCCGCGGTCGGTGGCGCACGACGGCCCCGTCTACCAGCGTCCGGTTGCCCGCCCGGCGGAGCAGGATGCGTTGCAGGCCAACACCTCCGCCTCGCTGCCCAGGCCCGACGTGAGTGAGCTGGGGGATCTGCTGCTGCAGATGATCTCCTCGCCGAACCTGTGCTCGCGTGGCTGGGTCACCGACCAGTACGACCGGTACGTGCGCGGCAACACGGTGCTCGCGCAGCCCGCCGACGCCGGCATCGTCCGGGTCGGCGAGAGCAGCGACATCAGCGACGGGCGGCCCATCGAGCGGGGTCTGGCGATGGCCACCGACTGCAACGGCCGGTACACCATGCTCGATCCCTATGCCGGGGCCCAGCTGGCGCTGGCCGAGGCGTACCGCAACGTGGTCACCACCGGAGCCGTCCCGCTGGCCGTCACCGACTGCCTGAACTTCGGTTCGCCGGAGGATCCGGGCGTGATGTGGCAGCTGGAGCAGGCCATCCACGGCATCGCGGACGGCTGCGCCCAACTCGGGATCCCGGTCACCGGCGGCAATGTCAGCCTGTACAACCAGACGGCCGGGGTGAACATCCTGCCGACGCCGGTGATCGGCGTGCTCGGGGTCATCGACGACGTCCGTCGGCGCACCATCCCGGGCATCGGTCAGGACACCGGCGAGACGCTGTTGCTGCTCGGCGACACCCGGGACGAATTCGACGGCTCCGCCTGGGCGGACGTGGTGCACGGCCACCTCGGCGGTCTGCCGCCGGCGGTCGACCTGGAGGCGGAGCGGACACTCGGCGCGGTGCTGATCGCCGGGTCGCGGGACGGCATGATCTCGGCCGCCCACGATCTGTCCGAGGGCGGCCTCGCCCAGGCCGTCGTCGAGATGTGCCTGTCCGGCGAGACCGGCGCCCGGATCGTGCTGCCGCCGGACGCCGACCCGTTCGTGTGGTTGTTCTCCGAGTCGGCGGCCCGGGTGCTGGTGGCCGTCCCGCGTACCGAGGAGCTGCGGTTCACCGAGATGTGCACGGTGCGGCGGCAGCCCTGGGTGAAGATCGGCGTTGTCGATGCCGGTGACACCGGCGCGGCGGACGAGCAGGCACTGGACATCCAGGGCGTGGCCCGGTTGTCGCTGGCCGAGCTGCGCACCGCGTGGGCCGGCACCCTGCCCGCACTCTTCGGCTGAGTACCGGTCGCGGGCTCAGCCGCCGCGGTGGTGGGCGCCCTGGACGGCTCCGTGACCCGGCATGCTCGGGATGGCGTCGTGCGGGGTCGACCGGTCCGACCAGCGCAGCAACGCGCCGATCCCGTCGGACAACGCCCGATCGTCCGGATCGAGCAGCGTCACGCCCGCGTCCGTGCTGAGCACGGTCCACACCAGGGCGGTGTCCGCCCGCACCTTGACGGCATCGGCCGCGCCGATCGAGCGCACCTCCTCCTCGGTGGTGCCGAGTTCACCTGCGCCGGCGCCGAGCCAGAGGGTGTGCGTGGACGAGGGATCGTCGTGGAGCAGCAGCTCGCCGATCTGGGCGCGCCGGGCGGCATCGACCACCGATTCGAGGCCCTGGACCGCCGCTTCCTGACGCCCTTCCTCGGTGCCGAAGCGATCCATCAGCGCGGCGTTCGCGGCGCGACGCTGCCCGACCAGGACACCGGCAATCTCGGCGTCCCGGGACTTGGTGGATGCTCCGCTGCCCCGCCCGCCGTACTTCAGCCGGACCGCCAGTTCCTTGAGCCGGCCGCCTGCGGCGTCGAGCAGATGGGACACGGCGACGGCATCGCCGTCCAGCAGCACCACGGCCGGGTGGTGCCGGGAGATCAACTCCTCCAACTCCCGGGCCACTTCCGCCGCGTTGCGCTCCCACGAATCCTCGGCCCTGGCCTGGATCCGGCGGCCGGACATCTGCCCGCCGGCCACCTTGTGCACGACGTCGTGGCTGCCCTGCACCTCGACCGTGTCGACGCTGGCGCCGAGTGCGTCCACCACGGTGATGTCAGCGCCCGTCCGGTCGATGGCGGCCAGCAGGTACGGCACCGTCTCGGCGAGCGCCCGGAATGCCGGCAGCACATGCGGGGCCGGACCGTAGAACGCCTCGTTGCGGGACGGGCGGGCCGGCAGCACCAGGTTCAGTGCGATGCCGTCCCGATCGGCGATGACGAGCCGCCCCTGGTGACCGGGTTCCCCGGTGGGTTCGACCACTAATTCGCCGATCCGGCTCAGCACATCAGCCGGTGCGCCCGCCGACGTCAGCTTGCGTTCCAGGTCCTGCCAGCGGACCTGTACCTCGGTGACCGCTCGCTCGTCGTTGCGCGACACATCCATGCTCACCGAAACGAACGGGCCGACGCGGGTTGTCAGTTGCTGCAACGCGGGTATCTGCATGACGATCCAGTTCCCAGGTTCGCGGCCGGGCAAAACCGCTCGAAAGTTTCAGCCCAGACGAGGGTCGAGGGTCTTCGATTCCCGCGGCGACTTCGGCAGAGATTCGTTCGACGGCGACGAGACCTGGTTCGCGACGGCGGAGGCGACCTCCGGTTGCTCGACGAACTCGCGGAGAAACTTCTCCGAGCCGGAGATGTACGCGGTGGCCAGGCGACCCATGACGTGCACGTCGGTGGGGTGCTCACCGGTGGCCTCGGCCGTCCGATCGACCGCCTTGCGGGTCTGCTCCTCGACGACGGCCGGAACCGGCGCCTTGCCGGGGGTGCGATGCAACTTGACGACCGCCTGTACCGGTTCGCCGGTGCGCACGGCATCGTCGAGCTGGCGGAGCAACTCCGGATCGGTCTGTTGGAGCGTCATCCGCCACCCTTCTCGAGGCTGCTGGGCGCCGGACCTTTGTCGGGCCGGCCGGCCGCACCGACGTACAGGTGCTGACGCAATGCTAGACCGCGATGGTCGCGGCACCGAGGTTGTGCACAGAGCGACAACTCCCGTGCGATGCATCCGCCCCGACGGGCGGACCGGTCATCGCGCAGGGGGTCCGAAAGGCCTTGGCTACGGTGACCGGATGATCCGAGAGTTGGCGTGGGTGACCACCCGGGAGGCCAGGGGGCAGGACGAGGACGAGCCGTTCGCGTTGGCCGCCCTCGAACGCGCCGGGTTACCGGTCGAGGTGCTCGATTGGGACGACCCGGACGTGGACTGGTCACGCTTCGGACGGGTCGTGCTGCGATCGGCCTGGGACTACCCGCAGCGGCTACCGGAATTCCTGGCCTGGCTCGAGAAGGTCGCCGGGCTCAGCGATCTGGTGAACCCGCTGGACACCGTCCGGTGGAACCTGGACAAGCAGTATCTGGCCGAACTGGCCGAGGCCGGAGTCCCGATCACGCCCACCGTCTTCCTGCCACCCGGTACGGCAGCCACCTTCCCGGCCGGCGACTTCGTGATCAAACCGGCGGTCGGTGCCGGCAGTCGCGACGCCGCGTCCTACAGCGCGGACCAGCAGCAGACAGCAGTGGCGCACGTCGACCGGCTGCACGCGGCCGGACAGACCGTCCTGGTCCAGCCGTTCCTGACATCCGTTGCCACCGAAGGTGAATGGCCGCTGATGTTCTTCGATGGCCGGTTCAGTCATGCCGCGAGCAAGCGGGTTGCCCTGCCGCGGGCCGGGCTGGTCGAGGAGCTGTTCGCCGCCGAAACCAACGCCGCGCACGAGGCGACTACCGCTCAGATCGAGGTCGCCCAGGCCGCCGTCGACCTTGTCTCGTCCCGGCTCGGGACGCCGACCTACGCCCGGGTGGACCTGGTCCGCGACGACGCCGGGCAGTTCTGTGTGCTCGAGGTGGAACTGATCGAGCCCTCGCTGTTCCTGGCGTACGCCGACTCGGCCGCGGCGGACAGGTTCGTCGCGGCCCTGGTCGGCTACGCCCGAGTCGGACTAACCGCAGTCGATGACGGAGCTCGGCGAGGTGGTGTTGTCCAGCCACTTGCCGTAGGCGCCGCCACCGGCTGCCCGGACCGCCGCACACACCGCGCCCTGGTCGGCGCCGGCCACCCGGTACACCGCGTAGATCGGGTTGCCGTCGGCCGTCGCCTGGCTCAACGAGCTGCAGGCCTGGTCGGTCCGCAGGTAGGACGAGCCGGGATTCGCATCCAGCCCGGCCTGGATCTCGGCCGCGTAGGCACCCGGTGTGACGGATGCCAGCAGCAGCACGATGCCCGTCCCGTCGCACGCGGGCCGGGAGATCGGGACCGTCAGTCCGAGATCACCTGATCCGGCTGCCGATGCACCCGCGGTGGGAGCGCCGGTGGCCGCAGGTGTCCCGGAAGCCCCGACAGTGAAGTAGATGTCGGTGTCCGACAGGGCGCATTGACCCGGCTCGGACCCGGCTGGCAACCGGCAGATCCAGTCGCCCTGCCTGGTCTCGGTGCCGCCGGTGGCGGTGAAGCTGCGCCACTGGGCGATCATCGCCTCGCAGGTCGGGAACGACGCCGGCCGGGACACCGTGAATGTCAGGTCACCGTCCACGCAGCCGCCGGCGTCGGCCGGAACAGCAGCAGAGGTGGTCGGCGCATCGGAGGCCGTCACGGCCGGACCGCCGGCCGGCGCGGGCAGCGAGGCCCAGCGGGTGACCGCGATGTCGGCGATCAGGCCGGCGCCGGGATTGCCGAGCCGGGTCCAGTTCTGCAGATCAGTGCTGGCGTAGACCGCATGATCGGTGGCGGCGCCGGTCATGCCGCCCTTCAGTCCGCCGCGGGCGAACCACTGGCTGTCGCCGGCCCAGGCCAGGGTGTCCAGGTAGGTGTCGACCAGCTGGATCGGCTGCACCACCCAGTCGGTGCCGGCGGCACTGGTGCCGGACTGTCCGAGCCTGCTCCCGAGGTCGGCGGTGACGTCGTCGATCGTGTAGCCGACCGTCGCCCATTGATCCGCGCCGAAGGCGAGGTCGAGCGACACCGGCTGCGTGGAATAGCCGGCGGGGATGCTCCCCGCAGCCACCACCGGTTGCCAGCTCTGACCGTCATCGGTGCTGGCCACCACCCCCAGTTCGCCGAAACCGCGCCCGTCGGTGTCGCGCGCGAGGTAGGAGATCTGCCAGCGTCCCTGGCCGAAGGCGATCGACCCGACCTGGATGCTGGATGCCGCGGTGATCCCGGTACTGCCGGGCAGCTTCGACCAGGCCGTGGCATCCGGGCTGGTGTACACCACGGCCACCGCGCCGCCGGTTGCGTCCTGCTCGGTGCCGACGGCCATCCACTGGCCGTTTCCGTAACCCACCTTCTGCAGCACCGTGGGCACCGCGATCGGCTCGGTCCATGTCGCTCCGTCCCGGCTGCTCCGAACGGTGCCGCCGGTCGCGTCGTCACCGCCGACGACGACGGTGACTCCTTCGCCATGTCCGACCCCGGACAGCGAACCCTGCGTGGTGAGCAGGGTGACCCAGTTCAGGCCGTCACTGCTCGCCGAGACCAGGCCGGTGACGGCGCCGGATCCGTCCTGTCCGGAGTCGACGACGACGATGGTGGGCGGACCGTCGGCGGTCGGTGCGGCGCCGGGCTCCTTGGTTGGCTGGACGGCAGCGCCGGCCGGCCGTTCGAAGGCGGTGCCGTCGGCAAGATCGACGAGAGTGAACGACGGGACGGCCGCGCCCGAGGTGACGCGCAGTACCTGGCCGGGATCGAATCCCGTCCACCGCGCACCGAGGAATTCGGCGGACGGCAACCCGGTCACGGTCGGTGCGGACAGCGGATTACCGCATGCGCAGCGGACGACAGGGAGACCGGACGGGTCGACCAACACGGCGGTTCCGGCCTGCAGGACCGACTGCCGCGGGGTCGCGACGCCACCCGCGAAGCCGTAGTTCGTCACTGCGGTGTCCTGCAGCAAGGTGACCGGAGTCAGCGTCTGCAGGTAAGTACGGATGCCCGCCGGTTCGATCCCGTGCACCGTCGCCCAGGCAACGGCTTTCGCCGCGTCGCCTTCCAGGAAATCGGCGAGTTGTTCGACGTCGCAGACGGTCTGCTCGCCGCTGCCGCCATACAGCGCAGGTGTGGCAGCCTGACGACCCCCGTAGAGCTCGGCCATGGTGCCGGGCGCTGCCAGGGTGCCGATGCCGGTGTCGGTTGGCAGGGTGCCGCGGAGGTCAGAGGCAACGGCGACCACGCTGTCCGGGAAGGCCGGGACCTCGGTGATGCCCGTCGCCGCCAGAAACGGATCGGTGCCCGCGTCGGCCGCAGCCTCCAGGGTGACCGCAGTCGGCGCCGGAGCCGCGGCGGAGTCGTCCCGGTTGAACACCGTCACCGCGACGACGACGCCGCCGATCACCAGCACGATCGCGATGACAGCGGCGATGATCAGCGCCGGGTTCCGAGCCGCCCGATGGCTGGGCGGCACCGGAGGTGGCGGCGGAAGGGGGTACCCACGGGTGGGATCGGTCACGGCGGAACCTCGTTCGTCGGGCCGACACGCTCGGCGGAAGGCTCCCGTGCGAGGGAGTTGTTAGCTGAGCGTAAACAACAATTCTCAAGAGATAGACAGGAACCACTCTTACGGGCGGCAAACGCCACCAAGAATCACTCAGGGTGATGACTTGCGCGTGACGTGTGACAGTCAGGGCGCTACGGCCGCCAACGCCCGGAGGCCGTCCACCGCGCCGCGGTTGACCCGCTCGAGGTCCATCGTGCCGCGTTGCGCCGAGCTGAAGATGGCCCGTTCCAGTTTGAACACCGTGAGCTCCGGCTTGGCCTCGAGCAGCAGCGCGGCAAGGCCGGCGACGTGCGGGGTCGCCATCGACGATCCGGACAGCGTGCGCCAACCACCGCCCGGGCGGGCGGAGACCACGTCGACGCCGGGTGCGACCAGGTCGGGGGCCAGCGGTTGCGTACGACGCTTGAACCGCTGGCTGGAGGAGAAGTCGGCGACGGCGCCGTCGATACCGTAGGCGCCCACCGACAACGCCTTGGGGTAGTTGCCGGGCGACCGACTGGTACCCGGGCCCTCGTTGCCGACCGCGATCACCGGCAGCACGCCGTTGTCCCGCAGGATGTCCACGATGTCGAGGAAGTCGGCGACCAGCCCGCGGATGCCCAGCGACATCGACAGCACCCGAACGCCCTGACCGACGGCCCAATCCATCCCGCCGAGAATCCGCGCGACGGCGTCACCGCCCTCGATCACCATGGCCGAATAGAGCTCGGCACCCGGTGCGACGCCGACGTGCCGATCCCGCACCGCGCGACCGGCGATGGTGGCGGCGGTGTGCGTGCCATGGCCGTCCCGTTGATCCGAATCGGTGGCCACCACGCCGGGGATGATCCGCCCGGCCAGATCGAACTGGGCGAATTCCGCGATCGCCCCGTCCAGTGCCGGATGCTCGCCGTCGACGCCGGTGTCCAGGTGGGCGACCTTGACGCCGGCACCGGTCAGCCCCTTGGCCCAGATCTCCGGGACGTGCATCGCCTCCAGGCCCCAGGTGTGCTGGCCGACCAACGTGCTCTCCGCGGCCGACACCGGCCGGATGAGGCTGAACGGGTTGGCGGCGTTGACCTTTCGGACCGCCGGATCCTCCTTCAGCGCAGCCAGCCCGGTGGCGTCGACGGTGCCGTAGACGATGCCGAGGTTCGGGTACACCCTGACCTGCGCCGGGTCGACGTCCTGCGAGCCGGCCAGCCGGGCCGCCACCAGGGACGCACCGCCCAGCGGAGAACCCGCTTCGGCGGAGAAGTTCGACCGCAACGAGCGGATCTCGGACTTCTGCTCCTTGTGCAGTATCGCGATGACCGGCGCGAATCCGATGGCGGACATGTTCTGCGCGATCGTCGTCATGGCGAACGCCTCCTTGACTTGCCGTTTCGAGGTCAGAGCACGAATACTCGCCCGAGCGATACCGATCGGGCGATCAGATCAGCAGCACGGCACCGAGCGCCGCCCAACAGGCCGAGATCGCGAACCGGTGGCGACCCTGCGTGATCCGGTCGGTCAGCGAGATGGCGGTGATGAATGCCATCAGCAGCAGGCTCGACGGCAGGGCCAGCATGGCCAGCATCGGCAACCCGCAGAGCCGCACTCCTCGGCAGGCGCTCAGCACCCCGAACCTGGCGCAGTCGACGTCGGCGTCGAACCCGTTGGCGCGCAGCCTGGTCGGCCGGTCGCAGGATCGCGTCAGATCACCGCGACGCGGGTCGAATTCGGCCGCCGCGCACACCAGCAGCACGACGCCCGCAGCCGTCGCGGGTGCTCCCAGCAGTCCGCCCAGGGTTTCGGCGAACGGTGCCAGCACGATCGCGAACACCGTCCAGGTCAGCATGAACCCGGCGAAGAACCAGAGCGCGGCGCGACCCGCGCGCCACCACAGGCTGGTGAAGGCGACCGTGCGCACGCCGGGAATCGCGAGCGGCGCCATCATGGCCATCGTCATCAGGGCGAGCATGCCCAGCCCGGACGGGGTGAAGACACCGCCGTGGCCCGAATGCCCGACATCGGCCGGGTCGGCCCCGCGCAGCATCCACGCACCCCAGCGGAGAGATCGCCAGCAGGGCGACCCAGGCGAGAACGGTGGCGGCAAGGGGGACGGTCTCCGGTCGCCGGGCGAGCGGGCCGGGGGCTGCCGGCGTCCTCGCTCGCGCGACGCCCGGCGCAGCCCGCACCTGGCTCACCCCTGATACAGACTGAAAGTGCCGACCCTGACCGGGGTTTCCGCGCCCGCGGCGACGGGTTCCGGTTCCGGCTCCAGCTCGTCCGGCGCGGGCAGCAACGACACGGTCAGCCGATCCGGCTCCCAGGCGCCGGCCGCCCGCAGCCGGTCGACGAGTTCGGTGACGTCGAAGCTGTACCGCATCCCGTGGCCGCCTCCCCGGGTGGTCGGCCCGGTCTGTTCGATCCCGAAGAACGACACCAACCCGGCCAGATGGTCCGCGCGGGTGACCGCCCCGGCGTCGGCCGGCAGGTTCAGGTAGACCCCGTAGACGATGCCCGGATTGCGGTCGCCCTCGATGTCGGCGACGTTCAGGTACAGCCGGCTCGGATCCGCGGCGGCCGCCAGCGGTTCGGGCAAGCGGCGTGACGGCGATCGACGTGCTCGCACCGGCGCGGTTGACCTCGACCGGGTCGGCATTCGTCCCGATCAGCAGGGGTTGTGGCCTTTTCGGGGGCACCGTCCTCCCGCCTCCCGCCGCGCCCGCGCGGACCGGCAGCGACTCGTAGGTGTAGTCCAGCCCGCCGACGGTGTCCAGCACATCGCGGGTCTTCATCCGTGCCGAACTCCGGTCCGCGGCACGCAGCCGGAACGAGCGGTCCAGCCAGACCTTCAGCACGGGGTTGGTGCCGCCGTTGATGTTCCACACCTCCCAGAGCCGATCGATGTTGGCGTGGTGCAGCCAGAAGATCGGATCCTGTGCCGCGGTGTCCGGATCGGTCATCAGTCCGGTGTTGCCGCCGACGATGACGTGGATCGGTCCGTGTGGCTGCGCCTCCAGCTCGCCGAAGGCCGGACCCTGGTGCGCGAAACCCGTTCGCGGACCGCCGAAGCCGGGATCACCGCCCAGCGGCGCGGCGGTGAACGAGGTCTTGGCCAGGGCGGATGCCGTGCTGGTGACGACGTCGGGCAGTGCGGCTCCGGCGTTGACCGCGGCCCGTCGCTGGGGGACGAACAGCGGGTTCGGCGAGCCGTCGGGCAAGGTGGGCACCCGGAACGCCACCGGCAGTGCGTTGCCCGGGGCGCCGCTGCTGTAGTCCCAGAACGGCAGCGCGAAATCGGCGCGGCGTTGCGTCGGGAGCAGGGACCGCAGGATGTTCTCGAAGTGGAACAGGTACATCCGGTGCCAGGGCAGGAAGTACCAGGTCGCGTGCTGACACTCGTTCCACGGGGCACCGGTCGGCTTGTCCGGTTCGTGGGTGCCGTGAATGGCGGCCTGATAGGCCCAGCTGCGTGAGTCGTTGATCGGCAGTTGTTGCATGGCCCGCACGCCGAGGGCGTAGGACACGGTGATCGGGTGCCAGGGGTCCTGTGGCGTTCCCAGGTGCCAGATGTTGCGGCGAACCGACGTCATTGCCCCTCGCGCTTCCTGCGGATCCGGGGCGCCGGTCAGTGCGCCGTCGGGTGGATCTCAGGAGTACCACCAAAGGGACAATTCGGCATCCGGATACCGGCGGCGGTCAGGTTCGCGCGTTGGGCGGCTCTGCAGGAGAACGGACAGCCTGCTGACGGCGGTCCTGCTGGTCCCGGGCGGTGGCGAGCACGGAGCGCACCCCGTCCACGGTGAGCGCGTGCCAGCGCCGGAAGTACCGCAGCATGGTGTGTCCGCCACCTTCGATGATCGTCGGAGTGACGATCGCGCCGGCGGCCTGCGCCTTGGCCAGCCAGCGGCGGGTCGACGGTTCGGGCACGACCTTGTCATGGGTGCCCTGCACGATCGCCAGCCCGATGCCGTCGAGGAACGTCACCGGGTCGCTCTCCTCGACCCATGGCGCGAGCCCGACAGCTCCGACCACCCGGGAGTCCGGGGTGACCTGGGTGCCGGCCACCGCCATCGCGACCCGGCCGCCCAGGGAGTGGCCGACCACGACGATCGGCAGGCCCGGATGCCGGTCGGCGATGTCCGCCAAAGCCTGATGTGCGTCGGCGAGAACGTCCGTGCCCTTGCCGTTCCAGCCCCGGACGCCGAACCGGAGCCGGTAGACGGCCAAGGTGGGCTCGGCTCGGGCGATGGCCCTGGCCACCGGGATCAGCCTGAGCACCGCCGGGCTGAACCGGGAGACCGGCGCGGTGGAATCGGCGGCACCGCCGTGGAACACCAGCACGGCAGCAGTCGGCCGGGCGGGGCGGGAGGTGGTCGACAACTGGGCGCCGTGACGTTGGGTACTCACACCATGAGTATCCGTACTCGAACGCGCAGCGGATGGGTACGGCATGTGCAGCACACCCGCATCTACGCTCTTGCGTCATGGCCCGTCGCATCGTCACCCGCGATCAGGTGGTCGAGGCGATCACCCTCGCCAGGGATTCCGTCGACCCGCTCGATGCGGCCGGCACCCGAACTGCCGTGCGCGCGACTCTGGGCTGGGTCGCCCAGGTGTATCCCGGCAGGTCGGTGGAGATCCGGGTGCCGCCGCAGGGCGCCGTGCAGGCCATCGAGGGTCCGCGGCACACCAGGGGCACACCGCCCAACGTGGTCGAGATGGACGCGGCGACCTGGCTGTCGTTGGTCACCGGTGAGCTGCTCTGGTCGCAGGCGGTCGACGACGGGCGGGTCCGGGCCAGTGGATCCCGGGCGGACCTGTCCGAGGTGCTGCCGCTGCAGCTGCCGACCGAGAACAAGGACCAGGGATGACCGGGATCCCACCGCCGGATCCACCGGAAACCGGTGGTAGCGCTGGCTCGCAGGGACCAACCGACCCCGACCAATCGGCAGCGGAACGCCGTGCGGCGCCGGTCCGGATCGGCCCGGTCGGGCGGGCACCGACCGAGCGGTGGCTGCGGACCAACGGACTGCCGGCCTGCGTGCAGGGGCACAGCCGACCGCGGTCGGTACTGGCCAGGCCGCTCGCCCTGATCGCCTGCGCGGCCGTCATTCTCGGCCTCGCGCTTGACCTGGTGCTGGTCACCGACCTGTCGTTCGGCACCGGCGCTGCCTTCATCGGTGCCGCGGTGATCGTCGCCGTCGTCGGTGCCTACCTGATGACGGCGGTCGGAATCCCGGAGATGGCGGTGTTCACCGTCGGCTGGTTCGCCCGGACGGTGTGGCGCAGCGGTTCCGGAATGATGCACGTCCTGCCGTTGCTGCTGGTCGCGGTGACGTTCTTCTTCCTCACCGGGGAGACCTGGATGTCCATCGGGCGGCTGTCCGGGCTGCCGTTGGTGTTGACCATGGTGCTGGTGGGGACGGTGGCGGTGCTGGCCCTGCTGCGCAAGGACGGCGTCGACTGGCACCAGCACCGGATCGAGCCGGACGCCGAATGGTTCCGCCGGCAGGTCCCGCGTCAGCTGATGCCGGCCGGGCCGATCCGCTACGCCGACCCGGCCCCGACCTTCGGGGAGCGGCTGAACCTGCGGCTGCTCTCGGTGCTGGGGCGGGCCCTGGTCGCCGCCGTGGTGGGGTTGTTCGTGATGGTGTTCTTCCTGCTGTTCGGCATCCTCACCGTCGACCTCTCGGTGGCCGAGAGCTGGTCCGCGGCTGTGCCGAACGTTTGGTGGGACGTGACTGTGGCGAATCACACGTACGTGCTGACCGCCGAACATTTCCGGGTGGCCAGCTTCCTCGGCGTGTTCGCGGCGCTGTACTTCATCGTCTCGTCGTCGGCGGACAAGGAACTGGCTTCCGCGCTCAGCGACGACACCGCCGCCCACCTGCACCGGGCGCTCGCCGTGCGGGCGTTGTACCGGGCGCAACTGGAGCCGTCGTCGGCCCTGGTCGCCGCCGACGACGAGCCGGTGCAGACCCCGGCGTAGCGGTCGCGCAGCGGCTGGGCGGGCGACCATTCGGCGAGCGGAACAAGCGTTGTCGGCTCAGGGATTCCCGCGCCGAGCAGGTACAGTGGGGTACCGCTGATCCCCTGGTATGACTCGCTCGCAGAGGAGCACGGTTTCGTGGTTATTGGTCCGTTGTCCGGCGCGACCCAATCCCATCCGACGACCCTGCCGATGCCCACCGTTCGTGGTGGCGGTGACCAGGGTGCGGCGCCAGTCTCCGCGCACCCGTTCGATGACTCAGCCGATCCGTCGCCGCGCGAGGAATGCGGCGTCTTCGGTGTCTGGGCTCCCGGCGAGGAGGTCGCCAAGCTCAGCTACTACGGCCTGTACGCCCTGCAGCACCGCGGCCAGGAGGCCGCCGGCATCGCGGTCGCCGACGGTTCGCAGATCGTGGTGTTCAAGGACCTCGGCCTGGTCTCGCAGGTCTTCGACGAGCAGACCCTGTCCTCGCTGAACGGGCACATCGCCGTCGGCCACTGCCGGTACTCCACCACCGGCTCCGGGACCTGGGAGAACGCCCAGCCCACCTTTGCCATCACCGACGTCGGCTCGGGCATCGCGCTGGGCCACAACGGCAACCTGGTCAACACCAGCGAGCTGTTCGCCCAGGCCGCCGCGCTGCCCGGCAAGGCCGGACGCAGCAAGTGCTCGACCGATTCCGATGTGATCACCCGCCTGCTGGCCGCGCGGTCCGCCGACTCCGGCCTCGAGCAGGCGGCGATGGAATTGCTGCCCACCCTCAAGGGTGCGTTCTGCCTGGTGTTCTGCGACGAGCACACGCTGTATGCCGCGAGGGACAAGCACGGCGTGCACCCGCTGGTGCTCGGCCGGCTGGACCGGGGCTGGGTCGTCGCGTCCGAGACCGCTGCCCTGGACATCGTCGGCGCCTCCTTCGTCCGTGAGGTCGAACCCGGAGAGCTGCTGGCGATCGACGCGGACGGTCTGCGCAGCGAGCACTTCGCACCGCCGGAGCCCAAGGGCTGCGTGTTCGAGTACGTCTACCTGGCCCGTCCGGACACCACCATCTCCGGCCGTGGCGTCCAGGCCACCCGGGTGGAGATCGGTCGCCGGCTCGCCGCCGAGGCGCCGGTCGAGGCCGACCTGGTGATCCCCACCCCGGAGTCCGGGACGCCGGCGGCGATCGGTTTCGCCGAGGCGTCCGGGATCCCCTACGGCCAGGGTCTGGTCAAGAACGCCTATGTCGGGCGCACCTTCATCCAGCCGTCGCAGACCATCCGGCAGCTCGGGATCCGGCTCAAGCTGAACCCGTTGCGGGACGTCATCCGCGGCAAACGGCTCGTCGTGGTCGACGATTCGATCGTCCGCGGGAACACCCAACGTGCGCTGGTCCGGATGCTGCGGGAAGCCGGCGCCGTCGAGGTGCACGTCCGGATCGCCTCCCCACCCGTGCGCTGGCCGTGCTTCTACGGCATCGACTTCGCCTCCCGCGCCGAACTGATCGCCAACGCCGGTGACGTCGACGCGGTCCGCCGGTCCATCGGCGCCGACAGCCTCGGGTACGCCTCCATGGACGCCCTGATCGGCGCCTCGGAACAGCCCAGGAACCGGCTCTGCACAGCGTGTTTCACCGGCGAGTACCCGATCCCGATCCCCGATCAGATGGGCAAGCACGTGCTCGAGGGCATCGCCCGTGGGGTGGCCGAATCCCACGCCCGCGGTGTCGCCGGCGACGCGACGCCCGTCTCCGCGGCCAGTTACGGGGCAGCGGACGCCCTGAGCCGACCGTGACGCCTCCGCCGATGCCGGCGCAGCAGTCGTCGACCACCCACGTGCAGATGATCTGCCCGGAAGAATCAGGCGGCTCGCGATGAGCGCACGTCATCCCATCGGTTCCGGCGCCACCTACGCGGGTTCCGGCGTCTCGATCGCGGCCGGCGAGGCCGCCGTCGACCTGATGAAGCCCTACACCCGCAAGACCCATCGGGCCGAGGTGATCGGCGGGATCGGCGGGTTCGCCTCGCTGTTCCGGTTGCCCCTGCACCGGTACCGGGAACCGGTGCTCGCCTCGTCCACCGACGGCGTCGGCACCAAGTCGGCCATCGCCCAGGCCATGGACGTGCACGGCACGATCGGCATCGACCTGGTCGCCATGGTCGTCGACGACCTGGTCGCCTGCGGCGCGGAGCCGCTGTTCATGCAGGACTACATCGCCTGCGGGAAGCTCGATCCGGAGCGGATCGCCGGGATCGTGTCGGGTATCGCCGAGGGCTGTGTGCTCGCCGGTTGCGCGCTCGTCGGCGGCGAGACGGCCGAGCACCCCGGGCTGATGGCGGCGGACGACTACGACCTGGCGGCCACCGCCGTCGGAGTGGTGGAGGCCGATTCGATCCTCGGCCCGGAACGGGTGCGTCCCGGTGACGTCGTGCTCGGGATGGGCTCCTCGGGCATCCACTCCAACGGGTACTCGCTGGTCAGACATGTGCTGCTGGACATCGCCAGGCTGCCGTTGGACGGTCACGTCGAGGAGTTCGGCCGCACCCTCGGCGAGGAGCTCCTCGAGCCGTGCCGGATCTACGCCCTCGACTGCCTGGCGCTGACCCGCGAGACCGACATCCATGCGTACGCCCACATCACCGGCGGCGGCCTGGCCAGCAACCTGGCCAGGGTCATCCCGGACGGCCTGACCGCCGCCCTCGACCGCCGCGCCTGGAATCCGCTGCCGGTGTTCGGCTACATCTCCTCGCACGGTCGCGTCGCCCGCGAGGAGATGGAGAAGGCGTTCAACATGGGCATCGGGATGGTGGCCGTGCTGCCGGCCGACGACGTGGACCGGGCGATGGCGATGCTGACCGCCCGGCACCTGTGGTCGGTGGTGCTCGGCACGGTGGAGAACTCGGGCGACCGCACCGATCGGGTGACCCTCTGCGGGGATCACCCGAGGTTCTGACCAGTAGCGGCCCATTGCTGTCCGCTACTGGGTGGAGAGTACCGGTATGCCCCCCGTCGAACCGTCTTCGGCAACCGCTCTCGCGATGGACCAGCGAATGGTCAATCAGGGTCTGCGGCAGCCGGCCCGGTCGGAGATCGCCGGTGTGCTCGGCGATTTCGTCGGCATGCAGGCCCAGGAGTTCCAGTACGCGCTGTGGTCCTTTCCGCAGCGGATGGCCGGGGGTGCCGCGGTCACCAGGGCCGATACCCAACGGGCGTTCGACGAGGGACTGATCCTGCGCACCCATGTGTTGCGGCCGACCTGGCACTTCGCGCTGCCGCAGGACATTCGCTGGATGCTCCGGCTGACGGCCCCGAAGCTGCGCCGGATCATGGGTTCCTACACCCGTCAGGCGGGTCTCGATCGCGCTGAGTTGGACCGCACCCAGGACGTGCTTGCCGGCGCTGTTCAGCACGGGAAGCATTGCACCAGAAAGGATCTCATTGCCGCGCTTGAAGCAGCTGGGATCGCGGCCGGCGATGGCCGGCTGACTTTCATCCTGATGCACGCCGAGTACGACGAGGTGTTGATCAGCGGGGCGATGCAGGGTAAGCAGCAGACCTACGCCGCGTTCGACGAGCGGGTTCCGCCCGGCCCGAACTACTCCGAGGACGAGGCGTTGGCCGAGCTGGCCCGGCGGTTCGTCCGGACCCGGGCGCCGGTGACCGCCAAGGATCTGGCCGTGTGGGCCAGCCTGACCCTGGCCCAGGCGAAACGTGGTCTGGCCGCCATCGAGTCGCAGTGCACGGTGACCGAGCTCGACGGGATGACGATGTGGTCGATGCCCGGCGAGCGCAGGCCGGCCGCGGCGGATCCCGACCGGCCGATCGTCGACCTCATCCAGGGCTACGACGAACTGGTCATGTCGTATTCGGAGAGCCGGCGGTTGCTGGCGCCCGCAGGCGTGCTGCCGGTCCCGGACCGCGCTCTGCTATTTGCATGCCATCCTGATCGACGGCCGGTTCACCGGGCATTGGCGGCATCAACTGACCGGCGCAGGCGCGACCGTCGAGACCCAGCTGTACCGCCCGTTGACCGCGCCGGAGCAGGAGGCGCTGGCGGCCGCCGTGCAGCGATACGGCGACTACCTCGGCGTACCCACCGAACTCGCCCCGTCCGTCCTGCTCGGCTGAGCGGACGAGACCGGGGTGCGGCGAGCAGCGACCCGGTACAGGGTGTTGATCAGCCGGTCCTTCATCCGATCGGAGGCGAACCTGGCCATCAGCATCGCCGGTTTGGCGCCGGCGCCAATGGCGTACCGGGTTCGCGGCCGGCGCGCGGTCACGGCCTTGGCGATCGCGTCCGCCACCACCTCGGGCGAGGACGCCGATCCCTCGGCCGCCCCGAGCACCTTGGTGGTCAGCGCGGCACGTTCCGCGTAGGGGCCGCTTCCCGAGGTGGCCAGCAGGTTCTCCGCAGCGATGCCGCCCCACTCGGTGGCGATGGCGCCCGGCTCGATGATCACCACATGGATGCCGAACGGAGCCAGCTCCGGCCGGATCGAGTCGCTGAGCCCTTCCACGGCGTACTTGGTGGCGTGGTACCAGCTGCCCAGCGGCTCGCCGAACTTCCCGCCCATCGAGGAGATGTTGACGATGTAGCCGCTGTGCTGCGCCCGCATGTGCGGCAGGACCAACTGGGTCAGCCGGGCCAGGGCGAAGAGGTTGATCTCGACCTGCCGCCGCGCCTCGTCCATCGGCACGTCCTCCAGTGAGCCGTACGAGCCGTAGCCGGCGTTGTTCACCAGTACGTCGATCCGGCCGGTGTCGGCAATGATCCGCTCGATCAGCCCCACTGCGGCCGCATCGTCGGTGAGGTCAGCGGGCAGCGTGCGAACACCGAGTTCGGCGAGCCCGCTCATCCGGTCCACTCGCCTGGCGGCGGCGTAGACGGTGTACCCCATCGAATGCAATCGGCGGGCGGTGGCCTCGCCGATGCCGGACGACGCGCCGGTGACCAGGGCGACTGAGGTGCTCATGATTTCCTCCTAGAATCCAACTGGTTGGTTGGACGCAAGAATAGCCACGTCGCAGCCGTCATGTCAACAAACTAGTTGGTTGGCGGCTAGAATGAACACTGTGATCCGCGATGCCACCGCCACCAAGGCCCGCATTCTCGAGGCCGCGACCACCGAATTCGCCGCGCACGGTCTGGCCGGCGCGCGGGTCGATCGGCTCGCCGCCCGCGCCGGCGCCAACAAGGAACGGATCTACGCAAACTTCGGCAGCAAAGAGGGCCTGTTCGACGCAGCGATCGAATCCAACATCGAGCAGCTGCTCGACGCGGTGCCCTTCACCGCGGAAGATCTGCCGGGGTACGCGGAGGCGTTGTTCTCGTTCAACCTCGCGCATCCGGAGTTCACCAGACTGGCGTTGTGGCACATGCTGGAGCGACCCGGAGTGATGGCCAGGTTGCCGCAGACCGCAGCGTCGACGGTGCGCAAGATCGAAGCGGTGGGTCGGGCCCAGCAGGCGGGGTTGGTGGACGACTCGCTGCCGCCGGACCAGATGGTCGAGCTGGTACTCGCCGTGGTGCACAGTGGTCTGCTCCTGCCGCCGGGCGGCAACCCCGACGACATCGACGCCAGGCTCAAGGCACTACGAACGGCTATCCAACGGCTGGTGGCGCCGTCGAGCTAGCCCGCAGGTGCGCCGGCCGGGCGGCATGCTTGGGCACCCGCCGAGCACCGTCGCGCATCCGACTCGTGGCCAGCGTCGAGGCGACGAGGCAGCAGGCAGCGACCACGACGATCGCCAGGGACGGCCCGAACCGGTCGGCCAGCGGGCCGGCGATCAACGAGCCCACCGCGATGGCTCCGACGTTGAGCTGGTCGTACACACCGAACACCCTGGCCGCCTGGTCCTCCCCGGCCCCGCGCTGCAGCAAGGTGACGGACATGACCTCCGCGATCAACGTCGTCGCTCCCGCCACCGTCACCAGGGCGACCGTCAGCGGAACCCAGGGCGACACCCCGACCAGTCCGGTCGCGACGGCGAACACCGTCATCACCGCGAACAACACGGGGGCCGGCCTGCGGTGTCCCGACAGCCGGTTGACCACCACCATTGCCGCGATCGCGCCGACCGACAGGCCCGCATTGAGCCAGCCGATCGCCTCGGCGCCGCCCAGCAGTCGGTCCGCCAACAACACCATCGCGACAACCAGGTAGCCGTACAGGAAGTTGTCGATCACCGCGACGGTCATCGGCCGGCGAACCGATCCCCGGCGCATGACGATGCGCAGTCCGTCCCACAGTTCTGACCCGCCCACTTCCGACCCGCCCGCTTCCGACCCGGCCACGTCGGCGCCGGTGGCTCTTGCGGGAGGGAGCAGCCGGACCCGCGCGGCCAGACATCCGGCCGCCACGAACAGCCCGGCGGAGATCGTCGTCGCCATGGTGGGTCCGCTCCCGGAGAGCAGGATCAGGCCGAGAACGCCGGGCCCGGCCATCCACGTCACGTTCTCCACCCCGGTGACCAGGGCATTGGCCGCCGGCAGCTGCTCGTCCGGCACGGTTTCCAGGGTCGCCGCGGCCAGCGCCGGGTACGACGGTGTGGCCAGCACAGCGGCAACGGCGGCGACGCCCACCAGCAGCGGCACCGGCCAGTGCAGCAGCAGGCCCGCGGCCAGCACAGCGCCACAGCCGGCCCGGCTGACGAACGACCAGGTGAGCATCGAGCTGCGCGACCACCGGTCGGCCAACAGCCCGGCGTACCCGGAGAAGATCACGTACGGCGCGAACCCGAGCGCCACGGTGACCGACACCCACAGGCTCGACGAGGTCTGCTCGAGCACCTCGATGCCGACGGCGAGGGTCATCACCAACTGCGCCACTGTGCCGACCCCGTGGCCGGCCAGCAACAGCCGGAAGTCCCGCTCACGGAGGGCGGATCGGAAGGTCGGGCCGGACGTCGCGACGGATCGGCTCATCGGTATTCCTCGCGCAGCGGCGCGAATCCGTTGAACCCGACAGAGGAGTAGCTGGCCGTGTAGGCCCCGGCCGACAGGAACCGGAGGCGATCGCCCGGCCGCAGGTCGAGCGGGAGCCGGTAGCGGTACCGCTCGTAGAGGATGTCCAGGCTGTCGCAGGTCGGCCCGGCGAGGACGATCTCGCCGTCCGGACCGGCCAACGGCCGGCCGTCGCGGTGGACCTCGATGCGGTATCTGATGCTCTCGCCGTAGGCCTCGACCAGCCCGCTGAACAGCCCGACATCCAGGTAGACCCAGCGGACGCCGTCCCGCTGCGAGACCAGCACCACCTCGGTCTCCAGCACCCCCGCGTCGGCGACCAGGGAACGCCCTGGTTCGGCCATCAGCGCCGGCGGCCGCGGCCCGAGCCGTCGGTGGATCGCCTCCGCGATGGCTGCGCCGTAGGCGGCGTCGTCGGGGGTGTCGCCGAGCATCGCCGCCGGGAACCCGCCACCGATGTCGACCACCGCCAGATCGGTGCGCTGCCGGAGCAGCCCGGCGCGGAGCCGCGCGGTCAACGCCAGTGGCGCGTCCCAGGCCTGCGGGTCCCGCTGCTGGCTGCCGACGTGGAAGGCCACGCCAACGGCGTGCCCCAGATCGTGTGCGGCGTCCAGCAGATCGGCCGCCTGTTTCGCGGAGCAGCCGAACTTGCGGCCGAGCGACCAGTCGGCGCCCTCGCCGCTGGTGTTCAGCCGGATCAGCACCGTCGAGCCGGGAGCCAAAGCATTGATCTTCGCCAGCTCGCCGACGCTGTCCAGGGTGAACCGGCGCACCCCGCGGGCGAACGCGTACCCGATGTCGGCCGACTTCTTGATCGTGTTGCCGTAGGACAGGTGCGCCGGATCGCCGCCGGCGGCCAGCACCGCGTCGATCTCGCCCGGGCTGGCGACATCCCACCGACAACCGAGTGCGGCAAGTGCCCGCAGCACCGGCGGCGCCGGATTGGCCTTGACCGCGAAATGCAGGTGGACTCCGGGCAGTGCCGCGCTCAGCGCCCGGTAACGCAGACCGACCACAGCGGTGTCCACTCGGAGAACCGGTGTGTCGTGCAGTGGCGCCGCCAGTCCATCAACCCCTTGATCAGGGATTTCCGGGAGCGGGATCGACGAAGGGTCGGACTCGGGCTGCGCAATGGCGACGGACGGACCCATGGTTCTCCCCGGTTCAGTTGGCGGTGATCGCAGCGCGGAACGCTGGGTGGTCGTGAAGCGGAGGGCGCAGGGCGGCGCGCTGATACGCCTCGCCGCGACAGCCGACGCACACTGGACCTGGATCGGCGACCGTCCGATCCGGGTGCGGCAGTGGAGGTCGACATGGACGTCAGGTTTGTCTGGACAGCTCGCAATGCGGACAAGGGCAAGATCTCGCTGGTCAGCAGGCACCCCGTTGAGGACATCCCCGACCTGCTCGCCCGCACCGACGGGTTGGTCTGGGTCGACATCCCGAGCTGGGACGACGAGGCGAAACGGGTGCTGACCGACGTCTTCTGCTTCCACCCGCTGGCCATCCGGGACTGCATGGAGCGCAATCAGGTGCCCAAGGTGCACGTCTACCCGGGCCACGTCTTCCTGGTGATGCACGCGCCGTTCGGCGGCAAGGCCGGCCACGTGCACTACATCGAGCTCGACCAGTTCGTCGGCGAGAACTTCCTGGTCACGGTGCACGGCCCGCTGAACCCGGCGGTGGATCCGGAGGTCGCCAGGGTCGAGGTCCTGTCGTTGCTGCACCGGCTGGAGGAGGGGCGGCTGCGTCCGAAGGCCGCTTTCGAACTCTCCCACGGCATGGTGTCCGCGCTGACCGGGCGGCTGCGGAGCTACACGGCGCACCTGACCCAGGACGTCTGGAAACTCGAACAGACCGTCACCGGCGGGCATCTCGGTGATCCGGAGAAGTTCCTGGACGAACTGTTCCGGGCCAGGCACGGGCTGCTGACGGTCGAGACGATGGCCGTCGCTGAGCCGGGAGGTCTACGCGCGGATGGCCAAGATCGAGGCGTTCGGACCGGGGCACGGCGAGTTCCTGATCGAGGACATCGTCGATCAGTTCGCCCGGCTGCGGGCGATGGCGCACGGCCAGAAGGAGTACCTGGTCGGGACCATCGAGTTCTACCAGGCGCGAACGAACACCAAGATGACCATCGCCGCCGAGCGGCTGGCAGTGATCGCGGCCGTGACGCTGCCGATCACCGCGCTGTCGTCCATCCTCGGGATGAACCTCATCGTCAACGACGAGACCCACTACGGGCAGCTGGCGGTTGCGCTCACCACCATGCTGGTGATCTCGATGATGCTGCTGATCTGGTCCAAACGCAAGGGCTGGTGGTGACCGGCTGACGCCGGCTCGGACAGCGGACCGCGTCGTCCGGACCGGACGTCCGCGCTGCCGACGCATGCACGCACGATCCGGCGGATCAGCCAGGCGACGCGCCCGTCGCTGACGGCCGAGTCGATCGAGTCCGCTGTCGAGCTGCGCAGGTCGCTAGCGGCGGCGGGACGGTGCGACGTAGCCGACAGCCGGCTCGTCGTCGTCTTCCTCCACGTACTTCGAGTACAGGGCGTACGGATCGTCGTCGTCGTCATCGTCGACGACCGGAGGTGGCGGGGGTTGATAAACCGCCCCGCCGGTCAACTCGCGCTGCAAGGCGTTGACGTCGATCGACGAGGTGTGGTACTTCAGCTCCCGAGCGACCTTCGTTTGCTTAGCCTTCTGCCGGCCGCGCCCCATGGCGGACCCCCTTGCAGTAAGAAGCGGGGCGGCCGATAACGGCGGCCCCGGAATCAGGTGTGTTTCGTGGTATCAACAGTACAGGCTCAGCGGTGCGCTTCCCACACCAACCCGGCGTCTGCGCCCGACGGCGCGCCGGACGGCCAGCGTGCGACGCCGATCGGCGACGATTCAGAACAGCGTCCGGAGCCGCCTCGGACGGTACCGACCGGGTTCGCCGCCGCCGAGCACGATTCCGGTCCCCAGTTCGTCCAGCAGCGCGGTCGCCGCGGCGTTGCTCGTCGCCCACGCCCAGCGAGCGCAACGCACCGACCAGCACCGGCATCCTGGCCCGGTCGCCGCCGTCGGTGATCTTCACCGCGACGCAGCGACCGTCCGGCAGCGCGGCGCAGTGCACGCCCTCGGCGCCGCCCTTCACCAGCAGGCCCGGGATCGCCTGCATCAGCCTGGTGTCCTCGCGTCCGGTGCCGCCGACCATCTCCGGGTGGGCCCGCATGGCATCGGCCACCTGCCGCTCCAACGTGCCCTCCGGCGGCCGCGTTGACCGCGCCGAAGCCCCGGGCCAGGGCGATCAGCGAGATGGCGAACAGCGGGGCGCCGCAGCCGTCGATCCCGACCGCGGACGGTGCCTCGCCGGACAGCCGGGTGACCTCGTCGGCGACCCGCAGCTGCAGCGGGTGGTCGGGGGCCAGGTAGCCGGCGGTCGGCCAGTCGTGGGCGACGCAGGCGGTCAGCATGCCGGCGTGCTTGCCGGAGCAGTTCATGTAGATCCGCCGCGGGCCGCCACCGGCCGCGAGCACCGCCAGCCTGTCGACCTCGTTCATCGGCAGCGCCGGTGGGCAGCCGAGGTCGTCCTCGGTCACCTCGGCGCGGGCCAGCATGGCCAGCGCCCGCTCGACGTGCATCGGCTCGCCGGAGTGCGACGCCGACGCCAGCGCCAGGTCGGCGCCGACCAGATCCGCGCCGCTGGCCAGCATCGCGACCGCCTGGAACGGCTTGCTGGAGGACCGGGGGAAGACCGGCGGCCGACACGTCACCGCGTTGGTGCAGCACCGAGCCGTCGGCGTCGGTGATGACGACGGCGCCGTAGTGCGATCCCTCGTGGAATCCCGATCGGTAGACCCGGACCAGCTCGGTGGGGGTGGCGGACACGCTTGCGCTCCTTCGTGTGCACGGCGGAGGGTGTTCCCGCAGGTCGGTGGGACGGCCAGTCTGCCGGTCAGCCGATCCGCCAGCGCGACCGGGCGGCCCGTCCCTCCAGCGGAGCGCCGGCCGGCGATCCTGGCCAGCCCGCTTGCCCTGGCCGACCAGCGCGGCGTCGTCCCGGCCCCGCGGCCGCGGGTCGCCGCGCAGGTCGTCGGACGGCGGCTTCGAGCGGGGTCTGCGACGGTGCCGACCCGGACGTGGGCCCCGACGGCGAGGGCGGCGAACAGCACCGGCAGCGCCGCGGAACCGCGGCCGCCGAAACTGACCTCGCCGTCGTGCTCCTCGCGCGATCCGGGCCACCTGCGGCCACCAGGTCGACGTCCGACGGTCCCTCGTCCAGCACGATCTCGATGAAATCCGACGGCAACCGGTCGACCAGGTCGGCACCCGGATGATCGGGGTCGGTGGTGATCACCAACCCGGTCTGCCGACGCAGGCCGGCCACCACCGCGACGAAATCCGGCTGGTCGAGCGCCAGGTGGATCCGGCTGGCGCCGACCTGCTCGGCGTCGATCGCCGCCCGCAGCAGGTGGCCGAGCGGGCCGGCGGCCGGCGCCAGCGTGATCAGCGTGCCGCCGGGCTTCGTCACGGCGTCGAGGTGCTCAGGCATCGACCAGCAGCGCCCGCAGCACGGCCGGGTCGATGTTTCCGCCGGAGACCACGGCCACCGTCTTCCCGCCGGGCAACTGGTCACCGTGGTGCAGATACGCCGGCGGCCGCGACCGCACCGCTCGGCTCGGCCACCAGCCTGGCCTGCAGCAGCAGTCGGCGGGTGGCGTCGGCGATCTCGTCCTCGGTGACGGTGATGATGTCGTGCACCTGGGTGCTGATGTGCGCCCACGGCAGCTCGCCGACGCTGAAGGTCCGCAGCCCGTCGGCCATGGTCCGCGCGGTCTGCGCCGGGGTCCACGGGATGCGGCGGCCGGCGCGGAACGATTCCGCGGCGTCGCCGGCCAGCTCGGGTTCGACGCCGACCACCTTGGCGTTCGGCAGCAGCGCGGTGATGGCGGCGGCGACGCCGGAGATCAGCCCGCCGCCGGAAACCGGCACCAGGACGGTGGCGACATCCGGCAGATCGGCGGCGATCTCCAGCCCGATGGTGCCCTGCCCGGAGATCACATCCGGGTGGTCGAACGGCGGGATCATCGCCTTGCCGGTCTCTTCGGCGAGTTCCAGCGGGCGGCTGAACCGCTGCTCCACCGGCACCAGTTCCACCGTCGCGCCGAGGTCGACGGTGGCCTGGATCTTGCGGGCCGGCGCGTTGTCCGGGATCACGATGTGGGCGTCGATGCCGAAGATGCGCGGCCGCGTAGGCGACCGCCTGGGCGTGGTTGCCGGACGAGTGCGCGAGCACGCCCGCGGGCCCGCACCGCCGGGTCGAGCCGGGAGATCGCCGTCACCGCGCCGCGGATCTTGAAGGCGCCGATCGGCTGCAGGTTCTCCGGCTTGAGCCAGAGCCCGGGCCAGGGCGAGGCCAGCAGCGGTGTTCGCACCGCGTACGGCCGGATCAGTTCCGCGGCGTCGCGGATCAGGTCGATGTCGACCAGTTGCAGTGCCACCTGATCAGCTCCGCCGGAACTGGCTGAAGGCCCGCCGGTCGATGGCCGACACCGGGGTCGCCCGGTCCGCGTCGCCGAGTGCATCCGCCGGGTCGATCGCGGCGTCGACGCTGCCGGCCAGCAGCGGGGTTCCGGCGTCCGACACTGCGCTTGATCAGGGCCAGCGCGATCGGACCGTCCTCGTGGTGCTGTGCGACGGCACCCAGCCGGCCGACGACCCGGCCGTCGGCCGTGGTCACCGGGTCGCCGGTTTCGGGCAGCGAACCGGCCGACCCGTCCAGGTTCAGCATCACCAGACGGCGCGGCGGCCGGCCGAGGTTGTGCACCCGGGCGACGGTCTCCTGGCCCCGGTAGCAGCCCTTGTCCAGATGCACGGCGGTGGCCAGCCACTGCACCTCGTTCGGGATGGTGCGGTCGTCGGTGTCGACGCCCCAGCCGCGGACGGCGGGTCGGGATGCGCAGCGCGTCGGCGGCCCAGCTGCCGGCCGCGCACCGCGCCGCCGGCGATCAGCGCCGACGCGATCGCGGCGAGCTGCCCGCGGGGGACCAGCAGGTCGATGCCCGCCTCGGTCTGCCGCACCAACCCGCCGTCGGGCAGCGGCGGCGCGCGGCCGGCGCCCGGTCGGTGACGCGGCAGACACCGTGCGCTCGAGGACGTCCTGCGCCTGCGGGCCGGCCAGCGTCAAGCAGCGCGAACTCGGCGGACGCGTCGCTCACCTCCACCTTCGACCAGAACCGCATGCCGTCCAGGTAGCCGAGCAGTGCCGGGCCGGCCCCGGGCTCGGTGTCCAGGTAGGTGGTTCCGCCGAGTTCGGTGACCACGAAGTGGTGCTCGACGTGACCCTGCGGGGACAGCACCAGCGCCTCGGTGACCTGACCGTCGGCCAGTTCGGACAGGTGCTGGCTGGTCAGCGTGTGCAGCCAGGTGAGCCGGTCGGCCCCGGTCACGGTCAGGATCGACCGGTTCGATCGGTCGAACAGCGCGGCTGCCGCGTTCGGCCGCCCGTTGCTCGGCCGATCGGGTCGCCGTAGTGCCAGGCGGTGCCGGCGTCGATGCCGGTGGCATTGACCGCGCCGGGGAGCCGAGCAGGGGGGAGTGGTAGGCGGGAGGGTGCTGCGGTGCTGCCATGGGCTCCATCGTAGGTCGGCCGCGGCGGCGAGGGTCGCGGCGCAATGTCCGGTTTCGTCACCTGATGAGTCGCAGGTCACACACGTGGGAGGTCGCTGGGTGGGTGCCACGGTCGACATCAGCGGCAGAATTGCCCCTCATGGCTGGTGACGGCGAGGTCCCGGTTGCCGCAGCGGTGGCCGAGCTGTTCGGCCGTCGCGGCGCTCCGGTGTTCAACGGGCACGGAGTGACCCCGTTCGTCGAACTCGACCGGTCCGCGTGGGCGGCGCTGGCGGCGTCGACCCCGCTGCCGTTGTCGATCGATGAGGTCGAGCGGCTGCGCGGTCTGGGCGATCCCATCGACCTGGACGAGGTCGAGACGATCTACCTGCCGCTCTCCCGGCTGCTGAACATGTATGTCGGCGGGATCGGTGCGCTGCACCAGGTGACCACCACCTTCCTCGGCGAGCGCAACGAGCGCACCCCGTTCGTCATCGGGGTGGCCGGTTCCGTTGCGGTCGGCAAGTCGACCACCGCCCGGGTGCTGCGCGAGATGCTGGCCCGGTGGCCGGACACCCCGCGGGTCGAGCTGGTCACCACCGACGGCTTCCTCTACCCGAACGCCGTGCTGAATGAACGAAACCTGATGCATCGCAAGGGTTTCCCTGAGTCCTACGACCGCAGGGCGCTGCTCCGGTTCGTCGCCGAGGTCAAGTCGGGGGCCGACCGAGGTCAGGGCGCCCCGGTACAGCCACCTGACCTACGACATCCTGCCCGGCGACGAGATCGTGGTGCACCGCCCCGACGTGCTGATCGTCGAGGGCCTCAACGTGCTGCAGCCCGCGCACCCGGACGAGGACGGCCGTAGTGCGCTCGCGCTGTCCGACTTCTTCGACTTCTCGATCTATGTCGATGCCGATCCGCTGGACGTCCGTCGCTGGTACGTCGAACGGTTCCTGCGGCTGCGGGAAACCGCCTTCACCGACCCGAATTCCTATTTCCACCGGTACGCCGACCTGACCGACTTCGAGGCGGTGGACACCGCCAACCGGATCTGGGCGTCGATCAACGAGCCCAACCTGGTCGCCAACATCCTGCCGACCAGGGGCCGGGCAACGCTGGTGATGACCAAGGGATCCGATCATGCGGTGAGCCGGATCCGACTGCGCAAGCTCTGAATCCGGACACCTCGGCGGCCGTCTTAGGGTGTCTGCTGTGACGGATCACTCGGCTGAATCAGCTGCCCACCACGACCACGCACCACTGGTGGCCTTGCTCGACGGCTCGCTGCCCGAGCCCGGGTCGCCGTTGCTGCGCCCGGACGACCTCGGCGTGCTCCGCGGCGAAGGGGTGTTCGAGACCACGCTGGTCGTCGACGGCGTTCCCCGCGACCTCGACGATCACCTGGCCAGGCTTGCCGTCTCGGCGGAGATGACCGGCCTGGTGGTGCCGCCGCCATCGGCCTGGCGTCGCGGGGTCGACGGGCTGGTCGGCGCCTGGTCCGGCGACCGGCAGATGGTGATGCGGCTGGTGGCCACCCGTGGGCCGCAGAACGCCGACCGAACCCGTCTGTTACGTGCTGGGTTCGGCGCTGTCGCCGGTCAGCATCCGGCAGCGCTCGACCGGGGTCCGGGTGCTGCTGCTGGACCGCGGCTTCACCGCGCAGGCCGCGAAGGACGCGCCCTGGTTGCTGGCCGGCGCCAAGACCCTGTCGTACGGGGTGAACATGGCCGCGCTGCGATACGCCGGCCGAGCACGGCGCCGACGACGTGATCTTTGTCGGCTCGGACGGCGGCGTGCTGGAGGCGCCGACCGCCTCCGTGGTGGTTGCGCTCGGGCGCACCCTGATCACCCCACCGCAGGACGGCATCCTCGACGGCATCACCGTGCGCCGGTTGTTCCGCGCGGCCGGCGAGGCCGGCTGGTCGACCGGGACCGCCGAGCTGACCGGTGACCAACTGCTGGCCTCGGACGGCGTGTGGCTGGCGTCCAGTGCGCGGTTGCTCGCACCGGTGACCGCGATCGACGGCAAGGAGCTCGCCGGCACCGACCTGACCGGTGAACTCGCTGCGCTGCTGGATGTTCCGGTCTGAGTCCGTTCAGTTGCCGCGGTTCAGGCGAGCAGCAGGCCGAAGCCGAGTGTCACGACTCCGGCGGCGAGTGAGGTCGCACCGGCAAAGATCAGCCCGATGAAGCGATTCGGGCTGGTCCGTCCGGCGCCCATGGCCGAGAAGAAGAATCCGGCCGACATCAGGATCGCCGCGATCAGCACGCCGGTGCCGGCCAGCCAGGCCCAGAAGCCGGTCAGGCCGGTCGCGCCGGTCAGCACCAGGCAGAGCAATCCGAGGATCACCAGAACCCCGGCATGAGCGTGCCCGGCCCGGAAGAACGAGCGCTGGAAATCGGTGTAACCCGGGTTCGAGCGAGCGGTGCGGAGCAGGAACAACCCGCCCGACTCGATGCCGACGATGGTCAGCATCACGATGCCGGCGGTGATCCTGGCATCTGCAGCGAGTACCAACATGTCCGCCCGTCCTTACTCTCGTCGCCTGTAACGCTGTTATCGAACAATGTTATAGAACGCTGTTACGGATGAGTTGTCAATGACTTAAGCTGCTCTCATGCCGCCACCCAAGCTCCACGACGCGGCATTGCGATCCGCGTTGCTGGTGCAGACGTCACGGTTGGTGGCCGAGCACGGCCCGGAGGCGGTCAGCGTGCGGGCGGCAGCAGCCGCGGCCGGCACCTCGACCTCCGCGGTGTATGCACTCTTCGGCAGCCGGGAAGTGCTGTTGTCGGCGGTCGCGCAGGAGGCCACTGCCCGGTTCGCCGATCATCTGGCGGCGGTTGCCCCGACCGATGACCCGGTCGGCGACCTGTTGGCGCTCGGCCTGGCGTACCGGGCCAGCGCGCTGGACGATCCGCACTTCTATCGGGTGATGTTCGATGCGGGGCCGGCCCGCCTGGACCGGGTGGGTCGGGACGAACCGACCTTCGGGGTGCTGCGCAGCGCCGTGCAGCGCTGCATCGATGACGGGGCCACCGCAGATGACGATGCGGAGCGGTTGGCGACCACGCTCTGGGCGCTGGTCCACGGTCTGGTGCAGCTGGAGCTCGCGGGCCTGCTCGGCGACGACGAGGAATCCCGTCGGGGCGGCTATCAGCTTGCGCTGCAGGACATGTGGCTGGGCCTGGCGGTCCGCGAGCAGTAGAGCTCATGCGGCCGCCCCTTTGCCCAGGGGTGGGGTTCAGCGCTGCAGGCGGTCCAGCGCATCCCGGGTACGACGCTGCCGGATCTCCGCGCGCCGCAGTTGGATGCGCGCTTCGTCGACCTCTTTTCGCGCCTGCGCCACCTGCTCCTCGAGCACCCGCAGGCGCTCCACCTTGGTCTGTTCCTCGTCGCCGGCCAGGATCGCCGCTTCCTCGGCGTCGTCGGCCGCCTGGATCGCCTCGTCCACCCTGGCCTGTTTGGCGGCCTCGGCGGCCGCTTTCGCATTGGCCTTCTCCTCCGCCTCGGCCTCTGCTGCCTCTTTGCGGGCCTGGGCGGCTTCCTCCTTGGAAGCGCCCTTGCGGATGGCCGGGCGTTTCGGCGGGGCGGGGCGGGCAGGCGCCGAGTGGACCAGGGTCAGATCGGCGCCGCCGCCGAAGCCGAAGCCCTCCCACTTCGCCGGTTTGACCAGAGTTCCGTCGGCAAGCTGGTCCGCCACGGCGTCGTCGGCCAAGGCGGCAGTGAGCGTCGAGACGACTTCGTCGCGGAGGGCCGAGCTGGGGGACTTGTCCTCTGCGACTTCGAACGCCCGCTTGGTCAGTTCATCCACCAGGCGGCGGCGGCGACCGGTCAGCTCGCGGATCTGCTTGGCATCGACGGACTTCTCCGCGTCGCGTAGCTGACTGCCCAGATCGAGCAGCTCCGCGACCGCGTCCGGATCCTCCCGGGCCAGCAGGTTGACGGTGTAGGCGGAGCGGGTCGGCTTGCGCAAGGCGGCGATCTTCTTGGCGGTCGCGGCATCGCCCGATTTCTTGACCTCGGCCGACAACTCGGCTCGCCGCTGCATGAATGCATCCGGGTCGACGGAGTACAGCTCGTCGGCGGCCGCCTGCAGCGCGTCCTCGTCCCCTGCCATCGCCCCATCCTGACGTACGACGCGATGCGCCACGTGTCAGACTCCGCCCACCAGTTCGTTGCGCAGTCGTGCGCCGGAAACACTTCCGCGATCTCGACAATTCGGACGCCGGTCTTTGCCAGGCTCGTGCGCAGACCTCGCCTGCGGGTCAGCCGGGGAGGTAGGGCGGGGCGACGCCCCATCCCCAGCGGGGCACGGGCGCCTGTTCGACCACTTCGGCGTCGGTCTGCGAATTGGCGACGGCGAGCCGGGTGCCCCATTCCAGATACCCGACCAGCGCCGCACGGAACTCCGGATCGTCGGGCAGCGTCGCGTCGTCGGCCGCCCGGCTCATCAGCGTGGCGAACCGGAACCGCTGTTCGGCGGTGATCTGCAGCCCGCGGTGATGCGCCAGCATTCGTTCGTAGCCGCCGAGTTCCGCGGTGTAGTCCGCCGGTCCGCCGAAGACCTCGATCCACCAGGTCGCGACGTTCGACCGATGCTCCTGGCTCACGCCCCCGGGGAACAACGGGCTGAGCAGCTCGTCCGATTCGACGCGGTCGTAGAACGCATTGATCATGGCGCGGAACGCATCCGACCCGCCGGCCCATTCGTACAGGGTCGGCGGCGCATCCTCGGCCCGCGCCTGCTCAGGATCCGCATCCTCGGCACGCGCCTGCTCGGACATCGACAGCTCGGACACCGGTTCCTCGGACACGGCCGACCTTAATCCTCGGCCGACAGTCCTCGAACCGGCGCCCATCAGCGGTGCAGAAAGGCCAGGTCAGCGGTTGGCGTCGCTGCCGATCAGCCCGCGTTGGTGGGCAACGGACACCGCCTCGGCCCGCCCGCTGACGCCGAGCTTGGCCAGCACGTTGGACATGTGCACGCTGACGGTCTTCGCGCTGATGAAAAGTCGCTCACCGACCTGCCGGTTGGTCAAGCCCTTGGCCACCAACCGCAGCACCTCGTCCTCGCGGTCGGTCAGCACCCCGATCGGCTGCCGGGTGCCGGGCAGTTCGAGCCGCGCCCGCCGGGCGAACGCCACGATGGCTTCGCTCAGCGGCCGCGCACCCATCTCCGTCGCCTCGGCCAGCGCCGACAGCCGCCTCGACGCGAGCGGCCGCCTGATCACCGGCACCCTGCAACGCGCCGGCAAGCCGCCAGCGGCTCCGGGCGACCTCGTAGCGGTAGCCCTTGCCGCGATGTTCGAAGCTGAACTCCTCGATCGCGTCCCGCCACAGAGCAGGGTCGTCCTGGTCGATCAACCGGCCGTACTCGGCCCTTGCCCTGGCCATCCAGCCGCGGCCCTCAGGACCCAGCTTCCCGCCCCTTGGCCGACCGCGTCGCGCTGTCTCGACGGTGCGCTCGAGCAGGGTGGCGCCGAGTGCCAGGTCGGCCGAGAGGTCGCCGCCGGTCAGCCTGGTCTGCTCCGCGCGATCCGCCAACGCGGCGAGACCCAGTGCGCTGAGCCAGATCCCGCCCAGGAAGTAGTCGTTCCAGGCACTGTCCAGAAACGCGATGACCTGCAGGGTGAGGTCGGCGGCATCCTGGTGGCGGCCGGCCCAGGTCAGCGCGTCGATGCTGCAGCCGCCGGACACCAGGGCCATCATCGGGTCCCGCTTCCAGTCGACCTCGATCGACCGGCCGCGCTCGATCACGTCGGTGTCCCCGCGGGCGACGGCCGCGTAGAGGTCGACCACCGACAACGTCCAGGTGGCCGACTCGGGGACCCAGTCGACCGGGGGCGGCGCCGGCGTCAGATCACCGGTGACGTAGCGGATCAACTCGCGGTAGATCAGCATGCCGACGCCGTAGCCCATCCAGAGCACCCCGGTGGACCTCGCCCGGACGATGCCCGCCTCGCAGACCAACCGGGCCTCGTCCAGTTCACCGGCGTAGTACCGGTTGCCCGCGAGGTTGTGGGTGCCGCGCAGCTCGGTCAGCAGGTCGCCGGATTCCCGCGCCCTGGCCACCGAGGCGCCCAGCAGTTCGGCGGCCCGGTCGGCGTCGTTCACCTCGAGAACGGCCAGCGAGGTCAGCGCGTCGGCCTCGGCATCGGCCACTCCGAGCAGCCGGGCCTCGGCCACCGCACGTTCGGCGGTCACCATCGCCTCGTCGTCGCGGTCGCTGTTCAGCGCCGACCGGGCGTGGGCGGCGAGCAACCGGGCGCGATCGGCGGACGGACCCTCGCCGTCCAGCACGCCCAGCGCCTTCTCCGCGAGCACCAGGGCATCCTCCGGACGGCCGTCCTCGATCAGGTAGGACGCCGTCGCCGGGGTCAACCGGGCCGCCCTGATCGCATCCGAGAGTTCGACCGCGGACATCGCAAGAGCGACGGCGCGACCGGGCTGACCGGCTCGACTGGCCGCTCCCGCCGCTGCCATCGCGACGTCGATCTGGTCGACGCCGATGCGGGATCGCGGCATCCGGTACCGCATCCCAGAGCTGCAGCACGGTTTCCAGCCGACGCAGCTCCTCCGCCGGTGCCAGTACTTCGGCCGCTTCCCGGGATGCGGCGTAGGACGCCGCCAGGGCAGCGGGCAATTCGTGGCTGAGCAAGGCATGCCGGGCGAGTTCGGCCTGCGACCCGAGGGCGGGGTTCGCGGTCAGTTGCTGGAGGTAGGTGCGGTGCATGCCGGCGAGTTCGCCGGGCAGCAGGTCGGCGTAGACCGCTTCGGCGAGCAGGGCATGCCGGAAGGCGATCCAGTCGGCGTCCTCGGTCCCCAGCACGTGATGGGTGACGGCCTCGCGCAGGGCCGCATCGAAGGCCAGGTGGTCGGCGAACCGGGGGTCCTGCGAGGCGACGGCCCACAGCAACGGCTCGGACACCCGGCGGCCGGATACCGACGCGACGCGGGCCAGGGCCTGCACCGCTGGGTCGAGCCGTTCGAGTCGGGAATGCAGGACATCCGACAGCGATCCGGGAAGGGCCGCCGCGTCCGGCCCGCCCTCGATCAACTCCTGGGCGAAGTAGGCGTTGCCCTCCGACCTGGCCAGCACCCGCTGCAGGGCGGCCTCCGGCAGCACCCGGCCGGTGATCGCCTCACTGAACTCGGCCAGCTCGTCGTGGGTGAAGGGCGACAGCTCGATGTGGTCGATCTTCGGGTGCCGCAACAGTTCGGCCAGGACCGGGCGCAGCGGATGACGCCGGTGCAGATCGTCGGTGCGGTAGGTGCCGACCACCAACAGGTGCTCCCCCCGCAACCGGGCGAGCAGGAACCGCAGGACGTCGCGGCTGGACGGATCGGCCCAGTGCAGGTCCTCGATCATCAGCACCAGCGGACGTTCCGCCGTCCCGCACCCGCCGAGGACGGCGGCGATCCCGTCGAACAACTGCAGTCGCGCCGCCTGGTCTTCGGCTGCGCCGTGCGGTGCCACCAGGCCGACGTCGAGCAGTCTGCCCAGCGACGGTCGAGCGGCGATCGCCGGTTCGACGGTGTCGGTGACCGACCGCAACTGCGTCAGCGCCTCGGCGAACGGTAGGTACGGCAGCCCGACGTCGCCGAGATCGATGCAGTGGCTGACGACGACCAGTGCGCCGGCGGCGTCGGCGAACTCGGCCATTCTGGTCAACAGCCGGGTCTTGCCAACCCCGGCGTCACCGGACACCAGGATCGCGCCTGGCTCGCCGCGGCGGGCACGGCCGAGCGCGAGCTGGAATCTCTCCAACTCGGCCGTGCGCGCCACGAACGGCGATCCAGCCGCGGATCTGGCCATGCTCTCCATACTGTCAGCAGGCACCGACAGTGCCTGAGGAAATCCTGACGGTCATCTATCGGCCGAGTGTCCGATCCGGACCGGGCGTCTCTCAGGCAACGTGTGCATGCTCCCGGTCCTGATCCACGGTGACGGACTCCGCCTGCCCCGCCGGCTGGGCCGGAATGTGAGCAGACTCCCGTCGATTCGAGCGCACTGAGGTCAACTCGGTCAGCGCGGTGGCGGCCGCCGGGCGCACCTTGCGGTGGGTGCGCCTGATCAACGGCCGATGGAAGTCGCTGTGCAGCTGCTGGTGCCGGTAGTCGACCTCGGCATCGAGTGCCGGTCCCCAGGCGATGCTCATGATGGTCTCCCTTGCGAATGCCGGCGAACCTGCTGCTCGTCGTCTGCAGTCGAGATTTGCCGTAAGGAGCCATCGGCGGCATTGGTCGTTCGCGTCGGCTTTCGGCTTCCGATGCCTCAGACCGCACCTCAGATCCGGTCTAAGGCACCTCAGAGGGCACTGAGGCGACACGGCCGATCCTGGAAGCCGGCCGGAAGGGCCGACCGCCGAAGGCGCGTGGCCGTGCATGTCGAACACGAGACCCACTGCGGGGCAAGCCTACTCAGGCTGGCGATGGATTGGAGGTCCCCCGATCGGTGGAACGACTGTCATCCGGGCAAGAGGCCGGTCACCGGATGAGCACGGCAGCTCTTTCGCGACAGTCTCAATGGCAACAGGACACGCCAAGTGCCGGACCAGCCGGCCAGCAGGTCCGAAGGAGCCGATGATCATGCGCACTGCACCCAAGCTGATGTCCACCGTCGTGGCCGCCGCGATCCTGTTCGGACTGACCGGGATGTCGTCGGTCGCCAACGCCACCGAATCCAACGCCACCGAATCCAACGCCACCGCATCGAGCCCTGCCGGCGCGACGGCGTCGCTGGTCTGGACCGACCTCGCACCCCTGACCGGCGCCGAAGGCCTGGAGACCACTCCGGCCCCCGACGACGAGGTCACCGCGCAGGGAACGCGGCAGTTCGTCGTGACCAACCTGAGCGGTCACACGCTGACCCTGTCCCGCGCCTGGGGAACCACCGGCTGGCCGCAGACCAGCCACACCGGATTCGATCTGCAGGATGAGGCCCCGATGGTCGGGAGTGTGCTGAAGCCGGGTGGCCAGATGAGGTTCGAGGTCCGCGACTGGAGCAATCACGGGATCAACGCGCAGTTCAAGTCCGACAACGGCCAGGATGCGTACCTCTACATGCACGTCAGCGGCCTCTCGCGCTACTCAGCGGCCCAGGGCCTGGCCGGCCAGTTCAACGCCGGCGGCGGCACCATCGAGATCCTGGACGCCCCCGGTTCGGTCGTGGATATCCCGGCCGCTGACTCGGCTGCCCAGCAGGCCGCGATCAACAACCTGTGCGACAAGTCCGGTGCGAAGTGCACGTTCACGCCGACCAGCAAGCACGACAAGGACGAAGACGGCAACGAACTTCTCGGCCCAGAGCATCCGTTCGGCAGAGGGATCGCCAACCGCACGACGATCAACCAGGTCGCCCACTTCAGCGAGACCGACACCGTCGGTACCACCGACAGCCTGGAGATCAGTGCCACGGTCAAGGCCACGATCATGGGTGCCGTCGAAACGTCGTTGACCACCACCTACGGGCACACCTGGTCGACCACGCACGGCTTCACCCAGTCCTACGACCTCACCATCGCCCCGGGTCACGTGGGATGGCTGACCGTCAGCGAGCCGATCATCCGGGTGACCGGGGACATCAAGATCAAGATCGGTAACACCACCTGGACGCTGCGCGGGGTCGTCTTCGATCTGCCCAACCCGGACGGGAGAGGGATCGTCGACATGAATTTCGCGCCGCTTTCGGACAAGGAGCGCAAGAGCAAGGACACCTACGTGGAGGCGCCGTGGGCGAGCCGCAGCAGCGGCGTGAATGTCCAGCACATCACTGGGCAGGCTGCCGACATCGAGATCGACGGGATCGACGTCCCGGCCTGACCGGGCGTGACCGACCCGCCCGATGGGCGAGAACCGAACGACATCAGGACCCCGGAGCAGCCGTCAGGCTGCGCCGGGGTCCTTCGGTCTGTTCAGATCGATGAGCCGGCACCCGGACGGTCAGTTCGCGGCGGCCTGACCGGCGAGCAGCCCGCGCACGTAGTCGGCGCTGGTCCGGACGTCGGACACCGGACCCTCACCGCGCGGCTCCTCGGTCAGGATCGTGTCCTGCTCCAGCACGTACCAGCCGGCATAGCCGTTGGCGGACAACGTGTTGACGATGTCCGCGACATCGACATCGCCGGATCCCAACGGGCGGTACATGCCCTGCGCGACCGCTTCGGTGTAGGTGAGCCGGCCGGCCCGGACCTTTGCCGCGACCTGATTGTCGACGTCCTTGAGGTGGGTGTGCGCGACCCGGTCCGGTGCCTGGCGGGTGAGCGCCGCCGGATCGGTGCCGCCGATGAGGAGGTGGCCGGTGTCCAGACAGAGCGAGATCGACGAACCCTCCAGTACCCGTTGCACCTCGGCACCGTTCTCGACCATCGTCCCGACGTGGGGATGCAGGACGGCCCGGACGTTGTGTTCGGCAGCGACACCGGAGATGCGATCCAGATTGTCCAGCAACCGCTTCCAGCCGTCCTCGTCCAGTTCGGGACGGCTGTCGTAACCGTCCATCCCGGACACCGCCGACAGCACGAGAACGTCGGCCGCGGTGGCGTCGTAGCCGGTCAGGATCCGGTTGATCTCCGGCAACGGGTCGTGGTCGGCCACGTGCATCAGCACCGGGGTGAACCCACCGACGGCGGTCAGGTGATGGTTGTCCAGCACGGTTGCCATCTGCTGGGCATCGGCCGGCAGGAAGCCGTCCGGGCCGAATTCGGTGGCCGACAACCCCACGTCCTGCATTTCCGCGAGCACCCGGTCCGGGGTGAGCTGATAGCCCCAGTCCGGCACCTCGCAGACACCCCAGGAAATGGGTGCGCCGGCGATCCGCTGCCGGGCGGCAGGGGCAGCGGGCGTGGTGGCATCGGTCATGTCGCTTCGACCTCGTCGATCTGCACCTGGCGGTGCTGTTGGCGGGACAGTGCGGTTGGCAGGACAGTGCGGTTGGCGGGACGGTGCGGTTGGCGGGACGGTGCGGTTGGCGGGACAGTGCGGTTGGCGGGACAGTGTCGCTGGCTGGTGGTGAAGCCGTTCCGGGCGCCGGGGCGCGAACCACGGGTCCGGTGACCAGGCGCCAGGAAACAGTCATCAGATTGGCCGTTGAACCACGCTGCTGTCAACCTCATCGAACCATCATCTTTCCGTCACGCTCAACGACGGTCCCCAGGGCAACGCGAGGGGCTCCAGTACTTGCTTCACCATCATTTACCCATCAGACTCCTGGGGTGTCCCATCCCTATCCGATCCGCGAGATCGCGCAGCAGGCCGGCGTCAGCGAGGCGACGGTCGACCGGGTGCTGAACAGCCGGCCAGGCGTGCGGTCCAGTACGACGGCGAACGTGCACCAGGCGATTCTCGATCTGGATCGGCAACGCAGCCAGCTGCGGCTCAACGGCCGGACTTTCATCGTCGACGTGGTGATGCAGACCCCGGACCGGTTCTCCGAGGCCGTCAAGGTGGCGTTCGAGACAGAGCTTCCGACGCTGCGGCCCGCCGCGGTTCGCTCACGGTTCACCTTCCGGGAGAAGGCGAAGCCGGCCGAGCTGGTCAAGGTGCTCGAGGACATCCGGCACCGCAAGTCGATGGGCGTGATCCTGAAGGCGCCGGACATCCCGGAGATCAGCGAACAGGTCGCCAGGCTGACGGCCGACGGCGTCCCGGTGGTCACGTTCGTCACCGACATCCCGCTGAGCCGTCGGCTCGCCTACGTCGGCATCGACAACCGGGCGGCCGGCGCCACCGCTGCCTATCTGATCGACAGTTGGCTGGACGGCGCTCCGGGTGATGTGCTGATCGCCTTGAGCCGCAGCGTCTTTCGCGGTGAGGAGGAACGGGAGATCGGATTCCGGGCGACCATGCGGCAGTTGTCCGAGGGCCGGGCGCTGGTGGAGGTGACGGACACCGACGGGATCGACGCCTCGGTACGGGACCTGACCATCGACCTGCTGCGCGAACATCCCGGCATCACCGCGGTGTATTCGATCGGCGGGGGGAACCGGGCGATCATCGAGGCCTTCGACGCTGCGCAGCGGCCCTGCAAGGTGTTCATCGGCCACGACCTGGATCGCGACAACCTGGAGTTGCTCAGGGAACGGCGGGTCTCGGCGGTGCTGCATCACGACCTCGGCAGCGACATGCGACGCGCCTGCCAGATCATCATGCAGGCGCACGGAGCCATCGAGGGCCCGATCGGGTCGGTCCCGTCCCAGATCCACGTGGTGACGCCGTACAACGTGCCGGTGATCCCCACGAGCTGACCCCGGCGACACCGTTTTGTGCCGGAATCGAGCCTGCGGGTCAGCCGGCGACCGCGGTCCCGTACCGGATGGCAGCCCTTGCCCGCGCCTTGGCGGCCTCGGTCTCCCGGTCCTTCGGGGGCGCGTTCGTCACCAGGTCCTCGAGCAGATGTCTGGTGATGTGGGCGATCTCGTGCACCGCGTTGTCGAAGGCCTGCTGGTTGGCCGCCGACGGTTTGGTCGTCCCGCTGACCTTGCGGACGTACTGCAGCGCAGCGGCGTGCACCTCGTCGTTCGTCGCGGGCGGGTCGAAGTTGTGCAGGGTTCGAATGTTGCGACACATGCTTCCAGGGTGGCACAACCGCGCGGCCCGTCCCACCCGCCGACCCCGGCCGCGCGACGTGGTTAACCTCGCTAGCGGACGGCACGCCGAAACCGCCGCCAGGAGGCATTCATGAAAATCGGACTGCACATCGCGGACTTCACCTACCCGAACGGTCCGGCAGGGCTGCGTGACGACCTGACCAGGATCGTCACCACTGCAGAGGAGAGCGGCTTCGACAAGGTCAGCGTGATGGACCATCTTTGGCAGATCGGGGTGGTCGGCCCGCCGGAGCACGAGATGCTCGAGGCCTACACGACTCTCGGATACCTCGCCGCCCGCACGTCGACGGTCGAATTGGTGTCCTGGGTGACGGCGGTGACCTACCGGCAGCCCGGGATGCTTGCCAAGCTGGTCAGCACCCTGGATGTGTTGTCGGGCGGCCGGGCCTGGTTGGGTATCGGCGCTGCCTGGAACGAGCACGAGGCGCGCGGCCTCGGACTGCACTTCCCGCCGACCGCCGAGCGGTTCGAGCGGCTCGAGGAGACCCTGCAGATCTGCCTGCAGATGTGGAGCGATGACGACGGCCCCTACGAGGGCAAGCACTACCAGCTGGCCAGGACGCTGAATTCGCCGCAGGTGCTCACCAAGCCGCACCCGCCGATCCTGATCGGCGGCGGCGGCGAGAAGAAGACGCTGCGTTTGGTGGCCAAGTACGCCCAGGCCTGCAATCTGTTCCCGACACCGGAACTCGAGCACAAACTGGACGTCCTGCGCGAGCACTGCGAGCGGGAGGGCAGGGACTACGACGACATCCAGAAGACCGTGATGATGGGGCTCGACCCGGGCGCCGACGGTGAGAAGGTGCCGGGCCTGCTCGACCAGCTCAAGGGCATGTCGGAGCTGGGGATCTCGCACGTGCACGGCATCGTGCCCGATGTCTGGAAGCTGGAGCCGCTGGCCGTGCTCGGCCGGGAGGTGGTTCCGGTGATCGCCGATTGGTGACGGTGCCCGAGCGGGGTACGGGCCGCCGGGACCGGTCGTCCCCCGTGATGCCGACGGCGTCCGAGTCCGGTTCAATGACGTCATGGATCCACGCGCAGGACAGCCTGCTCAGGCCAGCGATCTCATCGACGTCGACGCCGTTCTCTCGGCCTATGAGGACTTGCATCCCGACGTCTCCATCCCCGATCAACGGGTCGTCTTCGGCACCTCCGGACACCGTGGGTCCAGCCTGGACACCGCCTTCAACCGGGACCACATCCTGGCCATCACCCAGGCCATCTGCGAGTACCGCGCCGAACAGGGCACCGATGGTCCGATGTTCATCGGGGCGGACAGCCACGCGTTGTCCGGACCGGCCACGGCGACCGCGCTGGAGGTGTTCGCCGCCAACAACGTCACCGTGATGCTGGATTCCGCGGACGGTTACACCCCGACTCCCGCTGTCTCGCACGCGATCCTCAAGGCCAACCGCAATCGCACCAGCAAACTCGCGGACGGCATCTGCGTCACCCCCAGCCACAACCCGCCGCGGGACGGTGGCTTCAAGTACAACCCGCCGAACGGTGGCCCGGCCGACAGCGACGCCACCTCGGTGATCGCCGCCAGGGCGAACGACATCCTGGCCGGCGGGCTGAAGGACGTGAAGCGGGTCAGCTACGAAGAGGCCAAGAACGCCGACACCACCGGTTACTACGACTTCATCTCCGGCTACGTGGGCGACCTGGAGAACGTGCTGGACATCGACGCCATCCGGGATGCGGGCGTGCACATCGGCGCGGACCCGCTCGGCGGCGCCTCGGTGGCCTACTGGGCGGCGATCGCCGACCGGCTGAAGCTCGATCTGACGGTGCTGAACAAGGCCACAGATCCCCAGTTCTCGTTCATGACGCTGGACTGGGACGGCAAGATCCGGATGGACTGCTCGTCCCCGAACGTGATGGCCTCCGTGGTGGCCAAGGCGGCCGACTACGACATCGCGACCGGTAACGACGCCGACGCCGACCGGCACGGCATCGTGACGCCCGATGCGGGCCTGATGAACCCCAATCACTACCTGGCCGTGGCCATCGACTACCTCTACAGCCACCGCCCGGAGTGGGGCGCGGACATGGGTGTCGGCAAGACCCTGGTCTCGTCGTCGATGATCGACCGGGTGGTCGAGCAGCTCGGCCGCACGCTGGTCGAGGTGCCGGTCGGGTTCAAGTGGTTCGTTCCCGGCCTGATCGACGGTTCGATCGGGTTCGGCGGCGAGGAGTCGGCCGGTGCCTCGTTCCTGCGCAAGCGCGGCACCGTGTGGACCACCGACAAGGACGGCATCCTGCTGGCCCTGCTGGCCTCGGAGATCAAGGCCGTCACCGGCAAATCGCCGAGCGAGCGGTACAAGGAGCTGACCGGCCAGTTCGGCAATCCGGCCTACGCCCGGGTCGACGCGCCGGCGTCCAAGGCGGAAAAGGCCAAGCTGGCCAAGCTCGCTCCCGAGGACGTCAAGGCCGACTCACTGGCCGGCGAGAAGATCACCGCCCGTCTGGTCACCGCGCCCGGCAACGGTGCCGCCATCGGCGGACTCAAGGTCACCACCGAGAACGCCTGGTTCGCGGCCCGGCCGTCCGGCACCGAGGACGTCTACAAGATCTACGCCGAGTCGTTCAAGGGACCGGAGCACCTCAAGCAGGTCCAGGAAGAGGCCCGCGAGGTGGTCAGCGCAGCCCTCGCGACGGCTGACGACACGAGTCGATCCGCCAGAGTCGCACCCGACCGCGCCCGGAAGGGTGTGACTCCGGCGGATCGACCGCCTTCGGGAGGCCCGGTAGCGCTAGCCGGTCACGGTCACCTGATAGGTGAAGTCCCCGGCCCAGTGCGCCCAGCCTGTAGCGGCTGTGAAATCTTCGCCGGCTAGCTGACCCTCGATGTGCACGCTGTGCGTTCCGACCGGGAGAGCGTCGACGAAAGCCGCCAGTGTGATGATCTTATTGACCCCGCCGCCGTCATAGAGGCGGTTCACCCCGATCGGACCGGCGAGGTATTCCGGGCCCAGTTCGGTCGCCTCACCGTCGACGACCACTCGGTAATCCTCCCCACCGACCTGGCTGGGGTCGAAGAAGTAGTCTGCTGCGCCGTCGCGGCCAGGAAATGTTCCGATGACCGGCGCCGAATCGTCGACACTTTGCACTGGCACGTAAAATTGAGTGCCCTGTGGAACGGTGAACGAATTGCCCCCGACGAAAGTGACTCCGCAGGGCGGCGTGAACGGCTCTTCACAACCTGTCGGTTCAAAGACGGGTTCGAATTCGTTGCTGTACAGGATTTGCAGTCGGGTATGCGGGTAGTAGTCGAGGTCGTTGGCGTGGGCGACGAACGCGGCCCCTTTTCTGGCCATGTCCCGCAGGGAATAACCGAGCGGCTGTGCGTCCGGCGGCAAGACCCCGCCGGTGCTGGGTTCCGCAGCTTTGACCATGGGTGCGCCGGAGATGATCAGCACCCCGACCAGGGCAGCCACCAGCCCGAACATTCCCGATCTCTTGCGTCGTGCGATCGCCATTGATCCACCCTCCACGGAATTACCCGGCCGCGAGTAATCGCAAGGACGCCCCATCATTTCGCCCCCCGCGCTCCCGCGCTGTTCGCACACAGTCCTGCACATCGAGGCGAATGTCCAGAACAACAATGGCGGCATTTGCTCGTTAGAAAGGCTAGGTAATCGTCGCCGCGGAGGAGTCTTCATTCGTTGTGCCGAGCCTGGCATCGGCTGCGGCCGCCACGACTCCGCCAATCACCCGTACGCCGCAGGGATATCGGCCGAGGAATGCGCTGATCGGGTCCCCACATCGACCGATTGGCTCAGCCAAACATATTTGTCGCGGGCGACGATCAGCAGGGCGCAATCACGGGGCGCAATCTCGTCGATTCGCCATACCGTGAACCAAATTTCGGTTGACGACCGAAAACCCCTTCACGATGTGGGGCTGGGCTGGGCTGGGCAGGCCGGGGCTGGGCGGGGCTGGCCGGGGCTGGGCGGGGTTGGCCGGGGCTGGGCGAGGCCGGCCGGGGCAGGGCGGGGTTGGTCGGGGCTGACCGGGGCTGGGTGGGGGGTGGTCGGGGCTGGCCAGTCAGGCCGATGGCGGGGCCACCCGCCGCAGGAACCGTTGGGTGCGCGGATCCTGCGGGTTGCCCAACACCTGCTCGGGTGACCCCGCCTCGACGATGGCGCCGCTCTCCAGGAACACCACCTGATCGGCGACCTCGCGGGCGAACGCCATCTCGTGGGTCGCCACCAGCATCGTCATGCCGTCGTGCTTGAGCTGCGCGAGCAACGCCAGCACCTCACCGACCAGCTCCGGATCCAGCGCGCTGGTCACCTCGTCGAACAGCATCAGCACCGGCTTGTTCACCAGCGCCCGCGCGATCGCCACCCGCTGCTGCTGGCCGCCGGACAGGTCGTCCGGGCGGGCAGTTGCCTTGTCCGCCAACCCCACCCGCTCCAACATGGCCAGGGCGTCGCGTCTCGGCCTCGGCCTTGGCGACACCGTGCACCCGGCGCGGAGCGAGGGTGATGTTGTCCAGCACGCTCAGATGCGGAAACAGGTTGAACGACTGGAACACCATGCCGATCCGCGCCCGGACCTCGTCGGCGTGCAGATCGCTGACCACCGGGTCGGTGATGTCCCGACCTTCCAGGGTGATCACCCCGTCGTCGACGATCTCGAGCAGATTGACGCAGCGCAGCAGCGTCGACTTCCCGGACCCCGACGCACCGATCAGCGCCACGCACTGGTGCTCGTCGACCGACAACGACAGGTCGCGCAGCACGACGTTGTCGCCGTAGGACTTTCGCACTCCCGACGAGTTCCAGCAGCCCGCGGTCTTGCCTGTGTTCATACCGTGCCGCCGCCGATCCAGCCCTGCCGCTTGCGCGACCCAGTCGGTCAGCCGGGTCATCGGGACGGTGACGAAGACGAACAGCAGCCCGGCGACCACATACGGGGTGTAGTTGAACGTCTGTGCGGTGTTGATCTTGGCCACCAGCACCGCGTCGTAGACGACGCCGAGGATCGAGATCAGGCCGGTGTCCTTCTGCAGCGACACCAGGTCGTTCATCAGCGCCGGCAGCACCCGGCGGAACGCCTGCGGCACAACGACAAAGCGCATGGTCTTGGCATGCGACAGGCCCAGCGAGCGGGATGCAGCGCGCTGCGAGGGATGGACGGAGTTGATGCCGGCCCGCAGCACCTCGGCCACGTAGGCGCCGTACACCAGCACCAGCGAAGCGCAGCCCCAGAACAGCGCCGACGACGGCAGCCAGTCCAGCCGCAGGCTGGGCATGCCGAACCCGAGCAGCAGCAGCACCAGGATCAGCGGCAGCCCGCGGAAGATGTCGACGTAGACGGTTGCCGCCGCACGCAGTGGGAAGAACACCGGCCCGCGCAGCGATCTGATCAGCGCCACGCCCAGCGCCAGGACCAGGATCACGATCTCGCAGACCACCATCAGCCGCAGGTTCAGCCAGAGACCGGCGGCGATCTCGGGCAACACCTGCCAGCCGTAGCCGACATCGAAGAAGGTGCTGCGCAACCGCGGCCATCCGGGTGCGTTCACCAGCAGCACCACGAGCACGGCGATGACCACAACGGTCGAGATGATCGCCAACGCGACCGACCGCCGCGCCCGACGCCGGCGGAATGCCGTGCGCTGCACCGCGATGGGAGATGGCTGCCAGCTGTCCCTGCCCTGCTCTGCCATCGCGCGGACCGGCGGCCCGGTCAGCCGAGCACGGGTGCGGTGCTGCTACCGGCCAGCCACTCGGTCTCCAGTGCGGCCAACGTGCCGTCCGCACGCAGCGCGTCCACTGCGCTGGTGACGCAGGCCGTCAGCGCCGAGTCCTTGGCCAGCAGCAGACCGAGCTGCTCGGCGTCGCCGCTCGGCGCCTTCAACTGGCCGATCACCTTGCCGTTGTCCAGCTGGGCGCCGGTCATGTAGAACGCCGTCGGCAGATCGACCACCAGACCGTCGACCTGGCCGTTCTGCAGGGCCTGCGCGGCCAGGCTGTTGTCGTCGAACACCTGCGGCGCGGTCGCCGGGTCGATCGTGGCGGTGATCGCCTGCAGGCTGGTGGTGCCGTTCATCGCGCCCAATTTGGCGTCCTTGAGCTCGGCCAGTGAGGTGGCTCCGCTGATCGGCGAACCGTCGACGGTGATCACGGTCTGGGCGACCGTGTAGTACCCGGACGAGAAGTCGACGACCTTCTTGCGGTCGTCGGTGATGGTGAACTGGTTGATGTCGAAGTCGAAACCCCCGGGCTTGGCGATCGCCTCGTCGAAGCCGACCCGGGTCCAGGTCACCTTGTCGGCCGGGAAGCCGAGCTGTTCGGCGACCGCGTAGGCGACCGCGGACTCGAACCCCTTGCCGTTGCTCGGGTCGTTGTCGACCATCCACGGTTCGAACGCCGGCTCGCTGGTGGCGATGGTCAGCGTGCCGGCCGCGAGCGTCGGGAGCGCGTCAGGACCGCACTCGGCCGACGCCCCTCCCGAAGCTGCCGCCGAGACCTGAGGCCGACGCACCCGCCGAGCTCGCGGCGGCTGCGGAGGTACTGCCGGCGGTGCTGCTGCTCGACCCGCAGGACGACAGCACCGCAACAGTGGCGGCAGCGGCAACGATCAGTTCGATGCGACGGTGATTCACCGCGATTCCCTTCAGGTCGTGTCAATCGGTTGGCTGAGTTCAGCCCGCCAACCGCTCAGCCCGCCAACCGTTCCAACGCCGCCGAGGCGTGCGGCGCCAATTCGCTGTCGGTGTGCGCCCGCTCTTCGACGTAGGCCAGCCGACCGTCCGGGGTGATCCCGTAGAGCCTGGTGGCGCCGACGACCGGGATCGCCGTCGGGGTGCGGACCACCGCATCGGTGGACAGCGCCCAGCTGGCCACCGAGCGCGAACGACCGTAGAAGAGCTCGATCCGGCCCTCGGAATGCGCCACCATCAGCTCGACGGAGCCGTCGGCCTGCGGCCGCCAGAAGCCCGACCTCGCGGGCCCCGGGACCGGTGACGGCGCCGTCGGGCCCGAGCAGCCAGGTCACCGATTCGTAGGTGAGGAACGGCCGACCGTCATGGGCGATGGTGATCTGCTGGCCGAACTGCGGGTCCTTGGCGTCCGGATCGTTGCCGAACAGGCCGGTGCCGCGCCACACGCCCACCAGGGGCAGCAGCGACAGGCAGGCCGGATTGACCTCGGGCCCGGACCGGACGTTGGCGGTGTCGGCCGGGATGGGAAGTGGTTCGACATCGGCGAGATTCCGGCCGCGGGTGACGGCCGCACGCTTCTCGGCTGCGGCGATCGCGGCGTCCCCGCTGGTCAGCACGGTGTCGGAGTCGGAATCGGGAACCTGGGTCGCGTCGGGAACCGGGACGTACTCACCGGCGGTCCGCTCGGCGCTGACCAGACCCGCGATTTCCTCGGCGGTCGCGCCGTTGTGCTTGCCGTTGCTGGTCGGTTCGGTCACTTGTCTTCGTGCACCAGCCGGTACACCACGTAGATGGCGAACCACGTGATCAACAACGCCACTGCGACCAACAGGCCGGTAAAGAAGATCTCCACCCCGGCAGCCTAGCGTGCCCGTCGCCGGCAGCCGGTGTGTCGGGCAGCACGTCGGTCGAGCATCACAGGCCGGTGGTCAGGATGTCGCGCGGCGGTCGCGCCCACGCGAAAACCCCGGCCCGGCGCCTTGCCTCCTGTCATCTGAACAGGAGATCCGACGCCGGGTCGGGGTTTCGCGAACGCGTCGATCAGGCGCGAGCGATCAGACCAGCACGATGTCGAGTTGGTTGATGCCCAGCTCGACCTTTCCGCTGGCCTCGCCGTTGCCGGCCCGGGACAGCGCGCGCACGGTCCAGGAGCCGGGGGCGGCGTAGAACCGGAAGTCGCCGGCCGGCGAGGTCACCACCTCGGCGGTGAATTCGCCGGTGGAGTCGAGCAACCGGACGAAGGCGCCGGCGACCGGTTCGGTACCGACACACACCTTCCCCTGGACGACGGATTGCTCGGCGATGTCGACGCCGGCGGGCAGATCGGAGCCCTGTTCGGGTGCGGCACAAGACATGGGACGTTCCTCTCGTTCAGGGAAGGCCAAAAGTTCGGATCGAGAAACCGACGGATGCCGGAACGCTTACGCGCCGACCTCGACCGGCACGCCGACCAGCGAGCCGTATTCGGTCCACGAGCCGTCGTAGTTCTTGACGTTCTTCTTGCCGAGAATCTCGGTCAGCACGAACCAGGTATGGCTGGAGCGCTCGCCGATCCGGCAGTAGGCGATCGTGTCCTTGTCGTCCTGCAGCCCCACCGAGGAGTACAGCTCGGTCAGCTCGGAATCCGACTTGAAGGTGCCGTCCTCGTTGGCCGCCTTCGACCACGGCACGTTCAACGCGGTGGGGATGTGGCCCGCGCGCTGCGCGGCCTCCTGCGGCAGGTGCGCCGGGGCGAACAGCTTGCCGGAGAACTCATCGGGCGAGCGCACGTCGACCAGGTTCTGCACGCCGATGGCCGCAACGACCTCATCCCGCAGGGCGCGGATCGACAGGTCCTGATCAGTTGCGCTGTAGGTGGTCTCGACCCTGTCGGCGACGTCGGTCACCAGTGCGCGACCGTCCAGTTCCCACTTCTTGCGGCCGCCGTCGATGAGCTTGACGTCCTGGTGCCCGTACAGCTTGAAATACCAGTAGGCGTAGGCCGCGAACCAGTTGTTGTTGCCGCCGTACAGCACGACGGTGTCGTCGTTCGAGATCCCCTTGGCGGACAGCAGCTTCTCGAAGCCGGCGCGGTCGACGAAGTCGCGACGCACCGCATCCTGCAGTTCGGTCTTCCAGTTGATCTTCACGGCGCCGGGGATGTGTCCGGTGTCGTAGGCCGCGGTGTCTTCGTCGACCTCGACGAAAACCAGGCCCGGGGTGGACAGGTTCTGCTCTGCCCATTCGGTGGTGACGAGGGAGTCCTCGCGGCTCATGCTCTGCTCCTTGCGGGGGATGACGGTCTCGCCGGGACGGCGAACGTCGGGACGGAAGTTGTACTGCGCTGAGTGCCGTGACCGGTCAGGATGCGGTCGGTGGGGGATTCGCGACCCGGCGCATGGTGGCGCACGGGGTCGGGAGAAAGTGGCGCTGCTGCCGGATCAGGTCAGCAGGGACACGGGCACCCAGGGACAGCGCAACAGAGCGCGCTGCCGACGCGGACGAGGTCGACGGCACGCCGACTCGTCAGCAAGGGACCCATGAAGACAACGGTAGCAGCCGGGACGAGTCGAGCGGACCAATCGCCAGCTCCCGGCATCGTGACAAAGCGGACGATCTTCCACGGGAATACTCCGCCGTCTTCGGTACCGAAATACCGCTCATCCCTCCGTCGGGACGATCACCACCGGCGTCTGTACCCGGCGCAGCAGCCCGATGGCCACCGAACCGACCACCAGGGTGGCCAGCCCGCCACCGAACAGCCCGCCACCGAACACCCGACGATGTTCGCGGGTGCCGATCACCACCATGTCCGTGTCCTCGGCCAGTTCGGCGAGAACCTCCACGGGATGACCCAGTCGCACCGCGGTGTCGATGGACACGGTGGGGAATTCCGCCCGGAGCGTGCGGGTCAGTTCGTACAGCGCGGCGGCGGCGCCCTCCTCGAGGATGGTCGCCGCTTCCGGCGAGGTGGCCCGGGTGTCCCTCGGGTACTGCCAGGTGGTCACGATCAGGACGCTCGCTCCGCTGCGTGCGGCCTGTGCAACGGCGAATCGCGCTGCAGCAGAGCCTGTCTCGGACTCATGCCCGACCAGGATCCGGCTCGCGGCAGGTTCCCGGATCTCCCTGACCACACACACCGCGGCGCGGGTGCGGATGGCCAGTTGACCAGCGACGGACGTCGCGAAATGCCGGCGCCAGCCCTTGTATCCGTGACCACCGACCACCAGCAGATCGACCCGGTCGGAGACCGCGAGCAGGACCTCCGTGGGGTTGCCCTCGAGTGACTCGACGGTGACCGGTGCGCCTTGCGCCGTCTCGGTGATCGTCCGGCCGACCTGCGCCAGGTACTCGTCGATCTCGGCGGTCCGGGACGCGGGCTCGCTCGGCCGAGTCCCGGGAGGGGTCGGATCCCGGCGGACGGGCGATGACAGCGGTCAGGTCGGCGCCGTGCATTGCGGCGAGGCGAAGCGCCCAGCGCAGCGCCACCACACTCGGCGAAGAGCCGTCCACACCCACAGCGATGACGTTCGGCATCGCCCCTCCCGATGGCCGGTTCAGGAAGGCTATGCGACCGGCCCGGTCTGCGATACGGCCCAATGGGTTGCGCTCGGCCGGACGTTCGGCCCGGCGTCACCGCAGGTCGGAGAGCAGCACCGGACCGGTGGTCGCGCTGATCACCACGTCGCCACCGACGACGGACACGTCGGCCTGGGTCACCGAGAACGGCAGACCGGACAGCGGGAACGACCGGGAAAGCCCGCCGGCCAGGCTGTTCGCGGCCGCGGTGATCACCGGCGTGATGTCGACCCCGGCGGCGGAAAGCGAACCGACGGACAACGTCAGGGTGTCGTTGGCAACGGCGAGGTTCGCCGTCCCGGTCAGCGGGATCTGCTGACCGAGCACGGACACCGAGGTGGTCACCGCAAGGCTGCCGTCGGGCGCGGCCGACAGCGTCAGGTTGGTCTGACCGAGTGCCGCCGACAACGAGGACAGCGGAACCAACACCTGCAGCACCGTGGACTGGGCGGCCAGTTGGGAGGTGTTCCCCGACACCGCGTCGCCCAGCGGCAGGGTGACCTGGGAAAGGGTCAGGACGGCGCGAATGCCCGGGAGCAGACCGTTGTCGATGTTCGACGAGGTCATGATGACCTGCGGATATTCACCCCGAACAGCGTGGTAGAGGAACGGGAAACCCTCGATCGAGACATCCGGGGCCGCCGTCAGGCGGAGTTCGGCCTGGACCGCGTCGGCCGTCCGGGATTCGGCGTAGGCGCGGGCTCCGAAGTCCGCCGCGAGCAGCAGGGCTGCCAGCACGATCAGGGCGATGAAGAACTTGCGCACCCGGTCAGTGTGTCAGGACGGATCGACGCTCATTCCGGTTCCGGCCGACCAGGAGGCGATCCGATCGACCAGATCCGACGTGGTTGCCGTCTCGCCGTGACCCATTCCGGGTTCGATCCAGAGTTCCGCACCCGATGAGGCGCGCTGCAGGGTCAACACATGACCCGGATGGAAGTACGCGTCCGCCGTGCCGTGCACCAGCAGGGTCGGAGCGGAGATCATCCCGACCGCCTCCACCGGGCTTGCCGGCAGATCGAACCAGGGCTCACCCAGCCGTACACCCAGCCCTCGACCCACCAGTAGCCCGAACGGGCTTTCCAACAGCCACTGGACACGGCGCATCGGCGCGCTCTCCCGGATGTACCAGCGGGACGGTGAGGACACCGAGACCACCGCATCGCCCGGGGCCGAACCGACGGCGGCGTGCCGCAGCGCGATGGCGGCGCCCATCGAGAACCCGACGACGACGACCCGGCGGTACCCCTGATCGCGGGTCCAGCGCACCACGGCATCCAGATCCAGCGTCTCGTCCCGACCGACCGAAGAACGGCCACCGGATCGGCCGTGCCCGCGGAAGTCCGCCGCCGCCACCCCGCCGTGCCGGGCGAAGGCGGCCAGCACGGCCCTGGTCGCCGGCTCGCGAAGACCGTGGGTGAAGCCGTGACCGATGACGAACGCCGGGCGGCTTCGCGGCCCTGGTAGATGCACTCCGGCCAGGTCCACCCCGTCGGCGGTGCGGCAATGCAGTGCGGTGCCGCGCAACCCCGGGCCGAGCTGCAGCGTCTGATCGTCGGAGGGCGCCCGTCGGTGCGCGCCGATCCGGGGACGACGCATGGTCCGATTCGATCCGGTCTGGCCGCTAACGTTGTCACCTGTCCTGATCGGGTCGCTGTGACTTCCGTGGCGTGCCGCCGCTGGAGACACGCCGCTGTTACCCATGCGTCACATCCACCTGGTAATTCCCAAGGTTAGTTGCACTTTCATGTCCGCCCGCCACATGAACAGCCGTGACCCCACGCTTCGCCCCGCGCCGCCGCCCGCTTTAGACTTCGGGCGTCGATGACCTGCAGATGAGGAGGAGATGAATGGAACTCCTGCTGCTGACCACCGACCCGACTCCAGCGTCGGTCCTTCCCGCCGTCGATCTGCTACCGGTTCGCATCCGTTCTGCGGCACCGGAGGCCGCCTCGCTGGTCACCTCGGGTCCCTATGATCTGCTCCTGCTCGATGCCCGGCACGACCTTGCGGCGGCCCGCACCCTGTGCCGGTTGCTCGGTGCGGACGGCCTGGCCGTGTCGATCCTGGCCATCGTGACCGAGGGCGGCATGGTCGCGATCGGTCCCGAATGGGGCGTTTCAGATGTGGTGCTCTCTTCGGCGGGACCGGCAGAGGTCCATGCCCGGCTCCGGCTGCTGGCCGCCAGGACGACGAGTTCGGCGAATTCCGGCCTGATCAGCCTGGGCGATCTGACCATCGAAGAGGACACCTACACGGCGCGACTGCGGGGCCGGCCGCTCGAGCTGACCTACAAGGAGTTCGAGCTGCTGAAGTTCCTGGCGCAGCACCCGGGTCGGGTGTTCACCAGGGAGCAGCTGGTCACCGAGGTCTGGGGCTACGACTTCTTCGGCGGCACCAGGACCGTCGACGTGCACGTCCGGCGGTTGCGCGCCAAGCTCGGCGCCGAGCACGAGGCGTTGATCGGTACCGTCCGCAACGTCGGCTACAAGATGGTCCCGCCGTCCAGAACCGTGCTCCGGGACGAGTCCGCCGGCACTCCGGCGTGAGCTCCCGGCCCCTCGACGGTGGCCGGTCGACCGGGGGCTGGAAGCCCGCTGCGGCCGCCGATCGTGCCCGACATCAGGAATCTGGTTTCCGCTGCGGCCGTCGATGGACGGGGTCACCGCGGTGTCCGGGCACGTGCTGGACGCGCTCACGGCCGGCGGCGCCGAGGTGCTCACCATCTCCGATCAGACCGGCGCCCACGACCGGATCCGCGACCGGTCGCGCGTGGCGGTCGCCGTTGCCGATGATCCGGCCGAGGTGGTCGTGCACCCCGCGGATCGTCGTCAGGGGCTGGGATCGACGCTGGTCGCTGCCGCCCTCGACCGTCAGGGTGCGGTGTGGGCCTACGGGGACTTGCCCGGTGCGGCTGCGGTCGCCGACCGACTCGGTCTGGTTCGCGGGCGGGTGCTGCTCCAGATGCGTCGGACGACGCCTCCGGGGCAGGACGTGCCTCGCGCCGGAGCACCGGCTACCGCCGGGGGTGCGGCTGCGTACCTTCGTGCCGGGCCAGGACGAGGAGGCGTTTCTCGCCGTCAACGCCAGGGCGTTCGCCTGGCACCCCGAGCAGGGTCGGCTCGACCTGGCGGGCCTGCGGGGCGAAATGGCCCAGGAATGGTTCGATCCGGCCGGCTTCTTCCTCGCGGTCACCACCGGGGACGGACCCGAGCAGGTGCTGGGGTTCCACTGGACCAAGGTCCATCCCACCGACCCCAATCCCGGCCAACCCGATCCCGGCCATCCCGATCCCGGGCAACCCGATCCCGGCCCCGATCCCGGGCAACCCGATCCCGGCGACGGGCAGCAGGCCCGATCGGCGAGATCTATGTGCTGGGTGTCGACCCCGAGGCCGGGATCCGGGGTCTTGGCACTCCGCTCACCGAGATCGGACTCGATCACCTTCGCCGTCGGGGCCTTGAGACCGTGATGCTCTACGTCGAGGGTGACAACGATCGGGCCCGCCGACTGTACGAACGGTTCGGCTTCACCACCTTCCTGAGCAACGTCGTCTACGCGCGGGCGGAGCCGGTCGCGCGGTGAGCGCGGCATCGCCGTCGGCCCATCCGCCGCCGGGTCGTGAACTGGCCGCGGTGCTCGGGGTGGTCGCGCTCGGCGGAGCGATCGGTTCGCTGCTGCGGTACCAGGCGACACTGATCTGGCCCAACCCGATCGGCACCTTTCCCACCACGGTGCTGCTGGTCAACCTGGTCGGTTGTCTGGTGATCGGCGCCTTCATGGTGATCATCACCGAGCTGCGAACCACCCACCAGCTGATTCGGCCGCTGGTCGGAACCGGTGTCCTCGGCGGGTTCACCACGTTCTCGACCTACAGCCTGGACATTCTCCAGCTGGTCCGCACCGGCCACCCTGGCCAGGCGCTCGGCTATCTCTCGCTCACCGCGGTCGGGGCGATGGTGGCGGTCTTCGTCGGCATGGTCGGGATGCGCCGGCTGGCCATCGCGTTCGGCTGGGAACGCTGATGGCCGTCGACTACCTGCTGGTGGTGGCCGGCGCCGTCGTCGGAGCGCCGCTGCGCTACCTGGCCGACCGGTGGGCCCGGCTGCATCTGGCATCGCGCTTCCCGTGGGGGATCTTCGCGGTGAACGTCGCCGGGTCGGCGATCATCGGTCTGCTGGCCGGTGCGGCGATGGTCGGAGCCGAGTCGACCCCGGTCGGCGTGCTGCTCGGGACCGGCCTGTGCGGGGCACTGACCACCTACTCGACGCTCTCCTACGAGACGGCTCAGTTGGCCGAACGCCGAGCCTTCACCGCTGCTTGCGCCAACCTGTTCGGCAGCGTGGCCGCGGGAATCGCCGCGGTGACTGTCGGATACCTGTTGACCGCCGGTCTCGTCGGCTGATCGATCGCGGGCTGATCGATCGCGGGCTGATCGATCGCGGGCTGGCCGATCGTCGGCTGGCCGATCGGCCGAGCTGGCCGATCCGGTCGGGGTGCGCTCGAGACCAAGTCGGCCCGGGTGGTCAGGGCTGCCGCACGACCGGGGCACCTCTTGTTTGCGGTCGTAGACTGGCCCGACCAGCGCGGCCGAGCCCGGTGGGCGGCCGACGATACGAAATGTGGCTCCGTCGTTGTCCTGTCAGGCTGCGCCAGCGGTGCCTCGACGATGTGGTCACGGAGCGTGCAGCGATGGGACTGTTCCGCCGCCGGCAGCCGACCGCCGTCCCCGCCGCGGATCGCCATCAGCCTGCCGGATCCGGTCGAGCAGATCGTGATGCTGCGGACGATGATCGACCGGCTGACCGACGTGGTGCTCAGCCTTTGCGGCGACGTCCGCACGCTGCGCGTACGATCTCGCGGTGCTGCGGCCCGAGACCGCCGGAAACGCGGCCGCACTGCTGCGTCCGGCGGCCGTCGCACCGCCTGCCCGCATTGCCGATGTCATCGGCGAAGCGACCGAGTTGCAGCGGGTATTCGACAAGCTGCACGAACAATCTGACGCGCTCTGGTTCGAGAAGCAGTGGCTGCAGGCGCAGATCTCAGTGGCCTGGTCCGGAGTGCCGTTGCCGGGGCATCCCAGCGTCACCTGACCCAGCAGGCATGTTCCGTGAGCCGTGATCCGACACCTGTCGTGCGTGACCCGTCAGCCGTGGTCGATCGCCTGTCGTGCGTGACACGCCAGCTGTGATCCGTCACCTGTAGTGCGTGACCTGGTCGGCCTCATGCTCACGGCACCAACAGGTGAGACGGCTGTCGGAGCTGTCGCGGTCAACTCGGGCGCCCCTGTCTGCCAGGTGACGCCATCGGCTTATTGCTGCAGTGGGTGGTGGTGATGGTTTCGGCGGGGTTGTTGGTGGGGGTCGATCCATGGTGGGGGAATGAATTCGGGCCGTCCATCGGGTCCGATCCGGATGTTCCATTCTGTCGAATGTGCTTGTTGGTGGTGGTACAGGCATAACAGGACACCGTTGGCGAGTGAGGTGGGTCCGCCGTCGAGCCAGCTGATGATGTGGTGGGCTTGGGTCATGCCGGCGGGTCGGTCGCAGCCGGGCCAGGCGCAGCCCCCGTCGCGGAGCACGAGTGCGTCCCGGAGGTGGGGTGGGAAGAGCCGCTGGCTGCGACCGACGTCCAGGATGGTGGAGGCGCCGTTGAGGACGGCGGGCAGGATTCGGGCGTCGCACAGGATCCGGCGGGCCATCCCGACGCTGACAGGTCCGCCATGGCTCAGGGTCGCATCACTGAGTTGCCGGGTGATGGTGTCGAAGTTGATGGTCATCGTGACGTGCGGGACGTGCCCGCCGACGCTGGATCCGGAACCTTGCGTCCAGGTAGGCGCGGAGCACCTCGACGTGTGCTTGGGCGAGCCGGTTCGCGGGTGACCGCGGATCCTTAACGCCGTTCTCGTCGAGGACCGGTTTCGCGAGGGCGAAGGTGGCTTGCCGGAAGATCTCCACGCCTTCGTCGGTGAAGGTGCCGGTGAACGGGGTCAGCCCGGTGTGGGCGTTCCGGGTGCCGAGCCGGAATTCGGTTCTGGATGCGGGGTCCCGCTCGTCGGGTGCGTGTCCGTCGGGGTTCATGATGTCGTCGAGTCGTTGCGCGACCTTGTTGAGTTGCCCGGGGTCGATCTCGTGGGCTTGGTCGACGAGGAGTTGTTCGACTTGGTCGGCGGTGTGCTGGTCGACGGTGCGGGGCCATCCGGTGAATGCTTTGGTGATGACCGCGACGTGGCCCTGACCGATGTCGCCGGCGTCCAGGGCGGCGCCGACGATGGGTAGTTGTGGGGGGATCTCGCCGCCGCTGATCGGTTCCCGCTGCTGCGTCAGTTTCGCTGCCCGGACCCGGTCGGCTGCATCACCCGAACTGATCCGCAGGACGTCTCGTAGCAGTACCCGGGTCGAGGAGCAGGACAGCTCGGCGGCGACGCCGCTGTCTTCGACTTCGCCGACCCACCGGACCTGCGCGGCGTACAGGGCGCGGCTCAGGGATTCCAGCATGCCGCCCGGTTTCCAGGAGGTCGTCGCGGCTGAATTTGTAGTAGGGCGCGTCGCGGAGTTGCCGCATCCCGGACATCATCGATTCCGCGACGGCTTTCGCCTGCTCCGCGGAGGCAATCGAACTGATGTCCATACCCACAAAGCTAGCAGTCGACACCGACAGCCGACCCGATCACAGCCGCTTACCGCCTAGTCCTCGTCTACGTCCGCCCAACGACGCACGGTTCCGGTCCAGCGCACTTCCTGCAGCTCCCGTTCCGGCTCCGCTCACTGCCACCGCGGCCACGTTCCGGACCGCGCACTGTCTCCGGCGCGCGAGACATCGATCTGCCGTGCCGGGTACCCCGACGGGCCATCAACGGGGACTTTTCCATGGCCACGGACATGCCCGAGCCTCAGGCCGCAAAACCAAACACCCCGATCGCGACCCCCCGTTGCCGGATGAAGACCGGACGTGCGTCGATCTACAAAGGTTCGTCCGGTTTGTTCACTCTCTGTTCACCTTGCGCCGTTACGTTGCGCTGGCCGTCAGCGCTGACGCTGGGCGTGAACGGGTCCACCGCCGCGTCCCACTTCGAACGAAAAGCGACACGCCCATGTCGACCACCCTGTTCATCGTGTCGATCGTGATCATCACGGCACTGTTCTTCGACTTCACCAACGGTTTCCACGACAGTGCCAACGCGATGGCAACCTCGGTCGCGACGGGTGCGCTGAAACCCAAGGTCGCAGTGCTGGTCGCGGCCATCCTGAACGTGGCCGGCGCGTTCCTGTCGACGGAGGTGGCCAAGACCATCTCCGGTGGCATCGTGAACGACGCACTGGTGACGCCGACAATGATCTTCGCCGGTCTGGTCGGCGCCATTCTCTGGAATCTGATGACCTGGCTGTTCGGGCTGCCGTCCAGCTCATCGCACGCATTGTTCGGCGGGCTGATCGGCGCCGTGCTGATCGGCGCAGGCGTCTCCGGAGTGAACTTCTCGGTGGTGGTCTCGAAGATTCTGCTGCCCGCTGTGATGGCACCGCTGGTCGCCGGTCTGGCCGCGGGCCTGGCCACCTTCCTGCTCTACAAGATGATCAAGCGGGCGGATCAGGAACCCGGCTCCGGGTGGTTCCGGCGCGCCCAAACGGTCTCGGCGTCGATGGTCGCGCTCGCCCACGGCACCTCCGACGGGCAGAAGACCATGGGCGTGATCACCCTGGTGCTGATCACGGCCGGCTACCAGGAGTCCGGCACCGGTCCACAGTTCTGGGTGGTCGCCGCAGCCGGGATCGCGATCGGCCTCGGCACCTACTCCGGTGGCTGGCGGATCATGCGAACGATGGGCAAGGGCCTCGTCGACATCAAGGCACCGCAGGGCTTCGCCGCCGAGACCACCTCCGCAGCAGCCATTCTCGCCTCGTCACACATGGGCTTCGGGCTCTCGACGACGCAGGTCTGCTCCGGCTCCATCCTCGGGTCCGGGGTGGGCAGGCGACTGGCAAAGGTCCGCTGGACCACCGCTCGCAAGATGCTGTACGGCTGGCTGCTCACCCTGCCCGCCGCTGCGCTGGTCGGTGGCGCCGCCGCGGCCATCGCGTTGACCGGGACTCTCGGGGTCATCATCGTCTTCGCGGCACTGCTCGCGGGTGCGGGAGCAATTTATGCGGTGTCCAAGCGGGCCCCGGTGTCGAGCGAGAACGTGAACGACTCGGCCGAGGTCACCATCAATCCCGAGAAGGCGACGATCCCGGCATGACCGTCCATCGCCTGCGCGCCGACACCAGCCGCGTCACCGACATCCCCCGTATCGCGCACGAAGGGTCAACCCGATGACGATCAACTGGAGCGCACTGCTGCTGGTCGCGGTCACCACCGTCGTCGCCGCACTGGCGATCGTCGGTGTCTTCTCCCTCGGAGTCGCCGCGCTGACCTCCGGCGGGGCGCGCACCGCGGGCGGACGCCCGTCGCCCGTCGCCAGGGTGGCCGGGTATGCCTGCATCGGTGTTTCGGGGCTCTTGGTGCTGTACGGGCTCTATTTGATCATCCCGCAGTTCCACTAACGGCCGATTCACCGTGTGTTCATCTTCAAGGATGGGTCACCATGAATTGGTGAGCCTTCCGTCCGCACGCCAGGAACGGGTCGGGGAGACTCGGCCGAGACAACGGGTGATCACCCGATGACCGACGATCAATTCGAGGTCGCCGCCCTTGGAGTTCCCGGGGCGTTGCCGATCGGGTCCAACCAGCCGGACAGTGCCGACCGGATCGACCCACCGGGATCGAGGACGCCCGATGGTCGCCTGGAGGCAGGCGTCGCCGGGCGCTCCGAGCGGATCGGCGACAGGGTGTTCAAGGCACTCGCCGCGGGGTCGGGTGGCCTGCTCCTGGGGGTGATGGCGGCGATCGCGATCTTCCTGATCTGGAAGGCGATTCCGGCGTTCACCGGCAACTCCGGCAATCTGTTCACCACCCAGACCTGGAATCCGCAGGGCAGCCCGCCGGTGTTCGGAATGGCGGCGGTGTTCTTCGGCACCGTGGTCGCCGCCTTCATCGCGATGATCATCGCCGTGCCGATCGCGATCGGTATCGCGTTGTTCATCTCGCATTACGCGAGCCGGCGGGCCGCGACCGCACTCGGTGCGACGGTCGACCTGCTGGCCGCGGTGCCGTCCCTGGTGTTCGGCATGTGGGGCCTGTATTTCCTGATCCCGCAGACCCAGGGCTTCCAGCAGTGGTTGTCGGTGTACTTCGGCTGGATCCCGATCTTCGACAATCCCGTTGCGACCTCGGCCGGTCAGTTCGGGAAGTCCCTGCTGATCGCCGGGATCGTGCTGGCGATCATGATCATCCCGATCGTGTCGGCGGTCTGCCGGGAGGTGTTCCTGCAGGTCCCGCAGGAGACCGTGGACGCTGCCTGGGCGCTGGGTGCGACGAAATGGGAGATGATCCGGACCGCGGTGCTGCCGTTCGGCCGGGCCGGGATGATCTCGGCGGCGATGCTGGGTCTGGGCCGCGCGCTCGGCGAGACGATCGCGGTGGCTCTGGTGTTGAACTCGGGGTTCCGGATCAACTGGCATCTCACCGAACCGGGTGGCGACACCTTTGCGGCCACCATCGCGTTGAAGTTCGGCGAAGCGGGCGGGTCGCCGGTGGCGATCGCGGCGTTGATCGCCGCCGGTCTCTTCCTGTTCCTGATCACGCTGGCCGTGAATTCGATCGCGCGCATCGTGATCGCCCGCCGGAAGGAGTTCACGGCATGAGCCGCCCCTCGAACGCAGCGACCGCTGCCCGAACGCCCGGTGTCCCGAACAAGAAGTCCGATCTGGTCGGGGCGCGATTGCCCAAATGGGCTCCGTACGGAGCCGGTGCCGGCGCCGTCGTGCTGGCCCTCGGCCTGCGGTCGCTGCTCGACTGGACCGGTTGGTACACCGCGTTCTTCACCGCTGCGGTGCTGTTCATCGTCATCCTGACCGCGTGGTCGTTCTCGGTCGAGGGTCGTCGCCGGGCGAAGGACCGGTTCGCCACGACGCTGATCTATTCGTCGTTCGTGGCGGCGATCGTCCCGCTGGTGCTGATCCTGGGCTACATCGGGATCAAGGGGGTGTCGGTCTTCAGCGCCGACTTCTTCCTCAAGTCGATGAACGGGGTGACCAGCCGGCAGGACGGTGGTGGTCTGTACCACGCCCTGGTCGGCACCCTCGAGTTGGTGTTGATCGCGGCGGTGATCGCGTTGCCGATCGGGATCCTCACCGCGATCTACCTGGTGGAGTACGGGCGGGGAAAGTTCGCCAAGGCGGTGACCTTCTTCGTCGACGTGATGACCGGCGTGCCCTCGATCGTGGCCGGTTTGTTCGTCTACACGTTCCTGTTGCTCGGGTTCGGGATGCGCCCGTTCGGGGCGGCCGGGGCGATCGCACTGGCGATCCTGATGGTTCCGGTGTCGGTGCGGGCGTCGGAGGAGATGCTCAAGCTGGTGCCGAGAGACCTGCGGGAGGCGTCCTACGCGCTTGGTGTGCCGAAATGGCGGACGATTGTGAAAGTCGTTCTGCCGACGGCGATGTCGGGGCTGATCACATCGTCGCTGCTGGCGATCGCCCGGGTGGCGGGGGAGACGGCGCCGCTCATCCTGCTGGTCGGCTACACCGCTCGGATCAACTTCAACCCGTTCTCCGGCGATCAGGCAACACTGCCGATGATGGTGTGGGACCAGTTGGGCAAGCGGTCCGGCACCACCTCCAACGACCTCACCGAAGCCCGCGCCTGGGGTGCCGCGCTGACCCTGGTGCTGCTGGTGCTCATCCTCAACGTCGGCGCCAGGTTGCTGGCCCGGTTGGCCCGCCCGAAGACCCACTGACCGGTGATCCCTGCCGGTGACCGCTCTCGCCGGCACAACAGAAGGTTCTGAACCGATATGGCCAAACGCATCGACGTCGAAGACGTCAACGTGTACTACAGCGATTTCCTCGCGATCGAGGGCGCCTCGATCAAGATCGCGCCGTTGTCCGTCACCGCGTTCATCGGACCTTCCGGGTGCGGTAAGTCGACGTTCCTGCGGATCCTGAACCGGATGCACGAGGTCATTCCCGGTGGCCGGGTCAGTGGCAAGGTGCTGCTCGACGGTGAAGACCTGTACGGACCGGGCGTGGATCCGGTGAACGTCCGCCGCACCGTCGGCATGGTCTTCCAGAAGGCGAACCCGTTCCCGACGATGTCGATCTACGACAACGTCATCGCCGGCTACAAGATCGCCGGCAGCAAGAAGAACAAGGGCCAGCTGGACGACATCGTCGAACGGTCGCTGCGTCGTTCGAACCTGTGGGAAGAGGTCAAGCATCGACTGAACCGGCCCGGCGCGAGCCTCTCCGGCGGGCAACAGCAACGCCTCTGCATTGCCAGGGCGATCGCCGTCGAGCCCTCGGTGCTGCTGATGGACGAACCCTGCTCGGCGCTCGACCCGATCTCCACCCTGGCCATCGAGGACCTGATCACCGAGCTCAAGGCCACCTACACCATCGTGATCGTCACCCACAACATGCAGCAGGCCGCTCGCGTCTCGGACCGGACCGCGTTCTTCAACCTTGCCGGCGTCGGCCAGCCCGGGAAGCTCGTCGAGTACGACGAGACCGCCAAGATCTTCTCCAATCCCACCCAGAGGGCGACCGAGGACTACATCTCCGGTCGCTTCGGCTGATTCACCCGCGGCGCTGACGGCGCCGGATCCCGCAGCTGGGTTCCGGCGCTCTTTGCTGCGCCGGTAATCATCCGATGCGTCCGACCAATTGTCAGCGCCGGATTAGCGCTCGATTAACACCCCTCCGGGATGGTCCTTCCAACGACCTCAAGAGATCGCGAGTCGCGGAAGTGCTGGACCGATCGGCCAGCGTCGACCTCCACGCTCGCGCTCCTCGACGGGGCGTCCGGTGACCCGAGTCGGGCTTTGGCCTTCCCGACGAAGTGGGGTTGCCGCACCCATCCACGAATGTCGAAAGAAGGGTTTCTGCCATGAGTACCGAAACGAGAACCGGACCGATCGTCGTCCGGATCCCACCGCAGCTGGGCCTCACCGACGCTCAGGTCCACACCCTGGAGTCCAGGTGGGCCGGCGATCTGCAGGCCGCCGCTGCCAACGGCGGCGCCAAGATCAAATGGTCGATCGAGATCAAGATCAAGATCGGCAACGAGTAACCGTGGGCTCCAGAATCGCTGACCCACGCGACATTTCGAGTCATATCGACAAGGGGAATTCCATGCACACAAGATCTTTCAAACGCACGGCGGGACTGTTCTCCGCCGGATTGTTCGGCATGGCCATCCTGGGCGCGGTCATCGCCCAGCCGGCCGCGGCCTCGTCGGCCGCCGTCCTCACCTGCAACGGGCTGGTGGTCACCATCAACCAGTCGGTCGTGGTCCCGACAGACAGCCCCGGGGTGGACGTCATCCTGGGCACAGCGGGAGCCGACTCCATCCAGGCCGGCAACGGCAACGACGTGGTCTGCGGTGGGGGCGGGAACGACGTCATCACCGGCGGGAACGGCGCGGACTGGGTGTCCGGTGGTGACGGCAGTGACATTCTCACCGGCGGCGGCTCCATCGACACCATCTACGGCGACGAGGGTGCCGACCAGCTCTACGGCGGTGACAGCAATGACACCCTGGAGGGCGGCAACGGCAACGACGCCCTCCGCGGCGAGGCCGGCGACGACAGCCTGCGCTGCGGGGCGGGTGTCGACAACGCCAACGGTGGTCCGCAGGTCGTCGCCGACGTCCTGCTCCCCGCTGACGGGTGCGAGGTCGCGGTCGGTCTTCCGTAAGCCCAGAACCCTGTTGTCCCTGACGTTCCCGGCTGGCGGGGGCGTCGGGGACAACGGCATGTCCGGGGCAGGATCAACCAGGCTGGCCCGCCGGCCAGTCAGCGTCGGCCGGCGGGTCGAATTCGAGCAGGCTCAGCGTTCGGGGGAGCTCAGCGCAGGCGTGGTGTCGCCGCCGACGTTCTCTCCGGTGACCAGGAAGACCACCCGGCGGGCGATGGCGACCGCGTGGTCGGCGAACCGCTCGTAGAACCGGGCGAGCAGGGCGATGTCGACGGCAGGTCCGACACCGTGCCGCCAACCCGGCGCCAGCAGGGCGGCGAAGAGCTCGCGCTGCAGGTCGTCCATCAGGTCGTCCTCGACCTCGAGCTGCCGGGCCAGGTCGACGTCGCGTTCGCGCAGCACGATCCCGGCCTGATCGGCCAGGTGGACGCCGACCCGACCCATCCGCTCGACGATCGGGCGGACGTCGGCCGGGATGACATGCGCCGGATGGCGTCGTCGGGCCGCCTTGGCGACATGGATCGCCAGGGCGCCCATCCGCTGCATGTCCGCCACGATCCACATCGCCGAGACCACTGTCCGCAGGTCGGAGGCGACCGGTGCCTCGAGGGCGAGCAGTTCGAGCGCGACGTTTTCGGCGTTGGAGCGCATCTCGTCGAGCCGTACGTCGGACGCGATGACCTGCTCGGCCAGGCTGAGATCGGCGTCGAGCAGGGCCTTGGTGGCGTCACGGAGCGCGTCGCTGGCGACCTGGCACATCAATGCACCGTGTTCGCCCAGGTCAGCGAGACGGGTTTGGTAGGCCTGTCGCATGACTCAACAATAGAACCTGCGACCGGCCGATACCGCCTTCCACGATGAACACGGGGTGAACGGGCGGCGGAGGTTTGCCATTCCAGGTGGCATCCCGGCCGGCGTGGGTTCCGCCGGGTCAGGCGCAGAGCGCCTCGCCGGCGTTCACCGACGCCAGCTCGCCCGAGCTCAGGCTTGCTGCCGTCGATGCGCCCGTCTGGGCACCGCCGCTCGTTTCGGCCAACGTGCCGGTGACGGTCGATCCGACCGCAACGGACTGCACGGTCCCGTCGAAGGATGCGCCGAGCAGCAGCTGGATCTGCCCGCCCAGACCGTCGGTCGGCACCAGCGTCGCGCCGGGCACAGCGGCAGCGACGGTCAGCGCTGCCGCCAGATTTTCCGGATCGGCGGGATCGTAGGCGACGGTGACGCCGTCCTGGTTGTCCTGTTCGGGGGCCAGCAGGTTGTCCTCGGTCACCGCGAAACCGATGCCGTTCAGCTGTTCCATCGCGTCGGTGGCCACACCGGTGCGGCCGCTGACGTTCAGGATGGCCAGGTCGATCGTGCTCGGGTCGATCGTCACGGCACTGTCCGGTGCGCTCTGCGCCGTGCTCGGCGCCGGAGTGGCAGGAGTGCTCGGGGTCTCGGTGGCCGCCGGTTCGCCGGGCAACGGCTGGTCGTTGACCAGCGCATCGAAGACCGCCTGCGCCTTGCCCTCGTCGACGTCGAGGGCGTCCGGGTCGCTGCTGCTGGGCACCGTCGGCAGAGTGAAGAAGGTGACCCGGCTGGGATCCAGGGTGCCGAACGACTGCGCCAGGGTGACCAGGTCGTCGATGGTGACGTTGTCGGTGAAGGTGTTCTGCACGAACGCCGTCAGGAACGCGTCCAGGGTCGCCGGGTTCAGCAGGGTCCCGGCGCTGGTGACCTGCTGCAGGATCGAGGACAGCACGATCTGCTGCCGCCGGATCCGCGCCAGGTCCGAGTCCGTGTCGCCCTGCACCTTGCGGGCCCGGACCAGGTCGAGGGCCTGCTGACCGCCGATGACCTGGACGCCGCCCTGTGCCATCACGGTGTTCAGTTCGGCGTCGATGATCGGTCCGCAGGCGTTCACCGTGATGCCGCCCAGGGCGTCCACCATGTTCTGGAAGCCGGCGAAATCGATGCCGATCACCCGGTCGATCTTCAGACCGGTGAGGTCCTGGATGGCCCGGACCGAGCATTGCGGCCCACCGACGGAGTAGGCGGAATTGATGTGCCAGCGGTCGCCCTCACTGACCGGATACACCGAATCGGAAAGCTGACCGGTCGCCGCGTCCCACTCGTTGCAGGTCGGCGCGTCGATCATGGTGTCGCGGGGGATGGACAGCACCGTGACGTGCTGCCGGTCGGCGCTGATGTGCGCGATCATCTGGGTGTCCGAGTTGGCGACGCCGTCATTGGTCGAGGCGTCGGTGTTGCCCTCGTTCCCGTTGTCGCCCGATCTGGTGTCGGACCCGAGCAGCAGGATGTTCTCCGGCGCGTACGACCCGGAGGGTGCGGCGGTTCCGGTCGCGGTGGCGATGTTCGTGTCGTCGGTGACGATGGCCTGAACACTGCGCGAGATGATCCCGGCGTCCGCGCGGGACTTGATCGCCCACTCCCAGCCGGTTGCGGCGAGCACGATCACCGCCACCAGCGCGACCGCGATCCGGCCCGCGATGAGCAACTGATGCCGGCCGGAGCCAGCCCGGTGCGCGGGCGACGACCGCTCGGTCGCCGGGCGGGTGGGTTCGGGGGTCGGGGTCGCGGCGGACGAGGGTCCGGTCTGGTCGCGCGGCTCGTCGCTCACGCGACCTCCTTCGTGTTCTCGAACTGCTCGTATTGGGGCGGTGTGTCAGCTGGGATGATCTTGTCGTCCCCTGAATCGCCGCGCCATTCGGCGTGTCGCTACCGACTCTGTCGCGATTCCTGATGGTACGGACAGTCGCGGTTAACCGACGGTGTGGGCCAAGCGATGGACGAACGTGCTCGATCGGGGTGCCAGTTCCGATGGTCAGTTCATCCGGGCCACTCGAATGACGCATCAACCAGTCGGCCGTTCACCCCACGCACAGGGGTGTGAGGTAGGCCTCACCCTCTTGGACGCCGAGGTGCAGGGTGGTCAGGTCGGTCCCGGTGACCCGGTCACCGGTATAGATCCGCACCAGGCTGGGTAGCGCGTACACCGTCCCGGTCAGCGGTCCACTGGGTGCCGTCCATCCGGGGACCGCCCGTAGGTCGCGGTAGACCGGTTCGAAGCGCAGCGTGCTGGTCGCGGTCGGGCACTGATCGAGGGCCGAGGCCAGCGCTGGGATCGACGACGGCCGACAGCGCGGACCGTTGGTCCCCCACCGGCCCGCTTGCGGTGGCGTTCACGCCGTCGATGGTTCGCGCGGATCGCCGCTTCGTCCTCGGATGGCACGTCCGCCCCGGGTGACGCCCTGCCCCGCGGTCGTCACGGTCGCTGCGCGGTCCGCCGGTGGGCCGTCCGACGTGCACGCGGAAAGACCTGCGGCGAGCAGCGCGAGCGCAAGGATGCCGACCGCGGCCCGGGAGGGCCGGTCATCGGCTATCCGCCGCCGTCATCGAGTTCCGCACCCTCCGGAACCACCTCGGATTCGGGATCGTCCAGCCAGCCGTGCGGCAGCGCGACGCGTCGCTGCGGCGATCCCTGCCGTCCGCGTGGCCCGTCACCGGCAGTGGGGAAGGGCTGGTCGAGATCGAGCCCGGACGAGCAGGGTGTCGAGTTCGTCCAGGGTCGACACCATGCCGAGCAGCCGGCGTGGCTCCGATCCCGCAGCGAACCCCTTGAGGTACCAGGCGATGTGTTTGCGCAGGTCACGCATGCCCCGATCGGGACCCATCTCGGCGCAGAGCAGTTCGGCGTGCCGGCGCAGGATGGCGGCCACCGCGCGGAGATCCGGCGGGGTCGGGGCCGGTCGGCCCTCGAACGCGGCCGCCAGTTCGGCGAAGAGCCACGGCCGGCCCTGGCAACCGCGTCCGACGACGACGCCGTCGCAGCCGGTCTGGGCGATCATCTCCAGCGCATCGGAGGCGGCGAAGATGTCGCCGTTGCCGAGGACCGGGATGCTGGTCACCAGCTGTTTCAGGGTGCCGATGGCGTCCCAGTCGGCCGTGCCCGAGTAGTGCTGGATGGCGGTGCGGCCGTGCAGGGCGACGGCGGCGACCCCGCAGTCCTCGGCGATCCGACCGGCGTCGGTGTAGGTGATGTGCTCGGGGTCGATGCCGATGCGCATCTTGACCGTCACCGGGATGTGGGCCTCGGCCGCGACCTCGACGGCAGTGCGGACGATGGATTCGAACAGCCGCCGCTTGTAGGGCAACGCCGACCCGCCGCCCTTGCGGGTGACCTTGGGAACGGGGCAGCCGAAGTTCAGATCGATGTGATCGGCGAGGTCCTCCTCGACGACGATGCGGACCGCCTGCCCGACGACGACCGGGTCGACGCCGTAGAGCTGCACCGATCGCGGCGACTCCTCCGGGCCGAACCGGATCATCTCCCTGGTCTTCGGGTCGCCGGCCACCAGCGCGCGGGTGGTGATCATCTCGCAGACGTACAGCCCGGCTCCGAACTCGCGGCACAGCGAACGGAACGACGAATTGGTGATTCCCGCCATCGGCGCCAGCACCACCGGTGGCCACACCGGGTACTGGCCGATCTTCAGGGAGGTACTCACCGGATCATTGTCCCTGCTCCCGGTGGTGCCGGTGTCACACGCCGGCGGCCGTGCTGCCGGCGGTCCTCCGATAGCGAAGTCGGAGGTGTCGAGCGAGGTCGAGGTGACAACCGGATCCGGATCTCGGGGTCGGCTCGGTCGTCCGCGGATCAGGCGCTGGTCGGGGAGGTCTCGCTCGGGACCGGGGTCGGTGTGACGGTGATCGTCGTCGCCGGTCCGGTCTTCGAGGGCGAGCCAGGTTCGGTGCCGGGCGCCGTGCTGACCACGATCACGACGGTCTGGACCGCGAACGTCGTCGGCCCGGGCGGCGGGACCTGCGTGGCCGCCGGTTCGTCCGGCGATGCCACCGGTCGGTCGTCCCGAGCCTCGTCGTCCCGCCCTTCTCCGAAACGCCCTTCGTCGACACGCCCTGCATCGACACGGTGGGCTCCGCGACCGGGAGTGCCGGGTGCGTCCGGTGCAGCATCTTGAGAGTCGTTGGCGCCGAGGGAATTCCAGATTGCGGAACGCTGCACCCCATGACCAGGAGCAGTGACGTCCCGATCAGGACCAACGAGAAGACGGCTTTGTGCATGATGACCCTCGGATCTGATGCCGGACCTCGGGATCCCCACCGGACGATCCCTGGTACAGCTCAAGACGGGTCACCGGGGATCACGTTGCAGGATCCAATATGTCTGTTTGATGACGATTTCTGGCCGAACCACCCTCCAGTGGGTGGGCGGGACGACCGGGTCCGGGCTGGCAGGGTGTCCTCATGACTGAACTGACAACGCTGGGCAGCCTCGCGACCGAGAAGGCGTCGACCGCCCCGATCTGCTGGCCCCGCCGGTGGTCGCCGCTCTCGAGGGATTCGAGGGTGCGGACCGGGTGTACGTCGCACCGATCGATGCCGAGCTCGCGGACACCGCGGCGTTCTGTGCGGCCTATGACGTCGGGCTCGACGTGTCGGCGAACTGTGTGGTGGTGTCCGGCAAGCGGGCCGGCGAACAGCGGTGGGCCGCCGCTGTCGTGCTGGCCACCACCCGCGCCGACGTCAACGGGGTGGTGCGGCGTCGAATGGATGTGCGCAAGGTGTCGTTCGCCGCAATGGCGGATGCGGTCGAGGTGACCGGCATGGAGTACGGCGGGATCACCCCGATCGGGCTGCCGGAGGGTTGGCCGGTGCTGATCGATGCCGCCGTCGCAGCCGCGGGACCGGTGGTCATCGGATCAGGAATTCGCGGCTCGAAGATCGTCATCGACGGCGCCGTGTTGGGCAGACTGCCCGGCGCCGAGGTGATCGAGGGCCTTGCCAACCCGATCTGACCCGAAAGGTCACAGCTCCCGGACGGCCGGCAGCACCTGCGCACCGAGCAGCGCAAGGTGATCGAGGTCGGCCAGGTCCAGCACCTGCAGGTAGCAGCGTTGAACGCCGCCGCCGGCCCATGTGCCCATGTTGTCGACGACCTCGTCGACCGTGCCGGCGAACGGGCTCGACCGCAGTTCCGATGGCTCCCGGCCGATGTTCGCCGCCCGCCGCCGGAACTCCGCCTCGTCCGACCCGACGCAGACCACGTTCGCGACCGAGTAGACCAGCGATCCCGGATCCCGGTCGGCGGTCTCGCAGGCGGCCCTGACCCGGCCGAGTTGAGTGGTGCTGACGTCGTAGTCGGAGAATCCGACGTTGAACTCGTCGGCGAAACGTGCTGCCAGCGCCGGGGTTCGGCGCGGGCCGTGACCTCCGATGATGATCGGGACCCGCGGGGTGCCGGTCGCATCCGTCTGGATCGGTTTGGGCAGCCCCGGCGCACCGGCCAGCGTGTAATGGCTGCCGGCGTGGTCGAACTGCTCGCCGATCGGCGTCGCCCAGAGGCCGGTGATGATCTGCAGTTGCTCGGTCAGCCGGTCGAACCGCTCGCCGAAGCTCGAGCCGAAGTCCAGGCCATAGGCGCGGTGTTCCGTTTCGTACCAGCCACTGCCGATGCCCAGTTCCATTCGTCCACCGGAGATGTCGTCCACCTGGGCGACCGCGATGGCGGTCATCGACGGATGCCGGAAGGTGGCCGACGTGACCAGGGTGCCCAGCCGGATGTCGGGCACCTGGGCCGCGATCGCGCCGAGGTTGACGAAGGATTCCGACGGCCCGGGCAGCCCGGAGCGATCACCCATCGACAACACGTGGTCGGAGCGGAAGAAGGCCGAGAAGCCGCCGTCACGGGTGGCCCGGGCGACGGCCAGCAGATCCGCGTGGGAGGCGCCCTGCTGGGGTTCGGTGAAGATGCGAAGGTCCATGACCAGGCAGGGTAATCAGGGCGTCGGCCCGCCGTGTGGCAGGCTGCTGCTTCGTGAACGCCCTGCGCTCGATTCCCTGGCGGCAGGGTTGGTGGCTGAACCGCCCGCCCCATGTCGGCATCTCCCAGGGCAGATTGGTGCTCACCGCGGCCCGCGGGAGCGACGCCTGGCGGACGACGTCGTACGGATTCGTCCGGGACGGCGCGCACGCCTTGTTGAGCGACCTGCCGGACGGCTGGGCCGTCGAGGTGTCGTTCATCGCCGATTTCGACCAGCAGTTCGACCAGGCGGGCATCATGGTGCGAATCGACGAGACCCGTTGGACCAAAGCCGGTGTGGAGTTCTCCGATGGCGCTCTCCAGGCGTCCGCCGTGGTCACCGACGGTATGTCGGACTGGTCGGTCGGGCCGGTGCCGGAGTGGGCTGGTACCGAGGTCACGGTGCGGGCCAGTCGCACCGGGACGGCGCTGACCATGCGGATCCGGACCGCCGATGACCCGTGGAGATTGCTGCGTCTGGCGCCGATCGATCCGGACGCGGTCGCCTTTGCCGGTCCCTTCTGCTGCGCTCCCGAGCGGGACGGACTCCAGGTCACCTTCACCCGCTGGGCCGCGGGGCCGGCGGACGCAGCCCTGCACTCCGACTGATTGCCGATCCGAAGGACGATCCGATGACCCAGCAGCACGACACCGCGGCCCTGCTCGACCTGGCGCTTCGTGGCGCAACGGCCGCTGGGGTCGAGCTGATGGCCCGGTACGGCCATGTCGAGGGACTGGACAGCAAGACGTCGGTCAACGACCCGGTGTCGGATGCCGATCGCGCGGCCGAGCGGATCCTGGTCGACCTGATCACCGACGAACGGCCGGCCGACGGCCTGCTCGGCGAGGAGGGCGCCGCCAGGGAATCGACGTCCGGGCTGCGCTGGGTGATCGACCCGCTCGACGGGACGGTGAACTACCTCTATCAGCTCGACAACTTCTCGGTCAGTGTCGCGGTGGAGGATGCCGAGGGAGCCCTGGTGGGGGTGGTGCACAACCCGACCAACGGGCGCACCTACCGGGCGATCCGCGGCGGCGGCGCGGCGCTGGACGGCCATCCGCTGCGCGTCAAGGACCCCGTTTCGATGGATCGGGCGTTGCTGGCGACCGGGTTCGGCTACGAGGTCGAGCGGCGCCGCAATCAGGGCGCGCTGATGGCAACCTTGCTGCCGCGGGTGCGGGACATCCGCCGGATCGGTTCCGCCGCACTGGATCTCTGCGCCGTCGCCGCGGGGTCGGTGGACGGCTACTTCGAAGAGGGTGTCCAAGCCTGGGATGTCGCGGCCGGTGGACTGATCGCTCGCGAGGCCGGTGCCTCGTTCGCCACCGTCACCCCGACCGGGGCACCCACCGGCTGCCTGGCTGCCGGCCCCGCCCTGTTCGCGAACCTGAAAGCATTCCTGGATGAGTTCGGCGCCGCCCACCGGTGAGTCCGGACAGATGAAACCGGCAAAAGGGATGTCACGGCCTAGTTGCTCGATGTGACTGGACGTTCACCGCAAGCTCGCCTACGTTCACACGATCCACACATGCTGCTGGCCGTGAATAGTCCACTTGCGCCGAGCCGGCCCTCGTGGCGTCCGACCGGGTGAACGGAGTTCCTGACGTGAGCACGTTGCGCAAGAAGATGATCGGGTCGATCGGGATCGTCGCCCTGGTGGCGGGCTCGCTGGTAGCGGCGCCGATCGCCGCCCACGGCGCGGACCCGGTGACCGTCCAGGTGCTGGGCATCAACGACTTCCACGGACGGATCGGTGTCAACGGAGTCGAAGCCGGCGCGGCCGTGCTGTCCGGTGCCGTTCACCAACTCCGCGCTCAATATCCGGATACCGTTTTCGCCGCGGCCGGCGATCTGATCGGTGCTTCCACCTTCGAGTCGTTCATCGACAAGGACAAGCCCACCATCGACGCCCTGAACGCCGCGGGCCTCGAGGTGTCAGCCGTAGGCAACCACGAGTTCGACCAGGGGTACGACGATCTGGTCAACCGGGTGATGGCGCCATACGACGCCGTCACCAACCCGAAGGGTGGGGCCGCCTGGGCCTACCTGGGTGCCAACGTTCGCAACGCCGCGGACAGTTCGCCGGCTCTGCCCGAGTCCTGGGTCGAGGATTTCGGCGACGTGCGAGTTGGTTTCGTCGGCGCCGTCACCGATCACCTGCCGGAGCTGGTCTCGCCGGCCGGCATCGAGGGTTTGGAAATCGAAGCGCCAGTGGTCGCCGCCAACCGCACCGCCGACGCCCTCAAGGCACAGGGTGCCGACATCGTCGTGCTGCTCGTGCACGAGGGCGCCGCGACCACTGCGCTCGCCTCGGCGACCGACCCCGCATCGGACTTCGGCCGGATTGTCAACGGCGCCGACGGCAACATCGACGCCATCATCTCCGGTCACACCCACCTGGCCTACAACCACTCGATCCCGGTCGCGCAATGGGCGGCCGATCCGGCGCGGATCGTGAAGAACCGGCCCGTGGTGTCCGCCGGACAATACGGCTACAACCTGAATCAGCTGCTGTTCCAGGTGGAACCGGTGTCCGGCCAGGTTCAGGCGGTGCACCCAGAACCTGCTGCCGTTGACCACTCAGGTCCCGCCGGTTCCGCCGTCGACGAACCCGACGTTCCCCCCGAACTACCCGGCAGATCCGGCAGTCGCCGCGATCGTGACGGCTGCCACCAACAATGCAGCGGTGCTCGGCGCTGTCGAACTGGGCCAGATCGGCGGCCCGTTCAACCGCGCGAAGCTGGCCAACGGCACCACCGAGAACCGCGGCGGTGAATCGACTCTCGGCAACCTGGTCGCGGAAGTGCAGCGCAAGCAAGCCGACGACACAGCGGAATTCGAATCTGAGATTGCGTTCATGAATCCCGGTGGTCTGCGTCAGGACATGATCGGGAAGCCCGGCACCCCTCCATATCCCGCTCCCCTCACCTATCAGCAAGCGGCCGTGGTGCAGCCGTTCGCCAACACGCTGGTCAACATGGAGCTCACCGGTGCCCAGATCAAGCAGGCGCTGGAACAGCAGTGGCAGCCGACCGGCGCTGCCCGACCGTTCCTGCGGCTGGGCATTTCAAAGGGGTTCACCTACACCTATGACCCGGCGGCCGCTGCCGGATCCCGCATCACCCAGATGTGGTTGAACGGTGCGGCCATCGACCGCGCGGGCAGTTACTCCGTGACGGTCAACTCGTTCCTGGCCTCCGGTGGCGACAACTTCGGGGCCTTCGCCACCGGCGCTGACAAGCGGGACACCGGACAGGTGGACCTCCAGGCGATGGTCGACTACATGGCCGACAACACTCCCGTTGCCGTCGACTACACCCAACGATCGGTGGGCGTCAGCTTCCCGGCCGGTGCGCCTGCGCAGTACCTGACCGGCCAGACCGTTGCGTTCAACCTGTCGTCGCTCGCCTTCTCGACGGCAGCCGACAAGAAGGACACCTCGGTGTCGGTCAAGGTCGGCAATGTGGCGGTGGGCGATTTCGCGGTCGACAACACCATCGGCACCGACATCTTCGACGAGTACGGCAAGGCCTCGGTGTCATTCGTCCTCCCCGCTGCGGTGCAGGGTCGGATTCGCAAACGGTGACGATCACCGGTAACAACACCGGCACGGTGACGACGTTCCGCTGCAGGTGGTGACCACGACCGTCACCCTCGCCGCGTCCTGCGGCGAGCCAGATCTACGGCTCGCCCAACACGGTGACGCTGACCGCAACCGTCACCTCGTCCGGCAGCGCGCCGGTCACCGGAACAGTCGATTTCGTCAGCGGGTCCCAGACGCTGGGATCGGCGCCGGTCAGCAACGGCCAGGCCACGTACACCCTGCCGTCGGACACCCCGGCCGGGGACTACAGCGTGGTGGCCAAGTACTCGGGTTCGACCGAGACCCCGGCTGCGGATTCGGCCGCGGTCGCGGTGACCGTGAACAAGGCGACCTCTACCGCCATTCTGCTGGCGACCAAGACGCAGTACCGGCAGAACCCGTTCCTGCCGGCCCTGCTGTTCGGCGCGGTGGTGCTCAACAATGGCCAGCCGGCCAAAGGCAACGTGCTGATCAAGCAGGACGGTGTCGTGGTCAAGACCGTTCCACTCACCAGCGGCATCTTCATCTGGGTCGTCCCGCGCAACCTGCCCAAGGACACCTACGAGTTCGTCGCGACGTACGACCCGGCCGACGACAACAACGTGTCCGGCGTCGACAGCAACGGGATCTTCATCCAGGTGCGTTGACCCGGCGCGACGGATCAGTTCGCGGTAGTGCGCGAAGGACGCCCTCGGCTCCCGGTCGAGGGTGTCCTGGTCAACCCGGACCAGGCCGAAATGCCGGCTGAAACCTTCTGCCCACTCCCACGAGTCGAGCAGCGACCAGTGGAAGTAGCCACGGACGTCGCAACCCTGCTCGACGGCTGCCGCAACGGCATCGAGATGGTCATCGAGAAAGGCGATCCGGTCGCTGTCGGGCAGGACTTCGCCAGCGCCGGTCCGGTCGTCGAAGGCCCCGCCGGCACCGGTGACGAAGACCGGAGGTAACGCCGGATACCGGCGGTGCAGGTCGACCAGGACCGAGGTCAGCGACGCCGGGTGGATCGGCCAACCGGCATCGGTCAGCCGCGCACCGGACGGCACCTCCAGGGAGAACGGAATCGAGGCGTTGTCCGGAACCGCGGCAATCACCGTGGGGTGGGAATAGCTGACCCCATAAAAATCCAAGGGCGCGGAAATGAGCTGAAGATCCCCGTCCCGAATCACATCGGCGGCCGCTCCGGGCATTGTCAGAATGGTCGCCGGATATTCTCCGGCGAGGATGGGATCGGTGAATTGGTGATTGTGATAGGCGTCGTAGAACCGGGCAGCGGTGCGATCGGCGGCCGATCGTCCGGCCGGTGAAACGGTGGTGTGATGGTTGACGATGCCGACCGATCCGCGGGTTCGCTGCCGGAGGATCTCGACGGCCCTGCCGTGGGCCAGCAGTTGGTGATGGGTCGCCTGGAACGCCCCGCCCAGCAGCGTCAGCCCGGGGGCGTCGATGCCGAGCGCGTACCCGTATGCGGTTTGCACCAGCGGATCGGTCAGTGTCGACCAGGAGTCGACCCGGTCGCCGAAGGCGTCCGCCGCCAGTGCCACGTAGTCGGCGAAGGCGTCGGTGGTTTCCCTGGCCAGCCAGCCGCCGCGCTCCATGACCTCCAGCGGCATGTCCCAGTGGTGCAGCCCGACGAACGGCGCGATCCCGTGCTCGAGCAGGCCGTCGATCACCCGGTCGTAGAACGCCAGTCCCGCCGGATTGGCCGGCCCGGCCCCTTTCGGCTGGATCCGCGACCAGGACAACGACATCCGAGAGGCGCCGACGCCGAGCTCGGCGAGCAGGGCGAGGTCAGCTTCCCAGCGGTGGTAGTGGTCGACCGCGACGTCCGCGGTGCTGCCGTCGGCGATGCGCCCGGGAAGCGCGCCGAACACGTCCCACATCGACGGCGTCCGCCCGCCGACTGCGGCCGCCCCCTCCAGTTGGTAGGCCGAACCGGCCGTGCCGAAGACGAATCCTTCGGGCAGGGAAGGCGTCGTCACCGATCGGGATGACGAACGGTGACCAGGCCCGCTCCGCGTTCCGGCAGCTGCACCCAGGTCGCGTCGGTGCTCAGCACCGCCAGCGCACACGCCGAGAACGATCGCAGCGATTGGAGTTCGGGGCTCGGCGTCGGCCCGTCACCATCGGCCTCGGGCCCGCTCCGCCCATCGGCAGCCAGCTCGGCGACGGTGGCCAACTCGTGGGCCACGGAGGGAATCCCCGGGGCGTGTCCCACCACCAGCACTGTGTGCGCGGATTCCGGAAGCAGGGCGACCTGACCGAGGATGTCGTCGATGTCGCCGCCGTAGAGCTCGTCGGCGAAGATGGCCGGCGCCTGGATCCGGGTGGCGGCCAGCGTCTGTCTGGTCCGAACCGCCGTCGAGCACAGCACGGCATCCACCGAGGGAACGTGCTCGCGGATCCAGTCGCCCGCGGCCGCCGCATCCCGGTTTCCGTCGCTGGGTCAGCGGGCGATCATGATCGCGCGGCGCGTTCCCGGCCGCCGCATGTCGCAGCAGGATCAAGGTTCGAGGGTTGGCCATATGACGACTCCGGTTCGGTCGGGAACCCCGGCTGGTGGGCTGAAGGGGCGGGCTGGAAGCTGACGTCCGAGTCTCCGCGTCCCATGATGCCGGTCGCTCGGCGACGCTGACATCATCGCGGACGTCACGTCGCCGCACACGCTGCGTTGGTAGACGAGCGATGCTTCCTGGTGAACCATCGTCGAATTGGTCACGTGGCGTCACCACGACGCTGAACAACCGCGACCGGCCGCAAATTCCCATTCGGTTTCATTTGAAACTCCGTGCTCGGTGTGATGTTATGGAGGTCTGGTCCAGAAGAGGCGCCAGGAAAGCACCTGATATTTCGGGGAGATTCCTGTGCCACCTGATGACTTTGATTCTGCTGGTATTCCGTCGCAGACCGCGGTACTCCCGAGACAGCGCCCGGCGTCAAGCCCGACGATCGCTGCCGCCCCCACCGGTGAACGCGCGCTGCGGGTTCGTGACCTCCTCGAGCGGACGGCCAGTTGCCGTGAGCCGGCCGAACAGCAGCGACTGCGCAGGCAGGTGGTGACCGAATACCTGCCCGTGGCGCGGTCGCTGGCCGGTCGCTATTCCGGGCGCGGCGTCGAGCGTTGTGATCTCGAACAGCTGGCCTTTCTCGGCCTGGTCAAGGCCGTCCGTCGCTGGCAGCCAGGGCTCAGCGAGGATTTCCTGCAGTTCGCGGTGCCGACGGTGGTCGGTGAGATCAAGCGGTACTTCCGCGACCACTCCTGGCTGGTCCGTCCGCCGCGTCGCATCCAGGAACTGCGGGCCGCGATCAATGAGGCAGAACAGACCTATCGGCACCGGGACGGCTCCGGTCCCACGGATGCGGAGTTGGCCGACGTCACCGGAGCGAGCACCCGGGACATCGACGAGGCCAGGACGGCCGGCGCCTGCTGCCGCCCGCGCTCCCTGGACGAGGGACAGGGTCTCGGCTTGGCGCTTGCCCTCGGATGGGGCGAGGACGATCCGGAGCTCCGGCACGTCGAGGACAAGGTGACCGTGCAGCGGTTGCTCGCCACCCTGACCGACCGCGAACGCGAGGTCGTCCGGATGCGCTTCGAGGAGGGCTGGTCGCAGGCTCGGATCGGCTCCGAGATCGGGGTCAGCCAGATGCAGGTATCCCGCTGGCTCCGGACGATTGCCGACAAGCTGCGCACTTCCATCGAGCGCTGACCCGAAGAGTACGACGGGCTGTAGCGGGGTTCAGCCGGTGATCACTGATCGTTCGGGCCCGGCGGCGGGATGGGTCCAGCGGGCAGCTTTCCCGTCCGGATCAGTTCGCCGGCGACCTCGTGCAGTTTGACGTTGTGCTGTTGCGAGTACCGGCGCAAGACCGAGAATGCTTTCTCCGGGCCGAGTTTGAACCGTTCCATCAGGATGCCCTGCGCCTGGCCGATCAGGTGTCGGGAGTCGATTGCCCGCCACAGGTCCCGCTCCGACCTGAGCTTGGCCAGTGCGACCGAAGCATGTGCAGCAACCACTTTGGCCACCTCGACCTCGTCAGAGGTGAAGTCGTCATGGGACTCGTAATAGAGGTTCAGGGCGCCGAGGATCCGGTGATCGGTGAACAGGTGGATGCTCAGGACGCTGTTGAGGCCGAGGTTGGCCACGTCGGGTCCCCAGACCGGAAACCGCGGATCGGTGCGGGTGTCCAGGATCAGGAAGGCGCCGCCGTCCTCGGCCGCCCGCAGACACGGTCCCTCGTCATAGGCGTACTGCAGATCGTCGGCCTTCTCGATCAGATTGCTGGACGTCGCCGTCGATTCGGCCCCGCCGTTGGCGCCGACCAGGGTGACGCTGGCCCCCTCGCATTCGCAGTTGGCCATCGCCAGGTCGACGACGGCCTGCAGGGCGAGTTTGACCTCGGGGTTGTCGGCGACCTTCCGGGCCGCCTCAGCCAGGGCTGATTCGGACATTGCTACCGCATCCGGTGCATTGTCGACAGGGTCGGAGGAACGGCTTCCGTTGTCCGCAGCCGTCACCCTGCCGTCGGTCGTATGACCGAGGTCGTTCTTCGCGTCGGCGTCGAAAGTGGTCACACGGACCTCCTCAGGTGAAGTCGGCAGCGGCACCATCATGCCCTGTCCGAACAAGTGATCACCACCTTTGACAACGAGGGGGCACTTCGTGTCAACGTATGAACACATATTCATACGTTGGTGGGTGGGGATGACCGTGGGGACCAGATTTCAGGCGATCGACCGGCAGGTGCCCGGAACGGGCTCGTTGGCGACCGGGCCGGTCGATCCAGGCGACCCCGGGGTCGACCGGGTGGCGGACATGTTCAAGTTGCTCGGCGATCCGACCCGGTGCCGCATCCTCTTACGCCCTGCTGGAATCACCGGATCTGCGCGTCCTCGACATCGCCACGGCCACCGCGACCACCCAGACAACGGTGTCGGCCGCACTCCGGCTGCTGCGGACGGCTGGGGTGGTGGTCGGTCGCCGCGACGGACGCACCGTGCACTACCGGGTGGCCGACGATCACGTCGCCGAGTTGCTGACGGTGTCCTGGCAGCACAGCAGCCATCCCGGTCTGGACGACGAGGAGGCCGCCGACGACGGTGTGGCTTCGGGTGCTCCCGCGGTGGTGTCCCGGTGATCGGCCACAACCACGGAGGCGGTGGCGGTCATCCCCACGGCGCCGACGGGGCCGGTGGGTCCAGCCCCGATCAGGTCGCCGCCAAGCCTGGTTCGCACGGGTTCCGGGGCCGGCTCGCGATCACCTTCGCCCTGACTGCGGCCTTCTTTGTGGTGGAGCTGGTGGTCGGCCTGCTCGTCCGGCTCGTTGGCGCTGGTCGCCGATGCCGGGCACATGGCGACCGACGTGCTGGCACTCGGGGCGTCGCTGGTGGCGACGCAGATCGCCGGTCGACCGGACGGATCGGGCCGGCGCACCTACGGCCGGTACCGCTCGGAGGTGTTTGCCGCCGGTTTCGCCGTGCTGCTGATGGTCGGGGTCGGGGCCTTCATCGTCTACGAGGCCATCTCCCGGATGGGCACTGACCCGGACGTGTCATCCACGCCCATGGTGATCGTCGGCCTGATCGGGCTCGCGGTGAACGCCGTCGGTCTGGTGCTGCTGCGGACCGGGTCGAAGCAGTCGATCAACATCCGCGGGGCCTACCTCGAGGTGCTGGGCGATGCGGCGGGGTCGGTCGGCGTGCTGATCGCCGGCCTGCTGATCAGCTGGACCGGATCCTCGGTCTGGGACGTCGTGGTCGCGGTGATCATCGGGGTCTTCGTGTTGATCCGCGCGTTCGGACTCGGTCGCTCGGTGCTGCGGGTACTCGGCCAGCACGCACCCGAAGGCGTCGACCCGGCGGCCGTCGAAGCCGATCTCGCCGCTGTGCCCGGCGTGATCGAGGTGCACGACCTGCACCTCTGGGCACTGACCTCCGGGATGAATGTGGCCACCGCGCACCTGGTTTCGGCGCCCGACGCGGACAACCATGCCGTTCTCGATGCGGCCACCAAGGTGTTGGCCAGCTCGCATCACATCGATCACGCCACTTTGCAGGTGGAGCCGGCCGATCACAGCTCCTGCGGTGAGACCGCCTGGTAACAGGCGCTTCTCTGTTCGGGCAATCGAGCCGGGGCTAGCTGGGCGGCAGGCTGGACCGGTCGCCCAGCACTGCGGTGTCGGTCACCTGGGGGCGGCGGTTGCGCGACCGGGCGCTGCCCGGGTCCGGGTTGTCGGCGTTCGCCCTGATCACCACGATCTTGTCCCCGGGTTGGAAGACCTTGACGCCGCCGGAGTCGAATCGGTGGGCGACGCCGTTGCGGATGACCGTCAGCACGATCTCGCCGCGGGCGGTGAGCCGGGCGGGGGAGAGCCCGACATCCTCCGGCCGCACCTCGCGTTCGGAGATCTGCAGGCCGGCGATCGGCTCCAGCAGGTCTTCGATCACCTCACCGGCGTTCGGCGCGATGATCGACAGACCCAGCAATCGCCCCGCCGATTCAGCGGTGGGGATGACCACATCGGCGCCGCCCTGCCGCAACACTGCGATGTTCTGTTCCTCCCGGGCCGCCGCCGCGATGGTGGCGGTGGGCGCGAGTCGCCGGCAGGTCAGGGTGACCAGCACGCTGGTGTCGTCGCGATCCGCGGCCACGATGATCCGGTGCGCGTTGGGCACAGCGGCCTGACGCAGCACCTCCTCGCGCCGTGCATCGCCGAGCACGCCGACGCAGCCGTCACCGGTGGCCGCCTTGATGTTGCCGCCATCGGGATCGACCACGACGATGTGGTCGGCCGGGTAGCCCTGGTCGATCAGTGCAGACACAGCGGAACGGCCCTTCATGCCGTACCCGATCACGACGGTGTGCTTCTTCACGCGCTTCCTCCAGCGGTTGGTGCGGAATTGCTGGCGGCTTCGTTCGGTGAGCACCTCGATGGTCGTGCCGACCAGCACGATCAGGAATACGAAGCGCAATGGCGTGATGATCAGGATGTTGGTCAGCCGTGCCGAGTCGGACACCGGTGTGATGTCGCCGTACCCGGTCGTCGACAGCGTGACGGTGGCGTAGTAGAGGGCGTCGAGCCAGGAATCGATGGTTCCCTCGAGGTCGCGGTAGTCGGCCCGTTCCAGGTAGACCACCGTCGTGGTGATCACCACGCACATCACGGCGACGAAAACGCGGGTGCCGATCGCGCGGACGGGCCCGTGCTCCTTGACCGGGAGCATCAGGCGCGGATTCTCGTTCACCACAAGGCGGCACCCTACGCCGGGAAAGCACCCTGTCGATCACGGCGCGGTGCTACGGAGCGGTGCGCCCGCACGTGACGGCGTTACCGGTTCGGCAGACGCCGATGCCGCGCTGACGCCGTCCAGCGCGAGCACGGCCGCACCGACGTCGCAGTTCCACCGAAACCCGCTGCGCCATCGTGCGTCCGGGCTCCCACCACGTCAACTGCCGGGGCGTTCCCGATCGGCCAGGAACGCCTCGAACTGGGCACCCAGCTCGTCGGCTGTCGGCAGCGGTGCCGATTGGGCCAGCAGGCCGCGCCCGGTTGCCGAGACGTAGGCGTCGTACTGCTGCTCGAGGGCCTGGACGATCTCCGCCACCTCGGAGTTCTCGGCCACCTGCTTGGCCAGCTCTTCGCGAACGGTGGCGGCGGCCGAGTCCAGGCCGCTGGTCGGCAGCAGCAGGCCGGTGGCGTCGGCGGTCGCCTGGATCAGGGTGCGGGCGGTTTCCGGGTAGTCGGATCGCGCGATGTAGTGCGGCACGTGGGCCGCGAAGCCGATGGTGTCCCGACCGGCCTGCCCGAAGCGGTACTCCAGCAGCCCGACGGCATGTCCCGGGACCTGGATGGTGCCGAGCCAGTCCTCCTGCTCGGGGAGCAGCCCCTTGCGGGTGGCGTGCGAGGACATCCCGGTGGGCCGGGTGTGCGGCACACCCATCGGTATCGCCATCAGGCCGACGGTCAACCGGACCGCGAACCGGTCCGCGACCTGACCGACGGCGGCCACGAAGCGCTCCCACTGGCTGTCGGGCTCGGGACCGGAAAGCAGCAGGAACGAGGTTCCGTCGGTGTCGGTCAGCTGATGAACCAGCAGCTCCGGCGCCTGGTAGTCGGTGAAGGCATTCGACTGGAAGGTCAGGGTGGGTCGGCGGGCACGGTAATCGATCAGCTGGTCGACGTCGAAGGTGCCGACGACGGTGTGCTCCAGGTTGGACAGCAGGTGGTCGACGGCGAGCTTCACGCCCGAACCGGCATCGATGTACCCGTCGAGCGCGATGATCAGGACCGGTTCGGCGAGCAGCTCGATCTCACCCCGCTCCAGGTGCAACTCGTACAGCTCGCCCGGTTCGCCGGTCATGGTTGTCCATCCTGTGAGTCTGGAGAACCGGGGCCAGCGGATGGTGCCCGCAGAATGCGCCCCGGAACCTCTCTGTTTCCGTGCCCGACAGTGTCCGTGCCCGATCAGGGTATTTCGCCGTGCAGGGTTCTTCTCATCGTCGCCCCCTGCTCCACTGCTGGCAACGTGACGAGGTCGACGGGCATTCCCGACCGTCGACTCGGGTGAGTGGAGTTGTCGCTGCGCGGGGTGCGGGATCGGACCGTGTCACCCGGTGTCACCCTTGCGGAGTCAGGCGAACACGATCGTGCGAAGTCCGTCCCGCAACACCCTGTTCTGCAGGTGGTAACTCAATCCCTTGGCCAGCACGGCCTTCTCGATGTCCCGGCCGAGGCGGACCATGTGACCGGGTGAGTCCGCGTGATCGACCCGGATCACGTCCTGCTCGATGATCGGGCCCGCGTCCAGTTCGGCACTGACGTAATGGCAGGTCGCGCCGATCATCTTGACCCCGCGAACGAATGCCTGGTGGTAGGGCCGGGCACCCCGGAATGACGGCAGGAAGCCGTGGTGGATGTTGATCAGCCGGCCCTCCCACGCGCGGCACAGCTCGGGCGGGATCACCTGCATGTACCTGGCCAGCACGATCGCATCCGGATCGTGGGCGTCCACCTCCCGCCTGATCTCCTCGAAGGCGGCGGCTTTGCCGGCATCGTCGCGTGGCACCGGGATGTGCCGGAACGGCAGTCCGAAGAGCTTGGCAACCGGTTCCAGCTCGGTGTGATTGCCGATCACCACCCCGATGTCGGCCGCCATCTCGCCGGAGTGCCAGCGGGAGAGCAGTTCGTACAGGCAGTGGCCCTCCTTCGACACCAGCAGGACGACCGTCTTGCGGTCGGTGGTGTCGTTGACCTGCCAGGAATCGGCATCCAGATCTCCGGCGATGACGGCGAACCGTCGACGCAGCTCGGCCGCGTCGAAGTCCACCGAGTCGGCCCGGATCTCCTGCCGGGTGAAGAACCGGCCGGATTCGTCGTCGGAGTGGTACGCGGCTTCGGTGATCCAACCGCCGATGTCGGCCAGGAATGTGGTGATCCTCGCGACGATGCCGGTGCTGTCCGGGCAGCTCAGCGTCAGCACATAGCGGTGGTCATCAGGCACGGCGGTCTGGGCTCAGACCAACTTGGAGCGGGTGTAAGTCTCCTCGCTCGCCAGCAGCGCACCGATCTGCTCGGCGATCACGGCTTCGATCTTGGAACCGAACAGCGGGATCGGCACGGCCGCCTGACCGTCGACGACGAGGGTCGATCCTTCACCGGCGGGGGACAGGGTCATGGTGCCCTTGATGGTGGCCGGCGCACCCTTGACGATCACCGAGAAGTCGGCGACGTAAGTGTCCCCGTCGACCCGCCAGTCCTCGGTGCGTTCGGTGGCCGGGTCGCCCTGGATCATCGAGGCCACCATCGACGGCAGCACGGATGCCGGGATGGACTGCCGGGTGACGATCTTGACGCCGTCGGCGGAACTGTCGACCGTCATCACCTTGGCATCAGGTGCACCGGAGTCCTCGAGCCGGCCGGCGATGAAATCCGGATCGTTGAACAACGCAAAGACGGCGGACGCCGGGGAGTCGTACTGCTGGGTCACGGTCAACGGCTTGGGCACCGACTGCTCTCCTGAAGGTTGGTCCGGCGGGATGGGTGACGATGTTCGCCGGCGGGAATGTTCCCGCGACAAGAGCGCCCTACCGGGCGACGCCCCTCCGGACGATCATCACCGGCGGCACCGCCTGACGCAAGCACCGGGCGGCCGGACAGCACGTGTTGCGCCTGATGCCGATACGTCCGGGAAACGCTACGGTCGTCACGATCGGATCACCGGTGATCCTGCGCCGGGCCGAGGCCAAACGACCACTGCAGCTGCGTCCCGAGGAGTTCGTACGTGTCCCGTCATCCACTCGACTCGCTCAGCACCGAGGAATTCACTCGCACGACCGCCGCGCTGCGGGCGTCGGGCGACCTGATTCCCTCCCGCAGATTCGCTTCGATCACCCTCGACGAGCCGACCAAGGAAACGGTCCTCGCCTGGCGTGAGGGCGACCCGATCAACCGGCGATCGCTGTCGGTGCTGTGGGACCGGGCGGACAACAAGGCGTACGAGGCGCTCGTCGACCTCGCCGAGGACGGTGTCGACTCCGTGGTCTCGTTCGACCACGTTCCCGGCGTCACGCCCAACTTCACGGTCGACGAGTGGCATGACTGCGATGTCGCGATGAAGGCGGATCCCCGGGTGGTGGCCGCGCTGGCCGAGCGCGGGCTCACCGACCTCGACCTGGTGTGCATCGACGTCTGGACCTACGGCGCCGCGGTGATGCCGGAGAAGTACAAGGACAAGCGTCTGGGCTGGGCGGACATCTGGGTGCGCTCCACACCCACCGGCAATCCCTACGCCAACCCGGTTTCCGGCATGAAGTTGATCGTCGACATGAACACGATGGAACTGCTGGAGATCGACCGGGCCGATTCGGTGGCGGCGCCCGCACCGGTGATGGGCGAGTACGAACCGGATCTGGTTCCCGGTCAGACCCTGCGCACGGACATCAAGCCGCTGGAGATCACCCAGCCCGACGGCCCGTCGTTCGAGGTCGACGGCAACGTGATCCGTTGGCAGAACTGGTCTTTCCGGCTGGCGTTCAATTACCGGGAAGGCCCGGTGATCCATCAGGTCAAGTACAACGACCACGGCACGGAGCGGGACATCGCCTACCGCATGTCGTTCGCCGAGATGATCGTGCCCTACCGGGATCCCAGCTTCGACCACTACCGCCGGACGGCCTACGACATCGGCGAGTGGGGCCTTGGGTACATGACGACATCGCTGGCCCTCGGCTGCGACTGTCTGGGCGAGATCCGTTATCTGGACGCCGTTCTGCCGGACAGTCATGGTGAACCGTCGACCATCGCCAATGCGATCTGCCTGCACGAGGAAGACAACGCCGTGCTGTGGAAGCACGTCGACTCGTTGAATGGCCGGGCCGAGATCCGCAGGGCCCGAAGGATGGTCGTCTCGATCCATGCCACGGTCGCCAACTACGAGTACCTGGTGTACTGGCGCTTCTACCAGGACGGCAACATCGAGTGCGAGGTGCGAGCCACCGGAATCATGGTCACCACGCCGATTCGCCGAGGGCGCAGCCACCCCGCCGACCGGCACTCTGGTCGATCAGCGCACCTATGCACCGTTCCATCAGCACTTCCTGGTGGCGCGGCTGGACATGGATGTCGACGGCCAGAACAACACGGTGCTCGAGATCGATTCGAAGGCACTGCCTGTCGGGCCGGACAACCCGTACGGACTTGCCGTGGTGACCGAGGCGACGCCGATCGCCTCGGAGGCGGAGTCGGGTCGGGACTTCAACTGGGACACCCAGCGGGGCTGGAAGGTGGTCAACCCGGACAAGCTCAACGGGATCGGCACCCCCGTCGGTTACAAGCTCGTGCCCGGTGCGGCCTTCCCGGTGATGATGGATCCGTCGGCCGCGCAGTTCGTCAGGGCGCCGGTGATGGGCCACACGTTGTGGGTCACCCGCAACCATGACGACGAGAAGTGGCCCTGCGGAACGTATCCCACCCAGAGCCTGACCGATGACGGGCTGACGAAGTGGATCGCCGACGACGAGTCGTTGATCAACACCGATGTCGTGCTCTGGTACGTCTTCGGCCTGCATCACATCACCCGGCCAGAGGAGTGGCCGATCATGCCGGTGGACACGGTGTCGTTCTGGCTCAAGCCCTTCGGTTTCTTCGACCGGAACCCAGCACTCGACGTGCCGCCGCAGCCGGGGCACGGTGGCACCGCCGGCCCGGCGACCGGTGGCCATGGCGACCACGGAACCGCCGGACACGGACCCAGCTGCCACTGACAGCGCCTGCCACTGACCTAGCTGCCTGCCGTTGGTGGTCCGGCCAGGCGTGTGAGCAGTCACATCTGTCAAGACTGCCTTGACACATTCCGTGCGTCAAGGCAGCCTTGACACCATGAACCGAGACTTCGCCTGCCCCAAGCCCCCGTTTTCCCTACGCCACCTCCGGCCACGGTCGGCCGCCACAGTGAGTACTGCCGCCGCGCTCCCCGACGCGATCTCCACCGACGCCGCGCTCCGCCATCCCATGCTCGCCGGCGCCGTGTCGACTGCCGTCAGAGCAGGGTCTTCTGGCCCCGACAGCGGGAATTTCCCTGCTGCGGTGACACTCGATCGCCGGACCTCCCGGCACCTCGGGGCCGCGGTGGACTGGTCCGCGGTGGACTGGGCAGCGGTGGACTGGGCAGCGGTCGACTGGGCGGCGGTCGATTGGGCGGCTATCGACTGGGCGGTGTGCGGTTCTGACGAGCCGCGTGCCGATCGAGACACCCGGCCGGCGCGGAACTCCACCGACCTGTCGAGCACTCCGGCCCCCGCACAGCTGCGCATCCCGATCACCGTGCATGCGATCAACGAACCGACCCCCGGACCCCGCTGGAAGGCGTTGTTCGACGAGACCTGGCCGGCCTACCGGGCGTGGTACCTGGCCGAAGCCGTCGACGGCTCCGCAGCTGCCGGCATCGGCCGGCCCGACCTCGCCGCGGCGACGGCGATGCTGGTCGAAACACATGCCGGAACTGGTCCCCACCTACGAGAAGCTGGTCGGCCTCACCGGCGGCGACGAGGTGGCGGCGCGCATGTTGACCCTCTGGAACGCCCCGGCCTTCCTGCCCGCATGCTCGCAGGCGGTGCTGACCGGACCGGTGCCGACGCTGTGCCGGAACTACGACTACAGCCCCGATCTCTGGGAGCGGACGATCTACACCAGCGCCTTCACCGGGCGCAGGGTGATCGGCACCGGGGACTGCCTGTGGGGGTTGCTCGACGGGATGAACGACGCCGGACTTGCGGTGTCGTTGACCTTCGGCGGGCGGCCGGGCGTCGGCGAAGGGTTCGCGATCCCGCTGGTCGTCCGCTACCTGCTGGAGGTTGCCGGCAACGCCGGCGAGGCGCGGGAACTCTTGCGGGGGTTGCCCGTTGCGATGTCGTACAACCTGACAGTCGTCGACGCGCAGGGTGTTTCGTTCACCGCCTTCGTCGCGCCCGGGCAGGAGCCCGAGTTCAGTGATGCGCCGGCCGCCACCAACCACCGCGGCCTCGTCCCGGAGTTTCCGGAACGCGCCGCGTCGCTGCGCAGCGTGGACCGCCTGGACCGGCTGACCGAACTGGTCGCCACCCAACCCACGTCGGACGAACTGATCGCAGATTTCGGCCGCGCGCCGCTCTACAACACCGAGTACTCCCGCGCCTTCGGCACTCTCTACACCGCCGCGTACCGACCGACGGAGCAGGTCGTCGAATACCGCTGGCCGGACGTGATCTGGCGCCGCACGTTCGACGACCCGGACGACACCCGAACGGTCACCCTCACCGGCAGCTGACACCCACCCGCCCGGACCCGACTTCCCCCGTCCTGCCCGGAACCCCGCGCCGATCATCTCGCTCCGCGCGGCCGAAGTCGTCGACTTCTGTCACACCAAGCACATTTTCGGCGAGTTGATCAGCGCGGGTGAAGATGATCGGCGCGGGGTTCGGGCGGTCCCGAGAGGGTGCGTGGTTCTGATCCCGAGAGGTGCCTGGTTCTATAAGCGCATAGACTCAGCACCGCGGAGGTGAATGTCGATGGCCAAGGTGCCGACTGTCTATGACGTCGCAGAGCGCGCGGGTGTGTCGATTGCGACGGTGTCATTCGCGTTCCGGAAGCCGGAGAAGGTCAAGGACTCGACCCGGGAACTGGTGCTGGCGGCCGCTCGTCAGCTGGGGTACGTGCCCAGTGCCAGTGCGCGCGGACTGGCTCACGGTCGGACCAGCGCCCTCGGCCTGCTGGCGTTCGACTATCTGTTGGAGGCCGACGAGACACCGCTCTCCACCGGCGAGGCGGTCAGCATCGACGACCCTGATCACCCCGACCGCACCGATCCCAACGCGAATTTCCGACTGTTCCCGCTGTACGTCGACGAGGTCCAACGGGGAGTCGAACTGGAATGTTGGCGTCAGGGTTATGCGCTGATGATCGGCGGTCGGGGCCAGGCCGCCACCGAGACGGTGCTCGCCGACATCGCCGGCCGGGTGGACGGGCTGGCGGTCTTCCCCGCCACCGTCCCCGCGGATGCGTTGCAGCGCATCGCCTGGCGGATACCGGTGGTGGAACTGTCCGAACCCGATCATGACGACCAGCTCAGCCACGTCACCGTCGACAATGTGGCCGGGATGCGGGCGATCACCGAGCACCTGATCGCCGTTCACCGGCTGGAATCGCTGGTCTTCGTCGGCGACACCACGGGTTCGGACCAGCAGGCGCGGTTCCAGGGCTTCCGGGCGGCCCTGCGAGCTGCCGGACTGCGCGTTCCGCGGAAGTCGTTGTGCGGGCCGGGTGGTGTCATCAACAACGCGGCAGCGGTGGTCAGCGACCTGCGAGCCCGCGGCCCCCTGCCGCAGGCGGCAGTCTGCGCCACCGACCAGGAGGCGCTTGGCGCTGATGGACGCGCTGCAGGCGGCCGGTATTGCGGTACCCGGGGAAATGGCCGTCACCGGCTTCGACGGCATCGCTGCCGGGATGATCGCCCGTCCACCGCTGACCACCGTCCGTCAGCCGATGGAGCAGATGGGCCGCGCCGTGGTCGACATCCTGATCGACCGGATCGCCAACCCGGACGGACCGCGACGCAACCGGCAGTTGCCGGTGCGAGTCGTGCTGCGGGAAAGTTGCGGCTGCCGCCCGTAGCAGGCGTGACGCCGGACAAATCCGGAGACCCCTTGCCTTTCCAGAGTCAATGCGCTTAACTTGGGCCGAGTTGCTATGCGCTTAGATCAGTTGGTTCGACACTGCAGCCAACGCAGCGACAAGTTCAGCCTGCCCGGCGAGTGATACCCGCAGGGCAGCACAATGTCCTGGAAGGGAACATCGATGTTCCGAAAGCGAACAGTTCTGGCGGCCGGCCTGATGGCGGCCGCGCTCGCGCTCACCGCCTGCGGGCGCAGCAGCGACACCGGCTCCGCCGCTGAGAGTTCCGCGCCGGCCGCGACGATCTCCGTCCGGTCCCGCCACCGGCAACCTGACCATGTGGGCGCAGGGGGCGGAGGGCGAGAAGCTACCCGAGTTGCTGAAGGAGTTCGAGGCCGCCAATCCCGGGGTGAAGGTCGAGGTCACGCCCATCCCGTGGGACGCGGCGCACAACAAGTACCAGACGGCCATCGCCGGTGGTCAGACCCCCGACATCGCCCAGATGGGCACCACCTGGATGGGCGACTTCGCCGACGCCTTCGATCCGGCTCCCGCCGAGTTCGCCGACGCCGGCTTCTTCGAAGGCTCGATGAAGTCCTCCGAGGTGAACGGCGCCAGCGTGGGCGTGCCGTGGTACGTCGACACCCGGGTCGTCTTCTACCGCAAGGATCTCGCGGAGCAGGCCGGCTACACCACCCCGCCGGCCAACTACGACGACCTCAAGGCGATGGCCAAGGCCATGCAGGAGAAGGCCGGCGCGCAGTGGGGCATCCAGCTCCTGGCCGGCGCCGAGGGTTCGTTCTTCGACTTCCTGCCGTTCGGCTGGTCCGCCGGCGCCGAGCTGATGAACGCCGACAACACGGCATGGACCCTGGACTCGCCGGAATGGGTCGAGGCCATGACGTACTACCAGAGCTACTTCACCGACGGGATCGCCAACCCGGCGCCGACCACCGGTGCGGGCGTTGCGGAATCGATGTTCATCGACGGCTCCGGCCCGATGATGGTCACCGGTCCCGTACATGATCGGGAACCTCGAGAAGGCCGGTGGCGCCGAGTTTGCCGACAAGTACGCGGTGAGCACCCTGCCGAAGAACAAGTCCGCGACCTCGCTGGTCGGCGGATCGAACCTGGCGGTGTTCAAGAACAGCGAGAACCGTGACGCCGCCTGGAAACTCGGCGAAGTGGCTCTCGCAGCCCGACGTCCAGGTCAAGTGGTACGAAGCGACCGGTGACCTGCCGTCCGTCGAGAGCGCCTGGGACGACCCGTCGTTGAAGGACGACGAGAAGCTCGCGGTGTTCGGCGAGCAGCTGAAGGACACCAACTCCCCGCCGTCGGTGCCCACCTGGACCCAGGTCACCGCACAGGGTGACACCCAGCTCGAGCAGATCGTCAAGACCGGCAAGGACCCGGCCCAGGGGATGAAGGATCTGCAGGCCGAGGCCACCTCGATCGGCATCGGTAGCTGATCATGGCTGCCACCACCGTGCCCGCCGGCGCCGTCACCGGCGCCGGCGGGAAGCGGGTCGATCCGGGGGTGTCCCGCCGCCGGCGGCAGACCATGATCGCCTGGCTGTTCGCCCTGCCGTTCGTCCTGGTGTTCGGCGTGTTCATGCTCTTCCCGCTGGTGTCGTCGTTCCTGATGTCGTTCACCGACTTCACCAATCGGGACGTCAGCACGCCGCTGGCCGTCGGCTTCGTCGGAATCGACCAGTACGCCGACCTTTTCGGCAATCCGCAGTTCATCAAGTCGATGGTCAACACCGGCTACTTCGTGATCGTCGGCATCCCGCTGACGATGATCGTCGCGCTGACCCTGGCCGTCGCACTGAACAGCGGCATCGAGAAGTTCCGCACGGTGTTCCGGGTCGGCTTCTACACCCCGGTGGTGACCAGCATCGTTGCCGTGGCGGTCGTCTGGAAGTTCATCCTGCAGCAGGACGGGTTGCTGAACACCGTGCTGAGCTGGGTCGGCATCTCCGGACCGGACTGGCTCAACAGCACCACCTGGGCGATGCCCGCGCTGATTCTGATGGCCGTGTGGCGGAACATGGGCACGCTGATGATCATTTTCCTGGCCGGTCTGCAGACCATCCCGGAGGACGTGAAGGAAGCCGCCGCCATCGACGGCGCCAACGCCTGGCAGCGGTTCACCAGGATCACCCTGCCGCTGATGCGTCCGACCCTGCTGCTCGGTGCGGTGCTGCTGTCCGTCGGGTACCTGCAGTTCTTCGAGGAACCGTACGTGATGACCAAGGGCGGACCGCTCGACTCGACCCTGTCGATCAGCTACTTCACCTTCAACCAGTTCGGGTTCGGCAAGTACGGCTACGCCTCGGCCGCCAGCTATGTGCTGTTCGTGGCCATCGCCCTGCTCAGCCTGGTCCAGTTCCGAGCCCTGCGATCCAAGGACTGAGGAACCATTCATGACGCTGTCCGAAGACACTCCCGTCGCCCTGGAACCGGGCGGGCGACCGGCCCCGACGAAGAATCCACGCGTCGACGGCCCTCTCGCGGGCGGCTGATCACCTACGTGCTGCTGGTGGTCGGCAGTCGCCGTCACCCTGCTGCCGTTCTTCTGGATGTTGCTCGGCTCGTTCAAGACCGACGGCGAGATCCTGCGCAATCCGTCGGGTTTCCTGCCGGAGGAACCGACTCTGGCGAACTACGCGACCTGGTTCACCGACCTGAACATCAGCATGTTCTTCGTCAACAGCCTGATCGTCGCGGTGGTCACCGTGCTGGGCAACCTGGTGTTCTGCTCCATGATCGGCTACGCGCTGGCCAAGATGGATTTCGCCGGCAAGCGGGTGCTCTTCCTGCTGGTGATGCTGACCCTGATGGTTCCGGGCGTCGTCACGTTCGTGCCGCTGTTCGTCCTGGTGACCAAGATGGGTCTGCTGAACACCTATCCGGCGCTGATCCTGCCGTTCCTGACCTCGCCGCTCGGCGTCTTCCTGATGCGGCAGTTCATGATGGGCATTCCGGACTCGCTGATCGAGGCCGCGCGGATCGACGGAGCGGGCGAGTTCCGGATCTTCGCCAGAGTGGTGATGCCGCTGTGCGGGCCGCCGCTGGCCACCCTCGGGCATCCTGACCTTCCTCGGCTCCTGGAACAACTTCCTGTGGCCACTGGTCGCCGCTCAGAGCGAGGAGATGTACACCCTGCCGGTGATGCTGGCGCTGTACTCCACCGGGGAGAGCGCCACGAAGTACGGTCTGCTGCTCGCCGGATCGGTGCTGGTGATCACCCCGATCGTGTTGCTGTTCGTGCTGCTGCAGCGGTACTTCATCCAGAGCGTTGCCACCGCCGGCGTCAAATGAGCTGACCGGCCGGCCATCTCGGCCTGGAGTGCCAGCACTCGTCATCGACGAAAGTGAGAACTGCCATGTCTGAAGCTGTTTCCACGCGCTTTCCGAAGGATTTTCTGTGGGGCGCGGCCACCGCCGCGCACCAGATCGAGGGCAACAACGTCAACAGCGACTGGTGGGTGCGCGAGCACACCGAGGGCAGCGGCATCGCCGAGCCCAGCGGCGACGCCTGCGACAGCTACCACCGGTACCGCGAGGACATGGCGCTGCTGGCCGACGCCGGGCTCGACACCTACCGGTTCAGCCTGGAATGGAGCCGGATCGAACCGGAGCCCGGCTTCGTCTCCCGCGCCGAGATCGACCACTACCGGCGGATGGTGGAGGCCTGCCACGAATTCGGGCTGACGCCGATGGTGACGCTGCTGCACTTCACCGTTCCGAGGTGGATGGCCGACCAGGGTGGGTGGCGGCACCCGGACGCGGTCGATCTGTTCGCCAGGTACACCGAGATCGCCCTGCCCATCGTCGCTGACGGCGTCGAGTGGGTGTGCACGATCAACGAGCCCAACATCATGTCGATGATCCACGGCAAGCGGGAGACCGATCTGGTCGCTGCCGGCCTGCCCGGCACCGGATCAGCAGATCTCGGATGTGCTGGCGACAGGCCCACTCCCGCTCGCGGGAAGTGCTCAGCCAGCGTCCCGGGCATCAGATCCGGCTGGTCCGTCGCCACCCAGGCCTTCCACGCCGAACCGGGGTACGAATCCGCAGACCCGCGACTACGCGCTACCCCCGGGAGGACTTCTTCCTGGAGGCCGCCCGCGGCGATGACTGGGTCGGAGTGCAGGCCTACACCCGGACCTTCATCGGACCCGACGGACCGCGACCTGTTCCGGACGGCGCCGAGACCACGCTGACCGGGTGGGAGTACTTCCCGCCCGCCCTGGGTATCGGTGTCCGCAACGCCTGGCAGGTCACCGGCGGGGTACCGATCTTCGTCACCGAGAACGGCGTCGCCACCGAGGATGACGACCGGCGGATCGACTACACCGACGGTGCGCTGACCGGCCTGCAGGAGGCGATGGATGACGGGGTGCAGGTGGTCGGATATCTGCACTGGTCGGCGCTGGACAACTACGAATGGGGCTCCTACCGGCCGACGTTCGGGCTGATCGCAGTGGATCGCGAGACCTTCGTCCGCACCCCGAAGCCGAGCCTGAAATGGCTGGGCGACAAGGCGATGTCCAGCAAATCAGAGGAGAACGCACGATGACCGAGATCACCCGGCGCAACCTGCTCATCGGCGGCGCCGCGGCCGCGGCCACCGGGATTCTCGGCGGAACGGGCGCGTTCGCCGGCACCGCGAATGCCGCCGGTTCGGCACTGGCCCTGCCACCGCCGTCGCGCACCGAGATCCGCCGCTGGGCAACCGATACCTGGGCGTCCCTGGTGGCGATGACCGACGAGCGAACCGGTCTGACCGCCGACAACATCGACGGCCCGCTCGCCAATCCGAATCGCAGCGGGTACACCTCGCCGACCAACATCGGTGGCTACCTGTGGAGTGCCATCGTCGCAAGGGATCTCGGTCTGATCTCGCGCGCGGAGTGCAGCGGGCGCATCGGACAAGACGCTGCGCACGCTGCTGACCATGCGCCACCATGAGCCGAGCGGCATGTACTACAACTGGTACGACGAGGCCACCGGCGAGCCGCTGACCACCTGGCCGACCGACGGCAATACGGTCTACCCCTTCCTGTCCAGCGTCGACAACGGTTGGCTGGCAGCCGGCTCTGATGGTGGTCCAGAAGCCGACCGCGCGACATCCAAGCTGGCGCAACAGGTCGTCGAACGGATGAACTTCAACGCCTTCTACAATCCGACCGCCCGAACGGCCAACATCCCGGTCGGACTGCTCCGCGGCGGCTTCTGGGACGGCGACAAGCCGCCCAACCAACCGACGCCAGTCGTGGGCAACTATCTGGGCAGTCGGGCCGGACGTCTGGTACACCGAATTTCCACTACGACACCACGGTGTCCGAGACCCGCATCGCGTCCTACATCGCCATCGCCCGCGGCCAGGTGCCGGCCAAGCACTACTTCGGCACCTGGCGCACGTTCCCCGACTCGGCTGCGACTGGTCGTGGCAGGAGCAGCAACCGGTCGGGAAGACCAGGAACTACCTCGGCGTCGACGTCTTCGAAGGCGCGTACACCTACCGCGGCATGCGGATCGTGCCCGGCTGGGGTGGCTCGATGTTCGAGGCGATGATGCCGGCGATGTTCGTCCCCGAGGAGAAGTGGGCGCCGCGGTCCTGGGGGATCAACCACCGACTGACCGTGCGCGCCCATCGGGAGCACGGCCTCGACGAGGCCGGAGTACGGGTACTGGGGATTCTCCCCGGCCAGCCAACCCGGCGGCGGCTACCGCGAGTACGGCGTCGACGCCATCGGGCTGAACCCGGACGGCTATCTCTCGGATGTGGAGAAGACCAACTATGACGCCGGGTACGGGACCTGCCGGGACGCCACCAACCCGAACCCGACGTACGGCGACGGTGTCGTCACACCGCATGCGCTGTTCCTGGCCATGCACGTGGAATCGCGGGAGGCCTACGACAACCTGCGCAAGCTCGAGCGCGAGCTGGGCGCGTATGGCGAGGGCGGCTTCTACGACGCGATCGCGGTGCGGTCGGGCACCGTCGCCAAGCGCTACCTGTCGTTGGACCAGTCGATGGTGATGGGCTCGATCGGTAATGTGTTCGGCGGCGACGTGATCCGCCGTGCCTTCGCCACCGGTGAGGTGCGTCGACGGATCAAGCCGCTGATCGCGATGGAGCAGTTCGGGGCAGGCGTCATCTGAGTCCGACCATGTGCGAATCTCGACTCCGAAATGTCCGCTGACCTCGTGATCCGCCAGCCGAAGGGATTTTCTCCATGGGTGCGCCAACCGACCTGTCGGTCCAGCTCTACTCCGTGCGGACGCCGCTGGCGGCGGACTTCGCCGGCACGTTGTCGCGACTGCGGGACATCGGGTTCACCAGGGTGGAGCCGTTCGGAATGCTCGATCACGCAGCCGAGCTGAAGGCCGGGTTGGCCGACAACGGCTTCTCGGCGCCCACCACCCACCAGTCGCTGGACGACGTCGACCTCGACCGGGTTTTCGCCACCGCGGCCGAGCTGGGGATCGGCACCGTCATCCATCCCGTTCACCCCGCCGGAGCAGTGGACCTCCCGACAGGACGTCGAACGGGTCGCCGACGCTGTTGAACACTGCGGCCGCGAAGGCTGCCGAGCACGGCGTCCGGGTCGGCGTATCACAACCACGACTGGGAATTGCGGCTCGCTGCTCGACGGCACCACCTCGCTCGAGGTGCTGGCCGAGCTCGTCGATCCGGCGGTGGTGCTGGAGGTCGACACGTACTGGGCAGCAGTCGGCGGGCAGGACGTTCCGGAGTTGCTCGGCAGGTTGGGAGACCGGGTGGTTGCCCTGCACCTCAAGGACGGCCCGTTGACCGGCGTCACCGAGGACCAACTCCCGCTGGGCGCCGGCGACCTGCCGGCCGCCGAGATCCTTGCTGCCGCAACGGCGTTGGAGGTCCCGGTGATCGAGTTCGATCAATATGCCGGAGACATCTTCCAGGGGGTGGCCGCCGCCTACGAGTACGCCACCGGCACCCTGGGATTCGCCCGATGAGTTCGGCGCGATCCGGCCCGGTCGGTGTCGGGGTGATCGGCGCCGGAAAGATCAGCGAGCAGTACCTGGCGAACATGAAGACCTATCCGGATCTCGACGTCCGGTTTGTCGCGGACCTGGTTCCGGAGCGGGCGCGGGCCGTCGCCGACGAGTACGGCGTTCCCGGATCCGGCAGTACCCAGCAGGCCCTCGATCGGGACGACATCGAGATCATCGTCAACCTGACGATTCCGATCGCGCATGCCGAGGTCGGCTCCGCCATCCTGGCTGCGGGCAAACACGTCTGGAATGAGAAGCCGCTCACCGTCGACCTGGAATCGGCGCGTTCGTTGCTCGCCCAGGCGGACGGGGCCGGGTTGATCGTCGGCAGTGCGCCGGACACCTTCCTCGGTCCTGGGTTGCAGACCGCCCGGCGGATGATCGAACGCGGGGACATCGGCCGCCCGTTGACCGCATCGGTGGTGTTCCAGACGCCGGGCCCGCACCTGTGGCACCCCAACCCGGATTTCCTCTATCAACCGGGCGGGGGACCGCTGTTCGACATGGCCCCCTACTACCTGACGGCGCTGACCCAGGTCTTCGGCCCGTTGGCCGGTGTCGCCGCGCTCGGCTCGACCGCGTCCCCCACCCGCACCATCGGCCAGGGCCCCCGGGCCGGCGAGGTCTTCGACGTCACCGTCGCCACCTACGTCACGGCGATCTACGACTTCCGTTCCGGAGCCATCGCCGCCGCGACGTTCAGCTTCGATTCGGCGCTGGCCAGGGTTGGGGTGCTGGAGATCGCCGGCACCGAAGCAACTCTCGCAACTCCGGATCCGAATCGCTTCAACGGTGACATCAGGATCATCAGGGCCGGCGCCGAGGAGTGGGAGACCGTCCCGGCCGTCGGGGTCGAGGTCGGCCGCGGGATCGGGGTCGTCGACATGGCCAGGGCGTTGCGGAGCGGCGGTTCGCACCGGGCGACCGGCGAACTCGGCATGCATGTGCTGGCCGGGATGCTGGCGTCGGCCGAGTCGGTGGAGAGCCGCTCGTTCGTCGGCGTCGAGTCGACCTTCACGCCGGTACCGGCGCTGCCTGAGGACTGGGATCCGACCCGACGCGTGGTGTAGATGAATTCTCGCCGTGGTCGAGCGGGTGATCACCAGCACGACGTCCCCGCCGTTGCCGCGCTGCGGAAGTTGTTGTGATGACCTGACCGGGGACGGCGTGCCGATTCTCCGGGACCGTTGTCCGGCAGGGAGATCGCGGCACCGGCGGTGAGTGATGTGACCGGACACCGTGTTGACGTCCGCCGACCGGGCAGGACAGGGTGGAGGACGTGACCCACGAGGACAGTGCAGGCCCGGAGACCGCCCCGCGGCCGAGCGCGTCGCCCGCCGAGCTCGAGGAGGCCGCGCGGTCGGCGATCAATCAACTCGCCGAGATCCCCGACTCCGAAGCCTTCGAGGCATTGTTGCGGCTCAGCGCGCTGGCCGGCGAATGCCTCGGCATCAATGCGAGGGCGCTGGCCACCAGCGGCTCCTGGGCGACGGTCGCCCAGGTCGCCGGCACCACCCGGCAGGCCGCCTGGTCCCGCTGGAGTTCCTGACCTGCGCCGGGCTCGCCAGGATGCGCCGCAGCGTTGCCCAGTTCAGATTCCCTTGTCGGCGTCGCTCTTCACGCTGAGATCCTCGGTGCCCTCGACGGCGTCGAGCTGATCGGCCAGTGACGGATTCGAACCGGGCAGGACCACCGGTGCCCGGCCCTTCTTCCGGTTTTCGTCGAGCTCGACCATCGTCCGTTCGAAGGTGATGATCCGATGCCCACGGTTGTTGGAGAACCAGATCGCCCGGCCCCAGGTGTAGAGCGTGCCGAGCCGGTTGCCCCAGCCGACCAGGTACAGCACGTGGATGAAGCCCCACATGATGTAGGCGATGATCCCGGTGAACGTCCGACCGAAGGCAGTCGGCGACCGCGACCTTGTGGCCGATCGTCGCCATGTTGCCCTTGTCGAAATACTTGAACGGCTTGGGCGCCGGCATCCCGCTGACCTTGGCCCCGATCAGCTTGCCGACGTACTTGCCCTCCTGCATGGCCGGCTGGGCGACCCCGGGCAGCTTGTTCAGCAGCACCATGTCGCCGATGGCGAACACCTCCGGATGCCCCGGCAGGCTGCAGTCCGGGTTGACCGAGACCCGTCCGGCACGGTCGGTCTCGGCGCCGGTCTTGTCGGCGAGCATCTTCGCCAGCGGTGAGGCCTGCACGCCGGCGGCCCAGATCCGGCTGCGGCAGCGGATGGTCTCCACGCCGTTCGGTCCCTTGACCGTGATGGATTCGTGGTCCATGTCGATGGCCAGGGTGTTCAGCCTGATCTCGACACCCATCTTCTCCAGCTGCTCCTGGGTGTACTTCTGCAGCTTCGGTTTGAACGGCGGCAGCACCGATGGGGCACCCTCGAGCATGATGATCCGCGCCTCGCGGGTGTTGATCGAGCGGAAATCCTTCGGCAGCACCTTGTGCGCCAGTTCGGCCAACTGGCCGGCGAGCTCGACACCGGTCGGTCCCGCCCCGATCACGACGAAGGTGAGCCACTCGGCCCGTTCCTTCGGATCGGTGGCCATCTCGGCCATCTCGTACTTCGACAGGATGCCGTCCCGGATGTACCTGGCGTCCTCGATGGTCTTCATGCCCGGCGCGAACTCGGCGAATTCGTCCTTGCCGAAGTAGGAGTGCGACGCTCCGGCTGCCACCACCAACGAGTCGTAGGGCAGGTCGAGTGCCCGCCCGTCCGGCCCGAGCGCCTTCACCACCTTGTTCTCCAGGTCGAGGTCCTTGACCTCGGCGAGCAGGGCCCGCGCGTTCTGCTGCTTCTTGATGGTGCTGCGGATCGCCGGCGCGATCAGCCCGGGCGCCATGATCCCGGCCGCCACCTGATAGAGCAGGGGCTGAAAGAGGTGGTGGTTGGTGCGATCGACGATCGTCACATCCACCTCGCTCTTGGCCAGGGCATGCGCCACATTCAGGCCGCCGAAACCGCCGCCTACGACCACTACCCGGTGTCGCCCTGTCGCCATGGGTTTCCTCCTCGAATCAAAGGGTCATCATCCCTGGCGGAGGACCCGCTCGGCTTCCCCTAGCCTCAGATCTTGCACTCAGTGGCAACAGCTTGCAGCGGCGAGGTGCCATTCGCGCGGTGAGCGGTTGAAGCGAGTTAGCCGAGGAGAGTCCGTGAGCACTGCGTTTCCGCACGTCGGGGTCGTGTCCGGTGACGGATTGGTGGCCCGGTTCGGCGATGCCGTTGTTGTTCTCGGCCGCGCTGCGGATCAGCAGTCGTCCTCAACCGATGGGGTTTCGGCGCTGCTCGGCGAGCTCGAGCGCTGGTCCGGGAGCCCGAATCCCTCCCCGGACGAGGTCAGCTGGACATTGGCGGCACAGCTGATCGCCCATCGCGGGGTGCTGCCGTCGATCGGGGCAGCTGTTCGGGTGGCCGGCGGCTACCGGGTGTTCCTGCACGGACCGACCCGGGCGGTGATCGCCGGACCCGATGGTGACCGGGAACTGCTCGGGACCAGCGCCGTGACCTGGGTCGACGTCATGGTCGACGAGCCGCTGACCTCCCTTTCCATCTCCGTGGACGGGCCTGGCCCGATCCGGGCCCAGCCGCAGTCCGACCTCCGCGGCGGCCTGGTCAACGGCAACGGGCTGGTGCTCACTCCGCGCCCCGCGACGCCCGCAGGCCGCAGCGATCCGGTCGAGACCGCCCGGCAGACCGGACGCCCCATGGTGGCGCCGGCCGACCGGGACCCGAGAGTCGACGACGTGCGGCCGCCGGCTGCCCGGCCGGTTCCGGCCACCGCGGAGACCATGGTGGTGCGATCCACCGACGCCGTGTTGCTCGCCGACGACGGAACTCGCACGGTGCTGGACCGTGACTACGTACTCGGGCGGGATCCGCAGCGCGATCCGCTGGTGACCCGTGGGGCAGCATCGCCGGTCGCCGTCCGGGATCCGGACAACCTGATCTCGCGGGCCCAGGTGTACCTCGAGGTCCGGGCCGGCGTCGTCACGGTCCGCGACAACCGATCGACGAACGGGACGTTCATCGCTGCGGCAGGTGCGGCCGAATGGCAGCGCATCGGCGGCGCGCCGACCCCGCTGCCGCCGGGTTGGAGCCTGCGGATCGGCCGTCGGGTGTTCACCCACGTCGAGAACGAAGACTTCGCCTGACGCGCGCGCGTCGGCGCGGCATTCTTTGGCTGCGCCGAAAGATCAGATCCCGGCCGGCACCCGGCTCGCCGGCTTGAGCGCTTGCCAATCCCCGCCGCGCAGTGCGCTGAGCCCGGCATCATCGAGCTCCAATTGCTTCTTGACAGCAGCGGTCGCCGCGGCCAGGTCCTCGGGGTGATGTCCGATGATCAGTGCCCCGACCACCACCCTGTTCGAGAGGATCAGCCGACGGTAGGACGACCGGCGTGCGTCCTCGACGACGATCAGCTCGTCACCGGCCCCAGGCTCCACCCGGCCGATCGAGGACAGTTCCAGGCCAACGCCTTTCAGGATTGTTGCCGGGATTTCCGCAGTGAGCCGCTCGTCGCCGCCGAGTGCGTTCAGCGCGGCCACCTCGCCCTGCTTGGCCGCGATCGGCCACAGCCCGAGGACCCGGCCGTCGTGTTCGGCGACGTCGCCCGCGGCGAAGATGCCGGGCGCGCTGGTCTGCATCCGGTCGTCGACGACGACGCCGCGTTTGACGGCGATTCCGGCGGAGCCGGCCAGGTCGGTGTTCGACCTGATTCCGACGCAGGCCACAAAGACATCGCAGCGCAGGGTCCGGCCGTCGGCGAGGGTCAGCGACTCGACCCGGCCGTGGTCGGCGAGGCCGAGCGCGTCGGATTCGGCGCGGTACAGGACGCGAATTCCGAGGCGATCGAAGTGCGCCTGCACGAGTTCGCTGCCGCGCTGGTCGATCTGCTTGGCCAGCAGCCGGCGACCGCGTTCCAGCACGGTGACGTCAAGGCCAAGCTCGTACATCGCGTACGCGGCCTCGAGGCCCAACAGGCCGCCGCCCGCCACCACCGCCTGCCGGCAACCGTGAAGCTGGCTGTAGCGGCGGATCTCCAACGCATCAGCGGCCGATCGCAACACAAAGCTGCCGTCGGCCCCGAAGCCGTCCACCCGCGGCGCCACCCCGCTGCTGCCCATGGCGAGAATCAGCCTGTCGTAGGCGAGAACGTCGCCGGTGCCCAGCAGCACCCGTCGGGCGGCCGGGTCGATCCGGGTGGCGATGGTGTTGAGCCACATGGTGATCGACTTGTCGGAGTACCACTGCTCGTCGAGCAGGAAAAGTCCGGTCATCGCCGAACGTCCATGGACGAGTCGGGAGATGCCCATCCGGTTGTAGAGCACGTGCGACTCCATCCCGACCAGATGCACCTCACAATCGGGATGTCCGCGCCGGACGAAATCGGCCGCCGTCACCCCGGCGATCCCGTTGCCCAGGACCACCACGCTGGTGATCGAGCGGTCGAAATTCTCGGGTCGCTCGCCGGCCGCGCCGGTCCCGGGCTCCGGGGTGAGATTGACCTGAACGCCGGCGGATTGGACCCGCGCGCAGCAGGCCATCCTGGTCGAGGGTGCCAACCCGAGTCTGCGTAGCGTGGTCAGCTCCTCGTCCTCGGGAGTCGACAGACAGTCCATCCCGGCCACCACGGCGACCGGGTCGGCACCGCAGACCCCCATCCGGCAGCCCGCCTCGATCGAGAGTCCTTCCCGCTCGGCAATTTCCAGCAGACTGGCGCCGACCTCGGCGGTGACCGCGCTGTCCTGCGGCAGGAAGCGGACCTCCACTTGATTCGATGCCGCCTCTGCGGCAACCTGTTTCGATGCCGGCAGCGGTCTGCCCGGCAGCAGCGTGAGCGGTGTCGGCGTCGTGACGGGCACGCTCTCGGCGAGGTAGGCGCGCTCGGTCCAGTAGGTTCGCGAGATCCAGACGACGGTCAAAATCGCGACCAGACCACTGATCGGCCAACGGATCCAGGCCATCTCGAGGCCCGTGACGGTCTGCGCCGAGCCCGCCAGAACCACCCCGGCGAACCAGTAGAAGATGTTCAGAGCCGCCGCTGCGTACAGGGCGGTCATCAGGGCCGGCGTCAGCGCGAGGACGGCGTCGAGCACATAGAACGAGGCGATGCTGCCGGCGACGTAGAGCGCAAGTTGTCCGTACACCGCCAGACCGGCCGAGCCGGCCAGGTTGACGAGCGTGAAGAACCCGAGCACGAATCCGGGCAACGCGGCGACGAAGAGCTTGCGCGGAGCACTCCACTGCGGATCTGGATCGTGCAGGTCCGCCTGGTAGGCGGGCTGTGGCTTGAAGTCGTAGCAATTCTTCGTGCACGCCACACACGGCGTGCAATGACTGTTCGGGACAACGACGAACGGGGTCTGGCCGTACACCCGCTGGAGCGGCAGCAAGGGGCAGATGCTGCTGCACCAACCACTTTTCCCTTTGAAGAGCACCCCGCCGACGAAGGCACTTGCGATGACGACGGACAGCAGCACCCCGGTCGCCCTGGCGCTCTGGTTGAACAGCACCAGCCGGGCGCCGGCAATGCCGAAGAACAGCGTCATGCCGATCAGATAGCCGCCGCGCCGCAGCCAGGCCGGCGGCGTCAGCGCCCGGCTGAAGCCCAGGACTCTCGGGGTCTGGTTCGTCGCGGCCAGCGGACAGATGTTGCGCCACAACCCGGGTGCCACGAAGAACAGGATCGGCAGCAGCGGGACGATCACCTGGAAGAACGCGAACATCGCGCCGACCGGAGCCACGAACATCGCGACGCACAGCGCCAGGTACGACAGCACGCTGACCACCCGGACCGCCTTCCAGGCGGCGGGTGGTACCCGCCTCGGAAGCTCCAGGAAATTCCGGAAGTACGGGACATCCGACGGCACCGGGGTGCCCTTGAAGACGGTGCTTGCCAGTTGCGAGATCCGGCCCGGCCGTTCCACCACGGGGCGCACGGGCGGGGGCGCAGGAAGGGCCAGATCGCTGACGATCGCCGCCGGCGGTGGGTCGAGAGGGTTTCGCGTCGTCCGAGGACGCAGGACGATGACCTCGGTGCGTCCGAGGCGAACGACATCGCCCGGTTCCAGGGTGATCCTGCCGTTCAACGTGACACCGTTGACCAGGGTGCCGTTGCGGCTGGCCAGGTCGACCACGGACAGCCCCAGCGGGCTGGGCAGCAGCTTCAGGTGACGGCGGGACGCCCCGAGGTCGGTGATGATCACGCCGTCGCAGTCCCGGCCGACCTCCATGGTCCGGTCGACGCTGACCCGCCTGACCGGGAAGCCGGGCTCTCGGATCTCGATCAACGGAGGCTCGGCCACGTCTTCTGCTCTCCCGAGAACGACCGGCACACCAGCGCGGATCACTGTGCATGATCGCACCCTGCGGTGCGCGGCGCGTGGGGACAGCGGGCCAAGGTCGGTCCGGCTCGGAGCGGCTGATCGGAGGCGAGCCCTACCGCTGCGCGGTTGTCACCCCGGTATCCGGCCGGCTCAACGGGGTGTTGTCCAGGTCGTCGGCGAGTTCGTTCAACGAGTCGTACACGCGGACCGCACCGGCCGCGGTGAGCTCTTCGACGGAGAATCCGCCGGTCCGGAGGGCAAGTGTGGCCACGTCGATCTTGCCGGCGGCCTCGGCGTCGTACGTCGAATCCCCGACCATCACCCCACTGACGCCGCCGACCCGGTCGAGGGCCGCCTGCACGATATCCGGTGCGGGCTTGCTGGTCTCGGCATCTTCCGAGGTGGTCCAGGCATCCGCCAACTCCCTGCCGCCGAACAGGTCCAGAAAGGTCTCGACGTGCTTCGCCTTTCCGGAACTGGCCAACACCACCCGGAAGCCGCGGCGCTTCACCTCGATGAGCAGGTCCCGAACCCCGTCGAACGGCTGGATCTCGTCGATCATCTCGTCGAATTCCTCGACCCAGGCATCGCGAAGGGCATCACCGTGCTCGCGTTCGACGTCCTCACCCGCGAGGTTGGCGACATAGAGATCGCCGCCCATCCCGATCCCGCGGTGCAGGCGCCACAGCGGCAGGGTGATGTCGTAGCGGCGGAACGCCCGGAACCAGGCAAGGGCGTGCTGATAGTTGCTGTCGACGAGGGTCCCGTCGACATCGAAGATCGCGGTGTCGGCCACGCCATGGCTGTTACCCGGAACCGGCCCGACGAACCGGGCGAAATGCCGGGCCGGGCCGGGGCTGGTCGATCGGTCGCGGGTTGCCGATCTAGGCTGCAGTCGTGTCGGTGGAATGGGAACAGGTCGTCGTCGATTGCGCCGATCCGCTGCGGCTCGCCCGGTGGTGGGCGGATGCGCTGGGGTGGTCCTATTGGGACGCGGACGACGAGGTGGTGGAGATCCGTCCCGCCGAGGACCGGTTGCCGGGCTTGTTCTTCCTCCCGGTGCCGGAGTCCAAGACGATCAAGAACCGGCTGCACCTGGATTTTCGACCGGACAATCAGAACGCTGAGGTGGAGCGGTTCCTGGCCCTGGGCGCCAGTCGCGCCGACGTGGGCCAGCGGAGCCAATCCTGGGTGGTGTTGGCCGATCCGGAGGGCAACGAGTTCTGCATCCTGGGTTCCCGCCGCCCTGCGGACGGCTGACGCCGAAGATCCCGGTTTTGGTCAGCTGCCCGCGGGGACCGCGACTCGTTCTTTCCCCGTCGCCAAGGCGCCGACACCCACGGCCGGTGCTCCGAGCACAGCTTCTGTGACAGTGCGGCCCACCCTCGGCTGGCGCTGCACCTGCCACATCCCGCAGCTGCAGCGCAGGTAGCTGAGCCGGCCCTGGCTGGTGGCGTGGGCGGAGACCAGGGCAAACCGGTGGCCGTCGTGATCGGGTTCGAGGGTGTCGATGGTGAACATGAACTCAGCATGATGTAATGCTCTTATGCATTTCAACCCTTACGGTGAGCACGCGGTGCTGTTGGCGGTCGATCTGCTCCGTGATCTGCCGCACACCGGCGCCGACCTGCAAAGTCGTTGCGAGGAGGCCGGTCTGACGGTGGACATGCCGGGCACCGACGCCGACGTCGCAGAAGTCGCCGAGTTCCTGGAGCAGTGGGTCGCCGTGGTGGATGCAGGCACGGAGCAGGAGCGGGCGGATGCGCTGAACGCTGCTGCTCGAATCGTCGTCGACGAGACCGCGGTTGACCGACCATGCCGGCGACGGCTGGCACCTGCACTACCGCGAGACGGGTCTGCGGCTGAGTGAACAACTCAGGTCGCTGATCAGCGTCGGCACCGCGCTGCATCTGGTCGGCCGGGGGATGCAACGGCTCGGGCGGTGCGCGTCACCGGAATGCGGTCTGCCCTACGCCGACGTCACCCGTAACGGCCGGCAGCGGTACTGCAGCCATCCGTGTGCCAACCGGGATGCCGTTCGCCGTCACCGAGCGAAATCGGCGTCCACCCCGACGGTCTGAGACACGGCCGAACAGGGGACTTCGGGTGTGAGCCCCGACCGACCCGGGAACGCTCCGGCGGAACAACGTGTCCGGCAGTCACTGTCGGCGCGCAGTCGTGGGGAGGAAACCAGATGAATGTCGGTATCAGGATGACCACGTGCGGGTTCGGGGCCGCCGCGCTGATCATGATCCTTGCCGGGTGTGCGAGCGGCACCGGATCGGCCGGATCGGAAGCCGCGGCCGCGGCGACCAGTGGTGAGACGCCCGAACCATCGGTGACGTCGGTGATGGGCGTGAGTGATTCCTCCGGTTCGCCCACCTCATCCGCGTCGTCCGCCGACGGTCGCGCGTCCCTGGTGGCGAAGGCCGATCTGCGCGACCCGTCCGGAGCCGAGATCGGCACCGTCGACTTCGCGGTCGACGGGACGATCGTCACGATCACCGCCGAGGTGGAGGGTCTGCCGGCCGGGTTCAAGGGGTTCCACATCCACGCCATCGGCAAGTGTGAGCCGAACAGCGCCAACCCGACGGATCCGAGCAAGGTCGGCGACTTCCTTTCCGCCGGAGGTCATCTGGGCGCCGGGAGCGCTGCTCATCCGGGGCATGAGGGCGATCTGACCTCGCTGCAGGTCCGCGAGGACGGATCCGCGGAATTGGTGACGACCACCGACGCCTTCGACATGGCAGCGGTGCTCGACGCGGATGGCAGCGCCGTCATGGTGCATGCCGGGCCGGACAACTTCGGCAACATTCCCAGTCGCTATGCCCCCGGCGGTCCCGATGCCGACACCCAGGCAACCGGCGATTCCGGTGGGCGTGCGGCCTGTGGGGTCGTCGAGGAGGTCACCGGCTGACGTGGTGTCGCGCTGTCCTCAACGGTGCTCGCTGGCGAGCGGTACCTGCTCGATGTGGGCGAGTCCTACAGCTGATTCACCACGAGGACCAGTTGGTCGTCGCTGATGTCGGCGGCGAGCAGTTCGGCAGCGGCCGCATCGGCCGTGTTGCCCAACGCCGCGCCGTGCAGCAGCGATCGAATGGTGAGTTCCCGCATCCCGGTTCGTGACGAGAGTGATCGCAGCTCGGCAATCCAGCGGGCGGTATCCGGATGGGCGTGCCGGCGGCCGAGAGTGCATTGGGCATCGAGGATGTAGCCGTCGAGCCAGACGTACGGGTCGGCATGCCGGTTGGACCGCAATCGCGCATCGGCCAGCGTCCGGAACGCAGTGTCGCTGTCCCCCAACGCATCGGCGACGAGGGCGAGGCCGCGGGCGGAGATGCCCTCCCAGCACGGATCGCCCAGCTGGCAGGCGCGGGCAAAGGCCTGCTGGAAGTACTCCGCGGCGCCGGTGATGTCCCGCCTGGTCAGCTGTACCTCGCCGCGCAGCGCTTGCGGCCATGGCAGAAAGGCCAGCCAGTGATCCCGTTCGGCCAGTTCGATGGACGCGTCGAGTGTGGTCGCGGCGGCGTTCAGATCGCCCAGGAACAGCTGTACCCGCCCCAGCATCGACAACGCGTAGATCTCCATCCGCAGATCACCACTGGAGCGGGACAGGTCGATCGCGCGGTTCAGCAGTTCGCTGGCGCGGGAATAATCCGCCTGATCGCTGGCCACCGCACCCAGATACGTTGTTGCCTTCGCGCTGGTCGTCATGCTGGCCGCGGCAGCAGGCGGTAGATGCAGGGTGTCGGTGAGCCTGACATAGGCTCTGTCGTAACGGGCGCGGAGGAAATCCACGTAGCCGATCTCCGCTCGGATCTTCGACAGGGCATCGAGAACGTCGTTGTCGACAGCGATCTGGTCCGCCTCGTAGAGTTCGGCCAATCCCTCTTCGTCATAACCGCGCAGGGAATGCACCAGTGCTTCGGCCAGGGTGAGTCTGGATTCCACTCGCAGCGCAGCGATGTCGGCCTCGTCGGCGAGCCGGACCGCGGTGCGCAGCGATTGCACACCCGGTTGCACGGCCCCGGCGGCAACTGCCGTCGAGCCGGCCTCGATCAACGCCTCCACGGTGGCCCGATCGGCGATCCCGCTGCGCGCGGGCCGGACCTCCTGCAGCGCGGCAAGGACTGCGGGTCCCGGCGCCACGCCCAGCTCGCGATCCAGGATCTCGGTGCAGGCGGCGAACTGCTTGGCGGCCCGGGCGTCGTCGCCGGCCATCCGGTAGAGCCTGATCAACAACGCGTGGTGGTGTTCGTCCAGCGGGTTCATTCCGATCGCGCGGACGGCCAGCGCGATGGCGGCGTCGACGTCACCCCTGGACATCGACCCCAGGGCGCCCTCGTGCAGCAGCGCCTCGGAGGCGGCGGCTATCCGGCGCTGCGCCGACAGCAGCCAGATGGCGAACGAATCGGCGCCAGGAAAGCCGATGCCCTCCAACAGGTCTGTGCCCAACTCGGGTAACTCGATCGCTCTGCGCCAGCCGCCGCGCAGGATGATGTCGACGTCGGTGGAGACCGACTTCGACAGGGTCAGCACGACGGGCTCCCCATCGACGGACCCGTCCTCACCGAGCCCCCGACGGATCTCGGCCAGACTCCAGCGCAACGCGCGGCCCGGATCGTCGGCCTCACTGAACAGCAAGGCCGCGAGCCGGGCCCGCGTCGGCGGGCGCTCGCCCAGCATGAGATAGGCCAGAACGGCCCAGCTTTTACGGCTCCGGAACTGATACGCCGGACCGGAGGGACGCGTCAGTTGCGGGCGCCCCAGGAGCTGTACGGCCAGATTCATAGCCGGGCTATTGTCCACCTTTTCCGTGCGTTGTTGCCAGGTTTCCCGTTGTTACGAGAACTCTTTGACCGGGTAGATCTCGTCCGCGACCAGGCCGTGCGCTTCCCGGTGCACGGTGTTGGCCGTCTCGGCGTCCGGCGCCTCGACCAGGCAGAAGATCTTCCCGGCCTCCTCGTCGACCCAGTAACGCTGGTAGTCGACCTGGTGAGCGGACTGGTGCTCGAGGTCGGCGGCGTGGGCACCCGCGACGGCGTCAACCGTCACGCCACCTGCGATGTTGTGTACGTCCATGAACAGCATGGTTCTCCTCCAGAGACCCTGGTCCCGGCATCCGATACGCCGAAACGCTTGGTACAGGTAGAAAACCGCGTCGGTGTTTGATCCAGCGTTTGACGATGAAAGTTCGGGCCCAAAGTTTCTGCTCGGGCGGTTTCAGGAGGCCGTTCGGTCGGTGCCTGCGGCCGAGCGCGGAACCGGCCGACGCTCCGGCCGCGGGTTCGGCGGCCGGCTCTGTCGTCCAGCGGCAGCGCCACGCCGGCAACTGCACCCTGAGCCACACGTGCAGCTGGGGCCACGCCAGTCCGGCCATGCTCGGTCGGCCCAGCCCGCGACACGCCCGGCCGGGTCGTGCTCATGGGTCCGATCTGCCGCTGGTGGACTGCTTGAGTCACCCTGATGCGTAGATCGTGCCCCACCAGCGCGCGCTCCCCGGGCGTGTCGAGCGCGGCCGGCGATGGCGCGCCGCATGCCGGACCCGGCTCCGCGACCCGCCCGACCCGCAGCCAGGGCGCGCCGCTATGCCGCGGCTCCCACCCCGCCGAGCACGGCTACAGCCCGTCCTACCCGGCACTACATCCCTACAGCTTGATGCCGACGTACTTGGTCTCCAGGTATTCCTCGATGCCCTCGGTGCCACCTTCGCGGCCGAGCCCGGACGACTTGACACCACCGAACGGCGCGGCGGGGTTGGACACGATGCCCTGGTTGATGCCGACCATGCCGGTGTGCAGCTTCTCCGCGACGGTGAGGGCGCGGGTCAGGTTCTCGGTGAAGGCGTAGGCGACGAGGCCGTACTCGGTGTCGTTGGCCTTGTCGATGCCGTCCTGGTCGGTGCTGAAGGTGATCACCGGGGCGACCGGTCCGAAGATCTCCTCGCGGAACACCTTGGCGGTGGTGGGGACCCCGGTGAGCACGGTGGGCGGGTAGAAGTGGCCGGGGCCGTCGATGGCCTGCCCGCCGGTGAGGACGGTGGCGCCCTTGTCGATGGCGTCCGCGACGAGTTCGGTGACCTTGTCGATCGCGGCGTTGTCGACCAGTGGGCCGACGGTGACGCCGTCGTCGATGCCGCGGCCGATGGTCATGGCGCCCATCCGCTCGGCGAGCCGCCGGGAGAACTCGTCGGCGACGGATTCGTGCACGATGAACCGGTTCGCCGCGGTGCAGGCCTCGCCGATGTTGCGCATCTTGGCCAGCATCGCGCCGTCGACGGCCTTGTCCAGGTCGGCGTCACCGAAGACGACGAACGGGGCGTTCCCGCCGAGTTCCATGCTGACCTTCAGCACGTTCTGCGCGGACTGTTCGATCAGTTTCTGGCCGACACCGGTGGAGCCGGTGAAGGTCAGTTTCCGCAACCGCGGGTCGGCGATGATCGGTGCGCTGACCTTCCCGGATTGGGACGTGGTGATCACGTTGAGCACGCCGTCGGGCAGGCCGGCCTCGATCAGCACGGCCGCCAGGGCCAGCGTGGTCAGCGGGGTCTGCGCGGCGGGCTTGATCACGACGGTGCAGCCGGCGGCCAGCGCGGGTCCGATCTTGCGGGTGCCCATCGCGAGCGGGAAGTTCCACGGGGTGATCGCGAAGACCGGTCCGACGGGTTGCTTCATGGTCAGCAGCCGGGTGCCGCCGGAGGGGGCGACGGAGTAGCGGCCGGCGATCCGGACCGCCTCTTCGGAGAACCAGCGGAAGAACTCGGCGCCATACGTGACCTCACCGCGGGCCTCGGCCAGCGGCTTGCCCATTTCCAGGGTCATCAGCAGGGCGATGTCCTCGGATCGCTCGACGAGCAGTTCGAAGGCCTTGCGCAGGATCTCGCCGCGTTCCCGCGGGTCGGTCGCGGCCCAGTCGGCCGACGCCGCGACCGCGGCATCGAGCGCCTCGATGCCCTGCTCCGGGCGAGGCGTCCGCGACCGAGGCGATGACCTTGCCCGTCGACGGATCCTCGACGTCGACCGCGCCGTCGGTGGTGATCCACTTCCCGCCGATCAGCAGCCCCTTCGGCACCGCACCCAGCACCCGCGAAACCTGCTCGTCCGTCACACCCATGATGTATTCCTCTCCTGGACCAACGACCCGTCGGGGCCGGTCATGATGCGTTGAATCGGTTGTCGTGTGCGGGTTCTCAGGATGCCAGGGTGTCGACCGCGTGCTCCAGCACATCCAGACCCTCGGACAGCAAGGCCTGCGGGATGACCAGCGGGGGCAGGAACCGCAACACGTTCCCATAGGTTCCCGCGGTCAGCACGACGACCCCTTCGGCGTGGCATGCCTTGGCGATCGCCCCGGCCAGGGCCGGGTTCGGCTCCGTGGTGCCCGGCTTGACCAGTTCCATGGCGATCATGCCGCCGCGGCCGCGGATGTCGCCGATCACATCGTGCCTGGCCTGCATGGCCGTCAATCGGGTCTTCATGGTGGTCTCGATGGCCTTGGCGGCGGCGACCAGGTCCAGCTCACGCATGGTGCGGATCGCGCCGAGCGCAGCCGCGCAGGCGATCGGGTTGCCACCGTAGGTGCCGCCGAGGCCACCCGGGTGGACGGAGTCCATGATCTCTGCGCGACCGGTGACGGCGGCCAGCGGCAGACCACCGGCGATGCCCTTGGCCAGCGTGATCAGGTCCGGGACGACGCCCTCGTGGTCGGAGGCGAACCAGTCGCCGGTGCGGCAGAAGCCGGTTTGGATCTCGTCGGCGATCAGCAGCGCGCCGTTCTCCTTGGTCCAGGCCGCGATCGCCGGCAGGAACCCTTCGGCGGGCGCGATGAAACCGCCCTCACCCTGGATCGGCTCGATCAGCACAGCGGCGACGTTGGCGGCGCCGACCTGGGTGGTGATGATGTCGATGGCGCGGGCTGCGGCCTGGGCGCCGGTGATCGCGCCGTCGCGGTACGGGTAGGACATCGGCACCCGGTAGACCTCGGGGGCGAACGGGCCGAAGCCCTCCTTGTAGGGCATGTTCTTCGCGGTCAGCGCCATCGTCAGGTTGGTACGCCCGTGATAGGCGTGGTCGAACACGACGATCGCAGTGCGACCGGTGGCGTGCCGGGCGATCTTCACCGCGTTCTCGACGGCCTCGGAGCCGGAATTGAACAACGCGGACTTCTTGGCGTGGGTGCCGGGAGTGAGCGCGGCCAGTTCCTCGCAGACCTCGACGTACCCCTCGTACGGCGTGATCATGAAACAGGTGTGGGTGAACGCCGCGACCTGGTCGGTGACGGCGTCGACGACGTGCGGGGCGGAGTTTCCGACGCTGACAACGGCGATGCCCGAGCCGAGATCGATCAGGGAGTTGCCGTCGACGTCGACCAGCACGCCGCCACCCGCGCGTTCGATGAACACCGGGAAGGTCGTGCCGATCCCGTTGGAGACCGCGGACTGCTTGCGGGCGAACAGCTCCTTGGATCGTGGCCCGGGCAGTTCGGTGACCAAACGGCGTTCCTGAACCAGATCCTGCATCGCGACGGTCATAGCTGTTGCGGCTCCTCTCGGGGTAGATCTTCAGCTTCCTCGGTCAATCTGGTCCGCGTAATGGCACAATTGGAGCACTGCGCTGCCTTGTCTTGGCCAAACTGGCACTTCCTTGTGATGAGCGCGCAGCGATGTTCCGTTGTCGTTCGACCGATCTGTGCTGTGGGGAGGTTCCGGAATGCCGCTGACGCTTCGTGATCTGGTTTCTACTCCTGATCTGGGGTTACGGCTGGTCTCTGCACTCGACGTGGCCGACAGCAGTGTCCACGGTGGTGGCGAAACCTCGGCCGACGTTGCGGCTGCCGAACCGGCCGGCCCTGAGTCGGCCATCGATCGCCGGGCGGCCCTGGACCCCGTCGGGCACGAGAACGACCCGTTGGGGCGGGCGATCACCTGGGTTCATGTCAGCGAATTGATCGACCCGACTCCGTTTCTCAGCGGTGGCGAACTGCTGCTGACCACCGGGATCACGTTCGGTGCGACGACGAACGCCGACGACTACGTCCGCCGGTTGGCCGAGGCTGCCGTCGTGGGGGTGGGTTTCGGCACCGGATTGAGCCACGCGAGCGTGCCCGCCGACTTGGTCAGGGCCGCACGGCTGCACGGGCTGCCGATCGTCGAGGTTCCGCGGCGCACACCGTTCATCGCCATCAGCCGCGCGGTCTCGCGAGCAATCGCCGCCGACGAATACGCCGCGGTCACCAAGACTTTCACCGCTCAGCAGGCGTTGACCAAGGCTGCGTTGGCACCCGCGGGGCCGGGTCGACTGGTGCGGTTGCTGGCCCAACAGATCGGCGGCTGGGTCGTCCTGCTGGACCCCAGCGGAGCTCCGCTGGAGGCCTATCCCGACGGCGATGGCGCGAGGGTCGAGGCGTTGGCCGCCGAGATGACCGTGCTGACGACCCATCGGGGGCCGGTCAGTTCGGGCTTCCCGCTCGGCGACGACACCGTGAGCCTGCAGTCGGTCGGCGCCGGGCAGCGTGGACGGGCATTTCTGGCGGTCGGAAGGCCGGGTCCGTTGAGCCCGGCGGATCGGCATCTGGTCAACGCCGCCGTGATGCTGCTGACGATTCGGCTGGAGCAATCGTCGGCCGGGCGGGTCGGGCTGGGACCGCTGCGCAGCGCGATTCTTCGGCTGCTGTTGGACGGCCAGACCGAGGTCGCCCGGCAGGTTGCGGATCAATCCGGAGTGGTTCTGCCAGTCGAACCCGTTCGCTGGGTGGTCGGGTCCGGGACCGCCAGGGCCGGGCTCGAGGGGTTGGAACCTCCGTCCGGCAGAGGCTCTCGTCAGTCTCCGGCCTTTGTCGTCGGCGACCTGGACGACCTTGGCGTCGCTCTGTTGGGCGATGACGCCGGGTTGGTCGAGGGCATCGCCGCCGTACTCGAGTCGGAAGGATCCGAGATCCGGGGGTCGGCCGGGAGCCGGCCGGAGCAGGGTTGGGTCGGCATCTCCGAGCCGGCGACCTACGCGGATGTGGCCGTTGCTCACCGACAGGCGCTGCAGGCGATGGAGTTCGGACGACGTACCAACCGATTGGTGACGACCTACGCCGAGATCGCGATGCCCGGACTCTCCGGTCTGCTCGCTCCGGACGCGGCGCGGGCCTTCGCCGATGCGCTGCTGGCTCCGTTGATCGAGCACGACCGCACCGGTCGCGGGGACCTGATCATTTCCTTGCGCGAGTGGCTGGCGCACCACGGTCAATGGGACCCGTCGTCAACCGCACTCGGTGTGCACCGGCATACCCTGCGGCACCGGATGCGTACCGTCGAGGAGTTGCTCGGACGGAGCCTTGACTCGCCCGGCACCCGGAGCGAACTGTGGCTGGCCCTGGAGATCCTGAATCAGGACTGACCTTCCGAGGCACCGCGACCCACAGATCCTTGGAGAGTGACGGACCAGTTGTCGCGACCGATCATCCGCTCGCACGCCGATCTGAGGAGTGCCGCCTTCGACGAAGTCCGGCATTGCTGCCAGCACCGTCGTCGGCCGGGGTACCACCGTCGTTGGATGTGCGTGCTGGTCCAGCTACTGCCTTCCAACACCCGCGCACGGCCTCACTGCGCCGCTACTGGCTGACCGAGTTCACTGGGCGATCTCGTCGACGACCTGGAGATCCTGGCTTCCGACCTCACTGCGCCGCTGACTGGCTCACCGATTCACTGCGCGATCTCGTAGACGACCTGGACCACGACCTGGAGCTCCTGGCTTCCGGCCTCGATCGGCACCGCTCCCGCCGCCATCGTTGCGTCGCTCGCTGCCCGGTACTCGACCGGGGTCGAGGACGGTGACTCGGTGATCGCGTGAATCGGGCCGAGGGCTACCCCGGCCGCGTCGGCCATCTGTTGCGCCTGCGCCTGCGCGCGAGTGACCGCATCTGCTCGGGCCGCGGCACGCAAGCCGCTGTCGTCGTCGATGGAGAAGCTCAGTTGCTGGACTCGAACAGCATCACCGGCGGCCTTCCCGACTGCGTCGATCATGGTTCCGGCCTTGGTGATGTCGCGCATCTTGGCGGTGACCATGTTCGTGACCTGATAGCCGGTGATGGTGCCCTTGTCGTCGTAGGTGGGGTTGACCGAGAGCTGGCTGGTCTGAAGATCTTCCGCGGCAACGCCGTTGTCCTTGAGGACGGTGATGACATCGGCCGCGAGCCGGTTGTTCTCCTCCAACGCGGCCTGGGCCGAGTCGGACCTAGTATCCACGCCGAGACTCACGGTGACCACATCCGGAGTTCCGGTCACCGTTCCGATCGCCTGAGCGGTGATCAACCGGGTGCCGGTTTCGGCGGCCACGGTGAGACCTGCGGCCGAGGCGACCGATGCCGCTGGGGCGATCGGTTGCGAAGTCTTGGACGTCGAGGAGTCCGTTGCTCCGGAACAGCCGGCCAGAGCCAGCACGCCGGCGACGCCGATGGCCACGGCGGACAAAGATCTCTTCATTTCTCCTCCTGGAGCTGCCTGTGACCGGGAAGACGGCAGCAGCGCTCAGTTGGGTTGCACGGCGTCCGGAAATCGTTCAGCCGCGATGTCGGCGCCATCGATTCGGATTGGCCACCCGGGTGTTCTGAACGTGCGCCGGGAGACCGAGCACTGCGGGGCGGTCGGCTGGAGCCCGAGCCGGACTTGGGGTGCGCTGCTGGGAACGAAGCGTTGTGGCGGTCGGCTGGGAGCCCGAGCCGGGGGTTGGCGTGCGCGTCGGGTGACCGAGCATTGTGGGGTGGTGGCTGGAAGTCCGAGCCGGAACCTGGGCGCGCCGCTGGTGGTTTGCTGCTGGAGCTTGTTCCGCGCAACCGAGCGAGGGTCTGGGGCCGAATTGGTGTTCCGCTCGAACTGGGCGGCCCGAACCGGAGTAGACCCGAACCGGAGTACCAGTGGTACCGGGCGCCGCGCGTGCATTCGGCGTGGCGCGCAATTGCTCCTCAACCAGGTCGCCGCTGACGGCATCAGTTCGATGCGTTGAATGCATCAGTTAGAACGGAGGCTCCTCGGGAAGCTCTGTGGGCGCGTCGTCGTCGTTATCGTCGACGTCCTCGTCGTCCTCAGATCGGCTGGCATCAGGTCCGGCATTGCCGTTCTCGGTCTCGTCGAAATTCCAGCAGTCCGCATCCGGCTGATACTCCAGTGGAGCTTCGTTTCGATGCAGCAGCATGGTGGTGAGAAGTTCCTCGGCGAGGCTTGGGGGTTCGTGGCTGCCGCTATTCATCATGGCGAGCAGATCGAGCCGCTCGGCAATAGCGGTGCCGGCCGTCGTGACGTTCAGATGGGCAAGCAGCGCAGGGCGCGTGGTCGACACGTAGTTGTGCCCGGTCGGACTGGTCCAATCCAGGGTGAAATTCTTTGGATTCGGTCTGAACCGCCAATCGGCGTGATGTTTCAGCAAATGATGACGTCGACAAAATGGCCCTGTGTTGTCCGAGTCCGTGGGGCCACCGTTGGCAGGGTCATCATGATCGAACGGATCGCGATGATCGATATCGCAGCGCCACACCGGTTGTCGGCAGGACGGAAATTGGCAGGTTGGGTTCATCGCGGCGATGCGATCACGTAGTTGCTGAGTGGGGCGGTAGGTGAGGTCCCCGGCATCGGTGACGACGCCGGTCTTGGGGTCGGCGAAAAGGGCCGTGACCGTTCCGGCGGAATTCGCGATTGTCCTACCCAGGCAGGCTGGAATCGCACCGAATCCGGCCAGCAGCGCAGGGAGTTGATCGAGCCCGGCCAAGGTGCCCAGTCCGATGGTCACTGACAGGTGAGGACGTCGACCTTGGCGGGTCATGGCCCGACGTGACCGTGCGCGACTGGACGTATCGGTTGCGGGTTGTTCGGGCGCAGTAGGAACGGAACCCTGAATGTCGTTCAGGTGGTCCGTAAGGTCGGCAACGCGGTCTGTCGTTGCTGGACAACTGTGTTGGGCGGGATCGCCGATCGGTTCTGGCTCAACTGGTTCGGTAGGCGAGGTGATGGGTTCTGTTACTGCTGGATCCGATGGCTCAGCATTGTTGAACGAACCAGCCGGCTCGGCGTTCCGGATTGTGAAGTCTGCGTCCGGTACCGGGTCGTGGTCTACGGGTCGACGATGCGATCAGTTTCGTCTGGATGAGCTGAATGAGCAGGTTGCTCGGCACCCTCAGTGTCGGCCGGATCGCATGGTTCAGTCGGGTGGGCTGTGGGGTCTGAATTTCCGGACGCGGCAACCGGATCGGCCGTTTGATCCTGGGCCTGTGAACCCGCCGAATCGGAAAGTCCCGCTTCGTCGGCCGTCTCGGCCGGCCGGGTTCGGTCTGTGCGGGGATCCCGAGTGCTGTCCGGGCAAGGCGTTGCCGAGGTAATAGCTCAAGTCGAGATGTCCGTGGGTGAGCAGGTGGTCGGCGATGTCGACAAGAGCGTCGACACGTCGGGCGCCGATGCCGCGGGTGTCATCGGGCGCAGCAGCGGTACTGGTTGCGAGGAGGTCGCTGATCTGGAAGATCTTCACCGCACCGTCCGCCGGCAGGAATGCACTGAGGGTGGCCATGGCATCCTCATTGGCGCGGAGCGTGAGTTCACGGCGAGCCGCAGCCGCGTGATGGCGCTCTTCTGCACCATCCGGATCGATGGCGATGACTGCCTGCCCGGTCAACTCGCGCAGTTCGCTGGTCGTCAGGCGGTCTGCCTCAGGCAGCACGACGTCCTGCAGATCTGCGGTGTGTTGTGTCGAAAGTGGTTGGCAGTACTGGCTGATCACCCGAGCCTTACCTCGGTCGAGCAATCCTTGCTCCAGCGCGTGCAAGGTAGGCGCGAGAGCCGTCGTCATGTTCGCGGCCTCACGAACGCGGATTCCGGCGGTCACCGGCGAAATGCGCAGAGCAGCACCGATCTCGGCGGCTGCCAAGCATGTGGCCGCCTCTGGAACGCACATCTCGGTCCGCTCGGCCGAGTCCTCCTTGATCATCGCGTTCTTGCGGGCGATCCGGGCGGCCAGCCGCATGGGGTCGCCGGCTACGAAAGGGACTGCGAGAGCGGCCATCAGCCGCATCTGCACCGCCGCCAACAACGACAGGGCCTTCTCGCTGGTGACGATGGCGTCCACCAGATCCGCACCTGACAGCTTCGCGGGATCAACTCCGGCCACCGCGACCAGTGACTCGGCAGTCGCGCTCGAGGCGGCGCGACTCATCCAGGGGACGGCATCGGCGCCGTCGGCGACCGTCGAGGTCTCGGTCATCGGCTACGCAGCTTTGAGGCTTGACATTCGAACACATGTACGAATAATAGCGATAGACGGGAGACGATGCAAGGCCAAGGAGCGAGATGGGGCAGATCTACTACGGCCCGCAGGTCGGGGTCGGACATCCCGGTGCAGTCTGCGACGACCGCGGAAAGTGCGGGGGTTGGTCGGCGCAACACGTGAGCAACGGCCCTACACGATCTACAGCTTGGAGTCGACGACCGCGGCAAGTGCGGGGGTTGGTCGGCGCAACACGTGAGCTACGGCCCTACACGATCTACAGCTTGGAGTCGACGACCGCGGAAAGCGCAGGGGTGGGTCGGCGCAACAACACGTGCGCTATGGCGCCCATGATGTACAGCTCGGAGCCCACGGCTCGTCGACGACCGCGAGGCTTCTCGCGAGGAGTGCGGTCAAACTGCTTCGTCCAGGCGTCGGCGGAGCTCGTCCGGCAACGTCATTGCGACGCCCTCCACAGCGATGTCGAGTTGCTCGACTTTGCTGCCACCCAGGATGGGCCGGATGGACGGCGAGCGGCCCACCAGCCATGCGAGCACCACCTGGCCACGGCTGATGCCCAACTGCCGCTGACACCTCATCGAGAGCAGCAAGACGCCGAGTGGAGCCAGGATGATCGAATACCTCTGGGATCTCCTTGTCCGGGTTGTCGTAGGCGCCGCTCAGCAGCGGTGTGTAGGCCCACAACTCGATGTCGTTCTCCGCAGCAAAGTCGACATGTTCGTCATCGAGCACGCCGAACCGATGAACGTTGCCGGGCGGCAGTGTGCCGGGTCGCGGTCGCAGATAGGTGGTACTGAGTTGGAGCGCATCCATGGGGCGGGTTCCGCTGTCGATGGCGTGCCGGCGGGCGCGCTCGATCCTCCAAGCAGGGTGATTCGAGGCGCCGACGCGATCGACCGTCCCCATCGCGACGAATTCAGCGATGGCGTCCACAGTCTGCTCGATCGGCACCGACCGGTCCTCCTGATGCAGCCAGAGCAGATCGATCGAATCGACGCCGAGCCGGTCCAGGCTGCCTGCGAGGGCCGTCCGGACCGCGGGTGTCGAAAGTCCCTGGCGTTGCTCGGGCCAGCCACCGACGACAGTCGGTTCCGCGCCGAGCTTGGTAGCGATCTTCACCAGGTCGCGGACACCTGGCCGGGCCGCCAACCATCGACCGAGCAACGTCTCACTCTGCCCGCCGTGCCCTGTATCGCTGGCCCAGAACGAATAGCAATCTGCCGTGTCGATCCATTCGCCTCCGGCCTCGACGAACCTGTCCAGGAGTGCGAAGGAAGTCGATTCGTCGATGCGTGTGCCGAACATCATCGCGCCGAGCACCAAGGGGGTGGATGTCATGTGATCACTCTGCGACCTGGAGTGTGCTTCAGGTCAAGTGCAATTCGGTGTCGGCTCGGAGCAGTGATTCACCCGCGGTCCGACGCGCGGGTGACTGTCCGCACGATCCTCGACGGCGGCAGGCGGCGATCGGCGCGATCGCGACCTGCGAGTGCGCTCGAGGTCTCAGTTGCGAGGTCCGTTCACGAGGCCTGCGGAGGGTGTTGCCGTTGCACCGAACTTTCGCGCGAGGTCCGCCGGAGGGTCTGCCGTTCGTCATCCGATCTTTCGCGCGAGGTCCGCCAGGGGGTCTGCCGATGTCACCGAACATTCGCTCGAGTCGCCGTCACGATCTCGGCCTGAGTCGGAGACCGGCCATCCCGCCGTCCACTGCGATCCACGTCCCGGTCGTCGCCGATGACGTCGGCGCAGCGAGATAGACGACCGCTGAGGCGACTTCGTCCGGCGACACCAGCCGTCCGTTGGGCTGCCTGGCTTCCAGTGCGGCGCGTTCCGCGGTGGGGTCGTCCGCCGATGCGAGCAGTCGGGCGACCCAGGGGGTGTCCGCGGTGCCGGGATTGACCGCGTTCACCCGGATTCCGTCCGCGACACCATCCGCAGCCATTGACAGGGTCAGCGCGAGCACGGCGCCCTTGCTTGCCGAATACACGGCGCGCTGGGGGAGGCCTGCGGTGGCGGCGATCGATGACACGTTCACGATGCTGCCGATGGCCGAATCACGCAGATGCGGCCATGCGGCCCGACTGACCCGGGCGGTCCCGATGACGTTGACCTCGAGTACCCGGCGCCATTCCTCGTCGGTGGCGACCTCGACCGTGCCTTGCGCGCCGATGCCCGCATTGTTGATCAGGATGTCGAGGCCGCCCATGTGATCAACCACGCCCCCAACGGCCGCGTCGATCTGCGTCGAACTGGCGAGATCTGCCTGCACGTACCAACAGTGGTCAGGAAGGACGGGATCGGGTTCCCGGTCGAGAACGCTCACGGTCGCGCCCTCCGCGAGGAATTGGCGGACCACGGCCAGTCCGATTCCGGAGGCGCCGCCGGTGATCAGCGCCCTGGCTCCGTCCAAACGGCCGCTCACGACGCGTCCGAAGCTGTGCGGACCGACCGGGGTGCCGGATAACAGGCGACGTTCCGCCACCGGTTCCCAGTCGCGTTGGCGCTGAGCGGGGGCGACCGTCGGATCGCTGTGGCGGGTCGGCTCGGCACGTAGCTCGGTGAACTGCGCGCGGTGCGCAGAGCGATGGCGGCACCGACCGGTGGCGCAGGATCGTGAGCGCCGGCCGGGCTGCTGATCTGGGCCGACGGCAATTCGACGACCGCGTTGGGTTCAACCGGGTGTCGTGGTCCGGAATGCCGCGTGGCCGCGGCGATCACGCCTCCCGCCTCGCTACCCGACGGCAGCAGGTGGCAACTGGTTCGCATTTCTTGCGCCTCCTGCTCGCCGACATCAGATCGCACCGACCGACAGAATGCCATCAAGGCGCAGCGAGGAGGTGGGAGCCGGCTCCGCCGTTGATTCCGTGGCTCCGTGGGCTCACGTCGGTCGGCAGGCTCCGGGACGCCGTGTCCGGCTCGTGAGCTCCGTGGACTCCGGGGCGCCGTGGACCCGTCGGACTCCGTGGACTCCGGACGGGCGCCGTGGACCCGGAGTGGGCCCGTGGACTCCGTGGACGCGCTCCGCGGTCGCAGCGGACGCAGCGGACATCGGGGTCGGTGCCTGGCCGTCGTCCGGAACGACTACGCCGGTGTCCGGGCCGGTGAGAAAGGACCGAGAACTGATCATGCGGCCACCGGCGCATCATGGCATGTCGAAATGCATGATGTCCTTGTGGACGGCCCAGTCGCCACCCCAGGTGAAACCGGCCGACTTCATCGCCTGCACAACTTCTTTGGGCAGATTGAGGATGCCCTCGCGAGCGTATTTCCGCAGCGTGTGCTCGTCCCGCTTCTTGGTGTTGTCCTTCAGTGATTTCCGATTCTTCGCCAGCGCTGCCTTCGCCTTGGCCAATGCCGCGGACTTGGCGGTCAGATCCTTCTGTAGAGCAGTGATCTCGGCCTTGGGCTTCTTGTCCTTCTTGGCTTGGGCAAGCAGTTCCTTCGCGCTGTCCCGCAATGCGGTCACGGTGGTGATGTCGGCCGATGCGGTGGCGATCCCGGTCTCGGCCGCGGTGATCGACGACACCGTCGCGTCGAACGCCTTCTGTTCGCGGGTGAACTTCTTCAGCTCGGCAGCGATCCGATCCGCGCGCTCCGTCATCGACTTGATCTCGGATGCCTTACGGCCCAATTGCTTCTTCAGATCCGCCTGCTGCTTGTCGACCTCCTTCAGGTCGAGGACAGCCTGCTGTTTGATCGTCGCTCGCTCGGCGGCCACCTTGGTGAGTTTGAGCGCAGCATCACGATCCTTGGTGATCTTCTGTCGCTGCGCCTTCAGTGCGGAACCACTGGCGTTCAGCGCGTCCCGCTGACCGATCAGCGCGGCCTTCTCGGCGGTCAGCGCCGCCGATCGCGAGGTGAGACCGGCCTCGTTGTAGACGGCGGAGAATCGGTTGCTGGCCATCTTGACCGAGTCGTAGACGTCGAATCCGAATCCTGCCGCCCCGCCGGTGTCACCGGGGTTGCGTGCCTCGATGTCGAACCCGGTCATTTCCGTGATGACGGCCCGATGCTCCTTGTTGTCCAGATGCGGATTGGTGTCCGGGTCGAGATCGATGGCGCGCCCATCGGCGTGGTTGCTCCAGGTGTTCTTGCTGGTCGTCCGGACATTCAGCGCCCAGGGCATTTGCCGGAACGGAGACGAGGTGAAACGTGGATTGCCCTTGTCGTCCTTCAGTGCGCGCAATGCTTTCTCGGCCGCCGCGAGCATCGCCTGCATGCCCGTGTGGGCAGGTGTGCTGTGGCCGAAGAACGTCGTACTCGGGCTGATCGAATCCTTCAGATACTCCAGTGGGCGGGCGATGCCGCGCGCCTTGTACAGCGGGCACATGATCTTGTACCGGTCCTCGGGACTACCGCTGGGCCGGCTGGTCTCGTTGAAGTATCTCCTGGCACCGGCGAACTGCGGGTCGGTCCAGTCGGCGGTCCACTGGGCGAGATCCGGGTTGGCACCGGGTGGATCGACGCGTTGCACCGGCAGCAGCGAGCGCTGAACAGATTGCAGCGAGCGCTGAACAGGTTGCAGCTGAACAGGTTGCAGCAGGCTGGGTTCGGGCGCGAGGGTGGACGAGCGAGGGGTCGCCGTGGACATGCGCTGCGCGGCGGTGGACAAGCCCGGGGTGGTAGCGGGCGGGCTCAAACCGGCGGGGACCGAGAGTGCAGCGGCGGTGGGCAAACGCGTTGCGGCAGTGAGCAAACTCGGGGTGGCGCCCGGCGAGCCGCAAGCCGGCGCTGAACAGGCGCTGCGCGGTGGTGGACATGCTCGGGGTGGCAGCGGGCGAGCCCGGAGCAGTGAGTGCTCGAGCCCGGGGAGGCGGCCAGCTTCTGCAAAGGCAACGCCGACAGGGCTTCCTTGACCTTGCCCTGGCCCATGACCTTCTCGTGGCCGACCGGCACCTTCTGGATGCTGTTGACGTAGTTGTCCTCGAGGGCCTTGATCTGCGCAGCGGTCAGGGTGAGTCCCGTCGTCGCAGCACGCCGGCGAGTGGCTGCCTTCGGAGCCGCCTTGGCGATCTCGGATTTCAAGGTCGCCGCAACATTCTTCTTCAGCGTCGGTATAGGTCATTCGCGTAACCCGAACTGTAGTAACCGCGGAAACGAACCATGTTGTTCGTCAGATACTCGTCGCGTTTCGGGTCCGCCAACGCCGCCAGCTCCCGCAGGTCCCGGCGGATGTTGGCGGTCAATCCAGTTCTCGACATTCTTGCGCTGGCCGGGTGAGTTCAACGCATCGAACAGCACCACCTCGGCCAGGTTCTTCGGCAAGCCCGGCAGCCTCCTGGTCGGCGCCGCTCTTCAATTGACCCCGTTGATCGACGGCCTTGCCGAGCAGCGGCGCCAGCGTCCCGCCGGCCCCGCTGTGACCGGCGAGCACCGCTCTGCCGCGCTTCACCCCGCTGAGCGCCGGAACCTTGCCGAACGCCTTGTCGAGAAAGGCCTCGCTGAGAAACGCCGCGCCGAACTGCGCGCCGACTTGAGCGGTGTAGCGGCCCTGCGGCATCACCGCGACCATCGGTCGTCCGCCACCCGCCGCTGCGGCGCGCATTGACCGCGTCGAGTTGCTCCTCCATGTGGTCGACCTCGATGTCGCGGACGGTCCCGGATTCCATTCCGGCTTCGTCGACCACCTTCGGCTTGTCCTTGGTCCCGACGTCCTGCTGCCGGGTGTGCACTCGCTGGCGGTAGCCGATCCCGTATCCGTGCAGATAGATCATCACGTCGACGGTCTTGATCGACTTGTCGAACGGCTCGGGCACCAGCACCAGCGCCTTGCCGATCGCCTTCTCCTTGGTGATCTTGTCGACTCTCCCCTCGCCGCCCCATTCACCGCCTTCCTTGGCGTCGTCCCGGACGTTGCCGACGCCGGCGGTGCCGCCGCTCTTGCTGTCGTCGACGTCGAGTCCCTCGACATTGATCCGGCGGATCTTCCCGATGACGATGTCCTGGGCATTCCAGTTGCCGCTCGCCGGGGGTTTGACGGCGGTGTTGGGTCGTGGCACCTCCGGCCTTGGCGTCCGACCAGCCGCGCTGCGCGGTGATCGAGTGCTGTGCCGTGGGCGGGGCTGGGTGGAGACGGGGCGCTGCGCGGTGACGGGCGCGGGGCGGTGGTCGAGGTGCGGCTAGAAGCGGCGCCGCGGAGATATTGGCCGGCGGCCCGGTTTCCGGCCGTGTGCTGGACGTCGAGAAGGCGCTGCGCATCGAGGCGCTGGCTCGGCGCGGGGAGTGGCGACCCATCAGCGCGATCGGCCGTCGGCGCCGGCGGCACGGGCGCGACGCACGGGCGCGCGAGGGGCTCGGACGGCCGGTTGCGTGGCGTCGCCGCGCATCTGAATTCGACCGCCCATGAGTATTTGATTTTAGTCGTCGCCGGTCGGCTATATCGATTCCGAGAGGGCTCTTCTGCCCGAAAGTGCCAGCAATGCTGCCCCATGACTGCGCAGTCGGACGGGTGGGGTGACTGCAGCGGTCGGGACGGGAGTGACGACGCAGCCGTCGGACGGGTTGAGGATGACGGCGAGCGGTCAGGACGGGTTGAGGACGACTTCGAAGGTGCCGTCCGGGTCGTCGAAGGTCCGCCGCCACTGCCGGTCCGGCCAATGCAGTTCGACCGCCCCACTCGCCGGGCGGTAGAGGGCCGTGTAGACGGTGCCGAAGGCGCGCCAGTAATGCGTCGAATGCAACGGCGGCTTCAGAAATGCCGCGACGAGTTCCTCCGGCGCCGGGTCGGTGGCGATCAATTCCGCCAGGCAATCCCGTCGTTCGACGCTGGCATACCGCTCGGCATGCTCGATGCTGTCGGGGATCTCGCCGCGGTGATTGGTCGCGATGGGGGACGGGCTGAATTCCGCGGCCCGTCCCGGGGCGACGAATGCCGTCATCACCTTTCGGTCGGCGTCGACGATGGTCAGGTTGTAGGCCATCGCGACCGGCACCCGAGCCAGGATGTCGCGCACCTCCTCGATGCTGGTCGCCACCTCGAGCAGATAGCGGACCACCAGTGACACGGCAAATCCGGGACCGGAGCCGCGGCGTCCGCCGAAACTGAGCGAGACGACCAGCCCATCGGAATTCATGCCGTCGATCAGACCCCAGAGGCAATCGTTGTTGCCGATCACCCGGCGTCCGGTGAAACGGCTGGAGAACAGCACCCGCTCCCACAATTCGGGCGAGTAGTCGTAGTTCCTGCACACCGCGATCTCCGGATCGGTCACCACCGCCTGGGAGCATCCGGGCAGGAAACGCGGCGGGTCCCAGAGGGTCAACATCCGGGCGGCCACGTCGTCGTCGTCGCCATCGGCGGCCCGGATGGCGGCCTGCGCCAACTCGACCATCCGCTGGTAGGTCGGCAGCAGCTCGGGCATGTGGGTGCCCAACATGTCCTGGGCCAGGTCGAGCGACGGGCGCGCCCGGACATCGCGTTGCAGGTACCAGCGTCGATAGCCGCTCCAGGTCGCAGCGAACAGGCCCTGCCAACGGGGACCCGGCGTCGGCTCGTTGATCCCGAACACGGTGAGCGGGATCGGTGCGTCGGCATCGAACGGCGGACGCCGGGGAAAGACGTCCAACGCGCGCCGCCGCCCACCACCCTGGGTCATGGTCGACGGCCGCCCCTCCTGGTCATGCGCAGAGCTGTCGGTACGAGAAGCCCGGCGTGCCGGAGATGCGATGGCACCGCGGACACCGGACGACGTGCACGGATCGTATGCCGTGCCGGCGATGGCTGTTTCGGACAGCGGCGATGCGGCACCGGCGCACCTGGAAAACCCCTGGCCGGCAGGTCAAGTCGTGGTGCCGTCGAACCACTGATGTTGGCCGGTGCTCCGGGTTTCGACCGGCGACCCAGTGAGACAAACCCAGTCGGCCGCAACGTGCGGGTGTCCGGTCCGGTCCGTTCGGGTCGTATCAGCGGTTTGCTGTCGGTGTCCGCTGTTGCCCCTGCTGAAGGCGTGAGGAATGCTCAACGCACCGGTCTCCCACCCGTTCCGGCCGGTCTACGCGCGGAGGATCGATGGTCGAGCAGCACACATCCGGTGGTTCCCAGGGTGCAGGGCGGCGGCCGCTGCGCGGTATCGCCGAGATCCGGCATTTCTTCCGGACGAACACCACTCCGGTCTTCTTCCTCGGCGCAACCCCTTTCAACCTGCTGGGGCTCGATCGGTGGGTTCGCAACTTCGACTACATCACCTATTACGACGCCTGGGACGGTGCGCATCCACGGGTGTTCTCGCCGAAGGACAAGCCGTACATCGAGTTCGAGAGCGGCGAGGAGATCAACAACTACCTGCTGCAGCACGACGAGGTGAAGGCCTACATGCAGCGCGGCGGCGGCCGGCCCAAGGTGGCCATGGTCTTCTTCGACGAAGAAACCGAAAAGATCTGCACGGAACTGGGTTACGACCTGATCCTGCCGTCGGCCGCACTCCGGGAGCACCTGGATTCCAAGATCGTCACCACCCGGCTCGGCGACGAGGCCGGCGCTCCCAGCGTGCCGAACATCCTGACCTCGGTGAATTCCTGGGATGAACTGGTGCAGGAAACCACCGCGGCCGGACTGGGCACCGATGTCGTGCTGCAGACGCCATACGGGGACAGCGGCAAGACCACGTTCTTCCTGACCAAGCAGGAGGACTGGGACAAGAACGCCGACGACATCGTCGGTCAGCAGCAGAAGATCATGAAGCGGATCAACAACCGCGGCATTGCGGTGGAGGCGGTGCTGACCCGTCACGGCACGCTCGTCGGCCCGTTCATGACCGAACTCATCGGGCACCCCGAACTCACCCCGTACAAGGGTGGTTGGTGCGGCAACGAGATGTACCCCGATGCGCTGTCCGGACAGAGCCGGGTGAAGGCGAACCAACTGGTGCGCCGGCTCGGCGACCGGCTGGCGGGGGAAGGCTACAAGGGCTTCTTCGAGGTCGACGTGCTGATCGACACCGACACGGGCGACGTGTATCTCGGCGAACTGAACCCGCGGATCAGCGGCGCCTCCTCCATCACCAATGTGACCGCCGGCGCATATTCCGACATGCCGCTGTTCCTGTTCCACCTGCTCGAATTCATGGGCGTGGAATACGAGTTGGACGTCGACGAGATCAACCGTCGCTGGGAGGATCTGGCCTCGGTCGACCTCTGGAGTCAGATGATCATCAAGGAGACCTCGCCGATCGTCGAACAGCTGACCGCGGTACCGAGAACGGGGCAGTGGTATCTCGACGACGCCGGGGAACTGCGGTTCCGCCGGGCCGCGCTGGACTGGCACCAGTTGCAGAACGAGAACGAATGCTTCTTCCTGCGGATCTACAGCCCCGGCGATTACCGTTGGAAGGGTTCGGATCTCGGTGTGCTGGTGACCAAGGGACGGCTGCAGACAGAGGATCCCGAGGTCGGCGAGGAAGACCCGGCACTGGAAGAGGCGCTGGCCATCGTGCCGGACCTCGCGGTGGTCGGTGGCGACGACCTGGCCCCCGACCTGATCGACGACAGCGAGTCCGATGCGGCGCCGGTGAACGAACCGGCTCCCACCGATGAGCAGCCGTTGGCGGTGCTGGCGGGGAAGTCCCGGCTGACCGCCCGTGGCAAGGCGTTGATCGACGCGATCCGTGGCCAGTACGCGGGCATCCCGGTGGGCGCCGAGTTCACCGCGCCGGCCACGACTGTGGGAGTCAAGTCCGGCGGCTGAACCCGCAGGAGGGAAACGGGAGGCCCGTCCGGGGCCCGGCGCTGTCGGGCTGCCGTGAGAGGGTGGCCGCATGCGGCGGCGGTGGGCGAGAACTCCGGCCGGTGACGGTCCGGACGCTCCGGGGTACCCCCGGGGTGGGAACACTGCAGTCAGCACCACCGTGCAGGCACATCGACGCGCTCCGCGCATGACCGTGCCCGCCCAGCAGGGACAGGTCGGCCACCGCCGTCGCAGCGCGGGTCGGAACCAGGAGTCAGGCAGGCCTGCACCTGGGAGGGGTTCTCGTTGACCGGTCCCGCCTACCGGCTCGCGGTGGCGTTGGCCGATGCCATGCTCGCCGGACCGTGGCAGGAGGCATCGATCCTCGATCGGACCAGACAGGTGATCGCCAGGCGGCCACCGTGGTTGACATCCATGGTCCGGGAAGTACTGAGCGCCTACCACCGGCCGCCGGCCGACCGGCCGCGGGAGCTGGCCGCCTTCGTGTTGCAGAGCGCGGCAATGGAGACCGCCCGACGCTCGCCACCCCGACTGCCGGTGCCGGTCGTCCGGTTCAGCAGCCCTACCCAAATGGTCCGCCGACCCTTCCCGGTCCCGGTGCTGAACCACATCGGCGACCTGGCCGATCACCTCGGGATCAGCACGGACGAGCTGGATGGCTACGCCGACACCCGGCTCAGGGCTCGCCGGGCGCACCGGGATCGCATTGCGCACTACCGCTATCAGTGGCTGAGCCGGTCCGGTGGCGCGAGGCTGTTGGAGGCGCCGAAGCCGGGACTACGCGCCCTGCAGCGTCGCGTGCTGGACGGCCTGCTCTCGCCCATCCCGCCGCACCCTGCCGTGCACGGGTTCGTCGCGGGCAGGTCGGCGATCACCGGTGCGGCCGAACACGTCGGCTCCGACATCGTGATCAGCCTCGACCTCGAGCACTTCTTCTCGTCCATCACCGCCGGGCGGGTGTGGGGTGTGCTGCGCGCGGCCGGCTACCCCGAGCCGGTTGCCCACCTGCTCGTCGGGCTCACCACCCATGCCTCGCCGGTTTCCGCGTTGTCGTCCATGCCCGCCGGCCCGGATCCCGGACGCGACTTCCGGCTCCGGCGACGGTTGTCGGCACCGCACCTGCCGCAGGGTGCGCCCACGTCACCGGCACTGGCCAACCTCGTGGTCTTCGGTCTCGATCGAAGGGTGGAGTCCTACGCGCGGGCGATGGGCGCCCGTTACACCCGGTACGCCGACGACCTGACCTTCTCCGGCGGCGCCGACCTCGCGCGGCGGTCGTCGGGCCTGGTGGCGGCCGTCGAACGGATGGTTCGGCAGGAGGGTTTCAGCCTGCACCCCGGCAAGACGCGCGAGCGTCATCGGAGTCGACGGCAGGAGGTGACCGGAATCGTGGTGAACGATCGGACCAACGTCCCCAGGCCCGAGTTCGACCGGCTCAAGGCGGTGCTGCACGACTGCCGCCGCAACGGTCCCGAGGTGGCGAACCGGGACGCGCATCCCGACTTCCGGGCGCATCTGCTCGGCCGGATCTCCTGGGTGAGCTCACTGCATCCCACCCGAGGTGCCCGGCTGCGCGCGGTGTTCGACGAGATCGCCTGGGACTGAATGGGTTCAGCTGAGCGTGAGCTGGAAGCCGATCATGTCGATCGCGGCGATGGTGTCGAGCAATTTGGCCACATCCTGCGGTAGCGGCCAGGACGACAGCTTGACCACCACCAGACGCCGGGCCGGCTCGATCCAGATCATCTGGCCGTGGATGCCCAGGCAGAGCAACACCTCGCGCCCGTTGCCCGGCAGCCAGAACTGGTTGCGGTAGGCGCCGCCCGGTAGCCAGGTCGCATTTCCCGAGGCCGCGAACTTCTCCCGCGAATCGGCCCCGCCGGCCAGACTGTCGGCGATCCACCCGGCCGGCACCACCTGCTCGCCACCGACAGCACCGCCGTCGAGCAGCATCTGCCCGAAGCGGCCGAGATCGCGCAGGGTCGCCGCCAGGCCGCCGTCGTGGAAGACGGCGCCCGCCGGGTCCACGGCGGCGTCCATGTCCTGCTCGGCGCCGATCCGCGACCAGATCAACGTCGACAGCAGCTCGGACATCCTGATCCCGCTGGCCCGTTCGCAGACCCAACCCAGGATGTCGGTCTCACAGGAGCGGTACTCGAAGGCGGTCCCGTGCGGGCGATTGGCCTGCAGCGTGGCCAGGTATTCGTACATCGACGTGGGCAGAACGAGCTGTTCCCGGGGTGCCCAACCGATCACCTGTTCCAGCAGCCGCACCTCGGCATCCGGCTTCAGGTACTCCTCGGAGAACGAGATGCCAGAACGCATGTCGAGGACGTCCTGGATGGTGGCGCCGCGGTATCCGGCGAGCGCGAGCTCCGGAACGTAGTAGTCCACCGCTGCCGTGACGTCCAGGGCGCCAGCTGTCCGCGAGCATCCCGACGACACAGCCCACGACCGATTTCGACACCGACATCAGCACGTGCGTCCGGTCGGGAGACATTCCCGACGGGTAGTGCTCGGTGACCACCTTGCCGTCGTGCAGTACCAGGAAACCGTCGGTGAAGGTGTCGGCCAGCACGTCGGCGACCGTGCCCGAGCTGCCGTCGAACCGCCAGACGACCTGCTGCTCGTCGAGCGGCGACGCCACCGGGAACGGTTGCGCCACTGTGGATCCGCGGCCCACCCGCGCCGTGGGAACGACCTCGCGCAGGTGCTGGAAAGCCCAGCGGTTGTGCGGGGCGTTCTGCCAGTTCGCGAGCGACCAGCGGTCGTCCAACGCCGGCGGGAAGCCGATCATGGTCATCGTGGTTCGCTCCAGCGTGGTGCGAGCCGTGGCCCGGCTCCGAATGTGCTCTTGTGCAGTCCGACAGGCACGTTACCCCGCAGCTCGACCCGCCAATCACGGGTTGCCGGGTGAGATATCCCGCTCAACGGGTGACCTGCCGTCGGGTCGGGTGGTTCGACGATGGACGGCGATCTCCCGCTCGAACTGTGCCGTCCGCGGGCCGTCGGCAAGCGTCGTAAAGTTCTGGACCATGAGTGAGCACTCCGGCACCGCCGCCGAACACGAGCCGAAGCAGCACCGCAAGCCGCACAGCCACATCGTCACCGACGGCATCGAGCGGGCCGCCGCCCGCGGCATGCTGCGGGCCGTCGGGATGGGCGACGACGATTGGCGCAAGCCGCAGATCGGTGTCGCGAGTTCCTGGAACGAGATCACCCCCTGCAATCTCTCGCTGGATCGGCTGGCCAAGGCCGCCAAGCAGGGTGTGCACGAGGCCGACGGATACCCCCTCGAGTTCGGCACCATCTCGGTCTCCGACGGCATCTCGATGGGCCACGGCGGCATGCACTACTCGCTGGTCAGCCGGGAGATCATCGCCGACTCGGTGGAGACGGTGTTCCGTGCCGAGCAACTGGACGGCGGCGTGCTGCTGGCCGGCTGCGACAAGTCCCTTCCCGGCATGCTGATGGCGGCCGCCAGACTCGATGTGTCCGCGGTCTTCCTGTACGCCGGGTCGACCCTGCCCGGGACGCTCGATGGCGAGACGGTCACCATCATCGACGCCTTCGAGGGCACCGGAGCCTGCCTGGCCGGCAAGATCACCCGCGAACGGCTCACCGAGATCGAGAAGGCGATCTGCCCGGGTGAGGGGGCCTGCGGCGGGATGTACACCGCGAACACCATGGCCAGTGCGGCCGAGGCGTTGGGGATGTCATTGCCCGGCAGCGCCGCGCCGCCGGCGCCCGACGCCCGGCGCGATTCGTTCGCGGTACGCAGTGGTGAGGCAGCTGTTGCGCTCGTCGATGCCGGGATCACCGCGCGCGACATCCTGACCAAGGACGCCTTCGAGAACGCCATCACCGTGGTGATGGCGCTCGGTGGTTCCACCAACGCCGTGCTGCACCTGCTGGCCATCGCCCACGAGGCGGGAGTCGAACTCCTGCTCGAAGACTTCAACCGGGTCAGCGAGCGCACCCCGCACCTGGCCGACGTCAAGCCCTTCGGCCGCTACGTGATGACCGACATCGACCGCATCGGCGGGATCCCGGTGGTGATGAAGGCGCTGCTCGATGCCGGTCTGCTGCACGGTGACGCGCTGACCGTCACCGGCAAGACGCTGGCCGAGAACCTGGCCGAGCTGAACCCGCCGGCCCTGGACGGCGACGTCCTGCACACGCTGGCCAATCCGATCCACCGCACCGGCGGGATCGCGGTGTTGCAGGGCACCCTGGCCCCCGAAGGCGCCGTGGTGAAGAGCGCCGGCTTCGACGCCGAGGTCTGGGAGGGGCCGGCCAGGGTGTTCGACGGCGAGAAGGGCGCGATGGACGCGGTCGCCGACGGCACGCTGAAGCCGAACGATGTCATCGTGATCCGCTGGGAGGGCCCGAAGGGCGGTCCCGGGATGCGCGAGATGTTGGCCGTCACCGGCGCGATCAAGGGCGCCGGCCTGGGCAAGGACGTGCTGTTGCTGACCGACGGCCGGTTCTCCGGCGGCACCACCGGCCTGTGCATCGGACACGTCGCTCCGGAGGCCGCCAACGGTGGGCCCATCGGACTGGTGCAGGACGGCGACATCATCCGCCTCGACATGGCGTCCAAGAAGCTGGACCTGCTGGTCGACGAGGCCGAACTGGCGAAGCGCCGGGACGCCTGGATTCCGCACCCGCAGAATCTCAATCACGGCGTCCTGGGCAAGTACGCGAAGCTGGTCGGCTCCGCGGCCAAGGGAGCCGTGTGTTTCTGAGGGAGTCGGGGCGACATTGCCTGACGAAGCATGCGGGTGAAATTCGTAGAAGATCGCCGCAGGTCCAGGCGATCGGCGACGACCGGCCGGTGACTTTTACCTGTGCGAGGCGTGCGGCAAGATGTCCGTGGTCACCGATACCGGAATGCGCAGGGCGACGAAGTCAGAATTGACCGAGGCGGCCACGGATTGGCATTCCAAGAAGATTCGGCTGACCGCAATGATCGGATTCGACGCCCGCGGTTAGCCGACGGGCCAATTGCTGGTTCGGGCTCCCCGGATGGCTCGTCAGTGGGTGTGGATGCCCTGCATCGGTTCCCGCGGGCGAGGCAACTCGGCAGTAGCACTGGGTGTAGCGGTCGGGGCAGGGGTGCTCGAAGGAGCTGTGGCCGTGAAGCCCTCCTCCGGGCCACCCTCGGCTGAGCGTGCGGCCAGCCGGAGTCCGCGCCGGCCGCGAGCCAACGTGCTGCGTTGTTGCGCGGTGCCTGCGGTGCGATGCCGAGCGCTCGCCGCGGCCTTCGCGGCGAGCGGGTGGGCCTTGCCGTACTGCTCGGCAACCTGATCGAGCACCCCGTCCAGGAATTCCTCGACCCGCGCGTGAGTGACGGACCGGAAGTTCTGCAGGGCAGCCGATTCCCGGTCGATCTCCTGCTGCGCCAGGTCGGCGCTCAGGGTGAGCCGGGTGAGCCTCGCGGTGGCGTTCTGTTCCTGGGTGGCCGCGCGGCGATCCGCCTCCTCGGTGTGCTGCTTCGCCTTCCGTTCGGCATCCCGCTGCAGGGCGGTGGCTTCCGCTCTGGCCCGGTCGACGCGGTCGTTGGCCTCGTCACGCGCCCTTTCCAGCTCTTGATTGGCCTGGGAGAGGATCGCCTCAGCCGTCTGTTGCGCGGTCGTCAGCACGTTGACCGCATGATCGACCGCGGCTGCAGAGCTCTCCTGGTCGACTCGGGCACGAAGAGTGGCGATCTCGGCCCGGGCGGCGGCCAACTCGGCGGTGAGATGTTCGATCCCGGCGGCGCACCTGGAGACGACCTCGTCGACCTCGTGCTGGTCGTAACCGCGACCGAAACCCTTGGCCGGCGCGAAGCGAACTGCGCGAAGTTCTTCTGCAGTCAGACCGCCGACCCCTGGCATCGCTGTCACCGTATCCGCCATGTGTCCCCCTACCGCCCCGGTGGTGCACGCATCGCTACTCATCATCACTGATCGTGTCCGTCACGTCCAGAAGTTTGGTGCGATCCGGTGGCCCGACCGGGTGAACAGGTTGTTGCGTCACGGTCCGATGCCGAGAGTGCCCAACGATGGGGGCCGGGAAACCTCAGGCGAAGGCCGAGGACGGCAGCTCCCGTTCGTCGTCCGCGATAGCCCGGACGATTCGCCTGGCCACCTCCTGCGGGTTGGCGCCGGCCGGAAGACGCGGTGGAACGCCGGCGATCGGTCGTTCGGCAAGACCGGTCTCGGTGTGCACGGGGCGGATGTCCAACACCCTGATCTGCCGGCGCCGGAGTTCCGCTGCGGCCGCGGCGTCGAAGGCGGTCAGTCCGCCCTTGGTGGCGCTGTAAGCCGCCATCCCTTTCATCGGGTGCTCGGCAACGACGGCGCTGATGCTGGCCAGGAACCCGCCGGCGGGCAGCAGCCCGATGGCGGCGCGTGCGATCCGGATCGGGGCCATCAGGTTGACCAGCATCAACTGATCGAGGGCGTCGTCATCGAGATCGACGATCTCGCCGAACGCGACAACGCCCGCCGCGAACACCACTCCGTCCAGGGCTCCCTGCGCGTCGTGGGCGTTGCGCACGATGGTCGCCGGGACGTCCGGCGCGGTCAGGTCACCGGCTTCGATCCCGACCACCCGATCGCCCAACTCGCCGCGCAGGGCCTCGAGCCGTTCGACCGATCGCCCGGACAGGGTCAATCGCGCGCCGGAATCGGCCAGTGCGCGGCTCACGGCCGTGCCGAGCCCGCCCGTCGCTCCGATGACCAGGATGTGCGCCCCCGCGAGTGTCGTCATGATCACCACCATGCCAGTGCGCGAACATGGTTCGGTGCTGCCGACGATCTCCGCCCAGCAACGCCGGGCGCGCCTGGGGGTCCGGCATCACCTGACACACCAGCCGGACGCTGCGACCCCGACCGGCCCGACGCCGGCCGACCTGGCCACCGACCTGGTCGCACTGCACGCCACCGATCCGGCGTCGGTGTATCTGTCGGTGGCGGCCAGGTCGTCGCAGCTGACCGCCGAGGATGTCACCCGTGCCCTGTACGACGACCGGACCCTCGTCCGGATGCTCGGCATGCGACGGACGATGTTCGTCGTGCCGACACCGCTGGTGCCGATCGTGCAACGGTCGTCCAGCGAAGCGATCGCGGCGCGGCTCCGGCGGGCACTGGTCAAGGAGCTGGCCGCCGTCGTGGACGATCCGGACGACTGGCTGACCGAAGTCTCCGACGCGACCGTCGCCCGCCTGCAGCAATGCGGCGGTGCAACGGGTCTGGCCCTGTCCCGCGCCGACCCGAGATTGCGGACCAAGCTGATGTTCGCCGAGGGCAAGGCCTATGGTGGCCCCGCCTCGATCAACACCCGGGTGCTGAACATCCTCTCGGCACAGGGCCGCATCGTTCGCGGGCGGCCCGGCGGGGCTGTGGACCGGCAGCCAGTACGAGTGGGCGTCGGCCGAGACCTGGCTACCCGCAGATTCTTTCGAGATCGATGTCGAGCAGGCGCGAACAGAGCTGGTGCGGCGGTGGCTGGCCCGGTTCGGTCCGGCCACCATGGCCGACATCACTTGGTGGACCGGATGGAATCTCGGCGACACCCGGCGTGCGACGGCCGGGGTGTCGACGACGGTCGTCGACCTCGACGGGATCGCGGGGCTGGTGCTGGCCGACGATGTCGACCCCGTCGAGGATCCCGAGCCGTGGATCGCGCTTGTTGCCGGCGCTGGATCCCACGCCGATGGGTTGGTCCGGCCGAGACTGGTACATCTCGCCGGACCGGCGCACGGCGTTGTTCGACCGCACCGGGAACATCGGGCCGAGCGTGTGGTGTGACGGCCGGGTGGTCGGCGGCTGGGCGCAACGGCCGGACGGCGAGGTGGTCTTCCGGCTGCTCGAGGACATCGGTCGGCAGCAGGCCGCAGCGGTGCAGGAGGAGGCCGCGCGGCTCACCGGGTGGCTCGACGGCGTGACGGTGATCCCGAAGTTCCGCACCCCGCTGGAACGTGAACTCGCCGCGAGCTGAGCGGCCGACCAGCGTCGCGACACCGCTACCGACCATGAGCGACCCGCACGATCCGAGCCCCGGCCGAATCCGGCGGCGCCATCGGGCACGATGACCCGATGCAGCAGATCGCCACCGGGTCCCGGGTGGAGTCGCTCCTGGCCGACCTGGTTTCCCGGGCCGGCCGGGATGATCCGTACCCGGTCTATGCGGCGCTGCGTCGCGAGGCGCCGATCGCCCGCTCCGCCGAGGGCTCGTTGCTGCTCACCCGCTACGCCGACTGCTCGGCGGCGCTGCGCGATCCGAACATCGGGCACGGCGACCCCACGCACGAGCAGGACGTCGCCGGATTGACCGACTGGCGGGAGCACCTCTCGCTGCGTCAGTTCCGCACCAGCATGCTCAGCATCGACCCGCCGTCCCACACCAGATTGCGGCGGCTGGTGAGCGGAGCGTTCACCCCGCGCCGGGTGGCCGGGCTGCAGCCGTTCATCACCTCGCTGACCGAGCAGTTGCTCGACGAGATGGCTCCGGCCTGCGACTTCATCGCCACCTTCGCGTTCCCGCTGCCGATCGCGGTGATCGGCGAGCTGCTGGGCGTGCCGCGCGCGGACCAGGGTCAGTTCCAGCACCTGGCGAGGGACTGGACCCAGGTCCTTGACGTGACGACTCCGCGCATCCTGGCAAGGGCAGATGTCGCCGCCGGGCACATCCGGGACTATCTCGGAGAGCTCGCGCAGGAGCGGCGTCGTCGGCCTCAGGAGGACCTGCTCAGCGCCCTGCAGCGCAGCGACGGCCAGGATCCGATGACCGACGACGAATTGCTGACGATGGCGGCGTTGCTGTTCGCCGCCGGCTTCGAGACCGCGACGCACCTGCTGGGCAACGGATTGGTCGCCCTGCTGGGCCATCCCGATCAGCGGGACCTGCTGGCCACCTCGCCCGGCCTGGCGGCCGGGGCCGCCGACGAACTGCTCCGGTACGACAGCTCCGTGCAGATCGCGCGGCGGAAAGTGTTGCGGGACACCACCATCGGCGGCGTCGATGTGCTGGCCGGGGAGCGGCTGATCGTCTGTCTCGGGGCGGCCAATCACGATCCGGAGCGATTCACCGATCCAGGTCGGCTCGACCTGAACCGCACCGACGGCGGTGCGATGTCGTTCGGCGGCGGGATCCATTACTGCCTCGGCGCGCCGCTGGCCAGGTTGGAGGCGCAGGTGGCGTTTCCGGCCGTCATCCGCCGCTATCCGGAGCTGACGGTCGGGGCTCCGCTGCACCGCCGGGTCAGCCTGACCCTCCGCGGTTTCCTGCGGTTGCCGGTGATGACTTGACCGGCCCGGACGGTGCCGGGAGAGCCGAGGAGATTTCCACTGAAGGAGGAAGCGCCGCCGTGAACAGCGTGCTGGAGCGGATCCTTCAGTCGGGACGAACGTTGACGGCGGACGGGACCGGCGAGATCGACGTGCACTCCGCTGTTTCCCGGCTGGAAGGGGTCTTCCTGCAATCCATCGTCCGCAACCTCGATCCCACGAAGTCGCTGGAAATCGGTCTGGCCTACGGCGTCTCCGCGCTGTTCATCTGCGAGGCGCTGCGGGTCCGGGATGGCACCGAACACGTCATGATCGATCCGCAACAGCACGGCCCCAGCTGGCAGGGGATCGGGCTGGCGAATGTGCAGCGCGCCGGGTACGGCCACTTCGCCCGGCTGATCGAGGAGCCGTCCTACCGCGCCCTGCCGGAGCTGGAAAGATCCGGCCAGCACATCGATTTCGCGTTCATCGACGGCTGGCACACCTTCGATTTCGGGCTGGTCGACTTCTTCTACATCGACCGCATGCTGAACGTGGGCGGTGTGGTGGCCTTCGATGATGCGAACTGGCCGGCCATTCGCAAGCTCTGCCGATTCGTCAACAACAACCTGAGCTACTCGTTGCTCAGGGTGGTCGCGGAGGGACCCGAACCGAGCACGATCGGGCGGAAACTGGGCCGCACCCTCTCCGCGATTCCGATGGTCAAGGAGGGTCTGCGGCCGGAGGTCCTGCACCCCGATCGGCAGGCCGGGCTGGTCGGGTCGTGCATGGCTTTCCGCAAGGATCGCCGACGATCGGCGCCGCTGGGATCATTTCGTGGATTTCTGAGCGACTCAGGCAGACGCGGATCGCGGTGTCGGCCTCGCGACGGAACTCTGCCTTGCTCGGTGACGCGGGGCGACGCTCTCGCAGGTCAACACACCGGCCCCGAACGCGTCGGCGCCGCCACACCCCTCGGGTATGTGGCGGCGCCAGGCAACACGCTGCAGAACTGACCGGCCGGCCAGGATCAGCCGGTGAAACCGTGGTAGTGCATGACGTGCTTGATTCGTGTGTAGTCCTCGAACCCGTACATCGACAAGTCCTTGCCGTACCCCGACTTCTTGAATCCACCGTGCGGCATCTCCGCGATCAGCGGGATGTGGGTGTTGATCCAGACGCAGCCGAAGTCCATCTGTGCGGTCATCCGGGCGGCGGTGTCGACGTTGGACGTCCAGACCGAGGAGGCGAGGCCGTATTCCGTGCCGTTGGCACATTCCAGCGCCTCGGCCTCGGTGGTGAACTTCTGCACGGTGATCACCGGGCCGAACACCTCGGTCTGCACGATCTCGTCGTCCTGGTTGACTCCCGCGACGACGGTCGGCGGGTAGTAGTAGCCGGGCCGGTCCAGGGCATGACCGCCGGTCGTCACGTCGGCGTGCTGGGCCGCCCGGTCGACGAGGCCGGCGATGTGCGCCAACTGATTGGCGTTGTTGATGGACCCGTACAACACGTCGTCGTTCGGTGATCCGGTCTTGATCTCCTTGGCCTTGGCGGTCAGCGCTGCGACGAAGTCGTCGTAGATGCCGGCCTGCGCGATCACCCGGGTGGCCGCGGTGCAGTCCTGTCCGCCGTTGAAATAGCCGGCCGTCGCGACTCCTTCGACCGCCGCCTCGATCGAGGCATCGTCGAAGACGATGACCGGCGCCTTGCCGCCGAGTTCCAGGTGGGCCCGGGTGACGTTCTTCGCGGCGGCGGTGGCAACGGCGATCCCGGCGCCGGTCGAACCGGTGATCGACACCAGCGCCGGTGCGCGGTGCGAGGTCAGCGCGGCGCCGGTGTCCCGGTCGCCGCAGATCACGTTGACCACACCGGGCGGGTAGAACTCCTGCAGCGCCTTGCCCATCCACACCGAACTGGCCGGGGTGGTGTCCGACGGCTTGAGCACAACCGCGCAGCCTGCCGCGAGGGCGGGCGCGATCTTCCAGATCGACATCATCATCGGGTAGTTCCACGGCGCGACCTGACCGACGACGCCGACCGGCTCGCGGCGGATCGACGAGGTGTGTCCCTTCATGTACTCGCCCTGCGAGCGCCCCTCGAGAACCCTTGCCGCACCGGCGAAGAAGCGGATCTGATCGACCATCGGGCCGATCTCCTCCGACAGGGTCAACGCGGTCGGCTTTCCGGTGTCCTGGACCTCGACCTGGACCAGTTCGTCGGCGTTCGCCTCGATGTGGTCGGCGAACTTGAGCAGGGCGAGCTGCCGTTCACCAGGACTGGACCAGCGCCAACTCTTGAACGCGGCAGTTGCGGCCGCATAGGCGTTGTCGACGTCCTGCTGCCCGGACAGCGGCGACGTGGCGTACACGGCACCGGTGCTCGGATCGATGATGTCCATCGTCGCGCCCTCGGCGGACGGGACCGACTCCCCGTTGATGATGTTCTGCAGCACGGTCTTGTCACTCATGGCCCTGGAGACACCTTTCCTCACGTGTGCTGTGGACGATAACCCCGGATCGGTCAACCCGCCTCAGGCGCCGGGACGGGGTCGAGTCGGGTGCGCGCAGCACGTGCCGACAACAAGATCGCCTGAGCTGCCCAGGGTGGACGGCTAGTTTACTGTGAGCCGCGGTGATTTCGCCTACTTCTGCGAAGCTTGCGAGGTTTCATGACGGTCGAGGGCTCTGCGACCACACGCCGGTCACGGCGGCGAACCATCAGCAAACCCGCATCCGCAGGTGGACAAGGGACTTGCCGGCAACTCGGTCGGCCTGCTCGGCGGCACCGTCCTCGGCATCTCCTGCGTCGCGCCCGCGTACACCCTGACCGCCACCATCGGGCTGGTTGCCGCCGTTGCCGGCGTGAAGATGCCGGCCATCTTCATCGCCGGGTTCATCCCGATGTTCTTTGCCGCCTATGCGTACCGGGAGTTCAACAAGGTCGACCCCGACTGCGGGACGTCATTCACCTGGACCACCCGCGCCTTCGGGCCGTACGTCGGGTGGCTCGGCGGGTGGGCGGCCATCCTGGCGACGATCATCGTGCTGGCGAACCTGGCCGGCATCGGCGTGCAGTTCTTCTACCAACTGCTCGGAAGTCTTTTCAACAACCCGGATCTCGGCGATCTCTGGACCAACAAGCTCGTCAATGTCGGTACCTGTCTGATCTTCCTCGCGGGTGCGACGGCGATCGCCTATCGGGGCATCACCACCACCGAGAAAGTGCAGTTCGTGCTCGTCTTCTTCCAGCTGGCGGTGCTGATCATCTTCTCGGTGATGGCCTTCTCCAAGGCCGGCGGGCCGGACGACCCGGATGGCATCTCGTTCTCCTGGGACTGGTTCAACCCGTTCACCGGGCTGACGCTGAGCGCCTTCATCGCCGGCCTCTCGGCCTCGATCTTCTCGTTCTGGGGCTGGGACAGCGCGCTGACCGTGAACGAGGAATCCAAGGATTCCGGCAAGACGCCGGGCCGGGCAGCCCTGTTGGCCGTGGTCTCGATCCTGCTGACGTACCTGCTGGTTTCGGTCTCAGCGTTGATGTTCGCCGGTGACGGTACGGAGGGCCTCGGCCTGGGCAACGAGGAGATCGCGGACAACGTCTTCGGTGCGCTCGCCGAGCCGGTGATGGGCACCCCGTGGAACAACCTGCTGTTCCTGGCCGTGCTCGCCTCGTCGGCGGCGAGTCTGATGACCACGTTCCTGCCGACCACCCGGACGATGCTCGGGATGGCGACCTACGGCGCGCTGCCCAAGCGGTTCGCCAGCATCCACCCGACGTTTCCTGACTCCCGGCTACGGCACGATGCGTCGCCGGTATCGTCGCCGGACTGTTCTACGCGATCCTGACCTTCGTCTCCGAGGCCGTGCTCACCGACACCATCCTGTCGCTGGGCATCATGATCTGCTTCTACTACGGGCTCACCGCGATCGGCTGCGTCTGGTACTTCCGCCAGGAGCTGTTCACCAGCTTCTACAACGTCGTCTTCAAGTTCCTGCTCCCGCTGATCGGCGGCATCGGGTTGTGGGCCGTCTTCTTCATCACGCTGCGGGACAGTGCCAGCCCGGAGTACGACGGCACCGGGGTCGAGCATCTTCGGGGTCGGCGTGGTGCTGGTGCTCGGACTCGGGCTGATCTTGCTCGGGGCCGTGCTGATGTTGATCATCCGGATCCGGCAGCCGGCCTTCTTCCGCGGCGAGACGCTGCGCCGGGACACCCCCTCGCTGATCATCCCGGAATGATCGGCGGCGCGGGCCGGAGTGATCGGCGGCGTGGCGCCGGCCGGGGCTGGGCCGGCGAGTGAACCATTGCCTCGCACGCCCGCGTCATTGGCGTGCATCGCGCAAGGCAGAGGTTCACTCGGCGAGACGGTGGGCCGCCGCGGATTCGAGCCGGGCAATGGTGGCGCGCACGGTCGCGATCACCCGATCCGGGTTGTCGGCGAGCTGTCGGGGGGTGATCCGAAGGACGGTCCAGCCCATGCTCACCAGCTGATTCTGCCGGTCGTGGTCACGGTCAAACGCCTCCGGTGAGCTGTGGTGGCGCCGCCCGTCGATCTCGACGATGAGCTTGAGCTTGTCGAATCGGATGTCCGGGACAACCATCCCGCCACCCGGCATCGGAATCGGGGAGTTTCCGGTCCAGCCCTGCACGCCGGCCGCCGTCAACAACTGGTGGGCCGAACGCTCCGGATGAGACCAGGGGTTGTGACCGACCTCCACCACCGCGGCGCGGGCACGTCGCTGGCCACGGGCACCCCGGCCTCGGTCGAGAGAGCGCTGGAGCCCGGCTTCGGTCAGCATGCGCGTGCGCAGAGCTGTCTCCAACCGATCTTCAGCCCCCGCTCGCGCAAGATCCAGGCAGGTCCTGGCCGGTGAGGTGATGGTGATTCGATCCTTTTCCACCCGATCGTCGGGGTGGATGTCGCACCGCACCATCGCGTAACCCCGCTGCGCGGACATTCTCCGGGAAACAGGTACTGCAATCGAGATGATGCCGGGCGGACGATCTTCCAGGCCCAACCACCAGGCGGCGCTGTGGCCCAGCACCACCGAGTCCTCACCCGCCCACAACCAGCCGGCTCGAGTTCGCACGGCCGGATCGGCGACATCTGCGCCGACCGAATAGACCCTGGGCAGGACCCGTTGCCAACGCCCCCGGGACACCAGGCTCTCCAGGGTCCCCTCGGCGATTCCGGCGGCGAGTGCCTGGTCGCGCCGGATGACGCCCTGCTGGCAGTGCAGGACCGCGTCCAGGCCGCCGTGCAGGGCAAGTGCAAGCGGATCCATGCCGAGCATCAGACCTGGGCAGGCGGCTCACCGATGCGATGTGCCGAGCAATGTGGACCGAACTCGGGCCGTGGAACAAAGGCCCAGGGTCAGTGCGAGCTCGGGTGGAACCTCGACTGCACCGCAACCTTGCACACTCGGGCCGGAGACGTGCCTGACGCCGGGGAGGCGTTCAGTCGGGTTGCCTGTCACTACCCTGGGCGGGTGCCGAATCCCGTCCTGCTCTCCGACCTGACCACGCTGCGGTTGGGCGGTCCGGCCCCTGACCTGACGACGGCGCTGACGGCCCAGGACGTTGCCGACGCGGTCGGCGCGGCCGACCGGCAGGGCAGCGGTGTGCTCGTACTCGGCGGTGGCTCCAACCTGGTGGTCGCCGACGAGGGCATCGACGTCCCGATCGTCCGGATCGGGATCCGTGGCATCCGGATCGAGCGGGCGGCGGCGGACGGCGCCGCGTCGGTCACCATCGGAGCCGGTGAGAATTGGGACGACGTCGTCGCCGAGCTGACGGCAGCGGGGTTCGCCGAACTCGCCACGCTGTCCGGGATTCCCGGCTCGACCGGCGCCACCCCGGTGCAGAACGTCGGCGCCTACGGCACCGAGATCGCCGAGGTGCTGCACTCCGTCACCGTCTACGACCGGAAGAACGGCGTCCTGCGGAGCATTCCGGCCGCAGAACTGGCGCTGAGCTACCGCAACTCGATGCTGCGCGGCACCGATGCGGCGGTGATCACCGACATCACCATGCGGCTCAGCGATCATCCGGTCGCCCTGCGCTACGGCGAACTCACCAGGGTGCTGGGCGTCGAGCCCGGCGGGACCGCTCCGCCGGCCGACGTGCGGCAGGCCGTGCTCGGCTCTGCGCCGCGGCAAGGGCATGGTGCTCGACCCGACGGACACCGACACCTACAGCGCCGGCTCGTTCTTCACCAATCCGATCCTGGACGCCGACCACGCCGAGCTGGTCGACCGCGCGATCCGCAGCCGACTCGGTGCGGACGCCGGCTATCCCCGGTACCCGGTCACCCCGCCCGCCCCCGCCGGGCGCGGTCAAGCTGTCGGCGGCGTGGCTGATCGAGCGGGCCGGTTTCCCGAAGGGCTACCCCGGGCCGGGTGGCCGGGTCGCCGTGTCCAGCAAACACACCCTCGCGCTGACCAACCGCGGCGGCAGCGACGGCCGACCTGATCGCGTTGGCCGCCGAGATCCGGGACGGCGTGCGCAGCGCGTTCGGGGTGACGCTGCACCCGGAGCCGTTGCTGATCGGCGTGCGGCTGGACTGAGGCGTGCTGAGGCCGGGCTGCTGAGGCCGGGCGTGCGTCCGGCAACTTTCAACTGCCACTGACACCCGGCCGTCACCGGAACCTCACGTCCGCGGCCTACGGTGGTGGCAAACGGACACCGCTGTGCGTCTGAAGTGAATTGACCTGTCCGTCTGAAGAGAACTGACCTGTGCGTCTGAAGGGAATTGTGACTGTGCGACGGACGCCCATCGGGGGATTGCGGGGCCGGACGGCCGCCCTGATCGCCCTGTTCACGACGTTCCTGCTGGTCCTTGCCGGGTGCGGCGGTTCGCAGGAGGACGTGGTCGTCACGGTGACGTCGACGGCAGCGCCGGCGGTGACGGTGTCCGGGTCTGGACGCCTCCGCCGCCCCCGCCAGCACGTCCGAGGCGCTGAACAGCAAGGTCAGGGTCAGCTCCAAGCCCAAGTTCGGCAGCGTCGACATCGCCCCCAACGACCCGGTCACGGTCACCGTGTTCTCCGCCAAGATCAAGTCGTTGACGGTGACCGGGGATGACGGCACCGAGGTCACCGGCGACATCTCCGAGGATCAGGCGACCTGGACGCTCGAACCAGCGGCTCGCCTACAACACGACCTACACCTTCAACGGCATCGCGGTGGACGCCGACGGCGTGGAATCCCCGTTCACCGGCACGCTGGCGACCATCAAACCCGACAAGACCATCCGGGCCTCTTCCAGATCCCGAGCGGCACCACGGTCGGCGTCGCGGCCCCGATCGATCATCACCTTCGCCGAACCGGTCGAGGACAAGGCCGCCGCCCAGGCCACGTTCAAGGTCACCACCGACAAGGGCGACATCGCCGGGTCCTGGGGCTGGCTGCAGGACGAGGACATCCAGGGCACCGGCGTCAAGCAGTCGATCGTGCACTTCCGGCCGGCGGCCTTCTGGCCCGCCTACACCAACGTGCACGTCGAGGCGAACCTGGCCGGGCGTCAACCTCGGCAGCGGCTGGGGTCAGGAGGACATCGTACACCGACTTCACCGTCGGCCGGGAGCAGATCGTGCAGGCCGACGTGAACACCTTCCGGATGGTGGTCCTGGTCGACGGGAAGGTGACCAAGAACTACCCGGTCTCCTACGGCAAGGAATCGGTCCCCGGCCGGGCGACGGTCAGCGGGATCCATGTGGTGACCGAGAAGTATCCCGAGTTCGAGATGTGCAACCCGGAGTTCGACTACTGCAACCTCAAGGAGAAGTGGGCCGTCCGGATCAACAACAACGGCGAGTTCATCCACGAGAACGCCCTACCACGCCCTATCTGGGCAAGGAGAACGTCTCGCACGGCTGCATCAACATGGGGGTCGGCGACGCCGAGGACTACTACAACTCCGCCCTCTACGGCGACCCGGTCGTGGTACCGAACACCGGCGCCCCGATGACCGCGGCGGACTCCATCTACGACTGGATCTACTCCTACGAGGACTGGCAGAAGCTCTCCGCGCTGTAGCCGGGCGCGGGTCCCGGTTCGCCGGAGGTACGTTGGCGTCGATCATGGGTAAACACTCGGCCCCGGACAGCGGGAACTCCGAATCCGACGGGCGGTCCGCGAACGGCAGGCCGCCCGCCGGAATCCGGCGGCTGGCCGCGATCTCGCTGCACACCTCGCCGCTGGCCCAGCCGGGCACCGGCGACGCCGGCGGGATGAACGTCTACATCGACCAGACGGCCCGGCGGCTGGCCGCCCGCGGTGTCGAGGTGGAGATCTTCACCAGGGCGACGTCGTCGGATCAGCCGCCGGTCGCCGAGCTGACGCCCGGCGTGCTGGTCCGGCACATCGTGGCCGGGCCGTTCGAGGGGCTGGACAAGCAGGAGCTGCCCGGCCAGCTGTGCTCGTTCGCGGCCGGGGTGATGCGGGCCGAGGCCCGCAGCGCGCCCGGCCACTACGACGTCGTGCACTCGCACTACTGGCTCTCCGGTCAGGTCGGCTACCTGGCCAAGGACCGCTGGGGGGTGCCGCTGGTGCACTCGGCGCACACCCTGGCCAAGGTCAAGAACGCCGCTGATGGCCGACGACGACGAACCGGAGCCCCGCGGCCGGCTGATCGGCGAGGAGCAGGTGGTCGCCGAGGCGGATCGGCTGATCGCGAACACCGGCGCCGAGGCGCGGCGAGCTGATCGAGCTCTACGGCGCCGACCCGGACCGCATCGACGTGGTGCCGCCGGGGGTGGACACCGACGTGTTCAGCCCCGGCGAGCAAGCGAGCGTGCCAGGCAGGCGATGCGGATCGGCCAGGACGACGCGGTCATCGTGTTCGCCGGCCGGATCCAGCCGCTGAAGGGCCCGGAGGTGCGTGGTCAAGGCCATGCGACACGCTGGCGGCGGCAGCACCCGGACACGGCAGCTGGCGGCTGGTCGTCGTCGGCGGCGAATCGGGCACCGGCCGGCGTTCCGGCCACCGGCTGGACGAGCTGGCCGCCCGGCTCGGGGTGTCGCGAACTCGTCGACTTCCGCCCGCCGATGCCCGCGGCCGAGCTGGTCGAGATGTACCGCGCGGCCGACGTCGTCGCCGTGCCCAGTTACAACGAGTCGTTCGGGCTGGTCGCGCTGGAGGCGCAGGCCGCGGGCACGCCGGTGGTCGCCGCCGCGGTCGGCGGCCTGACGGTGGCCGTGGCCGGCGGGGTCAGCGGGCTGCTGGTGGACGGCCACGACCCGCAGACCTGGGCCGATGCGCTGGCCTCCGTCGTGCTCGACCCGGGCCGACGGGAATCGATGGCGCAGGCTGCGCCGCTGCACGCCGCGCAGTTCTCCTGGGACGTCACCGTCGACGGCCTGCTGGACAGCTACGCCCGGGCCCTGCAGCGGGAGCCGGCGAACGCCGTCCTTGCCGCCGGTGCTCGGCGCGGTCGCCGACGGTGACCCCGGACGAGCTCGCCGGCGATGCTGACCGAACTGGGCGTCGACGCCGTTCGGGAGGGCGAGGACGCGTTCCTGGTGACGCTGGCCGGCGAGCGACGGCACCGCACCCTGGTCTGGCTGGTCGTCGGAGCCCACCATGTGCTGATCGAGTCGTTCGTCTGCCGGGCGCCGGACGAGAACGCCGAGGAGGTCTACCGGTTCCTGCTGCAGCGCAATGCCCGGCTGCGGTCGGTCGCCTACGCGCTGGACGCGGTCGGGGACATCCATCTGGTCGGCAGGCTCGGCCGCGCCGAGCTGACGGCGGCCGAACTCGACACCGTGCTCGGTGTGGTGCTGCAGCACGTCCGACGCCGACTTCAACCCGATCCTGGAGCGGGGATTCGCGGCGGCGATCCGGCGGGAGTGGGCCTGGCGGACCTCCCGCGGCGATTCGGTCAAGAATCTGTCCGCCTTCCGCCACCTGATCGCCCAGGACGATCCTGAACCTGCCTGACAGCTCATGCCGCCGTTCGGGGCGGCTATCGTAAGATCGCGTGATCGCGCGACGCTCCGATGACAGATCGTGAAAGATTCACTCCTTCCGTGCGGCGATTCGAGGCCATCATCACACCTTCAGGGGACAGACGTTGACACTGAACGTGACTAGGGTCTAGATCACACGGCGGGGCTGGGTCGGGTATCGTCGGACCGGCGTAACTGGATTTCCCAGGCGGCCGGCGACATTCTGGGGGATTGCCCGTGGGCGGGCTGCGAGACGGTGGACGGTTGGCACACGTCCGCGCCGTCATGTCGGCGCGCGCCGACAGGATGGTGGTCCGGGGGGACCACGACCAGCCGGTGTCGACGCTGCGTCGGGTCCTGTTCGCCGCGACCGCAGTAGCCGTCGTCGTCACCTTGACCACCGGTGGACTGGCCGCCGCCGATCCCGTCGCGCCGATCGCGCCCATCGCCCCGGCCGCCGCTGTTGCGCCGGTCCTGCCCACCTGCCTGCCCGGGCAGGAAGCGACCAGCCAGGCCGGATCGGGCACGCCGGCGCCGCTGGGCAACCTGCAGGGTCTGCCGGACGACGTTGAAGGACGGCGGCAGTTTCGCCGACATCGCGCTGGACGCCGGCCAGGTCGAGATGGCGGCCACCGTGATCGCGGTCGGCAAGCAGATGGGCATCACCCGTCGCGGCATCGAGATCGGCATCTCGGTCGCCACCGAGCAGTCGAGCCTGCGCCCGGAGGCGGTCAACAAGGATTGGCTGGGGCTGTTCCAGCAGAACCCGGTCACCTACACCCAGTACCGGCGCACCGAACCCGGTGGCGCGTCCTGGATGTTCTACGACCAGCTGGTCAAGCAGGTCCCGGGATACGACACCGATCCGCGGCCGAACTACGAGATCGGCGATGTCGTCCAGAAGACGACGACCGGCGAGCGTTTCGCCGAGTACCAGGACATGGCAACCGACTCTGGCCGACCAGCTGCTCGACAAGGTCTCGCTGCAGCAGGACGACGTGACCTGTGCACCGGCGCCGGCCGAGCAGGCGACCACCGGCACCGCCTTCGACCCGGGCAACATCATCTCGGACGCGGTCTTCTACAACACCGCGTCGATGACGGTCGAGCAGATCAGGGTATTCCTGCGGTCCGAGGGTGAGGGCTGCGTCGGCAGCTACTGCCTGAAGAATCTGACGCTGACCACGCCGGATCAGCCCGCCGACCGGTACTGCGCCGCGTACCAGGGCGGCACCAACGAGGACGCCGCGACGGTGATCTCGAAGTTCTCCACGGCCTGCGGGATCAGCCCGCAGGTCATGCTGGTCACCCTGCAGAAGGAGTCCGGCCTGCTGTCCCGGACGGACACCAGCGCCGGCACCTACAACGCGGCCTGGGGCTGGCACTGCCCGGACACCGGGCCCGGCGGCAGCGCGAACTGCGACCCGGCCTACGCCGGCTTCTTCAACCAGGGCTACGGGATGGCCAAGCAGTGGTCCCGGTACCGGCTCGACCCGGACAAGTACAACTACCGCGCCGGCCAGACGGTCGACATCCTGTGGAACGTCGTCGAATCCGGCTGCGGCTCGGCCCCCGTCACGATCCAGAACACGGCGACCGCCTCGCTGTACATCTACACGCCGTACCAGCCGAATGCCGCCGTCGCTGGCCGCCTACCCCGGCACCGGCGACGCCTGCTCCGCCTACGGCAACCGCAACTTCTTCTACATGTTCCGCAAGTACTTCGGATCCACCGGCGGCGGTGCCTCGACGACGCGCCACCTCGGTGCTGTCGACCGGGACCACGGTCAAGATCCCGGACAACCAGTACGTCTCGGCCGCCCTCGCCGGACAGACCATCACCGCCCCGAACGCCGCGGTGGCCGCCGGCCTCGCCGCCGGGTTCACCGCGCTGGGCATGCCCTACGTCTGGGGCGGCGGCGGCTCCGGGGCCGGCCCGAACAACGGCTGCACCCGCGGTGGCGGCGACTTCAACAGCTGCGGCAGCGACCATCGGATTCGACTGCTCCGGCCTGACCGCGTACGTGCTCGGCATGGCCGGCTACCAGACCCCCGGCGATTCCGGCTCGCAACGATCGAGCGGTACCTCCATCAGCTGGGCCGAGGCGCTGCCCGGCGACATCGTCGGCTTCCCCGGGCACGTCGCGATCTACCTGGGCACCTTCGGTGGCATCCCCTACATCCTCGAAGCGTCCTGGGTCGGCACCCCGATCCACATCGTGCCGCTGACCCGGACGGACGTCGACGACCGGGTGCACCGCTACTGGACCGGCCCCGCGGTGCGGGCCCCCGGGGTGGCCGACTTCGGTGCCGTCGTCCGGGGCTACACGCCGTTGATGACCGGGAACTCCGGGACGTCGATCTACTCCGGCTGGACCGGTGCGGGCAGTTCGTCCGGCAGCACCCCGCAACGCATCTACTCGTCGACCATCCCGCGCCTCCAGCCCCGCCCGTGGCCGGCGCCGGTCACGCAGACGCCTCCGGCTCCGGTGGTGCAGGCCCCGGTCGCAGCCGGCGTCCGCCGGTGACAACGGTGGCGCCGGCGCCCAAGCCGACGACGCCCAAGCCGACCCCGACCACGACGCCGACCGCCGCCGAAGCCGACCCCGACGCCGCCGACCAGACAACGACGACGCCGACGTCCCCCACGTCTGCCAGTCCGACCACTACGCCGACTTCGGCCAGCCCGACGACGACCACCGCGAGCCCGACCAGCTCGACCGTGACGCCGCCGTCGAGTGTGCCGCCGCTGACGAGTGCCTCCGCATCTCCGGATGCGACGTCCGACGACAAGCGCGCCGGCCACGACCGAGTGCGGTCCCGACCACGCAGCCGGCCGAGATGCCGTCGCCGTCCGACACCGGTGCTCCGGCAGTCGATCCAGTCACCACCGAGGCCACTGAGACCACAACAACCACGACGACGACCAGCACTTCGACGGAGGTGCCGCCTCCGTCGGCCGAGCCGTTGGCAGTCGAGTCCGAGCGAGACCGATTCGAACGCCGTCGCCGGATCCCGAATCAGCCCAAGGACCCGAACGCGCCGGTGATCATCGAGGCGACGCTGCCGTCCGGCTCGGGCCGGACGTCATCGGGTCAACGCGCCCCGGAGCCGGACGAGAAGGACTAGTTCCGAACGCCGTCAGGCGTGGTCGGGCCACTGTTGTCGTCCTGTCGTGGCCGGGCCCGCGTCGTGGCCCAATCGTGACCTTCCCGCATGCATCCCGATGCGGCCCGCTGCCCGTCCTCACTGTCAGGCGGAGCGCATCAGCGTCCGCGGCCGGCACGGGAGGGTGGACCATGCGGATATCGACAGGTCGAACGAGAGTCATTGCGGCGTCAACAGTCTCGGATCGCTCCAAGCCCACATGGCGCAGCGTTGCGGGGGTGGCGGCCCTCGGTGCTGCGGTCGTCATGACGCTGGCCGCCTGCTCGGCGGGTTCGGCATCGTCCAACACCGACTCCGGTGGCGCGGCGGCCATCGGCACCGCAGCCGCCATGGCCACGGCCGGCGGCGGCACCGGCTCAGGACGCGGCCGGCGCGCCGGCGTACGCCACCGACCAGGCCGCCGGCGAGATGGCAGGGGCCGCAGGAGATCCCGCTGCCGCGCCGACCGCCGGTCAGCTCGCGGGCAGCACCCTGGATGTCGGCAAGGTGATCAAGACCGCCGACCTGTCGCTGACGCTGACCGTCGAGCCGGTCCCCGTCACCGACGACATCGCCGCCGATCGTGAGGCCAACATCGCCGCCCGAGCCGCCGCGATCAACCAGGCAACCGTCAGCGTGCGCGGGATCGCAACGGCCGCAGGCGGGTTCCAGTCCAGCGCCGACGGCGGCGGCTCCAGCATCAACATCGGCCTGCGGGTGCCGGCGGACCAGTACGACGCGGTGATGGACAAGCTCGGCGCACTGGGTGAGGTGAACAACCGCACCGAGAGCAGTCGGGACGTGACGGCCGAGGTCGTCGACGTCAACAGCCGGGTGGAGAGCATGACGGCCAGCGTCGGCCGGGTTCGGGCGCTGCTGGCGGAGGCCACGGACATTGCCGACGTCATCTCCATCGAATCCGAACTGGCGTCACGGGAGGCCGATCTCGAGTCCCTGCAACAGCAGCAGGCCGCGCTGACCGGGCAGGTGGCGCTGTCGACCATCACCTTGTCGATGACCGCGGTCACCGACAGCGGGACCACCGTGCGAGCCGGTCACCCCTGCGCAGAACGACTTCATGGCGGGTCTGACCGGCGGGCTGGAACGCGCTGCTCGATTTCCTGAGCTGGATCGGTGGTGTGGTCGGCGCCCTGCTGCCGTTCCTGCCGCTGTTCGCGGTGGTCGGGCTGGCGATCTGGTGGCTGGTGCGCCGCGTCCGGCGGCGGTCCCGCCGCGGCCCTGACGGCCCCGCGCCGACCACTGCGGCCACGAGCGAGCCGACACCGGACCCGCGGCCGGCCGACGACCGCGAGCTGACGCCGGCGAGCTGACGCCGGCGAGCTGACGCCGGCGGCTGAGCCGCCCCGCCCCGCCCGCCCCGCCCACACTGAGCCGCCCCGCCCCGCCGCCCCGCCCACCCCGCCCACACAAACGTTGTTGATCAACCACGTTGGCACCCAAATCCGCGCCGGAAGCGTGCCGAACGGGTTGATCAACAACGTGGGGGAGTGCGTGGCCGCGTCGATCCGACCTTGATCGGCAGGGCTGCGCTCAACGAGTTGATCAACAGCGTCGTGGAGTGCGTAGCGCTCGCACGGACCGTCCGGTGATCTGCACCGGACTGCGCCGGTCCGGTCGTGCCGACCCCACCCGTGGGTTGGGCCGTGCTGCGGAACAATGTCCGCCATGACCTCAACCTTGATCCTGCTGCGGCACGGCGAAAGCACCTGGAACGCACTCAACCAGTTCACCGGCTGGGTGGACGTACCCCTGTCGGAGAAGGGCACCGCCGAGGCGATCCGCGGCGGTGCCCTGCTCACCGAGGCGGGCGTGCTGCCCGACGTGCTGCACACCTCGCTGCTGCGGCGGGCGATCACCACGGCCAATCTCGCGCTCGATGCGGCCGATCGGCACTGGATCCCGGTCCGCCGCACCTGGCGGCTCAACGAGCGGCACTACGGCGACCTGCAGGGCAAGGACAAGAAGCAGACCCTGCAGACCTACGGCGAAGAGCAGTTCATGCTGTGGCGTCGGTCCTACGACACCCCGCCGCCGCCGATCAGCGACACCAACGAGTTCTCCCAGGCCGACGACCCGCGGTACGCCGAACTCGGTGACGACGCCCCGAAGACCGAGTGTCTCGCCGATGTGGTGACCCGGATGGAGTCGTACCTGAACGGCCCGATCTTCGACGACCTGCGGGCCGGCAACACCGTGCTGGTGGCGGCGCACGGCAACTCGCTGCGGGCCGTGGTGAAGCTGCTCGACGGCATCAGCGACGAGGGCATCGCCAAGGTCAACCTGCCGACCGGCATCCCGCTGCGCTACGACCTGGACGCCGACATGCGGCCGATCAAGGCCGGCGGCACCTACCTGGACCCCGAAGCGGCGGCCGCGGCCATCACCGCAGTGGCCAACCAGGGCAGGTAGTTCTCCGCAAGGCCCTCGGCACCAGCCGTCGACTGCACCGTGTGCAGGCGAATCGTCGCGATTCCGGCGGTTCCTGCCTGCACACGGTGCAGTGCGATCGCGAGTTCGGGTGCCGGACGCCCCGGCCGTCCGCGGGATGGACCGCGGGTGAACGTTCGGTGAACTGCGCGCCGGCGGACGGCAATTCGGGTCACAGCGGGGGCCGGTGGGCCGAATCGAGGCTCCGGCCGACCTACCATCACGGATGTGTCGACCGTTGGCTATCTGGCGGCCGCCCTGGGCGGTGTGCTCCTGGGGTGGCTGGCGTGTTATCTGGTCAGCCGCCGGGCGGCGCCGGATCCCGATGAATCCGGACCCGGTGGGCCGCGGCTGGAACCCGAGGTGCTCCGCCGTTCCACCACCGGCTACCTGGTGATCGACCAGTTGGGGCGACCGTTGCTCAGCAATGCCAGGGCCTCCGAGCTGGGTGTGCTGCACGCCGGCATCGTCGACCCGCAGATCGTGGCCGCGGCGGCCAGGACGGCGGTGTCGGGCGAACCGATCGACGTCGAACTGCATCCGGTGAGCCCGACTGCGTCGCTGACGGCGACCCGGACCTCACCGACCGCCGTGCTGGCCGTGGTGCGGTCCATCGACGACGGCCGGATCCTGGTATCGGTCACCGACGAATCGGCCGCCCAGCGGATGGAGGCCGCCCGCCGGGATTTCGTGGCCAACGTCTCGCACGAGCTCAAGACACCGGTCGCCGCCATGGGCCTGTTGGCCGAGGCCACGGTCGATGCCGCGGACGACCCGGTGGCCGTCCGCCGGTTTGCCGGGAAGCTGCAGTCCGAGTCGGTTCGGCTCGGCGCGCTGGTCAACGAGCTGATCGCGCTGAGCCGGCTGCAGGGCGCGGAGGCGCTGCCGGACCTCGCCGTCGTCGAGATCGACGCCGTGGTGCAGGAGACGATCGCCAGGGTGGCGACGGCGGCCGAGAACGCCGGGATCGTCGTCACCTCGGACGAGCCGTCGGGTCTGCTGGTCCGCGGCGACCGCTCGCTGCTGGTCACCGCGCATGACCAATCTGGTGGACAACGCGATCAGCTATTCACCGGCCGGTACCCAGGTCTCGCTCAGTCGGGCGCTGCGCGACGGGCAGGTCCAGGTCTCGGTCACCGACCGCGGCGTCGGCATCGCGCCGGAGTACACCGAGCGGGTCTTCGAACGGTTCTTCCGGATCGACCCGGCCCGCTCCAGGTCCACCGGCGGCACCGGCCTCGGGCTGGCCATCGTCAAACACGTTGCGGCCAACCACGGTGGCACGGCGACGGTCTGGAGCCGGCCGGGCACCGGCTCGACCTTCACCCTGCGACTGCCCGTCCTGCCCGCCGCCGATCCGCTCGCGCCCGATGCATCACCCATCGCCGAACCAGCCCGCCGAGGAGTTTCATGACCAAGGTTCTGATCGTCGAGGACGAGGAGTCGATGGCCGATCCGCTGGCCTTCCTGCTCCGCCGCGAGGGCTTCAGCACCGAGATCGTCGGCAACGGACCCGAGGCCCTGATGGAGTACGACCGGAACGGCGCCGACATCGTGCTGCTCGATGTCATGCTGCCCGGGATGAGCGGCACCGAGGTGTGCAAACAGTTGCGCAGTCGCGGCCCGGTTCCGGTGATCATGGTGACGGCGCGGGACAGCGAGATCGACAAGGTGGTCGGCCTGGAACTCGGCGCCGACGACTACATCACCAAGCCGTACTCGACGCGGGAACTGATCGCCCGGATCAGGGCGGTCCTGCGCCGGGGGAGCGACACCGAGGAACTGGCATCGCCGATCCTGCAGGCCGGTCCGGTGCGGATGGACGTGGATCGGCATGTGGTCAGCGTGCACGGCGAGCAGGCCTCGTTGCCGCTCAAGGAATTCGACCTGCTGGAATACCTCATCCGCAACGCCGGTCGGGTGCTCACCAGGGGCCAGTTGATCGACCGGGTCTGGGGCTCGGACTACGTCGGCGACACCAAGACTCTCGACGTCCACGTGAAACGACTGCGGGCGAAGATCGAACCGGACCCGGCCGCGCCGCGGTACCTGATCACCGTTCGCGGCCTCGGCTACAAGCTGGAGGCTTGAGGCGGTTCGTCGCGCCGGTAGCGTGGTGCTCCGGACATCGGTGACGCAACCGCGAAAGGCAGGGCTGTGACGGAAGGTCGGGAGGCGGCCGGGACGCACCATCCGGTCATTCGCATCCCCCCGGTCAAGGTCGGGATGTCGACCGCCGCGGTGTATCCGGAGGGCACGGCGGCCGCATTCGCACTGGCCGCCGAACTGGGCTACGACGGCGTCGAGGTAATGGTGCAAACCGAGCCGCTGAGTCAGGATGCGGAACTCCTGGCCGACCTGATGGACGAATACCAGATTCCGGTGTTGTCGGTCCATTCACCCTGTCTGTTGGTCACCGCGCGGGTATGGTCGACCGACCCTTTGGTCAAATTGTCGCGTTCGATCGACATGGCGCAGCGATTGGGAGCCGAAACCGTCGTCGTTCATCCGCCATTCCTGTGGCAGCGGGCGGCAGCGGCAATCTTCGCTCCGTCAATTGCCGAACTCCAGGAACGAACGCCGATCCGCATAGCGGTGGAGAACATGTTTCCGGTCAAGGTCCGCGGCGCGGTGGTCAACAGCTATCGGCCGCATTGGAATCCGGTGTCCGCCGGGCATCGCTGGTTCACCCTTGATCTCTCGCACACCGCGACCTCCGGCACCGACGCCGTCGAGTTGGCCGCGACGATGGGCTCGCGACTCGGGCACCTTCATCTGGCGGACGGTTCCGGATCTGCAAAGGACGAACACCTGGTTCCGGGGCGGGGGAATCAGCCGTGTGCCGAAATTCTGGAATCCTTGGCGCGCAACGGCTTTGGTGGATCGGTCGTGATCGAGATATCGACCCGCGGGGTCGACCGAGAGGAGCGCGAGGTCGATCTCGCCGAGGCGCTGTCCTTTGCCAGGCTGCATCTCGCCGCGGCAATCTGACGTCGAATCGCGAACTTTCCGATCGGTGTACCGCGAATGCGCCGACGATGCGCGGCGGGTCGGTGAGCGGAATTCGACGTCACAATGGCAATTCCTGACGTCGATCGCCATGTTCTTGTTCAGGAGGGACTACGCTGGGCGGCGCCGGATCTCGAACCGCATCCCCGGCCGATCGGACTGCATCGTGACGCGCGGCACCCCGGGTGCCCTGTGTCGCAGTGGGTCCGGCGGCGTGGGTGCGCCGGATCGGATCAGGCAATTCCCCGATGGCGACCGTCGGGACCACCACCAGAAAGGCACCAGGAACATGGCCCAGCAGACAACAGTCACGCTCACCGACGATCTCGATGGCGGAAAGGCCGCCGAGACGGTGACCTTCGGACTCGACGGTCGGATCTACGAGATCGATCTGAGCAAGAAGAACGCCACGGCACTTCGTAAGGTATTGGGAGAATTCACCGGTTCCGCTCGTCGTGTCCGTTCCGGTCGACCGGCGGCCGCCGCGCGGGCGAGCCGGTCGACGGATCGGGTCGACGCCAAGGCGGTCCGGGAATGGGCGCAGGCACAGGGAATTGCGGTCTCGGCCCGCGGCCGGGTACCGGCGGAGATCGTCGAGCAGTACCAGACGGCCGCGGACTGAATTCCACCGCGGGACACGGCATTCCGGCCCGAGCGCATCGACGTTCGGGTGTCGGAGTATAACGTCGTCACGTCTACCGTAGTCCCGAATACATTCTCGACCGTAAAGGATTCGTCATCACCATTCACAGCGACAGTGCGGTCGCGATGAACAGCCGCGCTCATTCCGACACCGAGGCCGAGGAACCGTGGTGGAAGAAGGCGGTCGTCTATCAGATCTATCCTCGCAGTTTCGCCGATTCCGATGGCGACGGAGTCGGCGACCTACGGGGGATCATCAGTAAGCTCGATCACCTGTCGGCGCTGGGCGTCGACGTCATCTGGCTGTCGCCGGTGTATCCCTCGCCGCAGGATGACAACGGCTACGACATCAGTGATTACCAGGACATCGAACCGACCTTCGGAACACTGGATGATTTCGACGAGTTGTTGGCGGGCGTGCATTCCCGTGGCATGAAACTTGTGATGGACCTGGTGGTGAACCACACCTCCGACGAACACCCCTGGTTCGTCGCAGTCGCGATCCTCGGTCGACGACCCGAAACGCGACTGGTACTGGTGGCGGCCCGCCCGGGAGGGAATGGCCCCGGGAACTCCGGGAGCCGAGCCGACCAACTGGGCGTCGTTCTTCGGCGGATCCGCCTGGAAATTCGACGAATCGACCGGCGAATACTATCTGCACCTTTTCTCGACCAAGCAGCCCGACCTGAATTGGGAGAATCCCGAGGTGCGCGGCGCCGTCTACGAGATGATGCGCTGGTGGCTCGACCGTGGCGTCGACGGTTTCCGCATGGACGTCATCAACATGATTTCCAAGGACACCTCGCTGCCCGATGGGTCGGTCCTGCACGGTGGGCTGTTCGGCGACGGCTCGCCGTATTTCCTGTGCGGCCCCCGCATTCATGAGTTCCTGCAGGAGATGAATGCCGAAGTCTTCGCCGGCCGCCCGGACGTGATGCTCACCGTCGGCGAGATGCCGGGGGTCACGGTCGAGGATGCCGTCCTTTTCACCGACCCCGCCCGCCGCGAGGTGGACATGGTGTTCCAATTCGAGCACGTCTCGTTGGATTCGGGTCCTGGCGGGAAATGGGATGTCAGGCCGCTCGATCTTCTCGACCTGAAGGCGAGTCTGGGTCGCTGGCAGGCGGGTCTGGCCGAATCCGGCTGGAACAGCCTGTATTGGGACAACCACGACCAGCCGCGGGCGGTGTCCCGGTTCGGCGATGACGGTGAATTCTGGGTGGAGTCGGCGAAACTGCTCGCCACCGTCCTGCACCTGCACCGTGGGACGCCCTACGTGTACCAGGGCGAGGAATTGGGCATGACCAATACCCACTTCGCCGATGCCTCGGATTTCCGGGATATCGAGTCGGTGAATCACTTTGCCGAGGCGCTGGCATCGGGCGACGATCCTGACCGAATTCTGGCCGGGCTCCGGCTACGAAGCCGGGACAACGCGCGAACACCGATGCAGTGGGATGCGGGCAACGCCGCCGGTTTCACCACCGGCGATCCGTGGATCGCCGTCAACCCCAATTACCCGCAGATCAATGCGGCGCAGCAGGTGGACGACCCGGAATCGGTGTTCGCGCATTTCCGGGCGCTCATCGACCTGCGGCACCGCGATCCGATCGTCGCCTACGGCGATTTCACCATGTTGCTGCCGATGGACCGCCAGATCTATGCCTTCACCCGCAACCTACCGCGGCCGGACGCTTGCTGGTGGTCGCCAACTTCTCCGCGAACCAGGTGCGGGCGCGCAGTGCCCGACGAGGATCGCTGGGCGAGGAGCGAACTGGTGCTGGGCAATTACCCGGCCGTCGCCGGGCGGCCGAATGTGCCGGACGACCAAATCCTGCTGCGACCGTGGGAGGCGCGAATCTACCGCGACCACCCGTGACGGCGATTCGGGTCGGGCCGTCGGAAGGCTGCCGGGCCCGTACCATCGTCGGGTGAGCCTGCACCTGTACGACACCGCCACCCGGTCCGTGCGGCCGTTCGAGCCCCGGCGACCCGGTGTGGTGTCCCTGTACAACTGCGGCGCGACCGTGCAGTGGCATCCGCACATCGGGCACCTCCGGGGCGCCGGAATTGTCTACGACGTGCTGCGACGATGGCTGGAATTCAATGGCTTCGAAGTGCAGCACGTGCGCAATGTGACCGATATCGACGACAAGATCCTGACCAAGGCTGCCGAGGCGGGCCGCCCCTGGTGGGAATGGGCCACCACCCATGAACGAAGTTTCTCCGATGCCTACGACTCGCTCGGCTGCCTTCGACCCTCGATCGAACCCAGGGCGACCGGCCACATCCCGCAGATCGTGGAAATGATCGCGGAATTGATTGCGTCCGGCCATGCCTATTCGGCCGCCGGTGACGTGTATTTCGCCGTGCGCACCCAACCCGACTACGGATTCCTGTCGGGGCAGAAGATCGACGAAATGGTGCAGGGCGAGACAGAGGCCGGCGGGAAACGGGATGCCGCCGACTTCACCATGTGGAAAGGGGCGAAGCCCGGGGAGCCGTCCTGGCCGTCGCCCTGGGGTCCCGGCCGCCCCGGCTGGCATATCGAATGCTCGGCCATGGCCCGTGCGTACCTGGGCAGCGAATTCGACATCCACGGTGGCGGTTTGGATCTCATCTTCCCCCACCATGAGAACGAGGCAGCGCAATCACATGGGGTCGGCGACCCCTTCGCCCGCTACTGGATGCACTCGCACTGGGTCACCATGTCGGGCGAGAAGATGTCCAAGTCGCTGGGCAACATCCTGTCGGTGCCGGCGATCACCGAACACACCCGGCCGATCGCGCTGCGGTACTACCTGATCAGCGTGCACTACCGCTCGTCGATCGAGTATTCCCGCGAGGCCCTGGATGACGCGTCGAAGGCCTTCGAACGGATCGAGTCGTTCCTGCACCGGGCGTCCGATCGGGAGACCGGCGGCGCGGTGTCGATCGGCACGTGTTCCGGACACCTTCCGCCAGGCCATGGACGACGACCTCGGGGTGCCGCGGGCGCTGGCCGTCATCCACGAGCGGGTGCGCGCCGGAAACGCTGCGCTGTCCGCGGGTGATCACGCTGCAGCCGTCGAGATCGCCGAGGCCGTCCGCGCGATGGTCGCCGTGCTGGGCATCGACCCGTGGGCGGAGCCGTGGGCGACCGGCGGCGAGGACCACCGGCTGGTCGATGCCACCGGGCACCTCATCGAGGCCCTGCTGGTCGAACGGTCGACCGCTCGCGCCGAGCGGGACTTCGCCAGGGCCGACGCCATCCGGGTACGGCTCGCGGAGGCCGGATTCGCGATCGAGGACACCAAGGACGGTCCGGTCTGGTCGGTCGCCGACCGGACGTCCGGCGGCGCCGGGGCCGGCCGGCACTGACGGTGATCGTGGTGCCGGGATGGCGGCGGTGGTTCTGCAGTTCAGATGCATGCGAAGGTCAGTGGAGGCGTGATGGCGGGTAATTCCCAGCGGCGGGGCGCGATGCGCAAGCCGGGCACCAAGAAGGGCGCCGTCGTCGGCACGGGTGGGCAATCCAGGCGCGGTGTTCAGGGCCGCGGTCCGACACCGCCGGCGGAGGCACGCAAGGGCCACCCTGCTGCCCGACGGGCGGCGGCTGCGGCCAAGCGGGACAGCAAGGCCGGATCCGGGGCGCCGGGACGCCCGGCGCGAGGAAAGGCCGAGCTGCCGGAAACCGTGGTCGGGCGAAATCCGGTCGTCGAGGCGCTCCGAGCCGGAGTGCCGGCCACCGCGTTGTACGTCGCCGGCGGGCTGGCCTCCGACGAACGGGTGACGGAGGCAGTCTCCGAGGCCGGCGAGCGTGGCATCGCCCTGCTCGAGGTGTCCCGGCCGGAGCTCGACCGGTTGACCGGCAACGCCATCCATCAGGGCCTTGCCCTGGTCGTTCCGCCGTATCAGTACGCCCATCCGGAGGACCTGCTGGCCAGGGCCAAGGATTCCGGCCGGGCCGCCTTGATCGTCGCGGTCGACGGCGTCACCGACCCGCGCAACCTCGGGGCCATCGTCCGGTCGGCCGCCGCGTTCGGCGCCCACGGCGTCGTGGTGCCGGAGCGGCGCAGCGCGGGCATGACGGCATCTGCCTGGCGCACGTCGGCGGGTACCGCGGCCCGGATCCGCGTCGCCAGATGCACCAACCTGGTCCGCACGTTGAAGGACTACGCCGCCAAGGGACTGATGATCGCCGGGCTGGACGCGGACGGGACGACCGACACCGACTCCTTCGAGCTGGCCACCTCGCCGTTGGTGATCGTGGTCGGTTCCGAGGGCCGGGGTCTGGCCAGGCTCACCCTGACCGTCTGCGACGTCACGGTGTCCATTCCGATGGCGCGTGCGGTGGAGTCGCTCAACGCCTCCGTTGCCGCCGGCGTCGTGCTCGCCGAGGTCGCCCGCCGCCGCCGGGTCGAGGCAACCGGCTGAAGTAGGGCCGTCGAACCTGACCCCGGCTGTGGCGTCCTGCCGTCGAGCCAGGTTGCTGACGCGACTGTCTGCTGTGCGCCGTTGATGGCCCCGGGCGGGTACATCATGCCCGGGCGCGGGCAGAAACAGGTCTACTCCGGCCCACCCGTTGCGCTAGCATGTTGAGAGCGATTATCAACTTCAGCATGACGGACGTCGGAGTGACATGAGAACAATTCTTGGTAGGACCGCCCTGATCGGACTGGTGACGGCGGCCGCGCTCGCTCTGTCGGGTTGTGGGTCCAGCGCGGGCAGCACGGCTTCGGCAGGGTCCGATGCCGGCGGTCCGGTGCCGGTGGTGACGTCCACCAATGTCTGGGGTGACGTGGTCGCCCAGATCGGCGGAGAGCAGGTGGCGGTCACAGCGCTGATCAGCGATCCGGCTGCCGACCCGCATTCCTTCGAGCCGAACGCGCAGGCCCAGCTCGCCCTGTCCAAGGCTGCGCTCGTCGTCGAGAACGGCGGCGGCTACGACGACTTCGTGCAGACCATGCTGGCCTCCGCCGGCACCGATGCGCCGGTGATCACCGCGGTCGACGTCTCCGGGTTGGCGAACGACCCGGACTCGGCGCAGCAGACCACCGACGCGAGCCACAGCGCCGACGCGAGCCACAGCGCGGACGGCGACGCGTGACGGCGCCGACGGCCACGACCACGGCGAGTTCAACGAACACGTCTGGTACGACCTGCCCGCCGTGGATCGGGTGGCGAGCGCCGTCGCCGACCAGCTCGCCGCGATCAGGCCGGACCAGGCGGAGTTCTTCCGGGCCAACCTGGCAACCTTCCAGGACAAGATCGCCGGACTCACCGGCAAGATCGATGCGATCAAGGCGGCGCACGGCGGCGCGAAGGTGGCGATCACCGAACCGGTGCCGCTGTACCTGACCGAGGCGGCCGGGCTGGTCAACCTGACCCCCGACGAGTTCAGCGAGGCGATCGAGCAGGGCACGGATGTCCCGCCGACCGTCCTGGCGACGACACTTGCCCTGCTGACCGACAAACAAGTTGCCGTGCTCGTGTACAACGAACAGACGTCATCGCCGGAAACCGAGCAGCTGCTCGCCGCGGCGAAGGACAATGGCATCGCCGTGGTCGGAGTCACCGAAACGCTGCCAGAGGGTAAGGACTACCTGAGCTGGATGGACATGAACATCTCCGCGCTGGCGGACGCACTCGGCCGATGAGTGCGACCGTGACCGGCGGGGTGGTGACGACCCCTGAGCAGGCAGGCGCCGAGGCTGCTGTCGCGCAGGTTCCCGCCGTGCGGACCCGCGGCGCCGCGCTCGCCTTCGGCGACCGGGTGTTGTGGGAGGGACTGGACCTCGACATCGCTCCCGGCCAGTTCGTCGCGATTCTGGGCTCGAACGGGTCCGGGAAGACGAGCCTGCTCAAGGTGCTGCTCGGCGAGCAGCAGCTGACCCACGGCCAGGCGTGGATCGGCGGCGAGCCGGTACGGCGCGGCAGTACGGCTGTCGGCTACGTGCCGCAGCGGATCGCGATCGACGAGGGCACCATGCTCAAGGCCCGGGACCTGGTGCGGATGGGTCTCGACGGACACCGGTGGGGATTCCCGCTCGGCTCCGGCCGCTCCCGACGGGCCGTGCGCAGTGGGATCGACGAGCTGCTGGCGTCCGTCGGCGCCGACGGTTTCGGTGACGCCCCGGTCTCGATGCTGTCCGGCGGCGAGCTGCAACGGGTCCGGATCGCCGCGGCGCTGGCGTCCGATCCCTCGATCCTGCTGTGTGACGAGCCGCTGGCCGCGCTGGATCTGCGTCATCAGCAGGAGGTCGCCGCCCTGCTCGACCGGCGTCGGCGCCAGCACGGCACCGCGGTGCTGTTCGTCACGCACGACATCAACGCCGTGCTCGACTACGTCGACCAGGTGCTCTACCTCGCGGCCGGTCAGTTCCGGCTCGGCCCGCCCGTCAGAGGTGCTCACCTCGGCGAGTCTCAGCGAGCTGTACGGCGCGCCGGTCGATGTGCTGCACGCCCAGGGGAGGGTCATCGTCGTCGCCTCGAACGACCCGAGCACGGTCTATCACCTCTCCGAGGACGACAACTGCGCGGTCGATCACGGGCAGCCGGATTTCCGGGAGCTCGAGCCGTGAGACGGTGCGACCGGGGCAGTGCAGGGCGGGAGTCGACCAATGAGCATCTGGGATCGGATGTTCAACTTCGACAACTACGGCGAACTCCTGCAGCTGCTGCAGAACTCGATCATCGCCGGGGCCCTGCTCGGCCTGATCGGCGGATTGATCGGCGTCTTCGTGATGATGCGCGATCTGACCTTCGCGGTGCACGGGATCAGTGAGCTCTCGTTCGCCGGAGCGTCGTTCGCGCTGCTGGTCGGATTCAACGTGGTGATCGGGTCGATCCTCGGGTCGCTGATCGCTGCGCTGGTGATCGGCGTGCTCGGGGTGCGGGCGCGGGAGCGCTCGTCGATCATCGGCGTGCTGATGCCGTTCGGCCTCGGGCTGGGGGTGCTGTTCCTCGCCCTGTACCCGGGACGGTCGGCGAACAAGTTCGGTCTGCTGACCGGCCAGATCGTGGCCGTCGACGACCCGCAGTTGCTCTGGATGCTGGGTGTCAGCGTCGTCGTGCTGGCGGCCTTGGCGATCATGTGGCGGCCGCTGATGTTCGCCACGGTCGATCCCGACATCGCAGCCGCGCGCGGCGTGCCGGTGCGGGCGTTGTCGCCGATCTTCATGATCGTGCTGGGCCTGACGGTGGCGATGGCGGTGCAGGTGGTCGGCGCGTTGCTGGTGCTGGCGCTGCTCGTCACGCCCGCAGCGGCCGCGATGCGGGTGACCGCGTCGGCGCATCTGGGTGCCGGTGCTGTCGGTGGTGTTCGGCACGGTGTCGGTGGTCGGCGGGATCCTGATCGCCCTCGGCGGCAGCCTGCCGATCAGCCCGTACGTCACCACGATCTCGTTCGCGATCTACGTGATCTGCCGGATCGCCGGGAACCGCAAGATGCGGCGCGGTTGGGCGCCACGACGGCGGCTCCCCGGGCCAGGACCCAGGAAACAGGACCCGGGACACAGCAGAACGGCCGGACCGCGCCCGTCGAAACGGGTGTGGTCCGGCCGTCCTGAACTGCTGTGACGACCTCGGTCAGCTCTTGCCGAGATCGATCGTCGCCGGGGCCGCCAGGGAGGCATCCGCGGGCACGGCGCGGGAAGCCTTGAGCCGCAGCCCGGACGTCGGATCGAAGATGTGGCAGTGATCGGCGTCGGTCGGCATGGCGTGCACGACGGAACCCGGTGACGGGTGGATCCGGGCATCCGCCCGGATCACCAGGCGGTCGCCGTCCGGGGTGTGCCCGTGCACGAAGGAGTCGGCGCCGAGTTCTTCGACCAGGTCGATGGTGACCGGCACGCCCTTGTCGGACAGCGTGATGTTCTCCGGACGGACACCGAAGGTGACCTCCTTGAGACCCATGCCGGAGGCCTCGGCCAGCAGCTCCCGCGGCAGCGGGAAGACCGTGTCACCGAGCTTGGCGCCCTCGGCGACCAACGGCACGGTCAGCAGGTTCATCGCGGGCGAGCCCATGAACCCGGCGACGAAGACGTTGACCGGCTTGTCGTACAGGGTCCGCGGGGTGTCGCACTGGTTCAGGATGCCGTCCTTGAGGACGGCGACCCGGTCGCCCATCGTCATGGCCTCGACCTGGTCGTGGGTGACGTAGACGGTGGTGGTGCCCAGCCGGTGCTGCAGGTCGGCGATGTTCGCGCGGGTCTCCACCCGGAGCTTGGCGTCCAGGTTCGACAGCGGCTCGTCCATCAGGAAGACGGACGGCTCGCGGACGATGGCGCGGCCCATGGCGACCCGCTGCCGCTGGCCACCGGAGAGCGCCTTGGGCTTGCGGTCGAGGTACTTCTCCAGGTCGAGCAGGCCGGCGGCCTCGCGGACCTTGCTGGCGATCTCGGTCTTGTTGACGCCGCGCAGCTTGAGCGCGAAGCCCATGTTCTCGGCGACCGTCATGTGCGGGTACAGCGCGTAGGACTGGAACACCATGGCGATGTCGCGGTTCTTCGGCGGCACGTTGGTGACGTCACGGCCACCGATGATGATCCGGCCCTCGTTGATGTCCTCGAGCCCGGCGAGCATCCGCAGCGCGGTGGACTTCCCGGAGCCGGACGGGCCGACAAGGACGAGGAATTCGCCGTCGGGGATATCCAGATTGAGGGTGTCCACGGCGCGAACCGGGGGGCTGCCGGGATAGATCCGAGAGGCTCCGTCGTACTTGACGTCGGCCATTGCCACGTCCTTTCCGTCGAGTTCTGCGCCGGGCCGCGCGGTCGTACGACCCGGAGTCGGGTGGTTGATCGTCTGAACCCTAAACGAGGACGGGCGCGAAGGGAAGGCCTCGGGAAAACGTTTTCCCGAGCTTCGTGTGAACTGCCGGGTAAGGCCCGCGGCGGAGGTGGGACGCGGGCTGTGGTGCCGGCCACACCCGCTGGTGACCGCACCGGTACTGAACCGATACCGTGTCAAGGGTGGATCGACCCCCCAGGACGCGGCCGCCGGCGACCTTGGCGTCGCTTGCCGCCGAGTTGGGCATCTCTCGGACCACTGTCTCCAACGCCTACAACCGCCCGGATCAGCTGTCCCCGCAGTTGCGGTCCAGGGTGATGGAGGCCGCCCGTCGGATGGGCTATCCCGGGCCCGATCCGGTGGCCCGTTCTCTGCGCACCCGCAAGGCGGGTGCGGTGGGGCTGCTGCTCACCGAGCAGGTGTCCTATGCCTTCCGCGACCCGGGTGCCGTCGCCTTCCTGGAAGGTCTGACGCTGGAGTGCGACGAGGCGCGGGTCGGCCTGCTGCTGGTGCCGGCCCGGCCGGAGTCGGAGGACGTGCTCGGGGTGGCGGGCGCGGCCGTCGATGGTTTCGTCGTCTATTCGATGCCCGATGACGATCCGCACCTGGCGGCTGCGCTGGCCAGGCCTGTGCCGTCGGTGATCTGCGACCAACCCGGATTCCCCGGAGCGGACCTGGTCGGCATCGACGATTCGGCGGCGATCCGCGAAATCGCGGCCCATCTGATCGAGCTCGGTCACCGCCGGATCGGCGTGATCTGCATGCGGCTGGGTCGGGCACGGCTCGACGGACCGGTGACGATCGTCCGGCAGAACTCCGCGCACTACCACGTGCAGCGGAACCGGCTCACCGGTCTGCGCGAGGCGTTCACCGCCGCCGGGGTCGCCTGGGACCGGATTCCGGTGGTCGAGCGGTTCGAACATTCGGTGGAAGCGGGTGCCTCGGCCGCGGCCGAGGTGCTGGCGCTGGATCCCGGGATCACGGCACTGGTCGCGACCTCGGACGTGCTGGCACTCGGCGCGATCGAAGAGCTGACCCGCCGGCACCAGCGGGTCCCGGAAGACGTCTCGGTCACCGGCTTCGACGGGATCCGCGGGGCCATCGACGCCCACCTCACCACGGTGGTGCAACCAGTGGTGGAGAAGGGCCGGCAGGCCGGCCGGATGCTGCTCAACCCGGCTCGCCGGACGCAGGGCCGCCGAGTGGTGCTGCCGACGACATTCCTGCCCGGCCGCACCACGGCGCCGCCGCGGATGTGACTCCGTTCGGCAGACCTGCCTGATCCCCTGACGTTTCAGGACGGCTCAGGCGGACAGGCCGCTGATCCCCTTGCCGATCAGCAGCACGCCGATGACCAGGATCAGCACGCCCATCACCGCGGAGTTGTTGGCATCCAGCCAGGCCCGCAGCCGATCCAGCGGCCCCCGCATCTTCTCCGACGCCACCAGATAGGCGATGACCGGAACGGCCACGGTCGAGCCGGCAAGGGCGGTGAAAACGGCGATCGCGCCGATCTCGCTGCCGACGCTGAGCCCGGCGGACCCGATGATCACGCCGGCACCCGCGGCCATGATCAGGTTCTTCGGGTTGATCGCGGAGAGCAGGAACCCCAGCCCGAGCGCCTTGACCAGGTTGAAGTCGTCGATCGCGGCCATCCATTTCGGCGTCGTGTGGGGTCCCTTGCGCTTCGCCCACTGCCGCCAGCCGACGGACAGCAGCAGGCCCCCGAGCCCGATCTTGATCCATGACGAGCTGGCCGACGGTGCCCCACCGGACTGCAGCGTGCCGGCGATCGCGGTGAAGATGCCGGTGGCGACGATGATCCCGAGCAGCCAGCCGATCAGGAATCCGACGCTGGTGCTGCCCGCCCGCTTGGAGAACAACATCAGGATCACGGCGATGATCGGGACGGGTGAGATCGCGATGCCGAGCGCGAACGGCAGAATTTCGCCGATGACCGAACCCATCAGGACGCCACCTGCGCAAGCGATTCCGGTAGCGGGCTGTTCGTCATCCGGCTCCAGTCCTGGTGCAACTCGTACCCCTGGCACAAACATCGCAAGTGGGTCAACCAGTACCTGTTCGGGTCACGCTAGCGCAGCGTCTCCGCCGCGACGGTGAGCCACACTTCGGCCCGCCGGAGGGAATTCATTTGGTGGTGTCCGGAACGAACTTGAAGGGATAGTCGATCTCCCGGTACTTGCCGGCGCGCTGCCGCCGCGGCAGTTTCACCGGGTCGATCGGTGCCGGCTCGTAGGGGATCTGGCTCAGCAGGTGGGTGATGATGTTGAGCCGGCCGCGCTTCTTGTCGTCGGTGTGCGCCAGAAACCATGGAGCCCAAGGGGTGTCGGTTGCCAGGATCATCGCGTCGCGGGCCCGTGAATAATCGAACCAGCGGGCGTAGGACTTCAGGTCCATCGGCGACAGCTTCCACGTCTTCCGGCCGTCGTTGATCCGGTTCTTCAGCCGGCGGGTCTGCTCGTCGGGGCCGACCTCCAGCCAGTACTTCAGCAGGATGATCCCGGAATTCACCATCGCCTTCTCGACGTCGGGCGTGAGGCCGAGAAAGTACTCCGTTTCTTCGGGTGTGCAGAATCCCATCACCCGCTCCACACCGGCCCGGTTGTACCAACTGCGGTCGAAGATGACCACCTCACCGGCAGCGGGGAAATGAGACACGTACCGCTGCACGTACATCTGGCTCTTCTCGCGTTCGGTGGGTGCCGGCAGGGCCACCACCCGGAACACTCGCGGGCTGACCCGCTCGGTGATGGCCTTGATGGTCCCGCCCTTCCCGGCGGTGTCCCGGCCCTCGAAGACGATGCAGACCTTGGCGCCGGTGCGCTTCACCCATTCCTGCAGGTGCACCATTTCGACGTGCAGGTCACGGAGCTCGCGCTGGTACGGCTTCTCCTTCAGTTTCTTCGGTGAGGAGTGGTGTCCGACGGCCCGCTGTTGCTTCTTCTTGCCCATTTGGGTCATCCTGCCGACCGATGTCCGGTTCGGCCAGCCGGAGGTGCCTGCACCGACCCGACGTCGACGTTCTGCCTGGTGATCTAGCGGGTCATCACTGCCGTTCTGTCGCCCCGGCCCGGTCGGGTGACCAGGGATGCATCAGACTCGGGAGTCATGACCGACGAGCCCGTAGCCCCCACCCCTCCGGCCACGCTGAACGAGCCTCAGGACGGTTTCGACGATCCACCCGGCACGGATCCGTTCGTCGGCGCGCTACAACGTGCCGAGGGGTCTGATCATCACGCTGGGGCTGGCGTCGATCGTGGTGGCGGTCGCCGGAATGCGGGCGATCCCGGACATCATCGGCCCGGTCTTCCTGGCCCTGGTGCTGACCATCACCGTCAATCCGATCCGGGGGTGGCTGATCGGGCATGGTGCGTCGCGCGCGGTCGCGTCGCTCGCGGTGTTCCTCACCGTGTTGGCGATCGTCGTCGGGCTGTTCGCGGCCGCGATCATCGGGATCATCCAACTGGCCACGCTGATGCCGCAGTACGCCGATCAGGTCCAGCAGCAACTCAGCGGCGTCCAATCCTGGCTGGAGGGCCTGGGTGTCACCCAGGCGGACATCCAGTCGATCTTCAGCAGCATCGACCCGAGTCAGATCGCGTCCTTCGCCGAGGGTCTGCTCTCCAGCATCTCCGAGCATCTTCTCGTTCGTCCTGCTGATGGTCGTCGTGCTGATCTTCCTGGCCGTCGACGGCGCGGTGTTCGACCAGCGGATGGCGAAGGTCCGCGCGGGTCGGGAACCGGTGCTCGACGCCCTCGGCGTGTTCGCCAAGGGCACCAGGAAGTACTTCGGGGTGGCCACCATCTTCGGCGGCATCGTCGCCGTGCTGGACGGCGCGGCCCTGCTGATCTTGGGAATCCCGGCGGCCGGGCTGTGGGCGCTGCTGGCCTTCGTCACCAACTACATCCCGAACATCGGCTTCATCATCGGCCTGATCCCGCCGGCCATTCTGGGATTGTTGGTCGGCGGTCCCGAGCCTGGCCATCGCGGTCATCGTGGTCTACTGCGTGCTCAACTTCATCATCCAGTCCGTGCTGCAGCCGAAATTCGTCGGCGATGCGGTCGGCCTGACCACCACCGTCAGCTTCCTGTCGCTGATCGTCTGGGCCTACATCCTCGGCCCGATCGGCGCGATTCTGGCCATCCCGGCGAGCCTGCTGGTGAAGGCACTGCTGGTGGACATGGACCCGGACGCGCAGTGGCTCGGGCTGTTCCTGGGCGACAAGCCGGTGTTCAAGGACAAGCCGCCGAGGGCCGGACCGGCGGAAACTATCGGCGGCCAAGGCGGTGCCGCCGGATACGCCGATCGATGCCGTGGTCGATCCGCAATGAGCGTGAGGGCAGGCAGGACCTGGCCGGTGTTCGGCTCGCTCCAGGGCTACCGGCGGGCCTGGATCCGGGCGGATGTCGTTGCCGGGCTGACGGTCTGGGCCGTGCTGGTGCCAGAGGCGCTGGCCTACGCGACGATCGCCGGGGTGCCGCCGGTGGTCGGTCTGTACGCGGCGATCCCGTCGCTGGTGCTGTACGCGGCGGCCGGCAGTTCCCGGCACCTGGTGGTCGGGCCGATGTCGGCGACCGCCGCGCTGTCCGCGGCGACGCGTCGCCCCGTTCGCCGGTGGCGACTCCGCGCTGTACGTGGCGCTGACCGCGGCGCTGGCCATCGTCACCGGGATCGCTCGGTCTGCTGGCCGGTCTGCTGCGGCTGGGGTTCATCGCCTCGTTCATCTCCGAGCCGGTGTTGAAGGGTTTCATCGTCGGGCTGGCGCTGACGATCCTGATCGGCCAGGTGCCGAAGTTCTTCGGCGTCCCGAAGATCCGAGGGCGACTTCTTCCAGCAGACCTGGGGGCTGATCACCGCATCTCGGCGACACCCAGTGGCTGACCCTGCTGGTCGGCGTGCTGAGCCTGGCGGTGGTGCTGGCCTGCAAGAGCTGGTTCCCGCTGGTTCCCGGATCGCTGCTGGCGGTGCTGCTGGGCACCGGCGGCGTCGGTGATGTTCGGCCTGCAGGACCGCGGGGTGGAGATCGTCGGCGAGATCGATTCCGGCTTGCCGGATTTCGGTCTGCCCGGACGCCGGCGGACTGTCCGGCCTACCTCGACCTGGCCGGGCCGGCGGTCGGGGTGCTGATCGTCGGATTCGCCGAGGGTCTGGGCGCGGCGAAGACCTACGCGGCCAAGGCCGGGTACCAGATCTCGGCCGAACCGGGAGCTGGTCGGGCTGGGCGCGGCCAACCTCGGATCCGGGCTGTGCGCCGGAATGGTGGTCAACGGCAGCCTGTCCAAGACCGCGGTGAACGGCGCCGCCGGAGCCCGGTCCCAGGTCAGTGGGCTGGTGGTCGCGGTGCTGACGCTGATCACCCTGCTGTTCCTCACCGGCCTGTTCGAGCAGTTGCCGGAAGCGACGCTGTCGGCGGTGGTGATCGCCGCCGTGATCGAGCTGGTCGATTTCCCGGCGCTGCGCCGGCTGTACCGGGTGTGGACCGACCGGCTGGGCAGCATCTACGGTTTCGCCGCCCGGGCCGATTTCGCCGCCGCCGATCGCCGCGATGCTCGGCGTGCTGATCTTCGACACCCTGCCCGGCCTGGTGATCGGCATCGGGGTGTCGATGTTGCTGCTGCTGTACCGGGTCTCCCGGCCGCACGTCGCCGGGCTGGCCAAGCGGGACGGGGCCTGGCTGGACGTCGAGCGGCACGAGGACCTCGACGCCGACCCGACCAGGTCTGGTGGTCCGGGTGGAATCCGGGCTTGTTCTTCGCCAACAGCGACCATGTCCGGGAGCGGATCGAGGCGCTGCGGACGCCGGCAGACCCGGATCGTCGTGCTGGACGCGGAGACCAGCCCGTTCATCGACATCAGCGCCGCCGAGATGCTGGCCCAGTTGGCCGAGTTCGCTGCGCCGGGACGGGATCGAACTGCGGATCGCCAGGGACATCGGCCAGTTCCGGGACGTCATGCGCAGTGCGGTGCCGGAGGCGTTCCATCACGAGGTCTTCCGGACCATCGACGAGGCGCTCGACGCCCCGCCGGAGCGCCCGCCGGACAAGTCTGCCGAGTGAGGGTCGGTCGGTTTCTGGCTCAGGTGGCGGGCTCGATCAGCCGCGCCCGCCGGCGAGCGGCCGTTGCCGTTGCTCGACACCGAGCTCGCCGTAGGGGTAGTCGCCGACCGGGAGCCGGCTCGCGGCGTCCAGGGTGTCGACTTCGTCGACCTGCAACCGGAGCCCGGCCGATCCCAGGTTGTCGGTCAAGCTGGGCCAGGGTCCGGGCGCCGAGGATCGTCGAGGTGACGGCCGGCCGGTTGGTGACCCAGGCCAGCGCGACCTGGGCCATCGAGACCCCGCGGCCGTCGGCGATCGACTGCACGGCCTCGATGACGTCCCAGGTGCGTCTGCTGCTCGTTGCGCTTGTCGAAGGCCTCCATGCCGCGCCCCGGGTCCTCGCCCAGCCGGGTGCTGCCGGTGGGCCGTTCGTTGCGCCGGTACTTGCCGGAGAGCCAGCCGCCGCCCAGCGGTGACCACGGCAGCAGCCCGAGGCCGGCGTCCAGGGCGGCCGGCACGATCTCCCATTCGATCTCCCGGACCAGCAGGTTGTACTGCGGCTGCAGGGTGATCGGCGCCGCCAGGTTCAGCGCCCTGGCCAGCTGGACCGCCTTCGTCAGCTGCCAGCCGGTGAAGTTCGACAGGCCGTAGTAGCGGATCTTGCCGGTCCGGATGAAGCCGTCGAACGTGCGGAGCGTCTCCTCCAGCGGGGTGTGCGGGTCGAAGGCGTGCGCCTGGTAGAGGTCGATCGGCGTCGACGCCGAGCCGCTGCAGCGAGGCGTCCAGCGCCCTGGTCAGGTGCCGGGCGGACAGGCCGACGCCGTTCGGGTCGTCGGCCATCGGGAAGCGGCCCTTGGTGGCCAGCACCACCCGGTCCGTCACATCCTGCGGGCGATCGGCCAGCCACCGGCCGATGATCTCCTCGGAGCCGCCCGCCGGAGTACACGTCGGCGGTGTCCACCAGCGTTCCGCCGGCCTCGATGAACGTGTCCAGCTGGGCATGCGACGCCGCCGCGTCCGCCTCCGCGCCGAACGTCATCGTGCCGAGTGCCAGCGTCGAAACAACGCAGCCGCTGTTGCCCAGAGTTCGATAGTCCATGGGCCCGAGGGTATGCGTGCTGAGCGAGCGGGAATGCCGGCGAGGGGTTGGTGCGCACGGCCTGTGCCCGTCGGGACGGGTGTGGTGCGGCGGGCTGGGTGTGTCGCGCCGGGCTGGGGGGCGGGGCGGGTGGTCGCGCCGGGCTGGGTGGGGCGTGTCGGCGCGCCGACGAGCTGACAGTGCCCCCCATGCCGTGCAGCGGTCGCGGTCACGCCGCGCCGAATGATGCCGCGGCCTGACTGGTGCCCCAACGCGATAGTGATGCGCGGAAACGTTTCCGCGATATCGCCATTCGGAACGAATCGGACACGGCGCGCCCGGCCGGGGTCAGCTTGCCGGGCTGATTGTGCGCTGATGGGGTGCCGCAGTCGCCCTCGAGCGGGAGATCTGCCCGGGGAGTGCGTGCCGGACGGGCGTGTCGCGTGCCCGCCAACGGCACGCGGGTCGATTCAACGCGGGGACGTTGCTGCAGCATGCGCGCAGCACGTCAACAACACTCGGCCACCGCTGCACTCTGACGGTGTGCGCCGCACCGGGGCTGTCTCGCGCTGATTGTCGGCGTCGGGTGACAGGGTGAGCGAATGATCGACCACATCAGCGTTCAGACCGACGACTTCGCCGCCGCGACAGCGTGGTACGACGCCGTCCTGGCGCCTCTCGGGTACGCGCGCGTGATGAATTTCGGCGGTGTCGCCGGGTACGGCCCGGTTGACGGGATCCCCGCGTTCTGGCTCGGCGCGGCGAGCGATCCGGGCGGCCGGCAGACGCACATCGCGTTCAGCGCCGCGGACCGGGACGCGGTGCTGGCGTTCCACCGGGTCGCGGTCGAGGTCGGCAGCGAGGTGCTGCACGAGCCGCGGGTCTGGCCGGAGTACCACCCGAACTACTTCGGGGCGTTCGTCCGCGACCCGGACGGCAACAACGTCGAGGCCGTTTGCCACCGCCCCGCCGAATGACCGTCACGGTTCCGCCCCGGCGCGCCCGGCGTCGCCGGCGGGCGACGCCGCAACCACTGGCCGCACCCGCGGGTGAGCGGTTGTGGTTCCTCGATCCGCCGTTCCGGGCACAACTACCCGGCGCCCGCTACGACCGCGTCCGCAAGGCCTGGACCTATGCCGGCCCGGAGCTGCCGGTCGAACTCGCACCCTTCGCGGCCCGCCCCTACAGCCGGCTCCGGTGGTGGGAGGACGAAGCCAATTCCTCGGCGGGTGCAGCGGTCAGCGGTGTGGCGCCCAAGGTCCCGCGCCAGATGCAGCTCACCGGTGCCGCGGCCATCGACTCGGCCGCCGCCGATGGATGGCGGGCGTTCCTGCTCTGCGATGACGTCGGGACCGGCAAGACGATCACCCTCTGGCTCGGTGCGCTGGCGATCGCGGATCGGATCTGTGCCCGCCGCGCCGACCCCTGCCGGATCCTGGTGCTGGTCGACCGTCCGGCCGCGATCACCATTCCGCACTGGCGAAACACCATCGCCGCAGTCGGGGACGGTGGCCATCGCATTCTGATCTCGTCGCCCGACCAACTACCGAAGCTGTTGTCGCGCAACGGACGCCCGTGGGCGCGGTGGGACATCGTGATCGCCGACGAGTGCCACCTCTACCGGAACACCAGCACCCGGCGAACCGAGGTGTTCCAGCGGGTCGCGCGGTTCGACGACCCACCGGCCAAGGCACCGTTCCTGCTGCTGGCGAGCGCCACACCGGGCCAGCACCCGGCGGAGCTCACCTACCTCGGCCCGGTCGTGGCGCAGCTGCGCGGCGAGCGGCCGACGGAATGGTCCGACTTCGGTGACCGGCTCGCCGGGGTCGGTCTGCCCATCGTCAAAGGGACCTTCGGAAAATGGGGGTGGAACGAAAGGGCGGCGGCCGATCCGCTGATGCAGCAGGAGGCCACCGAACAGGTGAGGGGTTGGTTGGCGGACAACGACCCGCCGCTGACGCTGCATCGGGCGGCCCCGTGGGGTCCACCGCCGGTGGAGCTGATGCCGGTGGAACTCGACCCGGCCGAGCAGGACGCGTACCGAACTTTGTGGCGGCACTTTCAGCAGGCGATCGCCGCCCTGTTGACGGAGCCGGTCGACGGGGGTGAGGCGCGGACCCGACCGTCCGGAATCGGGTGGAGTCGAGGAGTTCCACCGACCTCACGTGCGGTACGCGAAGGCCGGACAGCGGTGTTGCGGTTCCGGCAGAAGGCGTCCCTGCTGCGCGTGGGTGCGACGGTGGAATGGGTGCAAGCCCAGGTGCAGGCCGGCTACCAGGTGGCGGTCTCCTGTGAGTTTCTCGGCGCGGCGGCCATCCCCATCGGAGATCAGCTGCAGGCCAAGGGGATTGACGTCGCCCGAATCCACGGCGGGATCGACGGCGGCCCAGGCGATCTGGAGCTCGAGCGGTTGCGGTTCCAATCCGGTGTGGCCAGGGCGGTGGTGTTCACGCCGTCCGCCTCGTTGTCGCTGCAGGCGAGCGAACAACTCGCGGACGGACGCAGCGCCACATCGACGCCGCGCATCGGACTGATGCACAACGTGCGCTATTCCGGATTGGCCGGTCGGCAGATCCTCGGGCGTACGCATCGCGATCATCAGGTGAGTCCGTGGTGGGTGTCGTACGCCGAGGGGACCGTCGAGGAACGCATCGCCAAGACGATGATCGAACGCTTCAAAGGCAGTGCGGATACCGCCGGCGCCGATGCGTCGGCCCTGGAACGGGTCGCCGAGTTGCTGGGCGTGTCCTGGTTGCCGGGAGATGCCTTGTCCGCCAAGGAATGAGGGGAGCGCTAGGAAGACTGGCAGGGGATCGCAGGCGACTGGTGCTCGCCACCGAGATGATCGAGACGGGGAGGCGGGCGCTCGAGAGCGTCCGCGGCCGCACGTCGAGAACGCCGCAGCAGCTGGATCGGGAAGTGGGTTCAGCGTGTTCGCCGGGGTGAAAGTAGAACGGGCCGAGTGGACGAGCAGCTGGATCGGCAACCGACTCGACCCACCCCCGACAGCGGGTCGAAGCCGGCTCTCAGCATGCCAACGGATTGACAATTTCCTTAGTTTAGCGGCCGAAACGGATTCGAGCGACATTTGGCCGAGAAATGCCGAAACATTCCGTTGCCCAGCATTGTGGCCGCGTGGACGGTCAGGCGGTGCCGCTGGCGCTGCGCGCCCCGGGCGAGTTGACGTCGGACGCGGCCGCCTCGGGCTGCGATCAGCAGGCGCGACACGCCCGTCCCGCCCGCGCTTGCCGGGTACATCTACCGCTAGAGGGCGACTGCAGCACCCCAGATGCGGGCAATCAGCCCCACAGCCACGGGGCCGGGCGTGTCGCCGCTAGCGCAGGCGCCCGGGCAGCAGATCACCGGCGCGACACGCCCGTCCCGCCCGCGCTTGCCGGGTCATCTCCCGCTGGGGCGACTGCAGCACCCCAGATGCGGGCAATCAGCCCCACCAGCGGACGGGCGCCGGGCGTGTCGCCGCTCCCGCGGCTGCCTTGGCGACGGCCAGCCCGCGGCCGAAACTCAGAGTCCCGCCGTCTGCGCCTTTGCCACCGGCCCGGAGGTCCCGGCGGCGTGTTGGGAGCGGCGCTTCTGCGCCCGGCGCCGGTTGTCGGCGAGGACGTGCAGGACGTCGGCGACCCGGCTCGGGTCGGCGATCCGCACGTCGGCGGCCGTCCGTCCCGAGCCCACTTTGATCCCGACATCGTCACCGGAGAGCACCCCGAAGGCATTTTCATCGGTGATGTCATCGCCGATGAAAACCGTTGCCGTGCAATGGTTGGCCTTCATCAGGGCCTTCAGCGCGCGGCCCTTGTTGGTGGTCACCACGGTCAGTTCGAGGACCATCTTGCCGCGCAGCAGGTGCACCCCGGACCAGGTCGCCGGGTTCTCCTCGATCTGCGTGGTGATGGCGGCAGCATCCGCCGGATGCATTCCCCGCAGATGCACGGCGATTCCGGTGGGCTTGAGCTCGAGTCGCACGCCGCGGTACTCGGCGGTGATCTGCTGCAGCTCCAGTCGCAGCCGGCCGAGCCGCCGGGCGTCCTCGGTCGACAAGACGGAGGTGTCTTCCCGGTCCTCGGCGGAGGTCTCGGCGCCGTGGCTGCCGACCAGGTGCACCCGCTCCACCGGACCGAGCAGGTTCGACAGGTCGGCGAGCCCGCGGCCGGAAACCACCGCGACGACGGTTCCCGGGGTGACGGTCAGCGCGCGCAGTGCCTCCATCGACTCGGGCAGTGCCCGGGCGGTCGCCGGATCGTCGACGATCGGCGCCAGGCAGCCGTCGAAATCGGTGGCCACCAGTAGCCGTTCGGTCTCGCTGACCTCGGCGATCGCCGCAGTGACGTCCGCGGGCAACCTCGACATCGCGTCGGCCAGGTGGTCCCGGGTGTGCTCGAGCGCAGAGAGGAACGCGGCCGCCCAGCGGTCGACGTCATGGGTGAGAACCTGTCGGCGCAGCGACCGCATCCGGCGACGGGCCTCGATGGCGGGCATGGTCAGGGCGGCCCGCAGGCCGTCCTTGACGCCGTCGGTGTCGTACGGGTTGACCAGCAGTCCCGCTCGCATTTCCTTTGCGGCGCCGGTGAACTCGGACAGCAGCAGCACCCCACCACCGTCCACCCGGCAGGCGACGTATTCCTTGGCGACCAGGTTCATGCCGTCGCGCAGGGGCGTCACGGTCATCACGTCGGCGGCGACGTAGAAGGCGGCCAGCTCCTCCCGGGGCAGCGACTGGTGCAGGTAGTGCACCGCGGGCCGGCCGATTCGGCCGTAGTCGCCGTTGAGCGACCCGACCTGCTGCTCGATGGCCTCGCGCATTCGCCGGTACGACCCCAGCCGCTCCCGGCTCGGGGTGGCGATCTGCACCATCACCGCGTTCTCCACCGCCGGGTCGCCCTCGGCCAGCAGCTCACCGAACGCCCGCAACCGGACGTCGATGCCCTTGGTGTAGTCCAGCCGGTCGACCCCCAGGATGATCTTGCTCGGACGGCCGAGGTCGTCCCGGAGCTGCTTGGCGGCGTCGTGGATCCGCGGGGTGGCGGCCAGCGCGGATTGTTCGGCCGAGTCGATGGAGATCGGGTACGCGGCCGCCCGGATCGTGCGCCCGTCGTACTCGATCGAACCGCCGGTGGTCGCGGCTCCGGCCAACGACTTGGCCAACCGGCTGAAATTCCGGGCGCCACCGGGGAGCTGGAAACCGATCAGGTCCGCGCCGAGCAGTCCCTGGATGATCTGGGTCCGCCAGGGCAGCCGCATGAACAGCTCGACCGGCGGGAACGGGATGTGCAGGAAGAACCCGATCCGTACGTCGGGACGCAGCCGGCGGAGCAATTGCGGGACGAGCTGCAGTTGGTAGTCGTGCACCCAGACGGTCGCGCCGGGCGCCGCGAGGTCGGCCGCCGACTCGGCGAACTTCGCGTTGACCTGCTGATAGGCCTCCCACCACTCGCGGTGGAACTGGGATTCGACGACGGCATCGTGATACAGCGGCCACAGGGTCTCGTTGGAGAAGCCCTCGTAATAGTCGTCGACCTCTTTGCCGGTCAGCGTGACGGGATGCAGGCTCAACCCGTCGGTCGAGGTCGGTTCGACGGTGACGTCGGGCGATCCCGGCCAACCGATCCAGGCACCCTGTCGTCGCGACAGAATCGGGGCCAGCGCGGTGACCAGGCCACCCGGCGCCTGCCGTGCCTTGGTGCTGCCGTCCGGAAGCTTCTCCAGGTCGAAGGGCAGCCGGTTGGCAACGACGACCATCTGTGCCTGGGCAGAGCCCGACGAGTCGTCCCCGGATGCGTCTTCGCCGGCCGCATCGTGCTGCAGTGGCCCCGGCGGGCTGGCCGTTCGACCGGCTGCCGCCGTTGCGCTCGGCGTTGTGCGAGGTGGTTGCTGTGCTCACGCTGCGGGTCCGATGGCTGCTGTGGAGGCGGATTTTCGGTCGGTGGTGTCAGGGCTCGGAGTCGTTACGTTGTCGGTCAACACTCCTTTACCCTATCGGCCGCCCGGTCACACCAGATCTGCACAGCGTGACAACCTTGTCGGCTTCGTCACTCTCAGGCCGACAACGCCACCGGCGCTGAGCTGCGCAAACAGTTCTGACGATGGCTGGACGCCGAGCTTGTCGGGTACCGCGCCGTGGACGCTCCTAGTGTCCGAACGGGTCGGGATCGCGACCCGGCAACCAGGTCAGCCCGGGGACGCCCCACCCGTGCTGCTTCACCGCTTTCCTGGCGTTGCGCGCGTTCTTGCCGATCAACCGGTCGAGATACAGGTAGCCGTCCAGATGGTCGGTCTCGTGCTGGAGGCAGCGGGCGAAGAATCCCTTGCCCTCCACCTCGACGGGTTCTCCGGCGGAATCCACCCCGGTGACCTTGGCCCAGTCCGCTCGGCCGGTGGCGAAGTTCTCGCCTGGTACGGACAGGCAACCCTCCGAATCGTCGTCCGGATCGGGCATGTTCGTCGGGATCACCGAGGTCTCGATCGTCGGGTTGATGACGTACCCACGTCGCCTGGTGCCGTTGTCGGGGCAGTCGTAGACGAAGATCCGACGGTCGTCGCCGACCTGGTTGGCGGCCAGGCCCGCCCCGTGGGCGGCGTCGTTGGTGTCGAACAAATCGGCGATGAATTGGTCGAGTTCCGCGGTGGAGAACTCGGTCACCGGCCGGGTGGGCCGGTGCAGAACCGGCTCTCCGCAGATGACGATGGGTCGGATGGTCATCGGAACAGGGTACGGAACCGCTCGCACCCGCTCGATCATCGCCGGGTCGGGCTTCCGATGGGCAGGATGGCGCGAATCACTGTTCTCCGAACCATGAACTCGGATGTATCGTTCGCCGCAAGGTCAGGCTAACCAAACAGCGAACGGCTCCGGTCAGCCGGACATCGCGCGGGGCAGGAGCAGGAGGCGCGCATGCTGGCGACATTCGTCATCGGTCTGCGCGAAGGACTGGAAGCCGCCCTGATCGTCGGCATCATCGCCGCCTTTCTGAAGCAGAGTAACCGCACGGATGCGCTGCGTAAGGTCTGGATCGGCGTCGGGGCGGCCATCGTGCTGTGCCTGGCGGTCGGGTTCACCTTGCAGGCGGTGAGCGCCTCGCTGCCGCAACGCGAGCAGGAAATGCTCGAGTGCGTGGTCGCGGCGATCGCCGTGCTGATGGTCAGTTACATGGTGCTGTGGATGCGGGCGCACTCCCGGGACCTGCGGTCGGATCTGCAGGGGGCCGCGGGTAGCGCACTGGCCAACGGTTCGGCCGGCGCGTTGATCGCGATGTCCTTTCTCGCGGTGATTCGCGAGGGCTTCGAAACCGCGGTCTTCCTGCTCGCCGCGTTCCAATCGGCGCTCTCCCCGGTGCAGGCGGCGATCGGCGTGATCCTCGGTGTCGCGGTCGCCGTCGCCCTGGGATACCTGGTGTACCGCGGCGGCATCAAGCTCAACCTGTCGCGCTTCTTCCGGATCACCGGCGTGGTGCTGGTGTTGGTGGCCGCCGGCCTGGTGATGAGCACCCTGCGGGCCGCCTACGAGGCCGGTTGGCTGACCGTCGGTCAGCAGACCGCGCTCGACCTCTCCGCCATTGCCCGGCCGGGTTCGGTGCAGGAGTCGTTGCTCACCGGCATGTTGGGTATCCGCTCCAGCCTGCCGGTCGTCGAGGTCGTCGCGTATCTGCTGTACGCCGTGCCGATGTTGCTGGTCGTGCTGTGGCCGCCACGCCGTACACCGACCCGGGCGGTGCTGGGCCGGATCCTGGTCGGCACCGCGGCCATCGCACTGGTCGTTGCCGGCCTGCTCGCCGCGCTCGGACCGGGCGCTCCGGTTGCCGTCACCGGCACCCAGGGCCCGTTCGTCCAGCAGGGCACCAGCTCCGGCGGCACCGACCCGTCGACCGGCGCTCCGGTCAGCGGCAGCGTGGTGACCGGGACCGCCGAGGTGTCCATGCTCGACGGTGCGGGATCAGCCGACATCACCTCGGAGTCGGCGGGTGCGACGGTGTCCGGCAACAGCTCGCTCAGCGCCACCGGCCACGCCGACATCCAGGGGCCGGCCGGCGTTCTGCCGGTCTCTGCGACCGTGTTGAGCGGAACGCCGATCTCCGGGACCGTCGACGCGGCCGCGGCCGGGCTCCCGGCAACGCTGACCGCGGATCAGATCGCCGACCTGAACAACGGGCGGCTGCCGGTCGGTGTCCGGTCGGGCACGTCGACGCAGCCGTTCGACGTGTCCTACATCGACAGGGTGACGCCGACGATCAGCGCGGACAGCGACACCGCCGTCGTCCTCGGGCTGTCCCTGCACCTGGTGCGGACGGTGCAGGTGGACGTGCCGGATCGGGGTTCGGTGACCGTCGGGACGGTGCTGGACGTCACCACCACCGCCACGCCCGCCAGCGTCGTCTCCGGTCTGGCCACGGCCGCCGAGATCGCCGCGCAGCGGACCGCACATCAGCTCCGCGCGCAGGTCATCCCGGGGTTGCTCGTGGTGTTCGCGCTGGTGCTGTTGGCCTTCGGTCTCCCCAAGCTCGTCCGCGGCCGACCGACGGCACCGCCCTCAGCGTCCGCGGCGGCCCCCGGTTCGCCGGGTGGTCAGCAGCTCGCCGAGGCCGGAGTGGTGAAACAACCCGGCGGCTGAGCGATCCAACTTCACTGTCCGTCCCTTGCCCGGGCCGCAGCGGCCCGAGCACGTCCCGCTGTGTCGAAAAGCGCGTGTGTCCGTACGTCCTCGAGCGAAGATAAATGGAGTGGAAATGGCGATTCGACGATCCCGGTACCTGCCGGCGGTCCTGCTCACCACCGGAGCGCTGGCCCTTGCGGGATGCGGTTCGTCCGCGACGACCGCATCTTCGTCCACCTCGGCGGCGCCGAACAGTTCGTCCGCCAATGCAGCGCCGTCCGGTTCGGCGTCGACGGGTGCCCCCGGCGAGGTCGCCGTGACGGTGACCGAGGCCGACGGCTGCGTCGCCACCCCCGACACGGTGCCGGCCGGGCAGGTCACCTTCGTGATCACCAACGTCGACGCCCTGGGTGTGACGGAGGTCGAGCTGGTCTCCGACCAGCGCATCGTCGGTGAGCGGGAGAACCTCGCCCCCGGCTTCGACAGCACCTTCTCCGCGCGGCTCGACGGCGGGACCTATCAGGTCTTCTGCCCCGGAGCGAGCACCGAGCGCAAGCCGTTCACCGTCACCGGTGAGGCAGCGGCCCAGTCCGCCGACCTGACCGCGCTGCTCGACCAGGCGACCGTCGACTACGGCACCTATGTCGACGACCAGATCACCTTCCTGCTGGTCCCGGTGCAGGAGCTGGCCGACGCGATCAAGGCCGGCGACCTCGCCGCCGCCCAGGCCGCCTACGTCAAGGCCCGACCGTTCTACGAGCGCATCGAGCCGGTCGCCGAGTCGTTCCCCGACCTCGACCCGGCCATCGACCTGCGGGTCGGCGACGTCGAGGCGGGCACCACCTGGACCGGGTTCCACCCGATCGAGCAGGCATTGTTCGAGAAGAAGACCACCGAGGGCCTGAACGAGCTCGCCGACCAGCTGGTCACCGACATCAAGAGCCTGCAGACCGAGGCGGCCAAACTCTCCGCCGCCACGGCCGCCGGTCAGGACGGTGGGTACCAGGCCTTCGAGATCGCCAACGGATCGGCCACCCTGCTGGACGAGGTGCTCGCCTCCAAGATCACCGGCGAGGAAGAGGCCTACTCCCGCATCGACCTGCTCGACTTCGAGGCCAACGTGGAGGGCTCGCTGCAGGCCTTCGCCACCCTCAAGCCCGCCCTCGACCAGATCGACCCGACGCTGGTCCCGCAGATCGCGACGGCCTTCGACGCACTGGTCGCCGAGCTGAACACCTATCGTGATGAGAGCGGACTCGGCGGCTGGACGCCGTACGACCAGCTCACCGCCGAGGACAAGAAGGCTCTGACCGACGCGCTGCTGGTGGTCCAGGAACCGCTGTCGGCGATCTCGGCGAAGATCACCAACTAGGTCGCCCGGCCCGCGCCGGGCAACGATGGCGGCGCGGGCGGAGCAGGTGCACGGACGGGCGTCCGGCAGTCGCGGACGACGAAGGACGGTCATGACCGAACAGCAGGGCACGTCACGGCGGCGGTTCCTCGGTGGAGCCGCCGCCGCTGGTGTCGGGACTGGCCGCCGGCGTCGGTGTCGCCGCGGGATACGGGCTGCGCTCGGCCAACGATCCCGAACAGACGACCGCGGATCCCTATCAGGCGTCCACCGACCCGGACGCCAGGGCGAACGCGGTCGTGCCGTTCTACGCCGCGCAGCAGGCCGGCGTCACCACCACCCAGCAGGAGCGGCTGATGTTCGCCGCACTCGATGTGACCACGACCGACGTCGAGCAGTTGCAGCGCATGCTCGGCCGGTGGGCGGCGATCGCTGCTCGGCTGACCGCCGGCAAACAGGTCAGCGACTCCCCGGTGCGCGACGAGCAGCCGCCGTTCGACACCGGCGAATCCATGGACCTCGGCCCGCATTCGCTGACCATCACGGTCGGGTTCGGCCCGAGCCTGTTCGATGACCGGTTCGGGCTGACCGCCAAGATGCCCGCCGAACTGACCCCGTTCGGCATCATCCCCGGCGATGCGGTGATGAAGCCGGCGCTCTCCGACGGCGATCTGTGCATCCAGGCCTGCGCCGACGATCCGCAGGTCGTGTTCCACGCCGTCCGCAACCTGGTCAGGGCGGCCCGGGGCACCGCGGTGCTGAAGTGGTCCCAACTCGGCTTCGGCCGGGCATCGGCCACCGGTGCGGGCCAGACGACACCGCGCAACCTGATGGGGTTCAAGGACGGCACCCGCAACATCCACGCGGACGACACCGTGGCGCTGCAGGAGCAGGTGTGGGTACCCGGCACCGCCCAGTCCTGGATGGCGAACGGCACGTACCTGGTCGCGCGAAAGATCCGGATGGAAATCGAATCCTGGGACACCGATCCGCTCACCGATCAGGAGCGGATCTTCGCTCGCAACAAGGTGACCGGCGCACCGGTCACCGGCGGCGACGAATTCACCCCCGTCGACTACGCGAAGACCGATGAGGCCGGCGACCTGGTCGTCGACATCAATGCCCACATCCGGCTGTCCGCGCCCGAGCAGAACGGTGGCATCAAGCTGCTCCGCCGTGGCTACAACTACACCGACGGCCAGGACCCCGATACCGGCAAGCTCGCGGCAGGCCTGTTCTTCATCGCCTTCCAACGGGACCCGCAGGCCCAGTTCAAGGTGCTGCAGACCAGGCTCGGAAAGTCGGATCTGCTCAACGAGTACATCGCACACATCGGCGGCGGACTGTGGGCCTGCCCCCCGGGAGTGAGCGGCCCCGGTGACTGGTTCGGTAAGACCTTGTTCTCCAGCTGACGCTGCGTAGAGTGCCCCAACGGAGTCCATGCTCACGGTCGAGTGAATGGCCCGCCAACAAATGCACGGGTTACCGGGCCAGGTTGCGGAGTTGTTTCCACGATCAGGCCATTGTGTTTCACCCAATGGGCCAAAAGGGTGTAATGGTGGTTACTCTGTGGTAGAAATGGCTTGGCAGGAAGGTGCGGTATTGAAAGTATCGCCCGTTTGGGTCTAATTCTCACCGATGACGTAATGGCTCTCACCCAGAGTAATCGGACTCCTTCCGGCCGGCGAGCGGTATCAAGCCGATCGTCCCGTTCGACGACAGGGGAATTTCGTGTCGCAGGCTTACGACGCACGGTCGCAGCAGGCGTTCGCCGCTGCCGTGTGCCGCGTGATGCGTGAGTCGCGGCGCAGGCAGAAGCTGACCCAGGCGGAAGTCGCCCAACGAACCGGTGGTCTGGTCAGCAAGGCCGCGCTGGCCAACTATGAGACCGGACACCGATCCCTGCGGGTCGACGTTTTGTGGGTGATCGCCGGCGCGCTCGGTGAGGATCTCGGCACCCTGCTCGGGGCCGCAGAACGCGGCGTCGCGCTGCGTCCGGCCGCCGGCGCCAGTGGTGCGATCACCGTCGATGTCGCCGAGGTGATGGCCACCAACGACCCGCGGCTCGCCCCCGTCAAGCGCTGGTTCGAGCTGCGCACCCACGGCGGGTCCGCCGCGATGACCCTGGACGACGGCGCGATCGCAGCGCTCGCCTCGCTGATGAACGTCAGTGCGCATGGAATGCCGGCGGATTCTGATCTCGACGATTCGCGGCGTCCGGCCGGCTCCGGCCGGCGCTCCCTACGCGCGCTGAGCAACGCCGTTCCAGCAGCCCCCCAGTCGAATCTCGCCAGTCGATCCTCGACCGTCGTGGTACTTACTGCTGCGTACGGGTGATCCTGAGCACGTCGGCGGTCCCTGTTCCGCTCCCGTGCGTCCATGAGACCGTAGCCGGTCGGGGAAGATGATCCCGGCCGCGCACGGTGGTGCTCGGACGTCTGGGACGGGACTGGTGTGAAGGATTCGACTGGCATGCAGGGTTCAGGATCGACGGGTTCGGGCCCGGCTTCGGCCGATGCGGTGAATACGGATGCGTTGAATACAGAAGGCGCGACCGAGCGGATCGCGATCGCCGACCTCGAGGCGTCCGGTGTCGACGACCCGGACGACCGCGGCGCCGAGGACACCCAGGTCATCGACACCACCGGCGGCGCCGCGGCACCGACCGGCGGCGGTCGGTCACCCGGATTGATCGCGGCCATCGTCGGCGGCGCCCTGTTGCTCGTCCTGGCAGTGGTCTACCTGGTCGATCTGTTGAGCACCAGCGGCGAGATCGAGCGGAACACCACGATCGCCGGTGTCGAGGTCGGCGGCATGACGCCCGAGCAGGCGACCGCTGCGCTGACCGCCGGAGCCGTGCCGGCCTATCAACAGCCGATGACCATCGACGTGCACGGCATCCCGACACCGCTGGATCCGGTCGCGGCCGGGCTGACCCCGGACGTCTCCGCGACGGTGCAGGCCGCGGTACCCGATCGGCGAACCCGTTCGTCCGCCTGTCCTCGTACTTCCCCGACACCGAGGTCCCGCTCTCGGTGCAGGTCGACGCCGCTGCCCTGAACGGCTACCTGAGCAGCATCGCCGCCCAGACCGATGTGCAGCCGGTCGAAGGCCAGGTGGCCCTCGACGGTGTCACCGTCACCAGCGTGCGAGCCGGTGATCGGCCGCAGCCTGGATGTTCCGGCGTCCGAATCGGCGGTGTCGCAGGCCTGGATCGGCGGCGGCCCGTCCGCACTTGCCGGGCTGGTGCTGCCGGTGACCGACGCGCCGGTTCGCGCGGCGCCCGACAAGGTGCAGGCCGCGGTCGCCGAGGCCACCACCATCCTGTCCGCTCCGCTGCGGATCAACGGCGAGGGCGCCGGGATCGACGTACCGGTCGCCGACATCGCTGCCGCCACCTCGATCACCCCTGACGCGGCCGATGGCTTCGTGGTCACCGTCGATGCGACGGCAGTGCGTGGTCCGTTCACCGACGCGATCGTCGCGACCGAGACCGGACCGGTCGACGCCGGCGTCCGGATCGTGGACGGCGCCTCGGTGATCTCGCCGAGCACCCAGGGCCGCACCGTTGACTGGGCGGCCACCGATGCCGCCATCAACCCGGCCCTGCGGACCGCCGAGCACCAGGCGGCGGTGGTCTACACGTACTCGCCGACCCCAGCATGACCACCGAGAAGCTGCAGGCGCTCGGCATCAAGGAGGTCATCGGCGAGTTCACCACCGGTGGGTTCGCTGCCGCGTCCGGCGAGAACATCCGGGTCGTCGCGGAGAAGGTGAACGGCGCGATCATCCAGCCGGGCGCCACCTTCGGGCTGAACGAGTTCACCGGGACCCGCGGCACCGAGCAGGGCTACGTCCCGGCCGCGATCATCCAGGAGGGCGCGTTGTCGACCGCGGTCGGCGGCGGGATCAGCCAGTTCGCCACCACGCTCTACAACGCCGCCTACTTCGCCGGGATGGGCGACGTCACGCACACCCCGCACTCGTTCTACATCAGCCGTTATCCGCCAGGGCGGGAGGCGACGGTGTTCGACGGCGAGATCGAGTTGGCGTTCTCCAACGACTACCCGACCGGCGTGCTGATCGAGACGATCTGGACCGACAGCGACATCACCGTCCGGCTGTGGGGGACCAAGCACGTCGAGGTCGAGTCGGTCACCTCCGACCGGTTCGACTACACCTCGCCGCAGGTCGTGGTGAAGCCCTTCGGCACGTCCTGCAGCCCGTCCGGCGGCAGCAGCGGGTTCACCGTTGTCAACACCAGGATCATCCGCGACCTGACCGGCGCCGAGCAGCGTCGGGAGGACTTCACCACCGTCTACAACGGCCAGCAGAACGTGGTCTGCCAGCCGGCGCCGACCCCTGATCCGGCGCCGACAACGGCCGCCGACCCGGCCGCCGGTGCCGCAGTCACCCCCGACCCGGTCCCCGGGGGCTGAGCGGACCCAGCACCTGGGGTCAGACAGGCAGGCCGGGTCGACCGGTCCGACGGGGAAGAGCCGGTCCGACCGGTCCGGCTACGCTGTTCGGGCCGGGCGGTGCCCGGCTCCGGTCGGGCCGGTCCCCGACCATGCCGCCGTGGCGCAATTGGTAGCGCACCCGACTTGTAATCGGGCGGTTAGGGGTTCAAGTCCCCTCGGCGGCTCCGCTCGAGTTCCGGATACCGTGGTGGCGAGCGGAAGGGCCACCAGGGTGACGCAGGTCGACGGCGCGCAGGTCGAGGGTGACACCGGCCTCGAACGAGCCACCGTGGTCCACCAGGACGGCACCCCGGCCCTGCACGATGTCACGCTGCTGGCCCGTCCCGGTGAGCTGCTGGCGGTCCTCGGCCCGTCCGGCAGCGGCAAGTCGTCCCTGCTGCGGGCGATCGCCGGACTGATGAAGGTGCAGAGCGGTCGCGTGCTGATCCGCGGCGAACCGACCACCGCGCCGACCGCCGCCCGCAACGTGGCCATGGTGTTCGAGAACGCCCAGCTGGTGCCGTTCCTCGACGTCGCCAGGAACATGGGATTCGGTCTCGAGACCCGGAAGGTCCCGCAGCAAGAGGTGACCCGTCAGGTCGAGGCACAGTCCCGCAGGCTCCGGGTGAACCGGTTGCTGCACCGCCTGCCCACCGAGATCTCGGCCGGACAACGCGGCCAGGTCGGCATCGGCCGGGCGTTGGTGCGGACGCCCCGGGCCTTCCTGTTGGACGAACCGCTGGCCCATGTCGATGTGCACGAACGCGCTCGGATGCGCCGGGTGATCGCCGAAACGGTCCAGGCCACGAAGGTCAGCACCCTGTACGTCACCCACGACCAGAGTGATGCGCTGGCCATCGGCGACCGGATCGCCGTGCTCAACGACGGCACCGTCGCGCAGATCGGGACGGCAAGGGAGATCTACGACCGGCCCGCGACCCTGTTCGTCGCGGACTTCGTCGGCGCGGTGCCGATCGGCCAGCTGTCGGGCCGGGTCGTCGAGTCGGCCGGGGTGCTGGGCTTCCAGGTCGGGTACCGGACCCTGCCGACCTGGCTACCGGTGCCACCCGAACTCGCCGGAGCGGTCGGCCGTGAGGTGACCCTGGGCCTGCGCGGTGAGGACGTCCGCGACGCCGGCGATCATCCCGATCCCGATCATGCGGTGGTGTTCGGCCGGGTTCGGGGCGTCGATCGCAACGGCCGGGATGCGCACGTCACCGTGCAGGTCGGCGAGCATCGCCTGGTGGCGCGCTTCCCCGGCCGGACCGCCCTCCGGATCGGCGACGAGGCCAATCTCGCGATCGATGCGGCGCGAGCCCACGTTTTCGACCCGGTCACCGGCGTCGCGCTGTACCACCCGCCGATCTAGAACTGCTGAGCCCCGCATCGATCACGGTCTGTGTTCGACCGGTCGCCGACCGCGGCACCTCGACGAACTGCCGGATGTGACGTCGTCGTCGAAAGCGTCCTGCGCCCGCCCGTTTCGCTGTCATTCGTGCTCGATCGTCCCTGCTCGCAGGCGAAGTCACACCGCCGACGCAGGAAGTTAACCGGCCGCGGCTTGCTGCGGGGCCGACCACGGTGATTAGCTTCCTCGTGGGTCACGAACCAGCATCCGGCACCGCGATGAACCACATCGAGCGGCAGCCGTCGGCAAGATTTCGGCCCTTCACCGCATCAAGGTCCAGGCTCCTGAACTCCTCAGAGCAGCCGGCCGGCGGAGATCCTCCCACCGAACACCGGCTCCGTCCGGCGCCACTCCCGGCGTCGGCATTCTCGGGCCGTTTCCTCAACCTTCAAGGATGACCAATGAGCGCCCCCGTACCCGCCACCAGAGCGGGAAATTGTGATTGTTGCTCCTCTCCCTATCGCGCCGGCACTCCCATCGTCTGGGACTCCGTCGTCGCCGGCTGGGTCCTGGCGGCCCACCGCAGTGCCGGGAGCCGCCGATAACCGCTCGACGCCGATGCTGACCGGGCCTGGCCGTCGTCAGCCGGTGCGCGTCAACCCGCTGGGCGGTGGCCGATGAAGATCTGCCGGGCCGGCCGATCCTCGGTGGTCTCCTCCCACCGGTCGGACGCCTCGAAACCCGCGGTGGTCAGCACCTCGAGCCACACGTCCCGGTGGAAGATGCCGGTCCGGTGTGACTCGTGGACGGCCCGTACCGATCCGTCGTCGTCCCGCAGCAGAAAGCTGTACTCGGTCTGCACCCAACTGTCGGTCGGGTCCGGATCCCACGTCCACTCCAGATAACGAACTCCCCGGACCAGCGGCAACCCGGCATCGTCGACGTCATCCCGGCCGCCATGGTCGGTGGACTCCTCGAAGGTCTCCGCGGTGGCGTCGGGGACGAACACGGCAAGCCCGCCGGGCCGGCAGTGTTCGTAGGCGGTCTGCACTGCCTGTTGCAGCTCGTCACGGCTTGTCATGTAGTCCACCGCATCGTGGACGAAGACGGCGTCGAACGTCCGGCCCAGGCGCACCGTGCGCATGTCGCCCTGCTGGTGCTCGCAGTCCGGGTTCAGCCGACGCGAGACGTCCAGCATCTCCTCCGACAGGTCGACCAGCGTCATCGTGAAGCGCTGCTTGAGGTGCACGGCGTTGTGCCCGCCGCCGCTGCCGAGCTCCAGGACGTGATGGACCTCCGTTCCTGCCGCGCCGAGCACGCCGGCGACGAATCCGGCCTCCTCGACGTACTCGTCGGGCGGTGAGATGAGCGGCCACCAGGTTGCCAGTTCGCCGTAGAAGCGGTACTCCGGGTCGGGCGGGTCGTCGGACATGCCGACCATCCTGGCAGTGCCGCCCTGGGTCCGCGGCCACCCATTCCGGCGCCCCGGACACCGAGGCGTCGGCCGAGTCGCGTTGCGCGACTGTCGAAGCTGCCGGTCTGACACAGTGAACCGATGAGGCGCCGGTCGAACGCTGCGGCCCTCGGGTGCGTGCTCCTGCTGGGCATGTCGTCGGCGGCCTGCGCGAACACGGCTGGCACCGCGACCTCCGGCACCTGGGAATCCTCCGCCGCTTTCCAGGTCCTGGGCAGCATCGCGGCAACGGCTGATTCGCGGTTCTCGGTGAGTCTGGTCGACGTCACGGTTCTCAACCTCGTCGACCGGGCGGCGGAGCAACCGTTGTCGCCCACCGCCGAGGCTCCGTCGGACCGTCCTCCCGCAGAATCGGCGTGGTCGCGATATGCGTTGTCCGCCGCCTCCTGCACGGGGTTGGTGGAATCCGGGCTGTTCAGTTCGGGCCCGCCGGTGCGCACCGGCCCGCTCGACGAAACGGTCAACGTCGGCTTCGGAGACTTCGACGCGCCGGCCCTGCTGAGCGTGTGCCAGGGTCCGATCGACCCGGCCCAGTTACCCGGGGTGCTCGAGGACGGATGGACGCCGCAGACCGTTGCCGGTGTTCCCGGGATGGCCACCGAGCAGTTCTGGGTCGGCTACCAGCCGGACGGTCCCCGCACCACCATGGTCGGCGACGACGTGCCCACCGCCACGGCCGACGCCGTGCTGACCGGCACGATCGGTCCCTGATTCGCTGGCCGCCGACCCGGGAGTGCGGGCCGTGCTGGCGGCAGCGCCGCGGGCGGCCACGATCGAGATGGGCACCTTTCTGCTCGGTCTCGGATCCGTCGCCACCGGCAGACGACGAGGTGCGAGCGGCCGTCGTCGCTGCCCAGGACCAGGTCGGCGGCATGCTGCCGGTTCCGACCTTCGCCGGGTTCGGCTGGACCCCCGGCGCCGGGCTCGACGGGACCGCCACCTTCGTCACGACCTACGCGTCGGAGGCCGAGGCCGGCACTGCTGGCGCAGTGTTGACCGACAGCTGGCCGCGGCTCGACACCTCCGACGGGCCGCTGGCGGCGGCCAGCACATCGGTGACCGGCGCGGTCGTCGTCACCGAGGTCAGCGACGTGCCGCCCGATGAGTTCGATCTGCGGACCCTGCGACTGGCCGACTACCCCGGGTGGGGCGCGGGCTGAGGCGGCCGCTGTGGCAGCCCGAACCTCGGGAAGAGATCGGTGTCCAGGAAGTAGGTGATCTTGGAAATCCGTCCCTTGCTGAGCTCCAAAACCTGGATGCCGAAGGGCTCCAGCCCGTCCGGCCCCGGCCGGTAGTGCGCGTAGGCCGGTGAGCCGTTGACCTCGATCGGCACCAGGGTCGAGTGCTCGCAGGTGCTCCCCGGTCCGACGTGCCACTTGCCGATGTCGTCCCTTCCCTGCAGCCAGAGCGGAAAGGGCGGCATGGACGCGGTCGCGTCCTCCTGCAGCAGCAACACCAGCGCGTCGATGTCGTAGGCGGTGAAGGCGGTGACGTATCGGGCCAGCAGCCCCTTCTGCTCGTCGTCCATCGGCTCGAACCGATCCTCGGAGCCGGGATCCGCCGCGGCCAGGGTCGCCCTGGCGCGCTGGAGCGCACTGTTCACCGATGCCACGGTGGTATCGAGCAGGTCCGCCACCTCGAGCGCGCTCCAGCGCAGCACCTCGCGCAGGATCAGCACGGCCCGCTGCCGGGGCGGCAGGTGTTGCAACGCGGCGATGAAGGCCAGCCGGATGGTGTCCCGACCGACGGCCAGCTCGGCAGGGTCGGCCGTTGCCGTCAACACCCCGGAATCCGGCATCGGCTGGATCCACACCGACTCGGCCATCGGTTGCCCGAGCGAGGACGCGATCGGCGGTGATGCCGGGCCGAAGTCCATCGGCAGCGCACGCCGCTTCCGCCCGTTCAACAGGTCGAGACAGACATTCGTCGCGATCCGGTAGAGCCAGGTCCGCAGCGACGACCTGCCGTCGAAGCGGTCGAGAGCCCGCCATGCGCGGACCATCGTTTCCTGCACCGCGTCATCGGTCTCGAAGGTCGAGCCGAGCATGCGGTAGCAGTACCCGGCCAACTCGCGGCGGTGGGTCTCCAGCTGCCGTTCGAGCTCCGAGTTCCCGGCTCGCGACGCCGACCGGTCGGAAGCGAGCTCGGTCACTGGCACTCCTTGGCTGTGCGGACGAACGGCTGCGGGTCGGGCGCCACACGCCCACTGTTGCCCACCGCCGACTACCTCACACCATAGGACGGCGCGCCGACAGCGGTAGGTCCGGCTGATGCAAGAGCCGCCGGACCGACCGGACGGGCCCGGGCCGGGACCAACCGGGTCAACCGTTCGACGGCCGCACAGCCCCTTCCCGTCGGGATCGGCGCCAGCTGTTCAGCATCGGGTAGTACAGCGCCCAGGCGAGCCAGCCGACCAGCAGCACGCCCCAGATCACTCCGGTGAACGCCAGGACGCCGCGTGCGGTACTGCTTTGTGGGAGCAGCGGTCCGGTGGTGAAGGTGAACCGGGCGACCGCCTCCCGCAGGATCTCCTGCAGGTTCCCGACCGGCTGGAACTGTTCCCGCACGGCCCAGATCGCGACCGAGGTGACGGCCGCAAAGACCAGCATGATCACCGCCAGGACTGCGAGCGGACGAAGGGCCGACCGGTCGGTGCGCCAGGGCCACGCGTTGCGATTCCAGAGCAGCACACCCAGCACGATCAGCGCGCAGACGACGTCACCGGTTCGGGGCACCACCGGCGTGTTGACCAGTGAGTTGACCGCGATCGCGGCCACGCCGACGACCGCCACCCACCAGGCAAGTGCCTTCGGTCGGGGGAGTGCGCCGGCGATCAGCAGCGAGATCACCAGCTCGAGAATGATCAGCCACAAGGCCCGGACCTGCGTGACTCCGACGCCCGGTCCGATGATGCCGCCGACGCCCGGGTACAACGAATCGACGACGTTGGAGATGGCGAACGCGCCCGCGATCAGCGCCGTCAGCATCCTGGTCTCGGCCGGCCCGGTCCGCTTCTCGGCCGGGCGTCCGGTGCGGGCCAGGATGGCCTTTCGTGCCAGCCACGGCCCGATCAGCAGCCCGGTGGTCCAGGCGACGAAGTGCTCCAGGTCCCAGAGCAGCCCGGATTTGATCACCATGACGGCCAGGAAGGCCGTGCCGAGCACCCGCAGCCGGCCGCGCCACGGCGGCGTCAGCAGCGCGGTCGCCGCAGCGGCCACCCCGAATCCGCCGGCGGAAAGTCCGGCGTCGAGTTCGTCGGCCAGGGTCGCGGCCCAGGTCCAGCCACTACCGGCAAACGGCCAGAGCAGCAGCGCCGGCAGCACGATGCCGACCGAGTGGCAGACGACCAGCGCGACGGCCGCGCGCAACGAACCGACCCGCCGCTCGTACAGACCGAGGCCGACGGCCAGCATGGCGCCGACGAAGAAGTAGAACTCGGGCTCCACGAAGGTCACGGCACCGGTGAACAGCGTCCAGATCCGGCCCTCGCGGAACGCCGGCAGACCGAACTCCAGCGCGGTGATCGTCGAATCGGTCTCGCTGGCCGGTGCGAAGAGCGTGCCGGTCAGGATGCCGGTCAGCAGCAGCAGCCCGACAGTGGTCAGCGTGACCGGGATGCTTGCGAGGAATCGCGGGGTCGCCCGGACGCGCTCGCCGATGGTCCGCTTCCGGCGTGCGGTCTCAGTCGCCGGACCGGACCCATCCGCTGCGGACCCTGTCACTGCGGACCGATCCGCTGCGGACCCTGCAACTGAGGGCCCGGCGACTGCCGACTCGTCCGGCGGGACAGGATCGGCCGGCGCCGGTTCGGTTGGCACCTCCGGCCCGGCCACGGTGGGACGCGCTCAGACCTGCGGCGAATCGACGATCGCGTTGCCGACCTTGCGGACGAAGAAGCTCGCGAAGATGAACACGACGCCGGCCATGATCGCCCAGATGCCGACCAGCCACAGGATCGCCAGGATGCCGGACGCCGGGCTGACCAACAGTGCGATGCCGAAGGCCGCCGCCAGTACGCCCCAGGCCAGGAACCAGCCCCAGCCGGAGCCCGGCACCTGCTTCATCCGGAAGCCGGCCGCGATGCCGCCGATGCCGGCCAGAATGGCCCAGATCCCGACGATGAACATCAGGATCTTGCCGATCGTGTCCGGCCACGCCAGCAACGCGATCGCGAAGGCGATGGCCAGCACGCCCTGGGTGAACTGCCAGCCGGAAGGACGGCCGGCCTTGCGTTCGGAGAACCCCTGGAAGATCGCCATCACCCCGTCGACCAGGAGATACGCGGCGAAGAGGACGACGAACACCCAGAGGGTGGCCTTCGGCCAGACGAACATCGCGATGCCCAGCAGGATCAGGATGATGCCGCGGACGAGCAGTACCCACCAGTACTTCGCCGCGATGGTCCCCATGCCTCGAACCGTCGTCATGACGCCATCCCCTCGCGAAGAGTCCCAAATGCGGTCAGATGCCCGTTGTCGCAGCAGTTGTCCCGCTAGCGCGCACGGTATCAGCCGGGAAGATGCCGACTCTTGACGCTCAGAGACGTGTCGGGAACCCATCTTTGCCATTTCTAGCGGGGGAGTCACCTATGACGCTCATTCTCGGCGGCGCTGCCGTCCCGAACGTGGTGGCCCATGGCCGTCGGATCAGGACAATCGATCGCCGGATGACGTCCGGATCGGCCGGAACCGCGGCACTGCGGGCGCTGCTGCCGGGCCGGCGCCAGACCATGCCGCTGCCGTCGAACCTGCCACCGGCGATGACGTCCACCAGCCCGCTCGGTCAGCTCACCGGTCGGCTGCCGGCCGGATCGTCGGTGTTGGGCAAGGCCTGTAGCTGCGCGTACTGCTGATCGAAGGTTCGGCGTCGCACGGGGGACGACTTGATCGGACGGGCGCGAGTCAGGACAACGTGACTGGGGTCGGGGCAACGTCTCGGGTGTTGTCCCGAAGCATCAGGTGTTGTCTGGATGCGCATCGCCACGCTTGACACTCCGCACTAGGGCCCGAGTTCCAGATCTGCGCCGTCGTCGATGTCGTCGGCGTCGAGCGACCCGACCCCCATCAGGCTCGAATCCAGGAACGCCTTCTCGTCCGGCTTGTACCGCAGGATGTTCTCCAGGTACGAACTGGTGGCGTGTTCCATCGAGACCTCCTGCCCGGCGGCCTGCGAGAGGAACCATCGGTGTTCCAGCACCTCGTGGAAAACTTCGGCCGGTTCCAGTTTCGCGGCCAGTTCGCGCGGCACCGCCTCGAGCACCGGGTCGTAGACATCGGTGACGTAGTGGTGCGCGACGGTGTCCTCGTCGACCTCGGTCTGCGGCATGACGGCCTGTGACCGGTAGGTGTCCATGTCGTTGAGGATGCGGCGGGCCTGGTTCTCCTGGACGTCGATACCGGTGAGCGAGAACAACCGCCGGCGATGATGTCCGGCGTCGACCACCTGGGTCTGCACCATGACCCGCGGGTCGCCGTCCTTCTCGTTGATCTGGATCTGTGCGACGTCGAAGCCCAGCTCGTTCAGCTTGCGCAGACGTTGCTCGATCCGCCACCACTCGTCCTCGCCCATGGTCTGGGGTGCGGTCAACAGCTCCCAGAGCCGCTCGTAACGCTCGATCACCGAGATGGCTGTTTCCAGCGGATCGACATTCTCCGAGAGCAGTCCCGACATCTGCAGGTCCATCAGTTCACCCGCGACGTTGGTCTCGACGATGTCGAGATCCTGCAGGCGTTGCCCCTTCGAAAGGCTCTCCCGCATCTCCCCGGTCTCGGCGTCCACCAGATAGGCCGCCAGCGCTCCGGCGTCCCGGCGGAACAGCGTGTTCGACAGCGAGCAGTCCTTCCAGGCGAAGCCGACGAGGTGCAACCGGACCAGCAGTTCGGCCAGCGCATCAAGCAGTTTGGTCTCCAGGTTGGGGTCCATCCGCCGGGAGAACAGGGCGCGGTAGGGCAGGGAAAACCGTAGGTGTTTGGTGACCAGCGCCGCGTCGAGGGGTTCACCCTCCGGGGTCATCCGGTTGGCGACCACCCCGATCGCCTGCACCACCGGGATTCCCGACTTGGCCAGTTCGCGAAGCTGCTCGTATTCGTGTTCGGCCAGGCCCTGGCTGATTTCCTTGATGGCATAGACGATTCCGCCGATCCGAACGAACCTCACGACGTGTCGGGAGATGCCGCGGGGCAGCGAGACGAGGTCTTCCTTCGGCCACTCCGCCAGCGGTGTCGACCAGGGGAGCATCAGCAGGTCGGTCGGGTCTGGTCCGGTGGCGAATTGCATGCGCACGAGCGTCAGCCTCGCACAGGGCGACGGTGCACACCCGGTGGCGCGATCAGCGTCGCGGCGGTTCCGGGATCGGCGCCGAGACGTTCACTCCTGCTCACCCGCCTGCGTCGAGCGGCGACGGCATCCTGATCATGCTGCGGTCGATCCGATCGACGGAGCTTGCGCCGATCGACGCCATCGCCTGGCGCAGCTGGGCCGTCATGGTGCCGATCACGTCGCCGACTCCCTGAACTCCGTTCGCGGCCAGCCCCCAGAAAACCGGGCGTCCGACGCCGACCGCCTTGGCTCCCATGGCCAACGCACGCAGCACATCCACCCCGCTGCGGATCCCACCGTCGACGGTGACCAGTGCGGTGTCGCCGACGGCGTCGACGATGGACGGCAGGGCCAGGGCGGTCGGCAGGACGCCGTCGACCTGGCGGCGGCCGTGGTTCGAGACCACGATCCCCGCCGCCCCGGCATCGACGGCGGTGGTCGCGTCAGCTGCGTGCAGAACACCCTTCACCTGGATCGGCAGGCCGGTTCTGTCGGCGAGCTCGCCGATCACGTCCGGTGTCAGTCCCGGGTCGATGGCCGCCGACATCTCCGGCCAGGTCCATTCCGGGTAGTTGCCCGGGGTGGCCGTCAGGCGTCGGCTGGTCGCGGCGCGGAACGACGGGCTGGCCGACGTGCCCGGATAGTCGACGGTGACGACGATCGCCCGCGCACCGGCCGCGACGCACCGGTCGAGGTAGTCGTAGGTCCGCCCGCGGTCGCGCAGGACGTAAACCTGTGCCCACCACGGGCATCTCGCCGCAGCTCCGAATTCCGTGACCTCGACGGCGGCCGAGTTCGAATACACCATCAGGGCGCCCTGTGCCGCCGCCCCGGCCGCGGTGGCAACCTCCGCGTCCGGATGGGCCAGCCGGTGGGCTGCCGTGGCCGCCACGACCACGGGAGTGGCGAGCTCAGCCCCGCCAATGGTCACCGAGGTGTCGACTCCGGTCATCCCCTGCAGCACCCGCGGGACCACCGGGATCGACTGCCAGGTCAGCACATCCAGGTCGGGCGAACCCGCGGTGCCCTGGAGGTACTCCCACGCGTCCGGGCTCATCGCCGCGCGGGCGGCGTCCCGCAGCTCCGCCAGCTGTGTCGGCAGCTGTGTCGGCGGCGTCATCGGGCACCGGCCGCGGCCACCAGGGCCTCGAACAGTTGACGATCGGTCCGGGTCTCCGGGTGCCACTGCACGGCCAGCCGGAAACGCTCGCCGGGGGACTCGATTGCCTCCAGGACGCCGTCGGCTGCATGCGCCGCCGCGACATAGTCGGGGTGTTCGTCGACCGCCTGATGATGGTGGCAGGACACGATCACCTCGGGTCCGATGATCGACGCGAGCCGCGACCCGGCGGAGGTGTGCACGGTGATGGTTCCGTACGAATCCGGGCCGGGCGAGTGCTCCTGGTGGCCGACGGAATCCGGAACATGTTGCAGCAGCGTCCCTCCCGCGGTCACCGCCATCATCTGCATGCCCCGGCAGATTCCGAGGACCGGCAGTCCGGCGTCATCCGCGGCGTGCAGCAACGCCATCTCGGAGACATCCCTGTCGTCCCGCCAACCGGTGGTCGCCGGGTGCGGTTCCGCGCTGTACCGGGACGGGTTGACGTCGGCGCCGCCGGCCAGCACGAGACCGTCCAGCCGCGTAACGATCTGCGCCGGATCATCACCCGGCCCGAGCGGCGGGATCAGCAACGGAGTGCCGCCGCCGGCGCGGACCGACTCGACATACGCGGCCGGCAGCACGTGGGCGTCCGTCCGCCACGTACCCCAGGCCGCGAACTCGCGGTAGGTGGTGATGCCGATCAGTGGACGGGCCATGGACGACCATCCTGCCCTGACCCGATGCGCTCTAGTGTCTGCACCATGCCGAGCGTCGCCGACCTTCGTCTCCCGGCGAGCCCGCTGGCCGATCCGCTGAGTTACCCGGGGCACAGCATCGACGGCAACTACCTGTGGTTGGACACCTGGCTGTACGACCTGCACCTGCGCGACGACTGCGTCGGCGCAGCCTTGGACGATCGCACCGGGCCGGGCCGATGGTCGATCGGCGTCGATGGCGGCCCGCTGACCTCGGACGGGACGACCGCAGGAACGGCGGCGGGGCTGGACGATGCTCTCGCACAGTTGGGCGCGTCGGCACCGGCCGACCGTCACCCGGTCCTGGCCTTCGGCTCCAACGGATCCCCAGCACAACTGCAGGCGAAGTTCGCCTCGTTGGACCGGGCACACCGGGTGGTGCCGGTGCTCCGGGGGACGGTCGACGGCCTGGGGCTGTCACACTCCCCGCACGTCAGCCCGGCGGGTTACGTGCCGTGGGTGCTGGTCCGCTCCGATGGATCGACGGATCTGCGGGTCTTCGTGCTGTGGTTGGACGAGGTGCAGCTCGAGGTGCTGAACCGCACCGAGCCGAACTACACCCTGTCGATCGTCGAGGGGTATCCGGTCACCGTCGAATCTGGCGTGACGGTCCCCCGGTATCGCGCCTACCGCGGGAGATGGGGTGCACTGCGCTGGTCCTCCGACACAGCGCCGGTGACAGCTTCGACACAGCCCAAGATCCTGGAAACGCTCTGTGCCGCTGGTTGGTTCGCCGCGCTGGTCGGCACCGGCGATCCGGCCGCGGTGGTCCGACGACTGGGCGATGATCCCGATCTGCGGCTCACGGTGCGGCATGAGCTGGCGGCCAGGGGTTTCGCCGTCGATGACGGGTTGGGTGCTGCAGAAATGACGCGGCCGTGACGATCCCGGATCGCAGTGCGCATTGGCTGCGGCGAGACCTGGTGGTGTGGGACATCCGGGACGACAACCGCGGTGAGTCGATGTACCGCCTGCATTTCCGGGCATCCGGTGGGCTGGTCGGCCCGGACGGGGCTATCGACGGCGGTTCGTCGATCGACCTGATCCTCGTCGACGATCCGCTGCCAACAGAGATCACCGCGCGGTGGCCGCATCTAGCGCACTACACCGGTCTACGGCTGCCGTCGGAGATCGCCGCCGACCGCGACCTGTTGACCGAGATACTCTGCGGCCAGGTGGTTGTCGCCGTCCATGAGGACGGCGGCGCGGTGACCCGCGCGGCCGGTGTGCAATTGCCGGGAGTGCTGGACGACCTGTTCGACGCGACGGACCGCCACCTGGGGATCACCTGGGCCGGCCCGATCCCGACGGTGTCCGTCTGGGCACCGACCGCCGTCACGGTCGGGTTGTTGCTGGCCGAGGCCGGTGAGCGGACCACCGGTCGCGACGACCACGTGCCGATGTCGCGGACATCGGACGGGGTGTGGTCGGTCACCGGTGACGAGAGTTGGCTGGGCGCCGCGTATCTGTTCCGGGTGCAGGTGTACGACGCCGAGGCCGATGCTGTCCGCACGAACGACGTCAGCGACCCGTACAGCGTCGCGCTGACCACCAATTCCGCGCGCTCGGTCATCGCCGATCTGCGGTCGGCCGAACTGCAACCGGATGGCTGGCGGGACCTCATCCCGCCGGCACCGGAGCATCCGGTGGACACGAGCATCTACGAGCTGCACGTCCGGGATTTCTCCCTCTCGGATCCCACTGTGCCGGAGCCGCACCGTGGTGGCTATCTGGCATTCACCCATCGCGATAGTGCCGGCATGCGGCACCTCGCCGACCTGGCCGCGGCCGGGTTGAACACCCTGCACCTGTTGCCCACCTTCGACTTCAGCACGGTCGACGATCGTCGGGACCATCATCGGGAACCGTCCTGCGACCTGCCCGCGCTGACCGCTGCCGACCCGGCCGGCGAGGCCCAGCAGAACTGTGTGCGGGCTGCTGCTGGACACGACGGCTTCAACTGGGGGTACGACCCGTGGCATTACTCCGTGCCGGAGGGCTCGTACGCGACCGATCCGATGGGCGCAAGGCGCACCCTGGAGTTCCGTCGGATGGTCGCGGCGCTTGCCGAGATCGGGCTGCGGGTGGTGCTGGATGTCGTCTACAACCACACCGTTGCCGCCGGCCAAGACCGGCATTCCGTGCTGGACCGGATCGTTCCCGGCTACTACCACCGTCTTTCGGCCGACGGTCGGCTGGAGAACTCCACCTGCTGCCCGAACACCGCCGCAGAGCACGCCATGATGCAGAAGCTGATCGTCGACTCGGTGGTGCACTGGGCCCGGCAGTACAAGGTCGGCGGCTTCAGGTTCGACCTGATGGGCCACCACCCGCGATCGACCATGTTGGCGGTTCGGTCGGCGTTGGACGCGCTGACCATCGCCGACGACGGCGTGGACGGTGCCGCGATGTACGTGTACGGCGAGGGATGGAACTTCGGAGAGGTCGCCGACAATGCCCGCTTCGTCCAGGCAACCCAGGTGCAGATGGCCGGCACCGGCATCGGCACCTTCAACGACCGACTGCGGGACGCCGTCCGCGGTGGTGGGCCGTTCGACGACGACCCGCGCGTCCAGGGTTTCGGCACCGGTTTGTTCACCGACCCCAACGGCCGGCCTGCCGGGGCGCCGGTCGTGCAACGTGACGACCTGCTGGCAGCGCAGGATGCGATCAAGGCTGGGCTGACCGGAAACCTCGCCGGCTTCCGGTTGGTCGACCGGTTCGGTGACGAGCGGGCGGGGTCAGAGATCTGGTTCCGCGGAGCACCGGCGGGGTACACGGCCCAGCCGGCCGAAGTGGTCTCCTACGTCGACGCCCACGACAACGAGAGCCTCTATGACGCACTGGCTCTCAAACTGCCGAAGGCAACGTCTATGGCCGATCGGGTGCGGATGAACACCGTGTGCCTGGCGACCGTTGCGCTCGGTCAGGGTCCGATGTTCTGGCATGCCGGCACCGACCTGCTGCGGTCGAAGTCGTTGGACCGCAACTCCTACCATTCCGGCGACTGGTTCAACCGGATCGACTGGACCGGACGTACCAACGCTTTCGGCTCGGGGTTGCCGCCGGCGCCGGACAACGAGGCGAAATGGCCCTTCCTCCGGCCACTGCTGGCCGACCCAGAGCTCCGTCCGCAACCCGCGGACATCGCCGCGGCCAGAGCGGCGGCACACGACCTGCTGCGCCTGCGCTACTCCTCGCCACTGTTCCGGCTTCGGTCGGCGGAGGTGATCGACCGATGCGTTACGTTCCCGATCGGCGGCCCGGACCAGACCCCCGGCGTGATCCTGATGGTGCTCTCCGCCGATTCCGTTGGGACAGAACGGGACCGGATCGTGGTGGTCTTCAACGCCACCCCGCGGTGGCAAGACATCCGGGTCGACCGGGCGGCGACCCTGACACTGCATCCAGTACAGGTGGCCGGCCGCGATCCGATCGTCCGGCTGACCTCGATCGACGGTGACCAGATCACCGTGCCGCCCCGCACGGTGGCGGTGTTGCAGTCCTGAGCCCCGGGTCCCCGCCCGATCAACTACCTCGGTGGTCGATGTCGAAATCGTCGCCGTACTGCTCGGCATGTCCGCCCACCTGCCGGTGGCGATCCCGATATTTCTCTTGTCCCTTCTGCTGAGTACTGACCACTGCGCGGCCTTGGGTTCGGGCCCAAGACCCGTCAGCTGGTCAGCCTCGGCATGCGGGCCCGTGCGATGTGGTCACCCGGTGGTTGTCGGCGCAGCAATATCAGCTGCGGTTATTGAGAGTGGAGACTCCACCAAGATCTGGTCCAGGACTTTGAGCATCAGCGTGTTGGCGGTCTGTCGCTCTGTGTCGACGTCGACGGTCATGTTGGTCCAAATCACCAGGGTCACGTCATTGGTGGTTTCGACACCGATTTTCGAGTTGTAGCCAGCGGTCTCACCGCCATGAAAGATCAAGTTGTTGGATCCCCATTTCAGTCTGGCGATGCCGTAGCCGTACCACTGGCCGCCGGGCTTTGCGGGATCCTCCACCTGTGGGCTGTCGAGCCACAATTTCTGATATTCCGCATCGAGGACCTTGCCGCCTACCAACGCCTTCATCCAGGTGATCTGGTCGGTTGTGGTGGAAATGGCGTTACCGGCCCCGAAGGCGAAGGAGTGGTTGATGTCCGTGTAATCGGTGGGCTGCCAGGAACCGTCCTTGGCCGCTGCAATCTGTTCGGGTGTGTAATCCGGTTCACCGTAGAGGGCAACGGACGAGCTGCCGTAGAGGTATCCGTGCGTAAAGGGGTCGGGAATGGTGTATGTCGGGCCGGGCGGCAGTTCCGTGTTCGTCATACCCAGGGGTCCGAACAACCGGTCTTGGAATGCGGTAGCGAGTGGTTTGCCGTCGACCTTTTCAATGATCATGCCCAGCAGGGCGTAGTTCGTATTGCTGTACTCGAACTCCGCGTCTGGGGCGAAGTTGGCGGGCTGGGCGAAGGCGATGTCCAGCAGCTCCTGCGGTTTCCACTCCCTGGTGGGGTCGTTATCCAGGCTGGTCGCCATCTGCTGGGAGTTGGTGTAGTTGTACAGACCAGTTCGCATCTTCAGCAGTTCCTCGACGGTGATGTTGTCTCCGTCAGGCACCCCCGAGACGTACTTCGACACCGGATCACTCAGTGCGAGCTTGCCCTCCTGGGCCAGTTGCAGGACCACCGCCGAGGTCATCGTCTTGGTGTTCGAGGCGATCCGGAAATGGGTGTTCGCATCCGGCAGGTTCTGCACCCCGAGTTCGGTGGTGCCGGACGCGACCGTGAAGTCGCCCTGCGGTGTGCTGAGCATAACGACCGCTCCGGGGATCAGCTGCTCCTTGATGGAGCTGTCCACCAGCGCTTGCAACGCGCTCTGGTCGATCGTCTTCAGGCCGGATCCCGGCGCAGCGGTGGATGTTGCCGCAGATGCCGACGATGCCGACGATGCCGACGCAGCGGACGATGTCGACGCCACTGCTGACGACGTGGCAACCGGGGCAGCGGCCGACGTGGACGGCGTCGATGAAGAAGTATTCGACGAACTGCTACATCCCGCGGCGACCAGCGAGAGCGCCGCTGCGGCGGCCATGAGCGCCCTTCGCGGGCGTCGGCTCATCGAGCTGCTAGCGGTCATCTTCAGCGTTGTCGTCATCGCGATCCCTGTTTCGACGGTGGGGATGGGTGGGCAGGGTGGATCGATGGGGCAGAGTTGGCCGGGTGGTCATCACTGACCTGGTCAGGCCGCAATCGCCGGGCATACCGGCACCGGATCGACGGCGACAGGGTCGAAGCGTTCACTCCCTTGAGGCGTTCCACGCGACGGAACAATTTGTTCCGCGGAATCCTCGGACACCCATCGACGCATCACATTCGGGGAACAATGAGCCCCTCCAACTGTTCGCGCCGATCAACAACCTCGGCGCGGACCAACGTGCCGATTCTGAGGCTGCTGTGACGGGAGTCGACGACTTCAGCCGCGCCGGCGACGATGATCGGCGCGGGGTCAGACGGCGCGGGGGTGGGGAGTTGCGCGGGGCTCAGTCCAGTGGCGTGACGTAGGCGCCGGAAATCCCTCCGTCCACCATGAATTGGGACGCGGTGATGAAGCTGGATTCGTCTGAGGCCAGAAACAGTGCTGCGTTGGCGATCTCGTCGGGTTCGGCGAAGCGGCCGACGGGGATGTGCACCAGCCGGCGGGCGGCTCGCTCGGGGTCCTTGGCGAACAGTTCCTGCAGCAGGGGGGTGTTCACCGGTCCCGGGCAGAGCGCGTTCACCCGAACCCCACGCCTGGCGAACTGCACCCCCAGCTCGCGGGACATGGCCAGCACGCCACCCTTGGAGGCGGTGTAGGAGATTTGCGACGTGGCCGCACCCATCACCGCGACGAACGAGGCGGTGTTGATGATCGACCCGCGACCCTGCTCCAGCATGTAGGGCAGAGCGGCCTGGCAGCACAGATACACGCTGGTCAGATTGACCTCCTGGACCCGCTTCCACGCCTCGAGGCTGGTGGTCAGGATGGAATCGTCGTCCGGGGGTGAGATCCCGGCGTTGTTGAAGGCGATATCGACCGAACCGTAGGAACTCTGGGCCAGCGCAAAGAGTGCGGCGACCTCGCCCTGATCGGTGACGTCGGTGCGCAGGAACACCCCGCCCAACGCCGCCGCGATGTCCGGCCCGCGGGCATCGTCCAGATCGCCGATGACCAGGCGTGCACCCTCCTCGGCGAACCGCCTCGCGGTAGCCAGACCGATCCCCGAGCAGCCGCCGGTGATCACCGCCGACTTGGCGTCCAATCGTCCGGGCATCGTCTGCTCATCTCCTCGGGTAGTGATCGGGCCCTCAGGTATTGATCGGGCAGGGTGGCGCCGTTCGAGAGCACCAGCGCAAAGCTCACAGCCGCTCGAAGCCACGCCGCCGTTCCCAATCTGTCACAGCGGCGTCGAAGGCAGCGATCTCGGTGTCGGCGGCATGCACGTAGTGCTCGACCACGTCGTCACCGAACGCGGATCTGGCGATCGCCGATCCGGCGAACGCATCCCGAGCCTCGCGCAGGGTGCGGGGCACCCGCTCGCCGTCGGACTCGTAGGCGTTGCCGATCAGCTCGTCGGGGAGATCGAGGTGTTTCTCGATGCCGTGCAGCCCACCGGCGATCATCCCGGCGAGCGCCAGGTAGGGATTGACATCCCCGCCAGGGACCCGGTTCTCCATCCTGGCCGAGGCGCCGTGGCCGACCAGCCGGACGGCACAGGTCCGGTTGTCGTTGCCCCAGGCGATGGTCGTCGGTGCGAACGATCCGTCGGCGAATCGCTTGTAGGAGTTGATGTTCGGCGCGTAGAGCAGGGTGAACTCGCGCATCGTCGCCAGCACGCCGGCGACGAAGTGGTCGTACACCGCGGTTCTGCTCGCCGAACCCTCGTCCCAGAACGCCAGCGAGCCGTCCCGTCCGCGCAGCGAGAGGTGGATGTGGCAGGAATTGCCCTCCCGCTCGTCGAACTTGGCCATGAAGGTCAGCGAGCGGCCATGCGCCTCGGCGATCTCCTTGGCGCTGTTCCGGTAGACCGTGTGATTGTCCGCGGTGGTCAACGCTTCTGCGTACCGGAAGGCGATCTCGTGCTGCCCGAAATTGCACTCACCCTTGGCCGATTCGACGGTCATTCCGGCGGAATGCATGGTGTTGCGGATGTCCCGGAGCAGCGGTTCGACCCGGGTGGTGCCGAGGATGGAGTAGTCGACGTTGTACTGGTTGGCCGGGGTCAGGTTGCGGTAGTCGGCGTCCCAGGCCTGTTCGTAGGTGTCGCCGAAGACGATGAACTCGAGTTCGGTACCGGCCAGCGCGGTGTACCCGGCCACCGCCGCCCGATCCACCTGCCGGCGCAGGATCGAGCGCGGCGACTGGCTGACCTCGCTCCCGTCGAGCCAGGCCAGGTCGCACTGCACCATGGCCGTTCCGGGCAGGTGTGGCAGCAGCCGCATCGTGTCGGTGTCCAGCACGAACAGCATGTCGCCGTAACCGGCCTCCCAGGACGAGATGGCGTAGCCGGGGACGGTGGACATCTCGACGTCGACGGCCAGCAGGTAGTTGCAGCCCTCGGTGCCGTGCGCGAGCACCTCCTCCAGGAAGTACTCGGCGTGCAGCCGCTTGCCCTGCAGCCGTCCCTGCATGTCGGTGAACGCGACGATGACGGTGTCGATGTCGCCGGCGGCGATCATCACCGTCAGCGTCGCCTCGTCCAGCAGTCGCGGATTGCGCCCGATCGGAGCCGGTGGGGTGCTCATCGACTCATCCTTGCCGATCGCCCGCCCACCCGCGTCGGTGGCCGGAAGCGCCCGAAGACTGCGCGAGAGCGCGCAGAGTGAGGAGAGCGCAGAGCCAGGAGCGTGCTGAGCCAGGAGGTGCAGCGTCAGGAGGTGCGGCGAGCCGGACCCGACCGGGGACGGCTGCCCGGGTGACCGGCGATCCGCAGCCGTCCGGTCTCGAGTGCGGAGTCACTGCGCGGCGTGCGGGCGGACCGCCCGGCGGTGGTCCGCCCGATCGGCAACCGGTGCGGACCGGTCTGGTCCGCCGGGATCTCCCGACGCCCCGGCGCGCGCCGCGCCGCGGTACCCGCCTTGCCGGCACCGGGCTTGGGCGGCCGCGGAGCGTGCAGCAGGTGGTGCGCCGACTTGATGATCTCCAGCGGGTCAACCCTCGGCGAGACGGTCGGCACGACCTGCCGACGGGATTGACCGGAGAGGTCGAGGTCGCGCAGCACCCGCTCGACGGTCTGCCGCACCGGCTCGCTGAGTTCCCAGCCGCCGTCGGTGCCCGCGTCGATGAGTTGCAGGTCGTCGATCCGGTCCCGCGCCTCGCGCAGGGTGTCCAGCGCGACCTTCAGGGCGTCCTCGGTGTCACCGACGTGGTCGGTGCCCTCGGCCAGGGCCAGGTCACCGAACGCCTGGACGGCGGCCGCGACGTCACCGAGCAGCGTGGAGAAGACCAAGCGCAGGTCCTCACCCTTGGTGGGATCGGGGGTCGGATCGTCCCGGACGCCGTCCAGGATCGAGCGGAACATGCTGCGGACGGCGACGTTCGTGTGCTCGAGGGCGTCCAGGTCGGAGCGCAGTGAGCTGTTGGTATCGGCGACCACGAGAGCGCGTGGGTTCAGCCGACGGCTGTCCTCGGCATGCGCCAGGGCCTTGTCGATGGCGGGGACGTGCCGGCTCAGCGCACGGGCGTCCTCCATCCACCGGGTGGCCTGGGCCTGGGTGATCGGATCACGCAGATCGGTGGCGGCAGCGTCGAGCAGCTTGGCCAGTTCCGAGGCATAGCGGTGCACGGCCTCGGCCGCGGTGCTCGCCCGGACCGCGGGCGGAAACACCAGGTTGACCGCGACACCGACGGCAGCACCCAGCAGGGTCTCGGCGATCCGGTCGGTGGCGGCGGCCTCGGCCCCGCCGACGGCGAGCACCAGCATGGCGCTGATCGGCACCTCGATCAGGTGCGGTCCGAGTCGCAGCAGCTGGCCGATCAGGATCGCAACGGCGACCAGCACGCCAAGGCTCCACCAGGTGAGCCCGACGATGCTGGAGAAGCCGACCGCCAGCAGGACGCCGGCGGTCACGCTCGCCACCCGCTGGATTCCGCTGGTCAGGATGTCCTTGAGGGTCACCTCGACGACGAGCAGCGCGGTCAGCGGCGCCAGGATCGGCACGGTGTCCGGGAACACAGCGAGGGCGACGGCAAAGGCGGCGACGGCCGCGCCGGTCAGCCGCACGGTGCGGGCCATCGCGGCCCGGCTGCGCAACCGGAAGCGGAGCATTCCGGCGGTGATGAATCGTTCGATGGAGGCGATCATGATCGGGCCTGCTCCCTTCCTCGGGTCGGCGACCTGTGGGCTGGTTGCCCGTTCGGCCGATGGCCGGGTGCCCTGTCTCCTGTGGTCTTGTGTCCTGATGTAGACGTCGCGGCCCGGGAAAGGGTGCGTGCCGGCGGTGTGATGTGCATTGCCCGGCAGCGGGAATGACCTCGATCGGTCGGCTGTCGATCGGTCGGGTGTCGATCGGCCCGGGGTGGGTACTGGGTGCCTGAAGACCGCTGGTTCTCACCGGTGCTCGTGCGGCGGTTCCGAGCAAACCGTCCGCAAGTCGCATCCGATCGCTGTTCGACGGCGGTAGCACCAGCACCCACTTGGAAGGAAGCACACCATGCCCGAAACACCCTCTGATGTCGAGAAAGTCGCCGGTCTGGCCAAGGACATCCGGATCGGGATGTTGACCACCGTCGACTCCGACGGCCATTTCGTCAGCCGCCCGATGGCGCAGCAGGAGGTCGAGTTCGACGGCGACCTGTGGTTCTTCGCCGAGCGGGATTCCCGCAAGGTTGCGCACATCGCCGCCAACCCGCACGTCGGACTCACGCTGACCTCGGGTGACACCTGGATCTCGATCGACGGCGAAGCCGAGATCGTCGACGACAACGCCAAGGCCAGGGAACTGTGGAACACCTGGGTGGAGGCCTGGATGCCGCAGGGCCCGGACGACCCCAGCATCGTGTTGATCAAGTTGAACGGGCATTCGGCAGAATACTGGGACACCCCCGGCGGCCGGGTCGCTTCGGTGATCAGCTTCGTCAAGGCCAAGGTCACCGGGGAGCGCTATGAGGGCGGCGACAACGAGAAGGTGACCCTGTGATCAACGTCGAACGCACGTTTTCGGTCAGTCGGCCGCCGGACGTGGTGGTGAACTACCTCAAGGATTTCGCCAACGCCGAACAGTGGGACCCCGGCACCAAGTCCTGCACCCAGGTGACCGCCGGGCCCGTTGTGGTGGGCACCACCTGGCACAACGTGTCCGTGGTCAAGGGCAAGGAGACCGAACTCAGCTACCGGCTGGCGACCCTGGACGGTGGGCACATCGTGTTCGTCGGGGAGAACAAGACCGCAACATCGACCGACGACATCACCGTGACGCCGTCCGATCATGGTTCCACGATCACCTATCACGCCCAGATCGAGTTCCACGGCCTCGCGAAGCTGGCGACCCCGTTCCTGCAGTCGGAGTTCGAGGGCTTGGGTGACAAGACCGCCGCCCAGATCACCGAGCAGGTCGAGGCGCTCTGAGTCTGCCTCCGATGTACGCCTGAGCACCGCCGGGTGGACGGTCTAGCCGTCCACCCGAACGGTGGCGCCGGTGCGCAGACTCTCGTTGGCGGCATCGGCCAGGACCAGCGCCGCCCGTCCGTCTGCGAACCCGGGCGACGGCGCGATGCCCTGTTCGATGGCGGTGATGAAGTGGTCCAGTTCGGCACGGTAGGCCGGGGTGTACCGCTCCAGGAAAAAGTTGTAATACGGCGCCGCGGATTCGGTCCGCTCCGCCCCGAAGTACCGCACGCTGGTCGGCAGCAGGTTCTGCGCCGTGAGCATCCCGCCGGCGCCGAACGCCTCGATCCGCTGGTCGTACCCGAAGCTGCAGCGCCGGCTGTTGGTGATCTGGGCCAGGGTTCCGTCGATGCCGCGGAGGGTCACCATTGCCCCGTCGATGTCACCGGCATCGGCAACGTAGTCGGCGACCAGGTTCGAGCCCGTCGCCTGCACCTCGACCACGTCACCCAGGAAATAGCGGGCCATGTCGAAGTCATGAATGGTCATGTCGCGGAACAGACCCCCGGAGCCCGCCAGGTACCCGGCGGGCGGCGGCTCAGGGTCCCGGCTGATGATGATCAACTGTTCGAGCCGGCCGAGTTCGCCGGCCCGCACCCGATCCCGGATGTCCTTGAACGACGGGTCGAACCGCCGGTTGAACCCGACCATCACCGTGTGTTCGGTGTCCTTGATCTGTTCCCAGCAGGCATCGACCCTGGCCAGGTCCAGATCGATCGGCTTCTCGCACAGCACAGCCTTCCCGGCAACCACCGAACGCGTCAGCAGGTCGACATGGGTGGGCGTCGAGGAGCCGACGATCACGGCGTCGACCCGGCTGTCGGCCAGCACCTGATCGACGTCGGAAGTGGCGGTCGCGCCGTACTTCTCGGCCAGCGCGACGGCTGGCGCCGTCATCGGATCACAGACCCAGAGCAGCTCGGCACCGGGATGGGCGTCGATCGAGGCGGCGTGGACCTGGCCGATTCGGCCGGCACCGAAGAGGGCGAAGCGCACCATGGGGACTCCTTTGTCGGCGTGCGGAATCACGACCGTTCGGGGCGGATCAGATGGTCGTTCGAGGCAACAGTCTCGGGGTCGGGTTGTCTGTATGTCAAGACAAAAGCGTGAGCATGCAGGAGGTGGCGACTGCCGTTGCGCGTTCGGCCGGTGCTGTCCCGATTCAGCCCGTCACCAACCCGCCGCCCCGCCCGCTTGACACACGTGGTCCGTCCCAGCAGCCTGTGACCCGGATCATTGGGTCGGACCACGTCGCTCCGAGTTCCGGAGAAGTCAGCACCGCAGCAGCCCTCACCCGAGCATGACCGGACGCTTGATCACAGAGCTAGGACTCCGCACCGATATGGATCTTCATCCCGCTCTTCGGCAACTGGCAGAGGCCTACGGCATCGCGACCGAGTTCTGGGACTGGCAGCAACAGCATGTCGATGTTGCCGCCGACACGGTGGTGAAGGTGCTGGCCGCCCTGGATGTGGACGCCTCGAACCCGGAGGCCGCCCAGGCGGCGGTGGCCGCCCTCGAGGACGTGCGGTGGCGACGGATGCTGCCGCCGTCCCTGGTGATGCGGGAGGGCCGGACGCCGACGGTCGAGGTCCATGTCCGGCACGGTGAGCCGGTCTCGCTGTGGATCGACCTGGAAACCGGTGGCACCCGCTCGGAGCTGCAGCAGTTGGACATCTGGACAGAGCCCCGCCAGCTCGGCGACCGGTTGGTCGGCCGGGCGAGCTTCCAGCTTCCCGGCGATCTGCCGCTCGGCTATCACACCCTGCGGGCATGGTCCTCCGGCGACGAGGCATCGATGGCGGTGATCGTGACGCCGGCCTGGGTCGGTCTGCCGGATCGGATGGGCGACCGGCGGCTCTGGGGAATTGCGACCCAGCTCTACAGCGTCCGATCGGCCAGATCGTGGGGCGTCGGCGACGTCGGTGACCTGGAGGATCTCGCGGTGTGGGGTGGCGCCGAGCTGGGTGCCGGCTTCGTGCTGGTCAATCCCCTGCACGCCGCCGAGCCGGCGTCCCCGATGGAGCCGTCGCCCTACCTGCCGACGACCCGACGGTTTCAGAACCCGCTCTACCTGCGGGTCGAGCGCATCCCGGAGTTCGCCGATCTCGACGCCGCCGCCCGGCGCACCGTCGAGTCGCTCCGCACTGCGGTGCATGCCGAACTGGATGAGCTGGACCGCATCGACCGGGACGCGGCCTGGGACGCGAAACGCCGTGCCCTCGAACTGATTCACCGGGTGCCGCGCACCGCCGGCCGGGAGATCGCCTACCAGGCCTATCGGCTGCGGGAGGGTCATGGTCTGGACGACTACGCGACCTGGTGCGCGCTGTTCGAGGTGCAGGGCCCGGACTGGCACGAATGGCCGACGGAGCTTCGGCACCCGGCGTCGCCGGCCGTCGCCCGGTTCCGCGACGCGAACTCCGACGCCGTCGATTTCCACCGCTGGTTGCAATGGGTGCTGGACGAGCAGTTGTCGACCACTCAGGCTGCCGCGACCAGGGCCGGGATGGCGCTGGGGGTGATGCACGACCTGGCCGTCGGGGTCCATCCGGAGGGTTCGGATTCCTGGGCGCTGCAGGACATCTTCGCCGCCGGGGTCTCGGTCGGTGCGCCACCGGATGCGTACAACCAGAACGGGCAGGACTGGGCGCAGCCGCCGTGGCGGCCGGACCGGTTGGCAGAGCAGGCCTATGCGCCGTTCCGGGACATGGTGTCGACCGTGCTGCGGTCGGCCGGCGGTGTCCGGGTCGACCACATCATCGGGCTCTTCCGGTTGTGGTGGATCCCGGAGGGCAACGGTCCCACCCAGGGCACGTATCTGCGGTACGACCACGAGGCACTGGTCGGCATCCTGGCGCTGGAGGCCAAACGCGCCCGCGCTGTCGTGGTCGGCGAAGACCTGGGGACGGTCGAGCCGTGGGTGCGTGACTATCTGCGTGAGCGCGGCATTCTCGGGACCTCGATTCTCTGGTTCGAGTTCGAGTTCCACGGCAGCGGTGCCCCGCTGCGACCCGAGTGGTGGCGGGAGTACTGCCTGGCCTCGGTGACCACCCACGACCTGCCGCCGACCGCCGGGTATCTGGCCGGAGACCATGTGCGGCTGCGGGATTCGCTGGGGTTGTTGACCCGCTCGCTCGACGAGGAACTGGCCGCCGACGATGCCGAACGGGGCGCGTGGCTCGAGGAACTGCGTCGGCGTGGTGCTCTGGACCCGCAGGTCGTCGCGGCCGCCGAGGCAGCGCTCGACCCGTCCGCGCCGGATGCTGCCGACGCCGAGGTACAGGCCACTGTGCTTGCCCTGCACCGGTATCTGATGTGGACACCGTCGAAGCTGATCAGCGTGGCGTTGTCCGACCTGATCGGAGACCGGCGGACGCAGAACCAGCCCGGCACCGTCGACGAGTATCCGAACTGGCGGGTGCCGTTGACCGGCCCGGAAGGCGATCTGCTGCCCCTGGAGGAGGTCATGTCCAGCGCCCGGGCCCGAGCGTTGGCCGCGGTGGTCAACGCGGGCTGACGGCGGTCGGCGCGCGGCGCTGTGTCCCGCGGTGCTGTGTTTCCGCGGTGCCGCGAGCGGTCTACCGCTGCCGGCCGAATGGCCAGAGATGTTGCCACGGATGCACTTTGGCCACGGTGGTCGGCGGGTCGGGATCGGCAGTGGGTTGCTCGAGGAAGAACCGCACCATCTCCGCCGATGCGTCGGGACCCAGCGGATCCGTGTACCCGGCCCGGGGGTCGCCGCCGAACCAGGTGTGACCCCCACCGTGCACGATCACCGACTCGGCGACGACCTGGCCGCTGGGCAGGATGTGCGCCGTCCGGGTGTGCGGTCGGTTGTCGGGCGACTCGTCATCGTTACTGGTGACGATGCGCAGCTCGATCGACTCGGTGGACGCCTCGTGCGTGGCGAGCCGCGCATCGATCAGCCGATCGGCGTTGCTCACCACCACGGTGGTGTCACGGTCGCCGTGCAGCACGATCAACGGCGCCGGGCCGGCCGCCGCATCGGAATCGCGCCCGATCGACATGGCGGCAAAGGCCGAACCGACGTCGCGCGCTGAAAGGTACGGGAGACCGGAGTGGACACCGACCGCGGTGTAGAGCTGCGGGTGGGTCGCGGCCATGACCGCGGCCATCGCGCCTCCGGCGGACAACCCGGCGATCCAGACCCGATTCGGATCGACGGGCCATTCGGCCATGATCCGGCGGGTGATCCCGGCGATGATCGACGGTTCGCCGCCCTCGGCGTGCTGATCCTCGGGGCGGAACCAATTCCAGTATCCGCTGGCATTGGCCTCCCGGGATTGCTCGGGATAGGCGACCAGAAATCCGTGGCGGTCGGCGAAGTCGTTCATTCTGGTGGCCGTGGCAAATTCGGCAGCGTCCATCTGGCCGCCGTGCAGCATCACCACAAGGGCCGGTCGACCCGGTGAGACCGGACGGGACATAGAGGTCGAATTCGCGGGAGCCGGCGGAGTTGGAGTACGACAAACGGCGGGTGCCGGCGGCAACGGCCGCAGCCGTGCTCATCGCTCGGTCCGGGTCATCGCCGGTCAGCTCGCTATCGCGGTGACGGGCGATCCGCTGGTCTCGATGATGCTGCCGGCCACGACCTTCATCGGCGCACGGGAATCCATGGCGGACTTCTGGATCCAGCGATAGGCCTCGGGCTCGGTCATGCCGTGCGCCGCCATCAGGATCTGTTTGGCCGCGTCGATGATCTCCCGGCGGGCATCGGCGTCAGTGTTGTCGGCGGAGGCCGATGGCTGGACGGGATGGCGAACAGTCGTCACTGACTCGACAGGAGCGGTGAGGCAATCCTGTGCCGTCGTCGTCACGACTGTTCCCCCTCCGGTTTCGCGGGAATGGGCCTGCGAATATTGGGATATTGCTGAGTTGTTTCAGATGGTGCTGAGTTGAGAATCTGCAATATGTGGTGTTGCTCTAATTTTCAATGATCGCCGGAGCGATGATCACAGTTCAGATGTTGCGGTGCCACCCGATGGCCGAATTCACCGACCATCGGGTGGACCGTTCAGGAAGCAGGCGTGGCGGCGGCGAAGAAGCGCTCGACGTAGGCCTTGTGGTTGGCGACCAGCTTCTCGGTGATGTCGAAGTACGCGGCCGAGATCTCCTCGGCGGTCGGGAAGTCGTTGGCCGGCAGCGCGGGCGCGTTCTTGGCGGCGTCCGGCAGGTTGGCGGTGAAGGTGGAGACGGCCTCGAGGGACGCGTCCTGAACCTTGCTGACGGCGGAGAGGTACTGCTCGGCGGCTTCGGAGGCCTGGGCGGGGAAGGAGGACATGGGGCGTTCCTTTCGGATCGTGGTGGTGGGATCTCGCTGACTGACTATGCGTAGTCTGCCACGCACTGCGAGGTCGGTCAAGCGCATCTGCGTTGTCCACCACGCATTCACTCGAACGGGGGGTCGGGAGGTAGCGGGTGTCTCGGCATGTGCTCCTGCCTCTTTCCCGTCGACCCGTTCCGTGTCGCTGACGTCAACCATGGACACCGTGACGTCACAGTGACACCATCTCAATCAGTGCTTGACACCACTTCGTCAGAAGGTAGATAGTCATGTCATGACTAGTCCTGCGGCGCGTGTGAAGCGGATCCGCCGCCGTCCGGCCGAGCCCGCTGATGCTGATGGTGTTGGTGCTGCTGGCCGAGGCGCCGATGCATCCCTACGAGATGCAGCGTCTGATGCAGTGGCGCGGCAAGGATCAGGTCGTCCGGGTGCAACGGGGGTCGCTGTATCCGGCCGTCGAGCGATTGATGAAGGCCGGGTTGATCAGGCCGTTGGAAACCGGGCGCGAGGGTCGGCGGCCGGAGCGCACCGTCTACGAATTGACCGAGGAGGGCCGCGATACCGCGGAGACCTGGCTGTCGACCATGGTGCGCACGGTCCGCAACGAATTCGCGGAATTCCCGGCAGCGTTGTCGTTCCTGCCGATGTTGTCCGCGGAAGACGCTCGCTCCCAGCTCACGGCGCGGCTGCTCGGATTGCGCAAGGAGATCGCGGCGATGAAGTCGATCTCCGCCGATCTTCAGGATCAGTACCAGCTGCCAAGGCTTTTCGCGATCGAGGACGAGTACCGGCTGGCCATGTTCGAGGCCGAGCATCGCTGGGTCAGCGCTGTGCTGGACGATCTGGCGAGCGGCGAACTGTATTGGGACCGCGAGACGATCCGGCAGTGGGCCGACGGTCTCGCCGACCGGATGGGATCGTTCCCGGGTATTCCGCGGCCGGCCACCGCGGACGACCTTCCGCCGTAGTCGGCAGATTCTTGGGGCCGGTGGCGTGCTGCGAACACACCACCGACCCGGCACCGGCCATCAGCCGGCGCCGCACCGCGTCAGCGGAAATGTCCGGGACCGACCGTTCGGCCGGACCCGTCGAAGCCATCACCACTTCACCGTGCAAGGAGATGTTCCCATGCCAGAACCCAGTCGGCGCCGAGCAGAGTCCGGCGACCGGACACCGATCGACAGTCCCTCCGTCAACCAGGCGGATCGGAAAGACAAAGTTTCGGTCACGACCGGACCTGATCCAGCAGCGCTGACCACCGATCAGCATCCGCCCGGCATGTTCACCGTGACCGGCGTACCGATCCGGGGTCACCGACCCGTGCGGCCGGTGCTGGTGATCACGGTGTTCTGTCTCGGTCTGTTCATGACCCTGCTCGACATCACGATCGTCAACATCGCCATCCCCGATCTGGTCACCGACCTGAACGCCACCCTGGAAACCGTGCTCTGGGTGGGCTCTGCCTATTCGCTGACCTACACGGTGCTGTTGATCACCGCCGGACGACTCGGCGACATCTACGGCCCACGAAGGCTTTTCCTGATCGGCCTGACCGTCTTCACGATGGCCAGCCTGGCCTCCGGCCTCTCCCAATCACCGGGACAACTGATTGCCTTCCGAGCGCTGCAGGGTGTCGGTGCCGCGCTGCTCGCCCCGCAGGGGCTGCCGATCATCACCTCGATCCTGCCGGCGGCCAAGCGTGGTCCGGCCTTCGCGGCCACCGGGATCATGTCCGGGCTGGGTGTGCTGCTCGGCCCGACGCTGGGCGGCTTCATCGTCACCAACGTCGGCTGGCGGTGGATCTTCTTCCTGAACATCCCGATCGGCGTGATCGCCATCGCGCTGGCGTTCGTCTACATGCCGGACGTCCGCCCGGGACTGCGGCATCGGCTCGACATCCCCGGAGTCGCCCTGCTCACCGCCGGCCTACTCGGCGTGGTCTTCGGCCTGATCGAGGGGGAGCGGTACGACTGGGGCACCATCGCCGGCTTCCTGACCATTCCGATGGTGATCGGCGCGGGAGCGATCTTGCTGGGGCTGTTCCTCTGGCGCCAGTTCCGCACCCAGGACGCCGAACCGCTGCTGCCGTTCGCCGTTTTCACCGACCGGACCTTCACCGTGATGACGCTGGTGTTGCTGGCCATGGGCTTCGCGATGGTCGGGGTGTTCCTGCCGATGACCATCTACTACCAGTCCGTGCTCGGGTTGACCGCGGTGGCCGCCGGGCTGGTGATCGGAACCCAGTCGCTGGCCATGATGATCACCTCGGGTGTGGTCGGCGGGCTCTCCGGCTCCGGTCGGGTCAGCATGAAATGGGTGCTGGTCGGCGGGCTGCTGCTGTTCGCCGCCGGGATGATCTACGTCGTTCTCGTTGCCGAACCCGATTCCGGGCAGTGGGCTTTCGTCCCGGGCCTGGTCGCTGCCGGGATCGGACTCGGCTGCGTGTGGGTCCCGGTGTTCGGGCTGGCGACCCGCGACATGCCACCGTCCCGCGCCGGGGTCGGGGCCGGCGTGCTGGACACCCTGCAGGAGTTCGGATCGGTGCTGGCCACCGCCATCCTCGGCGCGGTGCTGGCCAATCGGCTGACGGCCGCGATGACGGTGCAGGCGCAGGCCGCCGCCGCCGAGCTGCCGCCCCAGGCGCAGGCGCCGTTCATCGAGGGGATGACCACGGCCGGCTCCGGCGGGATCGAGGTCGGCGCCGGTCAGGCCTCCGGAATGACGCTGCCGGAGGGCATTCCGGCGTCGGTCGCCGAGCAGATCCATGCCGCGGCGCAGCACGCGTTCGCCGCTGCTTTCACCGACGCGATGATCCCGACGATGGTGGTGCCGATCGCGGTGATCCTGCTGGCAGCGGGTGCGGTGCTGTTCGTCAGGTCAAAGCCGCTGTCCGACAGTGCTGATGGCGAGCTTGCGGATCAATCTCCCGCCGACGTCACGTCTGGCACGGCCGCGACGGCGCCGCTGACATGACCGGTGGCCGGCAGGCGACGCTACCGCCTGCCGGCCCACTGTTCTGTGCCGCCGCGGTGCGGTGCTGGTGTGGTCAGGTCGGCGTGTGCAGGCCAGCACAGTTGCGCCGCGCGCTGACCGGCTACGGTCGGAACCGTAACCAGCGGAGGTGGCGATGACCGACGAGCTCTACTACCGATCCGCGACGGAGCTCTCGGCACTGCTGCGTTCCAAGCAGGTCAGCGCGCGCGAGGTGGTGACGGCCCATCTGGACCGGATCGCCGCGGTGAACCCGGCGGTGAATGCGATCGTGACGCTCACCGCCGAAAAGGCACTGGAGCAGGCGGCGCAGCAGGACGAGATCGCAGCCGGTGGGACCTTTGTCGGTCCGTTGCACGGAATTCCGGTGGCGCACAAGGACAACCACCTGACGGCCGGCATCAGGACCACCTTCGGCTCGCAGGCCCGCGCCGACTTCATCCCGGACACCGACGATCTGGTCATCGAGCGGATGAAGGCGGCCGGGGTGATCAGTCTGGGAAAGACCAACATTCCCGAGTTCGCCGCCGGTGGGCACACTTTCAATGATGTCTTCGGCGTCACCCGCAACCCCTACGATCTGTCGGTCACGGCCGGCGGTTCGTCCGGTGGCGCCGCCGCGGCGCTGGCGGCCGGAATGCACCCGATCGCGGACGGCAACGACCTGGGCGGCTCGCTCCGGCTACCGGCCGGCTACTGCAACGTCATCGGCTTACGACCGTCGGCCGGCAGGGTGCCGGTCTACCCGGCCGCCGACGGCTACCTCGGACTGTCGGTCCAGGGTCCGATGGCCAGGACGGTCGACGATGTCGCCCTGCTGCTGTCGGTGATGTCCGGTCCCGACCGACGGTCTCCGCTGTCCCTGGAGGAACCGGGTGAGACGTTTGCGCGGGTGGGTCCGGGATCGCTGGCCGGCCTGCGGATCGCGTTCTCGCCCGACCTCGGCGGTCAGGTCGAGGTCGAGGACGAGGTCGCCGCAACCGTCTGGGCGGCGGCCGCGACCTGCGAAACCCATGGTGGGGTGGTCGAACAGGCGAGTCCGGATTTCACCGGCGCGGACGAGTGCTTCCGGATCCTGCGCGCCTGGACCTTCGAGGCCACCCTCGGCGAGATGTTGGACGAGCACGCACCGATCGTCCGCCCCAGCCTTTACGCGAACATGCTGGCGGGCCGTGAACTCACCGGGCCGGACATCGGACGGGCCGCGGTGCTGCGGACCACGCTGTTCCACCGGATGCGCACCTTCCTGGAGACGTTCGACGCACTGCTGCTGCCGGTCGCCCCGCTGCCGGCATTTCCCACCGATCTGCAGTACCCCACCTCGGTGGCCGGTGTCCCACAGCCCGATTACCTGGGCTGGATGCGAACGGCCACTTATCTGACCGTCACCGGACATCCGGTGATCTCCATGCCGGCCGGGTTCAGCTCTGCCGGGACACCGCTCGGGGTGCAGATCGTCGGCCGGCACCGGGCAGAGCGGGCGCTGCTGTCGATTGCCAAGGGTTTCGAGAACGTCACCGGTTTCGCCGCACGCCGCCCCGCGCTGGGCTGAGTCGGACCGGCCGGACGTTGCTCGGCTGTGACAACCCGCACCGTTCTTGAACGCCGGCCGGTGGGCCCGCGTCTTCATACCTGCAGGTGCGACCGGTCTCTGGCCGGTGGCATCGACGACCACATCATTGACGACCACAGCGCCACCGACGAGAAACGAAGAGATGACTGCCCCGCCCAGCACCACCCGTCAACCATTCCACAACGACGAACGTCGACCACGTTCAGACTGAACTGCTCGAGCAGCCCGAACAGGCCGCTGCGGAACCGAAATTCACCCTGTCCGCGACCCAGGTGGCGGCCAGCGTCGCCGCCGCGGTCACCGCTGCGGTGGTCGGCTCCAGGCTCGGCGTCGCCGGGACGGTGATCGGCGCCGGACTCGCCTCGGTGATCTCGGTCGTCGGTGGCGCGATCTTCGGCCATTCGATCCTGTTCACCCGCAAGCAGGTGAAGCGAGCCGTCCTGCAGGTCCGGGGCACCGGAGCCGGAATAGTGCCGCCACCAACCGCGGTGATGCCAACACCGGAGGACGACCGCACGGTGGTGATCCCTCGCGCGGTGATCCCGGCCGTCAGCAGTGTGACCTCGGCCGCGCTGGGTTCACGCCCCGGGCCGGAGCGCGCAGAACCGGGCCGGCCGCGACCGACCCGGCGCCGGCTCGGCACCGGGCTGGTCCTCGCGGTGACGGCCGCGGTGGCCGTTTTCGCGTCCTCCCTCGGAGCGGTGACCCTGATCGAGGCGATCAAGGGATCACCGCTGGCCGGCGGAGATTCCGGCGGCCTCTCGGTGCTGGGTGGCAACGGCGGAACGTCGGTGCAGGAGACGACGGACACCAGCACTCCACCGGCGGCGGATCCGACCACCATCACCCAGACCGTCACCTCGGAGGTGGTCAGCACCGCGACCACCACCGAGCCGGCACCGTCCAGCAGCGCCGCGACCCCGTCCGGCGCCGAGCAATCGAGCACCACGACGCCGACTAGCCCGACCTCGGATCCCGCCCCGACCACCCCGTCACCGTCCGGTGCGGCGGGGACCGGCTCTGCCGGCGTGCTCAGCGGCAGCGCGGGCACGGGAGCAGATCCCCGGTGATCGCACATCGGCCGACCTCCGGCAAGCACCGACGGCGCACGGTCCGTCATCCGGTCGGCTCGACCCGCCGCCGTGACACCCGCACCGTGACACCAGGACCGCGACACCCACCGATGCGCTGGACCCGGGGTGCCGACCGTGCTGAGATGAGGGTGGAATGACAGGCGTGTGATTTCTTCGCGCGCCCGCCTGCGATTGCTGTGCGGCCTCACGCTGCTCCGCAGAGTGGAAGGACCTCGATGGATAGCGCTGCCACCGCATCTGACAACACCGCATCTGACAGCACAGGATCGGACAAGACCGCTGCCGGCGCGGAGGTGCCCGGTGGTTCTGCGTTGTCTCGCCGGGACAAGGACATTCTCGCCTTCGAGCGCCAATGGTGGCAGTACGCCGGCGCCAAGGAGCAGGCGATCAAGGAGATGTTCAGCCTGTCGCCGACCAGGTACTACCAGGTGCTCAACGAAGTGATCGACAACCCGGCGGCACTCGCCGAGGACCCGCTGCTGGTGCGCCGACTCCGCCGGCTGCGGACGAGCCGGCAGAAGGCGCGGTCCGCGCGCCGACTCGGCTTCGAGGTCTGAAACGAGAGACCGGGCGGTCGGTCAGGCCATGCCTTCGAACGCCGTGGTCGTCTCGCGCTCCAGCAGCGCGACCAACTGCGCCGCCGGCATCGCCCTGGCCATCGGTGCGCCCTGCCCGGCCAGTCGCGGTGGCTCGGTGAGAAACAGCCGCGGTAACGGATAGTCGGGCGGCCGGATTCCGGACGCCTCCAGCCTGCGGACCTCGTCCGAGCGCACCGCTCTCGCCGGCCGACCGGTCAGCACGGCCGTCACCGAGGTCGGTTCCTCGAGTGCCTGCCGGAAGCCGGGGTCGATTCCGGCCTCGTCGGTGGCCAAAAAGGCGGTGCCGAGCTGGACGCCCTGCGCCCCGAGCGTTCTGGCCGCCGCGATGCCCCGGCCGTCCATGATGCCGCCGGACGCAATCACCGGAATCGGCACCGCGTCGACGATCTGCGGCACCAAGTGCCATCGTCCCGATGAGCGATGCGGCGAGTTCGTCGGAGTTCAGCGGGGCCAGGAAGGTGCCGCGGTGGCCGCCGGCTTCATATCCCTGCGCCACCACCGCATCGACACCCGCCGCGGCCAGGGCGACGGCCTCCCCGACGGTCGTCGCGGTGCCGATCACGAACCCGGTGAAGCCCTCGGTGGGCGGCGACGCCGAAGGTGAAGCTGAGGATCGGCACCTTCTCGTCGCTGACGACGGACAGTTGATCGGCGAAGCCGAAGGTGCGAGCGGCGCGGGCCGGTACCGGCACGCCGTGCAGGGCCGCCCAGTCGGCCAACCCGTCCTCGCTCGGTTCCGGAAGCGGCGCAAAGAGATTGACCGCGAACGGTTGGCCCGTCAGCGAGCGGATTTCGCGGATCTGATCCCGGAGCGCGTCGGGCCCGAGCATGGCTCCCGCCAGCGAGCCGAGGCCGCCGGCTTCACTGACCGCGGCAACCAACCGCGGTGGCGTCCAGCCGCCCGCCATCGGCGCCTGCACGATCGGCAGCCGGATGCCGAGCCGGCGGGTGAGGGCGGTCTGCGTCCAACTCACAGTGCTTTCCCGTGCCGCCACCCGTGCCACGACTCGACAACCACCCAGCCGTTGACCCGCTCGCGGTTCCGGACGCCGTACGGACGGCCCGTGTAATGGGTCGAGAGACGGTCGATGCCGGACAACTCCGGGTCGGGTCCGAGGTCGGTCATCCGGCCCTGGACGCTGACGTGCGTGTACCAGTCCTTGGCGAGCATGGTCAGGGACACCCGCGGATCCGCCTCCAGGTAGCTGAGCCGACGGCGGCGGCGATCCATGTTGACCAGGATGCGGCCGTCGTCCTCGAGCAGGTACCAGGTGGCGACCGAGACCGGCTGCCCGTCGGGTCGGTTGGACGCGATGACGCAGGGGTTGGCGGCCCGGAGGAAGTCCAGGACATCCGGCGGCAACGGGGTTTTCGGCATGGGACTGCGGGTCTCCTCAAGTGGGTGCGGGGGTGCCGGCCTGACCGCGGCTTGCTACTCGGCGCGCCGCCGGCCGACCGAGCGCGGCCGGCCCTGCCGGTCGATACCGAGCCGGCGTTGATGCGGCATCGGCGACCCGTCGGGCATCCGGCCGGCCACCCGCTGCCGGCGCGGAATCCGCATCCGCACCCGCCGACTGGACCGCCGGGTGCGTACCCCGCCACCGGTTCGCCAGAGCTCCGGATGGTTCTTCAGGTGGTTGTACTTCCATCCGGCGTACGGGATGTGCAGCAGGTACACGACCATGCCGATGACGGTCACGATTTCCGGTTCCAGGAACAGCAGGTACACGCCGACCAGCAGCAGGATCAGCGCGGGCACGATCAACTGCTGCGGCAGCCGCACGGACTTCAGCGCGATGGTCGGCACCCGGGACACCATCAGCAGCCCGATCAACACCATCCACAGCGAGACGACCCACGGCTCGGCCCAGAAGGTGTCGTACCCCAACCGGTTCGACAGCAGCAACGGGGCGGTGACGATCAGGCCGCCGGCCGGTGTGGGCACCCCGGTGAAGAACCCCTTCGCCCAGGGCTTGGGCTCGTCGTCGTCGAGCAGTGAATTGAAGCGGGCGAGCCGGAGTGCGGCGCAGACCGCGAAGATCAGGCAGACCAGCCAGCCATAGCCGCGCGCCTCGTCCCGCAACAGCCAGACGTACATGACGAGGGCGGGGGCGACCCCGAAGGAGATGCAGTCGGACAGCGAATCGAGTTCCGCGCCCACCCGGCTGGTGGAGCGGAGCCAGCGAGCGGCAGGTCCGTCCAGCGAATCGAGGATGGCGGCGGCACCGATCGCACCGACGGCCAACCGCCAGGCGGCCGGGTCACCCCGCACCCCGCTCATCGCGAATGCCACCGAGGTCAGGCCCGCGCACAGGGCGAGCACGGTGATGGCGTTGGGCAGGAAACGTACCCCCGGCACGCCGCCCATCAGCCGCCGTCACCCCACCCGGCGACGTCGAGGATGGCCAGCACGGTCTCGCCGCCGATCGTGCGTTGCCCCTTGCGCACGACGATGGGGGTGCCGGCCGGCAGGTAGGTGTCGACCCGGGAGCCGAACCGGATCAGGCCGTAGGTGTCTCCGGCGAGCACCGGGGCGCCCATCACCGCGTCGGACACGATCCGCCTGGCGATCAACCCGGCGATCTGGGTGACCACGATCTGCCCGCCGATCGTCGACTCGATGACCAGCGAATTCCGTTCGTTGTCGGTCGACGCCTTGTCCAGGTCCGCCGACAGGAATGCACCCGGCCGGTAGGCCATCCCGGTGATCAGGCCGTCGACCGGGATCCGCTGGACGTGCACGTCGAAGATCGACAGGAAGATCGAGATCCGCGGACGCGGTGTCGGGTCGAGCCCGAGCTCCTCCGGTGGGGAGGCCTCCTCGATCAACGAGACCAGCCCGTCCGCCGGTGCGATCACGGCGCCGTCGGTGAGCGGCCGCACCCGAATCGGCGCCCGGAAGAAGGCGGCGCTGGCGCCGGCCGCTGCCAGACCGATCCGTCCGACGGTGCGGCCGGTCCGCTTCAGGCCGAGGGTGCGGAGCACGAGGCGTGCCCCCAGCGCACCGGCGGCCGTTCCCAGAACGATGGGTCGGCCGCCGGGGTGGATCGGCGGGATCGTCGAGCGGATCAGCCCGGCCAGGTGGGAACCGGGTTGGTGGTCGGCCATCTTTCGCAGCTCGCCTGCCCTTTCGCCGGTCGGCGACGGGCAAATTGCCCCTCGCCCGGGCCGCCTGCCGAGGCCGACCCAGATTCCTCAACGGTAGCCGAGCCCCGGGATCTGATGGGAGGGCGCGCGGGAATGTGGACGAAAGGCCCAGGTGGGCCGGGTCAGAAGGTGCGGATGGCGATCTCGGCCGGGGCGGCGAGCAGTCGCTCGATCTCGTCGTCCAGCTTGACCAGGGTCAGTGACGCGCCCGCCATGTCCAGTGAGGTGCAGTACTCACCGACGTAGCTGCGGCCCACCGTGATCCCGAGGTCGACCAGCTGCTGGTGCGCCCGGCCGTAGAGCAGGTAGAGCTCGCTGATCGGGGTGCCGCCGAGCCCGTTGATCATCAGCGCCACCCGGTCGCCGGACTGGTAGGGCAGGTCGGAGACGACGGCCTCGAGCAGTTCGTCGACGATGTCGTTGGCCGGCTTCATCGCGGCCCGTCGGCGGCCCGGTTCGCCGTGGATCCCGACGCCCATCTCGATCTCGTCGTCGCCGAGCTCGAAGAGCGGCGACCCCTTGGCCGGCGGGGTGCAGGCGGTCAACGCCATGCCCATCGTCCGGGTGACGCTGTTGACCTTCTCGCCGATCCGGACGACCTCGTCCAGGTCGGCGCCCTCCTCGGCGGCGGCGCCGACCGCCTTCATCACGAAGAAGTTCCCGGCGACGCCGCGGCGGCCGACGGTGTAGGTGGAGTTCTGCACCGAGACGTCGTCGTCGATGAACAGCGTCCGGACCAGGATGTCCTCGGCCTCGGCCATCTCCTGCGCCATCTCGAAGGCCATCCGGTCACCGGTGTAGTTGTTCACCAGCAGCAGGACGCCCTTCGGCGATGCGACGAGTTTGGTGGTCTCCAGCACGTAGTCCATCGGCGGGGCGGCGAAGACATCGCCCGGACAGGCGGCGTCCAGCATGCCCTTACCCACCACCATGACGTGCGCCGGTTCGTGGCCGGATCCGGAACCCTGGACGATCGACACCTTGTTCTCGTTCGGGGCGTCGGCCCGCATGATCAGGTTGTACTCGGGGACGTACTTCAACGTGTCCGGGTTGGCCAGGGCGATGCCCTGCAGCATCTCCGGGACGAACTGCTGCGGGTTGTTGACGAACTTCTTCATGGTGACTTCCTTCCACTGCGTTGTGGGACGGATGGGGACTGGTTGTGAACGGTGTTGGCAGTCTGTACCTGTGATGGCCGGGCGACCTCAGCGGTGAAACATCATTCGGTGGGCCAATTCTGGGCGATTTTCTCGCTGATGACGGCCAGTGCCATGGCGCCGGCGTCGACCGAGCCGATGCTGCGCTCGCCGGTGTAGCTGGCGCGGCCGCGTTTTGCCTCCAGTTGCTTGGTGGCCTCGGCCGCCTGCAGCGTGGTGTCGGCGGCCGCTCTTGCGATCTCGGACGACGACTTGCCCTGCGCCACCGCCTCTTCGATGGTGTCGGTCGCCGGGATCAGGGCGTCGAGGAGGGTCTTCTCGCCGAGCACGGCCTTGCCCCTGGCGTGGATGCCGTCGGCCGCCGCGCGCAGCATCTCGACCACGTCCGCACCCGACAATTCATTCTTGCCAGCGGCTTTGGCGCCGGCCCGGAGAAAGGCGGTGCCCCAGATCGGACCCGAGGTACCACCGATCCGGGAGGTGATCACCACCGCGATCTTCTTCAGGAAGGTGCCGATGTCGCTGCGGTCGTAGCTGTCCCAATCGTGCAGGACGATCTCGAAACCTCGGGCCAGCGAATATCCGAAGTCACCGTCGCCGACGACGGCGTCGAGATCGCCGAACTCCTTCTCGTTGTCCACCGCGGTCTGCGCGATGGTGCGGACGACGTACTCGACCTGATCGAAACTGCTGGTCGTCATGGCTTCTCCAGATTCAGGCTCAGTAACGCGGCCAGGTCGTCAAGGCTGACGAACCCGTCCGGATGCACGTCATGGGGATCGGCGAGCACCACGGTCCGCTCGCCGTCCGGGTCACCCAGGCTCGAGACCACCAGCGCGGCACCGGAAAAGTCCTCGTCGACGGTGTAGGTCGACACCGTGACCACGCAGCGCAGGCCGGCTCCGAGCGCCGCCCGCAGCCCGTTCGCGCTGTCCTCCACCACGATCACCTGGTCGGGTTGCACCCCGAGGGATTCCACCGCCAGTTGGTAGATGGCCGGATCCGGCTTCTTGGCCGGCACGATGTCCCCGGCGAAGACGGCGAAGTCGGCGGCCAGTTCGGCGCCGACGGCGTGATCGAGTACGGCCCGCACCGATGGTTCGGCGGAGGTCGACGCGACGGCGAGTTGCCAGCCGGCAGCGGCGGCTTCGCCGACGATCCGGGCGATACCCGGCCGGCCCGGCATCGCGCCGGCCGCCACCAGATCGGTGTAGGCGGCCGTCTTGTACCGGTGCCACTGCGCCAGCATGTCCTTGCGTCCCGCCTCGTCGGCCGGCAGGTGGTTGGCCGCGACGAACTCCGGGGTCAACAGCGAGGCCATCCGCTCCTTGCCGCCGCCGATCAGCACCTTTCTGGCGTACTCCTCGTCAGACCATTGCACCGGAATTCCGAAGGAGGCAAAGGTCTGGTTGAAGGCCGGCAGGTGGCCGTACCGCTCGGTATCGGCGAGCACTCCGTCACAGTCGAAGATCAGGGCGGGCACCGGCCGGGTCACCCGGCCTTGCCGGCACTGCCGAAGGTGCGCATCAGCTCGGCGGTCAGGGCAACGGTGTCCGCCTGGACTGCCTTGAACAGCGATGGCGGGTCCCACTTGTCGCGCTGCTCGGCCTCCCGCAGGAACGCCAGGTTGGACTGCATGAACTGTCGTTTGAGGGCCGTGGAGATGTTCACCTTGGCGCAGCCCCTGGCGATCAGGTCGGCGAACTGCTCGTCGGTCAACCCGCTGCCGCCGTGCAGCGCACACGGGATCCCGGTCGCCTCCAGCACATCGGTGACCCGTTGCGCATCCAGCGTCGGGGCGGCGGAATAGACGCCGTGCGCATTCCCGATCGACGGCGCGAACACGTCGATCCCGGTCTCCCGGATGTAGGTCACCGAGACGTCCAACGTCTGCCGCGCGGCTTCGGTATCGGACCCGATCCCGTCCTCGACCCCGGTGATGGACTCGATCTCACCTTCGACCTGGGCGCCGTACCGTCGGGCCTGGGCAACGACTTCCACCGTCTGCCGCTGATTCTCGGCCACCGGCAGCTGGGACGCGTCGAACAGCACCGAGTTCCACCCGACCTCGAGGCATTCGGTGATGACATCCCGGTCGGGGCAATGGTCCAGGTGCAGGGACACCGGGACCTCGATGCCGGCCGTCATGGAGGTCCACATCGCATACAGCACCCGGCTGCCGATGGACCGGACCGTCTTGACCGAGGTCTGGACGATCAACGGCGAGCGTTCCTGGACGGCGGCCAGCAGCACCCCCTCGAGGGTGAGGTCGTTGAGGATGTTGATCGCCGGGACGCCGTACCGCTGTTGCAGAGCGGGATCGACGATTTCCTTCAGGGACACCACTGGCACGGAAAAGCTCCTCGCACTGCCCACCTCTCGACCGGCCCGGAGTGGCAAGGTCGATGCGGCGGCGAATCGACGACGCCTTCGAACCTATTCAGTCGTCGGCGATCGTGAATCGGGAGCTTCCCCCGTAGCAGGGTAGGGAAATCCCTACCCTGCCCCACCTCGCAGCGACCGGGGTCGAGTTCGCGGCAGTGGAACCGCGATCTTCGACACGCGCGGTCGCTCAGCCCTTGCTGTCCGTCACGGCGGCGCTCTCGGCCAGGAAGTACTCCTTCATGGCGGGGTAGTAGTCGTCGAACGACGGCAGGGGTCGGTCTTCCCGACTGGCCAGCAGATTGTCCAGGTAGTACTCCCAGCCGGGGCCGATCTCGGCGACACCCTCGGTGTCCTCGCGATGCTGGACGAACGTCAGCTCGGTGTGCTCGCCGCGCTCGGCCAGCCGGATCTCGAGGTGCCAGCTGCCGCCCTCGTCCAACGTGGTGATCTCGAGTCGGGTCGGCGGGTCGCAGGACTCGATCCGCGCCGACGACCAGGCATCACCCTCCTCGAAGCCCATCTGCACCCGAATGGTGTGGCCGGGTCCCGGTTCACCCTCCCAGCGCCCGAACCAGCGGGCGGTGCGCTCGCTCTCGGTGACGCTCGCCCAGACGTCCTCGACCGAACCCCTGATCAGTCGAGTGAGGACCAGATCGACGCCGTCGGCGGTGGGCACGAGCCGTCCGGTGGGTGTTGGGCTCATGCGATCTCCTCGTTGTCGGAAAGTTGCCGGTCGTCACCGGTTGCCCGCCCGGGGGTGCGGCGGCGGTCGCCGCGGGTGCGGGCGACCTCTGTCTCCAGGGCGTCGAAACGCTGTTCCCACCCGGATGGCGCGGTGAATTGCGTGATCCAGTCGGCTATCTCCTGCAGTGGCTGCGGGTCGAGGGTGTACACCCGCCGCCGTCCGGACACCGTGTCGTGCACCAACCCGCATTCCCGCAGCACGCGCAGGTGACGGCTGACGGCGGGGCGGCTGATGGCGAACCGGCCGGCGATCTCGCCGGCGGCGGCCGGATGACGATGCAGCATCTCCAGGATCTCCCGGCGTACCGGGTCGGTGATCGCTGCTGCTGCCTGCATGAGTCGGAAGCGTAACGCATCAGTTACGCATCGGGAAGACGGCGCCTCGGTCAGGTCGTTGCGTCGCCGGGACTGCCGCCGTACTTCTGTTGCGCTGCCTGCGCCGCCGGGCAGTGGCCGAGCGCTCTTTCGCAGGCATCCAGGTCGCACAGTCGACAGATCCAGGCACCGCCGTCCTTGACCCGGACGGCATTGGCCATCACCCGACTCATCAGGCGGTGCAGGGTTTCCCGGTCCTGATCGGTCATTCCGGCGAGCATCTCGTCGAGCACCTTCGCCCGCGCCGAGGTGACCTCCGACGCGAGCTCGCGGCCCCTGCTCGGTCAGCGTCACCGACCTGGACCTGCCGTCACTGCCGGGGCCGCGGGTCACCAGGCCGGCGTCGGCGAGCCGGTCGACCAGTCGGACGGCACCGGACGGCGTCAGCCCGAGGACCTTTCGGAGCTGGTCGACGGTGGGTCGATCGAGGAACTCGGCCAACGCCGAGAGTGCCGCCGCAGCGGTCGGCGACTGTCCGGTGGCCGCCGCGACCGCAGCCAGCGATTGGTCAACGACCACCTGGGACAGTGCGCCGAGCACGTTCCCGGCGGCGGCGGGGGAGTTCACCCGAGGTCGTAGCTCAGGGTGATCGGCATGTAGGGGTAGTCCTCGTGGGTGGAGCTGCTGGTCACCGTCCCGGTGAGGCCCGCCAGGTCGCCCGTGCCGCTGCCCGGCAGCACGGTGGATTCGCCGGTGGCGGTGGTGCCGTCGTAGGCGCCGGTGCCCTGCAGGACGAACGAGCCGGATTTCCCGTCGAGGGTTGCGGTGATCTGCATCAACGAGACATAGCTGCTGGTGCCGTCGGGGCGGTAGTACATCAAGGCCTCGAAGGTGGCCTCCTCGATACCGTCGGCCGGCCCGAGCTTCACCTCGGCACGGGTGAACTTTCGACCGTCATCGGATTCCCGGTAGGGGTTCTCGTCCCAGGACTTGATCTCCAGCTTCGTTTCCAGTGTCTTGGTCATGGACTCCATTATATGTGTGACGCAGTCACATATCAAGGATGCGTCAGAAATGGTGTGGCCCGCGACCCAGCAGCTCCGACGGCAGGAGCGCGCAGCACTCAGCCCTCGACGGCGCGCCCCGCCCGCGACACAATCACTGTTATGGCGAACCCGACCGACACCTCAGGCGGTCCCGGCCTACCGGCCGGCCTCGAGCGTGCAGTTCCGGATCGGGACGGTGATCCGGCGATCGCCGACACCCTCTATGCCGCAACGGAGGAGCTGGAACACGCGGCACCGGAGCTGCGGGCGAGTGCGGATTCGGTCGCGGACATCGTCGGGCCGTTGGTGCACGTCACCGATCCGTCCGTGCTCGACATCGACGATCCGGACCCGGCTGCCCTGCTGCCGGACGGCCGCGCCGAACAGCTGGCCGCGATCCTCACCGAGACCGCTGAACGAGCCAATGATCTCGCCGCGGTGCTGACCGACGCCGCGGAGCAGGCCGAGGGTCTGGCGGCCGTGCTGACCGACGATCACACCGATTCGCGCGACGGGTAACGGCGACATCGGCCGACCGGAAGCGGTGTGATCGGCAAAACGAGAACGCCGGTACCGGAGGGTATCCGGCACCGGCGTTCAGGTGACTGCTCGTGCACAGCGCTGATTACTCGCTGTCGGCGTCTCGCGTCGGCGCTCACCAGACGCTCGATGAGCTCCTCGACGGTGCCCGACTTGGGCAGCCCGCGCTCGGTCAGCTGATCGGCCAGCTCGGCCTTGGTCAGCTCCTCGTACGGCTCGCGCGCCTTGGCGTGAGCTTCCTTGGCAGCGGCCCGCTCGGCCTGCTTGGCCAACCGTGCCTGCTCCTTCTCGGCCTTCTCGGCGAGCTCGGCCTGATCCTGCGCGACCTCTTCGCCCTTCTTGGCCTGCGCGGTGGCGAGATCGGCAACGGTGTCGGCAGCGGACTCGGTCTGCTCCTTGACGACACTGCTGACCTTCTCGGCGCTCTCGCGCAGCGAGCCGGTCATCGAGGTGACGAGCTCGGCCCAGCGGGTCGCCAGATCACGGTTCAGGTCGACCGACTTCTGCACGTACTCGAAGTAGCGCTCGACCGGCTCCACGAGGTTCAGGGTGGGCATGTTCGAGACGAAGTCGACCCGGTCGGTCAGGGTCTTGGCGCCCTGCTTCCAGACCTCGACCGACTTCTCGGTGGCCTGGCGTGCCTGAGAGGCAGCTGCGGTGTAGGACTCGGTGCTGGTCATTGCTTCTCCTTCATGGAGTTGTGACGCCAACGGCGTCGGATGTCTGGCCGTCGTGGCCGGGAATGGCCGCACGTGGCCTGCAGGCGTGAGTTGGTTCCCCCCAGCGCCGTTAGCGACGTTAGCTGCTCCGAGCGCTAACGAGCTAACGATTCCGGTGTGACGAGCGTTCCGAAATTGCCGGGTTTGGCGCTCGCTTCGGAGGGAATCCGAGTCCGATTGCGTGGTCTGCGACCCAGACTGGAGTCGTTCGTTCCTGGTCGAGAACGACCGGAGCAACAGAGGGTCCACGCTGGCGCAACACTGCGCTTCCTGGTCAGTACCCCCGATCCGGGTCCTCACACATCATCGTGACGTTCGCCGCATTGCCGGACGCGGTGCATTCCGCCGGCACCCGATGGGCAAGAGTGGGGCCATGTCCCAGAGCCCACCGATGGTCCGTACCGTCACCGCCGATATCGACCTGGACGTCATCGAGCCGGGCCGGGTGGTCTTCCAGGTGGCCGTTGCCCGAGCGCCGGGGCTGGACGTGGTCGAGTCGTTCGATCTCACCGTCGACGGCCGACCGGTCGCTGCCGGCGAGGTGACCGGCGTGACCGGCTCGCGATTCCACATCGTCGAACCACCGCGCGGGAAGATGCTGTTGTCCTACCGGGCCACCGTCACCGGTCAGGCCGAGCCGCCGCCCGTGATCGACTACGAGCTCATCGAGTACCTGCGCCCGAGTCGTTACGCCGAGTCCGACAAGCTGGCCGCCATCGCCCAGGGGGAATTCGGGCACCTGACCGCCCCGGACGACCTGCTGGCCGGAGTTGCCGCCTGGGTGGGCGGCCACCTGCGCTACGTCTCGGGCAGCAGCGATCCGATCGACGGCTCGGTGGACACCTACCTGCTCGGCCAGGGTGTGTGCCGGGACTACGCGCACCTGGTCTGTGCGTTCCTGCGGGCCCGGAACGTGCCGGCCCGCCTGGTCGCGGTGTACGCGCCCGGCCTGTCGCCGATGGATTTTCACGCGGTGGCAGAGGCGTTCGTCGAAGGTGTCTGGCGGGTGGTCGACGGCACGCTGCTCGCCCCGCGTTCCACCCTGCTGCGGATCGCCACCGGTCGGGACGCCGCGGACACCGCCTTCCTGGAGAACTTCGGCGGCTCCATCGCTTTCAACAATGCCAGCGTCACCGCGACGGTCGACGGGATGCTGCCAGGTGACGACCCGCGCAACCTGGTGACCCTCGGCTGACCTGCACGGATCGTCGGAAGGTGGATCTGGATCGGACGGCGCGTGGTCGTGACAGGCCGCTGCGGCGGTTGGCTCAGCAGTTGTTACAGCGCTGTGAAGCTTGGTCCCAGCCCGGGCGCTCGTGTCCAGAAGTGGGCGAAACGGAATCTATTCTGTGAGTGCTGTCCGGAAGCCGGACGGTGCAGGACTGAACACCTGACGAACAGCCCGACTCATAGATGGAACGATTGTGACGATTCGCATTCAGCAGAAGCCCAAGACCACCAAGATCCAGTTCGTGCTGCCGGACGACGTCCACGACGGTGCCGTGTCCGCCGTCGGTTCGTTCAACGACTGGGTGCCCGGTGTGCACCGGCTGGTGCGGCGCAGCAACGGCACCCGCAGTGTGAGCATCGACGTCCCGCGTGGCGAGGAAGTGCGTTTTCGCTACCTCGGTTCGGGTGGCGTCTGGTTCGACGATCCCGATGCCGACGAGATCACGCCCGAAGGGTCGCTCGTCCGGGCCTGAGCTTCTCGGTAGGCCAACGGCTGGCCGGCGGGACCTCCAGCACTGTGTTTCGTCACGAGCTCCGTCCGGCCATTCCGGCCAGTTCCGTGCGATTGCGGGCGCCACTCTTCCGTAGTGCCGATCCGACGTGCTTCTCCACGGTCTTCACCGAGATGTGCAACTGCTCGGCGATCAGCTTGTCCGGCAGTCCCTGACTCACCAGGTCGCGAACCTGCAGTTCACGCGGGGTCAGCAGCGGTGCGGCAGTTGTCGACGATGACGGGTTCCGGCTGGACAGGCCCTGCAGGATCTCGTCGGTGAAGAGGGCGTCGCCGCGCGCGACGGCGCCGATCGCCCTGGTGAAGGCGCTGACGTCGGCATCGATCATCACAGCCGCACGGGCGCCGGCCCGCACCATGTCCCGCAGCCGGACGTCGCCCGACGACGAGATGTCGCCGATGGCGACGACGGCGGCCGGGTGATCGTGACGGCGGAGCTCGGCGGTGACCTGCCCGGCGCCCCCTGGCAGTGCGACGTCGATCAGCACGACGTCCGGGTCCAACAGGCGGCAGGCATGCAGGACATCCTCGGCCGAGTCGATCTCGCCGACCACCTGGACCAGGTCCGCCTGTTGGGTGAGCAGCGCGACCAGGCCAGCGCTGACCAGCGGCCGGTGCTCCACCACCAGCACGGTCGGCCGGCGATCGGGCGGTGGTGCCGCCCGCACGTAGGGGATCGCCGCGCGGATGGTGGTGCCCCAGCCGGGCGTCGCGTCGATGTGCAGGGTTCCGCCGAGTCGTTCAGCACCGCGGGTCATGTCGTCCAGCTCGGGCGGCCCACTGCGTGGCTGCCCCGTCCGCGAACCGTCCGGTCGTGGCAATTGCGTGGCATCGAATCCGACACCGTCGTCCTGGATGAGCAACACCACGTCGGTGGCGTTGTAGACCAGGCCGACCCTGGCCGTCCGGGCGTCGGCGTGCGCGACGATGCTGGTGATCGCCTGGTGGACCACCCCGAACAACACGTCGACCACCGCGACCGGCAACGACCGTGGGGGTCCGGCGACCACCAACCGGATGTCGAGCCCGGTGCTCCTGGCCCAGTCGACCTGGGGCGCGATGGCCTGCTCGACGGTCGGCGCCTGCGCCAGGGCGGGACGGACACCCAGCACGGTGCGCCTGGTTTCGGTCAGCGCACTGAGCGCAGCCCGCCGGGCGAGGCCGACCCGGTCGCGGGACCCGACGGAGGAGACATCGGGACCGGTGGCGTCAGCGTCTTCTCCTCTGCCGATTCCCGCCGGGTAGATGTCGGCGCCGCCGATGGCGCCGCCGCCCATGTCGCCGTCACCAGTTGCACGTTCACCGTCGGCGCCAGCTCCCTCTGCAGCACCGTTTCCCAGGTGCAGCACCACCGAGGCGAGCGCCCGGGACACCGAATCATGGACGTCTCGCACGATGCGTTCGCGCTCGCGGCCGGTCGCCTCAGCACTGGCCAGCTCGGCGGCCTGCGCGTGCATTCGCGCGTTCACCATGGCGAGCCCGGCGTGGCCGGCGAACAGCTCCAACAGCGTGACGTCCGAGGCCTCGAACGTCCGGCCCGGATCACGACTGAAAACAATGCAGGCCCCGATCACGGCGCCCGCCCAGCGGATCGGCACGCCGATGGTGGCATGCAGGTCCGCCCGATCGACCGGGTCGATGTGGCCGCCCCGGACGTCGGAATACTCGGCGAACGTCACGGGTCCACCCGCTCGCAGGATCTCGCCGGTGACACCCTCGGTCAGCGGGAATTCCCGGCCGGACCGGCACGCGACCCCGAGGTCGACCTCCTTGCGGTAGGTACCTGCCGGCTCGTCGACGATGCAGATGGAGCCACTGGAGCAGCCGAGCAGGCCGGCGGCGTGCCGCAGAATCCGGACCAGCAGCGGACGCAGCTCGAATTGACCCGCCAGATCCTCCACGACACCGGACAGAGCGTCGAGCTGTTCCCGATCCACTCCACGTGCGTCGGACGCTGCGCTGGGTCGGTCGAGCGACGTCTCCCGCCGGCCGGCGCCTGCATCGGGTTCGGCTTCGGGAGGGGCGGCCCGCCCGTCGGTGCGCTGTCCCACCGGGTCGGTGGCGTGGCTCTCGGTGGCATAGCTCAGAGTCATCCGGGTTGCGTCCTCCACCGGCAACGGTGCCGTGCAGTGTCCTGCCAAAGGGTACGCGGGATGCCCGAATTGCCTGCGTGGTCGTCGAAACGCGAAGTTTCTCGGGGCCGCTGCGGCGGACGCGGTCCGGCGAAGGTGTCGCGCTCGGATACCTTGACCTGCATGACTGACGCGGCCGGTGCACCACGTCCGACCCCCGAGGTGGGTGCCGGCATCGTGATGCCCATCGGCGGAGCCGAGGACAAGATCGGCCGGATGACCGTGCTGCGGGAGGTCGCCAGACTGGCCGGTGGATCGTCGGCGCGCATGGTGGTCATCTCGACGGCGTCCTCGCTCGGTGACGAGATCACCCACGCCTACCTGCAGTTGTTCTCCTCCCTGGGGTTGACCGATGTGGTCGGAATCCGCCCGGAGAGCCGTTCCCAGTCCGCTGCGCCCGACCTGGTCGCCGCGGTCGATCGGGCCACCGCGGTGTTCATGACCGGCGGCAACCAGGTCAAGCTCGCGACGCTCGTGGTCGGCACCGCCCTGGGTGAGGCGATTCTCGCCGCGCACCGGCGCGGGGCGCTGATCGCCGGCACCTCGGCCGGCGCGAGCATCTTGTCCGCACACATGGTCTCGTTCGGCAGCGGTGGGGCGACGCCGAAATTCCGGGTCGGCCAGGTGTCGCAGGGACTCGGGCTGCTCGACGACGTCATCGTCGACCAGCACTTCACCCAACGGAACCGGTTCGGCCGGCTACTCGCGTTGATCGCATCGAACCCGGCCCAGCTCGGGGTGGGGATCGACGAGGACACCGCCGCGATCATCCGGCCCAGCGGGCTGATGGAGGTGAAGGGCAGGGGCGTGGTGACGGTGGTCGACGGGTCCGACGTCCTGACCACGTCGTACACCGCGACCGGCACCCAGCCGTTGATGATGTCCGGCGTCAAGCTGCACACCCTGCCGCGTGGGGTGATCTTCGACCTGACCGCGCGGCGGCTGGTCTCCGCCCCGGGATTGCCCGACACCGGCACCCCGCCCACGGTTGCTTCGCCGGCCGACGTCCCCGAGGGCACCCGGCCGCGGACCCGGCGGATCGCCGCCGAGGGTGCCCATGAGACGACCTCGGAACTGCGGCGCCGACCCGCGTCGTCCTGAGACGGTCACCTGGACGCAGCGGCCCTTCCCCTGCCCGGCCCTCACCCCTGCCCCACCCGCACCACCTCTGCCCGGCCCCCGTCACCCATGCCCCACCCGCACCACCCGTTGTTGATCAACCGGTGCGGCACCCATCCCGCGCGTTTTCGGGTACGCAAGTGGTTGATCAACAGCGATGTGGGGGTCACGCCCGGCCGCGCCCCTCCCCGGACCCGCTCCCACCCGACCTGGCCCTCCCCGGGCAGCACCACCCCCCCGACCTGGCCCTCCCCGGGCAGCACCACCCCCCTCACCCCGTTGTTGATCAACCGGTGCGGCACCCATCCCGCGCGTTTTCGGGTACGCAAGTGGTTGATCAACAGCGATGGGGGGTCATGCCCGGCCGCTCGTTTGACCTCGATCCGATCCGGGAACTGCGCGTGCTGCAGCGCGATGGAGCACTGCGTGGTGGAAAGCACTGCGTGACCGAAAACTTTGCGGCGCTCGCACACCGATGTGCGGGCCGACAGCTGGGGGTGGACCGTGGGTCTTCGTGAGGCCGACGCCGTCGTCGCGTTGTGCGACATCACCAGCTCGGTGAGCCGCCGGAGCGTCAGGCGTGGTGACCAGGGCATCGTCCTGAAGCAAAGCGGTTGGCATCCGGTGACTTTCAAGGTGCGGTTCACGGTCGATGAGACCACCGTCATCCTGGACGGCGTCACCGATCGACAGATCGAGCGGATCGGCGGGTCGCTGGGCGACCCCTACGAGGGCCGTGAGCGCGCCCGGGAAAAGCGCGGCTCGGCCACCGATCCGTGGTGGACAGCGCGAGACCCGTTCGCCGACAGCCGGCCCGGTCCCGGTCAATGAGCTCAGCGGGTACGGCGCGCCTCTGCTACTCGAAGCCGAACAGCCTGGCCGGGGTTTCCCACAACACCTTTCGGCGATCGTCCGCATCGGGGATGAGTTGTTCGGTCAGGGCGAGGATGGTGCCGTAGTCGATCCGCTCCGGAGCCCGGAGGAACGGCCAGTCGGACCCCCACATGCAGCGGTCCGGGGTGAAGGCCTCGAGCAGTGCGTGCACGTACGGCCAGGAATCGGCCCAGGGATAGCGCTGCGCCGAACACTTGACCAGACCGGAGATCTTGACGAAATACCTGCCCGACGACCCGAGTTCGAGCAACGTCCGGAACCCCGGCTGGTCCAGTCCCGCTGCGGGATCCGGGCGTCCGCAGTGGTCGATCAGCACCCGGACGCCGGACGGTTCGAGCAGCGGCGCCATCTCCACCAGCAGGTCGGCCTCGACCTGGACGTCGGCGAACATGTCGAGATCGGCGAGGTCGTTCAGTAGTCGGCCCGTGTCCCGGAAATGGTCGACTCCGAGCAGCGAGGTCTGCATCGTGGTCCCGACGATGCCGCGGTCCCGCAGCTTCTCCAGTTCAGCGCGGGGAATGTCGTTGTCCACCACGGCGACGCCCTTGAACCGGCCGTTGCCTCTGTCCAGAAGGTCGAGCAGGCAACGGTTGTCGGTGTCGTAACCGGAGTTCGGTCCCACGATGACGGCGTGCCGCGCGCCGTAGGTGTCGAACAGGGTGGTCAGCTGACCCGCGCTGCCCTGCTCGTTCTCCACCGGGTGGTACCAGGCCTGCGGCGCGTACGGGAACCCGATCGGGTCGAGCAGGTGGTTGTGGCAGTCGATCTTCGGCTCGTCGTAGATGCTCACAGCGGCCAGTGTCGAGCACGGCCGGCCCGGCCCACCTCGGGAAACGGCAGATTCCGATGAGCGGGAGCCGTCCCGGTTTCCTTATGTACGTAACAGTGACGTGGCCCTGCGTGACCGGCATGGTGAGCGAGCGATCGAGGCCGGTCACATCACTCAAGTCACACCACGTACGCAGATCACGCAGCCACATCACGCAGGCAGATCACCTAGCCACCGCACGCGGCCACATCACTCATTGGAGAGCGCATGACGACAACGAAGTCCCCGACACCACCGGATCCGAATGCTGAGGTTCCGGTGAAGCGGAAGAAGGTCAGTACGCATTGGTTGTACATCGCGGTGATCGTGGCGGTCGTCGCTGGTATCGCGGTGGGGTTGATCTTCGGTAAGCAGGCCGCCGGGTTGGCGGTGATCGGTACCGCGTTCGTGAACCTGATCAAGATGATGATCGGGCCGATCATCTTCTGCACGATCGTGCTGGGCATCGGGTCGGTCCGCAAGGCCTCCCAGGTCGGCAAGGTCGGCGGCCTTGCCCTGCTGTACTTCATCGTGATGTCCACGTTCGCCCTGTTCCTGGGCCTGCTGGTCGGAAACCTGATCACCCCCGGTGACGCGCTCAAGACCGCGGCATCGACCGCGACGTACACGGTGCCCGAGGTGGAAACCTCCGGGAACTTCCTGATCGACATCATCCCCACCACCCTGGTCTCGGCGTTGACGTCCGGGTCGGTGCTGGAAGCGTTGTTCGTCGCCCTGCTGGTCGGGTTCGCGGTGCAGGCCCTTGGCGCCAAGGGTCAACCGGTGCTGAACGCGGTCACCGTGCTGCAACGACTGGTGTTCAAGATCCTGGCCGGGATCATGTGGCTGGCCCCGATCGGCGCGTTCGGCGCGATCGCCGGGGTCGTCGGGAACGCCGGCTGGGCCGCGATCGGCGCCCTTGGCTTGTTCGTGCTGACGTTCTACGCCACCTGCATCGTGTTCATCGTGGTGATCCTGGGTGGGCTGCTCAAGGCCACCACCGGATTCTCGCATTTTCAAGGTGCTGTACTACCTGCGGCAGGAATACCTGCTGATCGTCGCGACCTCCTCCTCGGAAACCGCGCTCCCGCGGTTGATCGCGAAGCTGGAGCACCTCGGGGTGTCCCGCCCGGTCGTCGGGATCGTCGTCCCGACCGGGTACTCGTTCAACCTGGACGGCACCGCGATGTACCTGACGATGGCGTCGTTGTTCATCAGCAACGCCCTGGGCATGCCGCTGTCCTGGTCCGAGCAGCTGTCCCTGCTGGTGTTCATGATCGTCGCGTCCAAGGGCGCCGCCGGGGTCACCGGCGCCGGCCTGGCCGTCCTGGGTGGCGGGTTGGCCTCCCACGCCCCCGCCCTGGTCCCCGGGGTCGGGCTGGTCGTCGCGGTCGACCGGTTCATGTCCGAGGCCCGCGCACTGACCAACTTCTCCGGCAACGCCGTCGCCACCCTGGTCATCGGTCACTGGGTCAAGGAAATCGACCGGCCCCAGGCCAACCGCGTCTTCACCGGTGAAGACCCCTTCGACGACACCGACATGCTCGACGAACACTCCGCCGAAGAACACCGCGCCGACGCCACCGCCTACAAGAAGACCAAGGAAATCGCCGCCACCCACTGACGGTACGAGTCGCCTTCGCGCCTCGGTTCCGACGTGGTCCGGCGCGAGTAGATCTGTTGGAGCAGAACGCTTCAGCAACCAGGGCCCCTCCGGGCGCGGGGTGGTAGAAAACCCGCGCCCGGAGGAACCTGCACCCCAGTCCCGCACAGCGCGCGCCACGGTTTCAGCGAACCGATGGCCCCCCTTGTCCAGTAGGTCCAGACTTCTTCCTGGCGTGGCAACACTCCCGACGAAAGGCATGACATGAGCGACGGCCCGTACGAACTGGTTTCCACCGCCGGCGGCGTGGTGGCGCACATCCACTCCAGGGGGAGCGCCGTGCTCGCGGCGCCGACGATCAATCGGGGGACGGCGTTCACGCTGGCCGAGCGAGAGGCGTTGGGACTCACCGGATTGCTCCCGACCGGGGTGTCCACCCTGGAAGGACAGCTGCGCCGGGTCTACGCCCAGTACCTCGAGCAGGCCAACGACCTTCGGAAGTGGGTGTACCTGGCCAATCTCCGGGACCGCAACGAGGTGTTGTTCTACCGGCTCCTCACCGAGCACATCTCCGAGATGCTCCCCGTCGTCTACACCCCGACCGTTGGCCTGGCGATCGAACGATTCAGTCAGGAGTTCCGCCGCACCCGCGGCGTGTACCTGTCGGTCGATCATCCGGAGGACGTCGAAACCGCGCTGCGGAACACCGGTCTCGGGCCGGACGATGTTGACCTGCTGGTCGCCACCGACTCCGAGGGGATCCTCGGGATCGGCGATCAGGGTGTCGGCGGGATCGAGATCTCGATCGGGAAGCTCGCGGTGTACACGGCGGCGGCGGGGGTGCACCCGCGGCGGGTGTTGCCGGTGGTGCTGGACATGGGCACCGACAACCTGAAGCTGCTGAACGACGATATGTACCTGGGCGCCCGGCATGCCAGGGTGCGCGATCAGCGGTACGACGACCTGATCGACGCCTATGTGACGGCCGTGAGCAAGATGTTCCCGAACGCGATGCTGCACTGGGAGGATTTCGGGGCGACGAACGCCCGCCGGATTCTGAACAAGTACGCCGATCAGGTGTGCACGTTCAACGACGACATGCAGGGCACCGCGGCGACGGTGATGGCGGCGGTGTTCTCTGCGTTGCGGGCGACCGGGACCCGGATGCGGGATCAGCGGATCGTGATCCACGGTGCCGGTACCGCGGGGCTGGGGATCGCGGACATGATGCGGGATCAGATGATCCGGGAGGGGCTGTCGCCGCAGGAGGCGACCCGCCGGTTCTACCCGCTGTCCCGGACCGGGTTGCTGATGGGTGACACCCCGGGGTTGTTGGATTTCCAGGTGCCGTATGCCCGGTCCCGGGAAGAGGTCGCCGGATGGGCGCCTGCGTCGGGTCCGATCGGATTGGCACAGGTGGTGGCGCACGCGCACCCGACGATCCTGATCGGCACGTCGACCCAGGCCGGCGCGTTCACCGAGCCGATCGTGAAGGACATGGCGAGCCACGTCGACCGGCCGATCATCATGCCGCTGTCGAACCCGACGTCCAAGGCAGAGGCGTTGCCGGCGGATCTGATCGCCTGGACCGACGGGCGGGTGTTGACCGCAACCGGGAGCCCGTTCGGCCCGGTGACCCATGAGGACCGGACGTATCAGATCGCGCAGGCCAACAATGCGCTGGTGTTCCCCGGTTTGGGGTTGGGGGTGGCGGTGGTCAAGGCCACCCGGATCAGTGATCGGATGATCGCGGCCGCCGCGGATGCGGTAGCGCAGCTGTCGGACCCGACCAAGCCAGGTGCCTCCCTGCTGCCGCCGATGACCGACCTGCGGGCCGTGTCCGCCGCGGTCGCGATCGCGGTCGCGACCACCGCAGTAGAGGAAGGCCTCGCGCAGGTCGACCTGCACGACCCGATCCAACAGGTCCACGACGCCATGTGGCGGCCCGAGTACCCCCGGATCGAATTCGACGGCTAGAACCCGAAGTACTGGACGGTAGGTCGCCTGACCGGCTCAGCGGCCCATGGGTCTGCCGGGCAGGTCGGGACTCGTCGGGGTCGCCCGGGGGAAAGACTGGGACCAGCGAGCGCTGCTCCCGGCGGCGCCCCTCGGTGACGGCTGCCGATCGAGCCGGCTCAGGAATTCTTCATCCACCACTGACATCTTCATCCACCACTGACAAGGGAGCGAGATGGCCGACACCCAACGACTGCCGGTGCCATTGATCGAGGTGTGGGAATGGCAGGGCGCGGCTGCCTGCCGGGGAATGGACTCGGCGACGTTCTTCCACCCGCCGGCAGAACGAAACGCGGCCCGGGAGAACCGGATCGAGCGGGCGAAGCAGATCTGCCGGCAGTGCCCGGCGTTGCTCGCCTGCCGGGATCATGCGTTGCGGGTGCGGGAACCGTACGGCATCTGGGGCGGACTGTCGGAGGACGAGCGCGCCGAGCTGCTCGGGGTGCAATCGCTGCGATATCCGGCGCGTACCAAGGATCTCGCCACTGTCGTGCAGGTCGGTGCTGGTGCTGGTGGTGCCGGTGCTGCCGGTAAAGCCGCGCACTCCGGCGCCGGAGCGGTGCCGGCGCTGTTGCGACGCAGGCCGGCGGTACGGAGTCGGATCAGTTCCTCGCTGCAGCGACGCCGGGCCCGCCGACATCCCGCACTAGCTCTCCGGTGAGATCTCGTCTTGTTGCTCCGCCGAGTGTTCCGCCGGAATCCACCATTCCACCCGCAGTCCACCACCGTCGCGGGCGGTGATGCGGAGTCGGCCGTGGTGTGCCTGATTGATCGACGCGACGATCGACAGTCCGAGTCCTACGCCGGTGCCCGGCCTCGTCTTCGTGGCCGGCACCGCCGTCCTCGAATCATCGCCTCGGTAGAACGGCTCTGTCAGCAGGTCGATGTCGCCGGGATCGATGATCCGGCCGGTGTTCTCGACCGTGATGACCACTCCCGCAGCGGGGTCGTCGATGTGAGCCGCGCGGCTCGATCGGTCGGCCGATAGGTTTTCCGCGGATCGGTGAATGGCCGTCGTTCCCGGGTGGCTCTGCCGGACCGCCACCCAGATCCGGCCACCATCGATGTTGTGCCGGATCGCGTTGTCCAGCAGGTTGGTGACACCCTGGACCAGCATGGTCTGATCGGCGACAACGACGGTGCGCGAGAGCGTTTGGTCGAGCGTGAGGTCGGCGGATGCCAGCGGCTCGGCCAGCGCGTCGATGACCTCGTCGGCAATCTCGGCGACATCGACCGACACCGCGACAGCGATCTCGTCCCGGCGCGCCAAGGTCAGCAGAGACGCGATCAGCCGGTCGGATTGCTCGCCCGCCCGCAGTGCGGTCTGCACCGCCGGTTGCAGGTCGACCGGGACGCGGCCCTGGCTCAGCGGAATCTCCAACGCGGTGCGGGAGATCGTCAGCGGCGTCCGTAGTTCGTGTGACGCGTTGGCGACGAAGCGATCCTGCGCGGCGAAGGCGGATTCGAGGCGGTCCAGCATCTCGTCGATGGTGTCGGCGAGCTCCTTGATCTCGTCCCGGGCACCCGGCAGTTCGATGCGGCGGTGCAGGTCTTCGGTCGACAGGTCCTTGGCCATGGCGGTGACCTCGCCGATCCGTTTCAGTGAGCGCCGCGCCAGCCACCAGGCAATGCCGGCGGCGATCACCGCGAACCCCACCAGGACCACGCCGGACAGCACAAGCAACCGGGTCAGGACGTCGTCGGCGAGTTCGGTCGACTGCGCTTCGTACCAGATGCCGACCGCACCGGCCGCCGCTACGCCGGCCATCGACGTCTGTGGTCCAGAATCAGCCGGCCCGCCGGTAGGGGAAGCACTGGGATCCGTGGCGCTCAGCGCAGTGCCCTGGGCGGGCCCGCCGCCCGCGACGGCGGTGAGGGCGGCACCCGCGTCGGTTCCGGTCCCGACGCCTGGCACCGAACCGTCGGCCGGGATCGCCTGCGCCACCATAATTCTGGTGTCTCCGGGGAGCGTGCCGGCCACCGGCGCGCCGTCGTTGACGGCAATGGTGCAGGACGACACCAGCTCGGCGGGCGGTGCGTCGGTGCCGGATGCCGAGCCGGTGCCGGTTTGCGTGTCGGCTGTGGTGTCACCGCCAATGGCGATACCTGCATCGCTGCCGGCATCCAACAGTTGCGCGTCGGTGCACATGACGTTCTGAATGACGCGATCGGTGCTGGTGGCCACCGCCTGGCCGAAAAGTCCGGTGACCACCAGGTACTGCACCGTCATCAGTCCGAGCCCGGCGACGATGAAGACCGAGGCGATGGTGACCGCCAACTTCGTGCGAAAGCTCCACCGCACAGCACTCTTCCGGGCTTTCATCGTCATCCGATCCGATAGCCGAGGCCGGCATCGGTGTGAATCACCGGCGGCAGGCCGAGTTTGCGGCGGAGTGCGAAGACGACGACCTTCACGACACTGCGCGAGCGGTCAAAAGGGTCCTCCCATACCGCGTCCAATAGTTCGGACGGCGTGACGACACCGCCGTCGGCCTCCAGGAGCACCTGCAACACGCCCAACTCCTTCGGGGTGAGTCGAACCGGCCGCCCGTTGCGTTCGGCGATCCGGCGATCGGTGTCCAACCGAACGCCCTGGCATTCCAGGATCTGCCGTCGCGCTCCGGTCCCGCCGCGCCGACCCAGTGCCCGGATCCGGGCGAGCAGTTCGACATAGGCGAACGGCTTGGCCAGGTAGTCGTCGGCACCGAGGTCCAAACCGGCGACCCGGTCGGACAGCGTGCCGGCCGCGGTCAGCATGAGGATCCGCGCCGGGTGTTCGGCGGCGACCAGCGCCCGGCAGACCGCGTCGCCGTTCAACACGGGGAGGTCGCGGTCCAGCACCACCACGTCGATGTCGGTCGTACCCAGCGTTGCCAGCGCCGTGGCCCCGTCCCCCGCGACATCGACGATGAAGCCCTCGTGGCGGAGGCCATCGGCGAGTACCTGGGCGAGATCGGTCTCATCCTCGACGATCAGTAGTCTCACCGGGCTCCTTCCCAGAGTCGCGTCAGGGTCGTCCGTAGGTCGGCGAGCTCCGTCGTCCGTTCGGCCTATCGGATTCGGGCGACCGACCGATCGGTGGCAGCCCGGACTTTGCGTGCCGGGTTCCCGCCTGTTCATCCAGCCTGCTCGCCACCAGGTTAGGGCCGGGTTAGGACCAGCAGAACCCGCAGTGAACCGGCCTGCTTCTAGAACTGGAGCCCGGTGGGTTTCACACGGCCCACCGGCGGCCGGTCCGGTCGCAGCATCCGGCGACGAAGGGAAACAACATGAAGCGAACGCTGTCCGCAGCGGCCGTGGGCGTCATCCTGCTGACCTCCGCGGCTTGCGGCGAGGATTCTGACGGCACGGCAACGTCTTCCCCGCAGGACAGCCCGTTGACCGAATACCTCGGGGGCGGCGTGGGAGGCGGACCCGGGATGAGTGTGTCGATCAACGGCAGCGACAACGACGCAGACCAGGAGCAGCAACAACGCGTCCAGCAACTCGTCGTCGAATGCATGAAAGAGGCAGGGTTCGAATACCTGTCATACGTGCCGACCTTTCCCGAGATGCAACCGATGATCGAGGGCGACCGCGAGTGGGCAGCCACCTACGGCTACGGCATCACCACTGTCGACGCGCCGACGCCGGACTCGTCCGACGATCCGAACACCGCGATCACCGAGAGGATGTCCGACTCCGAACGGGCGGCCTACGACAAGGCCCTCTACGGCTCGGGAATGACCATGTCCGGGTCCGGCGGCCCGGGCCGGCTTGCGGTCGCCGGTCCGGCGGGCGGGGGTCCGGTTGCCGCACCGGGTGGTGCGATGCCTCCGTCCGGTGACACCCCGCCCTCCGATGCCACCACGCCCTCCGATGCCACGGCGCCCTCCGATGCCACTGCGCCCTCCGGTGCGCCCTCGGACGCGACCCCCTCCTCGGAGGCAACATCGAGCGCCGAAGACGGCCCCACCGGCTGTTTCCCGACAGCATCTGCCGAGGTCTACGGCGAGCCGGCGGAGTTCGACGGCGAAGAATTCACGTCACTGTTCGAGTCTCTCGGGAAGCTGGCGACGTCAGTCGATGACGATCCGCGGGTGTCGCCGTTGGTCACCCAATGGTCGAACTGCGTTGCCGATGCCGGGTATCCCGGGATGACCGAGATCGAAGACGCCCGAAACTCCATCTTTTCGAAGTGGGCCGATCTCAACGGTTGGGAGTTCAGCCCGGTCGAGGGTGGTGGCGCGTCGGTGACGGCAATCGGATCGCAGGACGCCCCGCAACTGGACCCGGTGTTGGTCGCAGAGCTGCGTGAGGAGGAAATCGCCTTGGCGGTCACCGATCTGGGATGCCGCGGCGACTATCAGACGGTCCACGACGAGGTCCGGGTCGAGCTGGAGAAGCAGTTCGTCCAGGACCACCTGGAGGAGTTGGAGCGGTATCGGGACGTGACCGGCGGTGGCAACTGATGGTGTCACCGCGCCGGCTGATCGTGATCACGACCGCATGCGCGCTGCTCGCCGGAGTGGGGGGATTCGTCGCAGCGTCGTTCGTCCTGTCACCCGCCGAGTCGGCAGCGAGAACGGCGCCGCCACCGGCAGGACCGATCTCAGCGCCGGTCTCCCGAACGGTGCTGCATTCGCAGGTGGTGACCCGCGGGGACGTCAACTACTCCGACCCGGTGCAGGTCACCGTTCCTGGCGGGACGGGCAACCCGGTGCTGACCGGCCGGGTGCCGGAGGCGGGCGCCGCGGTGACCGAGGGGATGGTTCTCGCCGAGGTCAGTGGCCGCCCGGTGATCGTCCTCGACGGCTCGCTGCCCAGCTATCGCACGCTGACTCCGGGCAGCACCGGGCCGGATGTGGTCCAGTTGCAGCAAGCGTTGGCGCGGTTGGGCTACAGCCCGGGCGAGGCGGACGGGCAGTACGACGGCGAACTGGCGGCCGCCGTCGCCGCGTTGTATGCCGCTGTCGGCTATCCGGCCCCGACCGCGTCGCCCGAGGAAACGGCTGCGCTGGAGGCCGCCCGCGAGCGGGAGAGCGCTGCGGAGCAGCAGCGGGACGAGATGGCCGCGGCGCTCGAGGAAGCCGGCGATGGTCCGTCCAGGTCTGCTCAATTGGCGGCCGAGGCGGCCGTCACGGCTGCGGCGAACGCGCTCGCCCAGGCCAAGGCCTCGAATCCGGTCGATACGGCCGCGGTCCAGTCGGCGCAGGACCAGCTGGAAATTGCCGAGGCACAACGCGACGAGGCGCTGGAGGACCCGGACACGTCGCGCCAACAGGCGGCTGTCGATGCGGCTCAAGAGGCGCTCGACGAGGCCCGAAACGCGCTGGCGGAGGCCGAAGCCGCGGTGGCGACACCGTTGCCGGGGGAAATCGTGTATCTGACCAGCCTGCCGAGGAGGGTGGATGAGGTTCTGGTCGAGGTCGGGGCGGCGATCGACGGTCCGATCATGCAGGTGTCGGGAGCGAGCTTGCAGGTGCGGGTGGTGGTGTCGGAATCCGAGGCGGCGCTGTTGGCGGCGGGGATGACGTCGCAATTGTCGGTGCCCGGGCTCGGGGCGGTGACGGCCACCATCTCATCGGTGGCGACGTCGCCCCCGACGTCCGACGCCGAAGACGCGACCCGTCGGGAAGTGTTGATGGATCCCGGTCAGTTGACCGTCGAACAGGTGACTGCACTGGGCGGAGCCAACGTCAAAGTGACCATCGAGGTGGCGAGTACCAACGGTGAGGTGCTGGCGGTGCCATTGGCGGCGTTGCTGTCCGATGCCGAGGGCAACACCCAGGTCGAGGTGCTCGGAGTGGAGGGCGCCGGCACCCGTTTCCAGCGGGTGTCGACGGGGCTGACGGCCGCGGGGCAGGTCGAGGTACATCCCCTGGACGCCGACGGCGCGCCCGTTGCGGAGTCGGCCGACACCCTCGGCCCGGATTCATTGGTCGTGGTGGGTCGATGAATCCGTTGGGGCACAAATCTTCTGATGATGCCGCTGCCGAACCGGCCGATGCGCGATCCGCAGTTCCCGGCGACCGAGCCGTCGAACAGCTCTATTCAATCGGGCCGGCTCTGTTCACTCATGGATCCGCTGCACCCCACGAGTCCGCTGTACCACTCGCGAGGCCGCTGTACCCCGCGAGGCCGCTGTACCCCGCGAGGGCCGCTGTACCCCGCGAGGCCGCTGTACCCCGCGAGGCCGCGGTACCCCACGAGGCCGCTGTACCTCACGAGGCCGCGGTACCCCGCGAGGCCGGCCACGGCGACGGGCCGGACCCGGAAGCTGCGCCTGGCGCGGCCGACGATGACGGATCGGCTGTCGGCTCAGGATCGGCGGGCGCCTCCGGTCTGGCTGTCGGTCCCGGTTTGGCTGTCGGTCCCGGTTTGGCTGTCGGTCCCGGATCGGCGAGCGCCTCCAGTTTGGCTGTCAGTCCCGGTACGGCTGCCCCCGGCCCGGCTGTCGCGTCCGAATCGGCTTCCGGTTCCGGCTGGGCTCCCGGTTTCGGTCCGGCGGCCACCCCTGCGCCCCCGGCCAGCCACGAGCATGTGCTCAGCCATGGATCATTCTCCGACCTGAAGTCTTCGGTTGATCAGCCGTCGCGGACCTTTACGCCAGGTGCGTCATCACCTCCATCTGCTGTCGTGAAGCTGACCGGGATCAACCGGGTGTTCCCCGGAAATCCACCGGTGACGGCGATCAGGGACGTCAATCTGCGAATCGACCGCGGCGAGTATCTGTCGATCATCGGCCCGTCCGGTTCCGGCAAGTCGACTCTGCTGCACCTGCTCGGTCTGCTCGACCGGCCGACCTCCGGGACGTACCACCTGGATGGGGTAGACGTCGCGACTCTCACCGAACGTCGGCGTTGTGCGCTCAGGGGCGGTCGGATCGGATTCGTGTTCCAGGCATTTCATCTCATTCCCCGAAGGTCGGTGCTGGACAACGTGATGCTGTCGATGCTGTACCAGGGTGTGCCACGGTCCGAGCGTCGGGCTCGTGCGCGAGAGACCTTGGAACAGGTGGGATTGGCGTCTCGGATGGACTTCCTGCCCACGGTGTTGTCCGGCGGCGAGCGGCAGCGGGTGGCGATCGCCAGGGCGTTGGCAGGTTCGCCCGCCCTGCTGCTTGCCGACGAACCGACAGGCAACCTCGACCAGGCGAATGCCATGGGGGTGATGGAGCTCTTCGACGAATTGCACAGGGCGGGGCTGACATTGGCCGTCATCACCCACGACGACCAGATCAGTCGGCGGGCGCAACGTCGGGTTCGGATTGCCGATGGCGAAGTGAGCTCGTCGTGAGCCCGGCGTTGATCGATGTGGTGGATCTGGCGGCTTCTGACGTCGCGACGCCATCTCGTTCGCTGTGCCGATGGCGAGTTGAACTCGCGATGGGGTCGGCACTGATCGATGCGGTGGGATCACAGATCTCGTCGCGGGCGCAGCATCGGCTTTTGATTGCCGCGCGCCGGCTTCCGCCGGCCGGCGGTGCGGTGAGTTCATCATGAGGTCTTCGGTGATCGACATGGCCGACGAGGCGATCCTCGGCATCGGATCCCGGCCCGCAAGACTGCTGCTCACCATGCTCGGCACGGTCGTCGGAATCGCTGCGCTGGTGGCAACTCTCGGGATCGGCCAGACCGCGGCCGGGCAGATCACCGATCGGTTTGACGCGATCAGCGCGACTCGGGTGGTGGTGACCGCTGCACCTGAAGCGCCGGGGGCACCGCAGGATGTCGGTGGCGCTGCTGTGCTTCCTTTCGATGCGGCCGATCGAGTGGAGCGATTGGCGGGAGTCGAGGCCGCCGGCACGTTCACCGAACTCGACCTGGGTGATGATGCCGTTTCCGGCGTGCAGATCGTCGATCCGACTGCGCCCCGATCGCGGGAGATTCCGGTGATTGCAGGCTCTGCGGGTTTGTTGGCCACCGAACGAGGACAGCTGATCACGGGACGGTTCTTCGATGAGGGGCACGACGAGCGGGCTGATCGAGTCGTGGTGCTAGGCGCCCGCGCCGCGGAGCAACTCGCGGTCAACAGGGTCGACAGCAGGCCGACGGTTTTCATTGGGGGCAAGGTCTTCACGGTGATCGGCATCTTCGACGACGTGCAACGCCGATCGGAACTGTTGGACGCCGTGGTGATCCCGAACGGTGCGGCCAGGGACGCCTTCGGGCTCGAGGCGCCGGCAGAACTGGATATCCGCACGATGCTCGGTGCAGCGCAGCAGGTGGGCGCACAGGCGGCACGTGCGGTCGAACCGAACAATCCGGAGGCGTTCGACGTCGAGACCCCACCGTTGCCGGGTGGTCTCGGCGCGGCCGTTCGCTCGGATGTGAACACGCTGTTCCTTGCCTTCGGTGCACTCGCTCTGGTGGTCGGGGGTCTCGGGATCGCGAACGTCACGCTGTTGTCCGTGATGGAGCGCACCGGGGAGATCGGACTGCGGCGAGCGCTCGGTGCGCGGAAGCGGCAGATCGCGGGGCAATTCCTCACCGAGAGCGGAATGATCGGAATGATCGGCGGTCTGGTGGGCGCCGCCGTAGGAATCGTTGCCGTCTTGACGGTATCGATCATGAAGTCCTGGACGCCGATTCTGGATTCCCAGGTCGGAATACTGGCTCCGCTGCTCGGGGGAGTGATCGGACTCTTGGCCGGAACGTACCCGGCGTTGAAAGCCGCCGCGATCGAGCCGATCACTGCATTGCGCCAAGGTGCCTGATCGCGCTGAGACGAATCCAGGAGCTGTGATCCCATCAGAACGGGGGAAGGTCATCGTCGGAGTGACCGTTGTCCCTGGGTGTTTCGGCGGCGGCAGCGTTCTCGCGTGGACCGGAGGGTTCGGCGGAGGACGTGCTCTCGCGTGGGCCGGGGGTTCGGCGGGGGTCGGGCTCTGCTCGGGCCGGGGTGTTCGGCGGGGGTCGCGCTCTCGCGTGGGCCGGGGGGTTCGGCGGAGGTCGTGCTCTCGCGTCGGGCCGAGGGGTTCGGCGGGGGTCGCGCTCTGGCGAGCGCTAATGGCCTCGGCGGAATGTCCGCTCCTGCTGGCCTCGACCTGCTCGGCCGAGCGTGCGGCGTCAGGAGAGTTGTGGGTCTCGATGATTCCCCCTTCATCATCGGCGTTTTCGGCAGGCCGGGGTGGGTGCACTGGTGCATCGTCGGTCTCGGTTGGCCACTGCCGCGGTTGCGTTTCATAGGTTCGCCCGGTCGGACTCGTCCAGATGACCGTGCCGTCCTTCAATTGCTCCGTATCCCATAATCCGCCCGTCTTCAGGCCATGGTGGAACTGGCACAAGCAGACCAAATTGCAGGGGCAGGTGACGCCTCCGTCGGATTTGCCCGGGCAGAATTCATTTGAGTGATCGAGCTGACAGCGTCGGGCCGGCTGGCGGCAGCCGACGAACCGGCAGGTCTGATCGCGGGTCGTGACGTGATCGCGTTGCGCGAGACGCGGTCGATAGCTGGTGCGGCCGAGATCTAATCCGGTGCCGCACGAAGGGTCAATGGCGATCGCCGTGATCGTCTCTGCGCTGGTCGCGATGGCGCGGGCGAGGTCGGCCGGAATTGCTCCGTGTCCCTCGAGTTCCCCCGGTCGATCGTCATCACCGAACAGCGTGCTTCGTGCAATGGTCACATTGAGATGCGTGAGTCGGCCATGATGCGTTCCCCATGCAGTGTCCGACCATTCATTCGGCGGTCGGCACCCGCAGGCATGTTCGTGCAGGAGCGGATGAGAATAAGCGTCCGCACCATCTTGCTGTCGATCTGTGGTGTTCTCCTCCACTCGATGCTGTCGAATTGGCATGGGGAACTTTTGTGGAGGAATGGATTCCGCGCGCTCCACCGAGCCTGGAGCGGTTTGGGCGTGAGGAAGCCCGCCGTGGATATAGTCGATGTCCTTGCCGTGGGCGGCATCGTCGACGGGTTCGATGTCTGTGTCCGAAGTCGGCGTGTTCGGGCCGGCGCACCCTTGCGACGTCGAATTTGTTGCAGGCTCGGCGCCTGCGTCGGGAAATGAAGGCTCGGCGCCCGCATCAGGAAATGAAGCGGCCGTCGCCTGGTTCGGCGGACCCGCCGGTGACCCTTCGTTGCCTGCCGGGGTGCCGGCTTGCGGATGCGGTTGCTCGCCTGACTGCCTGGGCGAGATATTCGTGCCTTCGCCGTTGGCCCGGTGCTGCAACGTCTTTCGAATGGTGACGGTTCCAGTGGTGGCCAATTGGTCGAAGAGATCGCCGAACACATCGGCGCGAAGTGCACCGATTCCCCTGGTGTCCGAGGCCTGGTCGCGGTTCCGCTTCAACTGATAGGCGAGTTGGTCGATGACACCGAATGCAACTTGCGCTCGATCGGCGGCGAGCTGGGCCTGAAAGATGCCAATGCCATCCTCGCCCGGTCGACAACCGACATTTCTCTCGCTGAGCGCACGCTCATGTCGTTTCTTCGCCGCCTCCGGATCCACCGCAATCACCGCCCGATCCACGATTCCACGCACCTGACCCGGTGTACGGGCCACCGCCTTCGGGAGGACGGCCCGCTCCACCCGCCGCCGAAGTTCGGTCGGGAGATTCTGGGTTCGTTCGGCGATCGTCAACGAGCGGGCTCGATCGATCGTGCCGGCTTCCAGCGCACGGAGTGTGGCGGGCAATTCGATGGCGAAGTCGACTGCCTGGCACACTCGCCGGCTGGCCGCGATTGGTGAGAGCCGAAGTGCCGCACCAACCTCAGCCGCCGCAACCTTGATCGCGACCTCTTCCAACACCGTGTCGATGGCGGGATCGCCGTGGACCGCCGATCCTGAACTGGTCAGATCGGTCATACCGTCGAGCCGGTCGAGCCCGGTCTTCGCGCCGCCGTCATGGAGGGGTTGTCCGGGTTGGCTGGCGTACTCCTTGAGTGCTCCGGTCGGGGCGGCGATGCCCGGACAGGCGAAGGCTGCCAGCCACCGATGCTGACGTGCTTGGACCCACGAAGCGAGCTTCTCCGTCGCGGAGATGACGGACACCATCGCCCGAGGTGACAGGGACGACGGGTTCAGCTGGGCAATCAATGCCGCTGTCCTCGGGCCGGGATCAAGCGAGGCCAGAACGACGACTGCCTCGTCTGCGCCGCGTTCGAGAAGGTCAGCGGCGAATTCCTGGTCACTGGGCGGCGGCACCGGCGCATCGGTGGTGACTTCGGGCAGTTGAGCGAAGTACTCGATCATGTGTGCGGACAGGAAGTCGGCGTCGGAATCCACATCGTCAGCCGGATCTGGTGGCAGCAGCAGATCGGGATCATCGAAGCCGGTCCGACAACTGTCGGCCACTGACCAGGGATCTCTCGGATCCGGGTTCAACTCTTGTTGCGCTCTTGCGGGATCTGAGATCACTCTGGCCCTCCTGCCTCTTGGATGCTATCGTACACATGTTCGAATCTGGAGTCCAGAGCATGATGAGTGCGAATCACAGTGAAGGTCAGAAGATGATGGGATTGACGGATCCTCCGGGTTCCCAGGGCGTGGTAGTGCCGGCGGCCGGCCGCTCGAGCGACGCCGTGTCCACTACGAAAACCCGGTGCCCAGGACTGCGCGACCTTCGCGAGCACTTGCTACCCAAGGGAGCGCCGAACACCGGCACGCTCGGATTCAACTCGGCTCGCTCAACAGGTCCGGTAGCGCGCCCGTCGGGCCTGGGGGGCAGAATGCCAACACCGGACTGGAGTTGGAAAGGCGCCTATATGACGGAGTCGACAGCAGCATCCGCGCCGACGGGTACCCCCGCGGGCACGCCTGACATCACCATCCGGGAAACCCGCGTCTACCGCGGGCCGAATTACTACTCCTACGAACCCGCAGTCCACATGGTGGTCGACATCGGCAGGTTGGAGGAGTTCCCCACCGATACCCTGCCCGGTTTCACCGAGTCACTCCTTGCGCTGCTCCCCGGCCTGCACGACCACCAATGCTCGCGGGGCCGAGATGGCGGGTTCGTCGAACGATTGGTGGAGGGCACCTGGGCCGGACATGTGGTCGAGCATGTCGCCCTGGAGCTCGAACGCACCGCTGGTCATGAGATCACCCGCGGCAAGACCCGCTCCACCGGTGAGAACGGCGTCTACAACGTCATTTACGGCTATCTCGACGAGACGGTGGGAACCCTGGCCGGCCGGCTCGCGGTCAGGTTGGTCAATCATCTGGTGCCGGGGAATTCCATCGTCGACGACGATTTCGACTTCGACACCGAGCATGACGACTATCTGCGAACGTGCCAGCGCGCCGCGTTCGGCCCTTCGACCCAGGCCATCCTGGACGAGGCGATCGCGCGCGACATTCCTTGGCAACGTTTGAATTCGGGCTCGTTGGTGCAGCTGGGTCACGGCGTCAACCAGCAACGGATCAGGGCGACCATGACCTCGCTGACGTCCTCGCTGGCGGTCGACATCGCCTCCGACAAGGAATTGACCAACCGGCTGCTGGCAGCCGCCGGCCTGCCGGTACCAACATCAGAGGTCGTCCGGCGCTCTGACGACGCCGTCCGGATGGCTCGCCGAATCGGCTATCCCGTGGTCCTCAAGCCGTTGGACGGCAATCATGGTCGTGGTGTGGCGATCAACCTCAACAGCGAGGAGGAGGTTCGAGCCGCATTCGAGGAGGCGTACGACCAGTCCCGGCGTGGTTACGTCCTGGTCGAGTCGTTCATCACCGGCAAGGACTACCGGGTGCTGGTCGTGGGCGGGCACATGATCGCCATCGCGGAGCGGGTGCCGGCGCACGTCATCGGCGATGGTGTGAAGTCGGTCGCTGAGCTGGTGGAGGTCACCAACGCCGACCCTCGGCGCGGGGTCGGACACGAGAAGGTGCTCACCCGCATCGACGTCACCCAGGGCGCGATCGACCTCGTCCGTGAGCAGGGCTACGAGATGTCCGATGTCCCGCCGCGGGGCGAGATGGTCAAGCTGGCGCTGACCGGCAACATGTCGACCGGCGGCATCTCCATCGACCGGACCTTCGAGGCCCATCCGGACAACATCGACATCGCCGAAGAGGCCGCACGTGTGGTCGGCCTGGACATCGCCGGGATCGACTTCCTGTGCCCCGACATCACCCAACCGGTCCGCGAGACCGGCGGGGCGATTTGCGAAGTCAATGCCGCGCCGGGATTCCGGATGCACTCGCACCCGACGATCGGTGACCCGCAGTACGTCGCGAAACCAGTGGTGGATCTGATGTTTCCGCCAGGGACCAGTGCGCGAATCCCGATCGTGGCGGTCACCGGCACGAATGGAAAGACCACCTGCAGCCGGATGATCGGGCACATCTTCAAGGGGATGGGCCGCAAAGTGGGCATGACCTCCACTGACGGCATCGTCATCGACGACCGGTTGGTGATCAAGTCCGACGCCTCCGGACCGCGATCGGCCAGGATGGTGCTGCAGAATCCGCGCGTTGATTTCGCAGTCTTCGAGGTTGCCCGGGGCGGCATCCTCCGCGAAGGGCTCGGGTACTCCCGCAACGACGTCGCGGTCGTGCTCAACGTCCAACCGGACCATCTCGGTCTGCGGGGGATCAACACCGTTGAGCAACTGGCCCAGGTCAAACAGGTCATCGTCGAAGCGGTACCGAAGAACGGTGCAGCAGTGCTGAATGCCGACGACCCGCTGGTGGCCGGTATGCGCCGGGCGTCGTCCGGTGAAGTCGTCTGGTTCTCGATCGTGCCGGACAACCGAATGATCTCTGACCATTGCCGCCGCGGCGGCAAGGCGGTGATCCTCGAGCCGAGCGAGCTGGGCGATCTGATCGTGCTCGTCCACGGGCGCCGGCGGATGCCCATCGCCTACACCCACCTGTTGCCGGCGACTTTCGGCGGCAAAGCCATGTTCAACGTGCAGAACGCCATGGCTGCCGCAGGTGCCGCCTATTGCGCCGGAGCGCATCTCGGCGACATCCGGGGCGGCCTGCGATCGTTCACGCCGTCGTACTACTCCGCACCCGGCCGGATGAACATGACCGAGGTCAAGGGCATCAAGGTCATCGTCGACTACTGCCACAACGCTCCTGCCATGATCGCGCTCGGCGGATTCGTGGACCGATTCTTCGAGGACAGTGCGTCGTGGGAGCGGCCGCAGCGCATCGGCGTCATCGCCACTGCCGGCGACCGGCGGGATCAGGACATGATCGATCTCGGGCTGGAGTCCGCCAAACATTTCGACCGGATCATCGTCCGGGAGGACGTACGACTGCGCGGTCGGGCGCCGGGGGAGACGGCCGGGCTCATTGTGCAGGGCGCGAAGGAAGCGCAGGCGGATGGCGCGAGGGTCAAGCAGATCGAGGTGGTGCTGGACGAGATCGAGGCCACCAAGGCCGGGGTCGAGTGGGCCAATCCCGGCGACCTGGTCGTCGTCTGCGTCGACCAGGCCCGTGCGGTGTGGGATGAGCTCCAGGTGATCGGGCAACGTGCGCAGGCCGGATCGGCGGACGACTTCGACGACCGCTGAAGCGATCTCGATAGGAATCGGGGACCCGCCGACGCCGTCGCAGCGGGTCGTGGCCGACGTGACACTGATTGCGGCCTCGACGGTCGACGGTATCCCACTCAGGGACGGCCGAGAGTTCGATGGTGAGCATCAGACATGATGTGGGGATGCAGGAGGTCAATACCGAGGCGCTGTACCAGCGCATTGCTTCGCGGTTCGGAACCTTGCTAGCGCAGTGTCCGGCCGACAAGTGGTCCGCGGCGTCACCGTGCGACGGCTGGACCTCGTGGGATGTTGCGGCGCACGTGATTCGCAACCATCGCCGCGCTTTGGCCGGTCTCGACGGCTCCTCCTACTCCGCACCGGCGCCGGGCGAGGATCTCCTCACAGCTTGGCGGGAGGCGACTGGCGGAGTGCGAAGTGCACTGCGCGATCCCACTCGTGGCAACTGTCCGATTGGGCGACGAATTCGGCTCGCTGCCCTTCGAGTCGTTCGTGAAGCGCATGGCATGCGCCGACACACTCATTCACACCTGGGATTTCGCCAGGGCCACCGGACAGGACGAAAGGCTGGATCCGGAAGCGGTGGCCCTGGCTACCGACATGCTTCGCCCAGAGGACGGCGAGATCCGCATCCCGCACGCGTTCGGCACCAAGGTGCCGGCAGCGGATGGTGCGGATCAGCAGACCCGCCTGCTGAATTTCCTCGGCCGCCGAGTCTGAGCTTGGCTTCCCCGGCGCACTGCACGGCAGTACCCGCTGATGAGGGTCCAATGACCTGGCGCTGAGATTGTCGGCGGGCAGGCTGAGGTCGCCGATCTCGTTCCGCAGGTCCGGGTGCTGGGTTGCTGGATCGGCAGGCTTGGGATAGCGGATATTGTTCCGCCGGCCGGGGTGCTGGCTCGGATCAGGCCGCTGGACATGCCGGCGCTCCGGCGCACAGGCTCTCGGCGAGAGTCTCCTGCATGCGGGCAATCTCGCCGGCAGAGTTGAAGGTGCGCCGCCTCGCTACCCGTTGTCGCGATCAGACGCCGGCGTGCACCGCGTTCGAGGCGATGGCGGCAAGCTCGTGTCGGTCGGGGCCATCGGTGAACGGTCGTCGCCATCCGGTGCGATACACCGCTCGTGCCTTCGGCTCCACGACGTCCAGACTCGACGGCAGGGCCAGCATACCGAGGTAGGGGCCGATGACGGCACCGATCGAGGGGTCCTTTGCCGTCGCAGCCATGATCAGGTCCGACGGAAGCCGACCGTTGTTCAGGTCGATGTCCTCGCCGCTCCACCTCCTGGCCAGCGCATCGTCCATCTGGATGTGGTCCTGCACCCAGGGCCGCATGTTGACCGCGCACCATGCGTCGAAGGCCTCCCCGATCGACTCGCCGTCGGCACCGTGCCGATCGATGAGCGAGAGCAGTTCACCGGCCTGCAGATAGCTGGTCGCTATACCGCGACCGAAGTTCGGCGTGGTGGTGCACACCGCGTCGCCGACGAAGACGAGTCCGGGAAGTGCCAGTTCGCCGTCGGCGCGACGCTGGTCCCGGTAGACGTTGAGCAGCGGTCCGCCGGGCAACACGTCGGTCATCGGTCGGGACACCGCGGGATCCGTCCACGCCGCCAGCCCCGGGATGGCCCGGGCCGCCGCCTCGAAGGCCTCGTTGTGCCGCAACGGAATGAGCGATCGATCACTGGTCGGACCGAATGATCAGCGCCGAGAAGGTACCCCGTTCGTGCAGGAAGATGATCACCTGATAGCCGTCGTAGTCCCCCTGCCATGCAATGGGATTGAGCAGCGGCGGCATCGGGACACCGGCGAGCAGTTGGTACTGCCGATCCACATAGGCGATCCCGCACGACCCACCGATGGCCGGCGCCGTCCGTAGCGATCTGGTGACCCGGCTCGACCGACCCGACGCATCAAGCACCAGATCGGCCGCGATCTCCTGCCCGTCGACAACGAGCCCGGACGCCCGACCCCGCCGAACGGCAACCCCGTCGACGTGACCGGTCCTGATCGTCAGGCCGGTTTGAGCAATAGCTGCTGACCGGAGTGCCGTCTCGAAAGTCACCCGCCGGGAGCGAACGCCGACCGGGACCACCGGGCCGTCGGGCAGAGCCATTTCCACCGGCTCTGCACCCGCGGCGAGCCAGTTCTGCCAGGCCGCCGGCGCTTCCGACCGGACGAGGTCGACGATCTGCTGTCGGAAGGAGTGGGCGTGATGGAACTGCATGACACCCCGGCGCGCCAGTTGCCGTCCGGCGATGGACCGGGGTCGCGGTCGACCACCACGACCCGATGGCCTCGTCGCGCCAGACCGATCCCCATGATCAGGCCGGTCGGACCGGCGCCGATGATCGCGACCTCCACCCTGATCTCCCCATTCGTGTTACTCTCGGTGTAGTCAATACAGAGAATGGGCGCGAAAGCACTCGCAGTCAAGCCTTTTCTGGAGCCCGGAGTGACCTCAGCGCCAAAACGCGTCTACGAATCGCCGCTGCGAAATGATCAGGCGCGAGCGACCCGCCGGGCCATCGTGAGTGCGGCAACCGCACTCTTTCTCGAGCGCGGCTATGCGGGCACCACGATGGAGGCAATCGCCGCTGCGGCCAACGTGAGCCGCAAGACCGTTTTCACCGCAGGCGGGAGCAAGTTTGCCCTGCTGAAGGACGCCTTCGATTGGTCATTGGTGGGCGACGACGAGCCGGTTGCCATGGCGGACCGGGCGCCGGTTCAGCAGATTCTGGCCACCCACGACCAGGCGGAGGCCGTTCGACTGTGGGCCGAGATGATCACAGCAACGGCGGTGCGAGCGGTGCCGATCGGTGCCGTTCTCACCGCTGCTGCGTACGTCGACCCGGAAGCGGCGGCCCTGTTGCAGACATCGGATCGCCACCGGCACGAAGGGGCCGAGGCATTCGTGGCTCACCTCGCCGCCATCGGAACGCTGCGCCAAGGAATGACCAGGCAAACGGCCGCGGATCTCTGCTGGCTGGCGATGGACGCCGGACCGTATGTTCGACTGGTGCTCGAAAGGGGCTGGTCGGTGGATCGCTACCAACGGTGGCTGGCGGCGGCCGTGCGAACGGCGGTGCTCGATGTCTGAGGACGAGCCGGGCGGTATCGATCATGCGGGCGGTATCGACCATGACGGACTCGCGCCGAGCGACGGGCCAGGCGGCCCAGACCCGGTGACCGAACAACCGCATGCCGGGGAGATTCCTGACATCGGGGGCGACCCGGTCTGCTGGGCACCGCGGGTGTGTCCGGACTGCGGCTTGTTCGTCCCCGGGGAACCGCCCATCCGATGTCCTCGGTGCGGCGCCATGGTCGGTGTCGACTGAGAAGTGATGGCGCGGGCCTCTTCGAGGTCGCACTGCCCCTCGATGGACCCGACTCGCCGCCGGATCCATGATGGCGCAGCACTCCGAACACAGCGCTTGACCTCGAACACAGCGATTGACCTGAACACAGATTGACCTGAACACGGCGATGGAGCCGAACACAGCGCTTGACCCTGACACGGTGTCAGGTCCTAGAAAGAAGCCATCATGTTCAGCATCGGAGAGTTCGCCAGGCACGGCCGGGTATCGGTTCGCATGCTGCGGCACTACGACGCCGTGGGGTTGTTGCGGCCGGCGCACGTCGATCCGCTGACCGCGTACCGGTCCTACGAGGCCGCCCAGTTCGCCAGATTGAACCGGATCGTCGCGCTCAAGGACCTGGGATTCACGCTGCTGCAGGTGCAGTCGATCCTCGACGACAAGATCGGCACCCAGGAACTGCAGGGAATGCTGCGCCTACGGGAAGCGGAACTCCAATCGCAGGTGGCCGACGACACCGCGAGATTGGCCCAGGTGAAGGCCAGACTCGCCATCATCGAACGAGAGGGCTTCATGCCGGTCGAAGACATCGTCATCAAGAGCGTTGCCGCCGTCCGGGTCGCGGAACTCCGCGGGATGGCTACCGGGTTCGAACCGGCAGCCATCGGACCCGTTGTCGGACCACTGTTCGACGAACTGTGTGTGCGGCTCGATCGACTCGGTGTGTCGCTGGTCGGGCCGGGCATCGCGTACTACGAAAACCGGCCCGACGGTGAGGTTGTCGTCCACGCGGCGATGCCGGTCAACGTGGAAGAGACGGCCGATGAGGACATCTCGATCGTCGATCTGCCGGCGGTCGAGCGGGCCGCCACCATCGTGCACCGCGGCTCGATGGACGAGGTGATGACCTCCATCCAGACGATGGCGGGGTGGATCGACAGCAACGGCGAGCGCGCACTCGGGCCCAGCCGGGAGGTCTACCTGGTGGTCGACGCCGACCAGGCGAATTGGGTCACCGAGCTACAGGAGCCGCTGCATGGACGCCGTTGACTTCAGTGGGAGCGCAACCGAAACCGCAGAATTGTTGCGGCGCAAGGTGATCTCGTCGCGTGAGCTGACCGCCGCGCTGCTCGACCGCATCGAAGCGGTGAATCCGCCGATCAACGCGGTCGTGGAGGTTCGTCGGGAACAGGCGATGCGGGAAGCGCTCGCTGCCGACGAAGCGACTGCCAGACAGGCCGAGATCGGGCCGCTGCACGGAGTTCCGATGACGATCAAGGACAGCTTCAACGTCGCCGGCCTGCACACCACGTGGGGCAATCCCGCCTTCTCCGACTACATCGCACCACAGGACGCGACCGTGGTGCGCCGGTTGCAGCGCGCCGGTGCGATCGTGATCGGTAAGACCAACGTGCATTTCATGCTGTCCGACTACGGGCAGACGGCGAACGAGATCTACGGCGTGACAAGCAATCCTTGGGATCTGGATCGCACGCCCGGCGGGTCGACCGGCGGTGGCGCAGCCGCAGTCGCCGCGGGGTTGAGCTACCTGGAATACGGCTCCGACCTTGTCGGTTCGATTCGCATCCCGGCGTCCTTCTGTGGCGTGTACGGCCTCAAGCCCTCCGCGGAGATCGTCCCGCTGACCGGCTTTCAGCCGCCGGGACCACCCGCGGAGGCAAGCCGGTTCCGTTACCAGTCTTCGGTGGGACCACTCGGCAGGTCGGCCGCGGATCTTCGCACGGCCCTGATCGCGACGGCCGGTCCGGAGGCACCCGACTCCGCGGGCTACAGCTGGCGGTTGGCGGAGCCACGTCACCGGCGAACGGCCGATTTCCGGATCGGTGTCGTCCTCGATCATCAGCGCGCACCGGTGGCCAGTGACGTCCTGGCCGTGCTGTCGGACGCCGTGGACACGCTGAAGCAAGCGGGCGCAACGATTGTCGAGGGCTGGCCGCAAGGCGTCGACCCGGTTGCCGACTACGAGTCGTTCGGGTTTCAGGTCGGGCTGTTCTTCGCCTTCCAGGACCCGGAGCAGGAGTTCGCGCCGTTCAGCGAGATCGCGCGCCAGGAATCACGGCGGCAGCGCTCGATTGCCGCGTGGGCCAGCTATTTCGACGATGTGGACGTCTTCCTCTGCCCGGCGACGTTCACGACCGCGTTCCGGCACGACGACCGCCCGTTCGCCGATCGGACGATCGCGACTGTCGATGGGGATCGCCCGTACGACGATCAACCGTTCTGGATCTCGCATGCCTCACTGGCCGGGCTGCCCGCGGTGGTGGCGCCGGTCGGGATGACCGCCGCTGGACTGCCGGTCGGGTTGCAGATCGTCGGACCGCGGTTCGAGGACGACACTGCGATCACGTTCGCTGAGCTGCTGGCAGACCTGGTGGGCGGGTACCGGTCTCCGCCGGACCTGACGCGAACCTGATCGGTGGCGACAGTGCTTGCCAACACCACTGCCCAACGCCACAGGCTCTGCCTACTTCAGGTCCGGTGCGGCTGATTCCGACGATCCTGACGTGGTTCTCGCGACGACCCCACCGGCCACCGTTGAGATCGCCACGGTGACAAGGGCTCCGAGGATCAGGGCGGGTGCCTCGCCGGGGCCGAGCAGGTCGAGCTGGGTCGCTAGCGTGGCGGCGGCGATCGGAACGCCCAACTGCGCACAGGCGATGGCGCCGATGGCCACCGGTTGGCCGGTCACCCGCATCGCGACGTGCGCGAGCATGGCCCCGATGCCGAGCAGTAGGCCCAACACGATCAGCGAAGGGTGATCGGCGAGGTCCCGCACGTCGAGCGAGGCGCCCAGCCAGATGAAGAACAACGGAGCGAGGAAGCCCTCGGTCAGCGCGAACAGCTGTTTGGCCAGTCGACGTGGCTCCCCGATTCCGGCAACAACCAGCCCGAAGGCAAAGCCCGCCAACATGATCGACACGTGACCGGCGACCGCGATCGCGGCCAGCCCGAACACGATCAACAGGCTGATCCGCAGCTCGAGCGCGAACTTGCGTCGCTCCGAGAGTCGGTGCAACCGCAAGCGCAGCCCGGAGCGCTCGAGCCTGCGCAGGATGAAGAACAACGCGACTGCGCAGGCGCTCACCACGCAGACGCCGATCGCCGCCCGGCCGGCGTGCGCCGGGTCGATCATCAACGGCAGAGCGATGATGCAGGCGGCGTCGGCGATCGCCACCTGCGGCAGCAACTGGAGTACCGCGGGGCCGCCGAGGCCCAGCGAATCGACCATCGGCAGGATGAGTGCCGCCGACGACGAGGCCATCAACACCGCATACAGCGGCGCGTTTCCGGTACCGAAGAGCGACGCCAATCCGATGCCCAGCCCGGTCGCGATCACCCCGACCGCGGCCGCCCGCAGCACCCCGCGGCCGATGCCCTTGCGCAGTGTCGGGTCCCGCACGGGAACATGGGTGGCCGCAACAAACATCACCAGCGCGAAACCGATGTCGGCCATGAACATGAAGGTGGGATCGTCGGACTCGAGCACCCCGAACCCGGTCTTGCCCAGGACGATCCCGGCAAGTAGCTCGCCCAGGACGATCGGCAGGTTCCAGCCCGACCGCAGGGCCAGCAACGGGCCGACGAGGCCCGCTGCCGCGATGATCGCCAGCGTCCCGAAGCCCATGCCGCGGCCCCCATCCCGAATATTCCGGCGCGTACCGCCCGGCGCAGACTATGCCGATGGAACTCGCCACTGCGCTGTCATTCGTCGCGTCGCACAGTCGGACCGTGCTGGCCACTCGCCGTCGGGACGGCCGACCCCAGCTCTCGCCGGTGAATTCCGGACTGGTGGACGGCCAGATCTGCATCTCCAGCAGGGCGCCGTTGGCCAAGGTGCACAACATCCGGCGCGATCCGCAGGTGTCCGTGCTGATCATGAACGAGAAGTTCTACGGGTCGTGGGTGCAAGTCGACGGTCGGGCCGAGATCGTCGACCAGCCGGACGCTCTGGAGTTGCTGGACACCGTCTACCGGGCGATCAGCGGCGAGCACCCGGATTGGGACGACTACCGGCGGGCAATGATTCGTGATCTGCGGGTGGTGATCCGCATCCGACCGGAGCGCGCGTCCGGGATGGTGTGAGCGGTCAGGCCGGGACGTCGTCTCTCGTCGGCACACTCCGCCAGACGGCGGCCGGTCCGCCGGCCGCGAAATTGGCGGCGTCGTTGGAGGACAGCCGCCAGGGGCTGAGCCGCAGCATTCCGGCGGCAGGATCCGTCGGGCCGTTCGGGAAGATCGACGACGGATCCCAGCCGACCGGCGGTGGTGCCGAGGCGATCATCGCCCACACCCGGACGCGCTCGTCGGGATCGGTCTCCCACCCAGCCGCGCATTCGGCCACCGCGACGTCGTGTGCCGGATCCCAGTAGGAGCAGGACACGAACGGCGAATGACGCAGGCTCGATCGCTTGAGTGGCGTCGGTCTGGTGATCACCCACCCGGTCAGTCCGGACTCCGTCCGCTCCCAGTACGGGTGCATCACCCGGCTGCGGGGACGGCCCTTGGTGTCCACCGTTGCCACGGTGCACCACACGATGCGATGAGCGATGTCGACGAACTTTTCCACAATCATGGTTGTGGAATGTACTGCACAACTATGGTTGGGTAAAGAGGTGAACGTGGGAATCAACGAAGCCGGGATGGGTGGCAGCAGCGATGGCGCTGGGCAAAGCGGATCCGGCGCGACGTCCGGCGCCGTTGAGCTCGACACGTTGGACGTCACTCTGCTGTCGCTGTTCGCCGGGTGGGCGGCCGCCGACGACATCCGACAGCGCCTGGAGAGCAAGGGATTCGAGGGCATCCGGTTCGGCGACGGGCTGATCTTCCAGCACCTGGTCGGGGCCGACCGGACCATCACCGAGCTGGCCGCCCGGATGGAGGTCACCCAGCAGGCCGCTTCCAAGGCGGTGGCGGATCTGCAGCGCCGCGGGTGGGTCGCGCTGAACGTCGACCCCGCCGACGCCAGGGCGCGGAGGGTGGCACTCAGCGAGCGCGGCCTTGCCGCCGTCGAGGCCTCGCGAACCGTCCGGGCGGAGCTGGTCGCCGAATTGACCGCCGAGTGCGGGACCGCCGACCTGACCGCCGCCCGGCGAGTGCTGAGCACGATGATCGGCCGGGTGGGCGGCGACATCGCCGTCCGCAGCCGACGGGTGATGCCACCCGCCTGACTGTGCCGGCAGGCATCACCAACCGGCCGGGTGGGCCAACTACTTGTTGATCGATCTCCGGGTCACCAGGTTGATCACCAGCAGCAATCCCAGCGCCCCGAGGCAGGCGACGCCGAAACTGGCCCAGTCCCAGCCGAAATTCCACGGCACGCCGGTGGCCCAGCGGTAGATGAAGCCGGCCAGCACGGCACCCAGGATGCCGGTGATCATGTTGGTGATGCACCCGCGCTGCTTGTCCCGCAACACCAGCGAGGCGACCCAACCGGCAAGGGCTCCGAAGAAGATCCAGGAGAGCCAGCTCATGACGCGGCTCCGGCCTTGCCGCCCACGGCGGTGTCCGCCTCGGGTGCCGGGACCAGCGCGGTCAGCGACGCGAGTGCCTGTGACGCGTCGGCGCCGCGACCGACCGCCACGCCCACCAGATAGCAGGTCAGCGGTCCGGCAATCCGGGCCACGCCGTGCGCGACGTCCCGGGTGAGGTCGAGCAGTTCGTCGCGAAGGTCGTTCGTCATCGAATCGGCAGGAAGGTCGAGGGAACTGGATGCCTGCGCGATCCAGTCGTCAAGAGTGCTCATGGCATCGACGGTAATGGTGCCGTGGAGCGGCCGGCATCAGGGTTCCCCCGGACACGTGATGGGCTGGCTCAGCTCGCTGCGCACCGCGGGGGACGACGCGTGACCGAGCCGAGCTCCGCGCGGACGAAGTCGTCGACTCCTGCCTCACCGGTACCAAAATCGTCACGATGATCAGCGCCGACGAAGTTGATCGGCGCGGGGTCAGTGTCCAGCCGCACGGTCCGCGTCCGGGTGGTTGCGGAGCGATCCGGCGTGCGCCTTGGTGTCCGGATCCCGCTTGCTCTTGATCAGGCTGGCCACCGTCGTGACGGCGAGCACCACCACGATCACGATCAGCGAGAGGTTGGTGCTGATCTCCGGCGTCCCGGGCCAGATGCCGTGCGCCCAGTGCAGGATCAGCTTCACCCCGATGAACCCGAGGATGATCGCCAGCCCGGTGGAGAGGTAGACAAGCCGATCCAGCAAGCCCTTGACCAGGAAGAACAGCGCGCGCAGGCCGAGCAGCGCGAAGGCGTTCGCGACGAAGACGATGTAGGCCTCCTCGGTGACCCCGAAGACAGCGGGGATCGAGTCGAGCGCGAACAGGATGTCGGTGCTGCCGATCGCGATCAGCACGATGAACAGCGGGGTGGCGAACCGCTTGCCGTCGATCCGGGTGAACAGGTTGCCGCCGTCGTACTCGTCGGTCACCGGGATGGCCTTGCGGGTCAGCTTCACGAAGGCGTTGTCCTGGATATCCGGGTCCTGGTCGCGATGCCGGTACAGCTGGATCGCCGTGTAGATCAACAGGATGCCGAACAGCAGGAACATCACCGCGAACAGCTCGAGCAGCGCCGCACCGAGCACGATGAAGATCGCCCGCAGGATCAGCGCGATGATGATGCCGAAGGTCAGCACCTTGTGCTGATGCTCCTCGGGCACGGCGAACGTGGTCATGATGATCACGAAGACGAACAGGTTGTCGACCGAGAGGCTCTTCTCGACGATGTACCCGGCGAAATACTGCGTCCCGAAATCGCTGCCGGCGAAGTACCAGAAGACGAAGCCGAACGCGATCGCCACCGCGATGTAGAAGATCGACCAGGCAATCGCCTCCTTGAACCCCACGGCGTGCGGTTTGGCTGCCGCCAGGATCAGGTCGAGCGCGAGCAGACCGATGATGACGGCGATCGTCACGATCCAGCCGAGGGTGCTGATCTCGAGCATCTGGGGCTTCTCCATCGTCGTGGTCGGGTGGTGCGTCGGCCGGAGCGAGTCAGGTGGCACTGGTGCGCCACGACATGGAGGTCAGGGACCGTCCCAGCCTGCTAACTGCCGAGTGCCGCCAGCAGTTCCTGCTCCCGGCGCGCGGTCAGACCCGGCCGGTCGATCCCGGTCCAGGCCCTGGTCGCGTTCCCAGCCGAGCAGGTCGGTGAGCAGGTCGACCCGCGGCCGATGACGCAGCCCGGCGGCCGTCGCGGCGGCGCCGGAACGGGTGAGGTGATCGGGCCCGGGGATCCACAGCGGCAGCGAATCCTGGCCCGCCCACGGGGCGACCCCGTGCTCGAGCAGCCAGGCAGGAGCCGCCGGAATGGTCGGCCCGGTGTGCCCACCGACCTGCCGGCTCAACGCGATCCATTCGGCGAGCGAGACTGACGGGACCGACGGCGTCGAACGTGCCGACGGTGCCGGCGTGTGACGCCGCCAGCAGCCACCCGGCCAGATCACGGGCGTCGACCACCTGGGTGGGCTGGTCCGGCGAATCCGGCACCAGCATCGGCGCCTGCCGGTCACGGGCGGCCCGGGCCACCCAGTAACCGGTCCGGCCGGTGTGATCGCCCGGCCCGCCGATCAGGCCGGCCCGGGCGATCAGCAACCGATCGCCCACCTGCTGCCTGGAGCTGATCTCGCAGGCCACCTTTGCTTCGCCGTACTGCTCGCGGGTGACGGCGGGAAGGTTGGTGGCCGGCAGCAGCGCGTCGGTCTCATCCCGCGTTGTCACGAGATCCGGCGCGTAGACGCTGATCGAGGAGACGTAGGTCCAGTGCCGGGCGCGATCTGCGAGCGCGGTCAGGGCTGCCGCGGACGAATCCCGGCTGCCAGGAGACCTCGACGACGCTGTCCCAGTCGGTCAGTACCTCGGCGTAGGCATCGGGATCGAGCCGATCGGCGACGACCAACGTCGCGCCTTCCGGGACCGACCCGCTCGCACCGCGGGCCAGGCAGGTGACGTCATGTCCGGCAGCCACCGCCTGACCGGCGATCTCGCGACCGAGCCAGGCTGTGCCGCCCAGGATCAGGATCTTCATCGGGCGGTCGCCGCTCAGGTGTGGTCCTCGCGGTCGCCCTGCAGGTGGTGGTCGTGCTCGGTGTAGGAGTTGACGTCGTCCGGTCCGGCCGGCCGCGACCAGCTCTCCGGCTGGGTCGGGTACCGCAGGGTCGCCGGGTCGGGCAGGGTCCCCGGCCGGGTGGCCGCGACACCGGCCTGCGCGCGCTTCTTGCTGGCCAGCGCGCCGAGGGTCTCCAGGACCACCCGATGGGCGTTGTTCACGGTGTTCTCGGAGAGGTCGTAGGGCGGCGAGACCTCGACCACGTCCAGGGCGACCAGCGGGGTCTCCAACGCGATCGACCGCACTGCGCGCAGCAGGTCGGCCGGATTCATCCCGCCCGGTTCCGGGGTGCCGGTCCCGGGCGCGAACCCGGGATCGAGGACGTCGATGTCGACGGAGAGGTAGAGCCAGTCGCAGCCGTCGCCGGCCCGGGCGATCGCATCGGCGATCACCGGTCGCATGCCGCGGTCCCAGACGTCGTTCATCAGGTGCCAGGTCATCTCCCGTTCGCGCATCCAGTCGAACACCGCGGGCGGCGGCCAGTACCCACGGAGGCCGACCTGGACGAAGTTGCGGCCACGGATCGCGCCGGACTCGATGAGCCGGCGCATCGGGGTGCCGTGCGAATGCAGGTTTCCCTCGATGCTGTCGGCGGCGTCGGCGTGCGCGTCGAAGTGCAGCAGCCCGACCTTGCCCCAGCCGTACTTCCGCGCCACGGCTGTCGCAGAGGGGTAGGTGATCGAGTGGTCACCACCGATGACCACCGGGAAGGCATCGGCCTTCAGCACGTCGGTGACCTTGGATTCGATGTTGCGGTGCGAGCGGGCCGACTGTCCGTGCGGGCAGTACGCGTCGCCGGCGTCGACCACGTCGAGCCATTCGAAGATGTCCAGGCCGAGGTCGAGGTGGTAGGTGCCGGGGTCGTACGCGGCGGATCGCAGCGCGCGCGGACCGAACCGGGCACCCGGCCGGTAGGTGGTGTTGATGTCGAACGGGGCACCCACCACGGCGACGTCGGGACGCCGCTCCGCCAGCGCCTCGGCCGAAGCGACCCAGTCCCGGGAACTGAAGGTGGGCAGGCCCTGGTTGTCGTTGTCGGGATTGTGTCCGCCCGCAACCGGTTCCGGACCTGCGGGACGATCTGCCTTCGCCACTGCGTCTCCTCCTGGGATCGGACCACATCGGTGCTGCCTGCCACCCGCGGAAGGTGGCACGGCCACGCTACCGCCGGTGCCGGACTCCGGCGATGGAGGACTCTTCGCGGTCTCCGGGCAACCCGATACCCCTCCCGGACGTCCCTACCCGGTGACCTCCAGAACAATGCCCATGTCACGGATCTCCGACGGTCCGGTTGTTCCCGCACCCCTCGGGGCGTCGTTCACCGGCGCTGCCGACCCGGCAGCGTATGGGCAGTTCGCAGCACCCCGGGACCAGTTCGGCTCCCCGCGACCGACGACGGATCCGCGCCGCCCGCGCCGCTCTTTCAAGGGTCTGTTGATCGCCGTGCTGGCGCTGGCCGTGACCGCCGGCATCCTGCTCGCCCCGTCGATCCCGTCGTGGGACGGGATGGGGACGGCGTGGACCAGCTTTCTGCCGTGGACCGCCGTGCTGCTGGTGCTGCTCGCCGCGATCGCCGCCGTCCGGCGCGCCTGGTGGGGACTGTCCGCGGTGATCGTGTCGCTCATGGTGTGGTCGGTGGTCTTCGTCCCGCAACTGATGCCCGCCAATGCAGCTGGAGCGGCCGAGCTGACGGTCGCAACGCAGAACATCGGCGCGGCCAACACCGACCCGGTCGCCTCCGCGAACACGCTGGCCACCAGTGGCGCCGGGATCGTCGCGGTCCAGGAGATCGTCGCGTCCTCCGCGGGCGCGACGGCAGTGCTGGACGCCACCTATGCCCACCAGGCCCGGGTCAGCACCGTCGGGCTCTGGTCGGTGTGGGCGATGGACGAGCCGCAGGAGCTGCAGTTGGGGATGAGCTGGGCCAGGGCGTTCCGGGTGGTCGTGCATCACGACGCCGGTGACATCGCGGTCTACGCCGTCCACCTGCCCTCGGTCCGCCCGGGCGACACCGCCGATCGGGATGCCGCTGTGAACGAACTCGCCGCCCTGGTCGCCGCCGACCCACTGAGCCGGGTGCTGGTGATGGGCGATCTGAACACCGCCGGCACCGACCCGACGCTGTCCGCGCTGACGGCGGAGCTGGCCGATTCCCGCGAGACCGTCAAGGGCGGCTTCGGCTTCACCTGGCCGGCGTCGTTCCCGCTGACCCGACCGGACCACGTGCTGGGCCGCGGGCTGACCCCGGTGTCCGACCAGGTCCTGCTGTCCGGCGGCAGCGATCACCGCGCAGTCGTGGTCGGTCTGGATCTGGCGGGCTGAGTCAGGGGGCAGCAGGGCAGCCCTGTCTGAGCACGTTAGCCCGCTACCGAGCACCTTGACGCGCTACCGAGCACCATCCCGGGGTAGTGCTCGGTGACGCCGGCGGTCGCTCAGTTCGGCGGCCGGCCTCGATACGGAGCTCCGCAACGCCAGTGCGACCCTGCCTGCTCGTGACCGGTCGGCGGCCGGCCATAGGATCCGCGTCATGAGTGCCGATCAGGAGAAGAAGGCCGCGGCCGAGGCCGCCGCGCTGCTCGTCGAGGACGGGATGCTGGTCGGGCTCGGGACCGGTTCGACGGTCGCGTACCTGCTGCCGGCGATCGCCCGACGCGGGCTCACCGTGCGCTGTGTCGCTACCTCACCGCGGACCGAGGAGGCAGCCCGGGCGCTCGGCCTGCAGCGTCGAGCCGTTCGGCAACATCGACCGGTTCGACATCGCCATCGACGGCGCCGACGAGGTCACCCCGGACGGCTGGCTGATCAAGGGCGGCGGGGCCGCGCACACCCGGGAGAAGGTCGTCGCCACCGCCGCCGACCGATTCGTCGTCATCGCCGATTCCAGCAAGGCGGTACCGCGGCTGCACGGTCCGGTACCGGTCGAGATGCTGGAGTTCGGTCTCGCGGCCACCTTGCGGCTGATCTCACCGGTGACGTTGCGGGATGTTCCGCGCAGCCCGGACGGCGGCGTCATCGGCGACTACCAGGGACCGATCGACGATCCAGGTGCCCTGGCCGCGATGCTCGGCGCGGCGGCCGGCGTGGTCGACCACGGGATCTTCCCGCCCGAGCTGACCGCCGACGTCTTCGTCGCCACCGGCGATCAGGTCGAGCATCGGGTGCTGCGCAGCGGGCGGTGACGTCGGCGGTTTGATGCGTCCGGACACGTGCGCCAGCGGCCGCGTCAGCCCAACAGGCTGTCGTCGCGAACCGCGGTCAGCGGGCCACCTGCGCCGCCGGTGTTGACCACCCCGGCCGGCTCGATCAGCATCGCCAGCACTTCGCCGTCGGAGATCGGGCAGTGTTCGACTCCGCGCGGCACCACGAACAACTGACCGGGGCGGAGCGTCACATCCCCGTCCCGCAGCTGGATGGTGAGCGTCCCCTCGACGATCAGGAAGAGCTCGTCGGTGTCGTCATGGGTGTGCCAGACGAACTCGCCCTTGATCCGGGCGAGCTTGATCTCGTAGTCGTTGAGCGTGGCGACGACCTTGGGCGACCAGTGCTCGGAGAAGAGCGAGAACTTCTCGGCGATGTCGACGACCCGGTTGTCCATCGGACCAGTGTGACAGCGCGCCGGATCGGGTCGCGGCGGCCAACCCGGGCGAACGGCCGCGGTCGTCCTCGCCGATCAGCCGGCCTGGCAGGTCGGGCACCAGAACAGGTTCCGGGTGGCCATCGTCTCCGTCAGGATCTCGGTGCCGCAGATCCGGCAGGGCTCGCCCGTCCGCCGGTAGACGTAGAACGAATCCTCCCGCCGGGGACGGCCACGGCGCGGTCGGTCCTCCGGCCGGGTGGTGACGATGCGGCCGGCCCGCACGCCGCTGCGCAGCAGGGCGCACAGGTCGTCCCACATCCCCATCCACTCGTCGTGATCGACCTCGCGGCCGGGCCGGTGCGGGTCGATCCCGGCCCGGAACAGCACCTCGGCGCGATACACGTTGCCGATCCCGGACAGCACGTCCTGGGACATCAGCAACGCACCGATCGGCATCTTCGACCGGGAGATCCTGGCCCAGGCCGGGGCCGGGTCGGCGTCAGGTCGCAGCGGGTCGGGACCGAGTCGCGCCAGGATGGTGTCGCGCTGTTCGGGGGTGATCAGCTCGCAGGCGGTCGGTCCGCGCAGGTCGGCCCAGTTGTCCTGGTTCTGCAGCCGCAGTCGCAGGGCGCCGCCGGGCTCCGGCGGCGGAACGGATGCGATCGGGAACTTCCCGTACAGCCCCAGGTGGATGTGCACCAGCCGGTCCGCCGGCCGCACCGCGCGGAAGAACAGGAACAGGTGTTTGCCGTGCGCGTCGGTGCGGGTGAGCGTCGACCCGTTGAGCTGGGCGGCGCCCGCGGCGAAGCGGTCCTGCAGCGTGGATGCCAGCGACAGGACGACGGCCGAAGGCGCGCATCAGATCGCGGGACAGTCGGTGGATGGTGTGGCCCTCGGGCACGCGGGTGGGTCTCCTCGGTCAGTGATGCGGAGTCGCTGTTGCTGCAGGGTCGGAGCTGCGGATGACAGTACCCCGTCAGCTCAGCAACCAGACCTCGACCTCGTCGCCGGCGTCGAGGTGTGTCCACGTCCTCGGGAACGACGAACATGCAGTCCGCCCCGGCCAACCAGGACAGCAGGTGCGACCCGGGTCCGCCCCAGGGCGCGACCGTCCCGGCGACGGTGTCCACGTGCCCGCGGCGGAACTGGCGCTTGCCGGCCGGTGAGGTCAACGCCGTGGTCAGGGGTGCGGTGATGGTCGGCCGGGTGATATCCGGATGTCCCATGGCGGCGCGAATCGCCGGGCGGAGGAAGACCTCGAACGACACGTACGAGCTGACCGGATTGCCGGGCAGCGTGACGATCGGCACCGATCGATCGCCGACCGCGTACCGCCCAGCGCCCTGCGGCATCCCGGGCTGCATCGCGACCTTGGCGAATTCGATGCCGTGCCCGGTCAGCGCGTCCTTGACCACCTCGTAGGCACCGGCCGAGACGCCGCCGGAGGTCACCACCAGATCGTGCTCGGCGGCCGCCTGGTCGAGCACCGCACGCAGGGCGTCGACGTCGTCGGCGACGAAATGCTCGACCGTCACGCGTGCGCCGATCGCCGACATCCCGGCCGCCAGCATCGGCGCGTTGGATTCGTAGATCTGGCCAGGTCCCAGCGGCTTTCCCGGTTCGACGAGTTCGCTGCCGGTGGAGAGCACCAGCACCCGCAACGGTCGTCGCAGGGACAGTTCCGGCGAAGCCGAGCGCGGCGGCCACCCCGATCTGCTGGGGTCCGATCACCGTTCCGGCGCGGCAGCACCACCGACCCGGAGGTGACGTCCTCGCCCCTGGTCCGGACGTGCACCCCGGCCGCCGGTGCGCTGTCGATCCGTACCTGCGTCGGCGCCACCGTCGGTGCGTTCGACCTGGACGATGACGTCCGCACCGTCCGGCAGCGGAGCGCCGGTCATGATTCGCGCCGCGGTTCCGGCGGCGAGCGGCGCGGTGTCGGTTCGCCCGGCCGGGATGTCCTGCGACACCGGCAACGTGACGGGCAGGTTCGCGACGTCGACGGATCGCACCGCGTAGCCGTCCATCGCCGAGTTCGCGAACGGCGGTAGATCGATGGTCGCCACGAGATCGTCGGCCAGGACCAATCCATCAGCGTGCGGCCAGCGGAATCAGTGCGGCCGGCGTCGGACCGAGCAGATCGGCAATGACACGAGCGTGTTCCTCGACGGTGCGCATGGTCGCCATCCTGCCTGCTGGTGGCGGCGGCGAACGCGCAGGTCGAGGTCCGCGCGACCGGCATAGCCTCAGTCGCCGCGGCCCCCGTCGGCCCGGACGGAACACCTCGATGAACTAACGACCAGGTCAACCCGGTCGGCGGTAGCCAATGCGTAGTGACATCGACGGGGTTCCCGGCGTTACGCAAATCGGGTGGGATTTAACGGTTCTCGGGGTCGCATTCGTCCAGACCTGCGGTACGGTCTGTTCGGCGCCGGCGGAGTCGCTCGTCGCGCCTCTGGGGAGGATTGCTGATGAGTTCTCTGCACTATTCACTGTGCAGTACCGCCGGCCTTCAGGCGATGACCGACACGCCGGACAGTGCGGCGGCCGTCCTGGTGCGTCACCTTTCCGAAGTCGGCTGTCTCGGCGCGGTCGACTGGGATGATCTCCGGTCCGCAGGGCCGCATCCATCACGGCCGGTTCGAACCGCCGTCCGGACTGCCCGCCGTCGGTCGCGGTCGCCGACCACGTCGACGCCGTTCACGGGCAGTTGCTGCGGGACGCCGCCCGGCTGATGACGGCGGGCATGTCCCGGCGCTGATACCGCGCGTCCGCTCGACGCACGCCGGTCGGCTCAGCCCGCTGGCCGACCCGCGCGGCGACCTCGGTCGGCGTCATCTCGGCGCCGCCTCGGCGCTGCGATCTCGGCGACCATTTCCTCGCGCTGCTCCAGCGCGCACACGGCGACCGCCGAACCATCGGGCAGCGGCGGGTGCCTGCGTCCAGCAGCTGGATCAGTCCGGACTGCTCGTCGACGGATTCGTCGACCTGCACCACCCCGGCCTCGGCGGCGCCCGCCCGCCAGATCTCCTCCATCTCGCCCGGTTCGCGCCCGCGCAGGTACTTGACCCGACCGGCGACGACCAGCCGGTCGGCCGCCTGCGCGGCCATCGCGCCCATGGCGTGGATGGCTTCGTCGGTCCGGTCGCCGGCGGTGCCGAGCACCACGGCCAGGTCGCCGCCGGGCAGCTCGCAGCGCGCCGGCGACCTCGAGCAGCGATGCCAGGGACGCCTCGTTGTGGGCGAGATCGAGCAGGACCGCGATGCTGCCCAGCAGGTAGACGTTCAGCCGGCCGGCGTTGTGTTCGGCGCCGGCGGTGAAGCTCGCGCAGACCGGTGCGGACCGCGTCCAGCGGCACCCCGATCGCGATCGCCGCGGCGGTGGCCGCGAGCACGTTGGAGACGTTCACCCGGGACGCGCCGGCCAGGGTCAACGGGACGTCGGCGACGTCGATGACGAAGGTCGGGTCGTTGCCCGCGGCCGAGGACGACGATCCGGCCGTCGATCACCGTGATCGCCCGTCCGCCCGCCTCCAGCGCCTCGTCCAGGTGGGGGTTCTCCGGGTCGGGGGAGTAGAACCACGGCCGGCTCTCGACACCGATCGCATCGCCCTGACCAGCGGATCGTCGGCGTTCAGCACGGTCCAGCCGTTCGGCTTGGTGATCCGGACGATGACCGACTTGACCTCGGCGAGCTGCTCGACGGTGTGCACGCCCAGCAGCCCCAGGTGATCGGCGCTGATGTTCGTCACCACCGAGACGTCGTTGACCGCGGTTCCGACGCCGCGCAGCAGGATGCCGCCGCGGGCCGTCTCGGTGACCGCGACCTGCACCCGCGGGTCCTCCAGCACCCTGGCGGCGCCGCCCGGACCGGACCAGTCGCCGGTCTCCACCTCCTCACCGTCGATGAAGATGCCGTCCGTCGACGACCATCCCGGGCGTGCGGCCGCCGGCCTTGACCAGGTGGGCGATCAACCGGGTGGTGGTGGTCTTGCCGTTGGTTCCGGTCACCGCGATCACCGGGATGGACGGCCGCAGCGGCCGCACCGTCTCGCCGGGGTCGTGGCCGGCCAGCGCGGCCGGCACCTCGCCGAGGGCGACGACCGGGTCGATCGCCGTGCGCGGTGATCGCGGCGAACGCCCTGGCGACGGCCGCCCGAACAGCTCAGCGGTGCCGCGGTGCCGGAACGGGTAGGCCACCACCACGGTCTCGTCGTCCCCGGGCCGGGCGACCGCGGCGACCCGGGTGCTCAGCGTGCCGGCCGCGCGCCGGACCACGGCGGCGGCGAGCTCGGCGGCGGCCTGCGCGCGGGTCGGCGAATGCGGCAGCCCGACGGTCGGGTTGCGGACCCGCAGCGCCCGTTGCCAGGCCACCACGGCTGCCGGTTCGGCGCCCAGCACGCCCTGCGGCGTCCAGCGTGAGCTTGACCGCCGGCCGCGGGAAATACAGGTTCGGCCCGGTGAGCACCCGGAGTTCGACGGGGTGACCCAGGTCCGGCGCGAGCGGCTGCATTTGATGAGGATAAGTAGGCCGGTCGACCTGGGTGAGTTGAGGCGAGTTCTCACGCGCCGGGCCGATCCGAGTGGTCGATTTCTCGACGCGACTGCCTGGCTGCGACGTCGCGGTCGGCCAGGTCAGGAGGGGTGGAGTGCGCGTCGCTACCCGAGATGACCGGTTTCGGCCGCTAGCGTCCGCCGTGTGCCGGCCGATCTCGCCGCAAGGGACCTCGATGGTGTGGTCATCGGGCGCTACCGGCTGCGTCAGGTCATCGGCCGGGGCGGGTCGAGCGTCGTCTACCGGGCGATCAACGACGACCGACCCGTCCTGCCGTCGGTGGTCGCGGTCAAGGTCGCCGATGACGAGCAGTGCCGCGGATCCGGACTTCCGCCGTCAGTTCCACGAGCAGTCGCAGGGTCTCGGCCGCCGTCGACCATCCCAGCGTGCTGCCCGTTCGTCGATTCCGGCGAACACCGGGCCGGCCGTATCTGGTGATGCCGCACATCGACGGCGCGGACCTGGCCCGGCAGTTGAACGCCCAGGCCCTGACCGTCGGTCGGGTGCTGGTGCTGCTGCGGCAGGTGGCCGACGGGCTCGACGCCATGCATCGGGCCGGCGTGCTGCATCTGGACGTCAAGCCGGCGAACGTGCTGGTCGGGCGGGTGCATCCGGGTGAGGACAGCCCGAGCCGGACGGACACCTGCGTTGACGCCGCGCTACCTGACCGACCTGGGCCTGTGCCGCTTCCTGGCGGACGGCTCGGGCGGTTCGGCCGGCTCGCGGGGTGGGGTCGACTTCGTCGGATCGCCGCGCTACTCCTCCCCGGAGCACCTGCGCGGGCGACCGGTGCGGCCGTCATCGGATGTCTACTCGCTGGCCTGCATGCTGTTCGCCTGCCTGGCCGGGCACCCGCCCTACGTCGGCGACGTCCCGGCCGTCGTCACCGGGCATCTCTCCGGCCGGGTGCCGTCGCTGTCGACCTCACCGCGCTGCCCCGCTGCCTGGACCGGGTGATCCGGCGCGGCATGCACCCGGATCCGGCGTCCCGCTTCGGCAGCTGCGGCGAGTTGATCACCAGGGCACGGCTGGCGATCGTCGACGGCGCCGGCTGAGGCGACTGTCCGAGGGCGGCTCGACGCCGCTGCCGACTCCTTGCACTCTCCCGCCGCAGAGTGCTAAACCTGAGTTGGCACTCGGTGACTCCTGAGTGCCAGGTCGGTGCGGTGAGAATCCGCCAGGTCCGGGCCACCGATTGGTCGCGGGCCTTGCGGTTCGTCCGTCGCGGGCACCTCCGCCGGCCAGCTCCATCCCCAAGCTGCTGACCGAACCACGGGGCCACAGCGCCCGTGGACTCGGCGAATCTGGAGGATCAACACCTCATGTCCAAGCTGATCGCTTTCGACGAGGAAGCGCGTCGCGGGCTCGAGCGCGGGATGAACATCCTCGCCGACGCCGTCAGGGTGACCTTGGGGCCGCGCGGCCGCAACGTCGTCCTGGAGAAGAAGTGGGGCGCGCCCACCATCACCAACGATGGTGTCTCGATCGCCAAGGAAATCGAGCTCGAGGACCCGTACGAGAAGATCGGGGCCGAGCTCGTCAAGGAAGTTGCCAAGAAGACCGACGATGTTGCCGGTGACGGCACCACCACGGCCACCGTGCTGGCCCAGGCCCTGGTCCGCGAAGGGCTGCGCAACGTCGCCGCCGGCGCGAACCCGATGGCGCTGAAGAAGGGCATCGAGAAGGCCGTCGAGGCCATCTCCGCCCAGCTTCTCGCCGACGCCAAGGAGGTCGAGACCAAGGAGCAGATCGCTGCCACCGCCTCGATTTCCGCCGCTGACCCGGCCATCGGCGAGCTCATCGCCGAGGCGATGGACAAGGTCGGCAAGGAAGGCGTCATCACCGTCGAGGAGAGCAACACCTTCGGCCTCGAGCTGGAGCTCACCGAGGGCATGCGCTTCGACAAGGGCTACGTCTCGCTGTACTTCGCGACCGACGCAGGAGCGTCAGGAAGCCGTCCTCGAGGATCCCTACATCCTGCTGTACGGCTCGAAGATCTCCACCGTCAAGGACCTGCTGCCGCTGCTCGAGAAGATCATCCAGTCGGGCAAGCCGCTGCTGATCATCGCCGAGGACGTCGACGGCGAAGCGCTGGCGACCCTGGTCGTCAACAAGATCCGTGGCACCTTCAAGTCCGTTGCCGTCAAGGCCCCGGGCTTCGGCGATCGCCGCAAGGCCATGCTGCAGGACATCGCGATCCTGACCGGTGGCCAGGTCATCACCGAGGACGTCGGCCTCAAGCTGGAGAACACCGACATCTCGCTGCTGGGCACCGCCCGCAAGGTCGTTGTCACCAAGGACGAGACCACCATCGTCGACGGTGGCGGCGACGCCGAGCAGATCGCCGGCCGCGTCGGCCAGATCCGCTCCGAGATCGACAAGTCCGATTCGGACTACGACCGGGAGAAGCTGCAGGAGCGGTTGGCCAAGCTGGCCGGCGGCGTTGCGGTCATCAAGGCCGGAGCTGCCACCGAGGTGGAGCTCAAGGAGCGCAAGCACCGCATCGAAGATGCCGTGCGCAACGCCAAGGCTGCGGTCGAAGAGGGCATCGTCGCGGGCGGTGGCGTCGGGCTGCTGCAGGCCGGCACCAAGGCTCTCGCGGGCCTCGAGCTGACCGGTGACGAGGCCACCGGCGCGAACATCGTGCGGGTTGCGATCGAGGCTCCGCTGAAGCAGATCGCGATCAACGCCGGTCTCGAGGGCGGCGTCGTGGCCGAGCAGCGTCCGGAACCTGCCTGCGGGCGAGGGCCTGGATGCGGCCACCGGTGAGTACAAGGACCTGATCAAGGCCGGGATCATCGATCCCGCCAAGGTCACCCGGTCCGCGCTGCAGAACGCCGCCTCCATCGCGGCGCTCTTCCTGACCACCGAGGCAGTTGTCGCCGACAAGCCGGAGAAGGCTCCGGCCGGCGGCGGCGGAATGCCCGGCGGCGGGGACATGGACTTCTAAGTCCTGCTCTCTCCGCGGCTCGCGTCGCACTGTTCCACTACGCAAGGGCGGTCCCACTTCGGTGGGGCCGCCCTTGCGGCGTTTCTGGAGGCGGGGCTCGCGCGGAATGGGGCAGGGCGGTCTCCGGGTCTGAGGACCCGCGATCGACTGACGTCTGTGCAGGGAAAAACGGCTGCCGGCCGCCCAATTTCCCTGCACATATGTCACTCGACGCGCCTGCCCGGGACAAACAGTGGGCGGCCGCCGAACCCTTCGTCCGAGTGATGCGAATGGCCTCAGCCGCCTCTGAGGCTGTGCGAGATAGGCGGCCTTGCGGGCGACGGGTGCCGGTGCATCCGTCGGACACGCGCGGAGGTGGCCGGCTGTTGGGGTTCTTCTGCCCCTTTGGGGCGACTGCAGCACCGGGTGAGCGGCTGTTCTGCCCGGGAAGCGGCGTCCGGGTCGGGCGTGGCGTGTTGCTCACCGGACTCCTCGCCCGTTGGTCCGCCGAACGCTGCTCTGCGCCGTGTTGCGGTGCCGATCAGTGGGCGATGCCCCGCCGGGGCGGGCATGGTCGACCGTGCCGGAGGGTGGGGCAGACATGGTCCGTCGCCTGCCGAACCGCCCGGCAGGATCCGCCGCGCCCGACGGCCGGGCAGGCCGGTCCGCGCATCACTGCTTCGGCATGATCGCCCAGGCCAGCAGGTACGCGAGCAGGCCGCCACCGAAGCAGAGGGCGAGCACCACCGCGATCACCCGCACCAGGGTTGCGTCGATGCCGAAGTACTCGGCGATGCCGCCGCAGACGCCGCTGATCTTGCGATCCGTGGCGGACAGGGTGAGGCGGCGAACCGGGGCGGCGGGGATGGGGGATGACGGGATGTTTGACATTCTTCGAGTCTGGCGTCCGGCGGGATCCGGCACACCAGGGTGGATCCCTGAGCGAACCCGGTCCGTCGACCCCCAGTGGGTCAGGGGCGGCCCCGGACGGCCCGTCCGGAGAATCGGTGTCGCGTCCCGCCCAACCGTGCTGCCTGACTCACCCCTGCACCGCCTGTGCCGATCAGGGCACGTAGTCCTCGATGTCGGCGGCGCCTTCGGGCCAGGTCAGCGGGGTCAGGCCGGACGGCGCCGACGGGCTGGCCGTGGACATCGCCGACACCCTGGTCGCCGGCAGACGCGGACAACACCGGCGCCGACGGGTCGCTCGGGCCGAAGAGGGAATCGACCGAAGCCGCACCGACGGTCGTGGTCGCCACCACGATCGCGTTCCGGGTCAAGGTGCGGTCGCTGCAGACCTGGGTGAGCAGTCGCGCCCAGCTCTGCCCGGTGGCGTAGCCGTCGAACAGGCGCGCGCCCGGAGCGACCAGCCCGGCGGCGGCGGCCCGCGACGCGACCGCGACGGCGGCCGGGTAATCCGAGCCGTAGGCGGGTGCCGCGGTGCTGACCAGGACGCGACCGGCGGTCGCCGCATCGAGCGCCGCCGACGACCACGAGGTCGGGTCGTAGCTGTCGATCATGGTCACCACCGTCAGGTCGGCCGGCGTGGCGGCAACGAGCTCACCCGTGGTCGTCGCATCGGTGAGGGCCAGGACATGGGTCGCCGAACCCCAATCGGTGAGCCGCTCGGAGCCGGCCACCTCCGTCGAACCGGCGTCCCGGGTGACCGTTCGGACCTCGAGGGTGATGCCTCGTTGGTCGGCCCACCAGGTGGCGCCGGCCAGAGCGTTGTCCGCCACGGCCGAACCGTCGGTCAGCACGCCGATGGTGGCGCCCTCCTCGATCCGACCCGAACGTTCCAGGTAGTCCAGCGCGTTGATCGACAGGATGTCCTGGGTCGGCCCGATCACGACCGGCCGGGACGGACCCAGTTGCGCGGCGGTGCCAGCGGGTGTCAGCGTAGGGATCTGATCGGCGGAGATCCGGGAGTTCAGCGCGACCGCCTCGGTCGGCGGCGCCAGGGTGATCAGACCGACGACCCCACGACCGATGGTGTCGTAGGCCTGGACGACGTCGGTCGGCACATCGGTGGACCCGTTCCGGATCAGCTCCAGCGAGCGGCCGCACAGCCCGCCGGAGGTGTTCACCGCCTGCTGCCACAGCTCGACACCGGCGGTGAAACCGCGGTCGCGGTCAGGGTCGACCAGCACCCCCAACGTGATCGAGTCATCCGTCACTCCCGGACCGCTGAGCAGCCCGTCCGGGGTGATCGGGGTGATCTCCACGGTCGTCGTTGTCGGCGCGGTGGTCGCCGCCGCGCTGCCGGTCGGCCCGGACGGCCGATCCAGCGCGGAATCGCAGCCGGCCAGGGCGACAAGGACGACGAGCAGGGCTGCTGTTCTGCGCACGTTCGTCCGAACCGAACGAGATCGATGCGAGAACCCGGCTGTGCGTGCGACGGTTCGCGGGCTCCCCTGACTGCCGGGGATCCGTCGGTGGCGCATCTCGACAGCTTCCCACGCGGAAAATTGCGGTCGCCCGGATTTCCGGAACAAGCCCTCCAACCAGCAAGCTGTTCGGGTGACGACTCGTGCCGCCAACGCCCCGCCGGGTCGGCGGGCAGCGCGGACCCGGCGTCGGGCTTCGCCCGCACAATGGCACACTGCGGTCCCGCTCGTGCCGGCCGCCGGCCGGCGATCGTCGGCACTGCCGTCGTGGCAGCCGTTCTGCTCAGTGTCCTCGCGCCGGCGGTCTCGTCCCGCGGAGCCGATCGTCCCGCAGCGCCGAGTGCCAGCCGGCAACGACCCAGCAGTCGATCCCGGCGCCGACCGGAAGTCCCTGGTACGCCACCCGGATGGGCCTCGACCACATCGCCGGCCTGAGCCAGGGGCAGGGGCAGCTGGTCGCCGTGCTGGACACCGGGGTGGCGCCGGTCGCGGCGCTGGCCGGGGCGGTCCGGGACGGGACTCGACCTCGCCGCACCCGCCGACTCATCCGCCGCACCAGCCGGCGCGGCAGCACCATCCGGCACGGCATCATCTGCAACGGCAGCGCCAGAGGCGCGCAGGGTCCGGTTCGGCGCTGGACTGCGATGGCCGGGGCACGGTGCTCGCCGGTCTGATCGCGGCCCGACGCGGCGCGGCGCCGGAGGTCCGCGGGTTCGCGCGGGCGGCGGAGATCCTGCCGATCCGGGTGGTCACGCGCGCTTCCGACCTGCCCGACCCGGCCCTGCTGGGCACGGCGATCACCGCCGCCGTCGACGCCGGCGCGCAGGTGGTGCTGGTCGGCGCCGCGGTGCGGGACGACCCGGCGCTCAGCGCGGCCACCGCCTCGGCGCTCGGAGCAGGCGTGTCGATCGTCGCCGCGGCCGGCGACGGCGACGATCCCGAACTGGCCTTTCCCGCGTCCTACGACGGGGTGATCGCGGTGGCGGCCACGGACGACAGGGATGCGGTGCGCCCGGTGAACGCGTTGGGACACGTCACGGTCGGCGCACCCGGCGTGGACATGGTCGGCATCGGGCTTGACGGCGGGTACGTCGGCGGCCAGCAGGGATCCGCGCTCGCCGCCGCGATCGTCGCCGCCACGGTCGCCGACCTCAGGGTGACGTTTCCGGAGCTGACGCCGACGCAACTGCGGGAACGGCTGGCCGGCACGGCAGATCGACCCGGTGTTGCGGTACCCGATCCGGCGTTGGGCTGGGGAGTGGTCAATCCCGTCACGGCGCTGACTGCGCCGATCGGGGCGCCGGGTACCCCGGCCGCGGACGGTGGGACATCCACCACGCAGACCGGGGCGACCGGCACCGGGGCAATTGCAGTCACAGGTTCGAGCATTGCGGCACCCGGGGTGCAGGTCACGCTGCCGCCGGAACCGGCGGACAACCGGTGGGCCCTCGTAGTGGCCGGTGCGCTCCTGATCCTGGCCGCCGCCGCAGCTGCGCTGGTGGTCGGTGTTCGCCGGGCCCGGGCCCGGAAGTGGCGACCGGCCGGCCTCCCCGGCCCCGATCGGGCGCCGTCGAGCGGAGCCGAACGCGCACCGGCACCGGCACCGGCCGAAAACGCTGCAGAGCATCCATCGCCGGCCGAATTGACGCCGGAATCCCCGGCGGCAACGGCGGAAATTCCGGTGTCTGGAACGGGCAGCCCGAACTGATTGTCAATGTTCGTGACGGTGCGCAACATTTCGCTCCGGGAATGGTATTTCTGAGCCCGGTTCGGACATGAAACCCCAACGGACGCATGGTTTCCTCGCTCAGGCGTCGCTACGGTTGCACAGAGTGCGAATGAATGCCCGAATGGATGGCATCATTGAATACCGCGGGTGCGGTGAGTAATGAGTCATGCCGAGCCGGGTCCACGGAGCCATGGAGGGCGGACGGTGCGAGTTGAGCTGCGTTCGGGCTCCCCGCGCAGCAACCGCTTCAGAACGATCGTGGCGCTGCTGTGCACGGCGGTCGGGGTGGCGGCGTTGGTGATCGTCTGGCAGCAGCCCGGCTTCCCGGAGGTCCCGCCGCAGCCGGTCGACCGTTCCGTCTGGGTGGTCAACGACGAACAAGCTGCTCGTCGGCCGGGTGAACACCGGCATCGGCGAACTCGACTCCGCGGCGTTGCTGCGCAGCACGTCGGACATCCTGCAGGACCCGCTGGCGCCCGCCGGTGGGACGGTGTTGGTCGTCGATCAGACCAAGCACGAACTGCAGGTGCTGGACACCGCGACGGTCACCCTCGGTGCCAGGGTCGCGATTCCCGATGACGCCCTTGTCTCGCTGCGCGGCGGAACGGTCGCCGTCGCCGATCGGCAGGACGGCCGACTGTGGGTCGGGAACGCGACCGACATCGGGTCCGTCGACGCCCGGGTCGTCGATCCGATCGCCACCCTCGGTGCGCTTCCCGTCGTCGCGACCTCGACCCGCGGAACCGTCTACGCCACGGCGGCCGGCGCGTCGGCTGTGCTGCGCGCCGTCCCCGGCGACGAGCCGACCAGCACCGACCTTCCCGATGGGCCGCTGTCGCTCGGCGGCACGGCCGGTGCTGTCGGCGCCGACCCGGCCACCGACCTGCAGATCACCACGGTGGGGGAGTCCGTCGTCGTCCTGGATCGGGCCGACTCGTCGGTGCGGATCGACGGCCGGCGCGTCACGCTGCCGCCGCTGGCCGGTGCGCTGCTGCAGCTGCCCGGACCGGACGCCGCGGAGGTGCTGATCGCGACCTCGGACGGCCTCGCCGGGGTCTCGTTGTCCGACGGCGCCGTCCGCACCTTCGCCGACGCAACGGGCGACCCGACGGCACCGGTGGTCAACGGGAACTGCCGGTATGCCGGCTGGCTGCCGAACAGTCGATCATCGGGGTCGGCGGTGACCGCGGTCGCCTTCTGCGGCACCGATGCAGCGGTGCCCACCGAACTGGCCGGTTCCGGCGCCGTCACCGACCTGCGCTTCCGGCAGCGGGGCACGGCCGTGGTGCTCACCGAGGCCGCGACAGGGCGCTCCTGGATCGCCGATGACGGGTACCGCCTGGTCGAGAACTGGGACGATGTCGAGCCCCCGGAATCCACGTCCGACGAAACGACGACGGAGGACGACGACAAGGCGGACACCGACCTGCCGAGGCTGCCGCCCGGACTGCACGACGGTCGATGTCGGCCCACCTCAGGCGGACGACGACGAGTTCGGGGTGCGGGCCGGCCGGGCCACGGTGCTGCGGGTGATGGACAACGACCCGAGCGTCGATTGCACGTCCGTTGTCATCGACAAGGTCTCCCCGCTGCCCGGCAAGCTCGGCTCGGTGGCCATCGTGGCCGGCGGCAGCGCCATCCAGGTGACCGTCTCCGAGGACGCGACCGGTGTCCTGCCGCCCATCGAGTACGAGGTCGGCAACGGTGCCGGCGGCGTGGCGACCGCGTCGGTGAGCGTCAGCATCGACGCCGGAGACGGTGAACACGGACCCCCGAGCGGATCCGCCGGTCGGCGGCGACCACCGAGGTGAACGGCACCGTCTCCTACAACGTGCTGGACGACTACTTCTCACCGGTCGGTGACGACCTCTTCCTGGTGTCGGCCGGCACCGACTCGGCGGACGAGGTGTCGTTCCGCCCGGACGGCACCATCACCTACCGCAACACCGGGCTGGGCGAGGGCACCGACGCCGGTGTCGATTTCGTCGTCTCCGACGGCGTGAAGCAGACCGCCGGAACGCTGACCGTGGCCATCGCGCCGGCCGATTCGACGACCCCGGTGGTCTACCCGTTGTTCGCCAGGGCGGTGGTCGGCGTCGAGGCCGTCGCGTCCCCGCTGCGCAGCGTGGTCAGCGCAGCCGTCGCGCCGGTGACCATCAGCACGGTCCGGCCGGAACCGGGCAGCGAGGCAGCCACCGCCAGGCTCGACCCGCTGACCGGGTCGATCGCCGTGACGCGCCCGCCAGCCGGGCAGCTACTACCTGACCTACGAGGCGGCGACCGGCGGACGCGCGGTCACCGGGGTGCTGCGGGCCGACTTCGTGGACAAGAACGAGGCCAACCAGACCGTGGTGCCGATGACCGACGTCGCCTACCTGCCGCCGGGTGGGCAGACCGTGCTCGACCCGCTGGCCAACGACACCGACCCGGACGGTCAGGGGTTGGCCGTGCGCGAGGTCGATGTGGATCCGAACGCGCCGATCACCGCGGCGGTGGTCGACCTGCACCTGGTCCAGGTGAGCGCACCGAGAACGCCGCGCGGAACCGTCGTCCTTCGGGTACTCGGTGTTCGACGGCGCCGCCACCAAGGTGGGGCAGATCCGGATCGTCCCGGTGCCGGCACCGAAGCGGATCCCGCCGCCGCTGGCCGCGCCGATCACCGCGACCGTCCGCGCCGGTGACGCGGTCACCATCCCGATCTCCGGGTACGCCACCAGTCAGGACGGCACCCCGGTGACCGCCGAGCTGGACCCGGCGCAGGTCGCCGACCTGCCGGGCCGGGCGTTCTCCACCGGCGAGACCATCCGCTACCTGGCGCCGGCGGACGCGACGCCCGGACAGGTGACCTTCAGCTACACCGCGGTCGCCGGGTCGAGCACGCCGCTGCAGCCGGTGCAGACGGTCAGCACGGTGACGATCACGGTGACCGCCGCCGACCCCGCCAGGAACTCGCCCCCGAACGTGCCGACCCCGGTCACGGCACGGGTTTTCGCCGGCGGCGCGATCAGCATCGCGGTGCCGCTGGCCGGCATCGATCCGGACGGCGACTGGGTCGTGCTGCAGTCCCTGGAGCACCCGGAGGCGCCGCTCGGCGACACCGCGCTCGCCGGCGCCGGACACCCTGTCCTACAAGGCGTTCGGCGTTCCCGGAGTCGACCGGATCGAGTACCTGGCCACCGACCCGGCCGGTCTCACCGTCACCGGCGAGATCACCGTGCTGGTGGTCGCACCCGCGCGAATCGGCCCGGCCGCCGGATGCTCCGGACATGGCCGTCGCGGTCCGGCCCGGCTCGAGCATCCGGATCGACCCGCTGTCCCTGGTGACCGATCCGGGTGGTCAGCGGGTCGAACTGGCGACGCCCGGCGTTCACCGCGTCCGCCGAGCTGCAGGTGGAGCAGGACGGCCAGAGCCTGATCGTCACCGCGCCGCCCGAAGCGACGGTGGCGAGCCTGCGCTACACGGTGATCAACACCAAGGGGCTGCGGGCGTCCGGATCGGTGAAGGTGACGGTCTCGCCGGATGCCCCGACCCCGGTGCCGGTCGCGGCCGACGTCTTCGTCCGGCCCGCCGACCTCGCCGCGGACAAGCAGACCGTCGACGTCGACGTCAGCAACTCCATCACCAACCGCAGCGGCAGGCGTGACCAGCTGACCGTCTCGGTCGACGAGCTGTCGGCCGCACAGGCCGTCAAGGTCGGTGCCGCAGGTGATCCGGGTCTCGACCACCCCCGTCCGGCAGATCGTGGCCTACCAGGTCACCGACTCCTACGGCGCCACGGCGAGCGGCGTTCATCGTGGTCCCACCGCAGCAGCAACTGGTCGGGCCGCAGCTGATCGCCGGGGCCGGCGCCGATCCGGTTGGACGCCGGACAGAGCGTCGACGTGCAGATCGCCGACTACGTCACCGTCGGCGGCGGCGGGACGCCCAGCATCGCGACCAGTCCGGAACCGCGGATCCACCCAGGGCACCGCGGTGCGGACGACGCCGACCACCCTCACTCTCTCCGCCCCGTCGTCCGCCGGCGGTCAGGCCGCGCTCTACGTGCCGATCGACGACGGCGCCGGGTCGGTGGTGGTGCTGACCCTGGCGGTGGAGATCGAACCCCGGCTGGTGCCGCCGCCGCGGCTGGATTCCACCGAGCTGCAGGTGGAGGCCGGCACCTCGGCCGTCGTCGACCTGGCGCCGCTGACCACCACCGCCGACCAGCAACAGGCCGATTCGCATCAGCTACGCGGTCGGCGCCGGACCCGGCGGAATCGCGGCGACCCAGGACGGCTCGTCGGTCACCGTGTCGGTGCGGCCGGATGTGCCACGCGGCACCGAGGTCGTGCTGCCCATCCAGGTCGTCGACGGTGACGGTCGCGACGGCAAGGCCAGCGCTGACGGTGACGGTGACCGGGTCCCGCAAGCCGCTGCCGACCGTCATCGACCAGCAGATCGCCCAGGGCCGGGCCGGGGTCCAGGTGTCCGCCGACCTGCTCACCGGCAGCATCGACCCGGTCGGGCTCGGCCTGACGGTCACCTCGGTCACGGTGGTCGAGGGCAACGGCGGGGTCGCCGCCGGTCCGACGATGACCGGCTCCACCGTCCAGCTGACCCCGGCCGCCGGGTTCGTCGGGGACATCGTCGTGGCCGCCGAGGTTCTCCGACGGCACCAAGGATCCGGAACGGGTGGTGACGGCACAGCTGCGGGTCTCGATCCAGGACCGGCCGTCCGCCCCCGGCACCCCGGCTGTCGTCGACGGCACCCTGACGGCGCGACAGCGTGCAACTGGCCTGGTCGCCGGCGGATGCCAACGGCGCGGCGATCGAGGGCTACACGGTCGTCGGGAGCGGGATCCGGCAGGACTGCGCCGGGTCCGGAAGTGCCTGTGTCATCGGTGGTCTCACGCCCGGGCAGCCGTATGTCTTCGTCGTCACCGCCCGCAACTCGGTCGGCGAATCGGACCCGTCCGCGCCGTCCGCGGTGATCGTTCCGGATGCCGTGCCGTCGACGCCGGCGGCGCCGACCGTGCAGTACGTCGCCGGTGGTCAGCTCTCGGTCAGCTGGTCGGTGCCGCACGGGCGACTTCACCCCGGTGACCGGGATGTCCGTTCAGGTGCTGCGCGGCGACACCGTCGGAGATCCGCGACAACGTCAGCAGCCCGCTGAGTCTCAGCGGACTCGATCTCGGCTCCAGCTACCGGTTCCAGGTGCGGGCGAGCAATCAGCAGGGCAGCACGGACTGGTCGGCGCCCAGTGCGCCGATCGTCCCGTCGGACAAGCCGGGCGCGCCGTCGAACCTGAGCGCCCAGTTCGTCTACTCCGCCGGGCAACGCGGGATCGCGGTGTCCTGGGGGCCGCCGGCCGAATCTCGGCGGCGAGCCGGTGCAGAGTTACCAGGTGCTGCTGAACAACAGCGAGTACGCGACCGTCGGTGGCGGAGATTTCCTGTCGACGTTCGTCGACTATCCCGGCGATGCCGCCGGCGTCGGTCTCGGTGATCGCCCGGAACAGCCGCGGGGCACGGCCCGGCCGCGACCGACGACCGTGGCGCCCTTCGGACGGCCCGGCCAGGTGACCGGCCTGGCACTGGTCGCCGGGGACGGCGTGTTGCAGGCATCCTGGGACTCGGCCAGCTCGCCGGGCAGTTCGATCGCGAACTACGACTACCGGGTCGACGGCGGCCGTGGGTGGACCTGGGCGTCGGGGCCGGCACCTCGGCTACCGATCGGTCCGCTCGACAACGGGCACGACCTATCAGGTCGAGGTGCGGGCCTGCAACAGCACGAGTCGGGTTCGGCGACGACGTGCGGTGCGGCGAGCCGAGTGCCGCGGTGTCCAGCACGCCGTTCGGGCCGCTGACCCCGCCGGTCGTCACCGCCGAGCTGGTCGGCGACAACGACCAGCAGGTGAAGGTCAGCGTGGGACATTCCCGGACGGCAACGGCCGGGAGATCGCCTCGCAGACGGTCACGCTCTCCGGCGCTGTCACCGACGAGCTCGATCCGAAGTCGAAGACCTGGACCTCGAAGGCCCTCGGTCTCGGCAAGAAGGTCACCGTCACGGTCAGCTACTGCGTGCAGGACGGGACGTGCAGCGAGACGGTGACCAGGGACGCCACCACCCCCGCCTCGCTGCCGCTGGCCACCGTCGCGGTCGGGGCGCTGGCCGGGACCTGCGGCACCAACCGACAACTCGACGGGGAATGGGCCGCCGACAAGGCGGCCTGCGGCAACGGGACCTGGGTGCCGGCGCCGCAGCCGGTCGCGGTGATGTGCCGGGCCACCGGCACCGCGTACCCGTCGGCGCCGGCCGCGACCACGACCGACAACCGCTGGTACCGATCGGTCGATAATGCCTGGTACCGCTTTCCCTCGTTCGTGCCCACCGACATCGACATCCCTACTGCTGAGTAAGGACCGATCCGTGCAGACCTTGGACACCAACCGGCGCGCCGCTGCTGGAGGCCCCCGCGGCCGCCCAGTTCGCCGGCCAGTTCGACGCGGTCGTCGACGCCATCGGCCGGGCGCTGGTCGGCAAGCCGGACGCGATCCGGCTGTCGCTGATCTGCCTGCTCTCCGAGGGTCACCTGCTGCTCGAGGACGTGCCCGGGCACCGGCAAGACCACCCTGGCCAAGGCGCTCGCCGCGACCATCCACGGCACCACCTCGCGGATCCAGTTCACCCCCGACCTGCTGCCGTCCGACGTCACCGGGGTGACCATCTTCGACCAGTCGGTGGGCGCCTTCGAGTTCCATCCCGGGCCGATCTTCGCCTCCATCGTGCTGGCCGACGAGATCAACCGGGCCTCGCCGAAGACGCAGTCGGCGCTGCTCGAGGTGATGGAGGAATCGGCGGTCACGGTGGACGGGGTCACCCGGCCGGTCGGTGCGCCGTTCATGGTGATCGGCACCCAGAACCCGATCGAGCAGGCCGGCACCTACCGGCTGCCGGAGGCCCAGCTCGACCGGTTCCTGCTCAGGACCGGCATCGGCCATCCCGGACACCGATGCCGCGCTGGCCATCCTCGGCGCCGTCGGGACCCGGGCCAGCCGGGCCCAGGTGCGAACCGATGCTGACCACCGAGGACGTCGGCGACCTGGTCGACCAGGCCTCCCGGGTCTACGTCGACCCGTCGATCCTGCGGTACATCACCGGGATCGTCGAGGCCACCCGGACCGCGACCGGCGTCGGCGCTCGGCGTGTCCCAGCGCGGGGCCATCGCGCTGCTGCGGACCGGCAAGACCCTGGCGGCGTCCCGCGGGCGGCACTTCGTGATCCCCGACGACGTCAAGGCACTCGCCGAACCCGTTCTGGCGCACCGGATCTCGGTGCTGCCGGAGGCGGAGTTCAACGGCCTGACCGCCGCCGACGTGGTGGCGGCGGTGCTGCGCGACGTGCCGCCGCCGCGGAGTTCGGCCTGATGGCCGGATTGCCCGGGAACGCCGAAACGCCGGCCGACCCTGTCGACGCCGCGCCCGACGAACCGTTGACGGCGGCGAGGTCGTCGCGGGCCAGGGCCGGATGGCGGGCGGTGACCACCCGGGGCCGGATGACCGCTCTGGTGGCGGTGATCGCGCTGGCGGTCGGTCTCGCCGCCGGCTGGCGGGAGTGGCTCGGCGTGGCCGCCGCTCTCGGCTTCCTGCTGCTCGCCGCCGTCGTCGATGTCGGTCGGCCGTTCGTCCTGCGCGGTGGACCTCGACCTGCCGCAGAACCGGTTCGTCGTCGGCGAGCCGGGCGGCGGCGATCGATGCTGGTGCGCAACACGTCTCATCGCCGGATGCTGCCGCTGCGGATGGAACTCGAGGTCGCCGGACTGGCCGTCAGTGTGCCGGTCCCGTCGCTGCACGGCGGGGCCGGCCACATCGTGGAGGTTCCGCTGCCGACCAGGCGCCGGGCGGTCATCGATCTCGGTCCGCTGCGCGCGGTGCGCGGCGACGTGTTCGGGCTGATCCGACGGGTCGTGCAGTGGCCGGTGCACCGGCAGGTCTTCGTGCACCCGCGCACGGTCCGGCCGTCCAGCTCGCTGCCCGGCTACGTGCACGACCTGGAGGGTGAGGAGTCGACCAAGCGGACGGCCAGCGACCTGTCGTTCCACACCCTGCGGGAGTACGTGCCGGGCGACGACCGCCGGTTCATCCACTGGAAGTCCACCGCGCGCAACGGCACCCTGCAGGTGCGGGAGTTCCTGCAGACGCACCGCTCGCAGGTCGGCGTCGTGTTGTCCGGCAGCAGTTTTGATTATCACTGGCCCGGCGGCCGGGATGTGGTCCGTGACTCGGACCTCGAATCCGGCGATGACGGGGGACCGGAGCCGACCGCCGAGGGGGCAGCAGAGCGGGATCGACGAGGCCGGCGGCCAACCCCCGCAGCCGGGCGCCGAGGACGAGTTCGAGATCGCCGTCGGCTGCGCGGCGTCGATGGTCGCCGAACTGGTCCGGCAGCGGCGCGATGTGGTGACCGACGCCGCCGGCCGCGAGATCCGAGGGGTGACGGCGGACGGCGTTCTCGACCAGTTCTGTCCGGTCGAACCCCGCCGTCGATGCCCCCGACCTGATCTTCCAGACCAGGCGGCTGGTGCGCCGGCATCCGCGGGTCTCACTGGTCGTCCTGATCTTCGGATCCAGCGTCGGAGCGGCCCAGATCAGGGCGGCCGTCCGCTCCTGCCCGCCCGGGCGCCAACGTGCTGGCACTGCGCACCAGATCGACCGGATCGCCGCATCCCCCACGGATGACCGGGTCCGACGCCGCTCGCGTGCTGACCCTCGCCGACGTCGACGACCTGCCGCCGGCGCTGCGGGCGGCCGGATGAGCGGGCGGGTCCGCGGACCGGGTCGGGCGCGCACCGCCGAGAGCGACGTCGCACCGTGGTGGCGCGCTGCCGACCTCGGCCTGCTCGCAGTGCTGGTCATCACCGGTTCGGCGCTGCTGGTCCCGACCTACGGCAGCACCGCACCGATGATCGCCACCGCCGTCGGTTCGGGGGTGGCGGTCGCCGCTTTGTTGCTGACCGATCGGTTCCGGATCCCCGGCGTGCTGGCCGCTCTCGGAATCGTCGTCGGCGTGGTCGTCCTCGGATCCCTGGTGGTCGCACCCCGGCTGTCGATCGGCCCGCTGCCGTCGTTGTCCGGCATGTCGGTGGTGCTGCGCGGCGCCGTCGCCGGATGGCGGGAGCTGCTGACCGTCGCCACCCCGACCGGCGACGCCGGTGCGCTGCTGGTGCCGCCGTTGATCGTCGGCGCGGTGGCGACCGGACTTGCCGGCGTCCTCGCTCGCTCCGCCCGTCCGGTGACTGGCGTTGCTGGCGCCCGCAGCAGCGATGGTGCTGTTCGCGCTGCTGGGCAGCCGGCAGGTGGACCCGACGACGGTGGCCGTGCTCGCCGGGCTGTTGGTCGTCGTCGGGATGAGCTGGGCGGTGTGGGTCGGCTCCCGGCTCCGGCGGCGGACGATCGCGCAGAGCACCGAGGGCAACCCGGCGAGCAGCCGCGCGGCGTCCACCGCCGCGGTGACCCGGCAGGCGATCGCCGCCCGCCGGGTGGCGATCTCGGTGCTGGTGCTGGCCGTCGCGGTGCTGGTCGGGACCCTCACCGCCACCGCCGGAACCGCGGACCGGCTCGCGCTGCGGGACGCCGTCGAGCGGCCGATCGACCCGGCGGCCTTCGCCAGTCCGTTGAGCGTGTTCCGGACCTACACCAAGGAACAGGCCGATGTGGTCCAGCTGATCGCCACCGGCATGCCGGACGGTGCGCGACTCCGGCTGGCCGCGTTGGACTGCCTACGACGGCCGGCAGTTCACCGTCAGCGACGGCGAGGGACCGTTCGTCCGGATCGGCCGGAACGGGACGTCCCCGCGGTCGGCGTGCCGATCACCGTGACGGTGAACATCCGGAACTACGCCGGCCCGTTCCTGCCGCTGCCCGGGCCGATCATCGCGCTGGATTTCGCCGGTGATCGGGCGGCCCAGCTGACCGCAGGATCTGCGGTATTCCGATGCCGCGGCGACCGGTCTGATGCCCGGCGGCTGGCAGACCGGTGACGAGTACACGGTGACCTCCGCCGTCGCCGGCCGGCCGTCACCGGACCAGCTGGACGGCGCTGTCCCGTCGGTGGTGCCGTTCCCGAGCACGGTCGTGCTGCCGGACCTGTTGCGCTCCAAGGCGAATTCGTACATCAGCGGGGTGAGCGGGGCAGCAGCCCAGGTCGAGGCGATCCGCGCCGGGCTGGCCGACGAGGGCATCTTCAGCCACGGCGACGACCCTGATCAACCGTCGGCCGCCGGGCACGGCCTGGACCGGATGGCCGGCATGATCAGCAACTCGCCGATGGATGGGCGACCAGGAGCAGTTCGCCACCCTGATGGCGCTGATGGTCCGCTCCATCGGGCTGCCCGCCCGGGTCGCGGTGGGTTTCGTGCCGCCGGCCGACCAGACGGCCGGAGACGAGGCCGACCCGGATTCGGTGGTGCTGCGCGGACGGGACATCTCGGCCTGGGTGGAGGTGCCGTTCGACGGCTACGGCTGGGTCGCCTTCGATCCGTCACCGCCGCCCGACAAGCCGGACCCGGAGACCGACCAGAGCACCCAGACCGAGCGTCGGGCCGTCACCGTGGAGGTGCCGCCGGCGCTGCCCCAGGCCCAGCCGGACTCCGTCGACGCCGCGAGCGCCAATCAGCGACCGGAGGTCACCGATCAGGACAGCACCGACGCCGCGGACGATTCCTCGCTGCTCGACCTGCTGCTCACGATTCTCGGCTGGCTGGCGCTGCTGCTCGCGGTGCTGGCGCTGCCGGTGCTGGTCATCCTGGCGATCAAGGCCGCTCGTCGGCGCCGCCGGCGGCGGGCCGAGGCACCCGCGGCCCAGATCACCGGTGGCTGGGCGGAGTTGCTCGACTCGGCGGTCGACGCCGGCTATCGGCCCGTTCCCTGGCACACCCGGACCGAGACGGCGACCGACCTGCAGACCGCCGGCGTGCTGCACGTCGACTGGCTGGCGCCGGCCGCCGACGCCGCGGAGTTCTCGCCCGGACCGGTGAGCCCGGACCGGGCCGCCGGCTATTGGCGGGAGGTCGACGACCGGAGCGCCGAACTGCTGGCCGGCCTGCCGCTCTGGCGGCGCTGGCGGGCCAGGTTGTCGCTGGCCTCGATGCGGCGCGCGGACCGCAGATCACGCTGAGGCGCGGCTCGGAGAGGCTGATTCACCGCACGGCGGCGTTGTCATCCGGTGCTGGTTCGCCGCTGTAGAACGCGGTGGTCCTGGCGGCTGCCGCCGTGGCCGCCGGGCGATCGGTGCCGGCGCCGATGCTGGCCTCGCACCAGCTGTTCGCTGCTGCCGGCGAAGAACTCCGTCCCTCGTCGGACGCCGACCAGGCTTCGATGTCCTGTCCCTCCTTGGACGCACCGGTCGACAGGTGCAGCGCCAGACCGAGCAGCGTCAGATCCCAACCCACGCCCACCGCGCCGGGGCCGTACTCGGCCCACCGCTCGTCGTCGACGTGCGCCGTGTGCTCGAGCAGCAGGCGGGTGCCGTCCGACGTGCTCGACAGTGCGACGTCGATCCAGCTGACCTCTCCGCCGAATTCCCAGGTGGCGGCGAAACCGGTTGGTGGGTCACAACGTTCGACGACACCACTGGCGTTGCCCTCGATCTGGTACCGGCCGCCCGAGCCGGAGGTCACCGCTGACCGGCATGAACCATCTCGGCAGTCGCTCCGGGTTCGTGCAGGCGTCCCAGACGTCCTCGACGGTGGCGCCGTAGGTCTGGCTGATGCGCAGCACGCGCGCCTCACCCGCCTCGAGCACGCGTGCGCCGACGGTGCGCTGGACGGCACTGAGCTGGTGGCTGACGTCGATCATCGCTTGACTCCTCGGTTCGGTCAGGGTGCCGGAATCACTTGAATACCAGGCACGACTTATATAAGAGAGAACCTATCAAGTCTCGAGCTCGGCCGCCAGCAGATCCATCAACAAACCGTCGTGCCAGGTCTCGGCGTCGACGTCGCGTTCGTAGTTCCGCATGATGCCGACCGGACGGAAGCCGACGGCTGCGTAGCACCGGATCGCCGCGGCGTTGTCGGCGGCGGGGTCGATGACCAATCGATGGTGCCCGCGGTCCTCGATCAGATGACGGGCCAGCGCCCGTACCGCGTCGCGGCCGATGTGCCGTCCGTGCGCAGCCGGGTCGAGGAAGATGTCGATCGACGCATGACGGTAGGCCGGATCGTCCTCCTCGCCGTACTGGATCATGCCGACGATCTGCTCGGCATCGGCATCGCCGTCGGAGTGATCCCGCGTCATGACCGCGAACCGGACGGACGACGGATCGTCGAACGGCCACTGCGCCGACGCCGCCTCGTCACCCCACCGACCACGGACCTCGGGTGTGGCCAGGATGTCGCGCAGCCGCGGAACATGGTCGGCGGTCACCGTTCGGAGGGTGACCTGCCCATCGCGGAGTTCGAGTGTGTCGTCGGTGTCGTCACTGCCGTGGGTGGCGTCACTGCCGTGGGTGTCGCAGCCGTCGCTCATCGGGCCATTCTCGGGCGCGGCCCGCGCTGATGTCGCCGGGTTTGCGCGGATCGCGTCGGAGGCCGTTCCAGCTGACGCGCGTGTCAGGGCGCCGGCAGCGCGGCGGCCGCCGGGTCCAGCAGTGGTCCCTGGGGCAGCAGCCCGACCAGCGCGGCCGGCAGCTGCGCGACGCTGACCCCGGCCAGCCCGAGCTGATCCAGGGCCTGCTGGCCGGCGACGGGGTAGCGGACCCCGGTATCGGTGACCAGGTACACGGTCGTGCCAGGGGTGTCGGGATTGGGCCGGGCCGCGACCAGGGCGCCGCGAGCCGGTGGCGAGCTGGACCAGGCCGGTCGCCCGGATCGCATCCGGATCGGCCGGACCGACGACGATGTCCGGGACCTGCTTGTCGGTGTACCGGACGCACATCTGCTGGTCCCCCGGGGGCAACTCGGCCAGCTCCGGCGCCTGCTGGGGCGCCTGCTGCCCGAGGCCCAACTCGGGCAGCGGCACCAGGACGGCGTCGGTCACCTGGGCCTGGCTGATCGGCAGTGGCGAGGGGTTGCCGCCGCCGTACGCCGCGCGCAGTCGCTGGTCGGCCAGCAGCAGATCGGCCTGCAGCGGGGTGAGCGCGGCCAATCCGTCCTGGGTCATCACGTAGAACGAATTGACCCGGTCGGCGAAGATCGAACCGACCGGCACCGGATCCACCGATCCGGGCAGCGGCGGGCCGGTCTGCCCGAGTCCCGGCAGCTCGGCCGGCGCGATCTGCTGACCCGCCGGGCAGCGCGGCGACGAAGTCGTCGCCGACCGGCAGCGCGTCGGCGTCCTTGTACTCCAACGCTTCGAGCCACTGCTCGGCGATCTCGTAGGCATGGCCGGACCAGATCAGGAAGTTGCGCCCGCTGGTGGTCCGCACCAGGTACCCGTCCTCGGTGCCGATCGGGTCGCCGGCCACGGCCGTCCCCGGGAAGATCGCGGTGCGCAACTGGTTGCCGTCCGCGGCGTTGCCGATCGCGCACACCGACCAGTCGGTGCCGACGATGTGCGCGGCATCCGGCAGCGAATCCGGCGCCATCGGGATCCCGATCTCGGCGCCGTGCGGTGCCGATTCCAGCGACCGGACCGACACGGTGACGACGTGCAACCGGTCGCCGAGCAGCAGCTTTGCCGAGGAGTAGTTCAGCACCGGGTGCAGCACGCCGTCGAGATAGACGTAGCGGGCGCCGGTCTCCTCCTCGACGATGAACGCCCCGGGTTCCTGCCAGGCGGTCGAGCCGCCGGGTTTGAGCACCCCGATGATGCCGACGACGGCCAGCAGGGCGATCGTGACGAAGATGCCGGCGTAGGTGCCGGTGCCGATCCGGGCCAGCGGCCGGGTGTTGGACTCGGCGTCGCCTTCGAGCAGGGCGGCCCGCACCCGCCGGTTCATGAACCGGTGGGCCTGCAGGTTGTCCTTGGTGTTGGTGGCCATCAGCGGCTATCCGCCGAGTCCCCGGATGAATCCGAACAGACCGAGCACTCCGGCCACCAGCGGCACGACGGCGATGGCGATCACCAGCTCGATGATCTCCGCCGCTCTGGTCAGCGCCGGCGACACCCGGCGACGGCGGGTGGCGAGCATCAGGCAGACGATCACCGCGGCCAGCGCGGGGACCGCCACCGCCACCATGATCATCGGGCCGTCGAACTGCGGTCATCAAGCCGAGCAGCACCGCGGCGATCGACCCGATGCCGGCGATCAGCAACGGCAGTCGCTGGCCGATGGTGATGAACAGCCGGGCCCGCAGCAGCAGCCCGACGCCGACGATGCCGGCCAGGACCTGCGCGGTGATGTCCTGGCTGAACGCCAGCACGATGCACCCGGCGAACGCGGGCCAGGTCAGTCCCTGGATCAGCGCGGTGACGTAGCCGACGGCCTGCCGGGTGCGCGACCGGACGGCCGGGGTGTCGACCGTCTCGTGATCGGCGTAGACCTCGTCGGCGGTGGTCGGCAGCGGTTCCAGCTCGAACCGGGCCAGCCGCAGGGACAGCGTTGGGGACGACCGGCATCAGCGCCAGCGCGAGCCCGGCGACGATGGCGGCGCCACCCGGCGGCGGGCAGGTCGAAGATGACGCAGCAGCCGAGCGCGATGCACAGCAGCAGGGAGCCGGTGATGATCGCCGCGAACGGCACCCGGCCGGTCCCGACGACCAGGGCCGAGATGCGTCGCGAAGACAACGGCGGCGGCCGCGCCGAGCAACAGCTGGGGGGCGCCGATCCCCGACAACGGCAGGGTCCCGGCCGTCGCGACCGTGGCTGCGGCGGTGCCGGCCAGGACCGAGAGCAGGCCGGCCACCGTCGCGACCCCGGCGTCACCGACCCCGCGGGACAGCAGACCGGCGGCGACCTGGGCGAGCACGGCAATCGATGCCGAGGGTGATCGCGACCGCGGTCCACGGCGGACCGGCCCACAGCAGGGACAGGCAGCTGATCGCGGCGAACAGTCCGGCGGCGCCGAGCGCGACCGCTCGGCCGCCGCCAGCCGGCCAGGCGGACGGATCGTTGGTGCACGGTGTCGGCGACCGCATCGGCGACGTCGTCGTAGACGGCAGCGCTGTCCGCTGCGTCGATGCCGGTCAGGAAGAGGGTGGCGCCGTCGACGATCCCTGATCGAGCAGGGTGCTCGAACCCGGGATCGCCTCACCGGCCGCGGTTCGCAGGATCCAGCCGCCGTGGGCGATCGCCTGTTCGCGCAGCGAGCGGGGCGCCAGTTCGAGCACTGTCTCCAGCGTCTCGGCGATGGTCGACCGGTCGGGCAGCACCAGGTCGATACGGGAGGACAGCGTCCGGATGCTGACCCGGACCACCTGGCTGACCGGCCCGAACGATGCCTCGCCCGGGCACGCGCCGCCCGCCGCCGCTCGGCGGTTCCGGCCAGCACCGAGGGGGTGGCCGGCGGGGTGACGATCGCCGGCGTGGAACCCGCCGGCGTCGCGGTGCCGCCCGGCTGCTGGGTGGCCGGAGACAGCACCGACGGCGGCGCGAACCCGGATGGCCGGGTGCCGGCCGGGTCCATCAGCAGCGGTCGTCGCGCCTCCTGACGGTTGCCGGACGCGGGCTCGAGGGGTTCCATCACCATTCCTGCGGATCGAGTGTTGCCTGCATGAGTACTTCCGGTCCGCGTCGCGGAACCCAGATTCCCCGTGCCCGGTGGGCGGTCGGTCACCCGGGTCCGCCCGTAGATGGTGCCTTCGGTCTCGGGTCCGGACAGCACGAGCGCGGGCGTTCCGACGTCCTTCAGTGTGGCGTACACGGTGTCGAACACCGCACGCGATGCGCCCCGCGCCTGCCGGGCGATCGATCACGTGCAGCGCGATGTCGGAGGCGTGGTTGATCAGCGGGATCAACGGCGTCAGCGGTGAGCTGCCGGCGAGCCGCTCGTAGTTGTCGATGATCAGGAAGATGTCGGCGGGCGACCCCCACCAGGCACGCCGGGCGATCTCCTCGCGGCTCATCGACGCGGCCGGCAGCCGGCTCTGCAGTCGGTCGAAGTTGGCGCCGATCACGCCGGCCGCATCCCGGCCGTTCGTCGCCGAGGCGATCAGCTGATTCGGCCGGTAGGGCAGGTCGAGCAGCCTCGGCGCTGGCGTCGAAGACGATGAACCTGGCTTCGTCCAGTCCGTTGCCGGGCGGAGATCTGCCCGATCAGCTGCCGCAGCACGCGTCGAGCGGCCGGACTGCTCCGCGCCGAAGATCACCAGGTGCTGATCGGTCTGCGGGTTCCAGAAGATCGGCTCCAGGTCCTCGTCCAGGCCGAGCGGGTAGCCCAGGGCCGGATCCAGATCGGCCGGCAGGTCGGCGGGCCGGACGATCGCCGGCAGCAACTTCACCCGCGGCGCCGGCGATCCGGCCCATCTGGCGGAGACGGTGCGGACCAGCTCGGCCGTCGCGGCGGTGAGCCCCTCGCTGCTGCCGACGCCGTCGATCCTGGGCACCGCGGTCAGCAGGTGCAGCCGGTCCCGGGACAGGCCGCGGCCCGGCCGGTTCTCCGGGACACCGGCGGCGAGTCTTCGGGTTGATCTCCGAATCCAGCGGGTCGCCGAGCCGGAGCTCGATCCGGGAACCGATCAGATCCTTGAGCGCCGGTCGGATCTCCGGCCATCGGCCGGCCGCGATCACCAGATGGATGCCGTAGTTCAGCCCGCGCGCGGCCATCGAGGTGAGCTGCGCCTCGAAGGGTTCGAAGAACTCCTTCAGCGCGCCCCAGCCGTCGATCACCAGGATGACGTCACCGAAGCCGTCGCCGGCGACGGCACCCGCGCCGACCCGCTCCCGCCATTCCGCGAGCGAGCCGACCCCGGCAGCGGTGAATGCCTCCTCGCGTCTGGTCAGCATCCGGTTGACCATGGCGACCGTGCGGCGCACCAGCTCCGGCTGCAGCCGGCCGGCGACCACGCCGACATGCGGCAGCCCGGCGAGGCTGCTCAGCGACCCGCCGCCGAAGTCCAGGCAGTACACCTGGACCTCCTCGGGAGTGTGGGTCAGTGCGAGCGCGCAGATCAGGCTGCGCAGGGCGGTGGACTTGCCGCTCTGCGGCGCCCCGACGATGGCGACATGTCCGGCAGCGCCGGACATGTCGATGGTCAGCAGGCCGCGGGTCTGGTCGAAGGGCTTGTCCACCCAGCCCAGCGGCACCTGCAGGAACGCCGTCGCCGGCACCGGTGCGCCGTCCGTCCCGACGGCTCCGCGGACCGAACCGCTTGGGCAGCAGCAGATCCAGTGACGGTGGTTCTTCAGCGGCGGCAGCCACACCTCGTGGGCCGGCACCCCCGACCCGGCGAGCCGGGAGACGGCGACGTCGAGCAGCGTCTGGGCGGAACCTGTCGTGCGCTCGTCCCGGTCGGCGTCGTCGGTGCCGCCCGAACCCGGTGCCAGGGTGGCGACGACCGCCGGGTCGCCGTCGCTGATCCCCGGCGCCAACTGCGGCGCGTGCCGCACCGGTTGCGCCGCTGGTTCGGCCACCAGTCGGAACGCCTGCGGATCCACCCAGCCGAGGTCGTCCGCGCCGACCCTGGAGTCGCGGACCGGTCCGGAGACGTAGGCGCCCTTGAACCGGACCAGCCCGGTGGTGTCGAACTTGAGGTAGCCGTTGCCGGGCGCGGTGGGCAGCTCGAACGCGTCCGGTGCACCCAGCACGATCCGGGATTCGGCCACCGAGAAGGTCTTGAGCCCGATCCGGTACGACAGGTAGGTGTCCAACCCGCGCAGCCGGCCCTCCTCCAGGCGCTGGGAGGCGAGCAGCAGGTGCACCCCCAGCGACCGCCCGACCCGGCCGATGGTGATGAACAGGTCGAGGAAGTCGGGCTTCGCGGTCAGCAGCTCGCTGAACTCGTCGACGACGATCAGCAGCGTCGGCAGCGCCGGCAGGTCGGCGCCGAGCGCCCTCGCCTGGTCGTAGTCGCGCAGGGAGGCGAAGGTGCCGGCCGAGCGGAGCAGTTCCATCCGGCGGTTCAGCTCGCCGCTGATGGCGTCCTTCATCCGGTCGACCAGCCCGAGCTCGTCGGACAGGTTGGTGATCACCGCCGAGGTGTGCGGCAGCGCATCGAGCTTGTTGAAGGTCGCGCCGCCCTTGAAGTCCACCAGGACGAAGTTCAGGTAGTCGGGTGGATGGGTGATGGCCAGGCCGAGCACCAGGGTGCGCAGCAGCTCCGACTTGCCGGAGCCGGTGGCGCCGACCACCAGCCCGTGCGGGCCCATCCCGCCCTGCGCGGCCTCCTTGATGTCCAGCTCGACGGCCTGACCGGTGGTGCCGACGCCGATCGCCACCCGCAGCCGGTCCCGCGCCGGGCGGGGACGCCAGGAGGTGCTGGGGGTCAGCGTCCTGATGTTCGCGACGCCGATCAGGTCGGTCAGCCCGGTCGAGGTGGTCAACGGCTGATCGGCGTCCGCGTCGTCGGGCATCCGGACCGCCGCGACTGCGCGGCAGGTGGCGGCCGCTTCCGCCGCTGCCGACCCGATCGGGGGTGCCGATGTGCGAGAGCACCTCCTGGCCGACCCGGTCGACGCTGACCCCGAGGACGTCGTCCTCGGTCACCCGCAGCCGCAACCCGCGGGCGCTCGGCTGGTCGGTCAGGGCGCCGGACAGGTCGATGACGGTGACGCCCTGCAGTCCGTGCGCCTCGGCCAGCTGGCCGCCGTCGCCGACGGCGCCGCCGTCGACGATCACCAGGATGTGGCTGCGGTCCACCAGCGGATCGGTGGTCGACGACGCCCAGGGCCGGCCGGCCAACTCGTCGGAGAGCAGCATCCTCCAGCCCGGTCAGCGTGGTCGGACACGGTGAATCGGGGGAGGTCGGTGGGCGGGACGGACGGGTCCGACAGGTGCGGCGCCCACTTGAGCCAGTCCCAGGCCCGCAGTCCCGTCGCCACCGGCGCACAGCGCGATCCGGAACTCGGAGGGGGCGTGCCAGGTGATCGCCTGCAGGACCATCGCGGTGGCCATCTGCCGGCAGGCGACCGGGTTGCCCTCCAGCCGCACCCGGGCGAACGACCGCAGCGACAGCGCGACCGGCAGCGTCCGGACCGTGCCGTGGGTGCGCAGGAATCGGCGCAGCGCCACCGCCGAGACGATGTCGACGTCCTCGATCGGTTTGGTCTCGCCGAGCTGCAGATCGAGGGCGAGCGCCTGGTCGCCGAGGCCGAGTCGCACGGTGGCGAAATCGGAATCGGCCGGCCGGCGCTCCCAGAGTCGGCTGGTCCGGATCAGCGACTGCAGATCCACGCGGGTCCGGATGCAACCAGAACAACGCCTCGGCCTGGTCCGCCGCCGCGGACCTGGCCTTGCGGCGGATCTGGGCGAGGTGCCGGAGGTAGTCGCGCCGCTCGCCGGCGATCCGGCGGGTGCGGTCGCCGCCCACCCTGGCGAGCTGGCCGCCGGCCATGGCGAGCGTCGACACCCCGAACATCACGCCGGCCGCGACGTGGGTGCCGGTGCCGCCGGCGGAGAAGATCAGCGCCATCGCGCCGAGCCCACCGAGCGCGGGCAGCACCATCAGCCAGGTGGAGATGCCGCCGGACTGCCGTTCCGGCAGCGGCGGCGGCGGATGGACGTCGACCTGTCGGATCACCATCGGCGGCGGTTCGCGGCGGGCCGGGCGCCGGAACATGACGACCGCCACTAGTGTATTCCCCGCTCCTGCTGCCGCGCCGCGTTGGCTCGGTGATTGTCGACGTCCAGCTCTGCATCACGCCGGTGCTGCCCGATCGGCGTCAGGCGATCCGCGCGATCGTCGCGTCCCCACCGGGCGGCTCACCCGCACCGAAATGCTGCGACCAGCGTACGGCGCGAGCCCGGAAGATCGTTCCGCCGAAAGGACTCCGCCGAAGGACCGGCCGGGTTCGTCAGCTGAAGGCCGCGACGATCCTGCGCTGTGCGCCGGCGTAGTCGGTGTTGGTGGTGTTGAGGCCGGTGACGATGGCGGACAGCATGATGGCCAGGTCGTCGGCGGCCTGTTCCCACTGCTTCTTCTGGATCAGATAGGCGGCCTGGGCGTCGCCGGTCCAGGTGTGCACCAGCGGCTGGAGTTCGGTCTCCAACTGCTCCAACCGGGCACGGAGGGTCGAAAGGTTGCCGGCCAGCTGGGATTCGGCGGTTTGCAGTGCGCCGAAACTCAGGGCGATGGAGCCGTCGGGAGTGTTCATCGAAGATCCTTCGCTACATGTTTGGCTGCGGTGGAAACGAACGGCGCCGGCGCCTTCGAAGAATTCGCCGGCTGTTGGCAGATCAGATGGAGTTGGCGATCGCCTGGTACTGGTCCACCTGGGCCTGCTCGGTCTTCGCGTAGGTGACGTCGGTGGCCGACAGCTTCTCGTGCATCGTCTGCAGTGCGCTGTTGATCAGTGCGCCGCGTTCCGCCCACTTGGTGTGGACCTGCGTGAATGCGAAGTTCGACCGCGCGCGCCAGGTGGTGGCCAGCGCATCGACCTCGCCCTGGATGGTGCCCAGCAGGGTGCGGACCTCCGCGGTCGCTCCGTCGATCGCGGCCAATCCCTTGGCCATCGCCGCCGGGTCGTAACCCAGTTCGCCGCCGCCGCCACTCGGTTCCGGACTGTCCACGGCTGCCTCCCCTGTGAGATTGAGAACTGTCAATGATCCGGCCGAAGATACCACTGGAAAAAGGGCCCAAAGAATTGTGGATTCTCGGGTGTGGACAACTCTTGTTGACACCTGTTCGCCGCCGTTGAGCGGGCGATCAGCGACAACTTCGGACTGTGGACGATTGACTGACGATGCCGTCCGGCCCGAGGTTCACCTGCCAGGGGAGCGCACGTCACTCGGCCGGGTCAGCTGTCGTCGGATCGTCTGTACAGCGCGCCCGTTCGGGTCAGTCGGGCGACCCGGCGCGTGCCCGGTCGTTCGATCCCGATCATCCTGGGCAGCCGTAGGCGGTCGGGTTTGTCCCGCCGCCGGCATCGTTGCCGCCCCCAGGGGTCAGCGGGGTGAAGCCGGTCGAGACGTCGAGCGCCACCTGCCCCAGGTACTGGGTCTCGTCGAGAACCTCTGCCGCCCAACCGACCTGCCAGTGCAGACAGTTCTGGTCGGTCAGCTGGAACACCGGTGTCGGGCCCGGTTCGGTGGCCTGGAGCTGGTGCAGGGCGTCGACGGCCCAGGTCTTGATCGCCGCCGGATCGGCGTCCCGGTAACCCAGGCCCGCGCAGACGTCGAACAGCGGGGGCCAGTCGTCGGCGGACGAACCGGGCATCCTGCCCGGCATCTCGACCACGCACCGGACGTTGGTCAGGGTGCCGTCGTTGTTCTCCATCGTGGTCACGCTGGATCGGTAGGTCCGGCTCTCGCCGGCCACCGTGTCGGACCTGTTCGTCACCCATTCGTTGAACGCGGAGAAGGCGATTTCACCGGTCGCCTCTGGCGGGGTCTGCAGGATCGCCGCGGCCTGGGAGTGCAGGTTTTCCCGGCCAGGGGCGCCGGCAATCGGCGCCCGCAGCTGCTCCGGAGTCGGCACATGGGCCGGTTGCCCGTTGTCGGTCAGGGCTGGGTCCAGGGGCGCCGGGGTACCGGTCGACGCATTGGTCGACGCGTTTGCCGTCGGCGTGCTCGACGGTGCCGTCGCGGCCGACGCCGTCAATGAGCCGAGTGACGACGAAGGCGAGGTGGGAGGCCCGGCTGCCGGGGGGAGGGCACACCCGGCGAGGGAGGCTGCCAGGGTCAGGGTCACCAGCAGGGCGCGAGCCGAGGATCGACCGCCCCGGTGGTGACTGGCCGTCATGTGCCCCTGTCTTCGGCTTGTGGACAAGGGCGTGGAGCGCCCGGAAATGGCCTTACCATCATGCCTGGGCCGGACGGGGAGGTGGCAATGGGCGACGGCGTGCAGGTGAATCCGCAGCGACTGGCCGAACTCGCGCAGCACCTATCGGACTATGCCGAACAGGTGGTCGGGCACGGTCGGGCACTGACGGCCCTGGGCCGTCCGGACCTCGGCGGCACCGAACCGTCCTACGAACTGGTCGACGGCGCGACGACGAACATCTCGTCGACCGCGACCTGGGTGATGACCTCGGGGTCCGCGTTGCGCGCGCTTGCCCAGGCGGCTTCGGCTGCTGCGGAGGCGTACCGGGCGACCGAGGAAGAGGCTGCGCAACGGTTCGCGGCGATGACGGCGGCCTTCGACACCTTCGACGACATGTACGGCCTGATGACGGACCCCGCCAACCACGTCCCGGCACCGGATCCCTACCCGCCGAACTACCCGTCGACAGCACCGGATCCGCGATGAACGACTACGTCGGGACGAGCCACGAGGCCATTTACGGCATGGTCAAGAAGGGCCAGCCAGCGCAGGCGCAGGCATGGGCCGGCAAGGTGTCGGCCGTCAGTCGCAAGATCGGTGTGTCGGTCGCCGACCTCCGTCAGCAGCTGGCCGACCTGCCTGACGCATGGTCGGACGGCAGCGGCTCGGTCCTGCTGACGGCAAACCTCGCGGCCGTCACCGACTACCTGGAAACGCTGTCCGAGCACCTCGCCGGCCAGCCCGGTTCCTATGCCGACCTGGTGGCGGATGCGTCCGCCGATCTGGCCGCCTCCCAGCCACCCGCGGTGCTGCCTCCGCCGCCGGTGGTCACGAACACCGACTACTACTCGGATCGGGCGCTGGTATCGCGGGCGGTCGAGGATCCGATGATCAAGACAGAGGCCCTCGCAGCGATCGACCTGCAGATCGCCCAGAACAACGCCGACCGATTGCAGGCGGGCCAGACGGCAACGAATCTGGACAACCACTACCGCACGGCGATCGCCCGGTTGACCCCACCGCCGGCGCCTCCGCCGATCGTGCTCGATGCCGGGTCAGCGGGCGGGGTCGAACCCGTGACGGCGGTGGAACCCGTTGACGAGCAAGGAATTTCGCGGCCCGTTGGTGCGGTGGGTCCGCGCAGCGTGTCGGGCTGGTCGTCGCCCACCTCACCGGGAAGCACCGTCGTCTCCCCGAGCGCGGGCGGGTACGTCCCGGCCGCACCCGGGGTGACCGGAGCGCTGCCGGGGTCCGGCCTGTCGCCGATCGACTGGGGTGGCAACGGCAATTCTCCCGGAACGGATCCGGGGACCACGGGTTCCGGATCTGCCCGGCGGTGGGGTCCGACCGTACGACCCGGCCACCGTCGATCCGGCGGTCTGGAATCGGCCGCACGATGTGGGTGTGGTCAACGTGGACGGCCCCGGGTCCGCGGCCCCCGGCGCAGCTGGCGACTCCTACCTCGGCCATACGCCGTCCACGGTCGGCCGGGGGTTCGACCCGGTGACGGGCAGTGTCGTCACGGCCGGACCGGCCATGTTCGGTGCGACCGGCACCGACGGCGGGGCGGGTTGGGGCACCGCGGCAGGTGTCGCCGGGATCGGCGCGCTGGCCGCCGGCGCCGCCTACCTCTCGAGATCGGGTGGCATCGGCCTGACCTCACCGGCGGGTGCCGGCGGAATCGGCGGCGCGGGAGTCGGACCAGGTGGGATCAACGGCATCACCGCAGGCGGAGCCGGCGGGAACGCAGGGGTGACCGGGTCATCCGGCGGCGGCACCGGCTCGGGCGCCGGGGGCTACGGCGCCGGATCGGCGGGCGCCAGGGGCATGGTGCCCGGTTCGGCCAACGGGATGGTGCCCGGTTCGGCCAACGGCATGGTGCAGAACGGGCAGATCGGTCAGGCCGGCAGGGCCGTCGGCGGCACGGGCGCCGCGGGGGTCGGGCGGCCGATGGCACCCGGCTCGGTGATCGGCGGCGGCGAGACCGGTGGCTACCGGGTGACCTGGCTGGTGGAGGACCGGGATCTCTACCGCACCGGGCCGACGGTCCGGCCGGTGATCGACGGGCAGGACGCTGATCAGCTGCCGACACCGTCGGTCCAGGAGCGGCCCGAGGTCAACGAACCCGGACCAGAGCACAGCTGAACCCCGCCGTGGGCCGCGGCCGGATCCGGCAGCGGCCCACGAGGATCAGACCCGGTCAGGCTGCCTTGACCTGCCCGGTGGTGTTGTGCGGGTCGAGGACGAACTTGCGGGCGACCCCGGAATCGAAGTCCGCGTAACCCTGCGGCGCGTCCTCCAGGCCGATGACGGTCGCGTTGACCGCGTCACCGATGTGCACCTTGTCCGCCAGGATCGCGTTCATCAATCCGCGGTGGTACCGCATCACCGGGCACTGACCGGTGGTGAACGAATGCGACTTCGCCCACCCGAGGCCGAGCCGGATCGACAGCGAGCCGACCTTGGCCGCCTCGTCGCCGGCACCGGGGTCGCCGGTGACGTACAGGCCGGGGATGCCGAGCGCACCACCGGCCGCGGTGAGGTCCATCAGCGAGTTCAGCACGGTGGCCGGGGCCTCCTGTCCGGAGTCCTTGCCGTGACCGTGGGCCTCGAAACCGACTGCGTCGACGCCACAGTCGACCTCCGGCACACCCAGGATCTGTTCGATCTGGTCGCGCGGGATCGCCCTTGGAGACATCGACCGTCTCGCAGCCGATCTTGCGGGCCTGAGCCAGCCGTTCCTCGTTCAGGTCACCGACGATGACGACGGAGGCACCGAGCAGTTGGGCGGAGACAGCGGCGGCGATCCCGACGGGTCCGGCGCCGGCCACGTAGACGGTTGATCCGGTCTTGGTGCCCGCGGTGTACGCGCCGTGGAAGCCGGTCGGGAAGATGTCGGACAGCATGGTCAGGTCGGTGATCTTCTCCAGCGCCTGGTCCCTGTCCGGGAACACCAACAGGTTCCAGTCGGCGTACGGCACCAGCACGTAGTCGGCCTGACCGCCGACCCAGCCGCCCATGTCGACGTAGCCGTAGGCCGAGCCCGGCCGGTCGGGGTTGACGTTCAGGCAGATCCCGGTCTTGCCCTCCTTGCAGTTGCGACAGCGACCGCAGGCGATGTTGAACGGCACCGAACAGATGTCGCCGACCTTGACGAACTCGACGCCGGGGCCGACCTCGACGACCTCGCCGGTGATCTCGTGGCCGAGGACGAGTCCCTCCGGTGCGGTGGTGCGGCCGCGGACCATGTGCTGATCGGAGCCGCAGATGTTGGTGGTGACGACCTTGAGAATGGCGCCGTGTGGGACCTTTCGGCCGACGTTCGCCGGGTTGACTCCGGGTCCGTCCCTGAGCTCGAAGGTCGGGTAGTCGATGTTCTCGACCTCGACCTTCATCGGTCCCTGGTAGGTGACTGCGCGGTTGGCGGTCATTCGAACTCCTCGTCGTTGAGGGTGATCCGCACCGGGCGGAGCGGACCGGGATCGCCGGCCTGGTGGGTCGACGTCCCCGATTTCCCAGTTCCCACTCGTCGCTGGTTCACACATTGCTGTACCGGAACATGCTGCGGTGCAACCGTTTAGCCTGGTGAATCGGCAGATGCCGCAGAACACACGTCGCCGGGACGGCTCAGCCGCGCAGCGCGTCGACCGCCATCGCGACGTCCCGCTCCGTCGAGTACAGGTGAAAGGCCATCCGCGCCCGACCGGCCCGGATGCCGAACCGCACGCCCGACGCCGACAACCTCCCGATCGCCGCGGCGTCGGCCGGCACGCTGACGATGGCCGAGTTCGACGGTGGCACGACCCATCGCGGCGAGAAACGCGTTGGCCAGTGCCACGTTGTGTTCGCCGATGGCGGGCTGTCCCACCGATGCCAGCACCTGCAGGGCCGGCGCGGTGCCCATCCAGCAGTGCCAGGCGGGCGAGATGTCGAACCGTCGGGCGTCCGATGCCAGCCGGAGCGGCAGACCGTAGTACGAGTCGTGCACGTCCTGGCCGGCGAACCAGCCCGCGGCAAGGGGTTGGTAGCGACCGGCGATGGTGGGGTGACGGTCCGACAGATTCTGATGATGGACCAGAAAGGACGTGCCGCGCGGGCAGCACAACCATTTGTAGGCGGCGCAGACCAGGAAATCGGCGGCGTCCGGATCGATCTCGAGCCAACCGGTTGCCTGGGTGGAGTCGATGACGGTCAGCGCCCCGTGGCGGCGGGCCGCAGCGCTGATCGCGGCGATGTCGGCCACCTCACCGGTCGCCGATTGGACGGCGGAATACACGACCACATCCACGTCCGGGTCGATGGCCGCCGCCAACTCAGCGAGCGGCACGGACCGCACCCGCACTCCACGGTCGGCATGCACGGCGAACGGGAAGACGTCGGAGGTGAACTCGATGTCGGCCGTCAGCACCGTGGCGCCGTCCGGGACGGCGACCGCGACCGGCGCCAACAGTTGGGACACCGTCGCGCCGGTCGCCACCCGGGCCGGGTCGGCCCCGACCAATCCGGCGAACCGCTCCCGGGACAGCTGCACGGAGTCCGCCCACGGCTCCCAACTGGTCCGTCCGTAACGCCATTGCTCGAGACCGAGTTGCATCGCGTCCCAACCGGGACGAGGCGGCGGTCCGTAGGACGAGGTGTTCAGGTAGCCGGGCTCGACGTCCCAGAGAGCGGCCGCCTGGGCGACGGTCAGGTGGGTCTCGCTGTCAGCGGCCTCGGGGTTGTCCGGCATGAGCAGGAGTCAAGCATCGCCGACGGTCGGGCCGGTAGTACCCGTCATCGGCACCGGTTTGGCCACGGACTGCGACTGCTTTGACGCACCCGGTGCGCTGCCCGAGGTGCGGCGGTCCGGTGCGGCGCTGCACACTGCTGCAGGTGAGCGAATCCCTGAAACCGTTTCCCGACGACTGGTCCAGCGCGCTGTGCATCGCGGCCCACCCGGACGACCTCGAGTACGGCACCGCCGGTGCGGTCGCCGCCTGGACCGCGGCCGGAAAGACCGTGACCTACGTCCTGGTCACCTCCGGTGAGGCGGGCATCGACTCCCTCGATCCCGCCGAATGCGGGCCGCTCCGGGAGGCCGAGGAGCGGGCCGGCGCGGCCGAGGTCGGCGTGCAGGAGGTCGAGTTCCTCGGCGGCTATCAGGACGGCGTCGTCGAGTACGGCCTGCCGCTGCGCCGGGACCTCGCCCGGGTGATCCGTCGTCGACGGCCGGACCTGGTGGTGATGTCCAGCCCGGACGTGCGCCCGCTGTGGGGCGGGGTCGACCAGGCCGACCACCGGGCGGTGAGCCTGGCGGCCGTCGATGCCAGCCGGGATGCGGGCAACCGCTGGGTGTTTCGGGAGCTGATCGAGGAGGGGCTCGATCCGTGGAACGTCACCTACACCGCGCTCGGCAACTCCGGCCGGCCCACCCACGCCGTCGACGTCACCGACAGCATCGAGCGTTCGGTGGCCTCGCTCCGGGCGCACCAGCGGTACCTGGAGGGTCTGGGCGAATCCGCCCCGGATCCGGACGAGATGCTCCGCGGCTTCGCCGCCATGGGCGGCGAGCGGTTCGGCGGCAAGCTCGCGGTGACCTACGAGCTGCTGGGCTGACCGGCCTGGTAGGCCGATGTGGCTCGAGCGGGTCGACGGGCGTTGTGGGGAACGTTTGCCGGTGCGCGGGCGGCTTTGTTTCCCGGCGGATCGGCGATCGTGGCGTTGGAACCGGGATGTTGCCTGGAGGGGCGTGGACACTACCCTCGGCCTCGCTCGGCCTGATGTGCACAACTCTCCGATGACCGGCGGCGTTGAGCGAAGCTCGGCCAATGCTTCAGCGCGGGCGACCCCCTCCATCATGGGCATCGATCGCCGAATGCCAGCACGGCGTCATCGGACGTGGCCAACTGATCGCACTGGGTCTGACGCGCGCGCAGGCTCATCAGGATGTCGATGCCGACCGGTGGCAAACGGTGCATCCGGGCGTCTATCTGACCCACACAGGTCCGATCAGCCCGCTTGCCCGAGTGTGGGCCGCAGTGCTGTACGGCGGGAACGGCGCAGTGGCGAGCCGTTCGACGGCGCTGTGGCTGGCGGGCGCCCTCGACGCGCCGCCTGACTCGGTGCACATCAGCATCGGTCACCGGCGACGGGTCCGCACTCAACCTGGCCTTCGCATCCATCGGTTGAGAGCCCTTGACCTCAGGCCGATCTCAGTTGTTCATCCGGCGGCGGCACCGCCTCGACTGCGCATCGAGAATGCCGTGCTCGACCATGCCAGGTGTCAGCAACGATGCCGTCACCGTCGACCTGGTGCTGCGAGTGATCCAGCGACGATTGACAACGGCTGCGCGGATTCGGAACGCCCTGATCGCCGAGGGACGGCATCCATGGCGTCGACTGATCAACGACGTCATCACCGAGGCGTCCGAGGGGGTCGCCTCGCCGCTGGAGCGGATGTACCTCCAGAAAGTCGAACGGGCCCATGCACTTCCTACCGGTCGGCGGAATGCTCCGGAGTTCGTGCCGGGCGTCGGCCGTCTCTATCGGGACGTCCGGTACCCGCACTGGCACGTTGTGGTGGAGCTCGACGGGCGAGAAGCGCATCCCTGCCGACGCCGCCTTCCGGGATCTTCGGCGGGACAACCGCGCCGTGGTCGCCGGCGAAGCGGTGCTGCGGTACGGCTGGCGGGACGTGGTCGGCTCGCCGTGCTCCGTTGCGGTGCAGGTGCTCGAGGTGCTGCGTGCCCGCGGCTGGGGCAGGCCCAGGTCGGCCTTGTTCGCCTGCGTGCGCCGTGCGGTCGGACGTGAGCTGACCGGACGCCCGGACGTCGATGCCACGAAAAAGCGCCTTAGCTGGGAACCTTTGCCGGTTCCGGACCGGCTTTGTTGCCCCAGAGACGCCTTGCTCCGCTGAACAGACGTGCCGGCCCAGCGCCGTGACCCGAAACCCCCGACCTAGTCCGCCGTGCCCGGTACCGCGGGGCCGAGCAGGTCGTCGGCGTCGATGATCCGGTAGGCGTAGCCCTGCTCGGCCAGGAACCGCTGGCGGTGGGCGGCGTAGTCGGTGTCCAGGGTGTCCCGCGACACCACGGAGTAGAAGTGCGCCTGCCGCCCGTCGTCCTTGGGTCGCAGGATCCGGCCGAGCCGCTGCGCCTCCTCCTGCCGCGAGCCGAAGGTGCCGGACACCTGGATCGCCACCGTGGCATCGGGCAGGTCGATGGAGAAGTTCGCCACCTTGGACACCACGAGCACCGAAACCTCACCGGCCCGGAAGGCGTCGTAGAGCCGTTCCCGCTCCGCGTTGCGGGTGGAGCCCTGGATGATCGGCGCCTGCAGTTCCTCGCCGAGCTCGTCCAGCTGCTCCAGGTACGCGCCGATCACCAGGGTCGGCTCGCCGGGGTGGTTGTCCAGGATCGAGCGGACCACCGGCATCTTGGTGCGCGCGGTGGAGGCGATCTTGTACCGCTCCTCGGGTTCGGCCGTGGCGTACGACAGCCGCTCGGCGTCGGTCAGCGTCACCCGCACCTCGGTGCACTCGGCCGGCGCGATCCAGCCCTGCGACTCGATGTCCTTCCAGGGCGCGTCATACCGCTTGGGTCCGATCAGGGAGAAGACGTCGCCCTCCCGGCCGTCCTCGCGGACCAGGGTCGCGGTGAGACCGAGCCGCCGCCGGGACTGCAGGTCGGCGGTCATCCGGAAGACCGGCGCGGGCAGCAGGTGCACCTCGTCGTAGATCACCAGGCCCCAGTCGTGGGAGTCGAAGACGTCCAGGTGCTTGTAGACGCCGCCGGATTTGCGGGTCATCACCTGGTACGTCGCGATGGTGACCGGCCGGATCTCCTTGCGTTCGCCGGAGTATTCGCCGATCTCCTCCTCGGTGAGCGACGTGCGGTGCAGCAGCTCGCGTCGCCACTGCCGACCGGACACGGTGTTGGTCACCAGGATCAGCGTGGTCGCGCCGGCCTTGGCCATCGCCGCGGCGCCGACCAGGGTCTTGCCCGCGCCGCAGGGCAGCACGACGACACCCGAACCGCCCGCCCAGAACCCCTCGACGGCCTGCTCCTGGTAGGAGCGCAGGTGCCAGTCGCTGGTGTCCAGGGTGATCGGGTGCGCCTTGCCGTCGACGTAGCCGGCCTCGTCCTCGGCCGGCCAGCCGACCTTGAGCAGCGCCTGCTTGAGGTGCCCGCGCTGGGACGGGTGCACGATCACCGTGTCCTGGTCGATCCGGGTGCCCAGCATCGGCGCGATCTTCTTGTGCCGCAGGATCTCTTCCAGCACGGCCCGATCCCGGGAGATCATGATCAACCCGTGCGCGGGGTGCGTCTGCAGCACCAGCCGGCCGTAGCGGCCCATGGTGTCGACGACGTCCACCAGCAGCGCCTGCGGGACCGGGAAGCGGGACCACCGGACCAGTGCGTCGACCACCTGCTCGGCGTCGTGCCCGGCGGCGCGGGCGTTCCAGAGCGCGAGCGGGGTGATCCGGTAGGTGTGGATGTGCTCGGGGGAGCGCTCGAGTTCGGCGAACGGTGCGATGTTGGCACGGGCCGCCGGAGCATCGGGGTGGGAGATCTCCAGGAGCAGCGTCTTGTCGGACTGGACGATCAATGGGCCGTCGGTCACGGGGATCCTTCGCATCTGGTGGCGCAACCCGCGCGGCTGCCCGGGGATGCCCGCTCGTGTGCGGGGCAACCTGTCCAGTGTCCCCCAGGCGCGGGTGGGCCCGGTTCCACAGCGCACCGGCGGCTGTGCGCGGGACCGGCTGAGGGCATTCGGGGCCGCTCTGTCGAGACCTCTTGACGCCTAGCCAAACTAGGCCTAGTTTACCTAGGCATGAAGGGTCAGGCGTTGAAGGGTCATCTGGATCTCCTGGTGCTGGCCGTGCTCGCCGACGGGCCATTGCACGGGTACGCGGTGATCGAGCAGCTCCGCGAACGCAGTGCGGACGCCTTCGACCTGCCCGAGGGCACCGTGTATCCCGTCCTGCACCGCCTGGCCGGTTCGGGTTTCCTGGCCGGCGAATGGAACGAATCGTCGGGGCGCCGACGACGGACCTACCGCCTGACCGACGAGGGCAGGGCCGCGCTGCAGCAGCAACGCAGTCAATGGGAGCAGTTCACCGAGGCCGTCTCGTCGGTGTTGAGGGGAGCCCGGCCATGCCCGAACCCGACCTGATCGACAGCTACCTGGGCGAGCTGCGCCGGTCGCTGCGTACTCGTCCCGACGTCGATGACGTGGTGGCCGAGGTGCAGGACCATTTGCGCGAGGCCGCGGACCGATTGCAGGCGACCGGCGTCCCGCGTCTCGAGGCGGAGCGGTCGACCATCGAGCGCTTCGGCCAACCAGCCCTGCTGGCAAGGGCTTTCACTCTCACATCGACCGGAGGCTTGGCCATGCCGACCACTCTCACCCGCGCCGCAGGCGCCGTTGCCGTCGCCACCGCCTGCTGCTGGCTGATCGCGGGCGCCGCTCACTGGTGGGCGAGCGAGCTGTACGCGCCCTTCTCGACGGACCGCTACGCAATCTTCGGCGCGCTGACTTTTGCGGCGCTCGCCGGCACGCTCGTCGTGCTCGCGGGCGTGCTGCTCCGCGCCGGACGCAAGGACCTGATGGTGGCCGCATTGGTGCTCGGTGGGGTGTTGGCGGCGTTGTTCGCCTTCTTCTCGTGGATGTGGCCGGTCTGGGGCCTCATCGTGGCGGTGGCGCTCGCCTGGATGGTGCGGGTGCTGCACACCTCGACCGGTGACCGGGCCACGGCCGATTGGGCGGTGGTGATCGCCTGGCCGGCGGGCTTCGGGATGTTCGTTGTGCTGAACATCATGGAGGTCGGACCGGTGGACGAATGGGGCGATTTCCCCGCCGCCAACACGGTCGGGTTCGTCACCGCAGCGTCGTTGATGGCGGTGGGTCTGGTCAGCATCGGGCGGCGGCTGCTCACCGAACAGACGGTGGTGACGAGCCGGTCGGTGGTGGAGGTCTGATCGGGTCGGGTGGTTCGATCGTCAGCTGAATGACGGTTCGTGCCGCCCGAGCCGTCCGGCAGGCACCGGGTACGACGGCGCGACGCCCTCGATCGTGCCGGGCACCCGGACCTGTTGCGCCGGCCCCCACTCGGTGTCCACCGACTCGAAAACCTCGGCCGGCCAGCTGAAGTCGTCGGCCCGAACGGCCGGCGCCGGCAGGTCGAGCAGCAGGTTGGCCGTGGCGACGAGGGAGGTCCGGACGTCGGTGGGGACGCCGGTCAGGACGAGACCGGTCAACGCCCGGCAGACGGCGGCAGCCAGCAGATACCCGGTCGCGTGGTCGAGCGCCTGCACGGGGAGCGGGGACGGCGCGGAATCGGCATCCAGGTAGGCGATGCCGGTGCTCATCTGCACCAGGCTGTCGAAGCCGCGGCGCCCGGACCACGGCCCGTCCCAGCCGTAGGCGTTCATCCGCGCGATGATCAGACCCGGGTTCTCCTCCCGCAGCCGCCCAGGCCCGAACCCGAGACCCTGTAGTGCGCCGTCCCGATAGCCGCCGACCAGGACGTGCGCTTGCCGGACCAGGCCCAGAAACCTCGCCCGGTCCGCTTCCAGGCGCAGATCCAGTGCAGCGCAGTGCTTGCCGGGCGTGACCTCGGGCAGCAGCGCGGGGACCTCGGCGAAGCCCGGTGGATCGATCCGCAGCACGTCGGCGCCGTAGGCGGCGAGGAAGCGGGTGGCGACCGGCCCGGCAATCACCCGGGTCAGGTCCAGCACCCGGACGCCCTCCAGGGGTCGCTCCGCCGGGGCAAGAGTGACGGTCGACCTCGGCGCAGGCGCCTCCCACAGCCGCTGCTCCCGGGCGGCCCGGCCCGCAGGCAGGTCGAACCAGCTCGCGGTGTCGTGCAGTGCGGCTGCCGGCCCGCCCTGCGCGACCACGGCGGCCTCGATGTCGTTCGCACCTCGCAGGACCACGGCCGCGCCGACCTCGTCCCGGGAATCGCAGTCGGCGGGCAGGTCGAGCGCGCGCAGCACGGCGGCCCGGTGGTGGGCGTAGTTGGTGTGCAGCCGGATCCACCCGTCGCCGGTCCGGTAGTCACCGGCGATCGGGTCCCACGCCGGGGGCAGCTGCCAGCCGTCCGGGGCGAACAACCGCTCGCCGGCAAAGGCCGCACAGGCCGCGATCCGATCCACCCGCACGGCCCGACGAGGTTCGCCGGTCCGGGCGGCCAGCAGGTCCGCGACTGCCAGCGTGGCCTGCGCGACGGACTGCGCGGCCAGCGTGGTGACGTCGTACCGGGACTCGAGAACGACCGCCGGACCGGTGATCTCGACCTCGGAGAGATCGGGCAACATGTCGTCAGCTCTGGTCGGCGGCAGCCCGGCGGGCCGCCGCCGAGCGCAGCATCCCGATCGCCCAGACCGCGAAACCGACGACGATGAATACCGCGATCATGATGGCGACCCAGCGCCAGAAGCTGGCCGCGTCCGGATCGAGGAACGGGTAGAGCGGCTCCCCGGACGGCTTGCGCACGTTGTAGTAGACCGCCAGGTAACAGATCGGCAGGATCAGCCAGCTCAGGGCGGTCCACCACTGCTGCCGGATCCGGCCGGGACCGAAGATCACCCAGTCGATCACCGCCAGTGCCGGCACCACCGCGTGTTCCAGCAGGCTCGAGGTCGTGTCCAGGTTGCCGCTGAGCAGCACCTGATAGATCACCGCCGTCACCACGGCGTAGGTCGTCGAGGCGCCGCGGCACCAGGCCAGGATCCGGTCCCAGCGCGGGGAACGGACCGCGAACGTGACCACCGATGCCGTCGCGGTGAGCGCCACGGTCAGCGTGGTGACCTGGGAGAAGTACCGCAGCTGGCTGATGTCGCCGTGCAGTGCGGCCAGCAGACCCCACCAGGCCAGCGCTGCGATGGCGGTGCGCCAGGCCAGCACGATCGGCGCGGGACCCGCCTGCACCGGTAGGTCCGTGGTGGAAGCTCGGCTCATCGGTGTCACCGTCCCGGTTGTGGTGGTCGCGGTGATCCTATCGATGCGCTTCCCACGGGATCGGAATGTCGGAATGTCGGACTTGGCATAGACGGCGACGAACCCGGTACCGGCCGGAGCCGGTACCGGGTTCGTCTTGTCGGGAGCCGACAGGCCGGGGGTCCGGTCGGCTCCAGATCTGTGGTCCCGGTCAGTCGCGAGCGGACCGGGCGGGCATGGTGTTGACCAGCCGCTCCATGGCGTCAGTGGACCCGATGACGGCCGTGGACTTGGTAGCGGCCGTGGATGTCGATGAAGGCGGCATATCCGACGAAGGCAAAGGATCCGATGACGGCGACGGTGGCGGACGCGGCGACGGCCAGACACGCGATCAGCAACAGCCCGCGCAGCAGGGTGGGTTCGCCGCCGAGCAGGGCCACCACCGACCACCAGCCGGCCCCGGCGATCAGCAACTGCAGCAACACCACTCCGGGGCGAGCGATCGCGAGCACTTCCGGTCGGTCGGCGGCCCGATAACCGGAATCGACTCCCGTCGTCAGACCGTGAATGGCTCGAGCGGTATCCGAGCCGCGTGCGTCGTCAACAGGTCGTTCCAACTGGACCAACGGTGCCGTCATGGGACCGTCACCGCCTTTCCCTGTGGTGTCGCGCTGTGGTGTCGCGCTGGTGGCGCCGCTGTCGGCGCCGTCCAGTTCACCGTGCCGGACCAGGGTTCTCGCCGGGATCGGCCATCCGGCGGACCAGCCGGTGGTCCCCTTGTCCACCGATCGGCGGACCCGCGGCGCTGCCGTCATGACAAGCTGACCCGGTGACCCTCGCCGATCTCGTCCCCGCCCACGACGGGGAGAGCGCGTGGGATGCCGCGCTGGGATCCGTCGTGCCACTGGGCCACACCGGGCACGACGCGGATCCGGGCGAGTTGTTCGACCTGTTCTCCGCCTGGGCCGATGAGCGCGGCCTGCCGCTGTATCCGCATCAGGAGGAGTCGCTGCTGGAGATCGTCGGCGAGGCGAACGTCATCGTCGGCACCCCGACGGGTTCCGGCAAGAGCCTGATCGCGACGGCCGCCTTGTTCAACGGACTGGCCACCGGACGCCGGTCGTACTACACGGCGCCGATCAAGGCCCTGGTGTCGGAGAAGTTCTTCGACCTGGTGGACATCTTCGGCGCCTCCGCGGTCGGCATGATCACCGGCGACTCGGCGGTCAACGCCGCCGCGCCGATCATCTGTTGCACCGCCGAGATCCTCGCCGGAGTCGCGCTGCGCGGTGGCGCCGACGCCGACGCCGGTGTGGTGGTGATGGACGAGTTCCACTACTACGGCGATTCGCAGCGTGGCTGGGCGTGGCAGGTACCGCTGCTGGAGTTGAACCGGGCACAGTTCGTGCTGATGTCGGCGACCCTGGGCGACATGCGTTTCTTCGCCGATGATCTGACGAAGCGGACGGGTCGCGAGACAGCGGTGATCGCCGATGTGCAACGACCGGTGCCGCTGCATTTCTCGTACACGCTGGTGCCGCTGACCGAGACCCTGCAGGAACTGCTGTCCACCGGTCGGGCGCCGGTCTACATCGTGCACTTCACCCAGGCCGCGGCGCTGGAGCGCGCCCAGGCGCTGTCCAGCCTGACGGTGGCGACCAGGGCCGAGCGGGACCAGATCGCCGAGGTGATCGCCGATTTCCGCTTCTCTCCCGGCTTCGGACGGACGCTGTCCCGGTTGGTCCGGCACGGCATCGGGGTGCACCACGCCGGAATGCTGCCCAAGTACCGCCGGCTGGTGGAAAAGCTCGCCCAGTCCGGGTTGCTCAAGGTGATCTGCGGCACCGACACCCTGGGGGTCGGGATCAACGTGCCGATCCGGACCGTCTTGATGACGGCACTGTCGAAGTACGACGGGCACCGCACCCGGCAGTTGTCGGCCAGGGAGTTCCACCAGATCGCCGGTCGCGCCGGTCGCGCCGGCTTCGACGTCGCCGGTGACGTCGTGGTTCTCGCGCCCGAGCACGTGATCGAGAACGAACGCGCGGTGGCCAAGGCAGGTGATGATCCCGCCAAGAAGCGGAAGGTGATCAGGCGCCGCCCGCCGGAGGGTTTCGTCAGCTGGTCGGAGACGACGTTCGACAAACTCGTTGCGGCCCAGCCGGAACCGTTGACCTCCCACTTCCGGGTGTCCCACGCCATGGTGCTCGGGGTGGTGTCCAGGCCGGGCGACGCGTTCACCTCCATGCGCCGGCTGATCGAGGACAGTCACGAGCCGCGTCCCCGGCAACTGCGACATGCCTTGCGGGCCATCGCGATCGGCAAGGCGTTGATCGCGGCGGGGATCGTCGAGCGCCTGGACGAGCCGGACGAGACCGGTCGCCGGTACCGGCTCACCATGGATCTGCAGCTGGACTTCGCGCTCGATCAGCCGCTGTCGCCGCTGGCGCTTGCGGCGCTGGACATCCTCGATCAGCAGGCGGATACCTATGCGCTGGATGCCATCTCACTGATCGAGGCGACCCTGGAGGGACCGCGACCGGTGCTGTCGGCGCAGCGGTTCAAGGCTCGCGGCGAGGCGGTGGCCGCGATGAAGGCCGACGGCCTGGAGTACGAGGAACGGATGGCGTTGCTGGAGGACGTCGACTATCCGAAGCCGCTGGCCGACCTCATCGAGGTGGCCTACGAGGCCTACCGCAAGGGCGCACCGTGGATCGCCGAGTACCAGCCGGAGCCGAAGTCCGTCATCCGGGACATGTACGAGCGGGCCATGACGTTCTCCGAGTACGTCGCGTTCTACGGTCTCACCCGCTCCGAAGGGGTGGTGTTGCGGTACTTCGCCGACGCCTACCGCGCGTTGCGCCGGACCGTGCCGACCTCGGCCCGCACCGAGGACCTGACCGACATCACCTCCTGGCTCGGCGAACTCGTGCGCGGGGTGGATTCCAGCCTGCTGGACGAGTGGGAAGCGCTGGCCCACCCCGAGCCCGACGAACTGGGCATCGCGACCGGCACCGAGGTCCGGCCGCCGGTTGTCGGCCGCGGCGTCTCGGCCAACGAACGTGCCTTCACCGTCATGGTCCGCAACGCGATGTTCCGTCGGGTCGAACTCGTCGCGCTGCACCACTACGCGGAGTTGGGTGAGCTGCACGGCGGCCAGGGTTGGCGGGCGGACACCTGGGCCGACGCGATGGCCGACTACTGGGACGAGTATCCCGACCTCGGGATCGGTGCCGCGGCGCGCGCCGCCGGTCTGATCATGATCACCAGGTCGGCCGACACCTGGACCGTGCGGCAGACCTTCGACGACCCGGCCGGGGATCGGGACTGGGGGATCAGCGCCGACGTCGACCTGGCCGCCTCCGACGAAGCCGGCGAGCCGGTCCTGATGATCACCGACGTCGGACCGCTGACCGGCTGACGCCCGCGGGATCCGGGGGCGGTGTTTGACCTTCCCCCAACGGGAAGGTGCAGGCTTGTCGGCATGCAGAACCTGGTCACCATCGGTGAGTTCTCCCGGTTGTCCCACCTGACCGCGAAGGCGCTCCGGCACTACCACGAGGTCGGCCTGCTGGTGCCCGACCGGATCGACTCGTCGGGATACCGGCGCTATTCGACGGCCCAGGTGCCGCAGGCCCAGCTGGTTCGTCGGCTGCGCGAACTGGACATGCCGGTTCCCGACGTCAAGGCGGTGCTGTCCGCACCGGACGAGCAGTCCCGGGATCGGGCGATCGCCGAGCACCTGCAGCGAATGGAGGAGAGTCTCGGCCGAACCGCGCAGCTGGTCGCCTCGCTGCGCACCTTGCTCCGGCCCGAGGAGGAGCCGATCGATGTCGAGTACCGGACCGTCACCGACACCACGGTGTTCGGCATCGGAGCGAAGGTCGGCAAGAGTGAGATCGAGAGCTGGTGTGGCGAAGCCTTTCCCCGGCTGTACGAGGCGCTGGCGGCAACCCGCACCGACCCGGCCGGTCCCGGCGCCGCCTGCTACGGCGAGGACTTCTTCTCCGAGGATCTCGGTGACGTGCTCGCCTACGTCCCGATCGCCGTCCCCGCACCCGACCGGAACGGCGCGGCGACGGTCAGTCTGCCGGCTGGGCGGTTCGCGGTCGCCGTGCACCGCGGCGGCTATCACGACATCGACCGCACCTACGGCCGGCTCGGCAGTCACGTCGCCGCGAACGACACCGCCCTGCCGTTGCCGATCAGGGAGCACTACCTGATTGGCCCGAACCACACCGCTGACAGCAACGAGTTCCGCACCGAGGTCTGGTGGCCGATCAGCCCGACCGGACCCGCCCCGATTTCCACCGCCCCGACTTCCACTGCATCGACACCCGCTACAGAGCAACCCACTTCATCACTGGAGGCATGACATGGCAGTCACCGTCGAACACATCGTCTTCGATGCGGCCAACGCACAGCGGCTGGCGACGTTCTGGGCCGAGATCCTCGGCCGGGACGTCGATCCGGAGGCCAGCGAGTACTTCGCCACGGTCGGCCGCTCGGGATCGGCACCGCTGCAACCGGTGTTCATGTTCATCCAGGTGCCGGAGGAGCGGGCCGGCAAGAACCGGTTGCACGTCGACCTGGCTTCCGAGGATCGCCGGGCGGAGGTCGAAAGAGCAGTCGCCGCCGGCGCGACGCACGTCGGCGACTTCGACGAGTACGGCGCCGTCTGGACCACCCTGCGTGATCCGGAGGGCAACGTCTTCGACATCGCGCAGGCGCACGCCGGCTGAGAACACATCACCGGCAGCGGATCTCACCCAGCGTCGGGACGCTTGGACTTCGGCAACCGGCCGACGATGTCGGTGTAGGAATAGTCGATGGCTTCCTTGAGTTCGGCGTCGGAGATCTTCCCGCCGATCACGAAGGTGTTCCAGCCGTACCGGCCGATGTAGGCCGTCACGGTGACCTCGTCGGGGAACTCGTCGCGCCACTCCCGCGCCTCATCCGAAGACCTACCGCACTTGAGCCCGACGGTGGTGCCGTCGGCGGATCCGAAGAAGGCGAAGATCTTGTCGGCGACCTTGATCACCTGGTCGCCCTCCCAGGGTTCGTCCACCCAGGCACCCGGCTTGCGCAGGCAGTAGTCGAACAGCGTCTTCCGGCTCATGGCAGATCTCCTTCCAGGGCGGCCATCTCGGCCGGCGGTCGCTCCGGCTCGGACCGCCCGGACCGGCCGTTCGGGCTTTCGGCGTCGAGTTCGGCATCGCTGACCGGCCGGATCCCGGTGATCCGGTGCAGGACGAAGGTGCGCACCGCCCCGCGCAGCCGGTCGTAGGCGACCAGGGCGCCGCCGGACATCGCCACCGGCTCGATCATCCGGTGCGAGGTCCCGCCCTCGGCATCGACATAGCCGACCCACAAGGGCTTCCGGTGATCCACCGCGTCCTTGAGGACGGCCATCGTGTCGCCGGCCAGGACGCCGTCGTTGTGCGAGTACAGCGAGCCGGTGCGATCCGCACTGCGCATCCGGCTGATCAGCGACTCGAGTTGCTCCTGACTGGGCAGGGGTGGCTCGCGCCAGTGCTGGTACTGCGGGACGGACTGTTTGGTGCGCTGCGGCCGGGGTCGCAGGTCCAACACGGCCCCGCTGGCATCCTCCGCGGCCGGCACCAGCCCACTGGTCCGGAGTTGGGTCATCAACTCCTGGGTCGGGACGGTGGAGATCGCGACGGTCGGCGCCAACTTGCGCAGCGGGATGCCCAACGCGGACGCCTCGGCGACGGCCTGGTCGATCAGTGCCGGGTCATCGCTGCGCAGGTACGTGCTGGCCGCGCCCAACCGGAGCACCCCGTACCGGCGGCCGACGTCGTCGATCAGGTAGCTCAGCGCCTGCGGGATCCCGGTCACCGAGTGCTGGGCGAACAGCTGGTGCAGATCGGTGGTGGTGACGCCCGCGTCGAGCGCCCGGCGGATGGACTGCGGCGTCACCCGGTAGACGGTGGCGCTGCCGGCGGATTCCACGTCCGCCACCTGGCCGAGCCGGTGGGCGAGTTGCGGAACCAACCGACCGGGGGCGACGACGGTCAGGTCGGCCTGCACCATCACCGTTTCGACGGGGTCGGGCAGGGCTCGTTCCAACGCGGCCTCGGCGCCAGGGACCGACCCGGCGAGCAGCTCCCGGCCGGCGCTGGTGAGCGCGGTGAAGGCGACGATCCCGAGGATGGTGGCCTCGGCGATGGTCGCGGCCAGCACGGCCTCCCGCTGCTCGGCCGGCCGCAGCGGCGACCGCCAGGCCAGCCGGCTCGACAACGCATCGGTATCGAGTCCGGACCCGGGAGGCAGCTCGGCCAGGGCGCTCAGGACGAACCGGCGCTCCGCGGGACCCCGGATCCAGGACAGTTCCGGGGACAGCGCGTTCTGCACCTTGTCCGCCGCATCCCGGGTGCCGATCCGGGACGGGTTTCGCCGCAGGTCCAGCCAGACCGCGCCGACCTGGGACCAGGCGGCCTCGTCCGGTCCATTCAGGAAGTCGTCCGCCTCCCGCGTCGGCGTCCAGGATTCGGTGACCCGGCCGCGGGAGTCGGCGGCCGCAATCAATCCGCTCGCCGCCAGGATCTCCACGTCCAGCGCGGTCACCTGTTCGTCGCTGCCCATCGACTTGGCCAGTCGACGCAGTTCGCGGATGCCGAGGCCACCTGACTTCAGCGCCGGCGGCGGGGTCTGCCCGATCAGATCCAGCAGCCTGCCGAGACGATCGACCGTCGCGAGGGCCTGACCACCGCCGGTGCCGTCCACGGTCCGGACGCCGTGCTCGCGGACGGTGTCCGGCGCGGGCCCGACCCGGATCGGGCCGAGCGGCTCGGCGCCGCGCAGTGCCATCCCGACCTCTCGGGGCAGCTCGACCGTGTCCGGGTCGACCCGACGCAGCAGTCCGGCCTTGATCAGGCTGGTCACCGCACGGGAGATCGACGATTTCGCGTCCGTCGTGCCGCGGGGAATGCCGGTGGTCAACCGATCCAGGATGCCGCGCGAGGTCTTGTCGAGTTCCTCGACGGCCGACCGGGCCTGCTCCACCGTCACGGTTCCCGGCGATCCGAGCCCGGCCGGGTACGGGCCGAGAACGGCGAGCACCGCGGACGGCATGTGGATCTGCTCGGCACCGCGGATCAGCGCCAGCCTCTCCAGCACGCCGAGGGCCTGGTCGAGGTCGGCGACCGGTACCGGGTCGCCGAGCAGGCGGTGCAGATCGGAGTGGGCGACCGCCCGCTTGTCGGCGCCGAGCACGGCCAGCGCCTGCAACACCTGGATGTGGAACTGGTTGAGCGACTCCATCGCCCGCCACACCGAGGGCCCGGTGTTCAGCCTGCCGGCCAGCACCGTGAGGTCGCCAGGTGCGGGCACCGTCAGGTCCGGTCGGGCACGCAACAGCGCCACGAGGGCGCTGTCGTCCCGCGCGCGCAACCAGTCCAGGGTCGAGGGCATCACATCCACCGTAGTGATCGGCAGCGCGTGGCGTGACCCCTCGTCGGGCTCAGCCAGCCGTGCTGTTGAGCGGATCGGTACGAATACGCCAGAATGGTGACGGGCGGACGGTCTGCCCGTCCGTCGTCCCGGCGCACTCGACCGGGACCGGGGCACCACGGGTAGCGGTCGTCAGCCGCCGTCCGTGATCGCGAGGAGGACCTGTGGCCGACGAACGCAGCAAGGGTGTCGACCCCAGCTGGCCCGAGCTTCCCGACGGGGAGCACCCGGTGACCGAGCTGAGCACCCACGTCCAGGGCGCGTTGTCGCCCTACGGCGAGGTCGAGTTCCCGCTCGCATCGGTGCCCTACATCCACCCCGTGACGATCATCAACCGCTGATCGCGGATCGACCGCAGACAGCGCCTGCGGTTCCGCCAGGCGTTGCCGGGCTGCTGTTGGCGGCCGGCTCCGGCCGGCGGTTCGGGATGCCGAAGGCGTTGGCGGACAGCGGATCCGGCCCCTGGGTCCGGCTTGCTCTCGACGCTCTGCAGGACTGCGCGCCCAGGGTGGTGGTGGTCGGTGCCGCCCGGGACGAGGTGCTCGCGCTCCTGCCCGATGAGGTGCTGGCGATCGACAACCCCGACCATGACGCGGGCATGGGGTCGAGCCTGCAGGTCGGGCTGAAGGCGCTGCTCGATCCCGAAACCGTTGATCCGCCGCCCGACGCGGTCACTTGTCATGCTCGTCGACCTGCCCGGAGTGAGCCGCGAGGTCATCCGACGGGTGTGCGCCGTGGCCGGCGAAGGGCCCGCGACGGACGTGCTGGCCCGGGCAGCCTTCGACGGGGTCCCCGGGCACCCGGTGCTGCTCGGCCGCCGGCACTGGCCGGGGGTGATCGCCTCCGCGACCGGCGACAGCGGCGCCCGGCACTATCTGGCCCAGCACCGGCCGATTCTCGTCGAGTGCGGGGACATCGGGTCCGGGATCGACGTCGACACCCCCGGCCAGCTGGAACGCTGAGCCTCCCGGCGACGAGATGGCGCGGGAGGTCGGTGATCTGCCGCGCGGTTTACGATGCGGGCGCGGTGTGGGGCCGGGCTGTGCGTTCGTCGCTGCGCGACGATCCCGCGGGTTGCGGCCGCTGACGCCGTTCACGACGAGCAAGATCCGCAACGAGCAAGGAGTTCACCCCGATGGCAGTGCCCGGTCCCGGTTACTCGATCACCATGCGGATCGCGACGCCCCCGTCGGCGACGGCGGCCGGCGACCTGACGACGGCGGTCGGCCGGGCCGGCGGCGTGATCACCGGTTTCGACGTCGTCGAGTCGACCGCGGGCCTGATGGTCGTCGACCTGTCCGCCAACGCCCAGTCCCAGTCGCATGCCGATGAACTCACCGACGCGGTCAACGAACTGGACGGCGTCGAGGTCCGCAAGGTCTCCGACCGGACGTTCCTGGTGCACATCGGCGGCAAGATCGAGGTCACCTCGAAGGTGCCGCTGCGCAACCGGGACGACCTCTCCCGCGCCTACACGCCGGGTGTCGCCCGGGTGTGCGAGGCGATCGCGAAGAACCCGGCCGACGCCAGGCGGTTGACCATCAAGCGCAACACCGTTGCGGTCGTCACCGACGGGACGGCCGTGCTGGGTCTCGGCAACATCGGGCCGGCCGCGGCGCTGCCGGTGATGGAGGGAAAGGCCGCGCTGTTCAAGAAGTTTGCCGGGGTCGACGCCTGGCCGGTGTGTCTGGACACCACCGACACCGAGGAGATCATCCGCACGGTGCAGCTGATTGCCCCGGTCTACGGCGGGATCAATCTCGAGGACATCGCCGCACCGAGATGTTTCGAGATCGAGGCGCGGCTGCGAGAGCTGTTGGACATCCCGGTCTTCCACGACGACCAGCACGGCACGGCGATCGTGGTGGTGGCCGCGCTGCGCAATGCGCTCCGGGTGGTGGGCAAGGACATCACCGATTGCCGGATCGTGGTCTCCGGTGTGGGTGCGGCCGGCAACGCGATCATCCGGCTGCTGCTCCTGCAGCAACCGGCCGACATCGTCGCCTGCGACATCGCCGGCATCGTGCACAGCGCCCGCGAGGGAATGGATCCCAGCCTGTCGGCCGTTGCCGGATCCACCAACGTGCGCAAGCTGACCGGTTCGATCCACGACGCGATCGTCGGCGCCGACGTCTTCATCGGGGTCTCAGCGCCGAACGTCATCGACGGCTCCGACGTTGCCAGGATGAACCCCGGCGCCGTGGTCTTCGCGCTGGCCAACCCCGACCCGGAGATCGATCCGCTGGAGGCGCAGGCGCACGCCGCCGTGGTGGCCACCGGCCGGTCCGACTTCCCGAACCAGATCAACAACGTGCTGGCGTTCCCCGGCGTCTTCCGTGGACTGCTGGACGCGCAGGCGACCGAGATCACCGACGAGATGCTGATCGCCGCCGCCGAGGCCATCGCGAACGTGGTGTCACCGGAACAGCTGAACGCGTCGTACATCGTGCCGAGCGTGTTCGACGAGAACGTCAGCAAGGCGGTTGCCCGCGCCATCGTCGGGGCGGCGAACGTGCGCGCCCGGATGGGCGGCGGCGCCAAGGAGTCGGTGCTGCCGTGAGCGGTGCCGAGTTCTCACAGTCACCCGCGCCCGTGCCGGATCCAGGCACCGGCGCTGACCCACGTCGATGCCAGCGGAGCAGCCCGGATGGTCGACGTCTCCGGCAAGCAACCGACCACCAGGACGGCGCTGGCCACCGGCGTGCTGCGCACCACCGCCGAGGTGGTGCGGTTGTTGCAGCAGGGCGACCTGCCCAAGGGCGACGCGCTGGCCACCGCCCGGATCGCCGGGATCATGGCGGCCAAACGCACGCCGGACCTGGTGCCGCTGTGCCATCCGCTCTCGCTCTCCGCAGTGTCGGTCGACCTCGAGGTGCGCGCGGCGGAAGTGTTGATCTCGGCCACCGTGCGGACCACCGATCGGACCGGGGTGGAGATGGAGGCGTTGACCGCGGTGGCCGTCGCCGGGCTCACCCTGCACGACATGATCAAGGCCGTCGACCCGGCCGCCGTGCTGGACGCGGTGCGGGTGGAGCGCAAGGACGGCGGCAAGACCGGCACCTGGACCAGGCCGGTGGACCGATGACCGCCGACCGGACAGCGGTGGTCATCATCGCGTCGACCAGGGCGGCCACCGGCGTCTACCCGGACCGGACCGGCCCGGTGATCGCGCAGTGGCTCATCTCCCGCGGGTTCGCCGTCCGCGGGCCGGTGGTCTGTGCCGACGGTCCGGACGTGATCCGGGCGTTGCGCGACGGGGTCGGGGAGGGTCCCGGTTCGACCGCGGCGGACCTGGTGATCACCTCGGGTGGCACCGGCATCTCGCCGACCGACCGGACCCCGCAGGCCACCTCGATGATCCTGGACTACGACATCCCCGGGCTGGCCGCGGCCATCCGGGCCGAAGGCGCCGACAAGGTGCCCACCGCGGTGCTCTCCAGGGGACTGGCCGGGGTGTCCGGACGGACCCTGGTGGTCAACCTTCCGGGTTCGACCGGCGGGGTGCGGGACGGCCTGGCCGTGCTCGACCGGGTGCTCGACCACGCACTCGACCAGCTGCACGGCGGCGACCACGCCGCCGGGGCGCACTGATGACGGGTCGGGTCGGGCTGAGTCAGGTCACCGACGACGTCCTCGACATGGCCGCACATCTCGCGGCCGTCGACGACGCGGCGGCCGGGGCGACGGTGTCGTTCTCCGGGGTCGTCCGCGACCACGACGGCGGCCGGACGGTGGCCGAGCTCGAGTATCACCAGCACCCGACCGCCGCGGCGATCGTGGCCGAGGTGGCTGCGGAGATCGCCGCCCGGGAAGGCGTGATCGCGGTCGCCGTGTCCCACCGGACCGGCCTGCTCGCAGTGGGTGACGTGGCGCTGGCCGCCGCCGTCTCGGCCGCCCACCGCCGGGAGGCGTTCAGCGCCTGCATCGACCTGGTCGACCAGGTCAAGCACCGGATCCCGGTCTGGAAGCGGCAGGTCTTCGCCGACGGCACCGACGAGTGGGTCGGCTCGGCCTGAGTCGGCGATCGGTACCACCCGTCGGGAGACCTCGGGTGAGCGGGTGGCAGGATCCGCGGGAAAGAGTGTGCCGGTGACGAAGGGCGGGTTGTCGATGAGCGAAGCAGCTGACGCGGACGAGGTCTCGGTCCGGGAGGCACCCGACAGGCACCGGTTCGAGATCTGGGTCGGCGATACGCTCGCCGGGTTCACCGTCTACCGGGCTGCCGGTGATCGGTACACCTTCGTGCACACCGAGATCGACGACGCGTTCGGCGGCCGCGGGCTGGCGTCGGTGTTGATCAAGGACACGCTGGACGACATGCGATCCCGCGGGATCTCGGTGCTGCCGCAGTGCCCGTTCGTCCGGCGCTATGTGTCCCGGCATCCGGAGTACCTGGACCTCGTCCCGGCCGCCGACCGGGCCACCTACGACCTCCCGGCGGCGACCTGACCGTCCGTTGCTGCCAGCAGCGGGTCGAGCACCGTCCTGAACGCCGGCGTCAGAGAAGCTGCCGCGCAATGAGTTCCGCGAACGGCCCTGGCGTGTTCGCGAGATCGTCGAACGGGCCGTCCTGCACGACCCGGCCGCCGGCGATGACGATCACCCGGTCCGCCGCGGCGATGGTGGAGAGCCGGTGCGCGATCACCACCCGGGTGATCGGCAGCTCGCTGACCGTGCGGGAGACCACGGACTGGGTCAGGTTGTCCAGCGCGCTGGTCGCCTCGTCCAGGAACATCAACCGGGGGTTGGACGCGAGCGCGCGGGCGATCTGCAGCCGCTGTCGCTGGCCGCCGGACAGCACTCCGACGCCCTCGCCGACCTCGGTGTCCATCCCGTCGGGCAAACGGTCGATGTCCCGGTCCAGGGCTGCGTTGCGGGCGGCGGCCCAGACCTGCTCCGGCGTCAGATCCGCCGATCCGGCGATGTTCTGGTAGATCGTGCCGGGCAGCAAATCCGTCTTCTGCAGGACAACGCCCAACTGTTGCCGGAGCGCGTCGACGTCCAGCGCGGCAAGCTCCTTGCCGTCGTAGAAGATCGATCCGGCGTCCGGAACGTCGAAGCCCAGCAGCAGGCGCAACAGCGACGACTTGCCCGATCCCGACGGTCCGACCACGGCGACGAACTCGCCCGGCTCGATGGTCAGTGACAGGTCGTCGAACAGGTTCCGCGGCGCGTCCGGGTAGCGGAAGCGCACGTTGCGGACCTCGATCCGTCCGCTGAGCGTGCCGGGATGCTCCTTGGGGTCGTCCGACTCGGTCGGCGTGTCCAGGATGGGCCGGCACTGCTCGAGCGTCGGCCGGGCTTCCAGGATCGTCGCGAACGAGGAGGAGATCTGGAAGAACGAGAACAGCAGTTGGCCGAACGCGACGTAGAACCCCATGAACTCGGCCGGCGGCACCGCTTCCCGGCCGATGAAGTAGATCGCGATGAACACGAAGAGCACGGCGCAGGTGCGGAACGACGCCTGGAAGACGACTCGCACGTTGTCGATCCGAAAGGTGTTCAGCGCCCGCACATTCTGCTGCGCGTAGTGCTGAGCCCAGCGGGAGAACACCTTTCGTTCTGAGCCCGAGGTGCGGATCTTCACGATGCCGGTGAAGTACTGGAGGATTTCCGCGGAGATCTCGCGGTTCCCGTCGAGCATCTCCACCCACGGCTTCGACCCGGCGCGCCGGGTCAGGAAGAGCGCCAGCGCACCGGCCCCGCACAGCAGCAGGCCGACCACCGCCAGTTGCGGGCTGATGATGATCATCGCGACGAGGTTGAACAGTCCGAAGACGCCGCCGATCAGGGCGAGCACCACGACATCGGTGACCTGCTCGTTGACCGCGTTGACCACCAGGCTGCGCTCGGCGAGGTCACCCACCTGATACCTGCGGAAGAAGCTCGCCGGTAGCCGGAGCATCCGGTCCCACAGAGCCATCTGCAGCGCGTTGCCCACCCGAACCCGGGCCCGCAGCAGCGCTATCCCGCGGGCGATCTCGAACAACGCGGCGGCGATGGCGATGCCGATCAAGCCGGCAACCAGCGCCACCAACCTGGCCTGGTCGCCCTCCGGGACGATCTCCCCGAACACCGTCTGGGTGGCCAGCGGGGGGATCAGGGCGAGCACGCCCAGGACGGTCGCGAACACCAGCGTGGTGGCGACATCGCGGTGGGCGCCACGCAGCGCGAACCCGAATATCGACCGAAAGCCGATGCCGCGCTCGGGAAGTGGCCGGATCATCGCGATGGCAACCGGCCGCAGCAGGTCGGCCTCCGCCGCCGTGACCGGGGTGGATCGCCCGCTGACCGGGTCGATCATCTGGTAACCCCGCCGCCGCCGGAACGGCAGCAGCGCCACGTGCCCGCCGCCGATCAACTCGCCGACCAGTGGCTCGCCTTCCCTGCGCCACCAGCCGTCGGCCAGACCGACCCGGCGGAAGCGGATCTTCGACGCCCGGGCGATCGCGGTCAGCGGGTCCGCCCGCAGCAGATCCTCCGCCGCCGCCGGCCGGATGGTGATTCCCAGCCGATCGCCGACGATGCGGCAGGCGTCGACCAGATCGTCCTGCCGATCGACCAACCGCGACGACAGGAACCGGCGCCAGTCGAAGACGCTGGCCAGCGCATCGACGGCGGACTCGGTCGCCGATTCGACCTGTGCCTCGGCGGCCTCGAGCCGGGCCGCGTCGCGCTCGCGTCGGCGCCCGCCCTCCTCGGTCTCCGCAACCGCGGCCCGGTGCGCATGGTCTCGAAGCCAGGCAGCCGGATCGGCCGAAACCAGCAGGTCTTCCACCGGCGGGTGGTCGACATCCGTGCGGTCCAGCCAACGTTGCAGGCGATCACGCATCGGGGAATCGACCGGCCGCGCCTCGGACACGATCGCGGCAACATCGACCGGGCTGATCTCGGCCTGCGCGATCCCGACGACGAACCAGCGACGGCCGACGCCGCGCGCGTCCACCCCGAACAGCAGGTCGCCCTCGTCCGCCTCGAGGACGAGCTGTCGTGCCCCCGGGACGGTCGCGCCGTCGCTGTCCGCACCGGGATCCTGCGGGTCGGGATCCTGCGCGGCGGGATCCTGCGGGCCGGAGCGCCGGGGGAGAAGGTCGGAGGCGAACACCAGGACCCGTCCCGCGGAGACGATCCAGGCTCGGCCAGGATCGTCCAGCGACGCCGACACGTTGCCGCTGATCGCGACGGCGTCCGCTGACGCGGCGAGGTCGCTCACTGCTGCATGTCCCCGACGAGCCGGGCATAGGCACCGTCGGCCGCCAACAGGACCTCGTGGGTGCCGCGCTCGACCACCCGCCCCCGGTCGAGCACCACGATCTCGTCGCAGTCCCGAATGGTCGACAGCCGGTGCGCGACAATCAGACAGGTGCAACCGCGGCGTCGCAGGTTGGCATCGACGATGCCCTCCGTCACCGAGTCCAGCGCACTGGTCGCCTCGTCCAGCACGAGCAGCCGCGGATTGCCGGCCAACGCCCTGGCGATCTCGATCCGCTGCCGTTGACCACCGGACAGGTTGCGGCCGCCCTCCAGCAGGTGGGCCGAGTAACCGCCGGGGAACGCACTGATCTCCTGGTGGATGCAGGCGTCCTGGGCGGCGCGCACGACGTCCGACTCGGGCACCGTCGGATCCCACAGGGTGAGGTTCTCCGACACCGTTCCGTCGAACAGATAGACCTCCTGCTGGACGAAGGCGATGGAGTGCGCGAGGACCGCCGGCGGGTGGGCATGCCGCGGCTGCCCGTCGAACAGGATCTGGCCGGCCCATGGCTCGAGCTGTCCGGTGACCAGCCGGGCGACCGTCGATTTCCCGCTCCCGCTGCCGCCGACAAGGGCGACCCGAGTGCCCGGTTCGAGCCGCAGGTCGAGGTCGGCGATCAGGCTCGGCCCGCCAGGTTGATAGCCGAACGTCAGCCCGCGCACCTCGAGCGCACCCGCCAGCTTCGCGGGTGCCGCGGTCGGCGTCAGGACTTCGGACGCCGCGATGCCCGCGTCGATGGGGAGCCGGTCGGTTTCGTCGAGCTTGCGGCTGTCGCTGATCACCTTGCGCAACAGGGCGGCCGAGCTGAGCACCGACGAGGTCGCGGCGAGGAACGGCACCAGCAGCGATTGGAATCCGACCAGGTCGCCCAGCGTGATGGCGCCGGAGATGACCTGCGCACCGCCGACACCGATGACCGCGGTGGTCATCAGCAGGATCGACAGGTTCGGAATGGCGTTGACCGAGGAGTTGACCACCCCCATCCGCTGGTCGAGTTCCAGTGTGCGGGTGTAACTGTCGGCCCAGTGGGTGAACAGCGACTCCTCGGCACCGTTGGCCTTCAACGATTCGATCGAGGAGATACCGCCGGTGGCGGTGCCGGACATCGCCGCCTGCGCGGTGGTCAGGTCGCGGCCGATCGGCGCGAGCTTGCGCGACATCAGTTGCACGGCAATGAAGGAGAGCGCCGTCAACCCGAGCACGATCAGGGTGAGCCAGACGCTGAACCGGACCAGGAACGCCCCGGTGATCAACCCGATGACGACGCTCATCAGCGCCATCGCCAGCCGCCGGCCGAGCGATGTCGCCGACTTGTCGTTCAGCGTCATCAGGAAGCCGAGGTCGCCGGCCGGTCGGGCGACGAAGTGGGAGATGGGCAGCCGGAGCAGATGCCACAGGTAGTCGGCCGACATGGTGATCGACATCTTGCGGCTGGTGCGGGTCATCGCGGTCTGCTGCAGCGCGCTCAGCCCGACCTGCAGCACCGCCGCCAGCAGGAAGGCGATCAGCACGGCGTCCAGCCACTGCACGGAGCCGTCGATCAGGTACTTGTTGACGAACGTCTTCGCCAGCCCGGCGACCAGCACACTGGGCAACGCCAGCAGCACCCCCGCCGCGATGGCCAGCACCAGCCCGGACCGCGCGACCCGCAGCCGGCGGCCCAGGACCGCTGTCGTGCCGATGGCCGATTCGGCCCGGAGGAACTCCCGACCGGGCTCGAACGTGACCACCGGGATCCGGGACGAGGAACCGTCCGGCGCGCTCGGTCGATCCGATTGCGACCCGACGCCGACCGGTTGGTCGCCGAGGATCGCGACGAACGGCGTGCCGATCGTCGCCAAATCTTCGTTCGTGCACTCCCGGACCGCGGTGTTCAGTCCGAACGACGCCGCGACAGCCCGCACCCCGACGATCGGCGGGTCGGCGGCGAAACCGCCGGCCAGCCGGGCCAGCTCGGCCGCTGGTTCATCGCGGCCGAAGGCGGCGAGCACCGGCACCAGGGCGCGGCCGATGCCGACCGCGCGGTCCGGCAACCAGTCCAGGGTCGCCGGCGTCCCGGCGTCGTCGGCGTCGGTGGTGGCCCGTTCGGTCATCTAACGGCCCAGGATCTGCTGGAACGGGCTGCCCTCGTCGATCACGACGGAACCGTCGACCAGGGTGCCGCTGGTGATCGGGAAGTTCGGGCCGTTGCTGGCGGTCCAGGCGAAACCGCTGGGAGTGTCGGCCCTTTCGAGCGTCACCACGACCTCGAGCGCGGGACCGCGGTCGAGCAGGGCATCGATCAGCGGGCTGTTGCGGCCGAGGCTGACGCCCAGTTGCTCGGCGCTGACGGTGAGCGAAGAAACTTCCGTCACCGTCCCCCTCATCGTGCCGTACTGCGATGACGGGGTGGTGCTCGGTGCGATGAACGCCGTCATGCCGGGCAGGATCTGTTTGCCGTCGGCCGCCCCGACGTACAGCACGACCTGGAGATCCGAGCCGGCCGGTTCGATGGTGGCCACCGGCGACCCGGCGTCGACGAAACTTCCCAGCTTGACCAGCAGGGCGACGATGGTGCCGTCGATCGCGCTGCGGACCTGCTCGACCTCGCCGTCCGGTTTGAGGAGCCAGGCCACGGTTCCGCCCGCGCCGATCGGATCCCCGTTGTGGATGTTGATCCCCTGCACGGTGCCGGCGCTGGGTGCCGCGAGGTCGTAGAGGCCCTCACTGGGCAGCATCACCCCGATCCCGGTCACCTGGTCGGCGGCCCGGCCCAGCACGCCCCAGACCACCCCTGCCGCAATGAGAATCACGAAGCCGACCAGCGCCAACCACATCCGCGGCGATGTCACCTGCAGCCGGTGCTCGACCCGTTCCGCCGGTGTGACGGCACGAGTCCGTTCGGTGGAACCGGACTCCTCGGCGACCGGATCGTCGATCGCCAGGGCATCGGTTGATTCCAGACCCGCTACCGGATCGGCCATTCCGCCTCCCAGGCACGGTGGTGGCGGTAGCTTAAATCCTCGATCCCGTGCTCGCGATGGCACGTCCGGCCTGATCGGCGCGGGTGATCCCGGTCCAGATCGACGTGCGAACCCGAAAATGTGGATCTTCGGCGGACTCGCTCGGTCCACATCAGCGCAGCGCCGCGGTGCCGCCATCGATCAAACGCCCCCCTGGTCACATCAGGCAGCGCCGCGGTGCCGCCATCGATCGACACGCCCGGCAGGTGAGCGCTTGTCGGGCTCATCACCGCTGGTCGACGTCCGCAGCACCCTCATGCGGTAGAAGGACCCCTGAAGCGAGCCGAGCCGGGCGTGTCATCTCGACTCGGTGTCCGGTTTGTTCCGAATGGCTCTATCGCGGAAACAATTTCTGAATCCGCTGTTGGCACCGCCGCCCCGCCCCGCACGCTGGATCCGGCCGCCGCCGGCCCGGCCATTCCTCCCTCGGCGCAATCGATGGGGAAGCACTCGCAGCGGGCGCATTGTTGTTCTGCACGACGAGAGTCCTGCAGGACTGGAGGCATGCCCATGACCCGACCCGGCGGCATGGCCGGCGCGAGCACCTGGCGAATGAGGTACCAGGACAGCTCGGTGAAGAACAAGAAGCTCGCGGCCGGCACGTTGCGCAGGGTGGTGTCGTTCGCGACCCCGTACCGCAAGGAACTCGGCGTCTTCCTGCTGCTGACGATCGTGTCGTCGGTGATCGGCGTCGCCACCCCGCTGCTCGCCGGCGACGTGATCAACGAGATCAGCGCCGGCGGCACTGTGGCCGTGGTGGTGCGACTGGCGCTGGTGATCGGCGGCCTGGCCGTGCTGGACGCGCTGCTGTCCCTCGGCACCCGCTGGTTCTCGTCCCGGATCGGCGAGGGCCTGATCTTCGACATGCGCACCAAGGTGTTCGGGCACGTGCAGCAGATGTCGCTGGCGTTCTTCACCCGCACCCAGACCGGCGCCCTGGTCAGCCGACTCAACAACGACGTCATCGGTGCGCAGCAGGCTTTCACCTCGACCCTGTCCGGCGTCATCGCCAATTCCATCGGACTCGCCCTGACCGCGGTGGTGATGTTCAGCCTGTCCTGGCAGGTCACGGTGCTCTCGCTGATCCTGCTGCCGATCTTCGTTCTCCCGGCCCGGTGGTTCGGGCGCAAGCTGCAGGCCCTCACTCGCGAGAGCTACGGGCTGAACGCCTCGATGAACACGACCACGACCGAACGGTTCAACGTGTCGGGGGCGCTGCTGGTGACGTTGTTCGGTCGGCCGCGCGATGAGGTGCAGTCCTTCGACGAGCGGGCCGGCCGGGTTCGCGACATCGGGATCACGACGGCGATGTACGGGCGGGTGTTCATCGTCGCGCTGAGCCTGGTGGCCGCGCTCGCGCAGGCCCTCACCTACGGTCTCGGCGGCGCGCTGGCGTTGAACGGCTCGCTCGAGCCCGGCGCCGTCGTCTCGCTGGCGTTGCTGCTCAGCCGGCTGTACGGACCGCTGATGGCGCTGTCGAACGTCCGGGTCGATGTGATGAGCGCTCTCGTCTCGTTCGAACGGGTCTTCGAGGTGCTCGATCTGAAGCCGCTGATCGTCGAGCGCCCGGACGCCCGCCCGGCTCCCGCCGGCGAACAGTCGGTGGAATTCGACGACGTGCACTTCGCCTATCCCGGCGCCGATGAGGTATCGCTGGCCTCCCTGGAGGACATCGCGGTGCCCGACCACGGTCCACGGCACCCGGTGCTGCACGGGGTGAGTTTCCGCGCCGACGCCGGGCAGCTCGTCGCGTTGGTCGGCCCGTCCGGCGCCGGCAAAACCACCATCTCGCAACTGGTTCCGCGGGTCTACGACGCCGATTCCGGCGTCGATCCGGATCGGCGGAGTCGATGTCCGCGACCTGACCCTGCAGTCGCTGCGGGACTCGATCGGCGTCGTCGCCCAGGACGCCCATCTGTTCCACGACAGCATCAGGGCCAACCTGCTCTACGCCCGGCCCGACGCCACCGAGGAGGAGTTGATCGAGGCGCTGCGGGCGGCGCAGATCTGGGACCTGGTGAGCTCGATGCCGCAGGGCATGGACACCGTCGTCGGCGACCGCGGGCATCGACTCTCCGGCGGGGAGAAGCAACGCATCGCGATCGCCAGGGTGCTGCTCAAGGCGCCGGCGATCGTCATCCTCGACGAGGCAACGGCACACCTGGACAGCGAATCGGAGCTGGCGGTGCAACGCGCGCTGGCCGCCGCCCTGGCCGGCCGCACCTCCCTGGTGATCGCGCACCGGCTGTCCACGATCCGCAGCGCCGATCAGATCCTGGTCGTCGATGGCGGCCGGATCGTCCAGTCCGGCACCCACGCCACGCTGATCGCCGCCGGTGGGCTCTATGCCGAGCTCTACCGCACGCAGTTCGAGCGGCAGGCCGATCCGGCGATGACCGCGTCTGTGGCGGCCGGAGCCGACTGATACCAGCGCGGTGAACGCCGAGATTCAAGGCTGTGGCAGCTGTCTGCCGATCGGCGATTACTGACGGTTGTGTTGGGCCGGATGGTCGACTCGACTGGCCCAGGCGATTCGGGCGTTATAGGGTATTCATTACTCATTGTCTCGAATGTCGGGGTCAGGAATCTTCGAGCGCATCTCGCGAGGGGCGACCCATGCACCGACTCCGTCGAACCACCGCCATCACCGCATCGGCCGTCGTTGCCCTGGCGATGGTGATCCCGATCAGCCCGGCCGCGGCCGCGGACCCGCCGTGGCAGGTGGTGGCGAGTGGGCTGGACAGCCCGAGGCACCTGACCTACGCCTCCGGAGACCTCTATGTCGTCGAGGCGGGGCGGGGTGGAGTATCTACTGATCCCTGCTCGTTCCATGAGGGATTCGAGACCGACTTCTGCCTTGCGTTCAACGGCGCGGTCACCCTGGTCAACGATGAGCGGATCGGATGTCGAGGTGCTGACCGAGCTGCCGTCGATCACAAACGGAGCAGAGACTCTCGGGCCGTCAGACATCGAGTTCATCGGCACCCGGAAGTACGTGCTCAGCATCGGGCTCGGCGGCAGCGACGAGTTCCGCGCCGGATTCGGTGATGACCGGCGAGCTGCTAGGCACTTTGGTGACCGGAAAGCTGGACAAATCCGACTACAGCCTTTTCGCTGACGCGCTGGCAGAACGAGGTAGCCGCCAACCCAGACGGCACAGACATCGACAGCAACCCGGTCGGCATCCTTCGGCAGGGTAGTCCTACCAGGTCGCCGACGCCGGAGGTAACGCGTGGTCCGGGCGATCCCATCAGGGAACATTCACGACGACCGCCGCGTCTCGCTCCCGTCCCGATGTTGGCGCCGCCTTCCTCGGCCTGCCCCCGGGGACGATGATCCCGGCCGACGCGGTGCCGACCGCGGTCGTCGAGGGGCCCGATCACGCTCTTTATGTCAGCCAACTGACCGGGTTCCCGTTCGAGCAGGGCAAGTCCCACCATCTGGCGGGTGGCCAAGGTCGGGGACCTCGTGGAATACGCAGGTGGGCTGACCAACATGACCGACCTGGCCTTCGGCAATGATGGCACGCTGTACGCGGTCCAGATCTCCGCTGACGGCCTGCTGACCGGACCCATCGGATCGCTGGTCAAGATCAACCCGCACTCCGACGTGCACGAGACCGTCGCCGGTGACCTGTTCGCACCGTACGGCGTTGCTCTGGTGAAAGACGCTGCCTACGTGAGTGTCTGCTCGGTCTGCACCGGAGCGGGTCAGGTCATCAAGATCCCGCTGACCTGATGACGAGGGTGTGACGGCGAGCCCGCGTCCCGCCTGGTCGGGCGTGGCGCGGCGTCGGCTCGCGGGTGCCGGCCGCTCGTCGGGCAGGGGGCCGCTCCGACACGCCCGGGGTGTGGGCGCTGGTGGGGTCGAACTGGCGCTGTGCGGTGACTGCAGCATGTGGTGAGCGGGAGTTGTGCCCCATGAGCGGGGCCGCGTCGGGCGTGGGTGGCCTTTGACGGCCAGCCCGCGTCCCGCCTGGTCGGGCGCGGCGCGGCGTCGGCTCGCGGGTGCCGGCTGCTCGTCGCGCAGGGGGCCGCTCCGACACGCCCGGGGTGCGTGCGCTGGTGGGGTCGAACTGGCGCTGTGCGACTGACTGCAGCAGGTGGTGAGCGGTAGAAGCGCCCCATGAGCTGGGCCCGGTCGGGCGTGGCGTGGCTCTGACGGCGACCCCGCGTCCCACCCCGGTTCTGCGCGGACCCATGGCGCCCCCCGCCCTCGGGCCGATGACGCATTTCGGCTCACTAAGAAACCCCTTGCGCACCTCGAACGTGCATGGGTACATTAGTCAAGTAATGAACCACTGAACCAGGGAACCAAGCCGGGGAGGCGACATGCTGGACGAGGGATCACCGCTCTTCCTGCAGATCGCCGACCAACTGGTCTCCGACATCGTGGACGGCACGCTGGCCGAGGGTGATCGGGTGCCGTCGACCAACGAGTTCGCGGCCTTTCACCGGATCAATCCGGCGACGGCGGCCAAGGGCATCAACCTGCTGGTCGACGACGGGATCCTGGAAAAGCGCCGGGGGATCGGCATGTTCGTCGTCACCGGCGCCCGGGACCGGCTGATCGGCCTGCGGCGCAAGGAATTCGCCGAGCAGTACGTCGATCCACTGGTCACCGAGGCCAGACGGATCGGCATCGACACCGAGCTGCTGATCGAGATGATCCGGCATCCACCCGACCGGACCCGATCCGCGCCATCACCGCACACCATCCACCCATCGGAAGAAGGCGAGGCGTCATGACTCCGATCGTTGTCATCGACCACGTCAGCCGTCATTACCGCGGCGGCACCACCGCCCTGGACGACGTCAGCACCGCGCTGCAGACCGACACCATCACCGGGCTGCTCGGGCGCAACGGAGCCGGCAAGTCGACCCTGATGCGCATCATCACCGGCCAGGAGTTCGTCAGCTCGGGCACCGTCCGGGTCGACGGGCAGAACCCGTTGGAGAACGACGCCGTGCTCGGCCGGATGATGTTCGTCAAGGAGAGCCAGGTCTATCCCGACATCAAGGTCAAGCGCGCGCTGGAAGCCGCGTCCTGGTTCTACCCGGGCTGGGATGCCGAGCTGGCCGATCAGCTGATGAAGGACTTCGACCTCCCGGCGAACCGGGCGCTGAAGAAGCTCTCCCGCGGCATGCATTCCGCGGTCGGGATCGTCATCGGGCTGGCCGCCCGGGCCGAGATCACCCTGTTCGACGAGCCCTACCTGGGCCTGGATGCCGTTGCCCGGCAGATCTTCTACGACCGGCTGCTCGCCGATTACGCGGAACACCCGCGGACCATCCTGCTGTCCACCCACCTGATCGACGAGGTGGCGAACCTGCTCGAGCACGTGATCGTCATCGACCGGGGCCGCATCGTGGTCGATGCCAACGCGGACGACCTCCGCGGCCGCGCGGTCACCGTCAGCGGGCGGGCGTCGGCCGTCGACGAGTTCATCGCGCACCGGGACGTGCTGGTCCGGCAGGGCCTCGGCTCCATGGCGACGGCGACCATCAACGGTCCGTTGGACGACCTGGCCCGGGCTCGCGCCCGAGAGATGAACCTGGACCTCGGCCCGGTGTCGCTACAGGAATTCGTCGTCCGCTCGTCGGGCGACCAGCGGGAAAGGATCAGCGCATGAGCGCCGCCAACCTGGTCAAGGTCGCGAGACTGCATCTGGTGGACCGGTTCTCCTACACCTGGATGGTGTGGGGTCTGATGGCCTTCATCTTCGCCATCAACGTCGCGATCTTCGCGGTGATCCCGTTGACCCAGCCGACCGGCGACTTCACCGGTGCCCTCATCTCGATCTACATCTTCATGGCCGTGATCGGGGTGCAGGCCGCGACGAAGTTCCTGCCGTTCGCCTTCACCCTCGGGGTCAGTCGGCGCACCTACTACCTCGGGACGGTGTTGCTGGTCGTCGGCCTGTGCCTGGTCTATGCGGTGGTCCTGACCGTGCTGTGGTGGGTCGAGGGGCTGACCGGCGGCTGGTGGATGCAGCTGCACTTCTTCCGGGTGCCGTGGATCCTGGACGGACCCTGGTACCAGGTGCTGATCACGAACTTCGTGCTGATGACGCTGGTTTTCGTGTTCGGGCTCTGGGCGGGATTGATCTACCGTCGCTTCGCCCTGATCGGCTCCGTGGTGTTCTTCGCCTGCCTGACGCTGATCGTCGTTCTCGGAGTCATGATCATCACCTGGCGGGGGGCGTGGGTGGCGTTCGGCTCCTTCGTGGCGAACCTGGACATCCTGGCGGCCAGCGGTCTGGTGGCGGTGCTGGCGGTGCTGGCCGGCGTCGGCGGTTACCTCACCATCCGGCGAATCACGGTGTGACGCAGCAGGTTCAGCCGTGGTGGGTCACCTTGCGGTGACACCGTGATGCAGAAACAGCAGTGGCCGCGATCCGATTCGGATCGCGGCCACTGGCTTGTTCGACGAGCAGGTGTCAGGCGGGACCGGGCACCTTGAACGGGAGCTTGGCGCCGGCGGACTGCGCGGCCAGCGCAGCGAAGTAGGTCAGCGCCAGCGTCGAGATCAGCGCGAGCCAGACGCCGAAGCTGGGTCCGGCCGAGGCGCTGCTGCCGAGGTCACTGGTGTACCCGCTGTTGGCGAACGTGTGGATCAGCACGCCGATCATCAGGATGAACGAGGCCGCCGCACCGTAGGCGAGCCACTCCGGCTTGACCTGCCCGGGCTTCATCACGCCGAACTGGACGAGTGCGTAGATCACGCCCACCGCGACGGCCAGCAGCACCGGAATCCACCACCACGAACTCCAGCCGTTGAGGCCGACGGTGACCGTGATGAATCCGGTCACCGAACCGGACCAGAAGTAGAAGAAGCTGGCGATCAGGGTGACCAGCGATGCCCCCATCACCCCCCAGCCGGCGATGGTGATCTTGGACATGTCGAACGACGGTTTCGCCGCCGCCCCACCCGCCGGGGAATAGGCGCCGGGCGGTTGCCCGTAGGCACCCTGCGCGGCCGGTGGTCCGTAACCGCCGGGAGCGCCGGGCGGTGGGCCGTACCCCTGGGGCGGCTGTTGACCGTAGCCGGGCGGCGGACCGCCCTGGCCCTGCTGCGGCGGGTAGCCGGGGGCCTGGCCGTAGCCGGCGGGCGGTGGTGGATATCCGCCCTGGGCGGGGCCGGGCTGACCCTGGTAGCCGGGCGGCGGACCCTGCTGGTAACCGGGTGGTGGGCCCTGCTGATAGCCCGGCGGTGGTTGCTGATATCCGGGCGGCGGACCCGAGGGTGGCGGCGGCGGGTAGCCGCCCTGGCGGAGCCCTGACCGGGGGCGGCGGGCGGCTGGCCCGGCTGCGATCCCGGTTGGCCCTGATACGTCGGAGTCTGGCCGGTCGACGGCGGCGGATAGGCACCGGGCGGCGGGGGTGCCGCGGGGTACTGGGGGCCGGTCGGTGGGCCACCGGATCCTGAAGGACCCGGAGCAGTCCCTGGTTCGGACGAATCATCCGGAGGGGCGGACCCCTCGGAAGGTGGTTGGGACACTGCGGTACCTCCTGGTCGCTGGCGAAAGCCCTGCTTTCCCGCGAACCGCGGGCAGCAGACAGTTCAAACGGTAGCTCCGCGGAAGGGGCATCGGTAGCGGACACGCGCACGCACGCCTGATCACCGAGGGTGATCGCGTTCCTGCAGTTGCTCCGAGGGTGATCGCGCGGGGCCTCGCTGCGTCAACTCCGGCGCCGTCCACCGGAGAACGACCTGCAGCAGCAGATCAACCGCCGGCAAACGGCGGCAGGACGTCCAGCACCTGACCATCCCGGATCGTGGTGCCGCGGCCGTGCACGGCCCGCTCGTCCAGCAGGAAGCTGCAGCGGTCGAGCACTGTGCGCAGCGCCGCACCGTGTCGGGCGACAGCGACTTCCAGCACGTCACCGACGGTGCACCCGGTGCCTCTGACGAGTGCACATCGAGCCGCTCCTCCGTCACCCCGGCCGCCGCCCGGGCGGCGGCGAAGTACCGCACGCCGACACTGAGCACTGCCGGACGGGTATCGCTCTGCCACCTGCCGGTCCGTCGCCGACGCCACCTCAGCCACCGATCGCGCTCATCGGCCGATCGGGCTGCAGGAACGACGGGTCGTCGATGCCGTGACCGGGCAACTTTCCCCAGGTGGTGGTCCGCCAGGCGGCCGCGATCTCTTCGTCGTCGGCGCCGCCGCGGAGCATGGCCCGCAGGTCGGTCTCCTGCCGGGCGAACAGACAGGTCCGCACCTGCCCGTCCGCGGTGAGCCGGGTGCGGTCGCAGTCGCCGCAGAACGGGCGGGTCACCGAGGCGATGATGCCGACGGTGCCAGGGCCGCCGTCCACCGTGAACAGCTCGGCGGGCGAGCCCAACCGGGCACCCGGATGCGGGGTCAGGGTGAACCGGGTCGCGAGTGATGCCTGGATCTCGTCGGCGGTGACCATCCGCTCCCTGGTCCACGAATGCCCGGCGTCCAGCGGCATCTGTTCGATGAACCGCAGCCGGTACCCGCGCTCCAGGCTGAACTGCAGCAGGTCGGCCGCTTCGTGGTCGTTGACGCCCCGCATCAGCACGGTGTTGATCTTCACCGGGCTCAGCCCGACGTCGACGGCGGCGGCGAGGGCATCGAGGACGTCGGTCAGCCGGTTCCGCCGGGTCAGCGTCTGGAAGGTGGCCGGGTCGAGCGAATCCAGCGAGATGTTGATCCGATCAAGGCCGGCTGCGACGAAGTCCGCTGCGCGCCGGGCGAACCCGATGCCGTTGGTCGTCAGCGACATCTCCGGACGCGGCGAGAGCTGTCCGACCCGGCCCATCAGCTCGACGATGCCCTTGCGCAGCAACGGCTCTCCGCCGGTGAAGCGGATCTCCTCGATGCCCAGCCGGCCCACCGCGAGGTCGATCAGCCGGACGAGTTCGTCGTCGGTCAGCAGCTCGCCGCCGGGCAGCCAGTCCAACCCCTCGGCCGGCATGCAGTACGTGCAGCGCAGGTTGCACTTGTCGGTGAGAGAGACCCGCAGATCACGCGCACGGCGACCGTGCGTGTCCAGCAGGTACGGGGAGTCGGGTCGAGCCACGGACGGCACCGTCGGTGCCCCGATTGCGGCTGAACCAGGCACCGACAGGCCGACCCGCGGGATCCCGAGGGCGACTGCGGTCATCAACCCACAGTAGCCGCGAGGGGACCGCTGCAGCGAATGGGTCGAGCGGTGATGATGAGCGGTAGCGGCCGCCGCCCGGGTTGCCGCCGACCGCGTCACCACCCACCGATCGGCGCAGGACGCGCCGCCGGAGAGTAAACAGTGGAGGTATGACCGGTTCCGGTCCCTGCCCGAGGAGCGTTCGCAGGGTCGCCGCCGTGGCAGTTCGCTGTTCGTCGAGATCGCGGCCGGAATCCGAAGCGGTCGTCGAAGGAGGTCGCCGTGCGTGAGGTACTGGCCGATCTGCTGCGCTGGTGGGAGGCCGGGGAGACGGTCGGCGTCGGAACGGTGACCGGCACGTTCCGGTCGGCCCCGCGACCGCCAGGGGCGGCCATGCTGGTCGGCCCGGATGGCACGGCGGTGGGATCGGTGTCCGGTGGGTGCGTCGAAGGTGCGGTCTACGAACTGGCCGGCACGGTGATGACGGGCGAGCCGCCGGTGCTCCAGCGGTACGGCGTCTCCGACGACGACGCCTTCACGGTCGGCCTGACCTGCGGCGGGATCATCGACATCTTCGTGGAGGCCGTGTCCGCCTCGACATTCCCGGAGTTCGGCGCGCTGGCCGCGTCGATCCAGGCCGGCGAGCCGGTGGCGCTGGCCACCGTCACGGCCGGGCGGCCCGACCAACTCGGCCGGCACCTGGTGATCTGGACCGTCGACACCGCCGGCGGGCTCGGCGGCGAGCGCCTGGACGACGCGGTTCGCGACGATGCCCGAGGTCTGCTGGCCACCGGCCGCACCGCGACCCTGCACTACGGCCCGGACGGCCAGCGCCGCGGCGAGGGACTGTCGGTGTTCGTCTCCTGCTTCGCGCCCGCGCCGCGGATGCTGGTGTTCGGGGCGATCGACTTCGCCGCGGCGGTGGCCAGGGTCGGGTCGTTCCTCGGATACCGGGTGACGGTGTGCGATGCCCGGCCCGTCTTCGCGACCGGCAAGCGGTTCCCGGAGGCCGACGAGGTCGTCGTCGACTGGCCCCACCGGTACCTGCGGTCGCAGGTGGATGCGGGGGCGCTGGACGGTCGCACGGTGATCTGCGTGCTGACCCATGATCCGAAGTTCGACGTCCCCGTGCTGGCCGAGGCGCTGCGGTTGCCGGTCGCCTTCGTCGGCGCGATGGGCTCCCGCGAGACCCACACCGATCGGCTGGCCCGGCTCGCCGAGGCCGGCCTGACCACCGCCGAACTGCGCCGGCTGTCGTCCCCGATCGGGCTGGACCTCGGCGCGAGAACGCCGGAGGAGACGGCGATCTCGATCGCCGCCGAGATCATCGCCCGGCGCTGGGACGGCGCCGGCCGGCCGCTGTCGGAAACCGATGGTGCGATCCACCGGCAGCCGGTGGCCCAACCGGCCAGCGCGGCCCCACCGCACAGCCTGACCACCGGATGATCTGATGGCACCCGCCGATGAGATCCGAGGCGGACGGCCCCGCACTCGCCTCAAACCCCTTCTCTTGCCGATACTCTCCCGTCCGTCACCGCCTGCCGCAACGCCGCGTGATCACGCTCGTTGCGCTCCGCGTAGCGCATCGAGAAATCGGCGACGGCCTCGTCGAAGGCGGACGAACCGCCGAGGTAGCCGGCGATCGCCTCCCGGTCACCTGACCGGGCGTGCGCCCTGGCCAGGGTCCGGCCGCACAGCTGCGCGTAGAAACGCCAGTCCGGCCGGGTTCATCCGCTCGACGACGACCGAACCCTTGCCGTCGCGCAGTTGCCGGACATAGAAGTCCCGGGTCATCCCGTCGACGCCCTCGATCCGCTGCCAGCCGAGGAAGATGTCACTGGTCATCTGGGTCAACCGCTGCCCGTGCACGACCCGTTCACCCTGGTTCGGGTACTCGGTGGCCGGCTGGACGTAGTCGGCCAGTACGGACCGCTGCGCCTCCTTGGCCTGCAGGAACAACGGGTCGGCGGCGTCGGCACCGTCCATCAGGGCGATCCACGCCCGGGTTCCGACACTGCCGACACCGACCACCTTGAACCCGAGCTGGACGAACCGGAACTGGTCGAGGAGCTGCCGGCGATCGCTCTGCAGGGTGCGGCGGTAGGCGGCGATCATGCCGCCGATCTGGTCGTACCAGGCCTGCACCGGCAGCCCCCAGGCCTGCAGCAGCTCCTCGCCGGGCATGATCAACGGCGGGTCGTTCTTGATCTGCACCTGACCGTCGACGGTGACGCACAGCTTGCGCAGCGCGTCGTTGCTGTCCCGGAAGCGGGCCTTGGCCAGGCTGGCCCCGAACTGCTGCTCCGACCGCCGGGCCGGCCTGCTTGCGGATCTGCTTGAGCAGGTCGCCCATGTCCTGGTGGGAGTACCAGACGGCGAGGTTGCCCATCGGGGCCAACCGGCGGATCTCCGTCCGGTAGGCGGCCGCGGCCGCGAGCGCTGCCGCCCTTGCCTTCTTCCGCGGGAAGCCGCCGACCAGCCCGACCACCGCGACGCTGGCCGCCAGCCGCTTGACGTCCCACTCGAACGGTCCGGGATAGGTCTCGTCGAAGTCGTTGATGTCGAAGGTCTGCTGGCGTTCCGGTGTCGCGTACACGCCGAAGTTGCTCAGGTGCGCATCCCCGCACAGCTGCACCATCAAGCCCGAGTGCGGCATCGCGCCGAGATCGGCCGCCATCAGCAGGGCTGCACCGCGGTAGAAGGTGAACGGGGTGGCCAGCATCCGGCCGTACCTGATCGGCACCAGCTGCGGAATCCTTGACGCGGCTTGGGTTTCCAGCAGATCGACGGGGTCGCGGCGTTGCCCCCGGCCGATCTCGGCGTGATCGACAAGCGGCATCACCCGGCGAGCCAGCTTTCCCGCCGCGGCTCTTTCGGCACGGGTGACAGCACCCGCCCGCACCCGGACGGAATGCTCGGAGACCGTCGGCGGTCCCGCCGGGATCCGCGTGCCGCTGTGCGAGACGTCGGGCGGTACTCGTGGCCTGGTTGCCGTCATCGGCGCTCTCCCGCAATGCGCCGGGTGGGAGCACTCCCGGTGGGTTCGGCGCTGCACCGACCGGCGGATGGCGCCATGCTCCCATGCGGCGTCGAAGGACGCCGGAGTCGGCGGAACGACGACCTGCGATTCGGCCCCCCGGCGAGAAGATCACTCGTCAGAGGGTGGGAAATCGGCGGATTCGAGGCGGGGTGGGTCATTCGTCACCTTAGAATTCCGAGGTGATGGACACCGGATCCTGGGCGCGTCCGACGCGCCTGGAAGCTGTACCGGACTGGCCGCATCGACGCCCGGGCAGTCCCCCCGCTGACGTCGCCCTTCGCCCCGCCGACCGTGCGTGACGACATGGTGATCCGCACCGGTGTGCTCGCCCGGCTGGCCGACAGCCGCCACCCGGTGATCAGCCTGCGGGCACCGGCCGGCTTCGGTAAGAGCACCGTGATCAGCCAGTGGGCGTCCCGCGACGGGCGCCCCTTCGCGTGGATTCCGCTGGATCCCACCCACGATGACGCAGTGCTGCTCGGCAGTCAGTTGACCGCCGCGATCGCTGCCGTCGAACCGAGCAGCTCGACCTTCCACCCGGTGGTGACCGGGCAGGAACCGAGCCTGTCGAACGTCGTGCTGCCCGCGCTGGGTCAACAGCTCGGCGCGGCGTCCACCCCGTTCGTGCTGGTGCTGGACGACCTGCAGGTGATCACCGATCCTGCCGCGTTGCGGATGCTGCGGCTGGTGGTCACCTCCGTCCCGGACGGTTCGCAGATCGTGCTGATCTCCCGGACCGAACCGCCGATCGGGCTCGATCGGTTGCGCGCCGCCGGACGGGTGACCGACATCGGGGCCGGCGATCTGGCGATGGATCGCGGCGAGGCCAGGATCCTGCTGGCCGGGACCGGTCTGTCGACCGAGGTGACCGATGCGGTGATCGCGCAGTCCGAGGGTTGGCCGGTGGGGGTGTACCTGTCCGGGATGGCCGCGCGCTCGCCGGGGCATGGATGGTGCGGTCGGTCGGCAGCTCGATCCGGTGGTCAGCGGCCGGGAACGGACGGTGGTCGACTACTTGCGCTCCGAGCTGTGGTCCGGGATCGATGACGAGACCCTGCGGTTCCTGACCAGGACGTCGATCCTCACCGAGCTCACCGGCCCGATGTGCGACGCCGTCCTGTGCTCCCGCGGGTCCGGTTCGATCCTGCGAGACCTCCGCGCCAGCAACATGTTGGTGATCCCGCTGGACTCGCAGGATCAGCGGTTCCGCTACCACCACCTGCTGCTCGACGCGCTGCGGGACGAGCTGGAGCGTCGGGAGTCGGACCTGATCCCGGTGCTGCACGACCGGGCCGGCCGCTGGTTCGAGGAAGTCGGCGACATCGAATCTGCGATCCGCCATGCCAAGTCGAGCGGTCGCCTCGAACGCATCTCGGAACTGATCTGGTCGAACATCAGCCTGTCCCTGGGCAACGGTCCGTTGGACCTGCTGTTCCGCTGGCTCGACGGCATCGGAGCGAAAGAGATCGCCGCTTCACCCGAGCTGGTCTCGACATCGGCGTGGGCTGCGTTGCTGGATTGCGACATCGCCGCGATGCAGTACTGGATCGAGGTCTCCGACGGTCACCTCGGACGCCTGCGGGAAGCGGCCGATGCCGCTGCCGACGATGAGGTGCTGAGCGAGGTGATCGCCAGCATGGATCTGCTGCGCGCATTGCGCGGTGACGCGGGGTTCGGCGGGATCGATGCGCTCGCCCGTGACGCAGTGGAGCGGTTGACCCCACTCAGTGTGTGGCGACCGTTGGCCAAGTTCATGATCGGTATCGGACAGATCCTGACCGGCGACCCACGGGACGCCGTCCAGCATTTCCGCGAGGGTGCGGCCCTGGCGGCCGGCCTCGGTGGTCATCTGGTCCGGGCCGACTGTCTGGTCACGCTCGGATTCCTGGCGATCGAGGCCGGGCAGTGGGACGAGGGTGCGGCGCTCGTCGGCGCCGGCCATGAGGTGATCGTGGCGAACCGAATGTCCGAGCTCTCGACGTCGGCCTACTCGATGAGCGTGGTGGCGATGGTGCAGGCCCATCACGGCAACAACGCGGTCGCGCGGGCGACGCTGGCCCATGCCCGCCGGTTGACCGGCGAGGTCTCCGCCCTCGCGCCCTGGTTCCAGGTGCTGGGCCGAACCCTGCAGGCAACGGCGAGTACCCACCTCGGTGATGTTCCGACCGCCCGGCTGCTCATCAGGGAGGCCCGCCAGCTGCTCGATGCCGGCGCTCCCTCACCCTTTCTGAGCAGGGTGGTCGAGCGTGGCGAGCAGTCGCTGCTGGATCTGCCGGCGGATCCGCTGACCGGCGTCTCGCCGCTGACCACCGCGGAGCTGCGGGTACTGCAGTTCCTGCCCACCCAGCTCTCGTTCCCGGAGATCGCCGGCTCGCTGTTCGTGTCCCGGCACACCATCAAGACCCAGGCGCTGGCGATCTATCACAAACTCGGCGTCTCCTCCCGGACGGCCGCCGTCGACCGGGCACGGACCCTCGGCCTGCTGCCGGAACTTCCGGTCGTCGGGCGTTGATCATCGGCCGGCCCCGCGGAAGCTCGACGCCGGCCTCGGTTCTGCCCGCAGAGACGCCAACAGCCGGTCGCCACGGGGGAGTGGCAACCGGCTGCGGGTCGTACTGAAGCTGCGGGTGGTGCTGAAGAGGTGCGCGATCAGGAAGCGGTGGGTGCCGCGTCACCGAGCTCGTGCGCCAGCTCCTTCTCGTCCTCCTCGGAGAGCGAGGTCTTGAGCAGGTTGCCGCCGTAGGCCTTCATCCGGTCGGCGAACTTGTCCTCGGTGATCTTGGAGGCCATGATCACCACCGCCGCCTTGCCCGGGGTCAGCATCGTGTTCACCTGGGACCGGAACTCGTCGTTGATCCCGGACTTGCCGAGCTTGCCGAACAGGGCGCCCATCAGGCCACCGATGGCCAGGCCGACGAACGGGACGAAGAACAGCAGGCCGAGCAGCATGCCCCACAGGGCGCCGGAGGCCGCGCTCATGCCCACGATCTTCTGCGGCGTCTCGACGTGGCTCTTGCCCTCGGTGTCGACCGTGACGATCGCCAGGCCCTGCAGCTCGACGACGAAATCGCCCTGCAGCGTGAGAACTTCGTTGTAGGCCGCGGTGGCCTTGTCGTGATCGTCGTAGCCGATGACGATGAGTTCGGACATGCATTCCTCCTGTGACGCGCGGATGAGCCGGGCACTGCGACTGGAGCCGATGGGCGTCATCGCGGGGTTCGGCAGCAATGCCTGGCGACGGCCGATTGTCATGACCGAGTCGTCTCACGCGCTGCCGGACCGGGACGGCAAAGCACCCTGGCGGCGATATCGATCTAAGCACAGGGCGGGGCGGCGGCGTCGTTCGTCACGGTCTCCACCTGCCGGGCGGACCACGATCGGTGCCCGCCATCTCATCCGCATCGGGGGATGCCGGTCAGGGGCGACGAGGATGAGATCGTTGGGCACATCGACATCGGCCGCCCGCATCCGCGGGTGCGAAGACCGTCGTGAGACCACCGGATGGCCCGACCGGCCGCCTGCAGACACTGGAGCGTGCAATGGACATCGGACCCGTCGACATCCTCGAGGTCGCCTTCCCCGGCAATGAGTTCAACGGGGCGATCCTGCCGGCGTTGGAGAACTTGATCTCGTCCGGAACGATCCGGGTGCTGGATCTGCTCTTCGCCTACAAGACCGCTGACGGAGAGGTCGGGTCGATCGAGTTGGCCGGGCTGACGGCGCAGTACGGGCCGCTGTTCGCCAGCGTCGACGGTGACGTCCCTGGTGGATTCCTGGACGCCGAGGACGTTGCCGAGCTCACCGACGTGCTGGAGCCGAACTCCTCGATCGCCGTCATCTGCTGGGAGAACACCTGGGCCGCACCGTTCCTCAGCGCGCTGGAGGGCTCGGGCGCGGTCGTCATCGATCAGGCGAGAGTTCCGCGGGACGCCGTGTTGTCGGCGCTGGAACTGGCAGAGGGCTGAGGATCGGGTCATGGGACTTCTCGGAATGATGGCCCGCACCGCTGTGGTCGCGGGCACCGCGACCGCGGTGTCGGGGCGGGTCGCTCGGCGGCAGCAGAACAAGTATCAGCAGAAGGCGGATGCGCAGGCGTACCAGGAGCAGCAGGCCGCTCCCGCGCAGGAGCAGGCGCCGCCGCAGCAGTACCAACAGGCTCCGCAGTATCAGCAGCCGCCGCCGCAGTACGCCGCAACCGCAGTATCAGCAACCGCCACCCGCCCCGGCCGCACCGGCGGCCGGTTCGACGGATGTGGTCGGCGAGATCCAACGGCTGGCCGCCCTCAAGGAGCAGGGCATCCTGTCCGACGCCGAGTTCACCGCGGCCAAGAGCAAACTGCTCGGCATCTGACGCAGCTGTCCGCCTGACCCGGTGATCAGGTCAGGGCCGGGATCACCTCCTGCTCGAAGAGCTCCAGGCCCGAGGTGTCGTAGGCGAGCTCGGGGAAGTAGGTGATGGCGTAGCCGAGACCGTCGGCCTTCAGCTTGGTCAGCTTCTCGACGATCTGCTCCGGGGTGCCGACCCCGGGCAGCCCCTCGTAGGCCGACATCTGCCTGGCGGCCTTCTCGGCGCCGATCAGCTTGGTCTGGTGGTCCCGGATCCAGCCGAGCCGGTCCTGCACCTCCTTCTCGTCGCGGCCGATCGCGATGTTGTAGTTGGCCGACCGGGTGATCGCGTCGAAATCGCGGCCGAGACGCCGGCAATGCCCGGCCAGCACCTCCGACTTGTGCCGGAAGGTCTCCGGGGTGCCGTCGAAGTTGGTGTACTGCGCGTACTGCGCGGCGATCCGCAGCGTCACCTTCTCGCCGCCGCCGGCGATCCAGAACGGGATCCCGCCGGGCTGCAGCGGAAGTGGCCGGACGATCGCGCCGTCGACCTGATACACCTTGCCCTGCAACGTCGCCGAGCCGGTCGTCCACGCCTGGTGCATGATCTGCACGCCCTCGTCCAGGGCGCGCAGCCGCTCCGGCGCCGGCGGGAATCCGTAGCCGTAGGCCCGCCACTCGTGCTCGTACCAGCCCGCGCCGATGCCCATCTCCACCCGGCCGCCGGAGATGATGTCGACCGTGGCTGCGACCTTGGCCAGGTAGGCCGGGTTGCGGTAGGCGATGCAGGTGCACATCTGGCCGAGCCGGATCCGGCTGGTCGACGCGGCGAAGGCGGCCATCAAGGTCCAGGCCTCGTGCGTCGCCTCCGTGGTCGGGGTGGGCGTGGTGTGGAAGTGGTCGTAGACCCAGAGCGATTCCCACGGCCCGGCCTCGGCGCGCTGCGCCAGCCTGGACATCGTGTCCCACTGATCTGCCGGGTCGATGCCGACCAGGCTCATGCGCCAACCCTGCGGGATGAAGACCCCGAATCTCATCGTCATGGCGACAACCTACGTCCGGCCGGCACGGCCCGTCCGGCGGCCTGCACGGCCACCCGCGTGCGCGCCGATGGCCTCGACCGACAATCATGGGTCGGGTGACCGAACCTGTCTTCGCGCCGCCGGTGAACTGGTCCTATCTGATGGACATGGACGGGGTGCTGGTCCACGAGGAACACATCATCCCCGGGGCGGATGCGTTCATCGCCGAACTGACCGCCCGCGGGACCAACTTCGTGGTGGTCACCAACAACCCGATCTACACCCGGCGCGACCTGCGGGCCCGGCTGCTCGCCACCGGCCTGGACATCCCGGAGGACCGGATCTGGACCTCTGCCCTGGCCACGGCGAAGTTCCTGCACTCGCAGCGACCCGGCGGCAGCGCCTTCGTCATCGGCGAGGTGGGGCTGACCACGGCCATGCACGAGGCGGGATACGTGCTGACCGACCGGAATCCCGACTATGTCGTGCTCGGCGAGACCCGCACCTATTCGTTCGAGGCCATCACCACCGCGATCCGGCTGATCGAGGCGGGCGCCCGGTTCGTCGCCACCAACCCCGACGCCACCGGCCCGAGCCGGGCCGGTCTGCTGCCGGCCGCCGGCGCCATCGCCGCGCTGATCGAGAAGGCCACCGGCCGGACGCCGTACTTCCTCGGCAAGCCGAATCCGCTGATGATGCGGTCGGCGTTGCGGGCGATCGGTGCGCACTCGGCATCGACGCTGATGATCGGCGACCGGATGGACACCGACGTCATCGCGGGTCTGGAGGCGGGGCTGGCCACCATCCTGGTGCTCACCGGGATCTCCACCCGGGCCACGGTGGAGCAGTACCCGTTCCGGCCCAGCCTGGTGGTCGACTCCGTCGCCGACCTGATCGGCCGCACCGTCGATCCGTTCGCCGGGCTGCACGTCGACCCGGTGATCTGACGCTGCACGATCAGGCCTCGGGATCCGGGGCTGGGATCCGCGGGCCGCGGCGCTGGGATCGGGGCTGGATCTCGGGGCCGCGGATCAGACGTCGGCCGGCACCGTGCCGGTCTGCGGGGTCGTCGACGGGACGGCCGCGGCGTCCCGTCGTCGGATCCGGCGACGGGCCACCCGGAGCACCAGCAGCGAGCACAGGTAACCGAGAAGCGCGCCGAGTCCGTTCGCGATGACGTCACGCGGGGTGCCGACCCGCTCGGCCAACCGCGCGGACTGGAACACCTCGATCGCGATCGAGGCGGCGACGGCGATCGGCACGACCAGCCAGCTGTGCCGGACCAGGACCAGGGCGCCGAACAAGCCGATCGGAACGAACATCACGATGTTGGCGGCGAACTCGATGCGGCCGAAGGTGATCCAGGTCGGCAGGCCATGGGTGTAGGCCTGCAGCAGGAACTCCCTCAGGGCCAGCTGCCCGTCGGGATCCGGCGGGCCGGGCCAGAAGGTGATCACCGTGACGACAACCCCGAAAGTGATCAGCAGCACGAGCGCGGTGATCCGTAGTCCACGCAGACCGCTGCCGCTCTGTCGGGGGTCGCGGGACGGCCTGGCCATTGATCAATCGTAGGTGCCGGGACCACCGGAAATGACCCGGGAGGCCGGCGGCGCGATCCCTCGGGGTGACGGACCGTCCGTCAGCCGGGTGATCGTCGTCACGCGCTGCGTAACATCTCGATCACTGTCCGGCCTCAGGCTGAACCGTGGGACTCGGCGACCCGGATCGGCCGCTTACTCTCATCCAGTGAGTTTCACCGTCGGCTTCGACCTCGACATGACCTTGATCGACCCCCGCGCGGGGATCGTCGAGGTCTTCGACGTCCTCGCCGCCGAGTCCGGAATCCCGCTGGACGGCAGGGCATTCGTCACCCGGCTGGGGCCGCCGCTGCGGCACGAGTTCGTCCGGTACGACCTCGACGAAACCACCATCGAGCAGCTGATCGCCCGCTACCGCGCGCTGACGCCGAGCATGGTGATCCCGCGCACCGTGGCCATGCCGGGTGCCGCGGAAGCGGTCAGGGCGGTCACCGATCGCGGGGGACGCGCGGTCGTGGTCACCGCCAAGTACGCGCCGAACGCCATCGCCCACCTGGAGCAGTTGGGCATCGAGGTGTCGGCGGTGGTCGGTGATCTGTGGAGCACGGCCAAGGCCGCCGCGCTGCAGGAGCAGGGCGCCGAGGTCTTCGTCGGCGACCACCTGGGCGACATCACCGGGGCGCGGGCCGCCGACGCGCTGGCGGTCGGGGTGGCCACCGGACCGATCAGCGCCGAGGACCTGCAAGGCGGCCGGCGCCGACGTGGTGCTGGCGGATCTCACCCGGTTCCCGGCGTGGCTCGAGTCGTACCTGCTGGCAACGGTGCACTGACTCGTCGGCCGGGTTCAGGGTTGACCGCTCAGCGGTGGCCGACCAACCCGACCAGGTTTCCCTCGGAATCCCGGATGAAGGCCTGGCTCTCGACCCGCCACGTTCCGCCGAACACGCCCTCGGTGTCGGTGAAGATGTCGTGCGGCTCGGCGACCACGTCGACGCCCGCCGCGCGCAGCTCCTCGACCCGGGCCGGCAGGTCGTCGACCTCGCAGGTAGATCATCGCCGGCGGGGCCGCGTGTTCCAGCAGCAGCCGGGTGCCGCCGAGATCGACGAACACCAACGGGCCGAACCGGGCGATCAGCGGCAGACCCAGCGTCGTGGTGTAGAACTCCGTGGCCCGCTCGAGGTCGTCGGCATGCTGCGCGACCTGGACGACACCGAGACCGCCGTCGCCGGTCATCCGGTCACGGTCGGGCTGGAGGCCTCGGCAACGGCCGTCGTCGCGGCCGCGTTGCGACGGGCGGCGCCGGCCTTCCGGGCCGCTCTTGCCTCGGAGTACACCCCGAGCAGGCCGAGCCCGAACCCGACGGGGGCGAGCATCGCCAGCAGGTTCAGCCACAGCGGCAGCTCGTGCGTGCCGGTCGCGAACAGCACCATGATGACGGCGACCGCCAGCAGGCCGATCACGAACAACACCATGCCGAGCCGGGCGAGGCCGGAGACCTGGCGTCGCCGCGATGCCGGGTTGGACGGGTTCGACATCGGTGCGGGCTGTTCTGACACGCAGCCAGCGTAGTCGCCCCGACGGGTCTGAAGGCAGTGAGATGAGCGGCATCCGGGCAGCGCCGGGATGGCGAAGAGCAGTGCGCGGACGCCGGTAAACTGGCGAGCCGGGGTGCGACCGGTCGGACAGCGGCCGAGCGTGCCCGGGTGGGGATTCCCGCCATGATCAGGACAGGTGAGTCAGGTGCCGAGCGGCAAGATCAAGTGGTACGACGCTGACAAGGGTTTTGGGTTCATCGCCCAGGACGGCGGCGGCGATGACGTGCATGTGCGGTCGTCCGCGCTGCCGACCGGTGTGGCCACCCTCAAGCCGGGGCAGAAGGTCGAGTACGGGGTCGCCGACGGCCGCCGCGGCCCGCAGGCGCTGCAGGTGAAGGTGCTGGATGCGCCGCCGTCGATGGTGGCCGCCAACCGTCGGCCCGCCGAGGAACTGCACGGCCTGGTCGACGACATGATCAAGCTGCTGGAATCCAAGGCGCTGCCGGAGCTGCGTCGCGGGCGGTATCCCGACCGGGCGCTCGGCGGCCGGATCGCTGCCGTGCTGCGCGCGGTGGCCAACGAGCTGGACGCCTGAGCCGACCCGATCGACCGGCTCAGCCGGCGGCGGACGTCTCGGAACTGGGTTCCTCCGGGTCGATCAGCAGCAGCCAGCTCTGGGTGGCGGCGAAATCGACGCCGCTGTCCTCGCCACCCATCAGGATGAAGCCGCTCTGCACCTCGACGTAGACCAGCTGATCCTGCTCGTCGAACGTCCGCAGGGTGTAGGCCAGCTGGCCGTCGGTGAAGATCTCGCTCCGGCCGTCCTGCAGCTCGCCGCCGTGTCCAGGTAGCGGAAGTACACCGCCCACGGGGTGTCGCCGATCGCGCTCGGGACGTTGATCTGCACGCTCTGACCGGGTCGTAGGGACAGTCGCTCGACGTCCTGCTCCGCCGTCTCGACGCAGTTCACCTGCTGGGCCGTGACGTCGACCTCGCACCACCTGGTGGGTCCGGTCTCGACGGCCGTGCGGTTGCCGTAGAACGTGACGTCCGGTCGGGGTGCCTCACACCCGGCGAGGAGCAGGCTGCCGGCGACCACCGCCGCCACCAGCCCCCAGCGCCGCCGGGTGAGTCGAGATGGCTTGCCGATCAACAGATCTCCTGACGTCGCATCACTTTCCCCTGGTCCATCTCCGTCGGCTGCCGGCGTCCCTGGGCGGTGGGTGCGGCTGCTGCTGCGGGGGCTGACCGGGCTCGGCAGCGGGGTTGCGGTGGGGCGTCTGATAGCCCGGCGCCGGTCCTGGTGCCTGGTAGCCCGGTGGTGGGTAGCCGGGCGGTGGTCCCTGCAGGGGCTGTGCTCCGGTCGGCGGGCCGTATCCGGCCGGCGGGTAGGACCATCCGCCGGTGGGTGGCGCGTTCTGCCATGCCTGCCCGGAGCCGCCGGGTTGCCAGGGCATCTGCGTCGTCGGCGGCTGGCGTCGGTGGCTGCGTGGTCGGCGGCTGATTCCATGAGCCGGTGGCGGGCCGGCCCGCGTCCCGTGCCTGCGGCACCGCGGACGTCGGTCCGGCCGCACCCTTTCCCGAGCGCCGGAAGTGCTTGGTCAGCTTGGAGTAGTCGAGCCAGGGGAACAGCGAGCGACCGGATCGGACCAGCCAGCTCTGGATCAGGCCGATCACCAGCAGCACGGTGATCACCGCGAAACCGATCGAGTAGACGCTGTCGTGGCCGAACGACCAGACTCCGCCGATCAGCAGGCCGATGACGCCGCCGAACACCCAGGACAGCTGCAGCACGGTCTCGCTCAGGCCGAAGGCCGAAGCCCGGCTGGCCTCCGGCAGTTCGTGCTGGATCACCGAATCGAGGCAGACCTTCGCCAGCGACGACGCGGTCGAGCCGACCAGCCCGACGATCGCCGCGGTGGCCAGGCCGGGGATGAGCACGGCGATCAGGGTGGTCGACGGCGGTCGCGGCCAGCGACAGGATGGACACCGTCTCCGGCTTGCTCAGCGGCAGCTGCGCGCCGAGACCGTTGCCGATGAAACCGCCGATGCCGGCCGCCACCCCGACGACACCGAGCAACAGCAACTGGGTGAACCCGCTGGCCTCGGTGTACTCGCTCTTGATCACGAAGGCGATGAACAGGGCCAGGAAGCCGGTCTCCACCCGGATCGTGCCGTTCGCCCACAGCGTGGTGGTGACCGAGAGCGGGAACGCGCGCTTGGCCTTCGGGCCGACCCCGTCGACCGGGATCTCGCCGGCGGTCGATTCCACCCAGGCCGGGATCCGCAGGCACAGCAGACCGCCGACGACGCTGAGCAGGCCGGTGAAGATCAACGCCCCGGTGGAGCCGAAGGCCCAGGAGAGGCCGGCCGCGAGCGCTCCGGCGACGCCGCCGGCCATCAGCCCGAACACCGTCAGCCGGGAGTTCGTCTTCACCAGCGTGATGTCGGGCGGCAGCACCCGCGGGGTGATCGCCGCCTTGAGCACGCTGAACGACTTGGACAGCACCAGCATCCCGAGCGCGCAGGGATAGAGCACCCAGGAGTCGAAGTTCAACGCCATCACGACGGCCAGCACCGCTCGGGCGAAACTGGATGCGCCCAGCGCGATCCGCCGGCCGTGCTGCAGCTTGTCCAGCGCCGGACCGATCAGCGGGGCGATGACGGCGAACGGCGCGACGGTGATCAGCAGGTAGAGCAGCACCTTGCTGGTCGATTCGGCGGTGGCGGCGGCGAAGAACAGGGTGTTGGCCAGCGCGACGGCCAGCGCCGCGTCGACCGCGTAGTTGCCCATCACGGCGTAGGTGAGGGCGGTCAGCCCGGAGCGGTCGGCACCGTCGGCGGTGGCGGCGCGCGTGGAAGATCTGCACGCCCCGGGTGGTCAGCTCGCGGCTGCGGAACGCGGCCACCCTGGTGACGGTCAGCTTCCGCGGGCCGGTCCGAGGGGCCGTCGGCGGATCGGTCGGGGCGTTGCCGGACGGCACCCGGTGCGCCGCCGGGTGGTTGACCGCGCGGGGGTGCCGAACGGCTCGCTGTAGGGCGGCAGGTGGCTGCCGCGCGGCTGCGGTTGGTACTTCTGGGTCGACGTCGGTGCGGGATCGGCCGGCGGGGCCGCGCCTGGCTGATACGAATCGGCCGGCGGTGGGCCCTGGACCGGTGGGGTATAGGCCGGTGGGACCGTGCTGTGGTGTTTGCGCAGCGGACCAGGGTGGCGGTGCTTCCGCCGGCCCGGATGACGGAGGCGGAGCCGGTGCCGGATAAGGGAATCGGCCGGCGTCGGGGTTGCGGGGCAGCTGCGTGGTCCGCTGTTCGCCGGTTGGGGGCGTCCAGGTGGGCGGTGTCGATGACTGCGGTGTCGATGACTGCGGTGTCCATGACTGGGCGTCGGTGGCTGCTCGGTCCAGGGCGGCGTCGGTGGCGCGGCCGTCCATGGCTCTGTGCCGGCGGAATCGTCCGTCCATTCCGGGTTGCCGACCCCGGCCACGCCCTGATCGGCGGGCCGTTCCGGGTCCGCGCGTGGCGGGCGCCGCGGATCGCCGGCAGGGCCGGGATCAGGGACGGAGGGATGCACTCATCCATCCTGCCCCACCGGATCCGGGCCGTAGCCACCCGTCGAGCGACCCGGCGCGCCGTTGATCGGCGTCCGGTGCGGCATCATGGCTCCTGTGAGTTTTCCCGCCGCTGCCGCCGACCAGTCCGTGAGCGGTCGCGACGACCCGGAAGCCGTCAGCGGGTCCGGACATTCCGGCACTCCGACGGCCACCGAGGACGTCGTCGCGATCGATCCCGCGACTGAAGATCCCGTTCCCGCCCCCACCGATTCGACCGGCGTCTCGGACGGCGACCCGGCTCCGGACGAAAATGCCGCACCGGAACCCGCAGCGTCCGAACCGAGCGTCCGACCGCAGCGTCCGAACCCGCAGCGTCCGAACCCGCAGCGCGATCGGTTCCGACCACCCTGCCGGGTGACATCGTGGAACTGGCCCGCGTGGCCGCCGTCGAGGAGGCCGGCAGCGGCGGGCTGGTCGGCGACTATCTCGGTGCGGTCGCAGGAGGATCCCGTTGCCGTCGACGGCCGCGTTCGCGGCGGCCGACCGCGGCTACCGCGGGTGGTACTGGTCGGTCACGCGTGGCCCTGGTCGAGCCCGGCTACCAGACGATCAGCGAGGTCGTCCTGCTGCCGGGCGAGCAGGCCCTGCTGGCCCCGTCGTGGGTGCCCTGGGACCAGCGGATCCGCAAGGGCGATGTCGGCCCGGGCGATCTGCTGCCCACCGCCCCCGACGATCCGCGGCTGGTACCCGGCTACCTCGATTCCGACGACCCGGCCGTGAAAGAGGTGGCCTACGAATTCGGCTTCGGCCGGGTGCGGGTGCTCAGTCGCGAGGGCCGGGACGATGCGGCCGAGCGCTGGCACGACGGACCCTTCGGCCCGGGCGACGCGGTGGCAACGCAGGCCCAGGCCAACTGTGTGACCTGCGGTTTCTTCACCCCGCTTGCCGGATTGCTCGGCATGGCGCTCGGGGCCTGCACCAACGAGTACTCGCCGGCGGACGGCCGGGTGGTGGACGCGGGATACGGCTGCGGAGCGCACTCGGAGACGGTGATCGACGCTCCGCTGATCTCCGCCAGCACGGCAACCGTGGTCGACGAGCTGACGCTGGAGGTGCACCCGCGACGACCGGCGGCCGGATCAGCGGCCACCGCCGAGTCGGAAGTCGAGCCGGAGACCGGCACCGATGAGGTTGTCCCCAACGCGGGGGTCGCCCAGGACGAGTCGGCCCCCGAGGTCCGCGCAGATTCCATGGAACCGGCGCAGGAAACATCGTCGGAGTCCGTGTCCGAGGCCTCCGCAGAGGACGCTGGGACCGGGTCTGCCGAGCCGCTGCCGGAGCTGGCGATGCAACCGGACGTCGTGGTCGACAAGGTCCTGACAAGCGATGGACACAGACGCGATGGACACAGAAGCGATGGACACAGAAGCGATGGACACGGAAACGGTGCGGGAATCCGGATCCGGGGAGAGCGATCCCGACGCCGATCACCCAGAGTCGGGCCACTGACCGGCCCCGACCCGTTCGGCACCGCGGCCCTGCGTCGGGTGGTGCTCGACGCCTGGGCGGCGTCCCCGGCCAGGTTCCGGGAGGACGCCAACGCCGAAGAGGCGCTGGCCGTCGGCGGCTACGCGGGCCGGGTGCTGATCGAGCTCGCCTCGAACGCCGCCGACGCGGCCCGTGAACTCGGTGTCCCTGCGCGCATCCGGATCCGGCTGCACCGGCGACGAGTTGCGGGTCGCCAACACCGGCCGCCCACTCACCGCCGACGGGGTCGCCGCGCTGTCGTCGCTGCGGGCCTCGGCCAAACGCGACACCCATGACTCGGTCGGTCATTTCGGGGTCGGCTTCACCGCCGTGCTCTCCTGGTCGAGCGCGCCCGAGGTGATCTCGGAGACCGGCGGGGTCCGGTTCGGCGCGGCCGACACGGCCACCGAGATCGCGGCTGTGGGCAGCGTCGCGCTCGACCGTGAAGTCGACCGTGCGGGGCGGGCAGGTGCCGGTGCTTCGCCTGCCGTGGCCGACCGAACCCGCCGAACGAGCCGCCGCCGGGCTACGCCACCGAGGTGCGGTTGCCGCTCGCGCCCGGCGTCAGCGCCGAGGTCGAGCGGATGCTGGCCGATCGATGGCACCGCGGAGGACCTGTTCTGGGCGCTGTACCGGATTCCGGTGACCTGACCGAGATCGATCTGCCGGATCGCATCGTCCGGTGCGGGATCGGACCAGGACGGCCTCGTGGTCATGGACGACGGGGCAGTTCGTCCGGCGGTACCGGACCGCCGAACTGACCGGCGGGATCCCCGCCGAGCTGCTGGCCGACCGGCCGGTCGAGGAGCGCCGTCGGGCAGCCTGGCGGGTCACCTGGGCGTTGCCCGTCATCGAGATCGCCGGGTCCGACGGTCAGCCGGATGACCCGTTCGCGGATCTCGTCACGCAGACCGCCGAGCGTGCGCAGACCATGATCGGCGCGCCGACCCCGACCGACGAGCCGCTCACCCTGCCCGCCCGGCTGATCGGCACGTTCCCGGTCGACGACACCCGCCGCCGGCTGGCGCCCGGCCCGCTGACCGACCATCTGCTCGAGCGTGCCGCCGACGCCTACCTCGGCTGATCGCCGACGTGCCACCGCCCGAGCGGCTGGAACCTGTTGCCGGTCACCGGGTTTCCCGCCGGACCGATCGACGGCGCGCTGCGGGCCGCGATCCTGGAACGCGTCGCGGCGCACCCCGCTGTTCGTCACCGCCGTCGGTGATCTGGTCACTCCGGACGCCGCCTGCCTGCTGCCCGGGCTTGGGTGCGGTGGGCGCCGCCCTGCTCGGCCAGGCGATCCCGGGCCTGCTGCCGCCGGTCGATCACGCTGCCGCAACGGCGCTTCGCGCGGTCGGGGTGCAGACCATGAGCTGGTCGCAGGCCAGTTCGGCGCTGGCCGGCATCGAGCGTGACGCCGCGTTCTGGTGGCAGGTCTACGAGGCGCTCGTCGACGGCGGAACGGCCGCCGGAGCCCGAGGACCTCGCCGACATCCCGGTGCCGCTGACCGGCGGGCGGCGGTCGATCGGCGCGCGGGGTTGCCTGCTGCCGGCCCCGGGCGACATCGGGGAGATCGACGACCGACCGTCGTCGATTCCGGGCCCGCCGAACCCTGGAGCCGGCGATCGGATCACCGCGGAACTGGCCCGACGGGCCGGCGAGGTCGTCCCGGAGCTGCGGATCATCGATCCGCAGGCCGCCCATCCGCTGCTGGAACGCCTGGGTGCGCGGCCCGCCGATGCCGACACCCTGCTGGCCGATCCCGGTCTCACTGCGGCGATGGACCGCGTGCGCATCGAACTCGAGGACGCCGATCCGGACCCCGACGAGGTCGAAGAACTGGCCGTCGTCGTGCTGGATCTGCTCGCGGCCGGCGGTCGGGCCGGCCGCGCAGCGGCCGATGCACTCGGCGAGGCGGTCGACCCATCAGGCCCTGCTCGGTGAGCTGGTGCTCACCGATGACGACGGTCAGCCGTGGCCGGCCGTCGAATTGCTGGTCCCCGGCGCGGCGCTGGCCTCGGTGCTGGTCGCCGACGCCGACCGGCCGGTGGTCGGTCGGGACTGGGTCGAGCGGTACCCCACCGACGTGCTGGTGGCGGCCGGGGTGCGGTCCGGTTTCGCGATCGTCCAGGTCGCAGATCCCGATCGACGACGATCGGTGGTGCTGCCGGATCTCGACGACTGGCTGGATCTCGTCGGCGCGGCCGGCGGAGCCGTCGGCGGGAACCTCGAGCCGTTCGCTGCGCTGGCCGATCTCGACCTGGTCGACCCCGATCGGTGGCCGCCGGCGCTGCAACTGATCGGCGGCCGATCGGGAGGCCCGAGCCTGCCTCGCCCCGACGGAGGCGGGTCCGTCCTACACCGGCTGGTGGCTGTCCCGGCATGCGCTGATCGACGGCCGGGCGCCCGCCGACTGGCGGCTACCGGATGCCGCACGAGCTGGTCGGTCTCTACGACGCGCTGCCGGTCGACCTCGATCCGCAGTTCGCGCGGTCGATCGGGGTCCGGTCGAACCTGGCCGAGACGGTCGCCGACGACCCGGAGGATCTGCTGGACCGGCTGGCCGATCCCGCTCGCCCGGTGCCGTTCGGCCTGGTTCCGGCGGCAACCGACGCGGTCGTCGCGGGCGCTGGCCGGCCGGGACATCGACCTGCCGTCCGGAGTCCGGACCGTGACCGGCGAGGTGATCGACGCCGACGACGCCGTGGTGCTCGACCTGCCGTGGTTGGCCCAGCTGCTGACCCCGTCCCGGGTGGTCCCGGGCGGCACCGACCCGGCCTGGTGGGCCGGGTGCTCGACCTGCCGCTCGCCTCGGAGCAGGTGGACGCGACGGTGCTGACAACCGGCCGACCGTCGACCGCATCCGATCCGGACCGGGCCGCGCTCGAACGGGCCGCCGCCGCGGTCGGGCTGAGCCTGAACGATTGCAACATCGAGGTGCGGTCGGCATTGCAGGTCGCGACGCCGGGAGCGGACCCGGTTCCGGTGCGCTGGTGGGTGGCGGCGGAACAGTCGTGGACGGACGGTTCCGCGTCGGGAACCGGTCGGGCAGTCGCCTGGGCTGCCGGCCGCTGGGATCTTCGGCACCGCGCGATCGCCGCTGCGGCCGCCGACTGGTCCGCCCTTGCCGAGGACGGCATCGGCTGATCGGTCAGATCGTCTCGTCCAGCGCCATCTGATTGGCGCTGCGCCGGCCCAGCCGGGCCGCTCGGCGCTGCAAGGCGTAGACCGACAGGCCCATCAGGCCGAGAACGAACCCGGCCAGGCAGGTCCACAGCCAGATCATCGCGTCGTTCGCCTGCAGTTGCGGGATGAAGAACAGCAGGACGATGAAGCCGACCAACCAGATGACGGTTCCCGGAACGGCGATGTGCCAGAGGCCGGTGGTGACCGGCGGCAGAGCGGGCGGAATGTAGCCGCCCACCTCCGCGGTTCCGCCCGTTTCGCTCACGCCTTCAGGGTAATCGCCGGCCGACGGCCGTTCGCCCCGCTCCGCTGCCCGGTGACGCAGATGATGCTTCCGGGCGGGCTCTGGTGCCGCCAAGCGTGTGTGCTCGTCACCCAACTGGCGCCAACTTGTCCGAATAATCCTTTTGAATATCTTTCGTCACCCAAAATGCGCTAACCTTTGGGGTGTCCGATGTTGCCCCGCTTGCCAGTGAGTTGCGGCTCGCTGTGCATCGGCTGACCCGTCGGCTGCGGCAGCAGACCCCCACGGACGGGCTGACCCTCACCCAGCTCTCGGCGCTCAACGTGATCTGGCGCGAGGGGCCGCTGACCGCCGGTGATCTGGCGACCAAGGAGCAGGTCCGGCCGCCCTCGATCACCCGGGTGCTGACCGGGCTGGAGGCGCTCGACCTGGTCGCAGCGGCTGGAGAACCCGCGGGACGGCCGGCAGGTGCTGGTGCAGATCACCCCGCTGGGCAGCCAGCGGATGTCGGAGTTCGTCAGGGCACGCGAGCTGTGGCTGGAGCAGGAACTGGCCGCGCTCCCGGAGGAGGACCGGGACCTGCTGAGCAAGGCGACGGTGCTGCTGGACCGGCTGGCCGCGCACTCGGCGCCCGACGCCGACAGCTGAGGCCGACACCCGACGCCGGCAGCTGACGCCCGGCCGCGTCACCATCGGCCGGGCACCCGTCCTCGCGGACGGTTCGGCTACATGTCCATGCCGCCGTTGACGCCCCACACCTGACCGGTGATGTAGCCGGCGGCGTCGGAGGCCAGGAAGTGCACCACCCGGGCGATCTCCTCCGGCCGGGCGAACCGGCGCACCGGGATCTGGTCGGTGATCCGCTTGATCACCTTCTCCGGGACGGTGTCGATCATCTCGGTCTCCACGAAGCCGGGGGTGACGGTGTTGACGGTGATGCCGATCGGGTTGTCGTGCAGCTTGCCGGCCTTCTGCAGCATGAAGGCCGCCTCTTTGGCCAGCGTCTTGGTCAGGCCGAACAGCCCCGACTTGGACGCCGCGTAGTTCGCCTGCCCGATGTTGCCGACCTCGCCGATGATCGACGAGACGTTGACGATCCGGCCGGTGCCGCGCTCGATCATGTGCGCGCAGCGCCGCCTGGGACAGGAAGAACGCGCCGGACAGGTTGACCGCGAGCACCTTGTCCCAGTCGGAGTCGTTGAGGTTGAGCACGGTCTTGTCGATCGTGATGCCGGCGTTGTTGATCAGGATGTCCAGCGAGCCGTGCTCGGCGATCACCTCGGCGACCACCCGGCGGCAGTCGTCACCGACGCCGATGTTGCCCTGATGGATCGAGCCCTTGACGCCCTCGGCCTGGATCTCGGCCAGGAACTGCTCGGCATGCTCCTTGTCCCGGCCGTAGCCGGCCGCGACGGTTGCTCCCTGGTTGGCCAGGCTCCGGCTGATGGCGGCGCCGATGCCGCGGGTGCCGCCGGTGACCAGCGCGACCCGGCCGGCCAGCTTGCTGTTGAAGCCGGCGGTTCCCGCGCGATCGGCCTCTGTTGAGGTCATGACGTGTCCTCCCAAGACGGTGGGGTTCGGCCTTCGACAGCGCTCCGCGCGCTCGTCCGGCCCGCCCGATTCTGCCGCAGTTCGGGTCGAGTTCGCCGTCAGACGCCCGGTCGATCGCTGCGGTGACGGCAAACACCGGGGTGGAGGAGCGCGCCGCGGATCGGTGCGGGAGGATGGATGGCGAACCAAGGCGACTCACCGACCCGGCCGAGCGCAGTGATGTTGGTGCGAGGCGCCGGCTCGTTGTCGGCGATCGTCGTGGGCGACCAGGAAATCTCGCGACAAAGGAGTCTGGCATGCAGCCGTTCGTCATCAATCGCCACGATCGGTTGGTCTTCCCGTCCAACTTCCTGCCCGACCTCGATTTCTCGGTCATCGAGACCGAGGAGCAGCTGGACCAGGTGATCCGCCGGGACTTCGAGACCAAGGCGCCGTCCGGCACCGAGATCGGCTGCCGGATCGAGCAGGGCAACTACAAGGACCGGGTGGCCCTGATGCGCGACGTCGCGCTGAACCTGTTCTGGGTCAACAGGTTCGCCATGACGATGTACGAAAAGGTGCCGACCCGCTGGCGCGACGTGCCGCGCACCCGCGGCGACGTCTTCCTGCCGGTCGTGCAGCCCTGGCTGGACAAGGAGAGCAAGGTCGCCGCGGTCGAGCAGCGCCTTCGCCGACGCTGCCGTCCGGCCGGTGACGCCGGCGACCGAGGAGCGCATCTGGGAGGTGCTGTTCGACCCGTTCCGGCACCGCAAGCACCACGCCAGCGCGCTGGAGGCGATCCGCCCGACGGTTGCCCAGGCGCTGCAGGATCCGACCCAGCTGACCTTCCAGCTCGGCACCTACGACCCGGACTACCCGGTGTTCTGCTACACCGACATCGTCGACTGCCAGGAGGATGTCGCCGAGCTGGAGGCGCTGCACCGGTGGGCGATGGTGCTGCACAACCAGTACCCGTGGGACCGCGCCGATGTGCAGCTGACCGCGGTCGGCGACCTGCAGCCGACGACGACGTCGTCGTGCTGTTCAAGCCGAAGAACCCGCGAGGTCACCCGGTTCCTGCACAAGGTCACCAAGGGCGCGCCGCGGGCGTCGACCGGTACCCGGGTGGCGTCCTTCGCGCCCGAGGTCGTCACCAAGCAGCCGATCCGGCCGTACCCGGCGATCGACATCCGCAAGCAGTTCAAGGTCCTGCCGAAGATCGAGGCGCTGGCCGTCGTCCGGGGCGAGATCCTCTGCTCCAACGACGATCTCATCCGCAACACGGCCTACTGCTGGTCGCCGATGACGGCCGACGAGATCAGCGACAAGACCGGCATCGAGACCCGGATGTACACCTCCCGCGGGCTGGACGAGATGGCGCTGGACGCGGCGACGGCGGCGCTGGAGCGGTCCGGCCGGGGCCGGAGGAGATCGGCGCGGTCATCTTCTGCTCCTGCACCAACCACCGGTCGATGCCGTCGATGGCGACCTGGCTGTCCGGGCAGTTGGGGATGTTCCAGACGCACATGTCGGCCGACATCACCGCGGCCTGCGCCGGCCTGCCGTACGGGCTGTCCGAGGCGATCCGGTTGCTGCAGGAGGTCAATCGTCCGGTGCTGCTGGTCTGCGGGGAGAAGTTCTCCGACAAGATCGGCACCGTGCGGCCGTCCCGGATGATCTTCGGCGACGGTGCCGCGGCGTTCGTGATCGCGCCGGCCGCCGAGGGCGAGGATTCCGACATCGACCTGATGCAGACCTACGCCGGCGGACCGGTCAGCCAGGTGAACTCGATCATCTGGCCGAACGCCGCGTTCGACAACAACATCACGGTGTTCGGCCCGGAGGTCAAGGCGCTGGCCGGCCGGTACCTGGAGCAGATGATCGCCGAGCTGGCGGTCGAGCCGGATCCCAACGGGGAGAAGGACTCCGCCTGGGACACCGTGGAACTGGTGGTGCCGCACCAGGCGAACAAGACGATGGTGATCGGGCTGGCCGAAAAGGCCGGACTGTCCGCCGGATCTCATCTACTTCAACATCGAGAAGGCGGGCAACACCTCGGCGGCCAGCATCCCGATCGCCATCGCCGACGCGGTGGCCGACGGGGTGATCGACCGGCCGATGAAGATCTTCGCGCCCGGGTTTCGGTGCCGGCTCCGTCGGCGGCTACACGATCATGACGATCGACCCGACCGTCGTGGTCACCGATTCGACGCCGCACCAGGAGGTCGTCACCGACGACGGCCAGGCGACCGGCCAAACCGGCTCGGAAGGGATCTCCACCGCCTTCGGCAACTGACCCCTTCACTGGTGTTGATCATGACGTTAGCTGTCGGTTTTCGGCGTGTCGTCGGCGTGTCGAGCAGCTAACGTCATGATCAACATCCGGCTGGGCCGGCGTTGTCGGGGTAGTGGGTGGAACATCCGACAAGGGAGTCGTCATGTCTGCTGAGGTCATTTCCCTGATCGTGCTGGTGCTGGTGTTCCTCGTCGCGAGCGTCAGATCGGTCAACATGGGTGCGCTTGCCCTGGTGGCCGCCGCCGTCGTCGGTGCCACCGTCTACGACGTCGGCCCGGCGGAGGTGCTCGCCGGGTTCCCGGGCAATCTGTTCGTGATCCTGGTCGGCGTCACCTACCTGTTCGCGTTGGCCAAGAACAACGGCACCGTCGACTGGATCGTGCATGCCTCGGTCCGAGCGGTCGGCGGTCGGGTGGCGCTGATCCCGTGGGCCATGTTCGCGGTCTGCGCCGCCATCACCGCCATCGGGGCGATCACCCCGGCCGCCGTAGCCATCGTTGCCCCGGTGGCACTCGGCTTCGCCAAACGAATGCGGATCAATCCGGTGCTGATCGGCATTCTGGTGGTGATGGGTGCCACGGCCGGAAGCTTCTCGCCCATCGGCATTTTCGGTGCGATCACCAACGGCGTGGTCGAGGACAACCAGTTGCCGGGCAGCCCGCTCTTCCTGTTCATCGGCTGCTTCGTGGCCGCCCTGCTCATCTCGATCGTCGTGTTCTTCGCGTTCGGCGGACGGGAGTTGTTGCGTCGCAAGGAAACCGCGGAGGAAGAGCTGGCGACCCGGGACTATGTCGACAAGACCGCCGGTGCAGCTGCCCGCACCGCCACCAGGGCGACCGTGACCGGGACGCCGCAGTCCGCGATCGAGTCCACCGGTCGGGCCGGCAGCCGGGCCGCACTGGGCGGGGGTGGTGGCGGTGCGGCGGCAGCGGGATCGGGCAGCGATCTCGATGACGATCAACGGCTGAATCCGGAACGGATTCTGACCCTGATCGGGCTGGTCGGCCTGGCCGTCGGTGCCTTCGCCTTCAATCTGGACGTCGGATTCATGGCGCTGGGGGTCGCCGTCACGCTCACCCTGATCTATCCCAAGGCGGCCAAGGGCGCGGTCGACAAGATCAGCTGGGGAACCGTGCTGCTGATCGGCGGGATCGTCACCTACGTCTCGCTGCTCGAGGACCAGGGCACCGTCGGCTGGCTCGGCGACCAGGTCGCCGGCGTCGGGGTGCCATTGCTGGCGGCCTTCCTGATCTGCCTGATCGGCGCCGTGGTGTCGGCATTCGCCTCCACCACCGGCATTCTCGGTGCGCTCATTCCGCTGGCCGTGCCGTTCCTGCAGACCGGCGCGGTCGGCGCGATCGGTCTGGTGACGGCGTTGGCCATCTCCAGTTCGATGGTCGACTGCAGCCCGTTCTCCACCAACGGTGCGTTGATCGTCGCCAACGCGGAGGAGAAGGACCGGGAGATGGTCTTCCGCCGGCTGATGCAGTGGGGCATGTCGATCGTGATCGTCGCGCCGGTCGTCAGCTGGGCCGTCCTGGTCCTGCCGGGCTGGTGAAGGACATCATGACGACCATGCTGCCGACCGCCCGCGTGGGTGCCCGCGAGATCATCGAGCACTTCCTGGACGAAGGCACCTTCCGCAGCTGGGACACCCCGCCCATCGATGTGCCGATGTCGCCGGAGTACGCGGAGATGCTGGCCGGCGCGCGGGCCAGGACCGGGCTCGACGAATCCGTGATCACCGGCGAGGGCCGATTGCAGGGCCGCCGGGTGGCGGTGGTCGCGGGTGAGTTCGCCTTCCTCGGTGGATCGATCGGGGTGGCGGCCGCCGAACGACTGGTCCTGGCCGTCGAACGGGCCACCTCCGAGGGCATTCCGCTGCTGGCGTCGCCGGTGTCCGGCGGCACCCGGATGCAGGAGGGCACGGTGGCGTTCCTGCAGATGGTGAAGATCGCCGGTGCGGTCGCCGCCCACAAGGCCGCCGGCCTGCCGTATCTGGTCTACCTGCGCAGCCCGACCACCGGAGGTGTGCTCGCGTCCTGGGGTTCCCTGGGACACCTGACGGTGGCCGAACCCGGTGCGCTGGTCGGATTCCTCGGACCCGCGGGTGTACCAGGCGCTCTACGGGGAGCCGTTTCCCGAGGGCGTCCAGACTGCCGAGAACCTCTACGCCCACGGTCTTCTCGATGCCGTGCTGCCGGCATCGGAGCTGCCGGCGATCGTGCACCGGGTGCTGAACGTGTTGCTGGCGCCCCGGTATCGCCCGCCACGGGCACCTGACCTGCCGGCCGATGTCGACGAGCAGCACAGCGAGGACGATGGCCTGGACGTCGATCGTCAGCTCCCGCCGGCCCGATCGGCCGGGTATCCGCAAGCTGCTGCGGATCGCCGCGACCGACGTCACGCCGCTGAACGGGACCGGAACCGGCGAGGTCGATCCCGGCATCCTGTTGGCGCTGGCCCGGTTCGACGGCGCGCCGTGCGTCCTGCTCGGACAGGACCGGATCGGTCAGACCTCCGACCTGCCGCTCGGTCCGGCGGCGCTGCGGGAAGCGCGGCGCGGCATGCGGTTGGCGGCCGAACTGCAGCTGCCGTTGGTCACCGTCATCGACACCCCGGGTGCCGCCTTGTCGAAGGAGGCAGAGGAGGGTGGCCTGGCCGGTGAGATCGCCCGCTGCCTGGCCGATCTCGTCACCATCGACGCGCCGACGGTCTCCGTGCTGCTCGGCCAGGGCACCGGCGGCGGCGCGCTCGCACTGGTGCCGGCCGACCGGGTGATCGCCGCCCGGCACGGCTGGCTGTCACCGCTGCCGCCCGAGGGCGCCAGCGCGATCGTGCACCGGGACACCTCGCATGCCGCCGAGATGGCCGCCGAGCAGGGCGTCCGGTCGGTCGATCTGCTCGCGGCCGGGATCGTCGATCGCATCGTCGACGAGCGGCCCGATGCGGCCGACGAGCCGACGGCGTTCTGCCGACGGCTGGGCGCCGTCCTGGCCGACGAGCTGTACCAGCTGATGCCGGTGCCGCCGGCCGAACGCGGCCGGCGTCGTCATCAGCGCTACCGCCGGCTGGGTCTGTCGGGGCAGCAATGAGTCGTCCGACCCGGATGACGGCCGAGGCGTCGGATGAGCCGCAGCACAACACGGCGGTCCGGACGCAGTTCGCGTTGCAGGCCAGCACCTTCACCGACACCGGTTTCGCGGCAAGAGGTCTGGACTGGATCGTGGACGAGGTGAACCCGTCGTCCGCGGACCTGATGCTCGATGTCGCCGCCGGCGCGGCGCATCTGGGCCGCGCGTTCGCGCCGCGGGTTGCGCACGTCAGCGCTCTCGACCTGACACCCGAGATGCTGGAGCAGGGCAAGGCGCTGGCGCAGGCGGCCGGGATCCGGAACATCGCCTTCCTGCGCGGCGACGCCGTATCGCTGCCCTGGATCAGCGGCCAGTTCGACCTCGCGGCCTGCCGGCTGACCCTGCATCAGGTGGCCGACCCGGCGACTGGTCGTCAGCGAGATGGTCAGGGTGACCCGGCCGGGTGGCCGGGTGGCCGTCATCGACCTGACCGCACCCGACGAGCGTGCCGACCGCCGCGGAGATGAACCGGATCGAACGACTGCGCGATCCCAGCCACGGCCGGACCCTGACCCTGGACGAAACCCGTGAGCTGCTCACCGATGTCGGCGCCGAGGTGGTCCTCGTCTCGCAGCACGACCAGCCGGTCGACGTCGAGGACTGGATGGAGCGGACGGCGACCCCGGCCGACGTGCGGGAGACGATTCGCGCGGCGATTCGACGACGAGCTGGGCGGTGGGCCGCCAACCGGCCTGCGGCCGGCGCGCGACGGCGAGGGCGTGCTGAGCCTGACCCACACCTGGACGCTGACCATCGCCGTGGTGGGGGAATCGAGGGTGAGGTCGGATGTCGAGAGTCGGGTAGTCGGTAGCGACGGGTGGCTGGAGTGCGGACAGAAGAACGCCCACCCCGGCTGGTGCCGGGATGGGCGCTCTGGTTCGGGGCTGGGGCTCACATGTCCTGGCCGCCGTTGACGTCCAGCAGGTGGCCGGTGATGAAGGATGCGTCGTCGGAGCACAGGAACGCGACCGCACCGGCGATGTCGGCGGGCTGGCCGGCCCGGCCGAGCGGGTTGGCGGTCATCACGGCCTGCGCGGAGGCGGGCATGGCGGCGGTCATCGGGGTCTCGATGAACCCGGGACGGATCCCGTTGACCGTGGTGCCGAACCGGGCCAGCTCGGTGGCGCCGGAGCGCACCAGGCCGACCACGCCGGCCTTGGCCGCGATGTAGTTCATCTGGCCCAGGTTGCCCATCTTGGCCACGATCGAGGAGATCAGCACGACCCGGCCGGGTCCCTCGGTGCGCAGGTAGGGGGCGGAGGCCTGGATTCCGGCGAACACCCCGGTCAGGTTGACCGAGATGACCGCGTCCCAGTCCTCGTCGGTCAGCTTGTGGAACATCTTGTCCCGGGTGATACCGGCGTTGCCGATGTAGGTGTCCAGGCCGCCCATCGCGGTCGGCGGCCTCCTCGAACACCCGGTGCACCTGGGGACGGTCGGCGACGTTACAGGCGAAACCGTAAGCGGCATTGCCGGTGTCGGCGGTGATCTTCTCCGCGGCATCCTTTGCCCCGCCCTCGTTGATGTCGAGGACGCTGACCGTCAGCCCCTCGGACGAGAGGCGGTGGGCGATGGCGAAGCCGATGCCTTGGGCGCCGCCGGTGATGATGGCCTTGGAGACGGAGAATTCCGACATTGTTTGACCCCTGACATATTCGATGGTTGTGCGACGGACGTGACTGGATGTGAGCTGGTGTTACGGGTGGGACGGATCTTGCGAAAGAACTGGCGCGTCGACCGGTGGATGAGCCGGTCGGCTCAGGTGCCGAAGACGTAGGTGCCGGGCGCGTCACCCAGGACCGGATGGGCGTCGCTGCCCATGCGTCGGCGGCTTGATCTGCTTGCCGGCCCGCGGCTCGATCCAGGTTGCCCAGTCCTCCCACCAGGTGGTCGGGATCATGGTGGCAGTTCGCCAGCCACTCGTCCGGGTTCTCCGGCAGTTCGGTGGCATCCGATGACGTAGTGCTTGGACTTCGGGTTCGGCGGGTTGACGATGCCGGCGATGTGGCCGGAGTTCGACAGTACGAATCGCACGTCGCCGGATGGCAGCTCGGGCTCCGGTGTAGGAGCTCTTCCACGGCGCAATATGGTCCTGCTCGGCGGCCAGGAAATACAGGTCCTGATCGACCGATTTGATATTGAGGGTCTCGCCGGCGATCTCCATGACGCCGCGGGCGAGCTGGTTCTCCAGATAACAGCTGCGCAGGTAGAACGAATGCATTTCGGCCGGCATCCGGGTGGAGTCGGCATTCCAGGTCAGCAGGTCGAATGCCGGCGGATCCTCGCCCTTCATCCAGTTGTTGACCACGTAATTCCAGATCAGGTCGTTGCCGCGCATCATGTTGAAGGTCTTCGCCATGTTGTCGGCCGGCAGGAACCCGGTCTTGCGCCATCGGTGACCTCGAGCTTGGCGACGCTGGCCTCGTCGGTGAACACGCCCGAGCGCGCCCGGCACGTTGAAGTCGGTCAGGGTGTTGAGGAAGGTCGCGCTGTTGATCCGCTCCTTGCCGATGGCGTCCAGGTAGGTCAGGGTGATCATGCTCAGCGTGCCGCCGAGACACAGGCCCAGCAGGTTGACCTTCTCCTGGCCGGTGATCTCCTGGATCACATCGAGCGCGGTGATCGGCCCGGACAGCAGGTAGTCGTCCATCCCGACGGATCGCATCGATTCGTCCGGGTTCCGGTAGCTGATCAGGAACACGGTGTGCCCGTGATCCACCGCCCACTGCACCAGGCTGCGGTCCGGCGCCAGGTCCATGACGTAGTACTTGTTGATCCACGGCGGGCTGAACAGCAGCGGGATCTCGTGCACCGTCTTGGTTGTCGGCGAGTACTGGATCAGCTCCATCAGATCGTTGCGGAAGACGACCTTGCCCGGGGTGACCGCCATGTTGCGGCCGACCTCGTAGACGCCGGCGGCGAACTGCTGCGGCTGGCCGTCGTTGTTCACCAGGTCGTCGCAGGAAGTTGCTGGGTGCCCCGCGCCACCGACAGACCGCCGGTCTCCACCGCCCTGCGCATGGCCGCCGGATTGGTCAGGAAGGAGTTGGTCGGGGACAGCGGCGTCGACCATCGCCTGGGTGAGGAAGCCGACCTTGATCCGAACCTTCTCGTCGACCGGCGCGACCTCCACCAGTTCCTGCATCGCCCGCTCCCACACCAGGAACTCCTGGCGCAACAGCCAGAAGGCGGCGTTGTCGGACCAGGTGGGATCGGCGAACCGCTTGTCCTTACCGGCTCGTCGACCGGACCGTCCACCTTGCCGCCGACCGCGCGCGCACCGGCGGCCATGAACGCCCGCATCATCCCGGTCGCGAACTTGGTGCCGACCTGCAGCGGCAGGGTCGGGTCGGAGGCGAGTGCCGCAGCCGTCCGGGAGAACGCCGGAATCGCGGCGAGCGCGTCCATCCGGCCCAGACTGCTGCTGGCCAACTGGTTCTCGGCCAGGGTGATGGCCTCGGAGATCCGTCCGCGGACGCGGCGGTCCAGTTCCTCCCAGGAGGTGAGCTCGGGGCGCGGCTCCGGCTCCTCCCGGGGACCGACTTCCTCCCAGGTGATGTCGATCGGGGTGCTCTCGGTGGCAGTCATGACGATCTCCTCAGTCAACGCTGGCAGTTGGAGCGTCGGATGACGGGGCGCCGTTGCGGCGGCCCTTCAGGCGGCGTCGTTCGATGGTGACCTCGCGGAAGGCCACATAGGACTCCTCGAGGGCTTTACGTTGTTGTGCGGTCAAATCCGGGTCGGCCCGTACCGCCGCAACGACGGCCGACGGCGCAGCGTCCGGGTCCGGTTCCGGCACCGGCGGGCGCAGCGAATCGGCCGACATCTGCAGCGAATCCGCGATCGCATTCAACACCTGATCGGACGGATCGCGAAGGCCGCGTTCGATCTGCGACAAATACGGATTGGAAATACCGGACATGGCGGCCAATTGCCGCATCGGAAGCGAAGCCAATTCCCGCTGACGGCGAATCATCTCGCCGAGCGACAACGACTCCGACCATGTCCTGCTCATGAAATCCAGCTTATGGTGTGCGCGAGTGGAAACGCGTCGATCACCGATCCGGCGGCGTTCACGCGCCCAGCATGTCGCGGGCGGCGGCGGAGTAATTCGCGGCGAGATCGGCGAAGATCCGGGCATTGTTCTCGGCGAGTTCGATCGCCCAGTCGGCCCGCCCGGCGGCCGCGACGGTGGTGGCGTAGTCCAGATAGGCCGCGACGCTCGCGTCGTAGGCGTCCAGCGAGAGACCGGCGATCGTCCTGGAGGCGTCGAGCCAGATCTGGCCGCTTTCCTTGACCTTCTGACCTGCGGTTTCGACAACAGGCTGGACTGACGACACGGCATCGACGACGGCCTTGCCGGCCGTTCGGGAGGCGCCGGTGAGGGACTGCAGGGCGGCCTCGGTGGCCGCGCCATTGGTGGCGGTGCTCATTGCTGTCCTCATCTCCGAGGTAGGTCGTTTCCGAAGCGACCTGCGGTGACTGGTGGTTAACCGTCCTGTTAGCAAATTAGCAGCCGTTTTGCTAATCTGCTAACCTTCCCACGCTGGTGTGACCGCCGTCACAAAATCGGGTTACCTGCCGGTAGCCAATGACCTGACATGGATCGTTCCGTTCAGCGGAAGCTGTTCCTCGGCAGTGACTTTGGGCTTCGATGACGGTGGGTTTCGACCAGGCTGCCGAGGGGAAGCGCGGCGTCCTGTTGCGGCCCGGTGGGCAGCCGCTTCGTCGGCGCGGGACCGCTCACACCGCCGGGAGGCTCGACGCGGTGATCGCGCGGTGCCGGCCGAGGTCGCTGTGCGGTTCGATGGGCCGATGAGCAACGGTGTGACGCAGGTGGCCGACGTCACCGGTTCGGCCGTGGTGCCGGCGAACCGATCGTGGCTGGCCGTGAACGAGCAGGCGGCATGGCGCGCGTGGCTCGACATGTACCGCCTGCTGTTGCCCACCTTCGACCGTCAGCTGCAATCCGAATCACGGGCCTCCTTCACCGATTTCGAGGTTCTGGTGCATTTGTCGGAGGCGGCCGACCGACGGCTGCGGATGAGTGAGATCGCCGACCGCACCATCTCCACCCGCAGCGCGATCACCCGCACCGTCGACCGTTTGGTCGCGCGGGAATGGGTGCGGCGGGTGCGGTCGACGGCCGACCAACGCGGCTACTACGCGGAGCTGACCGATCTGGGCGCCGACGTGCTCGCGGAGATCGCCCCGGGTCATGTCGCGGTCGGTCCGGGAATGCCTGATCGATCTGCTGTCCGAGGCCGAACTGGCGGCCCTGCAGCGGCATCGGCGACAAGGTCCGACGGCACCTTGCCGACCGTGCGGGCGCGACGCCGTGAGCGTGGCGATCCGGATCACCGATGCGGAGGATCCTCGGCTCGACGACTTCCGCGACCTGAGCCGGGCGGACCGCAGGCCCGATCGCCCCGGCGGTCGTGGTCTGGTGATCGCCGAGGGCGCCGTCGTCGTGCGCCGGTTGGTCGCCTCGCGCTACCCGGTCCGCGCGCTGCTCGGGGTCGACCGGCGTTACGACGAGCTCGCCGCGGACCTCGAGCAGGAAGACGCTCCCTACTACGTCGCCACGGCCGACCTGATGGCGCAGGTCGTCGGGTTTCATCTGAACCGCGGCGTGCTGGCCACCGCAGACCGGGTCGAATTCCCGTCGGCCGCCGATCTGCTGGACGGGGTGCGATCGGTCGCGGTGCTGGAGGGCGTCGGAGATCACGAGAACCTCGGTGGCATCTTCCGCAACGCGGCTGCTCTGGGCGTCGGCGCCGTGCTGCTGGCCGATGGCTGTGCTGATCCGCTGTACCGACGCAGCGTCCGGGTGTCGATGGGTACCGTGCTGGCGGTCCCCTTCACCACCGTCGAATGGTTGGATGCCGGGATATCCCTGTTGCAGCGCAAGGGGTTTCGTGTCGTCGCGCTGACGCCGGGCGGATCGATGACGTTGCGCGACGCCGCGCTGGACGGAAAGGTCGCGCTGCTGGTCGGCTCGGAAGGACCCGGTTTGACGGCGCAGGCAATGGCGGCCGCGGACGTGCGGGTGCGGATCCCGATGGCCGCCGGCGTCGATTCGCTGAATGTCGCCACGGCGGCCGCGATCGCTTTCGCGGCATTGCCCGGCTGATCGATCACCGGAGCAGCCCTGTCCCCGGGTGCTGCACACTGTGCCTGTGAGCGCGCGATCAGAACGGCGAACCGCCGTGCCGGGGCCGTCATGACCGATGACCGGGGCGACGAACCCGCCGACGGCGCGCACCTCGACGCTGCCCGCCCCGACACCACTGGCGCGGACCATCCCGCAGCGCCCGGCCCTGCAGCGGCACCCGCTCCACAGCAGTCCGCAGCCCCTCAGTTGGCCCGGCCCGAGCGTCGTGGAGGCGAACCCGAGCGCCGTGGAGCCGAGCGGCGGGGAAACGTCTACCTGCTGCCCGGCGCGACCGCACCGCCCGACGGCACGGCCGTTGAAGACGCCGACGCCGTGGCGGCCGCGGAAGACGCCGACGCCACCGGCCCGGAATCGCCCTCCGGCGGTGACGATGCCGAGCGGGAGGATTGGGCGTGGGTGCGGGAGTGGCGGGACGGCGGCGAACCGACGCCCTGGTCCACCGGCGTGGTGATCGCTGCCTTCGCCGCGCTGCTGACCGGGGTGGCGGTGTGGGTGCTCTCCGCCGGGTTGTCGGATCGGCCGATCGTGGCCGTCCTGGTCAACCTGCTGGTGGCTGCCGGGCTGGCGCCGGCGATCTGGCTGTCCCGGGGGCTGCCGGTGCTGCGCTGGATCGCGGCCGGAGCGGCCGTCGGGATCGTCGTCGGCTGGACCTCCGCGGTGCTGATGCTGCCGCTGCCAACCCCCTGACCGGCGCGCTCCACCGGACCCTCGGCCACCGGTGACTTCGCCCCAGGACCTCGACCACCGCCGGCCCTGGAGCTCAGACCAGCGAGTCCCGCCACGCGGAATGCAGCGTCGCGTAGGCGCCGTCGCCGCCGATCAGATCGTCGGGCGCGCCGTCCTCGACGATCCGGCCGTGGTCCATCACCAGGACCCGATCGGCGATCGCCACCGTGGACAGCCGGTGCGCGATGATCACCGCGGTCCGATCGGCCAACACGGTGCGCAGCGCGCGCTGCACCGCCCGCTCGGCCGGGATGTCCAGTGACGCGGTGGCCTCGTCCAGGATCAGCACCGCCGGATCGGCCAGGAACGCCCTGGCGAACGCGACGAGCTGACGCTGACCGGCCGACAGCCGTCCGCCGCGTTTGCGCACGTCGGTGTCGAATCCCTGCGGCAGCGCCCGGATGAACCCACCGGCCCCGATCGCGTCCGCTGCGGCCTCGATCTCCGCCCGGTCCGCCGTCGGCCGGCCGAGTGCGATGTTGTCGGCGACGGATCCGGAGAACAGGAACGATTCCTGGGTCACCATCACCACGCCGCGCCGCAGTTCCGCCGTCGCCGACCGTCGCCACGTCGGTGCCGTCCAGCAGCACCCGGCCGCGGGTCGGGTCGTAGAAGCGGGCCAGCAACTTGGCCATCGTCGACTTGCCGGCGCCGGTGGCGCCCACCACGGCCACCGTCTGGCCGCCCGGGATGTGCAGGTCGAGTTCCGGGCAGCACCGGGACGGCCGGGTTGTAGGCGAACGACACCGCCTCGAAGCGGACGTCACCGGCGATCGGCCCGCCGCCGTTCAGCGCGACCGGCTCCGCCGGTTCCGGAACGGCCGGGCGTCTCCTCGAGCAGCCCGCTGAGCTTCTCCAGCGCAGCGGCCGCCGACTGGTAGGTGTTGTAGAACATCGCCAGTTCGTCCAACGGGTCGTACATCCGCCGCACGTACAGCAGGAAGGCGGTGAGCACCCCGACCTCGAGCGTCGCCGTCGATCACCTGGATGGCGCCGACGACCATCGTCGCGACCAGACTCAGGTTGCCGAACAGTCGGACCAGCGGGGTGTAGACCGCCAACGCCACCAGCCCGTCGCCGTTCGCCCTGGCGTTCTCGTCGTTGAACGAGGCGAAGATGGTGCGGTTGCGCTCCTCCCGACGGAACGACAGCACCGCCCGCAGGCCGTTCATCGTCTCGGTGAACTGCACGATCACCGACGCGATCGCCGATCGGGTGCGCCGGTAGATCCGCCGCGACCGGTGTTGGAACCACCTGGTGGCCAACGTGATCGGGATGAACGCCGAGAGTGCGATCAGCCCGAGCGGGACGTCGAGCAGCAGCAGCGTGACGCTGATCGCGACCACCGACAGCAGCCCGGAGATCAGCCCCTCCAGTCCCTCCTGGGCAAGGTCGCCCAGGGTGTCCAGGTCGCTGGTCATCCGGGAGATCACCCGGCCCGAGGTGTACCGCTCGTGGAACGAGATGCTCAGCGCCTGGGAGTGGTCGAACACCCGGCCGCGCAGGTCCAGCAGAACGGCCTGCGAGACCTTCGCCGCCAGCCGGACGAACACCGCCTTGCCCGCGGCGTTGCCGATGCCCCGCGGCCAGATAGGCCAGGGTCGCGTACACCAGCGGGCCGGAATCACCGGCGACCAGCGCGGGCACCGCGGTGTCGATGCCGTAGGCCACCGCCAACGGCCCGACCAGGTAGGCCAACTCGCTGAGCACCACCACCGTCGAGGCGAGCAGGGCCCACCAGCGGTGCGGTCGGATCAGCGACCGGAGCAGCCGCCGCGACCTGGCCTGCAGCTTGATGCCGACGTGGCCGGAGATGTCGTCGGAGTCCTCGGCGGCGACGCCGCGCCAGGCGTCGTCCGCCTCCGGCTCCAGGATCACCGGGGTATTCGTCCCGGAGGCGGTCACGATGGCACCTCCTGCGTCGCTGCGACCGGCCTCGCGCACGGAGGTCGTGTCGGCCCGGCTGGCCAGCAGGTCCCGATACCCGGGCTCGTCGGCCATCAGCTGCGAATGCGTGCCGACCGCGGTGATCCGGCCGTCGACCAGGAGCGCGACCCGGTCGGCGAGTTGCACCGTGGACGCCCGGTGCGCCACCACCAGCGCCGTGGTCTGCGCCAGCACCGACCGCAGCGCCCGCTCCACCTGGGCCTCGGTGTGGATGTCGAGCGCGGAGAGCGGGTCGTCGAGCACCAGAACAGCGGGTCGACCGACCACCGCCCGGGCCAGGGCGAGTCGCTGGCGCTGGCCACCGGACAACGAGAGGCCCTGTTCGCCGATCCGGGTGTCCAGACCCCACGGCAGGTCGAGCACGAAGTCGGCCTGCGCCACCGAGAGCGCCCGCAGCACCTCGTCGTCCGAGCCGGCGGGCCGGCCCAGCAGCACGTTCTCCCGGATCGACGCGGAGAACAGGGTCGGCTCCTCGAAGGCGACCGCAACCCGGCCGCGCAGGTCGCGCCAGGTCCAGGTCGCGGATGTCGATGCCGTCCAGCGTGATCGAGCCGGCGGTGACGTCGTACAGCCGGTTGACCAGCGAGGTCAGCGTCGTCTTCCCGGATCCGGTCGCACCGACCAGGGCCACCGTCTCGCCCGGCGCGAGCGTCAGGTCGACGCCGCGCAGCAGGTCGTCCGTCGTCGACGGGGTGTCGGCGAACCGGAACCGGACGCCGCGGAACTCCACCCGGCCGCCGGTGTCGGCCGCCGGGCGTGGCCGCGCCGGCGAACTCACCGTGATCGGCGCATCCATCACCTCGAAGTAGCGCTGGGTGGCACTCGCCGCGTCGTTGGACATCGCCAGCAGCCAGCCGATCGAGTCGATCGGCCAGCGCAGGCCGAGCGCGACGCCGAAGAACGCCACCAGCGCGCCGGCCGTCATCTGGCCGTCCGCCACCTGGATGATGCCGAGGAACAACGTCAGCCCGAACGCCACCTCGGGCAACGCGATGATCACCGCCCACAACTTGGAGATCACCTTGGCCTTGCCGATCTCGGTGCCGCGCAGATCGCGGGCCTCGACGAGGAACCGCCGGCCGAAGTACCGGCTCCGGCCGAACGCCTTCAGGATCCGGATGCCGAGCACCGACTCCTCGACGATGGTGGCCAGATCCCCGACCTGATCCTGCGATCGACGGGCCAGCACCTGGTACTTGGTCTCGTACAGCGCGCACAGGGCGATCAGCGGGATGGCCAGCGCCGCGATGATCAGCCCCAGCTGCCAGGAGAGGGTCAGCAGGATGACCACCCCGACGACGAAGGTGGTCAGGTTGACGATCAGGAAGACCAGCCCGAAGGCCAGGAACCGGCGGATGGTCGTCAGGTCGGCAACGGCCCGCGACATCAGCTGACCCGCCGGCCAGCGGTCGTGGAAGGCGACCGGAAGCTTCTGCAGATGGTCGTAGATCGCCGCCCGCATGGTGGCCTCGACAGCCATGGTCGGCCTGGCCGACAGCATCCGCCGCACCCAGAACAGGCCGGCCTCGACCACCCCGAGCGCGAGCAGCAGGCCGGCCAGCGGCCACAGCGCCGGACAGGTCCTGCTGGGCGATCGGTCCGTCGATCACCCACTGGATCACCAACGGAAAGGCCAATCCGCACATCATCGCGACGGTGGCCGTGATCGCGCTGCCGATCAGCGCCGGCATCGCCGGCCTGGCGTAGGGCAACAGCCGCCGCAGTGATCGGATCGTCGGAGCGTGCGCGGGCATCGCCCGGCATCGGATCAGGGATCGGGACGTCGGTGGCATGCGGTGCGCCGGCGGAGGTCGCGGTGGTACTGGTCGTCATGGCGTGGCCAGGCTACGTCCGACCTCCGACAGACTCGACCGGGTTTCGCCTCGACCGGTCGCGCCTGACCCGAACGTGGCTACCATCCGGCAGATGCTGGACGCCGCAGTCGCCCGCTGACATCGCCGAGCGTCTTCGGGCTCGGGTCCGCCGCGGTGCTCTCGGCCGGCGCCGGTGGCCAGGGGCAAGCAGGGGCACGTCTGGCGGCTGGACACCGCGGACGGCAGCTGGGCGATCAAGGAGCCGTTCTTCCGCCACGGCAGAGGCCGACATCGGGCAGGCCGCGCGGTTCCAGGAGCTGGCCGGTGCCGCCGGGTTGCCGACACCCCGGATCGTCCGGACCGCCGACGGTTCGGTGCTCGCAGATATCGGCCGGGGGCAGGTGCGGGTGTACGAGTGGGTCGATCTGCTGGGTCCGGACATCCTGTTGGATCCGGTTGCCGTCGGCCGTGCCGTCGCCGCGGCGCACCGGGTGCATTCCACCGACGGGGACGAGCTGGATTCCTGGTATCGCGAGCCGGTCGGCGCCGCCCGTTGGGATGCGCTGATCACCGACCTGAACAGGGCCGACGCGCCGTTCGCCGGTCGGCTGATGGCGGTCCGGGACGAATTGATCGCGCTGGAGACCTGGATGACGCCACCCGAAGCGCTGCAGGTCTGCCATCGCGACCTCTGGGCGGACAACCTGCTGCCGACGGCCGCCGGCGGGGTGTGCGTCATCGACTTCGAGAACAGCGGACTGGCCGATCCCAGCCAGGAGCTGGCCTGCGTGCTGTACGAGTTCGCCGGCGGACGCCCCGACCGCGCGAAGTTGCTGTACGACGCCTACCGCGACAGTGGCGGCCCGGGCGGGTGGAGCGGCCGGGACACTTCACCATGTTGATCGCCCAGCTGGGGCACATCGGCGAACGGGCGTGCCTGGATTGGTTGGAACCGAACGTTCGCTCACCCGATCGCAGCGACAGTGCCGCCTGGTTCGCCGAGTTCGTCGACCGCCCGCACCACCGGGTGGTGCTGCAGGAGATCCTCGACGCCATCGGCTGACCCCGCAGACCATCGAACCTGGCCGGTCCCGGGCAGCCGGTCCTCAGTCCCGGCGGGCGCCCTGCGCCGGAGCGACGATTCTGCACACCGGTGACCCGTATCCGGCCGTCTCGAAGGCCTCCGCCACCGCTTCGGAGGCACCCGCGACCCGCTCGGCCGGCAGCAGCGCGATCACCGAACCGCCGAAACCACCGCCGGTCATCCGGGCGCCGGCGGCGCCGGCCCCCAGTACCGACTCCACGGCCAGATCCAATTCGGCGCAGGAGACCTCGTAGTCGTCCCGAAGCGAGCGCGTGCGACGCTGTCAGCAGCGGCGCCGATGTCGCCGATCCTGCTCGTCCCGCAGCAGCTCGACAGTCCTTCGGACCCGGTCGTTCTCGGTGACGACATGCCGGAGTCGACGGCGCAGCTCGTCCGAGTCCAGCGCGGCCAACGCGTCGGGCAGATCGTCGACGGCGACGTCCCGCAGCCACCGCACGCCGAGGTCACGGGTCAGCTCCTCGGTCGACGCGCGGCGCCGGGCATACTCCCCGTCCGCCAGCGAGTGCGCGACCCTGGTGTCGATCACCAGGATCTGCAGGCCCTGGCCGGCGGGATCGAACGGAATGTGTTCGACGGCGCCCGTTCTGGTGTCGAAAAGCAGCACGGAGCCGGCCTCTGGCGGCGGCGGACGCCGTCTGATCCATCGGTCCGCACGGCACACCGACGAAGTCGTTCTCCGCCTGCTGGGCGTACCGGGCGATCTTCATGGCGTCCAGGTCGATGCCGGACAATGCCGACACCGCAAGGACTGTCGCGGTCTCCACTGCTGCGGACGAGGACAGTCCGGCACCGGCCGGAACCTGCGAATCGAGGGCCAGGTCGAATCCGCCGATCGGATACCCGGCCTCGCGCAACGCCCAGACGGAGCCGAACAGGTAACCGGCCCAGCCTGCAGCGGCCGCCGCGGCCGGCCCGATGTCCTGCAGCGACAACGATCTCGACTCGCCGGGACGCTGCGCCGACACCACCCGGACGACGTCGTTCCGCGGTGCGGGCGGCCGCGAGCTGGGCCCGGGCGTCGATGGCGAACGGCAGCACCAGGCCGCCGCTGTAGTCGGTGTGCTCGCCGATCAGGTTGACCCGCCCGGGCGCCGAGAAGACGCCGTCCGGATCGCGGGAGAAGTGTTGCCGGAAAAGATCTGTCGCGCTCAAGCCGAGCTTCCTGCGGCGTTCGCGAACTCCCAGGCATCGGCGACCATGTCGGCCAGGCCGAGCTCAGGGGTCCAGCCGAGCCGGCGGCCGGCCCGTTCGGCCGACGCGACCAGGCGGGTGGGATCGCCGGCGCGCCGTGGCCCTATCGTCACCGGCACCTCCCGCCCGGTGACCTCGGCGATGGTGGCCAGCACCTCGCGGACGCTGTAGCCGCTGCCGTTGCCGAGATTGCAGATCAGGTGCTCGCCGGGTTCGGCAGCGGTCAGCGCCAGCACGTGGGCCCGCGCCAGGTCGGCGACGTGCACGTAGTCCCGGATCGGCGTGCCGTCCGGGGTCGGCCAGTCGTCGCCGTAGATGGTGAGAGCGGTGCGACGTCCGGCCAGCGCGTCCAGCGCGATCGGGATCAGGTGGGTCTCGACGCCGTGCCGCTCGCCCGCGCCGAAGGCCGCCCCCGCGACGTTGAAGTACCGCAACGACACCGCGGCGAGCGGGGTGGCCGCGCATTCGCCGGTGATCATCATGTCGACCGCGAGTTTGGTGGCGCCGTAGGTGTTGGTCGGCCGGGTGGGCGCGTCCTCGGTGATCGGAATCGACTCGGGCTCACCGTAGGTCGCCGCCGTCGAGGAGAAGACCAGCCGGTGGACCCCGTGCTCGGCCATCGCGTCCAGCAGCACCCTGGTGCCGTAGACGTTGGTCCGCCAGTAGATCGAGGGTTTGACGACGGATTCACCGACCAGGGATTTGGCGGCGAAGTGCAGGACGGCGTCGAATCCGCCGTCGCGCAACACCTCGGCGACCTCGGTGATGTCCCGCTGCTGAAGTTCCACACCGTCCGGCACCGAGTCGGCGTGGCCGGTGGAGCAATCGTCCAGCACGACGACCTGGTGCCCCTGCTCGACCAGCAGACGGGTGACGACGGAGCCGATGTATCCCGCGCCGCCGACGACGAGCGCCTTCATCGGGCCACCGGCACGACGTCGCGCAGCCGCTGGGCAGCGGTTTCCGGGGTGATGTCGTTCACGAAGGCTCCCATTGCCGATTCCGAACCTGCCAGGTACTTCAATTTCCCCACCGCCCGACGGATCGAGAAGACCTCCAGGTGCAGCCAGAAATCTTCGCTCGCCGCATGCACCGGCGCCTGGTGTACGCCGGTGATCGCCGGCAGGGTGTCGTCGAACATGCCCTCCATCCGCCGGATGACCTCCAGATAGAGCTCGGCGAGGCGCCGACCGCTCGGCGTCCGCGAGCTCGGTCAGATCCCGCAGCTGGCGCCGTGGGTAGAGATGGACCTCGACCGGCCACCTGGCGGCGAACGGCACGAACGCCACCCAGTGCTCGTTCTGGGTGACGATGCGCGACCCGTCGGCGAGTTCACCGGCGAGGATGTCGCCGAACAGGCTGGTCCCGTTCCGTGCGCGGTGCGACCTGGGCCGCGCGGATCGCCGTCGCCGTCTTCGGGGTGGCGAAGGGATAGCCGTAGATCTGGCCGTGCGGATGGGCAAGCGTGACACCGATCTCCACCCCGCGGTTCTCGAAGCAGAAGACCTGCTCGACACCCGGCAGCGCCGACAGCGCGGCGGTGCGGTCGGCCCAGGCCTCGATGACCGTCCGCATCCGGGACACCGGGAGGCGGGACAGCGTGGTGTGGTGATCGGCGGTGAAACAGACCACCTCGCATCGTCCGTTGCCCGACCGGCTGTCGAACAGGCCACCGTCGGCCGCCGTGTCGCCGGCGCCGGCGAACGACGGGAAGCGGTTCTCGAAGACGACGACATCGTAACTGGGCGAGGGGATCTCGCTCGGATTCGTCGGGCTCGACGGGCACAGCGGGCAGGCGTCGGCCGGCGGGTGGTAGATCCGGGTCTGCCGGTGCCCGGCAATCCCGACCCATTCGCCGGTCAGCGGGTCGTAACGGACCTGCGGAGGCCGGGATCACCGGCGGCAGGTCCCGCGAATCGACGAGAACCCGATCCGCGTGGGGTTTCTCGTCGAAATAGAAGATCTCGCGACCGTCGGCCATCCGCGCCGAGGTGCGGGTGACCGCGGCGTCGGTGCCGGTCGAACTGGATGTCACGGTTCTCCTGTGGATCGGGGCGCCGGCGGGCGAAGATCAGCCCGGCAGGTGCACCCGCGGCTGGGGTTGAGTCTGCCGGACGAAGCATTCATTGTCAACAACTTCCAACAAAAAGGACCACACTGTCTGTTGGAAGATGTTGAGTTTGGCCGATCGAAGTCCGATGGCCCGACCGTGACTAACCGCTCATGATGTCGGCGAGCCCGCGCCGCTCCATCCACCGCTGCTCGAGCGGACGCTGCACGTCCGCCTCGACCAGGGTCGGGTAGGAGGTCAGGTCGGTGAACTGCAGCCGGCCCGACTGGAAACCGATCATCGCGCTGGCCCTTGCGCCGGATTCCAGTTGCTCGGAGAGGAACTCCACGCAGCGTGCGGTCAGCCGGGTGGCCTGGATGCGGTCGAACGGCGACGGATCGCCACCCTCCTGCACGTGCCCGAGGATGGCCTGGCGGGCATCGAAGAGGTCGCCGCCCTCCTTCTCGAACAGCGACATGATGAAACCGGTGTTGTAGACCGGGTCGGCGTTCTCGCTGCGGATGATCAGCCCGAGTCGCTTGCCGGAGCGGAAACCGGCCGCCAGCGAATGCACGTCGGCGGTGAGGTCGTCCAGCGTGATGCCCTCCTCCGGCAGGTAGACCCGCTCGGCGCCGGTCGCCAGCCCGCTGAGCAACGCCAGATAGCCGCAGTCGCGGCCCATCACCTCGACCACGAAGACCCGTCGGGACGCCACCGCCGACTGCCGGATCTTGTCGACGTCCGACACGATGCTGTTCAGGGCCGTGTCGCTGCCGATGCTCAGCTCCGTGCCCGGGACGTCGTTGTTGATCGTCATCGGCATGCAGACGATCGGGATGTCCAACGCCGCGTACTTCTCCCGGTGCCGGTGCAATTCGTACGCCGCCTGGTAGCCGGTCCAGCCACCGGCCATCAGCAGACCGTCGATGCGATGCGCGGCAATCTGTTTCGCGATCTGGGCGATGGCAGGGCCGGTCGGCATGTAGCGGTTGGTGCCGATCTCCGCGCCGCCGTCGGACACCCATCCGCTGACGTCCATCCAGCCCATCTCCCGGATGTCACCGTCGTGCAGGCCGAGAAATCCGTTCTGCACCGCCAACGGCGTGTACCCGCGATCCAGGCAGAGGCGGACGGCGGTCCGCACCGAGTTGTTCATCCCCGGCGCCGGCCCGCCGCCGTGCACCACCGCGATGCGGAACCGCCGCCGGCCGGCCGGTGTCGGTCGCGGTGCGGCCTGCTGCATGGTTCGCAGAATCTGATAGGAATCCCGAAAACTGCCGCCGCGCAACAACATCGCACCGTCGAAGTCCTGCGCCTTGATCCGTTCGGCCACCGCCTGGGTCTGCTCGACACAGTCCATCAACGGTGAGTTCACCACCCGGTTACCACGGATGCCGACCAGCTGCGCCGGGGCGGTCGGGTCGTCGGTCAGCAGCCGTTCGACCGCGGCGTGGCCGAGCAGGGTGCTCAGGTAGCGATCGAACGCGCTGGGCGCACCACCGCGCTGGACGTGCCCGAGGATGGTGATCCTCGCGTCCTCACCCAACTGCTCCTCGAGCAGCGTCTTGATCTGGTGGGCCGTGATCGGATTGCCGGCCAGATCCTGGGCGCCCTCGGCCACGATCACCACGCTCTGCCGACGGCCGCTCTCCCGTCCGGCCTTGACCGACTGGCACATCTGCTGTTCCCAGTCCAGACCGGGAGGCTGCTCCGGGATCATCAGCCAGTTCGCCGCGCTGGCCAGCGACGCCATCAACGCCAGATACCCGCAGTGCCGTCCCATCACCTCGACGACGAACGTCCGCTGATGGCTGGAGGCGGTGCTGCGCAGGGCATCCAGTGCCTCGACGATCCGGTGCAGCGCGGTGTCCGCGCCGATTGTCATGTCGGTGCCGGACATGTCGTTGTCGATCGAGCCGACCAGCCCGACCAACCGCAGGAACGGGTGCGCGTCCGCGGCCTCCTGCGACAGCTCGCCGGATTCGACGAGTTCGCCGAGCAGGTCCTGCCATTCCTGGCGGAACAGGTTGGCGCCGGTCAGACTCCCGTCGCCGCCGATCACCACCAGCGAGTCGATGCCGCGGTCCACCATGTTCTTCGCGGCCCGGCGACGGCCGTCCCGGGTCCGAAAGGCCTTGGACCTGGCGGTGCCGATCGACGTGCCGCCGCGTTGCAGGATGCCGGCGACATCCGCCGACTCCATCCGCCGGATCAGGTCCCCGCCCTCGGTCAGCCCCTGATAGCCCTCGTAGATCGAGTAGACATCGATGCCGTGGTGCAGAGCGGTGCGCACGACCGCGCGGACCGCCGGATTCATTCCGGGAGCATCGCCACCGCTGGTGAGGACGCCGATGCTCGAGGGCGCTGTGCCTGTCGGGATCATGGTGAGAGTCAAGGCGTGTCGCGGGCCGTTTGCAAGCTGAGCGTCGACGGCCTGCGATCACACCGTGCGGACAGCAGTCGACCACCCGCGGTCGGGGACGGAAAGTGCTGCTGGACTAAGCGTTCGGGGTCTGCCCGCCACCGAGCAGGACATCTTCCCAACCCGGCATCACCGGTCGCTGACCCTTGCGCTGACCGCGACCGGAGGCGTGATCGGTGCCGGTCCGCGCCGGCTGGGTTTTCGCCGGTGCCGGCGGCTGGTAGCCGGCACGATCGTCCAGCACGGTCTGCTCGACCATGTGTTCCTCGTCGAGCCGATCGGCGAGCGCGCGCCGGCTGCCGGCGGGGTGCCGGGAGGCCGCCGTCGGCACGACTCTGCTGCTCGTCGCCTCCTCGAACGTGCCGATCGCGGCGCCCGGGCCGGCCAGTGGCTCAGCAGGTCCCAGGGCGGCCTCACCGCTGCGTGCCGGAGACTCCGCTACGGGCTGGGCGCGCCGGCGCCGCAGGGGCGATCGTGCGCAGCGGTCGGCGCGAGGGATCCATCAGCTCCCGCGCGGCGTCGTCCTTGGGGTGCAGGGTGGTGGTCCGTTGGCCGGCGTGGATCTGCCAGTGCGCGCTGTTCTCGCTGCGTCCGGCCTGCCAGCGCACGGCCACCACCCAGCCGTCGTCGTCCCGGTAGGCGTCCCACTGCACGCTGCCGTCCTGGCCGCGATCCGCGAGGGTGGCGAGCACCAGTTCCTCGAGGTTCTTCCTGGTCGGGTTGCCGTCGACCATCGGGTGCGCGAGCCGGGCCTTCTCGGCCGTCGTCGACCGTTCGAGCAGCACCGGGTAGGCGTACCGCTCGATCCGGCCGACACTGGTGTTGGCGGCGGTGGCGACCTGGGCGATCGTCGCACCGGCCCGGATCCTGGCCTGGATCTCCCGTGGCCGCAGTTGCGGTTCCAGCTCGATCTGCAACTGGCCGAGCCGGCTCAGATCCCCACGGGTGGCGGCTCGCAGTCGCTCGTCGGCAGGCAGGGTGAACAACTCGCCCGACGTGCCGTCCTCGCAGACCAGGTTCTCGCCGTCCTCGGCAAGACCTAGGACACGCAGCGCGCGCATGGCGTTCTCCTCCCGAATTGCGGACGTCGCCCGCAGGACCAAGCTCTGCTGGCGACGCTATCGCGACGGCAGGTCGCGCCTGTCCAGGCGCGCCGTCCGAGAGCGGGACCGGGGTGCGCCGGTGCGGTCACCGACCCGGGAGACCGGTCACCCCAGCCGTTGCACGACGTAGTCGATGCACTCGGTCAACGCCGAGACGTCCGACGGCTCGACGGCCGGGAACATGCCGATCCGCAGCTGGTTGCGGCCCAGCTTCCGGTAGGGCTCGGTATCGACGATCCCGTTGGCGCGCAGCGTCTTCGCCACCGTCGCGGCGTCCACCGAGTCGGCGAAATCGATCGTCCCGACCACCTGCGAGCGCAGCTCGGGGCGGGCCACGAACGGGGTCGCGAACTCGCTGGCCAGGGCCCAGTCGTACAACCGGCCGGACGAGTCCGCGGTGCGCTTGGTGGCCCATTCCAGGCCGCCGTTGCCCAGCAGCCAGTCGAGCTGGTCGGCCAGCAGGAACAGGGTCGCCACGGCCGGGGTGTTGAGCGTCTGGTCCTTGACGGTGTTGTCCAGCGCGGTGGCGATCGACAGGAACTCGGGGATCCACCGGTCCGCTGGCGTGCGATCTCGCCGATCCGATCAAGAGCGGCGGGGGACGCCAGTGCGATCCACAGGCCGCCGTCGGACCCGAAGACCTTCTGCGGCGCGAAGTAGTAGACATCCGTCTCGCTGATGTCGACCGGCAGCCCGCCGGCGCCGGACGTGGCGTCGACGAGAACCAACTGATCGGCTGTCGCGCCGGTCGGTCGGCGCACCGGGACGGCGACGCCGGTCGAGGTTTCGTTGTGGGCCCAGGCGTAGACGTCGACATCGGCGGCGGCGACCGCCTCCGGCGCATCCCCCGGGTCGGCGGAGATCACCTGCGGATCGGCCAGGAACGGAGCCTTGCCGGTGACGCCGGCGAACTTGGCGGAGAACTCGCCGAACGTCAGGTGCTGCGAGCGGTTCCGCACCAGGCCGAGAGCCGCCGCATCCCAGAACGCCGTCGTCCCGCCGTTGCCCATGATCACCTGGTAGCCATCGGGCAGGGAGAAGAGCGTGCTCATCCCCTCCCGGACCCGCCGGACCAGCGACTTCACCGGCGCCTGCCGGTGCGAGGTACCCAGCACCGACGCCCCGGACCCGGCGAGCGCGGCCAGCGCCTCCGGGCGCACCTTGGACGGGCCGCAACCGAACCGGCCATCGGTCGGAATCAGTGCGGGGGGCAGTACCAGGCTGGTCACATCGGCCATGACGGCGCGTTCTCCTCGGCGATGCCGCCGCGGCGGCGAGCGCCACGACACAGACGAAATCCTGGGCGGCTACCCAGGTCAGGACGGCCCAATCTTGCCACCGTCCGCGAGGCCGGACGAGCCGCTCCGGCGATGCGGTCGGCGTCCACCGGTCGCCGGCGGACATGCCAAGGGCGACAGGCGCCGCAAACGGAAGTGAGCCGGATCACTCAGACGGCGACGGCCAGATCCTCGAAGCCGGCCACCAGTTCGGGTTTGCGCGGCGGGTGTCCGTCGTAGATCGCGGACGGTCGGACGATTCGGCCGAGCCGCTTCTGCTCCAGGATGTGGGCGCTCCAGCCGGCGGTGCGGGCACAGGTGAACATGGCGGGCATCATCGCGGCCGGCACCCCGGCGAAGTCCAGGATCACCGCCGCCCAGAACTCGACATTGGTTTCGATCGCGCGGTCCGGTCGACGTTCGCGCAGGATCGCCAGCGCCGCCTGCTCCAGGGCGGCCGCCGCTTCGTAGCGCGGAGCGTTCAGCTCCCGGCAGGTGCGGCGCAGCACCCTGGCCCGCGGGTCCTCCGCGCGGTAGACCCGATGACCGAAGCCCATCAGCCGTTCCTTGCGGTCCAGGATTCCGGAGACCAGTCCGAACGGGTCGCCGTTGGCCTCCACCTCCTTGACCATGGGCAGCACCCGCGCCGGGGCGCCACCGTGCAGCGGCCCGGACATCGAACCGATGGCGCCGGTGATGCAGGCCGGCACGTCCGCGGCCGTGGAGGCGACGACCCGGGCCGTGAACGTGGAGGCATTCATCCCGTGCTCGGCGGCGGACACCCAGTAGGCGTCGATCGCCTGCACCTGCTCGGGGCTCGGCTCGCCCAGCCAGCAGGTCATGAACCGTTCGACCACCGTCGAGCAGGCCTCGAGCCGCTTGGTGGACACCGCCGGGCGGTCGCCGCGCGCCGAGTGGGCGGCGTAGGACAGCACCGCAGCGGTGGTCTGCGCGAGGTGGTCACGGGCCTGCTCGTCGGTGATGTCCAGCAACGGCCCGAATCCGCGCGCCGGGGCCAGCAGCGGCAGCGAGGCCTGCACGTCGACCCGGACATCACCGGAGGAGAAAGCGGGGCCGGAGGTGTCGATCGGCAGTTGCGCGCCGAACTCGTCGTCGACCAGCAGCGCCCAGACGTCCTCGAAGCCGACGTTGCCGACCAGATCGTCGATGTCGACGCCGCGGTACCGCAGCGATCCGCCGTCCCGATCGGGTTCGGCGATCGCGGTGTGGAAGGCGACCACACCCTCCAGCCCCGGTACGAAGTCTGCGCCGTTCGCGGGTGTTGTCGTCATCTCCGATGACCTCCACATTGAGGATGGGAACTGCGGATGGGAACTGCGGGATGGGAACTGGGTTCGGGAATTGCGAGCGTGGGAACTGCAGGGGTGCAACGAGATCGGTCGTCGAGCGGTGGCATTCGAGACGGGTCGGCCGGATGCGGGGGCGGTCAACTGCTGGCGACGAGCTACTGGGACACGAGCTACTGCGGCACGTTTTACCGACCCGTGATCTGGGCAGTTCCTTCACAATGCCCCGCGATCGACCCGGGGGCCAGAGCCAAGAAGGTGTTGTAGGTCACTCGACCGGGCGCCCCTCGCTCACCGTCAGCGAGCCGAGTGAGCTCCGGCGTAGCGTTCTGAAACGGTGAGCCGGCCGAACTTCCGCCGGTGACGACGAAGCGGAGGAGGCACATGTCCGGTCAGCATCGGGCCGCGCGGGACTTTCCCGACTTGGCGGCCATGCGGGAGAGCTACTCGTTGGCGGGCCTTGCCGAGGGAGATCTGGCCGACAACTGGGTGACCCAGTTCCAGACCTGGCTGGCCGACTCCGTGGCCGCCGGCCTGCCCGAACCCAACGCCATGGTGGTGGCCACGGCGTCACCCGACGGGATCGTGGCCAGCCGATCGGTGCTGTGCAAGGGCGTCGACGAGGCCGGAATCGTCTTCTACACCAACCTGAATTCCGACAAGAGTCGTGACCTGGACGCCAATCCCCGTGCAGCGGCGACCTTCCCGTGGATCGGCCTGCAGCGTCAGGTGCACGTCCGTGGCCCGGTGGTCCGGGTCGATGACGAGACGGCGCAGCAGTACTGGGCCAGCCGACCCCGCGGCTCCCGGCTCGGTGCCTGGGCCAGCCCGCAGTCCAGCGTGCTGCCGGACCGGGCCGCTCTCGAGGCGCTGCAGTCGGCGGCGGAGGACAGGTTTGCCGAAGCCGGCGAGGCGATCCCGCTGCCGCCGTTCTGGGGCGGCTGGCGGATCCAGCCCGAGACCGTCGAATTCTGGCAGGGCAGATACGCCCGGCTGCACGATCGGCTGCGGTACCGGGCGGTCGGATCGGGGAGCTGGGTCGTCGAACGGCTCGCTCCATGAGGGGCCGGTGACGGCGGGCGGGCCGAGCGGCTCGACCGACCCGGAGGATCCGACGAACGCAGGTGGCAGATTCGCCGGAACCGGCGCCGGTCGCCGACGATCGCTCCCGGCTGCGCCGGCTCGGCCCGGACACCCGGCCGCTGCTCGATCCCCGCCTACCGCCGGTTGTTCCTCGGCCAGGTGACGACGGTGATCGGCGGGGTGCTGGCCGCGGTGGCCGTGCAGCAGCAGATCTACGACATCACCGGCAGTTCGGCGTGGGTCGGCTTCGCATCGTTCGTGGCGCTGGTTCCGCTGGTGGTGTTCGGGCTGCTCGGCGGCGCCATCGCCGACACCTACGACCGCCGGAAGCTGTTGATGATCACCTCGGTCGGGATCGCGGCGACCAGCATCGGGCTGTGGATCGCGGCGCTCGTCGGGTCGCAATCGGTGTGGCTGGTGCTGGCACTGCTCGCCGTGCAACAGGGCTTCTTCGCCGTCAACCAACCGACCCGCAGCGCGATCATCCCGCGGATCGTGCCGATCGACATGGTGCCGGCGGCCAACGCGCTGAGCATGACGGTGTTCAGCATCGGGGTGATCGTCGGGCCGCTGCTGGTCGGCGTGCTGATCCCGGTGGTCGGGCTCGCCTGGCTCTACTTCATCGACGCACTGACCCTGGTCGCGATCCTGTACGCGGTGATCAAGCTGCCGCCGATCCCGCCGCTGGGGGAGCACCGGGGGCGGGCGAAGGTGCTGGACGGGCTGTCCTACCTGCGGGTCCGCCCGCTGCTGCTGATGACGTTCGTGGTGGACATCATCGCGATGGTCTGCGGCATGCCGCGGGCGCTGTTCCCGCAGATGGCGCAGGAAACCTTCGGCGGCCCGGTGGGCGGCGGGATCGCGCTGGGCATGCTGAACGCCGGGCTCGCGATCGGCTCGCTGATCGGCGGGCTGACCGGCGGCTGGATCCATCGGATCCACCGGCAGGGCATCGCGATCATCGCGGCGATCCTGCTCTGGGGAGTGTCGATGGCCCTGTTCGGCACCACTTCGGTGCTCTGGCTCGCCGTGCTGTACCTGGCGATCGGCGGTTGGTCCGACCTGGTCAGTGCGGTGTACCGGTCGACGATCCTGCAGGTGACGGCGACCGACGAGATGCGCGGCCGGATCCAGGGTGTGTTCACCGTGGTGGTGGCCGGTGGTCCGCGACTGGCCGACCTGGTGCACGGCCTGGTCGCCGACGCGACGTCGACGGCGTTTGCGGTCACCGCGGGCGGCATCGCGACGATCGTGCTCACCCTGGTGGCCGCCGCGCTCGGGCGATCCCTCTGGCGCTACGACGCCCGGCATCCGACCGGTCCGTAGCGTCCTACCATCAGGTCGCGACCGCGTGGCGATGCCAGCGCGGGTTCGCCCGCCCGAGGAGGCTCGCGTCATGTCCCACCCGCGCCGGCACGTGCCGCAGGACTGGGCGCCTTACCCCAGGCTGGAGGACGCGGTCCGGGCCTACATCAGGGATGCCGATGCGGCGCTGGAGGCACTCGGTGGGGTGCTCGACACCTCGGCGGATCTGGCCTTCACCTGTGAGCGGGTCGCCTCCACCCAGGATTGGGGCGACTCGCTGTGGCAGGAGGTCGCGGTCACCGACGGCCGACGGCTGGTGCTGTGGCACGGCGACGACGAGGCCGATGATGCCGGGTCCGCATCGCTGATGTTCTCCTCGTCGGTCCGCACCATTCCACTGTCGGCGATCGTGGATCAGGGGCTGCGCAACAGGTTCCGGACCGAGCCCGACGGCTCCCGGACGATGCACGCGGTGATGCTGTATCTCTCGACCCAGACACCGGAGCGCTCGATGACCGAGCTGACCGAGGCGAACGAGACCCGGACGGTGCAGTATGTCGAGACCTACCGCTTCTCGAAATCCGTCACCGATGGAGGACTTGCCCAGATGCAACGGCTGCTGCAGTTCGGACGCGCGTTGTCGAAGCTGACCGGAACCTCCCGGTGAGCGAGCGTGCGAGCGAATCATCGTGCCAGGCCGTCCCGACCCCGCGGAGCGGGGTCGGACGGTGAGCGGCACCCGCCCGGCGACCGGGCACCAGCACGAAATCCGACGCGGCGCGATGACCGCCCGGGTCGGCGAGGTGGCCGCGGTGCTCCGTGAGTTCAGCGTGGACGGAACACATTTCACCGAGGTCTGGGACGACGACTGGGTGCCGCCGATGGGCTGCGGCATCGTGCTGGTGCCCTGGCCGAACCGGATCAAGGACGCCACCTGGATCTACCAGGACAAGCCGCAGAAGCTCGACATCACCGATCTCTCGCTGGGCCACGCGACCCACGGCCTGTTGCGGAATACCGCATACCAGGTCATCTCGCAGGCCGAGGCGTCGGTGACCCTGGCCGCGTCGGTGTACCCGCAGCACGGCTATCCGTTCACCCTGGACACCTCCGTCACCTACGCCCTGCACGACGACGGTTTGCGCATCACCCACTACCTACAGAACGTCGGCGAGGCCGCGGCGCCGTTCGGCGTCGGCGCCCACCCGTACCTGCGGGTCGGCGAGCACCCGGTGGCCGATCTGACGATCACCCTGTCCGGTACGGATTACGCGCGGGTCGACGAACGGTTGATACCCGTTGCGGTGGAACCGGTCGAGGGCACGGCGAATGACCTCCGTGGCGGTGTGCTGCTGTCCGACCTGGACGCCGACGTGGCGCTGACCGGATTCGCCGTCAGCGACGGCCGGGTCGAACACCGGCTGGCCGCGCCGGACGGAACCGGCCTGGTGGTCTGGGCCGACGCGGACTTCGGCTGGGCGCAGGTCTTCTCGCCGTCGATCTTCCCCGGCCCCGGGAAACCGGATCAGCGCAAGGCGGTGGCCATCGAGCCGATGACCTGCGCGGTCAACGCCTTCAACACCGGCATCGGCCTGCGCTGGCTGGATCCGGGCGAGAGCTGGACCGCCTCCTGGGGTCTGCGTCCGGAGGGCTTGTTCCGGTAGAGGGGCGTCCCGGTGGCGGTGTGTCACCCGCCGGCACCGGACGAGGCGGCCGACGGGGCCGAGGTTGCACCGGGCGCGGCCGCGGGGTCGCCAGGAACGACGGCGTTCGGGTAGAAGATCGGGATCAAGCCCTTCAGGATGGCCAATGCCGAGCCCTCGCCGCCCGGCACGGTGGCCAGGTTGGTGCCGATGACGATGGTGAGTCCGGTGTCGGGATCGTGGCCCATGAACGTCATGAAGCCGGGAATCTGGCCGTCGTGCCCGTACAGCGTGTCGAACTTGGCGATGCCCAGGCCGTACCCCGAGGTGGGCATGGCCGGGTCCATCGCTTGGATGCTGTCCATCCTGGTCTTCTGCATCTGCGCGTCGAGCAGTCCACCGTCGACCAGCGCCTCGACGTAGGTTTTCATGTCCGCCACGGTCGAGATCGCACCGCCGGCGGTCCATGCCCAGGACGGATTGGCCATGGTTTCGTTGTTGGGCAGCAACGTTCCGGCCAGCGCCCGCTTTTCGTCCTCCGCCGACAGGGCGTAGGTGTCGATGGTGGAAGTGTTGCTGCCGAACGAATACCCCTGCGGGTGCGGATTGGGAATGGCTGAATCCGGCGGCAGCGGCAGCGAGGTGTCCTGCAGGCCGAGCGGGGTGAAGATCCGCTCCTGGAACGCCTGCGAAGCGGTCGTCCCGGTGAGCTTCTCGATGACCATGCCGAGCAGGATGATGTTGGTGTTGCTGTAGTTGAACTCCTCACCGGGCCCGGAGTTGACGGGGTGCGAGAAGGCGATATCGATGAGCTCCTGGGGCGTCCAGATTTTCTGCGGCTGCTGGTCCAACGTGTTGTTGACCGTGGTGTCGAAGGAATAGCTGTACAGGCCGCTTCGCATTTCCGACAGATTCCTGATGGTGATCTTGTCACCGTTCGGCACCCCGGGGATGTAGGTGTCGATCGGGTCATCGAGCGAGAGCTTGCCCTCCTGGGCCAGTTGCAGGATCACTGTCGAGGTCAGCGTCTTGGTGTTGCTGCCGATTCGGAAGTGGTCTCCCGCCTGCATGGGTTCTTCCGTACCCCAGGTGCGGGTGCCGAACGTCCCCGTCCATTCCCCCTGGTCCGGCGCTGAGATCAGCACCACCGCACCGGGGATGACGTTCTCCTGCATGACCTTTCGGATCGCTTCGCTGGCCTTCTCGACATAGGCCGGCTCGGCATCCGGTGCCGGGGATGCGCTTGCTGCGGCAGCAGCGGTGTTGGAGGCGCTCGTCGACGGCTGGGGTTGGCGGGTGGAGTTGGACGGGGTGGAGCTTGAGGTGCAGCCGGCCAGGCCGACCGTCCCGGCGATCAGCAGCGCGGTCGCCGCCGTGGTGCGCTTCATTGTTGTCCATTTCGTGAGTAGTCATCAGCCGATGCTGAACGATGGAAACGTCGTGGAATCAGGCGCTCTCGATGCGAACCAGCAGGTCGGCCTGGTGCTGATCGAGCCACTGCCCCATCCATCGCAGGCTGGCGTACCAGATGCCCCCGGCGTAAAGGACTGCTGCCGGGACCGCGACGAACAACCACCCTGCGCCGAGCGTTGCCGGCAGCGCGGCAGCAGCGAAAACCGGCGCGACAGCAATGATCCAGGTCACCATCGCCGTGAGGTTCAGCAGCGGGCTGGGCTTGTTCTGCCCGGCGGCGGTGTCCTTCGAGCGGGGCTCTCCGCGGGCCATCTTGATGTTGAAGACCCGCATGCCCGCATAGGCGGCCAGCCAGGCTCGACAGCCCGAAGATGAACGCCGGCAGCACATAGGTCCATTCACCCCGGTAGATCGCGATGGCCGCCAGCGCGATCAACAGCACGGGTACGTCGATGAGCGCGCTCGCCAGATCACGGCCGATCAAGATCATTCGACGCCCTGCCGCGGGCGACCACATTCATCCACAGTGCCGAGGAATGGATGCCGATCTCGTTCAGCCGGTGGCCGACCGCGATGAACGACACCGACGCAGACCCCGAACACCGCCATGCCCGCGGTGCCGAGATCGAACAGCGCTGCCGCAATGATGGTGAAGACGCCGCCGAACACCAGCGTGGAGATGATCACCCCAGGCAGCCGGGCGGGTTCACGCCACAGCAATCGCAGTTCCAGCGCCGCGACGGCCCCGCGCCGATTCCCGGGGAGCCACCGGGCGAATCGTGCGAACGGATCACCGGTGCCGCTGGCCCGGATGGTCGAGCTGTCCTGCGCGAGCATGGCCCGGGAGATGATCGCGGTCCAGAGCCACACGCCAAGGCCGACGACGACCAGCGAGCCACCCATCGCCGCCAGCGCGGTGCCCGCCTGACCCTGCCCGGCCGCCGCCATGGCGACACCCGGCCAGGCCGGCGGCACCCAGGCAAAGACCGAACCCGGTCCCCCGCCTCCGGAGGGGTCGGCATATTGGTTGCTGCAGCAGGAAGAACATCACCACCGGCACCGCCGTCAGCAGCAAGGTCAGCAGCACCATCAGGTCCCGCGCGTGCCGTTGCCGACCGAGCAGATCGGCCCCGGTCGAGACGACCTGTCCCGCAACGACGCACATCAGCACCAGAACCAGACCGGACAGCGCCAGCAGCGGCAGGTTTCCGGCCGCGTCCGGGAAGCCGGCCGCCAGTACCACGGCGACCGCCGCCGTCAGCCAGACTCCCGGCGAGAGGATGAAGGTGCTGGCCAGACCGCCCGCCAGGGCGATGGGACGCACCGGCAGCAGCTGGAACTTCCGGACGTCGAGGTCGCGTCCGCCGCCGTAGGCCAACGGCAGCACGATCCACAGAAAGACGATGGAGAAACTCAGCTGGGCGAAGATCGGACCGGGATCGGGCAGAGCTCCGGACAGCGAAACGCTCTCGTAGACAGCGCCGCCGTACCTGTAGACGAAGTAGCCGAGGACCAGGACCGCGACGACCGCCGACTGCCCTCGCTTCGGGTCGCGTCGTAGGGCGGCCAACCGGTTCTTCAGCAACCGGAACTTCAGCCTCAGGAAGATCCCAACCACGACAGGCCCTCCGTGTCCTGGGCCTGTTCGCCGATGAGGGCCAGGAAGGCGTCCTCGAGCCTGGCGCCGTGACGCACCTCGTCGACGGTGCCGGACGTCTTGATCTGGCCGAGGTCGATCACCACCACCCGATCGCAGAGCCGCTCGACGACATCGAGAACGTGGCTGGAGAAGACGACCGTTCCGCCGTCTTCGACGTGGCGGTGCAGCACGGCTTCGATCGACCGGGTGGACACCGGATCGATGGCCTCGAAAGGCTCGTCCAGGAACAGCACCTGCGGGCCGTGCAGCAGGGCCGCGGCCAACGCAACCTTCTTCGTCATGCCGTGGCTGTAGTCGACAACCAGCCGGCTCGCGGCGTCGTCCAGGCCCAGCACGTGCAGGAGTTGGCGCGATCGCTCCACGACCAGGCTGCGGTCCATTCCGCGGATCAAGCCGTTGTACAAGAGCATCTCGGCGCCGGTGAGTCGGTCGAACAGAGCCATGGTCTCCGGGAGGACACCGAACTGTTCCTTGGCGGCGACCGGGTTCTCCCACACGTCGATGCCCATCACCGATACTCGCCCGGCCGTCGGTGGCAGCAGCGCGGTGCACATCTTCATCGTGGTGGTCTTGCCCGCGCCGTTGCGTCCGACGACGCCGACGAAGGCGCCCCGGGGCAGCGTGATGCTGATTCCGTCGACGGCCGTGTGGTCGCCGAACCGTTTGGTCAGGCCGTCGAGAACCACGGCGGGACCTCGGCCGATGCACGCTGGTCATGTGTTCTTGCGCCGGCCGAAGAACGACCGCTTCGGATCCACGGCGATTGCGACCAGCAGGATTGCGACGGCGACGAAGATCAGCCACTGCATATCTCTGACGTAGCCGAAGATCCCGAGCGCCACGGCAATGACCAGCAGCACCCAATACGCAATTTTCATGCGTCCTCCTGTCAGTGGCCTCGACGCGAGGCCGCGGAATCCGGCAATCGGGATGCGAGTGCCGGTCATGCCTGGAGCAATCGCTGTGAACAACCCGTGCGGCCCATCGACCTCAGGTGATTAGTGTGCATAAGTGACAAACAGGTGTCAAGTCGGATTCACCGGTCAAGATGACCGGATGGCGAAGTTGTCGGGGTACGGTGGCGGTTATGTCGGAGGAGATGGAGAACCTGCATTCAGAACTGTTCGCGGCCGCCGGTCTCAGTCGGCGAATTGGCGAGACCTACGCGGCGCGCGCGGGCCAGACGCAGGCGCGTTGGCAGGCGCTATGGACGATGAATGTTTTCCCGATGACGGTTCCGCAGGTGGCGCGACGTCTAGGGGTCAGTCGTCAGCACATCCTTCGCCTCACCACCGAGATGGTGGAGGAGGGTCTGGTGGAATTGCGGCCGAACCCGGATCACAAGACCTCGCCGCTGATCCATCTCACCACGGCCGGTCGCTCGACCCTGGTTGCGATCAACGAGGCGGCCAGAATTTCCAACAACGAGGTCAGGGAGGCCTTCGGCGCGTCGAACGTCGATCAGTTACGGAAGCTGCTGCAACGCTTCGTCGAGATCATCGAGGCTTACCATGCGCCGCAACCGACTGCCTCGAAACCGACGACGTCGGGCTAGTTCACTCAAAACCCCGGCAGCGCAACATGTCGAGTGCGCAGACCTTCATGCTCCCCCCTGTCATGGCCTGTACTTTCCGTGGTCGGATCCGCCCGGTGCTGCGTGTCAGCGCGGCCGGTTCTCCCAGCGCCGCAACGACTCTGCTCGCTCAGTCGAGTGCTCGACGATCGGCGCCGGGTAGCCGGCGGGCGCCTCGTCCAGCTCCCACGGGCGGTGCACCGCCTTGCCGGCGATCCCGCGCAGCTCCGGCACGAACTGTGCGGACGTAATCGCCTGTGGGGTCGAACTTCTCGGCTTGCAGCTGCGGATTGAAGATCCGGAAGAACGGGGTGGCCTGCGGTCCGGAGCCGGCCACCCACTGCCAGCCATGGTTGTTGGAGGCGTAGTCGCCGTCCACCAGGTGATCGAGGAAATGCCTCGCACCCCACTGCCAGGGCAGGTGCAGATCCTTGATGAGGAACGACGCCACGCCCATCCGCACCCGGTTGTGCATCCAGCCTTCGGCCAGCAGCTGCCGCATCCCGGCGTCGATGTACGGGAAGCCGGTCCTGCCCTCCTTCCACGCGGTGAAATGGTCGTCGGCGTCCTTGCCGTCGTCCCATTCCAGCTTGTCGATGACGGGGTCGACCGACTCCCAGATCGACCGCGGAAGGTGATGCACCACATCGGCGTAGAACTCCCGCCAGGCCAGCTCCCGACGATGGGCGCCGGCACCCCTCGACTGTCCGTCCGGCCAGGTCGGCCAGCAGCGTGCGCGGGTGGACGCACCCCCACTTCAGGTAGGGCGAGATCCGGCTGGTGCCAGCGTGATCGGGCCGATCCCGGTCGCTGTCGTAGTGGTCGACCGCGCCGTCCAGGAAGGTGCTCCAGGTCCGCAGCGCGGCTGCTTCGCCGGGCTCCGGCAGGGTCATCGATGACGGAACCTTCCGCCCGAGTTCGGCAGGATCGTGCCGAACCGGGCCGTCGACGTCCGCCGGGTCGATCCACCGGACGGCGGGCGCCTTCCCGCCGCCGGCCGGCTGCCGCCAGCCATGGCTGGTCCAGCCGCGGTAGTACGGCGTGAAGACGGAGTAGCGACCGCCGTCGGGCTTGCGAACCCGCCCTGGTGCCACCGCATACGGCGAGCCCGTCGCGACGAACTCGATGCCCTTGTCCTGCAGCGACTTCGCGACGGCGTCATCCCGCTTGCGGCCGTAGGGACCGTAGTCCGCGGACACATGAACGGCGCCGGCGCCGACAGCGGCGGCGACCTGCGGGATCACCCGTTGCGGGCGGCCGTGCACGATCAACAGCCGCCCGCCCATGCTCTCGGACAGGTCGGCCAGACAGCCGGCCAGAAATGCCCGTCGGGGCGCGCCGGACGGCTGCAGGACGGCATCGTCGGCGACGAAAACGCCGAGCACATCGGCATTCTCGGCCGCGGCGGCCAGCAGCGCAGGATGATCCGCGAGTCGCAGGTCGCGCCGGAACCAGAGCACAGTCGGGGACGTCATACCCCGATCATGCCCGGACCGGGGCTACGTCAAACCCCGGCGGCCGCTGCGCTCAGCGGGCGTCGAGCGCCAGGTAATCCCGCTCGGTGTAGCCGGTGTAGACCTGCCGGGGGCGGCCGATCTTGGTGGCCGGATCGTTGATCATCTCGCGCCACTGGGCGATCCAACCCGGCAGCCGGCCGAGGGCGAACAGCACGGTGAACATCCGCTCCGGGAAGCCCATCGCCTTGTAGATCAGGCCGGTGTAGAAGTCGACGTTCGGGTAGAGCTTGCGGGAGATGAAGTAGTCGTCGGACAGGGCGACCTCTTCGAGCTGCTTGGCCAGGTCCAGCAGTTCGTCGTTCGCGCCGAGGTCGGCGAGCACCTCGTCGGCGGTGGCCTTGACCAGCGCGGCCCGCGGGTCGTAGTTCTTGTAGACCCGGTGACCGAAGCCCATCAGCTTGACGCCGGGCTCCTTGTTCTTGACCCGCTTGACGAAGGCGTCGACACCGCCGCCCTCCCGGCGCATCTTCTCCAGCATCTCCAGCACCGCCTGGTTGGCGCCGCCGTGCAGCGGGCCGAACAGGGCGTTGATCCCGGCCGATACCGAGGCGAAGAGGTTCGCGTTCGACGACCCGACCAGCCGGACGGTGGAGGTGGAGCAGTTCTGTTCGTGGTCGGCGTGCAGGATCAGCAGTTGATCCAGGGCCTTGGCCAGCTTCGGGTTGACCTCGTAGGGCTCGGCCGGGAAGCCGAACGACATCCGCAGGAAGTTCTCCACCAACCCCAGCGAGTTGTCCGGGTACAGCAGCGGCTGCCCGACGGACTTCTTGTAGGCGTACGCGGCGATGGTCGGCAGCTTGGCCAGCAGCCGGATGGTGGACAGCTCCACCTGCTCGGGATTGAACGGGTCGAGAGCGTCCTGGTAGAAGGTCGACAGGGCGCTGACCGCGCTGGACAGCACCGGCATCGGGTGCGCGTCCCGCGGGAAACCGTCGAAGAACCGCTTGAGGTCCTCGTGCAGCATGGTGTGCCGGCTGATCCGGCTGGTGAAGGCGGCGAGTTCGGTCGGCGCTGGGCAGTTCCCCGTTGATCAGCAGGTAGCTGGTCTCCAGGAAGGTCGAGGACTTGGCCAGCTGCTCGATCGGATAGCCGCGGTACCGCAGGATGCCGGCGTCACCGTCGATGTAGGTGACCTTCGAGGTCGTCGAGCCGGTGTTGGTGAACCCCGGATCCAGGGTGATCACGCCCGAGCGTGGTCAGCAGCTTGGAGATCTCGATACCGGAGGAACCCTCGGTGGCCGGGATGACCTTCATCTCCAGTTCCTGCCCGTCATACCCAAGGGTCGCGGTCGCAGGGGCGTCGACGGTCGGAGCTACCGGCGGCGGGAACTGCACCGCGCCGGTCTGCTCTGCGGTGCCAGGACCGGCCACGGGCAGCGGGGCAGGTGTGTCGGTGACCTCTGGCATGGGTTCTCGCCTCTCGTTCATGACCTGACTAATCGATGACCTCGCCGTGCGCCTGCTGGGCCGATGACGATCCCGGGCCGGGCGGCGTCGAGGTGGCGCCGGTGACCTCCGAGGTTACTGGGGTATCCAGGACGCTTTTGCCGCGGGAGGGTTGCGCAGGCGAGTTCGCAGGACGCAGATCACATCCGGCGGGGGCTGTTAACCGGGCAGTAACCTGCAGGTAGCACACGGACCAACGGCGGCCCGAAGCGACTGGAGTGCACCTGTCGGGGGCGGGAGTTCCCACCGTCGGTCCAGGTGCCACCCACCCGCAGCCCGCGACCCCCGGAGTGCATCTGCCATGAGCCTGACCCTGGCCGCCATCCTCGCCGAATCCGCCAATCGCCACCCGGATCGGGATGCGGTGGTGATCGGACCGCAGCGCATCTCCTACCGGCAGTTGTGGCACGAGACCAGGCAGTACGCCGCGGTGCTGCAGGAGGCGGGCATCGGGCCCGGGCGACCGGGTCGCCATCCTGATGCCCAACGTGCCCGACTTCCCCCGGGTGTATTACGCCATCCTGTCGCTCGGCGGCGTGGTGGTGCCGGTGCACGCACTGCTGGTGGCCAGGGAGATCGGCTTCGTGCTGACCGACTCCCGGGCGAAGTTGCTGATCGCCGCGGCACCGCTGCTGGCGCAGGGCGCGCCGGCGGCCGAGCAGGCGGGGGTGCCGCTGCTCGCGGTGATGGGCGGCGACGGGGTCGACCGGCTCGACGAGCGGGCCGCCGGGATCGAACCGATCGACACCTACGTCGACCCGCGATTCCGACGACGAAGCCGTCATCCTCTACACCTCGGGAACCACCGGCGCGCCCAAGGGCGCCGTGCTCACCCAGCTGAACATGACGCTGAACGCGATGATCTCCTCCACCTCGGTGCTGTTCCTGACGCCGGACGACGTCATCCTCGGCTGCCTGCCGCTGTTCCACTCGTTCGGCCAGACCTGTGCGATGAACGCGGGCTTCTACGCGGGCTCGACCCTTGTCCTGTTGCCGAGGTTCGACGGTGCGGCCGCGCTCGACCTGATCGCCGCCGAGAACGTCAACGTGTTCATGGGCGTGCCCACCATGTACATCGGGCTGCTGGCCGCGGCCCGGGCCGACGAACGCCGGCCCACCCTGCGGATTGCCGTGTCCGGTGGCGCCAGCCTGCCCGTTGCGGTGATCGACACGTTCGCCGAGGTCTTCAAGGCCGACATCTACGAGGGCTACGGACTCTCCGAGACCTCGCCGGTGGCGACCTTCAACCAGCCGGTCTTCGGGCGCAAGGCGGGCACCGTCGGCCGGGCGATCTGGGGCACCGACGCCGAGGTCGCTGCCGCCGAGATCGAGGATCGGATCGAGTTGCTGCCGCAGGGCGAGGTCGGCGAGGTGGTGTTGCGCGGGCACAACGTGTTCGCCGGCTACCTCAACAACCCGGAGGCAACGGCAGCGGTGCTGATCGACGGGTGGTTCCGCACCGGCGATCTCGGCGTGAAGGACGCCGACGGGTTCCTCTCGATCGTCGACCGGAAGAAGGACCTGATCATCAGCGGCGGGTTCAACGTGTACCCCCGGGAGGTGGAGGAGGTCCTCGCCGGGCACCCCGGGGTTGCGCAGGTCGCGGTGGTGGCGGTCGCCGACGAGACCCACGGTGAGGAGATCTGCGCGGTCGTGGTCAGGTCGCCGGAGGGTGCCGATCTCGACCAGGAAACCCTGGTGACCTGGTCGAAGGAGCGCCTCGGCCAGCACAAGTACCCGCGCCGGGTGGAGTTCTTCGAGGCGCTGCCGCTCGGGCCGAGCGGCAAGATCCTCAAGCGGGAGCTGATCAAGGACCTGTGACCCGGGAGAGTGGATCTCGGCCGTGTGACCTCCCGGTATCGACGAATGATCTTGACGTCCGGGAACCCGATCACGGAGAGTTATCGCAGTCCCGGGAGGAAGTCATGCGATTGCCGTCCAGATCAGGTCACAGCGCACCGATGTTGCCCGGATCCGTCGTCCGCCGGGCGGTCGTGGTCGTAGCGGTGCTGCTCGGCGTGAGCGCGTGTGCCGGGCGGCGTCAGCGGCACCCCCGCGGTCGGCACCGGCATCGTGACGCAGCTCCAGCAGCTGCCCCGACGACCGACGACAGCGTGGTCGCCTCGACCGGTGACAGCAGCACGCTGGCCAGCGGGGTCACCATCGAGGAACTGGTCGACGACATCGCCTCGGCGGAAGCAGTGGTCGACGGCTACTGGGCCACCCACTGGAGCGACTTCTTCACCGGCACCTACCAGCCGCCGACCGTCAAGGGTCTGTACGACGGCACGGACCCGGCGACGACTCCGACCTGCGACGGCGAGCCGCTGGAGGCCTACAACGCGCTGTACTGCGTCTCCGAGGATTACGTCGCCTGGGACAGCGGCCTGCTGCTCGACGGCGCCGACCAGATCGGCGACTCCTGGGTCTACCTGGTGATCGCCCACGAATGGGGGCACGCCATCCAGGCGCGGCTGGACACCGGCCTGGTCGCGGTGGCCGACGAGCTGCAGGCCGACTGCCTGGGCGCGGCCGCGCTGTTCGGCGCGGTCGCCGACGGCACCCTGGAACTCGAAGAGGGCGACGAACGGGAGATGATCAGTTCGTTGAACGTGCTGGCCGACGACATGGCCTGGACGATGACCAGCGATCACGGCGACTCGTTCCAGCGGGTGGAATGGTTCACCATCGGCCGCAACGGTGGCGTGCAGGCCTGCTTCGATGCGGCAGGTATCCAGCAGAGCGGAGCCGTCGAGAGCAGCTCCGCCGCACCCACCAGCTGATCCCGCCTGCCGCCCGCGTCGGCGGCGATCCGGCGTCGTCGATTCCCGCAGGACACCCGCCCGGATCTGCCGGGACTGGGCGAACCCGCATGGCACCCTGGGTTCCGGGCGTCCACGCTGCGACGGCTCCGGCGGCAACCACGTCGGGTCCGAGGCGTCCTGTGCAGGGCACGAACGCACTCGCGCAGGACACTCATCAGCCGCTCGGCCGCCGAGCACAGGACGACTGCACCATGTGAAACGAGGGATGAATGCAATCGCGCTACCTGGTCACCGGACTGGTCGTGGTTCTTGCCGCGGTCACCGGGGTCCTGATCTACCAGGGCAACCAGACGCAATCGGCGAGTTCGTCCGACGTCACCGTGACCGAGACGACCTCGGCGGCGGAGACGGCGACCTCGATCCCTACGGTCGGGACACCGATGCACCCAGCGAGAGCGCCACTCCGGCCGCACCGAGCGGCGACCGGCCGGCCACGAACGTCCCGATGACCAAGCTGGCGCCGGGCGAGAAACCGCCGCAGTTCATCATCTTCTCGTTCGACGGCGCAGGTTCGCACCAGCGCTGGGGCGAGTTCATGGCGGCCGCGGACGAGACCAACTCACGGTTCACCGGGTTCCTCTCCGGGCATCTACCTGATCGGCGATTCCGGGAAGGACGCGGGCGCGTACACCGGCCCCGGTCACGCCACCGGGAAGGCGTCCATCGGGTACGGCGGCCCGGAGTCCGAGATCGTCACCGAGGTCAACGACCTGAACCTGGCCTACTCCAAGGGTCATGAGATCGGCACCCACTACAACGGGCACTTCTGCGACGACAACCCGCCGGGTGGCAACCAGTGGAACACCGCGGACTGGGAGAACGAGCTCGGCCAGTTCTTCACCTTCATGACGGACTGGAAGACGCTCAACGGCTACACCGATGCACCCGACCTGCAGGTCCCGACCGATTCGATCAAGGGTGGCCGGACCCCGTGCCTGACCGGGACGTTGGATGCGCTCATCCCGGCCTGGAAGAAGTACAACATGACCTACGACTCCTCGATGCCCGCCCCGTACACCGGCATCGCGTGGCCCGAGAACGTCGACGGGATCTGGGAGTTCTACATGCCCACCGTCTACTCGCCGGGTTTCGAGAGCACCACGATGGCGATGGACTACAACTTCTGGTTCAAGTTCAACCAGGGCCGCGAGGAGCCGGAGACGGCGCCGGAACTGCGGGACATCGTCAAGAAGACCTACGACTACATGTACGACCAGGCCTACAACGGCAACCGCGCGCCGGTGCTGATCGCGAACCACTTCAACAAGTGGAACGGCGACTCGTTCAACCCGCCGGCGATGGACTTCATGAAGGAGAAGTGCGGCCAGCCGGACACCTACTGCGCCACCTACCAGGACGTCATCGCCTGGATGCAGCTGCAGGATCCGGCCGTGCTCGCGGAACTCCAGGCCCAGGCCCCGGTGGCCGGCACCGCGCCGTAGCCCGTCCGCCGCCCCTGCCCCGCCCATCACCGAGCGGTTCGGCCGCGCCGATCAACTACCTCGGCGCGGCCGAACTCGTCGACTCGCGTCACACCCGTCCCAAAAGGCGGACGTTGATCAGCGCCGACCTTCTTGATCGGCGCGGATCCTCAGGACTTGGCCGCTTCGGCGCGATCGGCGTTGGCGTTGATCGCGTCCCGCAGCCACACCGCGAGTCCCGGTGCGACGTCGTTGTACGTCTTGGCGAATCGCTCGTCGGCGACGTACATCTCACCCAGGTTGCGGTGCATGCCGTGGCTGCAGTCGTAGAACGTCTCGATCGAGCGACGGTGCTCTTCGGCCAGTTCCATGGCCTGCGGGCTGTCCGGCGCGGCACCGCCGGTCATCGCGGCGGCCAGTCGACGGTTCAGGTCGTCGCCGGCCTCCTTCATCTCGATCCACTGCTGCTTGGTGAAGGTGGCGGTCCGGGCCTGGGACTGCTTCCAGGCATCCGTGTTGCCCCACCGCTGCTCGGCCTCGGTTTCGTAGTCCTCGCTGTAGGTCGGCCCGAAGATCTCGAACTTCTCCTCGGGGGTCAGTTGGATCCCCATCGTGTATGCCTCCAATTCTTTGTCGACGGCCTCGACCATCACCCGCAGGCGGGAGATCCGGTTGTTCAACAGCTCTCGCTGCCGCCGCAGGTGGGAACCACTGTTGGCGCCGGGATCGCTCAGGATGGTCGAGATCTCGTCCAGGGGGAA
>CAVRCD010000004.1:0-192001 GCA_963719475.1 uncultured Actinomycetota bacterium | reverse complement strand
TGCCGATCCCGCGGCCACCACTCCGGCTGCCGATCCGGCCACCTCGGCGCCGGCGCCCGCGCCCGAACCGCCGCCGGCACCGACGCCGCCGCCGCCGTCCTACGACGCCGCGGGCAAGCTGATCTGCGCGCCGGAATCCGTCTCGGTCACGGCGGTCACTGCCGCCCCCAGCTTCGCCGCCGGTAGCCAGCCGGTGCTCGGCATGGTCGTCACCAACACCGGCGCGCAGCCTTGCCAGCAGGATGTCTCGGGCACGATTCAGACCTTCACCGTCAACGCTGCCGACGGCACCCGGATGTGGTCGACGACGGACTGCTTCCCCGGCGAGGGCACGGAGGTCCGGGAGCTGGCCGCGGGTGAGAGCGTGAAGTACACCGTGAAGTGGTCCGGCTCGACGTCGATGCCGGGCTGCGCGGGGGAGCGGATCACGGTGCCGGCCGGTGACTACACGGTCGTCGCCCAGCTGGGCGGCCTGAGCAGCGCGCCTGCCCCGTTCGCCATCACCGGCTGACCTGAGCCAATTACCGGTTGACCGGGCCCGAGGACTAACCGACCCGGGGCCCGACCCGGAGTTGTGCACCGTCACCGGCTGACCCGGCAGCCGAATCCGCTCGCTACAGGGCGGCGCCGTACCGGTCCACGATCGACGACTCGGCCAGCCTGGACAGACCCTCGCGGACGACCCTTGCCCTTGCCTCGCCGACGCCTTCGACGGCCTGCAGATCGGCGGCCGTCGCGGCCAGCAGCCCCTGCAGGTTGCCGAAATGCTGGATGAGCCGGTCCAGCACGGCCGGTGGTACCCGCGGGATGCCGGCCAGCAGCCGGTAACCGCGCGGGCTGACGCCGGCATCAAGGGCGTCGCCGTAGGTGGACAGCCCCAGCACCCTCGCCACCGCCGTCAGGTCGAGCAGGGTGACCTCGTCCAATTCGTCCAGCGCGGCGACGATGTCGTCGACCTGATCGATCTGGTGTTCCGGCGGCAGGTAGTCACGGATCAGCAATTCCTGCAGACCCTGGGTGCCGCTGAGCATCTCGTCGAGCTGAAGGCCGAGCAACCGGCCGTCGGTGCCGAGCTCGACCACATTGCTGGTCAGCTCGTCGGCGATCCGGCGGACCATCAGCAGCCGCTGCAGCACGGTCATCGCGTCGCGCAGGGTGGCGAAATCCTCGATCTCCAGCGCGGACAGCGCCCTGGCCACCTCGTCGAGCCGGAACTTGTAACGCTGCAACGTGGCCAGGGCCTGATTCGCCCGGCCGAGGATGGTCGGCGGATCCGCGACCACGTGCCGGCGGCCACCGAAGTACAGGTTGATGATCGACATGGAATGACTGACGGCGATCACCGGGTGCCCGGTCTGCAGGCCGGTGCGTTCCGCGGTGCGATGTCTGGTGCCGGACTCGACGGTGGGAATGGTGGAGTCGGGCGTCAATTGGACGTTGGCCCGCAGGATCCGGGTCGCGTCGTCGTTGAGGACGACCGCGCCGTCCATCTTGCACAGCTCCCGCAGCCGGGTGGAGGAGAACTCGACGTCGAGCCGGAAACCGCCGTCACACAGGTCCTCGACCGCCGGATCGAAGCCGAGAACGATCAGCGCACCGGTCCGGCCGCGAAGGATCCGCTCCAGGCCGTCCCGCAGCGGGGTACCGGGAGCGACTCTGGCCAATACGGCGCGGTGTGCCGCGACACTCATCCGGTCTTCCACCCCAGCCCTCCCCCTGCGTGACGTTTCGCTGCCAGTTTAGGGGGGTCGACGGGATGGTGCGCGTCAGTCCGTGGGCCTACCCGCTGCGACGGCGCAGCCACTGAACGACGCCATCGTCATTGCCCAACGAGCGGAACGCGTCACCCAGATTCGCCACCTCGTCCACCCGCATCCCCCGTGGGCGGTCGGCCCCGACCCCCTCCGGCACCACCGCATGATCGAAACCGAGCCGCGCGGCCTCCGTCAGCCGTCGTGCGACGCCGGGCACGGGGCGGACGTCGGCGGCAAGTCCGAGTTCGCCGATGACCACCAGCCCGGCGGCCAGCGGGATGTCCCGCACCGACGACCAGATCGCCAACGCCAGCGGCAGGTCCGCGGCCGGCTCGGTCATCTTCGCGCCGCCGACCGTCGCCGCCAGCACGTCCTTCCCCGCCAGCGCGACGCCGCCCCAGCGCTGCAGGACGGCGACCACCATCGCGGCCCTTGCCGAGTCGAGACCGGACACCGTGCGCCGGCTGACCTCACCGGAACTGACGGTGATCAGCGTCTGCAGTTCGGCGGGTAGCGCGCGCCGGCCCTGCAGGGTGATCGTGGCGCAGGTCCCGGGCACCGGCGCCCGCCGATTGGTCAGGAACAGACCCGACGGGTCGGCGAGCCCGACGATGCCGTCCGGGACCATCTGGAAGCAGCCGACCTCGTCCGACGGGCCGTAGCGGTTCTTCACCCCGCGGACGGTCCGCAGGGTCGAATGCCGGTCGCCCTCGAACTGCAACACCACGTCCACCAGGTGCTCCAGCACCCGCGGGCCGGCGATCGCGCCGTCCTTGGTCACGTGGCCGACCAGCACGCACGCCATGTTGCGTTCCTTGGCCACTGCGGAGAGTGCGGCGGCGACCGCCCGAACCTGGCTGACTCCGCCCGCGCTGCCGTCCACCTCACCGGAGGCGATGGTCTGCACCGAGTCGACGATCAGCAACCGCGGCCGCGACCTGATCCACCTGGCCCAGGACGGCCGACAGGTCGCTCTCCGCGGCCAGATAGATGTCCGGGTGCAGCGCGCCCATCCGGTCGGCGCGCAGTCTCACCTGCGCCGCAGACTCCTCACCGCTGACGATCAGCACCGGACCCTGCCCGGCGGCCGCCCAGGCACCAGCTGCCGACAACAGCAGCGTCGACTTACCGACGCCCGGCTCGCCGGCCAGCAGCACGACGGCTCCGGGGATCAACCCGCCGCCGAGCACCCGGTCGAGTTCGGCGAACCCCACTGGCCAGCGGGCTGACCTGGTCGGCCGACACCTGATCGATCCGCTGGGCCGGGTTGGTCACCGGCCCCGCGGTCAACCGCCGGATCGTCACCGCGGCCGGCGCCGACCTCCAGGACCGTGCCCCAGGCCTGGCACTCGGGGCAGCGGCCGTGCCACTTGGCCGCCTCGTTGCCGCACTCGCTGCAGCGGAAGGGCGGCTTCACGGCGGCCTTGGCCGGCCGGGACGAGCGATCCGGGCGTGGTTGATCTCATGGGCCGAACCCTAGACGGCGGGTCCGACACTTGTACTAAAACTCGCCCACGCCAGGGTCGAACATCAGAGCGGGATCGAGCACCAACCGCGTCGGGTCTAGTGACCTTCAGTGGGTTGCGCGCCATCGATCTCGTCGCCGCCGGCCGCTTGCTCACCGTGCTGACCCTCTTCCCAGATCGGGACGGGGTGCGGCGGCAGGATGTTGATCGTCTGCCGGTCGGTCGAGCGCTCGGCGGGCACCTCGATCGGAATGTTCAGCGAGAGCGTGCCGGCGTTCGCGAAGGAGAACGTCATCGGGATCGACACGCCGTAGTACTGGTCCTGCAGGAACCCGGTGACGATGACCTGGGTGCCCTCGGCGGTGGCGAAATCGGCCAGCGTCTGCCCCTGCACGGTCGGGTCGCCGACGATGTCGACCGACTCGGCGGCCGAGGTGGTGATTCCGGTGAGGGTGTCCGGCTGCAGGCTGTCGTTGGAGATCCAGAGCAGCAGTTGGGCATCCGAGCCGGCGGGGTAGTCCTCACGCCTCGGTCGGCGCGAGACGCGCGTTGAGTACTGCGATGTCGCCCACGGTTCCGTTCGCGCCGTCGATCGCGGCGACCTGGTCGGCGGTCTGCGAGTACTGCCCGGCCGCGCAGCCGCTCAGCAACAGGGCGCCGGCCGTCATGAGCGCCATGGTGGTCGGGACGAGCACGCGACGCGGAAGGCGGGCGGTGCGGGACACGGCGGTTCCCCTCTTCTCGGCTGGTGGGCACGAAGGCGGGCGCCACGAAGCGACCACCCGGCGCCGCGAGCGGTGCGTGAGCTTGGGATGAGGTTAGCTGCCGGAAGGGGGGCTCTGCGCGCCGGGCGCGCCAATCTGCTGCGCCGCCGTCCGATGTCGTCCACTCCCGCGCGAGGCCGGGAGCCCGGATGCACGCGGTACTCCGGTTTGTCAAGTACGTGCATAGGCCCTGACCTGCGACAACGGGACGGAGCCCGGCCGAACTCGTGCTAAACTGGTCTGAGCGAAAGGGGTCTTGAACGCTCATGGTTTTCAATGTTGGTGAAACCGTTGTCTACCCCCACCACGGGGCAGCACTCATCCAGGCCACCGAGACTCGAACTGTCAAGGGTGTCGAGAAGCTGTATCTGGTCCTCAAGGTCGCTCAGGGCGACCTGACCGTGAAGGTCCCCGCCGACAACGCCGAGATCGTCGGCGTTCGTGACGTGGTCGACCGGACCGGTCTGGACCATGTCTTCGAGGTGTTGCGCGCGCCGCACACCGAGGAACCGACGAACTGGTCGCGTCGGTACAAGGCCAATCTCGAGAAGCTGGCCTCCGGCGATGTGAACAAGGTTGCCGAGGTCGTCCGCGACCTGTGGCGCCGTGATCGCGAGCGCGGCCTGTCCGCCGGCGAGAAGCGCATGCTGGCCAAGGCCCGGCAGATCCTGGTGTCCGAACTGGCGCTGGCCGAGGGCACCAACGAGCTCAAGGCCGAGGGCATCCTCGACGAGGTCCTGGCTTCCTGATCGGCTGCGGGCTCGGCTGCGGCCGGGCCCGCTGATCACGGATTGCCTCCCGACGTGAGCGTCGTTGCTCTTGTTCCCGCTGCCGGGACCGGCGAACGCCTGGGTGCTGCCGTGCCCAAGGCGTTCGTGCCGGTCGCCGGCCGGGAGTTGTTGCTGCACGCGGTTGATCGGCTGCTCGCGGCCGGTGTCGATCGGGTGGTCGTCTCGGTCGCCAGCTGATCAGCTGAGCCGTACCCGTCAGCTGTTGGACGATCAGCTGCGAGTCGATCGGGTGACGGTCGTCGTCGGCGGTGCGGATCGGACGGCGTCGGTGGCTGCCGCGCTGGCTGCTGCCGGTGCGGATGCGGACATCGTGCTGGTCCACGACGCCGCGCGGGCGTTGGCGCCGGTATCTCTCATTCGTTCGGTCGTCGACGCGGTCCGGGCGGGTAGTCGCGCGGTGATCCCGGTGCTGCCGGTGATCGACACCATGCGCGGGGTCCGCCCCGACGGCATCGCTGGCCGGCGTCGTCGACCGGGAACTGCTGCGCGTGGTGCAGACCCCGCAGGGATTCGAAGCCGACGTGCTGCGGCAGGCTCACGCCAGGGCCGCCGCCGAGAAGTCTTCGGCCACCGATGATGCGGGACTGGTCGATGCGCTCGGCATTCCGATCGGCACCGTTCCGGGTGACCGTGCGGCTTTCAAGATCACCACTGCCGCCGACCTGGCCGAAGCGGAGCGACTGATGGCGACCAATGCTCCGGATCGTCTTCCGTCGCTGCGGGTGGGCAGCGGGATCGACGTCCATCCGGTCGAGATCGGCCGGCCCTGCTGGGTCGCCGGGTTGCTGTTCGCCGGACGACGACGGCTGCTCCGGGCATTCGGACGGTGATGTGGCCGCCCATGCGTTGTGCGATGCGTTGCTGTCGGCGGCCGGGCTCGGCGACCTCGGGACGATCTTCGGCACCGACGACCCCCGCTGGGCCGCCGCCTCCGGCGAGACCCTGCTCACCGAAGTGCTCCGCCGGGTCCACGAAGCCGGTTTCGGAGTGGTCAACGCGTCGGTTCAGGTGATCGCAAACCGGCCTCGGTTGGCGCCGAGGCGGGTCGAGGCCGAACGCGTGCTGTCCGAGGTCATCGGCGCGCCGGTGTCGGTGGCCGGCACCACCACGGACGGCCTCGGGCTGACCGGCCGGGGCGAGGGACGCGCGGCAATGGCCACCGCCCTGCTCGCTCGCTAATTGCCCGCCTTCGGCGCGGCCGGGAGTTCGTCCTCGACGAACCGCGGGCGCACCGCAAGGCAGCCGGCGATCGCCTGCAGCACGACCACCGCACACAACGCCAGCAGCGGCGCGGTCCAGCCGCCGCTGAGGTCGTAGAGGATGCCGAACCCGAACGGCCCGACCGACGCGATCAGGTAGCCACAGCACTGGGTGAAGGCCGACAGCGAGGTGGTGGCCATCGACGTCCTCGAGCGCAGCGCGATCAGGGTCAGTGCCAGCGGGAACGCCCCGGTGCCGATGCCGATCAGCACCGACAGCACCCAGACGAACGCGGGTGGAACGAACAGCAGCCCGACGAACGCAGCCAGATAACAGGCCGAGAGCGCGATCACCAGCAAGGCCGGCCTGCTGATCCGGCCCAGCAGCGGCGGCACCAGGGCTGCGAGCGGGATACCCACCGCGATGGCGATGCCGACCTGGGCTGCGGCCGCCGTGTCGGACATACCCTCGTCGGTGAGGATCTGCGACAACCAGCCGAAGACCACATAGGCCACCATCGACTGGCAGCCGAAATAGACCGCAAGCGCCCAGGCGACCCGGGTTCGGGCCAACGCCGACAGCGGCAACCGGCGGCCGGCCGTCGGCGCCGGCCCCTTTGCGGCCCGGCCGCGGATCAGGATCAGCCACGGAATCAGGGCGACCACCGCGACACCGGCCCACATCCCCAGCCCGGTGCGCCAATCGCCGCCGACGGCCCGCTCGATGGGCAGGGTGGCGGCCGCGGCGGCGGCACCGCCGATGGTGAGCAAGGTGGTGTACGCCGCCGTCATCAGCGGGATGCGGTCGGGGAAATGCAGCCGAACCAGACCTGGGCAGCAGGACGTTGCCGACCGCGATGCCGGCCAGCCCGACCAGCGAACCGATGAACAGCGCGGCGGTTCCCGGGATCACCGACCTGATCAGCTGCCCGGCGATCAGCGCCAGCAGGGCGATCACGACGGTGCGGTGCGAACCCAGTCGGGCCGCGAGAACCGGTGCTGCCAAACCCATCACCGCGAACGCCAGGGTGGGCAGCGACAGCAGGATCCCGGTGGTGGCGGCCGGCAGCCCGGTGGCGGCCCGCAGTTCCGGGATGACCGCGCCGAGCGCGTTGACCACCGGGCGGAGGTTGATCGCCAGTAGCAGGACCGCGACCGTGACCAGCGATCGGGAGGCCGGGGCGGGGGCGGGGCTGGTCACCTGCGGAGAATACGGTCCACCGCGAGGGTCGGAGCGCCGGCCGAACCGCCGACCGCCCGGCGATCTCCGTACCGCCGGCCTGCGCAGATCAGTAGCCGGTACTGATGTCGGTACCCCGCGTTGCCCCGTCCAATGGATGTCGCAGTTCAGCCGAACGCAGCCGTTGAAGAACATCCGCTGGTGGCGGTCGGCCACCGATCGGACAGAGCCGAGGGGACGAGACGATGGCCGTAGCACTGGGTTGGCAGGGTCATGTCGACAGCAACCTGAGCTTTTCCGCCTTCTTCGAGCGGGACCACACGCTGGTCGCGCGGTTCATGCCACAGTTCTCGAACGCTTTCGAAGGCCCGCTGATCGCCGAGAACGGGTCGGGATTGTTCGTCATCGGGCAGGGTGACTGGCATCAGGACGGCGAGGGGAACAAGCTCCTGCTCGCCGTCGGTGCCGCGCGCCGAAACTATCCGGCGCCGTTGCGCGCCGGCCGTTGGTACCACTTGGCTTTGCGGGTCGTCGTCGGAACGGACGTGATGACTTTCCAACCGTTCCTGAACGGGAATTCGCTCGGCGCGCCGATGTCCGTCCCGCGGGACGATCCCGGACTTCCGAGAGGGACACTGCGGTTCGGCAAGCGCACCACCGGCGGCACCGTGAACGGCCACAATGCCCAGTACTTCGGGTTTCTGGACGAGGTGGCGATCTTCTCCACGGCGCTTCCCCCGGTCCGGATCGCCGCGCTGGCGTCGTCGACGTTGCCGCTGACCGGTGACGAACCGGATCTGTTGACCGGCTTCACCTTTCACGGCCGGCACGTGCAGCCCAGGATGGCTCGATCGACCAGCCTGCACGGTGTCGCCAAGCTGGTCGGCACCTCGGCGAACTGGAACAGCGCGGCCGACGCCGCGCTATTGCCGTTGCCGCCGCAGAGCGCCGAGATGAACCTCCCGTTCACAGTGGGCGAGGACTGGCGGGTGGGAACCCGGTGACCGGATCGTCAGGGGCGCACGCGTTGCCTTGGCGGGGTCGACCGGAATGCTCGATCCGGGCTCACCGGACGCTGCCGCCCAGCACCTCCACCAGCTCCCGCCGTGAGGAGATGCCCAGCTTGCGGTAGGCGGTGGCCAGGTGACTCTCGACGGTGCGCACCGACAGCACGAGTTCGTCGGCGATGTCCTTGTCCCGCAGCCCTTTTGCGGCCAGCCTGCTGATCTCGGCCTCCCGTTTGGTCAGTTGCTCCGGGATCGCGGACGTGTCCGGCGGCGCGGGATGACCGAGGGCGGTTCGACTGGCGCCGGTGACGGCTCTGGCTCGTCGCGCGACCTCGTCGCCGACCCGGCCTCCGGGTCGGGCCGCCAGTTCCAGGCCCAACTGCGCGAGCTCGCCGGCCTGGCCGAACAACCCGAGCTGCAGGTGCATCTCCGCGGCGACCACCAGTTGGGTGGCATCACGTTTCGCTCTGGCTCGGAGACCGGCCAATCTGGCCGAGGTCAGCTCGGAATGCACGCGGTCGGCAAGGGTCTCGGCGTATTCCGCGGCGAGCTGGGTGGCGCCGAACCGGGCGGCGTCGGCCAGATACCAGAAGGCCGTTGTCACCGCACCGACGGCGGCGGACTCGATGGCGGTCCGGACGGCCAGCACGCCGGCGTCATCTGCCCGGCCCGCCCCGGCCAGCAGCCAGGCCTCCGCCCACCCCCGCAGCCCCGGGATCAGCGCAGTGGCGTCCGGGCCGTTGCCGTCCAGTACCTGCCTGGCCTCGGTGAGCTGCCCGGATTCGGCGAGCACGACGGCCAGTCCGCCGGTCGCCTCGGAACGGAAAAGGCCTTCACCCTGCAGTTGCTGCACGGTCGCCTCCCGCAACGCGACCTCGGCGGCGGGCAGGTCACCGGCCAGGTGTCTGCGCACACCCTCCAGCAGCGGCCAGACCGGCCCGGTCAGCAACGCGTCGTCGTCGACCACGGCCGTGCCGGCCGATTCCAGCATCGACCGGTAGGGGCTCGGCCATCGCCCGGAACCACCACCGGCCCGCGGCAGCTCTGCCGACCGGTTGCCGAAGATCTCGGCCGTTCCGGCGATCGCGGTGGAGAGGCTGCGCGCCGACTCCGGTTGCGGGTGTTGCGACAGCACCTCGGCCAGTTCGTCCGCGGCTTGCTGCGAACGGTCCGGCCGGTCGGCGAGCGTGGCGGCGGCCACCCGGACCAACAGGCTGCGGCGGCGGGCGGTCGGCGGCGGCGAGCCGGCCAGCACGGCGTCCGCGATCGCGTCCGCAGCTGCCGGACGCGCGGAGAACAGCGTGAGCAGGGCCGTCACCGATCGATGTTCGTCGGTCGCACCGGCGGGCAGGTCGGCGGTGAATTTCTCGATCACGTCGATCGCGTCGATCGGCGACCGGAGGCTCCACAACGACAGGGACGCCTGACTGACCGCGATCCGCCACCGTTCGGGTTCGTCACGCGCCCGCTCGCGTGCCCTGGCCAGCGCCGCCCTGGCATCGTCGGGGCGGCCCAGTTCGGCAAGGGCGTCGGCCAACATCACCGCGGACTCCGCCCCGTCGTCATGACCGATCGCCCGCTCGGCGAACCTGACGGCCTTGGCGGGGTCGATGACGATCAAGGCCTGGGCCGCCCGGAGCAGCAGGTCGACGTCCGGGCGCCCCGCTGCCGCCTCCTGCCAGGCCGCGCGACGCAGGAAATCGACGTCCTGCGCCGGTGCACCGATCAGTTTTCCGGCCAGCGCCCGTCGGCGGGCGGCGCTCAGCCCGTGCGCGGCCGTGGCGCGCAGCAGCGGATGGGAGAACCGCAGCCGGACGACGCCACCGCTGGAATCACTGGTCACCAGGCCCTGGCTGTCCAGCTCCATGATGGCGTCGTCGGACGACACCGCCGCCAGGGTGTCGTACGGCAGCGGTTCACCGAGCGCCAGCAGATCGCGGGCCTGCTTCGCATCGGCCGAAAGGTTCTCCAGCCGATCCTGCAGCAGCTCGGCCAGCCGGGGCGGCACGTCGGTGTCACCGGCCCACCACCAGACGCCGTTGACCCGTTGCAGCCGTTCCGTGCCCAGCCCGAACCGGACCAACTCGTGCAGGTACAACGGGTTTCCCCGACTGTGCTCCCAGAGCATCTGCGTCGTCATCGCCGCGACCTCGTCGCCGAGCCGGGAGCGCAGCAGCCGACTGGTCCCGGCGACATCCAGTGGTGTGAGGTCGATCCGGTCGAGCAGACCGTCCTTCCACAGGGCTGTCACGGCATCGGACGGCCGGCCGCCGGGGCGCAGGGTGACCAGCGCCCGCGCACCCCGCTGCGCCACCAACGTCAGCAGCGCCTGCGCGGAGTGGTCGTCGAGCAGCTGGGCATCGTCGACCAGCACGATCGGCAGCTGCGAGCCGGGAAGTGCGGTCAACGAGGTGAGGATCAGGCCGGGCACCAGCGCCGGATGGAAATTGCCGGAACCGGTGGGCAGCAACGGGCTGAGCGCGGCATAGGGGATCGAGCGACCCGCCGCGGTGGCCAGCACTCTGATCACCGGAACCGCGTTCAGCGCGGCCGATTCGGCGACGGCGACGGCGAGTGTTGTCTTCCCGACCCCGGCCTCGCCGGTGATCACGGTCCCGGAACCGAACCTGACACTGCGGATTGCGGTTGCCAGTTCGGCGTCGCGGGCAATCAGGTCCATGGCGCGTTCGGACTCCCCCAGGGCGCCGGGCGATCAGGCAGTGTCGATGAGATTACTCCGTGCCACCTCGGGTGACACCCTGTGCTCGCAGCCCCGCTACCACCGTTGATCGGACCGGCTCCGGCAGCGACCCTGGATCGGAAACGCGCAGCGCCCCGAGACCGGTGACGACCGTGCGGTACTGGTCGAGATACTCCTGGCAACCTTCGCAGTCCCGGAGGTGGTCGAGGGTCAGCCGCCGGGCTTCGGCGTCCTGCGCTCCGTCGAGCAGGTCGGTCAGCTGCTCGACCAGTTCGGCGCAGGTCAGATCGTCGGTCACGATTCCACCGTCACGATTCCACCCGTCACGATTCCAGCCTAGCCACCGCAAGGGGTTCGGCGTCGGTCGAGCGATCCTGGCGCAGGGCGATCCAGGTGATCAGCCCGCCGGTGCCGGCGGTCAGCGCCACCAGCAACCAACCTGCGCTGTGTACGCCCTGCGCCGCTCCGATCAGGCCGAAGCAGAGTGCGATCGGCAGGAACACCAGCCAGGACACCGAACTCACCCCCGATGCGACCCCCGCCCTGACGGCGGAAGGAATCTCGTCGTGCAGCAGCCGGGTGACGTGGATGCCGCACGCCACCATGAGCAGCGCGAGGACGATCTGGGCGATCGTCACCACGATCAACGAGGTGGCCACGGTGAGCAGCGCCGCAGCTGCCGTCATCGCCACACCCACCCCGGCGGCGCGGACCGGTCGGTGCAACCCCAGCCGACCGGCAACCAGACCGCCGAGGCCGAGGGCGGACATCAGCGCCGCCCAGTGCGGGCCGTAGAACACCGCCGGAGCGGCGAGGGCGACGAGCCACAACGGGCCGAATTCGAAGATCAGTTGCAGGACAACAGCACTCAGAGCCGCGAGCGTCACGATCGGCAGCAGCCGGCGGCGGTCGGTGATGGTCCGTACCGTCACCACCACCTGGCTTCGCAGTGATTGCGGTGCGGACACCCTGTGCAGCAACGGTTCCCGGAAGCGCAGGTAGGCGACCACCGACAGCAGCACGATGGGTACCGTCAGGAAGTAGGTGAATCTGGTGCCGACGACGGCGGCGAGCAGGCCGCCGAGCAGTGAACTGACGACCAGGGAGGCACTTTCCAGCGCCCTGATCCGGCCGATCCGACGTTCGAAATCGTCCGCTGCCGCCGGTCTCTTCGAGCAACGTGTCGTAGACGACGGCCTCCATCGTGCCGGAGTACATCGCAAAGTAGCCGCCGAGCAGCAGCGCACTGCAGATGTAGGACGCGACGCCGGTGCTCAATCCACCGATCAACGCGCTCGCGGCCAACGCCAGGCTGGCGATCACCAGCACACCGCGCCGGCTCCACCGGTCGGCCAGCAATCCGGACGGCAGCTCGAAGATCGGTACCACCGCGGCATAGGCCGCTGCCATCACGCCGACAGCGGCCGCATCGAAACCGATCTCGCTCATGAACAACTTCTCGATCGGTGCCCAGAGCAGGAAGCCCTGCAGCATCACGGCCACCTGCAGCGGCAGCAGGCGGGTGGCGATGGCGGAACGGGCACGCCTGCGTGATGCGGTCATGAAGGGGCAGTGTCACCAACCGGCCAGACGTTACGCCGGCCGATCGGGCTCGGCGGAGAAGTAGCGGTCCAGTTCTTCGCGGACGAAAGCCCGGGCCCGATGCAACAGCACCCGCTGATTCGCGGCGGAGATGTCCAGGATCACGCAGACCTCAGCAGCGGAGAAGCCCTCCACATCCCGCAGGGTGATCGCCGCCCGCTGTCGTTCGGGCAACCGGTGCAGCGCATCGGCCAGCCGATCGCGGGTCTCCGCGGCGATGATCGCGTCCTCGGGTTCGGGCGATGTGCTGGTCGGCCACGGGGTCGGGAATTCCCGCCAGTGCCCGGGAAAGGATTCTCCGGGCGCCTGGAAACGATCGGGGTCGACGGTCGGGCCGGAGACCGGTACCACCCGTCGTTCCCGAGAACCCCTGCGCTGCGCGGTGTTGACCAGGATCCGGAACACCCACGTCCGCACCGACGACCGGCCCTCGAACCGGTCGATGCCTTCGATCACGGCCAGCCAGGTGTCCTGGACGACCTCCGCAGCGGAAGCGGGGGTGGACACAGAGGAGCGGGCCACCCGCAGCATGCCGGCCGACCAGGAATCCAACAGCGCGACGAACGTCGCCTCATCCCGGGCGCGCAGCAGCGCAACCAACCGGTCCTCGGGCGGCAGCTCTCCGATCGTCACTTCACCGGGAAGGAGTGATGCTCGTGGGTGACGATCCACCGACCGCCGTCCTTGCGCAGCCCGACGGTCAACCGCAGCCGGTTGTCCGGGTCGGCCGCGAGTTCCTCCTTGGATCCGCACCGCAACAGGGCGTGCGCGAAGGCGACGTCGTTCCCGGCGGTCACCTCCAGCGACACGATCTCGAAGGATGCGCCCTGTGCCTGCCACTGGAAGAACGGCGGCCAGGTCTCCCGGTAGGCGTCGATGCCCAACACGCCGTCGTTCGGCGGTGGAACGTCGAACATCACGATGTCGTCGGCGTGATCGGCCAACACGACATCCAGGTCGCCGGAGTGCACCGCCGCCGCCCAGCGCAGGATCAGCTCCCGGATGGCAGCTTCGTCGTCGCTGGTCATCTTCTCGTCGCTTTCATCTGTCATAGCCAAGAAGACCGCGGCGGCGGCGTCAACTCATCGCCCCGGCGTATCTCGTCCGGTCAGGCCGGGCTCACACCCGAGGCCGAAATGCACCCCGGTCAACTCCTCCGACATCGTCCACAGCCGCTTCGCGGCCTCCGGATCGCTGGCCTTCGCGGTGCGGCCGACCAGGGTCGGATGACCACGCAGTTCGAGCGGACCGTCCGGACCGACATAGCTGGCCCCGGGAAGATCCTGTGATGCTGCGAAGAGCGATGGCAGGGCGCCCTTCTCGTCGCTCTGGGCGATCACCAGGTTGCCGATCCGCATCCCGGCATCGCTGAGCCAATGGCCGGAGTGGGACTGCAGGTTGGTGGACGAGTACCCAGGGTGCGCCCCGAACGACCGGACCTTCGGACCCGGCGGCGGTGAGCCGGCGTTGCAACTCCAGGACGAACAGCAGATTGGCCAGCTTGGACTGCCGGTACGCACCCCAGGCATCGTACTTGCGGGTTCGCCAGTTGAGATCGTCGAAATCCATGCTGCCCCTGCGGTGTTCGCCGGACGAGACGGTCACCACTCGATCGGTCACCTTCGGCAGCAACAGGTTCGTCAGCGCGAAATGTCCGAGATGGTTGGTACCGAACTGCATCTCGAAATCGTCGGCGGTGCGGGCGGCCGGGATGGCCATCACCCCGGCATTGTTGATCAGCACATCGATGTTGCCGTCGAGATTCTCGGCGAACTCCCGGATCGAGGCCAGATCGGCCAGATCCAACCGGCGCACCTCGGTGTTGCCGGAGAGGGAAGCGGCGGCCCGTTCGCCGCGCTCGGTGTCGCGAACCGCCATCACCACGCGGGCACCGGCGCGGGCCAGTTCCCGGGTGGTGACCAACCCGAGGCCGCTGTTGGCGCCGGTCACCACGACGGTGCGACCGTTCCACGAGGAGAGTTGCGCTGCTGTCCATGGGGTCGATGTCATGGACACCAAAGTAGGCATCGACTACATTGTTGTCAACGCCTACATCGATCCCGGGTGCACGAGCAGCAGCCGCTGACGGAAGGACCCCTGCCGGATGACCGCGCCTGCCCGTTATCACCACGGGGACCTTCGTGCCGCCCTGATCGCCCGGGCCACCGAGGTCATCGCGACCGGGGGTGTCGATGCGCTGTCACTGCGTGAGTTGGCGCGGGACATCGGCGTCAGTCACGGTGCACCCGGGCGGCACTTTCCGGACAAGCAGTCGTTGCTGGACGCGGTGGCGCTGAACGGGTTCGGCCGCCTGCGGGACGTGTTGCTCGATGCGTTGCGCCGGCGCCGCTCGGATCCGTTCGCCGACCAGTTGGTGAGCCTGGCGACGGCGTACGTGCAGTTCGCCACCGGTCAACCGTCCCTGCTGGCGGTGATGTTCGCAGCCAAACACCGCAGACAGGCGCCGGCCGAACTGCGCTCGGCCGTCGACGAGACCTTCGCCGCCCCGCTGCAGGCGGTCCGGGACGCACAGGCCCGCGGCGAGGTGGCGGCCGGTCCGGTCGACGAGTTCGGCACGGCGATCCTGTCCACCATGCACGGCTATGCGGCACTCGTGGCAGGCGGGTTGTTGACCCCCGACGACACCGCCGAACTGACGGCAACGGTCAGATTGCTGGTGGACGGGCTTCGTCCACGCTGATCCCGGCTACGCGGCGCGCACCTCGCCCACCGGTCCCGCCCAACGCTTCCGCAGCCACCTGTCGTGGCTCGCCACCAGCACGGTGCCGGGTGCCGACCCGATCGCCTCCTCGAGTTCGGCGGCCAGGGCCAGTGAGATGTGGTTCGTCGGCTCGTCCAGCAGCAACAACTCCGGGGCGGCCGAGACCAGGATGGCCAACGCCAGCCGTCGCCGCTGGCCGACACTCAAGGTGCCGACCGCGGTGTCGATCTCGCGCTCGGTCAGTAGCCCGAGATCGCCGATCAGCTCGGCACCGTCCGGCCCGACCGCGCGGGAGTAGACGATCCGCGCGGATGCTCCGGGGTCGTCGAACGCGACGTCCTGCTCGAGGAGGCCGATCGACCTGGCCGTCACCCGCACGGTGCCGGACGGCGCCGGCAGCCGGCCCCGCAGGACCGCGAGCAGGCTCGACTTACCGGAGCCGTTCGCGCCGGTCAGCAGCATTCGTCCGCCGGTCGGGACGTCCAACCGGCCGATCCGCACCCGACCCGGTACGTCCAGATCCCTGATCTGCACGGCCATCTCGTCCACCATGTCGACGGCCGGTGCGGCGGTGACGGATGCCCGGAACCGCAGCGGGTCCGGGGGCCGGGCGACGGCGGTGCGCTCCGCCACCTCCAGTCGCCGCTCCGCATCGTGCACCCGACGCGCCAACGCGCGTTCGACGTTGCCGCCCTTGAAGTTGTAGATGAACTTGTCGTTGTCCCGCGGGCCACGGTTGTGTGCGATCGCATCGGTGCCGATCGACGCCCGTCGCCGCAGCTCGGCCAACTGGTCCTGCTGGTCGGTGTACGTCCGCTCCCAGCGCCGCCTGGCCTGCGCCTTGTGTGCCAGGTAGGTGCTGAAACCGCCCCCGTACCGGCGCCCGCCGAGGCCGTCGGTGCCGAAGGCGCTCGGGTCCAGATCGACGATGCCTGTACACACCCGGTCCAGGAACACCCGGTCATGACTGGCCGCGACCACGATCCCGGGCAGGCCGGTGAGGAACTCCTCCAACAGTTCCATCGCGCCGTCGTCGAGGTGATTGGTCGGTTCGTCGAGCAGCACACAATCCGGTCGGGTGGTGATCACCGCGGCCAGCGCCAATCGGGTGCGCTCGCCACCGGACAGGGTCGCGACCGGACGATCACGGTCGATCGCGGCGATCCCGAGCCGCCCGGCGGCGATCTCGGCCCGCCGGTCGGCGTCCCAGGCCTCGTGTGCCTGCGCCCATTCCAGCACCTGCGCAAAGGCTGTCGCCGCGGCCGGATCGGTGTCGATTCTGCTGCTGAGGATCTCGACGTCCCTGGTTGCGGCGTGCAGTGGCGCCAACGCCTTCGCCATCACCTGCGCGACGGTGCCGTCGAGCTCGGGCTCCTGCGGCAGATACACCGCATCTGCCGGGACGGCGATCGATCCGCTGTCCGGTGGTTCGATGCCGGCGAGAAGCCGGAGCAGGGTGGATTTCCCGGCGCCGTTCTCGCCGACGAGACCGATTCGGTGGCCGGCGCCGGCCCGCAGATCGATGCCGGCCAGCACGGTCCGCCCGGCGTAGGACTTGGTCAGATCGGTGACGTGCAGATCAGTGATGGATGGCATCGCGGCAGCCCCTGCGAAGCGGAGAGGATCGAAACCCACCGGGTATGGCTGCCTCGTCGGGCAGCGAACCTCGGGCGCGGGTCTGGGCGATGTCAGCGATCCATAGTGCGGCCACTGTACTTCGCCCACACCCGCGCCGTCCAGGTATTTCTCACCTCGCGCACTGAACACCCTGCGCTGCAGCCGATCCGGTCGCCCGGCTGCCGCCGCTCACCCACCCAATCTGCGGTAGGCGCGGACGGCGAGCGGAGCGAAGACGACGCTGATCGCGACCGGCCAGCCGATGGCCAGAGCGAGTGCATGCTCCGAGAGAGCGCTGCCGTCGTTCCAGCCGGGGTTGCCGAACAGCTCCCTGGTTGCCGATGCCGTCGCGGACAGCGGATTGGCCGAGGCGATCGCGCCGAGCCAACCGGGCATGGTCGCCGGGTCGACGAACAGGTTGGACAGCATGCTCACCGGCCAGACGAGAATCTGCACCGCCGCAACCGATTCCGGTCCACGGGCCGTCACGCCGACGAAGATGCCGACCCACAGCAGCGAGAACCGCAGCAGCATCAGCAGCCCGAATGCCGCCGCGGCGCCGGCCAGCCCGTTGGACCAACTCCAGCCGAGCAGCAGCCCGGTGACCATCAGCAGCACCAGGCCGATGACACTGTTGATCATGTCGGCGATGCACCGCCCGAGGACCACCGCGGCGCCGCTGATCGGCAGTGACCGGAAGCGATCGGTGACGCCCTTGGCCGCGTCGGCATTGACCGCCGTCATGGTGGATTCCAGGCCGAAGAGCATGGCCATGGCGAAGATTCCGGGCATCAGGAACAGGTAGTAGTTGCCGGCGTAGTCGGTGTCGGGACCGGCGATCGCACCGCCGAACAGTGCCCCGAACATGAAGGTGACGAGCACCGGGAAGAACAACCCGACCAGGAATGCGCCCGGCTGGGCACGCCAGTGCCAGAACTGCCGCCGGGTGAGCAGCCAGGCGTCGCCGAGCGCAGAACCGCTGCCGCGCGCAGTGAGCACATCGTTGTCGGTGGTGATCAGGCTCATCGGCGTGCCGCCTCGTCGTTGTCGGTGGCCGATCGCTCGCTCGTGGTGGTCAACTGCAGGAACACCTCGTCGAGAGTCGGCCGCCGCACAGCGATGTCGAGCGGATCGATGCCGGTCTCGCCCAGCACCGTGGACAACGCCACCAAGGCCCTGGTCCGGTCGGCCACCGGAATCCGGAGCTGCGCTGCCGCCTCATCGACCACCATCTCGCCCGCGGCGAGCCCCAGCGAAGCCGTCTGTAGCCGTGCCAGCTCAGCCGGATCCGGCAACGTCACGTCGAGCCAGTCGCCACCGATCGCCGACTTCAGCTCCTCGGGAGTGCCCCGGCCGACCACCCGCCCCGCGGCGAGCATGGTGATCCGGTCGGCGAGTTGGTCGGCCTCCTCCAGGTACTGCGTGGTCAACAGCACCGTGGTGCCGACGCCGACCAGTTCGCGGATGGCGCCCCAGACCTCCCGTCGTCCCTGTGGATCCAGGCCGGTCGTCGGTTCGTCCACGAACAGCACCGCGGGCGCGACCACCAGCGCTGCCGCCAGGTCGAGCCGCCGTCGCATGCCGCCGGAGTAGCCGGCAACCTTGCGGGCAGCTGCCTCGGTCAGCGAGAACCGTTGCAGCAGTTCGTCGGCCCGTTTCGCCGCCGCTGCCGCGGACAGGTGGTTCAGCCGTCCGATCAGCAGCAGGTTCTGCCGCCCGGTCAGCACGTCGTCGACCGCCGACGCCTGTCCGACCAGGCCGATCCGCCGGCGTACCTCTCGGCCCTGGGTGCGGACGTCGAACCCGGCCACCCGCGCGGTGCCGCCGTCGGCGCGGGCCAGGGTGGTCAGGATCCGGACCGTCGTCGATTTGCCGGCCCCGTTCGGCCCCAGCAACCCGTGCACGGTGCCGGCGTCGACCTCGCAGGTCGAGCTCGATCAGCCCGGTCCCGGCAGGGGAGTGCGGGTACTGCTTGGCGAGCCCTTCGACGTCGATGGCCGGTCCCGGTTCGGGGGACGACTGGTGCATGCTGGCCTCCTGAATGTCCTACCGTACGACGTACGGTACGCCGTACGGTAGGACAGAACGAGGCGGAGCCGGAGAATGTTCCCGTGATCGAAAAAAAGCCGCCGCGGACCGGTGCCGACGATCCCGCGCGCAGCCTTGCGGTGCTCTGGGGACCGCAGGACCGACCGGGCCGTTCCGGCGTCACCGTTCGGGCGATCGTCGAGGCAGCCATGGCGCTGGCCGATGCGGACGGCCTCGACGCCGTCTCCATGCGCGCCGTCGCCGACAAGCTGGGCACCGGCACGATGACGCTCTACACGCACATCCCCGGCAAGCCGGCCCTGATCGAGCTGATGATCGACACCGCAGCCGGTCAGCTCTACGCCGGACGTCGACGAGCCCGGGGGACAACCGGGTGGCTGGCGGGGCTGCCTGCAGTTCGTCGCCCGCCGGAACTGGGAGGGGTACCTGCGACATCCCTGGCTGTTGCAGGTGGTGGGCGGCCGCCCGGTGCTCGGCCCGCAGATCAACCGCAAGTACGAGGCCGAGCTGCGGCCGCTGGACGGCATCGGGTTGTCCGACGTCGAGATGGACAGCGTGCTGACCGTGGTGCTCACCTACGTCGAGGGTCTGGCCCGGTGGCAGGTGGGTTTGCTCGCCACCCGGGACACCAGCGGCCAGTCGGACGTCGACTGGTGGAGCTCGATGGAGCCCGCGCTCACCGGGCTGATGGACGCTGCGGGTTTTCCGCTCGGGTCGCGGGTCGGCCGGGCGGCCGGTGACTATCACCAGAGTGTCGGTGACCCGGTCCACGAGCTGGACTTCGGGCTCGGACTCATCCTGGACGGGGTCGCGCGGCTGATCGACCGATCCGACGTGGCACCCTGATCGCCATGACGACGATCGCGATCCTGGGCGCGGGCAAGATCGGTGAGGCCATGCTGGCCGGGCTGCTGGCCGGCGGACGTTCGCCGGATTCGCTGATGTTCACCGAGCGGTACCCGGACCGCGTCGCGGAGCTGACCCAGCGCTACGGCGTGCCGGGAGTGGAGACCGAAGAGGCCGCCGCGACGGCGGACGTCCTGATCGTCGCCGTCAAGCCGCAGGACATCGAACCGCTGCTGGTCACGCTGGCCGCCGCCATCACCCCGGGAACGCTGGTGGTCTCGCTGTGCGCGGGATTGCCCACCTCGCTGTACGAGCGGCATCTGCCCGCCGGGACGCCGGTGGTCAGGGTGATGCCGAACACCCCGATGCTGGTGGGGGAGGCGATGAGTGCGATCTCCGCCGGATCCCATGCCGACGAAGAACACCTGCAGCTGGTGCAGGACATGCTGTCCACCGTGGGCAAGGTGGTCCGGGTCCCCGAGGCCCAGCAGGACGCCGTCACCGCGTTGTCGGGATCCGGGCCGGCCTACTTCTTCTTCCTGGTCGAGGCGATGATCGACGCCGGCATCCTGCTCGGGTTGCCGCGTGCGGTGTCCACCGAACTGATCATCCAGTCGGCGGTGGGTTCGGCGAAGATGCTGCGGGACTCCGGTGAGCATCCGGTCACCCTGCGAGAAGCGGTCACCTCCCCGGGCGGGACCACCATCGCGGCCATCCGGGAACTGGAGAACCACCGGGTCCGCGCAGCGCTGCTGTCCGCCATCGAGGCCGCGGCCCTGCGATCGGCCGAACTCGGCAAGGCGCACGACCCGGCCTGACCGAACCGGGATCAGGGCGCCGTCGCCTCGCAACTCAACGTCGGATCGGTGGCCGTCGGCCGCTCCGTGACCTCGAAGCTGCCGGCCGCCGGTCGCAGCCGGACGACGAGATCCTGCGGTTCGCCGGTCACCAACAGTGGGTACTGCCCGACTCCGGGCACCACGTGGAACCGGACCTGATCGGTGATCGACGACGAGCCGGTCAGGGCGCAGCTGTCGATCAGGACGACCTCCGGCAGCCGTTCCATGGTGATCACGGTGTTGCATCCGGTGCCGGTCTCGGTGCGCAGGTCGGTCTGCAGTTCGGAGGTCGCGTACCGGCAGGCCTGACGGGTGTCGCCGCCCGCATACGCGGTCAAGAATGTCGTTGCCACGTCCTGGGCTGTCCGCGGGTCGGCCATCGGCGATGGAGCGGTGACGGTGGTGCTCAGCATCGATGCGGACGCCGGGGTCGGGGTGGACGACGAGCCGGCATCGTCGGTTCCGGTCCCGCAGCCCGCCAGCCCGAAGGCGGTGGCGCACAGGGCAACTGCCGGCAGGAACACCCGGCGCGGGCGACTTCTGTCCGGACGGCGCCGTTCAGTACTGGGCGCGGTCGAGTCCGGCGTTGTAGCCATCGCGCACCTCGCCCTCGTAGTCCAGCAGGCTGGACGTGTCGCCGAACAGGGCGGTTCCCTGACACCAGCGCTCGAACGCCTCGATCCGCTCGGCCGAACCGGGACCGGTGGCGTAGATGTCGTCGTAGGCGAGCAGCCGTCCGTCCGGCTCGGTGAACAACGCGGCATCGGGGACTGCCGCGGTGTCGACCGTGGCGGTCTGGCCGACGGCGACGCCGGTTGCCGGATCCAGCTCGCTGATCACCGGAAGGCCGAGCTGGGACAACGAGGTCACGGTGGCGCTGGACAGGTGGGTCAGCGCGCCGGCGGAGGCCTGGTTGACCATGTTGTGGTGGTCGGACGCGATGCCCTCGTGGGTACCGATCACGTCGTCGACCAGCATGTTGTTGAAGATGCCGATCCCCGCGGAGAGGATCCTGCCGGGTACCCCGGTCGCGCCGATGATCTCCTTGCCGACCACGACGATCGACTTCGCGCCGGAGCGCATTTCCTCGACCTTTGCCGCGGCCTCGGCGTCGGAGGCCCCGAAGGAGTTCACGTCGGTCTGGGTGAGCAGTCCGAAGACCTGCGCGGACGCCGCCGTGTGCGCCCGCAGCTCCAGCACTTCGCGGTGGTAGGCGGCCGAGTCGCCGGTCGCATCGGCCAGCTCCGCCTCGTGCAGGCCCTGCGCCGCGCCGACCCCGGAAGAAGTGAGCCAGCCGGCGTAGAGGGTCTCCCGGACCTGCGTGTTGTCGGTGTCCTGGTAGAGCCAGGTCAGTGCGCGTGCCACCGAGGTGTTCGGAACCGTGTCGCCGTACATCGAGACGTCCGGCGGTTGGCCGAAATCGACTCGTGCCACCGGACTCTCGCCAGGGATGCCGGATGGGAACAGGCCGCCCGCAGCCGGTTGGCCGCCGGCTTCGCCGATGATCGAGCCCATGTACCGGGCGGTGATGTTCGCGACGCTGTCCCTGATCTCACCCGGCAGCTCCGACGGCATCCCCTGCGGGAGCCACCGGCCCAGTCCGTCGTCGCCCAGCGCCACCGCGGCCAGCACGTTGTAGGCGACGTCCCCCGCGGCCTGCGGATCACCGGTGGGTCCCGGGTTGCTCATCACGTCCAGCAGATTGCCGAGTTGGTCGGCTCCGTCGCCCTCCCACGAGCGGTGCAGCAACCACATCAGGTTGCCGGCGGCCGGATCGGCGGACCGGCCGGTTGCCGGGTCGATCGGTCCGCCGGTGAACAGCGCGGACGTCGGGTCGGGTCGGGCGGTGTACTGGTCGAGGACGGCGCCGAGCGGATCCGGCCGTCCGATCGGCGGATCGCTGAGCGGTTCCGACCCGTTGAAGCGCTCGTTGCCGTAGCCCTGCCACGGATCTCCGCTGCCATCGGGTCGACTGCGTTCCCAGTCGATCGCCGACTGCCCGACCGCATCCAGGTAGCTGGGCGGGAACTGCACACCGGCGCGGAGGTAGTCGGTCGCGGTGACCACCCATCCCGGCTGGACGCCACCGCGTTCGTCGTGGGTGAGGTCGGCGATCCAGTCGTCGGAGACGTGCGAGGACGCCTCGCTGTCAGTGGCGGCGGCCAGCACCGCGGCCGACATGGCGAACAGCCGGGAATCCAGCTGGTAGTTCTCGTTGCCGTCCTGGTCACCGCCCCAGAAGTGTTGGTAGCCACCGAGTTCTCCCGGCAGGTCACGGAAGTAGTCCTGGCCGAGCGATGTCGCCAATGCGGTCGCGAAGTCCGGGTCGTCGGCGTACCGGCTGTACTTGTCCAGCACGTCCTCGAGCCTGGCGGAACGTTCCTCGGGCAGCAGGGAGACCTCGTTGATCCCCGCCAGCTCCTCCTCCGCCTTGGCCGCCAACTGCTGCATCCGGGTCAGGTGCAGGACCCGGAACGACCCGCTGCCCATCCCGCCCTGGGCGAGCAGCGCCGAGCCGGCGCCCGCGCCGGCCGACTGGCCGGCCGGGTTCCAGGAGGCGGTCAATGCCGCGCTGCAGGCCTGGGCCGAGGTGTTGCATCGTGTCGCGACAGCCCGGTAGTCCCCGTCGATCAGGGACATCGCGCCGTTCGCCGACCTCATGGCCGCCTTGTGGGCATCGGCCCTGGCGAAGTCGGCGGGTGCGGTGCTGCCGATCAGGCCGGACAGCGCCGAGCTCGCCTGCTCGTACCTGGCCAGCTGGTGGTCGTAGCGGACCCGGATGTCGTCGACGTCGCGCCGGCCGGCAGCGAGCACCACCTGATGCTCGTCGACCGAGGTCCGGACGGCGACCAGCCGCTGTGCCAACGCGGGCAGGCCGGTGGCCAGCACGCCGACGTCGGTATCGCACAGATCGGCGGCGGTCTCGACCCAGGCCTGCCGCAGTTGCGTCCGGGTGTCGGTGATCGCCTCGCCGACCAGGGCGACGGACTGCTCGATGTCCGCCAGCTGCTCGGACAGTCGGGTCACCTGGGCCGGGTGATCGCCGAGGTAGGGGAACAACGCTTCCGACCGGCTCATCTCAGATCGCCGGATGCCCGGTGGCCGAACCGCCGGGGGTGAAGGTGCCGATCGCGGTTCGCTCGACGAGTTGATAGACCCTCGCGCCCTGCTGCACCTTGCCGCCGAGGGCGGCGAGTTCGTCCCCGATCAGGCCGAGTCCCTCCGCCCAGGCCCGCCCCATCGCGCCGACCGCGTCACCGATGCCGAGGCCGGCTTCCGGCGGTGCGACGGAGCCGATCATGGCGTTCGCCAACTGCGAAGCCGTCGTCGATTCCGACCGGATGCCCGCCAGCTGGACACCGGCGGTCTGCATCGCAACCGTGTCGACCTCGAGTCGGTCCGGTGATGACATCGCGGTCCTCCCTGACCCGGTCGTGGTTCCCGGTCGTCGTGCTCGTTCGTCGTGCTCGTTCGTCGTGCTCGTTCGTGGAGCCCGGTCGTGACGATTCGACGGGAACGTACACGCTGCACCGGTGTCGCCGGCAACTCCCGTGCCCATCGGGCAGCCGGTGATGCGTGGCCGGACCGACCGGCGCGCCTGGCCCGTGCCGGTACCCGGCGCAGGTGATGATCATCGACGTGGACAGCGCGACGGTTGCTGCGCTCTCGGTGGTCGCGGTGGCCTTCCTGTTCGGCGTGCTGGCGGCGCCCTATGGACTCGCCCTCGAACTGCCGCCGGTGACGGTGGCGCTCGCGGTGTTCGCCGGCACCGCCGGTTTCGCGTGCGTGATGGTGCCGGCCGTGATGGACCTGGTGCCGGAGGCAGCCGGACGACGCGCGCGCTGGGCGCTGCTGGTGGCCCCGCGGGTGGCCAGGATCTGGCGGCTGGCCGGCCGCACTGCGACCGGCGCCCGCACCGCGCTGCTGGTCGACCGGAGCAGCGCGGTGGTGCAGCGATGGGGCATCCGCCCGGTTGCCCTGCTGGCCCCGGTTGTCGGCCGTTGGCTGGTGCCGGTCGCCGGGATCGCCCTTGGTACCGACCGGCGGCGGTTGATCGGGTGGGCGGTCGCCGGCTGCGCGGTCTGGGCGGCGGTGCTGACCGCCGCCTTCGACCTCCTGCTGGGGTTGTTCGGCTGATTGGTCGACGGGCTGAACTGCCGCTGGATTGATCGGGTGGCTCAGGCCATCTCGGGGACCCGAAGGTGCGCGACCAGCAGATCGAACTCGGCCACATCGAGAACATCGAGCCCGGCGTCCCGCGCCGCCTGCTTGCGCATCTGCATGGCCGAATCGCGGGCCGCTTCCATCGCCTGCCGGCTGTCGTAGGTGGTCGAGGTGACCGCCCGGCCGCTCATCCGATCGACGAACAGGCTCGCGCTGCAGAATCCGTCGAGGTCTTCCATCGCGGGCAGCACGGCCATCTTGAACATGTCGACGCCGCCGTCGATCCCGGCCGGGTCGCCGTGGGTCCAGACCGCACGAACGCAGGCGCCCTGGTGCGAGTGATGGTTGCGGTGCAGGACGGCGATCTCCCATTCCTCGACGAACGGACTGCCGCCGAGCAGCTTGCCGGCCCGTTCGCGCAGCGGGGTCACGGCGGCATCGCTGGCCCGCATCAGTTCCTGCGATTCCCAGGCGCTGGTGACGATGCACCGGCCCGACCCGCGGTCGGCCATCATCGACAGGCCGACGCAGCCGGCCATCGCCTGCAGTTCGGGCAGCAGTTCGCCGCGAACGAAGTCCAGGCCGGCGTCGATCGAGGATGCCCTGGCCTGTAGCGAGGTTGATCGTGCGTACATTGACGCACCCCCTTGGTGAAGGAGGCAGCGCCCCGGCGGCGCTGCCGGACCACCCACGATCCTCTCCTGCCACCGTCGCCGCAATCCGCGGAATCGGCGCCGGCATCGACATTCGGCCGACCCGATCGGCCCGGCCGGGGACGGTCGGTCACTCCCGGACAACCCCGGGCCGACCCGATGGGGTGAATCCGCCGTCGTCATGGCCGCTGCCAGCGGAAACTGGGCATCGCATTATTCCCACCAGTAACGCTAGAGTTCAGCAAGCACGTGCGTATGGTGTCCGCCGGAGGGGAAGCCCGGCGGCGCGAAACGTGCCGGAAGACGGTGCCCTGATGCCCGCTCGTGACGATCGACCCCCGGGGGAGAACCTCCCCCGGGACCCCACGCTGGCCGAAATGCGATTCTTGACCGTCGCCGAGGTCGCGTCGCTGATGCGCGTCTCCCGGATGACCGTCTACCGGCTCGTGCACTCCGGCGAGCTGCCGGCGGTCCGGGTCGGCCGCTCCTTCCGGGTACCAGAGCGCGCCGTGCACGACTACCTGCGCACCGCATTCAACGACGTCGGCTGACGGCGTTCGGGGGTTGGTCCGGCCGGTAGGATGGCCCGGATCCGGCAAACCGTCGGGCTGGCGGCCGTCGTCCGGTTCGCCTGCGCTCACCTCGGCGTCGGGACGGTCCATCGACCGCGTCGACACCCGCCACACCTGGAGAGATCACCCTCATGGGCTCTGTCATCAAGAAGCGTCGCAAGCGGATGGCCAAGAAGAAGCACCGCAAGTTGCTGCGCAAGACCCGAGTGGCCCGTCGCAAGGCCGGCAAGTAGCTCAGGCGCGCGGCGGGGTGACCTGCCGCGATCAGTGGAGGGGTGCGTTCGATGGCGGGTCTGATCGTCCTGGTGACGGGAGTGACCAGGTTCATCGGGTCGCAGCTCGCCGGCCGGCTCGCCGAACACCCGGCCGTCGAGCGGGTCATCGGAGTCGATGCGGCGCTTCCTGAACCGGCCGCGAGGACCCGGATGGGTGCCGCCGACTTCGCGCGGGTGGACATCCGGAACCCGTTGGTGGCCAGGGTGATCGAGGCCGCCGGGGTGGACACGGTGGTGCATGCGTCCGCGTCGGCCACCCCGGCGTCGTCGGCCGCCCGCAGCATGGCCAAGGAGATGAACGTCCTCGGCACGATGCAGTTGCTGGCCGCCTGCCAGCGGTCGGAGAGCGTGCGGCACCTGGTGGTCCGGTCCACCGGCGCCGTCTACGGCGCGTCATCGCGGGATCCGGCGATCTTCACCGAGGACATGTCGGCCCGTTCGGTGCCGTCGTCCGGTCCCGGGCGGGATGCGATCGACATCGAGGCCTATGTCCGCGGGTTCGGCCGCCGGCGGCCGGACGTCCGGATCGCGGTACCGCGTTTCGCGGACATCATCGGGCCGACCGTGGTCACCCCACTCACCCGCTACTTCGCCCTGTCGCCGGTGGTGCCGATGGTGCTCGGCCGGGACGCCCGGCTGCAGCTGGTGCACGAGCAGGACGCGGTCGGAGTGATGGAACACCTTGCGGTCGGCGACTTCTCGGGGACGGTGAACGTGGCGGGCGACGGCGCCATCATGCTCGCCCAGGCGATCCACCGGGCGGGCCGGATCCCGCTCGCGGTGCCGTCGATCGCCCTGGACGGCCTGTCCCGGACCATGCGCACCCTGCGACTGGGCGGATTCTCGCCGGGTCAGGTCAAGCTGCTGTCCGCCGGCCGGGTGCTGGACACCACCCGGCTGATCGAGCAGGTCGGCTACACACCGGCTTTCAGCACCATCGAGGCGTTCGACGATTTCGCGGCCGCACTGCGGCCCGCCCTGGCATCGTCGACCGTCCGGCATCTCGAGGTCCGGGTGGCCGAAGCGGTCGGCACGTCGGCGTTGCCGATCACCGGCGCCGCCCGCCCCCGCGCCGTCGGCCGGGCAGCCACCGTCCTGCCGGAATCCTTCGCGCCCACGCCGGAAATCGGCGAGTCCGGGCCCGATCCCGTCGCCGACCCGATGACGGCCGACGAACTGGGCGTTCTGGACCAGCAACGGATCGGCCGTCCGCGGCTGGTCGGCATCACCGGCGAGGCGGCCGGCACGCCCCGCCGCAGGAGGACCCGATGAACGACGTTCCAGCCGGTGGCCGGCAGCCACGGCCGGCCACGAAGGCCGCCTCGAACCCCGTACCGACGAGCACTGCACCTCAAGTGCAGTGCCGACCCAGCAGCCCGCTCCGGGCCAGGACACCCCACCCGTCACCGAGCTCTCGACTCAGCCCGCCCGTCAGGTACCTGCCGCGGCGCCGGCCGAGACCGGGTGGAAGCGCGGTCTTGCCGGTTCGCTGGCCTTCGTCCGGCGTCGGATGACCGGCGACTACGAGGTCGACGACTTCGGTTACGACCCCGACTTCACCGATCACGTGCTCGTGCCGCCGTTGAAGGTGTTGTACGAGAAGTGGTTCCGCATCGAGACGCTCGGCATGGAGAACATCCCGGACACCGGCGGCGCGCTGCTGGTGGCGAACCATTCCGGCACGGTGGCCGTCGATGCGCTGATGACCGCGGTGGCCCTGCGCGAGCATCACCCGCAGAAGCGCCCGCTGCGGATGCTCGGCGCCGATCTGGTCTTCCAGACCCCGTTCCTCGGTCCGATCAGTCGCAAGGCCGGCAACACCCTGGCCTGCAATCCCGATGCCGAACGGCTGCTCGCCTCCGGGCAACTGGTCGCGGTGTTCCCCGAGGGCTTCAAGGGCGTCGGCAAGCCGTACTCCCAGCGGTACAAGTTGCAGCGGTTCGGTCGCGGGGGATTCGTCACCGCCGCCGTCCGGACCGGCATGCCGATCATCCCGGTCTCGATCGTCGGTGCCGAGGAGATCTACCCGCTGATCGGCAACATCAAGCCGCTGGCCAGGGCGCTGGGGTTCCCGTATTTCCCGGTGACGCCCACGTTCCCGCTGCTCGGGCCGCTCGGCGCGATCCCGCTGCCGAGCAAGTGGATCATCGAGTTCGGCGAACCCATTCCCACCGACGAGTACGCGGAGAACGCCGCCGACGATCCGATGGTGGTGTTCAACCTGACCGACCGGGTGCGCGAGACGATCCAGCAGACGCTGTACCGGTTGCTGCTCCGCCGCGGGCACCCCTTCCTGGGCTGAATCGCCGCCGGCGCATCAGCGCTTTCGCCAGACCGTCCGGCCGACCAGCACCGCCGCACCGGCGGCGCCGGCGCCGACCACCATCGGCGCCCAGATCTTGGCCGCCTTGCGTCCGGTCCGGAAGTCCCTGATCTGCCAGCCGCGCTCGCGGGCCACCTCGCGCAGCGCGCTGTCCGGGTTGACCGCGACGCCGGTGCCGACCACCGACAGCATCGGCACGTCGTTCACCGAATCCGAGTAGGCGGTGCACCGTCGCAGGTCCAGACCCTCGCGGGCGGCCAGCGACCGGACGGCCGCCGCCTTCGCCTGGCCGTGCAGCAGTTCGCCGAAGAGCCGGCCGGTGTAGACGCCGTCCACGTTCTCGGCGACCGTGCCCAGCGCACCCGTCAGGCCGAGCCGGCGGCCGATGATCTGCGCCAGTTCTACCGGGGTTGCCGTCACCAACCACACCCGCTGACCGGCGTCCAGGTGGCGTTGCGCGAGTTCCCGGCTACCGGGGTAGATCTTGTCGGCCATCAGCTCGTCGTAGATCTCTTCGCCGAGTTCCACGATCTCCGAGACCTGCCGGCCGGCGACGAACGCCAGCGCGCCCTCGCGGGACCGGGACATGTCGTCGGCGTCCTCGCCGGCGATCCGGAACTTGAGCTGCAACCGGGCGAAGTTGAGCAGATCGCCGGTGGTGAAGAAGTCGCGGGAGACCAGGCCGCGGGCGAAGTGGAAGATCGACGCGCCCTGCATCATCGTGTTGTCGACGTCGAAGAACGCCGCCGCCGTCAGGTCGGCACCCGGCGCCAGGGGCGGCTCGTCCTCGTGCACCGCCAGATACGCGGCCTCGGCCGAGGCGGCACCCGCGATCTCCGCGGCCTGCCGCTGCTCATCCTTCGGCCTGCGGTTCTTCACCGTCGCCTGCCCCGCCTTTCGTCCCACCCCGCCGATCGACCCCGGCCGCGGTCCGCTCGATCGACACCGCAGCGCCCGGTCAGACTATCCGCCGCACCATCGCCCCGGCGGGCAGGCGGGGCGTGCCGGGCGCCGCCGGGCCGCAACCCAGGGCTCATCGGGTGCCCGTCGACGGGGTGAACAACAATGGGGGAGTGAGCAGCCCCGGAACCGGAGACAACGGACCATCCGCCTACCCCGGGACCAACGTGGCCGACCTGCTTCGTGGCGTCGCGCAGCGACATCCCGACCGGCCCGCGGTGATCGAGACCACCGGCAGCCGCACCTGGGCAGAACTCGACGCGGCGGCCGATGCCGGGGTGGCTGCGTTCCGGTCGCTGGGTGTCGCGCCGGGCGAGCGGGTGGCGGTGACCCTGCCGACCGGTGCCGACCTGGCGTTGGCCCTGTTCGCGGTCGCCAGGGCGGGCCTGATCGCGGTGCCGCTCGGTCCGTCCCGGGGTGATACGGATGTCTTCGCCGACCGGGTGGGCGCGCTCGCGGCGATCTCGGTGGACAAGGACCACGGGCTTCCCGTCTCGCTCACCGCCGGCGATCTGCAGTCCTGGTGGAGTGCCTCGTCGATCGACGATCCGCCGGCGGCGATCGGCGGCGGCGAGGATCTCACCCTGCTGGCCCGCGCCCGCGGTGATCGCGCGGTGATGCTCTCGCACCGCTCGGTGCTGGCCGCGGTGCAGGCGATCGGCGGTATCGGCGCGCTCCGGTTGCGCGACCACGACCGGGCGCTGCAGGTGTTGCCGATGTACCACCTGGCCGGATGGGTGGTGGCCTTCCTCCCGCTGACCATGGTCGGCGGTGCCACCGTGGTGCCGGAGATCGGGTTCGACGCGGCCAGTGTCGGGGTCGGCGTGCACGGCGGTTCCGCCCAGGGTGGTGACGCCGCTGCGGCCGGCCGCCGGGCCACCGAATCGGCCCTCGAAGTCGCGCACGAGCACCGGGTCACCCTGGTGCCGGGGGCGCCGGGTTTCTATCACCACCTGGTCTCGGTTCGCGGTGCCGACCGGGCCCTTTCCTCGGTACGGCTGCTCACCTCGGGCACCGCACCGCTCGAACCGGACGATTTCGCCCAGGTGAGACACATGATGGGACAGCCGGTCTGGGAAGGTTACGGACTCTCGGAGTCGGCCTCCGTCGTCACCAGCGCGCTGCGGACCGGCCGCCCGCACCACGGTTCGGTCGGTCGGCCACTCGCCGGGATCGAGCTGCGGATCGTCGGGCCGGACGGCAACGACGTGAGCCCACCCGAGGGGCCGGCACCGGCGGACGGCGTCGATCCCGACGCGCACGACCCCTTGGACTTCGTCGCCGACGTCCCCGATGCGGGCGAGGTGGGACGGATCGTGGTCCGCGGTGCGACGCTTGTTCTCCGGGTACTGGCCGGACGGCAGCGGCGGCCCCGGTGCCGACGGCTGGTTCGTCACCGGTGACATCGGCTATCTGGACGACGCGGGCGAACTGCATCTGGTGGACCGGGCGGCCGAGGTGGTCAAGGTTGCGGGATTCACCGTCTACCCGCGCGAGGTGGAGGAGGTGCTGGCCACCCATCCCTATGTGGCCGAGGTGGCGGTGATCGGCGTGCCCGGCGCGGACGGTCAGGAGCAGGTGGTCGCGGCGATCGTGCCGAAGCAGGGCACCCATCCCACCACCGACGATCTGTCGGACTTCGTCTCCACCCTGCTGCCGGCGTTCAAGAGGCCGACGGCATACCTCCTGGTCGACGTCCTGCCAAGGACCGAGGTCGGCCGGCTCGACCGGGCCGCCGTGCAGCGCAGCCAGGCGAAGAACGGACCGGTGTCCCGGCTGACCGCCGTCGACACCGCCCTCGATGACACCGACACCGACTCCGACTGCCGACGCCGAGCAGCCGGCCGCCGGCACCGGTGACGCCTGATGCCGAGCCGGAGGCGGACGTCACCCCGGAACCTGTCGGCGATCTGGACGAACTGGGCACCCGGCTGCCGGGAACCGGTGATCGGGTCGAACGTGGCGGGCAGGACACCGACGAGGACCTCTTCTGATGGCCGCCACCCCGATCGACCGGGAGCTGCCCACCGCCGAGGCGGCCGACCTGCTCGAGCTGACCCGCGACCTGGCCGCCAGGGAACTGCGCCCGCAGGCGGACAAGGCGGAGGCGACCGGATCGTTCCCGCGGGCGTTGTTCGCCCAGCTCGGCGAGCTCGGCCTGCTGTCGCTGCCCTACCCGGAGGAGTTCGGCGGTGGCGGTCAACCCGCCGTCGTCTACCTGCAGGTGCTGGAGGAGCTCGCGCGGGGCTGGGCGACCGTCGCGCTGGGCACCAGCGTGCACGTGCTGTCCTGCAGCGCGGTCGCCGAATTCGGCACCCAGGCGCAGAAGGAGCGGTTCCTGCCGGACCTGCTCGGCGGCGCCACCCTCGGTGCGTACTGCCTGTCCGAACCGCATGCCGGTTCGGACGCCGGAGCGATGCGGACCACGGCGGTCCGGCAGGGCACCGACGAGGATGCCGAGTACGTGATCACCGGCGACAAGGCCTGGATCACCCATGGCACCGTCGCCGACTTCTTCCTGGTGGCCGCCCGCACCGACGACACCGGTTCCCGCGGCATCAGCACCTTCCTGGTTCCCGGCTCCGCGGCCGGCCTGAGCGCGGGGTCGCCGGAGAAGAAGATGGGCTTTCGGGCGTCGCCCACCAGTCAGATCCATTTCGACGGGGTCCGGGTCGAGGCAGAGCGGCGGATCGGCGCGGAGGGCCAGGGTTTCCGGATCGCGATGGCCGCGCTGGACGCCGGCCGGTTGGGCATCTCGGCCTGTGCCGTCGGGTTGGCGCAGGCCGCGCTCGACGTCGCCGCCGAGTACGCCGGGACCCGGAGCGCCTTCGGGCACACCATCGACGAGTTCCAGGGGGTCTCGTTCCTGCTGGCCGATGCCGCCGCCGGGATCGCCGCCGCCCGGCAGCTGTACCTGTACGCCGCCCGGCGCAAGGACGCCGGCAAGGCCTTCTCGATCGAGGCGGCGATGGCCAAGCTGACGGCCACCGACATGGCGATGGCCGTCACCACCGACATGGTCCAGGTGCTCGGCGGCGCCGGTTACGTCGAGGACCATCCGCTCGAGCGGTACATGCGGGAGGCAAAGGTGCTGCAGATCGTCGAGGGCACCAATCAGATCCAGCGGATGGTCATCGCCCGATCGCTCAAGAGCCGGCGGCCCGGCGGATGAGCCGGGTCACGGTCTACACCCGGGTCGACTGCCACCTGTGCGACGAGGCGGTGACGCAGGTCAGGGTGATCGCCGAAGAAGCAGGCGCCGCAGTGGTCGACCGTCGACGTCGATGCCGATCCCGACGATCGCGCCGAGTACGGCGACCGGGTGCCGGTGATCCTGGTCGACGGGGTGGAACACGGCTATTACCGGGTGGAGCCGGACCGGCTGCGCCGCGCCCTCGCCGCCGGATGAAGCGGTCTTCGACAGGCCTGGCAGACGCCGCAGAGTGACCCAGGTCACCATCCACCCCTGACGTCCCACATCATGGGATCGAGGTCCCATCGCGACTTTGTGCGCGCGTTCACGAATGGCTAGGCTTTCCGTACCGGGGACCTACCACATGTCGGTCGCCACGGCACCGGTGGGGGCGTGTTCCCCACTGCGGAGGCAAACGGGTGACAGGTCAGGTCGGCGGTGCTCGGGAGAGTGGCCGTGCGCGGGCCATTCCCGAGGCCACCGTTGCCCGGCTCGCCGTCTACCTGCGCATCCTGTCCGGGCTCGGTGACCGGCGCGGCGGCCACCGCTCGACGATCTCCTCCGAGGAACTGGCCCATTCGGCCGGCGTCAACTCGGCGAAGCTGCGCAAGGACCTCTCGTTCCTCGGCTCCTACGGCATCCGCGGTGTCGGGTACGACGTCGGGACGCTGACCGAGGAGATCAGCCGGGCGCTCGGCACCCACACCGGCCCACCGGGTGGCACTGGTCGGGCTGGGCAATCTCGGCCAGGCACTTGCCGGCTATCCCGGGTTCGCCGGCCGCGGGTTCATCATCTCCGCGTTGTTCGACGCCGATCCGGACCGGGTCGGCCGCGAGGTCTCCGGCCTGCCGGTGCTCGACATCGCCGACGCCCCACAGGTCTGCCGGGCCAGTGGCGTGACGATCGGCGTCATCGCGGTCCCGGCCAGCGCGGCCCAGGAGGTCGCCGACGCGCTGGTGTCGGCCGGCGTCCGGTCGATCCTGAACTTCGCGCCTGGCGTGCTCACCGTGCCGGCCGGGGTCGAGGTGCGACACGTCGACCTGTCGTTGGAGCTGCAGATCCTGGCGTTCCACGAATCGCAACGCGACGTCGGAACCGTCGCCTGAGGCGGTGGCGGTGACGTCATGAGAGACGGCCGCTCCATGAGGATTTCGGTTGGCGATCCCGTTGGGATCGCCGGCTGCAGCAGTACCGCACCGAGCACCATCGGCTGCCACGGGCTCTCCGCGGCAGCGACCATCTGGTCGGCGTCGCAGAATCTGCCCGTCGGCGTACCTGAATGCGCAAGGAGCACGTCATGACCCGTGCACGCAGAAGTGTCGGCCGCATCGCCTTCGTCGGCGCTGGACCGGGTGATCCGGGTCTGCTGACCATGAGAGCCGCGGAGGCGCTGGCCGGCGCGTCGGTGGTGGTGACCGACCCCGACGTCCCGGCCGACATCACCGCGCTGGCCGGGCAGGCCGAGGTCAGACCGGCCGTCGGCGAGCCGGCGGAGGTGGCCAAGACGCTGGTGACGGCGGCCAAGAGCGGACAGTTCGTGGTGCGGTTGGTGGCCGGCGACGTGCTGACCGCCGACCCGGTGGTCAAGGAACTGCAGGGGGTGTCCCGTAGTTCGGTGCTGTTCGACGTGATCCCGGGCCTGTCCGCGGCGGCGGTCGCCTCGTACTCCGGGCATCGCCGTCGGGTCCGTGCACACCGTCGCCGACGTCCGGTCGACCTCCGACTGGTCGAAGCTGGCCGCCGCGCCCGGCATGTTGCTGCTGCAGGCCGCCGCCGGACACCTGGCCGATACGGCGACGCTGCTCGCGCAGTCCGGGATGGCCGGCGAGACGCCGGCCTCGGTGACCTCGGGCGCAACGTTGCCGACCCAGCGGACGGTCGACGGCACGCTGGCCACCCTGGACGGCATCGGCGGCGACATGCAGGGCCCGCTGGTGGTCACCGTCGGCGCCGGCATCTCGCAGCGCGGCCGGCTGTCCTGGTGGGAATCCCGGGCACTGTACGGCTGGCGGGTGCTGATCCCGCAGACGAAGGAACCGGCCGAGGGCATGTTCGACCTGCTCCGGATGCACGGCGCCATCCCGCAGCGGGTGCCGACCGTCGCGGTCGAACCGCCGCGGACCCCGGCGCAGATGGAACGGGCGGTCAAGGGTCTGGTCGACGGTCGCTACCAGTGGGTGGTCTTCACCTCCATCAACTCGGTCCGGGCACTGTGGGAGAAGTTCACCGAGTTCGGCCTGGATGCCAGGGCCTTCTCCGGGGTGCGGATCGCCTGTGTCGACAGCGTCACCGGCGATGCGGTGCGTGCGCTCGGGATCATCCCGGAGCTGATCTCGGCGGACCAGCAGTCCTCTGCCGGGTTGCTGGCGTCGTTCCCGGACTACGACGACGTGCTGGACCCGGTCGACCGGGTGCTGTTGCCGCGCGCCGACATCGCCACCGAGACGTTGGCCGAGGGACTGCGGGAGCGCGGTTGGGAGATCGACGACGTCACGGCCTATCGCACGGTGCGGGCCGCGCCGCCGGCGGCACCGATCCGGGAGGCGATCAAGACCGGTGGCTTCGACGCGGTGTGCTTCACCTCCTCGTCGACCGTGCGGAACCTGGTCGGCATCGCCGGCAAGCCGCACTCGCGGTCGATCGTCGCCTGCCTCGGACCGAAAACCGCTGAGACGGCACGGGAATTCGGCCTCCGGGTGGACGTGCAGCCGGAGGTCGCGGAGATCGGCGCGCTGATCGAGGCGCTGGCCGAACATGCCACCCGGCTGCGGGCCGAGGGCGCCCTGCCGCCGCCGCGGAAGTCCCCCCGCCGCCGCTGAGCCGACGTCGCCGAGGCACACCGCCGGCCGACCCGCCGACGCATCGAACCGTGGCGCGACACCGCATTTGTCCGGTGTCGCGCTACGGTTTTCTCATGAGCACTCCTGGTCAGTCGAATCCGTCCGGCGACAACCCCTATCAGCCAGCACCCAAGGATCCGTTCGCCGCCGGTCAGTCCGGTCCGCAGGGCGGCCAGCCCGGCCAACAGGGCGGTTACCCGGGCCAGCAGCCCGGCTATCCCGGCCAGCAGGGCGGCTATCCGGGCCAGCAGGGCGGACAGCCCGGTCAAGCGGGCGGCTATCCCGGCCAGCAGGGCGGCTACCCGGGCCAGCAGGGCGGCCAGCCCGGCCACAGGGCGGCCGGCCAGCCGGCGGTTACCCGGGTCCGCAGGGCGGGCTATCCCGGCCAGCAGGGCGGATACCCGGGCCAGCAGGGCGGGTACGGCGCGCCCGGCGGCTATCCGGGAGGTGCCTACCCGGCGCCCGGTGGTGGCTACGGCGGTGCGCTCCCGCCGGAGCCCGTGCGGCCGAACACCGTGACCTTCGCCTTCTACTGCTGGCTGGCGACCGCGGTCGTCTCGATCATCGGCCTGATATCTGACCCTGACCAGCCCGATCTGGGACCTGGCGGTCAACGCCGCCACCCGGCAGGGCAACGTCAGCCTGCAGGGCACGAGTGTGCAGAGCCTGATCAACACCCTGAAGATCTTCACCGTGGTGATCGCGCTGGTCTTCGTGGCCGTCTATCTGCTGTTCGCGTTCAAGATGTACGCCGGACGCAACTGGGCCCGGATCGTGCTGACCGTGTTCGGGGCGCTGACCCTGTTGTCCGCCTTCACCCCGACCAACCGGTCCGTCACGGTGGGTTCGGAGGTCTACAACATCAACACCGGTGCCTGGGCGGGTTACGTCACCGCGCTACTGGCACTGATCGGCATCGTGCTGATGTTCCTGGCGCCGTCGAACAAGTACTTCGCCGAGTCCAAGACCTACAAGCAGGCCACGCAGCAGATCAGGGCTTGACCCGCGGGCTGGAACTGAACATGCGAATTGGCCGGTAAGTTCGTTGTCATGAGTTTCGGCCTGGGCGATGCCCGAAAGCGTCCTGGAATCTTCGATTCGTTCAAGGCGGCGATGACGCCGCCTGAGCTCCCGCCGGACGACGGGAAGCCCGATCGCCCCGCCGCGCGCGGTGATCATCGCCACCGCGATGTCGATGCTGGCCGGTCTGGTCTTCCTGCTGATCGGCGGTGTGTCGTTGTTCACCACCGACGATCAGCTCAACAATGCGGTGGCCGCCTACAACCGGTCGATCTCCGAGTGCACCACCAAGTTCGGCGGCATCGACACCGCGGTCGTCGTGCCGGCCGGCGCCTCGGCCGACGACACGGCGCTGGCCGAGAACTGCAAGCAGTACCGCCCGCTGACCGACGAGACCATCTCGTCGGCCAAGACCCAGAACATCATGATCAGCGTGATCATCGTGCTGATCGGGCTGATCGCGCTGGTCGGCGGCTGGTTCCTGCGACCGGGCGCGCGGTGGAGCCGGCTGGCGGTCGGCGGTGGCGTGGTGATCTCGGTGCTTGTCACCATGATGTTCCAGGTGTCGAACCTGTTCACCCTGGTCGCGACGCTGTTCATGATCGTCGCCGTGATGCTCTGCTACGTCGGGAAGGGCGGCACCTACTTCGCGCGGTTGAAGGCACGGCGCGCGGGGTGAGCACGACCGGCGCCGCGCCGGCGGCGACGCGGTCTCGGCGGGTTCTGCTCATCAGGTCGATCTGTACGGCGGTCGCTGCGGTGGTGGCCGCCGTCGGTTCCTGGCTGCTGTTGCAGAACGGCATCCGGACCGATGCCTACCCGGCGTTCCTGCCCGGGACGGAGAACACCGAGATCACCAGGTATTCCGGTCCGTGGCTGACCGCTGCGGCCGGTGTCGCCCTGGTTGGCGCCCTGCTGCTGTTGTCGAGCGGGATCGATCTGGTGCGCTGGTACCGATCCGGCGGCACAGCATGATCCGGCAGCAACATGATCACCGCCCACAGTTGCGGCTGGAACAATTGCGGGGTGCCCGCCCCGTCGTCCGATCCGGACTGCCGCCCAGACCGTCGGCCGATGGACCCCCGATGAGCACGACGGTCGTTCATCTGCTCCGGCACGGCAAGGTGCACAACCCGGCGAACATCCTCTACGGGCGGCTGCCCGGCTACCGGCTCGCGGCCTCCGGCCGGGAGATGGCGGCGGGTGTGGCCGCCTACCTGGCCGGCTCGGACATCACCTACCTGGCGGCGTCGTCGCTGCAGCGGGCGCAGGAGACGGCGGCCCCGCTGTCCGCCCGGTTCGGGTTGGACGTCGTCACCGACGATCGGGTGATCGAGGCCGCCAACGATTTCGAGGGACTCTCGTTCGGCTTCAACTCCACCACCCTGGGACGGCCGGGCACCTGGCTCAAACTCCGCGATCCGCGCACTCCGTCCTGGGGCGAGCCCTACCTGGACATCGCGCATCGGATGCTCGGGGCGATCTACACCGCTGTGCAGGCCGCCGAAGGGCACGCCGCGGTGCTGGTGTCCCATCAGCTGCCGATCGTCACGGCCCGCCGTTACCTGCAGGGACAGCGACTCTGGCACGACCCGCGCCGTCGGCAGTGCGCCGTCGCCTCGCTCACCTCGTTGACCTTTCGGGACGGGATCTTCATCGACTGCGGTTACGCCGAGCCGGTGGCGCGGATCGCCGCGGTCGACGACCTGGATGTCGAGACCCTGCCCGGGTTGCCGCACAGCACGCCGAAGGGCCAGGACGCGTGAAGATCTGGCGGGCGGTGATCGCGGTCGTGCTGCTGCTGGGCGCTGCCTCCTGCAGCACCGGCAATGACGCCGCGGTGTACGGCGGGTCGTTCACCTTCGTCTCGCCGGGGGGCAAGACCGAGTTCGACTACCCGCCGGCCGAGCGCGGCACCGTGAGCGACCTATCCGGCGAGAACCTTTCCGGTGACGGCACACTCGCGCTGTCCGACTACGCCGGCAAGGTGGTGGTGCTGAACTTCTGGGGATCCTGGTGCGCACCGTGCCGGGCCGAGGCCGACGAGCTGGAGACCGCGGCGGCGGCGCTGGGCGCTCAGGGCGTGCAGTTCCTTGGCGTCAACGTCAAGGACACCAAGGACGCCGGCGCGGATTTTGTGGCCAGCAAACAGGTCTCGTACCCGTCCATCTTCGATCCGGCGATGCGCACCCTGCTGTCGATCCGCGGCCTGCCCACCAGCGGCCTGCCGATCACCATGGTGATCGACCGGCAGGGCCGGGTGGCGCACATCTGGATCGGCCAGATCCAGAGTGCCGAGAAGTTGATCGACACGGTGTCGTCGATCGCGGGGGAGAAGGCCTGAGATGCCGGTGACGGACACGGTGATCTCCGGCCCGTATCTGCTGGCCGCTCTGCTGGCGGTTGCCGCCGGCGCGGTGTCGTTCGCCTCGCCGTGCGTGATCCCGCTGGTGCCCGGCTACCTGGCCTACCTCGCCTCGCTGGTCGGGATCGAGAGCACCGCCGCCGCCACGATCGCCCGCGGTGGTAGCGGGGCCGGCCCGGATCAGCGGGTGTCGCCGGCCGTGCGCGGCCGCGCCGTCACCGCCACCGCGTTGTTCGTCCTCGGCTTCACGGTCGTGTTCCTGGCCCAATCGGTGGCGGTGATCGGGTTCTCCCGGGTGCTGTTGCAGAGCAGCGAGACCCTGATGAGGGTGGGTGGCGCCGTCACCATCGTGATGGGCATCGTGATGCTCGGTCTGGTCCGACCGCTGCAGACCGAGCGCCGGCTGCACGTCCGGCCGACCGGCCGGATCATCGGCGCCCCGTTGCTCGGCGCGGTCTTCGCGTTCGGCTGGACGGTCTGTCTCGGGCCCACCCTGGTCGGCGTGCTGTCGCTGGCCAACGCCACCGATTGGGGTGGCTCGGCGTGGCGCGGCCTCTCGCTGGTGATCTTCTACTGCGCCGGGCTGGGCATCCCGTTCCTGTTGCTCGCCTTCGGGTTCAGCTGGGCCACCGGAGCCATGGGGTTCCTGCGACGGAACACCCGGACGATCCAGATCGTCGGCGCCGTCTGTCTGATCGTGCTGGGCACGCTGATGCTGACCGGCGTCTGGGGCAGCTTCATCGCCTGGCTGCAGGGCAGGTTCGGCGGAATCGAGACGGTGCTGTGACGGTCAACGACACCAGTCGGATCACCGCGGCCCCCGACGACGGCGACGACGTCGACCGGACGGACCTGCCCGCCGGGCCGCCCCGGCAGGGTGGACTCGGCCGAATGCTCGCCTTCGGCCGGAACACCTGGCGCCAGCTCACCAGCATGCGGGTGGCGCTGATCCTGCTGTTCCTGCTGGCGCTGGCCTCGCTGCCGGGCGCGTTGCTCCCGCAGTGGTCGCTGAACTCGGCGAAGACGGCGCAGTACATCATCGACCGGCCGACGCTCGGCCCGCTGCTGGACCGGCTGGGCTTCTTCGAGGTCTTCGGATCGCCGTGGTACGCGGCCATCTACCTGCTGCTGTTCACCTCGCTGGTCGGCTGCCTGCTGCCACGCACCCTGGAGTTCGTCGGGCAGCTCCGGATGGACCCGGTGGCCACCCCGCGCAACCTCGGCCGGATGCCGCATCACCACTTCGAGCAGGTTCCCGGCAACCCGGACCTGGTCGCCGACCGGATCACCACCGGGCTGAAGGGATGGCGGATCGCCAGGCGCACCGAGGGCGACGGCGCGATCACCATCTCCGCCGAGAAGGGGTACCTCCGGGAGATCGGCAACCTGGTGTTCCACCTGTCGCTGCTCGGGCTGCTGGTGGCGATCGCGGTCGGCAAGCTGGTCGGCTACGAGGGCTCGGTGATCGTCAACGCCGGTTCGCAGTTCTGCTCGACCTCGCCGGCCTCCTACGACAACTTCCGGCCGGGGCTGTTGGTCGACGGCACCGACCTCGCGCCGTTCTGCGTCGACGTCGAGAACTTCGCCGCCACCTACACCGACCTCGGTCAGGCCAGCGGGTTCGTCGCGACGGTTCGCGCGCAGAGCGGGGCCGATGCCGGAACCGATCGCTGGCAGAACGACGAACTGCAGGTCAATGAACCGCTGCGGATGGACGGCGAGCGGCTGTACCTGATCGGCCACGGCTTCACGCCGCACTTCCAGGTCACCTATCCCGACGGCACCGTGCGGGACTACTCCCAGCCGTTCGCACCGGAACCCAACGACCCCAACTTCACCTCGCAGGGCGCGGTCAAGATCACCGACCCACCGGGAGCGATCGGTGACGACGTCCGCAAACAGCAGCTGGCGATCGTCGGGATCTTCGCGCCGACGGCGATCGTGCACGGCGGCATCATGACGTCCAGCTTCCCGGCCCCGGAGAACCCGGGGGTGGCCGTGGATGTCTACCGGGGAGACCTGGGGATGGAGGGCGGGCGGGCGCAGTCGGTGTTCGCCATCGACACCTCCCAGGTGGACAAGGGAGTGCTGACCAAGCAGGCGCGGTCCAACCTGATGGTGGGCGAGTCGATCACCCTGGACGACGGCACCCAGATCACCTTCACCGGGTTCAACGAGTGGGTGTCGCTACAGACCTCGTTCGATCCGGCGCAACTGTGGGCGCTGGTGTTTGCGGTGTTCCTGCTGCTCGGCCTGATGGTCTCGTTGGTGTTCAAGCGGCGTCGGGTCTGGTTCCGGCTGCATCCCGCTGGGGCATCGTCGAACCCGGCCGGCGCGGAACGTACCGTGGTGCAGGTCGGCGGGTTGGCCCGCACCGACCAGGCAGGATACGGCGAGGAATTCGCGTCGCTGGCGATGTTGCCGCAGCCGCGAGACAGTGACGGTTCCACCGATGGCCGGACCGCCGGTCGGCGCAGAATGGGTGAGCGCGGATGAACGAAACCTGGGCACAGATCTCCGATCTGGCCTTCGAGGCGGCGCTGGCCGGGTACGTGGTGGCACTGGTCTGTTACGCCATCGAGTTGGCGTCCACCAGGGGCGCCGACGCCGGGCAGGTCGCCTCGGCCGGGGCGGCCAGGGACTCGGCCCACGGCGGCACCTCGACGCTGACCAGAACAGGTGGTGCCGGCCCCGCCGATCGGGACCAGATCGGCGCGCTGGCCCGCCCGCTGGCCCCGTGGGGGGTCCGGTTCGGCCGCGCCGCTGTGGTGGTGACCATCGTCGGCGCCGCTGCCAACGTGATCTCGGTGGTGGCCAGGGGGCTGGCGGTCGGCCGGCTGCCGCTGGGCAACATGTACGAGTTCGTCTCGGTGATCTGCGCGGTGACCACGATCTGCTGGTTGATCGTGCTGGCCAGGACGGGTGCCCGCACGCTCGGCACCTTCGTGATGCTGCCGGTGGTCATCCTCGCGCTGGTTGCCGGTACCCGGCTCTATGTTCCGGCCGCGCCGGTGGTGCCGGCGCTGAACTCCTACTGGAAGTGGATCCACGTCACCACGATCGCCATCTCCAGCAGCATCCTGCTGGTCAGCGGCGCGGCGTCGGTGCTCTACCTGATCCGGGGTCGACTCGAGCGCAAGCAGGCCGCCGGCAAGCGGGATGCGGCGACGACGGTCACCCGTCCGCGATCACTGCTCGGGGTGCTGCCGTCGACGGCCACGTTGGATCGGATTGCGTACCGGACCGCCATCGTCGGCTTCCCGCTCTTCACCTTCGCGGTGATCGCCGGCGCGCTCTGGGCGGAAGTGGCCTGGGGTCGCTACTGGGGCTGGGATCCGAAGGAAACCTGCGCGTTCGTCACCTGGGTGCTCTACGCGGCTTATCTGCACGCGAGGTCGACGGCCGGTTGGCGCGGGCGGCGGGCGGCCTGGATCTGCGTCCTGGGCTTCGCCTCGATGCTGTTCAACCTGTTCTTCATCAACATGGTTGTCTCAGGTCTGCATTCGTACGCCGGCCTGAACTGAGGTGGAGCAACGGCGGGACTGATGGTTGCGGCGGGCGTGGCCGAACTCGGCCACGCAGCGGATCAGCCGCTCTTGTCCTCGCCGCGCAGCTTCCGGTCGATCTCGTTGAGGAACTCGGGATCGTCGTCCGGTGCCAGCGTGCGGGTGGGGCGGTGTGGCCGGCTGGGGCCTGGGCCGGACGGATCGGTGTTCGGGGTGCGCACGCCGATTCCTCGCCAAGCCAGCGCGATCACCAGAACCGTCACGGCGATCGCCACGAGCATGTACATCGGCCACCTCCTTCTGCTGTAGCTCAGAGTACGCACATCCGGGGCCGGGCGACGGCCCGATTCCGGGGAGATCACCCGACCCGGGTCAGGAGAGAACGGCATCGGGCGGTGATACGGGGGAGCGGTGATACGGGGGAACTGCCGGATCCGCGAGAAGGACTGCATACACAGGGACAGCTGCGTACGCGGGAACGACTGCTCACTCGGGAAGGTCTGTGTACGCAGGAACGACTGCGCCCCGGGTGTGCAGCTGATGCTGCACACCCGGGGCGCTTGGTCCTGCGTACCCGGAGCCCGGGAACCTGCGATCAGGCGGTCGACCGCGATGCGTCCACAGTCAGATCTGCGAGCAGGGCGCTCACTTCCGACTCGCGGAACCGCCGGTGCCCACCGGGAGTACGGATCGATCCGATGCGACCGGCGGATGCCCACCGGGTCACGGTTTTCGGATCCACCCTGAACATCAGTGCGACCTCTCCCGGGGTCAACAGCCGCTCAGAAATTTCCATGGTCACGTGCCACCTCCATAATCGGGCCCCGACTGGCCTCGTCCGCCAGGCTGGCGTCTGTCCATTGTGCGACATTCGGCCGGTCCAACGCTCTATGACCGTCCCGAATATCCCAAGCGCATGTACGGATTCAGCGAATAACATACGCTTTGTCCTGATTCTACATTGACACTGGGGTTAGTCGCGAGCGGACGAACAAGGATTTCCTTGCTGCGACCTCATGTTCCCCCCTTCGGCCCACTCAATCGCCTGTTCGGAACGAATCGCCTGCGGGACGTGATCGGCCGCCGACGCCGGTACGTTCGGACTCGCAAACCCACACGGTTGAAGGTGGTCGGTGTCATGGACGCGGTGGATCGGCGGCTGGTCGAGGCACTTCGACTCGACGGCCGGGCCAGCTACGCGGAGCTCGCCCGGATGGTCGGGCTGTCGTCGTCGGCAGTGCACGAGCGGGTCGCCAAGCTCGAATCGTCCGGCATCATCACCGGTTTCCGGGCCATCGTCGACCCCGGTTCGATCGGCATGGGCGTCACGGCGCTGGTCGGGATCGAGCCGGGTGAATACGGCCGGGACGAACTGATCGCAGCCGCCCTGGAGGCCATCCCCGAGGTCGAGAGCTGCTACGGGGTCGCCGGCGACGAGGCGTTCGTGGTGCAGGTCAGGGTGGCCAGCGTCGACCATCTGCACCGGTGCATCGGCCGGCTCCGGGCGATCGACGGGGTGGCCAGGACGCGCACCACCGTGGTACTGGCGACCAGGTTCGAGCATCGGCCGACCCGGGATTCCGATCCGCTGGACGTTCCGTGACCGACGACCCGTCAGCAGGTCGATATTCTGGGTCGGTGAACACTCCCGACGGCGCGGCCGACCCGGCTGCAGCCGCCGGGGCCGACGCAGCGGCCACGGCGGAACCGGTGCCCGGGGCCGCCGGGCCGTCCCATCTCGCCCGGCAACTCGCCGTCTACACCGCCCTGCGACTGGCCCTGGTCGTCCTGCTGACCGCGGTGCTGGCCTTCTTCATGCCGCTGATCGTCGCCCTGCTGTTCGCCATCATCGTCCAGTTGCCGCTGGCCTGGCTGCTGTTCTCCGGTCCCCGGGCGCGGGTCAACGACGCGATGGCGCAGGCGTCGGCCCGCCGTCGCGCCGAGCGGGCCCGGCTGCAGTCGGCGTTGTCCGGGGAGACCGACAGCTGACCTTCTGCAACGGGCGGCTGGGGACAGTGGCCCTGACCGGCAGGAATCGGACGCCGACCTAAGCTTCTGCGTATGTCCGCACCCGCAGCCGGCCCGACCGCGAGCGACACCGTCGACCGCTCGGCCCCGCGGCACCGGGCCTGGGTGGCGCAGGCCGTCCGGTTGATCGAGGCCGACCTGCAACGCAGCGCCGACACCCACCTGCTGCGCTTTCCGTTCACCGTGGCCGAACCGGGTGGCGGGCCATCCGACGTCGACCTGTACCTCAAGGACGAGAGCACCCACGTCACCGGATCGCTGAAGCATCGGCTCGCCCGTTCGCTGTTCCTGTATTCGCTGTGCAACGGCTGGCTGACCGAGTCGACCACGGTGATCGAGGCCTCCAGCGGTTCCACCGCGGTCTCCGAGGCCTATTTCGCCCGGATGGTCGGCCTGCCGTTCGTCGCGGTGATGCCGTCCAGGACGTCGAGGGAGAAGATCGAGCTGATCGAGGCGCAGGGCGGGCGGTGCCATCTGGTGGACGATCCCGGCGCCATCTACGCCGAGTCCCGCCGGCTGGCGGCCGAGTCCGGCGGCCACTACATGGACCAGTTCACCCACGCCGAGCGGGCGACCGATTGGCGCGGGAACAACAACATCGCCGAATCGATCTTCTCCCAGCTCCGGCTGGAGCGGCACCCGATCCCGGAGTGGATCGTCGTCGGGGCCGGGACCGGCGGGACCAGCGCCACGATCGGCCGGTACGTCCGGTATCGCGGGTACCCGACCAGGTTGTGCGTCCCGGACCCGGAGGGTTCGGCGTTCTTCCCGGCCTGGCGGGACGCGGACCCGGGCCGGACCGGACGGGGATCGAAGATCGAGGGCATCGGCAGGCCCAGGGTCGAGCCGTCGTTCGTCGGGCAGGCGATCGAACGGATGATCAGGGTGCCGGACGCGGCGTCGGTCGGCACGATGCGCGAGGTGGAGAGCGTGCTCGGTCGTCGGGTCGGACCATCGACCGGCACGAACCTGTGGGCCGCATTCGGTCTGATCGCCGGTCTGCGGGCGAACGGCACCGCCGGATCGGTGGTCACCCTGCTGTGCGACGCCGGTGATCGTTACACCCGCACCTATTACGACGACGACTGGGTGGCCGAGCAGGGGTGGGACCTGCAGCCCTACCGTCGCGCCGTCCGCGAGTTCCTGGAGTCCGGCACCTGGTCGGCCGGGTGAGCGCGCCGATCACCGATGAGTCACCGGGTCGACCCGACCTGGCGGGCCTGCTGGCCGACCTCGAACCGCTCGTCAACTGTGAATCGCCGTCCAAGGATCTCGCCGCGGTCGGCCGCAGTGCCGACCTGATCGCCGAGATCGGCACCCGGCGACTCGGCGTCGCACCGGACCGGATCGAGATCGACGGCTGCTCGCACCTGCGTTGGCGGTTCGGGCCCGGTCCCAACCGGGTGGTGATCCTGGCCCACCACGACACCGTCTGGCCGATCGGCTCGCTGGCCGGCCATCCCTGGTCGCTGGACGACGGAGTGCTGCGCGGTCCCGGCACGGTGGACATGAAAGCCGGCCTGGTGCAGGCGATCCACGCACTGTCCGGGTTACTGGCCCACGGCGTGGACCTGACCGGTGTCTGCCTGCTGGTCACCGGAGACGAGGAGATCGGCTCGCCGACCTCCAGGGCGCTGATCGAGGACGAGGCCCGCGGCTGCGCGGCCTGTTTCGTGCTGGAGGGAGCCGGATCGGCCGCTGCCCTGAAGACCGGCCGGAAGGGCACCTCGGCCTACCGGTTCGAGATCACCGGCCGCGCCGCACACGCCGGCATCGAACCGGAGAAGGGGATCAACGCCGGGGTGGAGCTGTCGCACCTGATCCTGGCGGTCGCCGAGATGGGTGTCCCGGAGACCGGGACCACGGTGACCCCGACGGTGGCAGCGGTGGGCACGACCACCAACACCGTGCCGGCGGCGGCGTTCCTGGAGATCGACGTCCGGGTCAGCAGTCAGGCCGAGCAGGACAGGGTCGACCAACAGCTGCGGTCGGTGCGGCCGACCCTGCCCGGCGCAGTGCTGACCGTCACCGGCGGGCCGAACCGGCCACCGATGGAGCCGGCCTCCGGCGCCGCGCTGTTCGCCAGAGCCGACGAGCTCTCGCAGCGGCACGGCTGGGGTGCGCTGACCCAGACCACCGTGGGCGGCGCGTCGGACGGCAACTTCACCGCCGGCATCGGGGTTCCCACGTTGGACGGCCTCGGCGCGGTCGGCGGCGGCGCCCATGCCGACGACGAGCACGTGCTGGTGGATTTCCTGGTGCCCAGAACGCAATTGCTGATGGCGCTGCTGCTGGACGTGCTGGACGGCGGCCGACCCCCGGGTCCGGTGCGGTGACCGGCGGAACGAGCGGCCGGACGAACCGGGACCTGCTGACCCAGGCGGGCCGGGCGGCCGCGGACGCCGCGACCAGGGCAGGTGTGCAATTGCGCCCGCTGGAGACCCTGGAGCAGATGACGGCGGCCTGCGTCGTCTTCGATCGGGTCTGGGACATCGGGCCGGACGAGGTCTCCGAGGTGCAGCCGGCGCTGCTGCGGGCGCTCGGTCATGGCGGCAACTATCTGTTCGGCGCCTACCGCGTCGACACCGGGGAGCTGGTCGGCGCCAGCGTCGCGTTCTTCACCGAGCCGCTCGGCGCCGCCATGCACTCGCACATCACCGGGGTACTCGGCAACGCAGCGGGGACCGGGGTCGGCGGTGCGCTCAAGTGGCACCAGCGGCAGTGGGCACTGGAGCGCGGGCTGACCAGGATCACCTGGACCTTCGACCCGCTGATCGCCCGGAACGCCTACTTCAACCTGACCCGGCTCGGCGCAAGGGCGGAAACCTATTTCGTCGACTTCTACGGCCCGATGAACGACGGTCCCAACCGCGGCCAGCCGACCGACCGGGTGCAGGTGGGCTGGGACCTCGCCGGCCCGGGCGTGCCGCCGGACGGCCAGGAACTCCAGATCCCGTCCGGTGCGGTCGTGCTGCTGTCGGTCGGTCCGGGCGGCGAACCGGTGGCCGGTCGTGCGACTCCGGGTGGTGCCGATCTGGTGCTGATCGGCATTCCGGACGACATCGAGCAGATGCGACGGACCGCGCCGGGAACGGCACTGGCCTGGCGGCATGCGCTGCGTGGCGCCCTGGCGTTGCTGATGGCCGACCGCAGCTGGCAGATCAGTACCTTCGCCGACCGCCGAGATGCCAGGGCCGGTTGGTATGTGGCCGAACGACGACTGCCGACCGCTGTCGTCGGCGACGGGAGCTGATCATGAAGATCTCCGGGGTGGAACTGCGCACGATCAGGATGCCGTTGGTCAGTCCCTTCCAGACCTCGTTCGGCACCGAATCCGACCGGATGGCGATCCTGATCCGGGTGGTGGGGACGGTGCCCGATGGCGGCGCCGCCCACCACGATCGCCCGGTGGAGGTGCAGGGCTGGGGTGAATGCGTCGCGATGGAGCTGCCGCTGTACAGCTCGGAATATGCCGAGGGAGCGGCAGATGTGTTGCGCCGCTTCCTGATTCCGCGGCTGCTTGCCGAGTCGGCGGCCGGCCGGGACGTCACAGCGGAGCTGGTCGGTCCGCTGCTCGAGTCGATCGTCGGGCACCGGATGGCGAAGGCGGCGCTGGAGATGGCCGTGCTGGACGCCCAGCTCCGCGGTTCTGGGCAATCCCTTGCCGGCTACTTCGGGGCGGTCAGGACCTCGGTACCGTCCGGCGTCTCGGTCGGCATCCAGCCATCGATCCACGCCCTGCTCGACGTGGTGAGCGACTACGTCACCGACGGCTACGTCCGGATCAAGCTGAAGATCAAGCCCGGCTGGGACGTCGGGCCGGTGGAGGCCGTCCGGGAACGGTTCGGCGAGCAGATGCTGCTGCAGGTCGATGCCAACGCGGCCTACACGCTGGCCGATGCCCGGGTGTTGCGCCGGCTGGACGCCTTCGATCTGCTGCTGATCGAACAACCGTTGCCCGAGGACGACCTGCGGCAGCACGCCGAACTCGCCCGGTTGATCAGAACCCCGATCTGCCTTGACGAATCGGTGGTCTCGGTCCGGGCGGCCGCTGATGCGATCGCGCTCCGGGCCGCGCAGGTGATCAACATCAAGGCCGGCCGGGTCGGCGGCTACCTGAACGCCAGACGGATCCACGATCTGTGCCAGGCCAACGGGATTCCGGTGTGGTGCGGCGGGATGGTCGAGACCGGGCTGGGCCGCGCGGCCAACGCTGCCCTCGCCGCGCTGCCCGGATTCACCCTGCCGGGCGACATCTCGGCCTCCGACCGGTTCTACGAGCTCGACATCACCCCGCCGTTCGTCCTGGACGACGGCCAGATCGAGGTGCCGACCGGGCCGGGCCTCGGGGTGGAGCCCATCCAGAGTGTGCTCGAGCAGTTCACCGTCGCGACGGAGTGGATCCAGAAGTAACTGTTGCCTTGTCGGATTGCAGCAGCCGGACAGCCCCGATGCTGACGGTCCTGGTCAGGACGGCATTGCTCCGGCCAACAGGGCGTCGAACAGTAGCGTGCCGTCGAGCCCCATCGAGGCGAAGTTTCCGCCGATCTCCAGGCTGACCAGGCCGTGCAGCTGCGCCCAGATCAGCACCGCGCGCTCGGCAGCGGGTGCGTCCGCGTGGTCGATACCGCGGTCGGCCAGCCATCTTTCGAGCTGCTCTGCCAGCGCCCCGTCGGGTCGGCCGCCGGCAACCGCATCCGGTTCGAGCTCCCGGACGACGGCCAGCACCGCGTCCATCGCACCCTGCGACGCAGTGACCAGCGGCGCTGAGTGGGCGTCGTACCCGGTCACCGGCGCGGCGAACAGCAGCCGGTACCGCTCGGGGTGCGCCAACGCCCAGTCCCGGTAGGCGCCGGCGAGCAGTCGGAGCCGGATGGCCGGTGACCCTTGGGTCGAGGTGGCCGCCGCGCTCAGTGCAGCGGCCAGGTCGCGGTAGGCATCGGCGATCAGTTCGGTCAGCAACTCGTCGCGATTGGCGAAGTACCGGTAGAGCGCAGGGCCGGACACCCCGAGTTCCTTGGCGATGGCGTTCACCGACAGGGCGGACGGGCCGCCGCGGGCGAGCTGGGTCAGCGCGACCTGTTTCACCTCGTCCCGGATCTGGGTCCGGAACCGTTCCCGGAGTTCGCTCACCTGACCTCCTTGACAACTGCACCTTAGATGGTCATCCTGACGTTAGAACCTCTAACACATGCTTGAGACTATCAGGAGACGATCATGCAAGCAACGGAAATTGTCCTGCCGGGAATCGGCGAGCCGGAATCGCTCACTGTCCGTACTCGCGAACTGGCGACACCCGGAACCGGGCAGGCCGTCGTCCGGGTGGAGGCGACCGGAATCTCGTTCGCCGAGCAGCAGATGCGCCGCGGAAAGTACTACGACCAGCCGGCTTTCCCGTTCGTCCCCGGTTACGACCTGGTCGGTGTCGTCGAGTCGGTCGGTACCGGCGACCTCGGCGGTATCCACCCCGGTCAGCGGGTTGCTGCGCTGACCAAGATCGGCGGCTGGGCCGACCGGGTGCTGCTGGACGCCGCCGACCTCGTCCCGGTGCCGGACGGCGTCGATGCTGCCGACGCGGAGACGGTGGTGGTCAATGGGGTCACCGCCTGGCGGATGCTCTGGCGCAAAGCCAGGGTGGCGCCTGGGCAGACCATTGTCGTACTCGGAGCCAACGGCGGCGTCGGCTCCACGCTGGTGCAACTGGCCACGCACGTCGGGATCCGGGTGATCGGGACCGCCTCGGCCGCCAACCAGGGCCAACTCCGCGAGCTGGGTGCGATCGGAGTGGATTACCGCGACGAGGACGTGCCGGCCCGGGTGCGTGAGCTCGCCCCGGACGGCGTCGCCGCGGTGTTCGACCATGTCGGCGGGTCGGGCATCGTCGCGTCCTGGCGGATGCTGGCCCCCGGCGGCACGCTGGTCTCGTACGGCTCCGCATCGACCAAGAACGAGTCCGGGAACCCGCGGCTGCCGGTGCTGAAGCTGTTCGCCAGGCTGACCTGGTGGAATCTGCTGCCGAACCGCCGCAAGGCGACGTTCTACAACCTGTGGGCCGGAAAGGCCAGGCATCCGCAGCGTTTTCGGGCCGAACTCCGGCAGGATCTGGAGCAGGTGTTCGGGCTGCTGGCATCCGGGGCGATCTCCGCGCAGGTGGCCCGAACCTTCCCGCTGGCCGACGCGGCCCTTGCCCTGCGTTACGCCGAGTCCGGTGGTGTCGCCGGGAAGGTGGTGCTGTTGCCGGAGCCGACCGCCGTCGCCGGCTGACCCAAATGGCGATCTAGGTCTATTACCTCCGGGTGTTTCGCCGAGAAAACTACTGGGGAACGCCCAGGAACGTCGCGGACTGCAGCACGCTCCTGGTTCGTCTGCGCACCGGACCGGCTGGTGCGCGCCGGTGAACAGGAGTTCCTATGCGGACCAACGGGTACATCCGTCACGAGCGAGCACGGCGCGCTGGTGTCGTGGTGGCAACGGTGGCATCCCTTGCGGTGCTCAGTGCCTGTACCTCGTCGTCGGATTCCGCTACGTCGACCACGGCGGCGTCACCGGCAGCCGGCACCTCGGCCGGCTCGTCCTCTTCCGGCGCAACCACTTCCGGTGCAACCGATCCCACAGCGGCCGGCGTCGGACCGACCTCAGCGGCGCCGATCGGTGTCCTGCCGGCGGATGCTCAAGCGATCATGGACAAGCCGGCCTACAAGACCGCGCGATGGAACTACTACGTCGCGGACGCGGAAACCGGCGAGGTACTGATGGCCAACCGCCCGGACGAGATGGTGTTGACCGCGTCGACGGCGAAGAACTTCACCGTCGGCAGTGTCTACGGCGTCCTCGGACCGGACACCACGCTGACCACACCGGTCTACGTCACCACCCCGGCGGCGGGCGGCGTTGTCGCCGGCGACCTCGTCCTCGTCGCCTCCGGCGATCTCGCGATGGGCGGCCGGAACGCCGCCCAGGGCAAGTTCGACAACTCGTTCACCGCCACCACCATCGACCACGTGTACGGCGACGTCGGTGCACCCAACGCGGCGGTCGCTCCGGGCAACCCGCTGGCCGGGCTCGACGACCTGGCCGCGCAGGTGGCGGCCTCGGGCATCACCCAGATCGATGGCAACGTCACCATCGACACCCGGCTCTGGGAAACCTACGTCGGTCAGGAAGGGCTGGTGCCGTCGATCTTCGTCAATGACAATCTGCTCGACATCACCGTCACCGCAACCTCTGTCGGTCAGCCGGCCACGGTTGCCAGCAGCCCGCAGACGGCGGCGTTCACCGTCACCTCGACCGTGACGACCACCGACGCCGGGACACCCGGTGAGTTGAAGGTGGCCGCCGATCCGGAGAATCCGACGGCGGTCACGGTCAGCGGCACCATCGAGGCCGGCAAGTCGCAGCTCACTGTCTATCGGATCCCGGACGCCGCGAGCTGGGCGCGGACCCTGTTCATCGAGGCCCTGACCCGGGCCGGGGTCACCGTCGCCGCACCGGCTGTCGCGCTCAACAGCGAGGCCGCGTTGCCGGCCGTCGGAAGCTACCCGGCCGATCAGCAGGTCGCATCGCTGACCTCGCCGCCGCTCAGCGCGATGGGCGGGATGATCCTGGAGACGAGCTACAACACCGGTGCGAACGCGATGTTGTGTCTGCTCGCGGTGAACGCCGGTTCCACCAAATGCGAGGACGGGCTCAAGGTGATCCGCGGGCAGATCGACAAGGCCGGACTGGAGACCGAAGCCGTCGTGCTCGTCGACGGTCAGGGGAAGGACCCGGCCTCGGTCACTCCGAAACAGATCTCCAACTGGATGGCCTGGACCCGGACCCAGCCCTGGGGGGACGTGCTGACAGCAGGCCTGCCGATTTACGGCGAGACCGGCTCGCTGTCCGCCGTCGGTAAGGACAGTCCGGCCAAGGGCAAGATCGTCGCCAAGACCGGCACCAGCGCGGCGGCCGACCCCGGCACCGGCCGGTTGTACTGGGGCGTGCAGAATCTGGCCGGGTACATGACCACGGACCAGGGCCGCGAGCTCGTCTTCGCGCTGTACATGAGTGGGGGTTCCTACCCCGATTCGGCGACCGCGTTGACCCAATCCGGTCCGGATATCGCCGGGGTTGCGGATGCTTTCCAGCGAGCCTTGTCGGGAGCCTGAAACAGATGACCGCACGACATGCTCGACAGCTGACCGCACGGCGGCTCCGGGTGGCCGCGGTACTCGGGCTCAGCGCGGCCCTGGTCGCCGGCTGCAGTTCCGGGTCCTCTTCCGCGCCGACCACGCGCAGCGCCATCCTCGGCACCCTCGTCGTCAAGTGGGTCTTCCGCCGCGACGTCGTCCGCAGCCGGTTCGAGCGCTGCCCCGGATGCGGTACTGCCGGCGGAGATCACCTCGGTGATGGACAAGCCGAGGTACGCCGACGCGACCTGGAGCCTGCTGGTCACCGACATCGAGACGGGGGAGTCGTTCTACGAGCTGAACGCCGACCAGATGTCGCTGACCGGCTCGACCCGCAAGCTGTTCTCGGTGGGTGCCGCGCTCGACGAGCTCGGCGCCGACCATCGGCAGGTCACCCCGGTGCATCGGCAGGGGACGGTGGCCGCCGACGGCACGCTGGACGGCAACCTGATCCTGGTGGGTGGCGGTGATCTGGAGTTCGGCGGTCGCCGCATCGACGCGGACACCGTGGAGTTCACCAACTTCGACCACAACGACGCCAATGGGCTCGGATCGGCGATCCTGACGCCGCAGGACCCGCTGTACGCGCTCGACGACCTGGCGCGGCAGGTGAAGGAATCCGGGATCTCCGCGGTCAGCGGCGATGTGGTGATCGACGACAGGATGTTCGAGCCCTACCGGGTGCCGAACGGCCCGCTGCTGATCACCCCGGTGATGCTCAACGAGAACATGGTGGACGTCACCATCACCCCGGGCGAGGTCGGTCAACCGGCCACCGTGACCTACCGGCCGGAGTCGGCCGCCCTCACCGTTGACGGCACCGTCACCACCGGCCCGGCCGGTTCCGCCTCGACGGTCACCCTCTCGGACGACCGACGGCCGGAATGCATCGGCACACCCGGGTGCACGGTCACCGTGTCCGGGGAGATTCCGGTCGACTACGTCGCTCCGCTCACCGGGATCAACTCGTTCGTCGGGACGTTCCGGATCGAGGAGCCCGATGCCTACATGCGCACCGCCTTCATCGAGGCGCTCGGCCGTCAGGGGGTGGCCGTGACGGCGCCCGCCGTGGCGGCCAACGCTGCCGACGCCCTGTCGGCGACCGTCATCCCCGGTGATTACCCGGCCGACACCCTCGTCGCGTCCTACGAGTCCGCACCGTTCGCGCAGACGGCGCAACTGGTGCTCAAGGTCAGCCTCAACCTGGGGGCGAATCTGAGCCTGAGCCTGCTCGGACTGACCCAGGACCAGAAGTCGATCCAGGGTGCGCTGGCTGCGGAACGGCAGATCCTGGTCGACAAGTACGGCGTGAACGGCGACCAGTTCGACTTCCCGACCAACGGCAGCGGAACCCCGGACAGCCAGGCCGCTCCCCGGGCGCTGGTGCAGATGCTCACCGCGATGAGCAAGACCGACGTCGCGGAGCAGTATCGGGCCGCGCTGCCGGTGATGGGCGAGGACGGCTCGCTGGCCACCGCCGGTGTCGACCTGCCAGGCGCCGGCCACGTGTTCGCCAAACCGGGGACGACCGTCGACCCGACCGCCGACGGCCAGGGCCTCACCCTCAAGGCGCAGAACCTGGCCGGCTACATCGAGACGAAGAGCGGCCGGACCGTCGCCTACGCGCTGATGGTCAACGACGCAGGCCCGGTCACCGTGGAAACTCTCGGCGAGGACGTCGGGGAGGTCTTCGGGGACGAGGCGGCGATCTCCAGCGCCATCTACGAATCCCTCTGACCCGCGGCACTGTGACCCGCGGCCAGGGCGATGATCCGGGGCCGTAACCAGTCAAGGGCGTTGTCCAGGTCGGCGATCAGATGCCGGGTGAGCAGCAGGTGGTCGGGCGTCAGGATCCAGGCGTGCTTGGTCTGCACGCCGATCACGGTGATCCGGACCGTGAACGGCAGCGGAGTTCGGCGCAGGATCGTCGGCAGTTCCCGGACCAGCGCGTTCAGGCCCTGGCCGGGGGCCGAGTGGGCTCGCTTGTAGCGGGGGTCGTCTCGCAACCCGTCCGACCACAGGCTGGCGTTGTGGAAGTGCCGCTGCATCAGCACCCGTAGGTCCGGGACCGGCGCCAGGGCCGGAAAATCGGGTGGCTTCAGGTCGTCCATCGCGCCGGAGCCGATCCCCAGTGCGTGCTTCCACCACCTGGCCCACTGGGTGCCGGCGATCGTCAGGTCCGGTGCCCGGCCGCGGAGCAGCCGGACGCCGCCACCCTCCGGGACCTCGATGGGCTGCCGCGACCAGGCCGGCCAGACGTCGGCGGGCGGGTCGAGCGGCGGGATCACCGGATCGGTGACGGGCTGCAGACCCGCGACATCACGGACGTAGAGCGCGATCCGCAGAGCCTCCGGTTCGGCGATGATGATCTTCGCCTGTTCCGTGCCCGCGATGAACATGCACCCATCGTGCCAGCGGAGGGCTCAGCCGGTGTGAAACCAGACCGGCGCAGCCAGGCCGAACGCCAGCAGCACGGCGTAGACGATCTCCACCCTGGCGATGGCGCCGAGCACCACGACCAGCGCCCGCCCGCGCGCGCCGCCCAGCACCTGGCGGACCGGTGGGACCGCCAACGGCACGCTCAGCAGCGCGATCAGGCACCAGGGGTGCCTGATCCCGATCACCACGACGGCCAGGAAGGCGCCGGCCACCGTCAGGGCGAACACCCGCCGGCTGAGCGGTTCGCCCAGCAGCACCGCCAGCGTCCGCTTGCCGGAGGTTTGATCGGTGTGCACGTCCCGCAGATTGTTGGCCATCAACAGCGCACAGGCCAGCAGGCCGATGCCGATCGCGGCGGCGGTTGCGGTCAGCGAGACCCGCCCGGCCTGCACGTAGGTGGTGCCGAGTACGGCCACCAGGCCGAAGAAGACGAAGACGAAGATCTCACCGAACCCGGCGTAGCCGTACGGTTTCGGGCCGCCGGTGTAGAACCAGGCGGCCGCGACCGCCGCGACGCCGACCGGCAACAGCCACCAGGAGGTGAGGGCGGCCAGGATCAGACCCGCCGCGCCGGCGACGCCGAAGCAGGCGAAGGCCGCCTTCTTGACCGAGGACGGGCGGGCCAGGCCCGACCCCACCAACCGGGTGGGACCGACCCGGTCGGCGTCGGTGCCGCGGATGCCATCGGAGTAGTCGTTGGAGTAGTTGACCCCCACCTGCAGCGCCAGGGAGACGATCAGGGCCAGGCCGCCGCGGAGCCAGGAGAAGCCGCCGAGGGCGAACCCGGCGCCGGTGCCGACCAGGACTGGCGCGACCGCGGCGGGCAGCGTCCGGGGTCGGGACGCCGAGAACCATTGCTGAGCAGTTGCCACTGGACCGACCCTACTGTCCACCGACCGCCGGTTCGGACACCGCGACCCCGGCGGCGAGGGCAGCCCGCCGGTAGGCGGCGGCCAGTGAGAGCGCCGTCTCATGCGCGTTCAGCCCGCTCGGATTGGGCAGCACCCACAGCTCCGCACCGGCCAGGGTGTTCGGCTGCCGGCCCTGGCGGGCCAGGCGGTCGTCGAAGGCCTGCCGGTAGGCCGTCAGACCGAGCACGGCGACCACCCGCGGCCGGGTCCGTTCCACCAAGGAGGTCAGCGATGCCGCCGCGTCCCGAATCTGTGCCGTGGTCAACTCGTCGGCCCGTGCCGTGGCGTACGGGACCAGGTTGCTGATCCCGATGCCGGCATCGACCAGCACAGCCCGGTCCGCCGGCGTCATCCCGGCACTGGGATCGATCAGGGTCGGAGTGATCCCGGCCAGCGCCAGCGCGGGCCAGAAGCGGTTGCCGGGGCGGGCGAAATGGGCGTTCACGGCGGCCGTCCAGAGTCCCGGGTTGATCCCGACGAACAACAGCCGCAGGCCGGGTCCCAGCAGGTCGTCGACCTTTGCGCCGTGGAAGGACTCCAGTTCGGCCCGGGTGAACCTGGCGCGGCGGCGGGTTCGGTCATTCGGTTCGATGTCGAATGCTCCCGTCGGTTGATGGGCGTACCTCGGTGGCCAGCTCCTGCAGGACGTCGCGGAACACCCGATAGCGATCGTCGCCCACCTGGGAGGCCCACTCGCGCTCGAGTTGGATGATCCGGGCCCGCACCCGTTGAACGGTCTGACCGCCCAAGGCCGTGCGGAAGACGATCCGGGTCCGCCGTCGGATCGAGCGACGTCCGACATGGAGGTAACCGGCCTCGGTGAGCGCTGTGACGAATTGGCCGCAACCCTGCTTGGTCATGCCGACCCGGTCACCGAGCTCGGTGATCGTGATGCCGTCGGCGGGCACGGCCGAGATCACCCGAAAATGCGACTGTCGCAAACCGTTCCAGTCGTCGGCCGCGAACGCTTGCGCCACCTCGCGCAGCAGCAGACCCATCAGCAGCGGCGCGTGCCATTCGCGTTCCGGAAAAAAATCCTTGACCGAGGTCATAAAGCTACTTTACCTTCTCCTGTAGTAGGAAAGCAGCTTTACCAGGTAGGAGAGGCAGATGGCTGACCGCAGCGTGCTCGGCCCGGCCGATGTGACCGACGACGAACTCGCCGAGATCGTGGCGGGGTGGATCGGTGCGGAATCCGGCTCGGTCGCGCTGGTCAGCTCCACGGCCGAGGTCGTGCCCTACGACCTCGATGCCATCACCACTGCCGGTCGGTACTGGCTGCGCGGTACGGTCCGCCACGCGGGTGAGATGACCGATTTCAGCTTCTTCGTCAAACACGTGCAGTCGTGGGCCAGGTCGCCGCAGTTCGCGGCGATCCCACCGCACCTGGCGGAGGTTGCCGAAGCGGGGGTGCCGTGGCGGACCGAACCGCTGGTTTACCGCTCGGATCTGGCGTCCCGGCTGCCGCCCGGACTGACCATGCCGCGCGCCGCAGCGGTCCGGGATCTCGATGAGAAGTCCGCCGCCGTGTGGCTGGAAGAAATCCCCGTCGTGCCAAGGGTGTGGACGGTGGATCAGCTGTCGGAGGCTGCCTACCTGCTGGGGCGGCTCGCCGCACGACCGGCTGTGCAGGAACTGGCCGGGATCGGGAACTTCGCCAACGTTCGCGTGGTGCGAGCGTATGTCGACGGCCGGTTGAGCCATCAGGTCCTGCCGATGTTGCGCAGTGAAGAGATCTGGCGACACCCGCTGGTGGCCATGACGTTCGACGCCGAGCTGCGGGAAAGGCTCTTGTCTGCTGCTGATCTCGTCGAGCAGTACGCCAACGAGCTCGAACAGATGCCCATGGGTGCCTCGCACGGGGATGCCTGCACCAACAATCTTCTCGTCCGGCCCGACCAGAGTCTGGTGCTGATCGACTTCGGTTTCTGGGCGCCGGAACCGCTGGGCTTCGATCTCAGCCAGCTGGTGCTCGGCGACGTCCAACTCGGTCGGAGCCCGGCCGATGAACTCCCGGCGACCGACCGCGCCTGCACCGCCGGCTACGTCGATGGTCTGCGGGCAGAGGGTTGTGAGGTCGATGCCGCGGTGGTCCGTCGGGCCCATGCACTCCTGATGCTGATCTTCTCGGGCCTGTCCGCCGTCCCGTTCGAATTCCTGGCCGGCCCGCCGACCGACGAGGTCCGACGTCTTGCGACCAACCGGGCAACCGCTGCCAGGTACATCCTCGACCTGGTCGACCACACGATCTGACCACAGCTCGACCACCTGCTCAGTGGGGCCCGAGAACACCGGCTAGTATCGGTGGTTCCGCCCCGTCGATCTGCTGGCGCCCGACCTCGCGCGCGGCGAGGGCGCGGATCGCCTGCCGATCGGGCTTGCCCGGGCCGCGAAGGGGCAGGTCGTCCACCACCACCAGGTGTTTCGGCGCGGCGGCCGGGCCCTGGGCGTAGCCGGCTGCTGCTCGTAGCGTGCCGAGATCGGGTCGGACGCCCGGCGCCGACGGCACCACCACCGCCACCACCGCGGTGCCCCACTCCGGGTCCGGAACCCCGGTGACCACCACCTCCGCAACCCCGGAGACCCGGATCAGCACCGACTCCACCACCGCCGGATCGATCTTGATCCCGCCCGTGACGATGACGTCGTCGGCCCGGCCGACGATCCGCACCCGGCCACGCACGGGGACTCCGATGTCGTCGGTGACGAAGGTGCGGTACTGATCGCCGGGGCGCCGCACGAATGCCGGGTGATGCGGCAGGTCCCGATAGCCGCGGGCGACCATCGGGCCGGTGATGGACACCCGCCCGGCTGCGGTGGGAGCGCCCGAGTCGATCGACAGCGCAACGAGTTCCAGCGGCACGCCGTCATACACGCAGCCACCACAGGTCTCGCTCATCCCGTAGGTGGTGACGACCGGGACACCCGCCTGCTGGGCGTCGTCGATCATCGCCTGCGGGGTGGCCGCGCCGCCGACCAGGACCGCGGAGAACGTGGCCAGCGCCGTCGTCGCCTCCGGGTCGACCAGGATCCGGTGCAGCTGGGTCGGCACCAGCGAGACGAACCGTCGTCCCGACGGCATCCGCTGCACCGCAGCAATGAACGCCTCGGTGGTGAACGGTCGCCCGGTGTCCATGATCACCGGCGTGCTGCCCTCGGCGACCGACCGCAACAACACCTGGATCCCGGCGATGTGGTGGGCGGGCAGCGTGAGCAGCCAGCTGCCGCTCGGTTCGGCCGGCCGCGCCGGGCCGTTCGTCCGGTGCGGGTGCAGACCACCGGTGCAGGTGAGCGCGCACCTGGTGGCATCCGCGGACGCGATCAGTGCCCCGACCGGCAGCAACGCACCCTTGGGCATCCCGGTCGAGCCCGAGGTGCCGACGACCAGAGCCGTCGGGTCGGCCGGGTCGTCCTCGGCGGCGGACAGTGCCGCCCCGCCGGCCAGTCCGGTGATCAACCGGCCGGCCTCGGCCGGGTTGCCCGCCGGGACCGGCAGCAACGCGGGGCCGTCACCGGCCAGTGCGCGCTGCAGCCGCGGCAACAGGTCCTGCAACCGGTCACCGGTCGGGACCTCGAGAACTTCCAGCAGTCGCGGCATCCCACCCAGCCTGGCACGGCATCATTCGCGCGGTAGCAGGAGGTCGGCGAACGCCGTGCCGATCCAGTCCGCGTACTCGTCCAGGCTCCAGCCCCGGCCGGAGGTCAGCTCGGTCCAGACCGGGACGCTGTTCATGGTCCAGATGATGTCCCTGGCCCGGTCCTCGGTCATGCCCGGCCGTAGCGCGTTCAACTCGGTCAACCGGGCGGCCACCCCGGACGCGCCGATCAGCCGCTCGGCGTCGGTGGTCTGCAGGTGGCGCACCAGATCAGGGTCCCCGGCATGCGCCCCGGCGATGATCACCGACAGCAACGGACCGAGCCGCTGCAGCAGCACGCCGCCGACCCGGCCGTACGCCACCAAGAAGGCCCGCGGGTCGGTCAACGCCTCCATCTCCCGGATCTCCGGGCGGTCTCCGAAGGCGATCGGTTCGTCGTCACCGACCAACCGGACGTCGTAGAGCCGCTTGAGCAGTTCGGCCTTGGACCCGCACGAGTTGTAGACGGTCTGCTTCGAGACCTGGGCCGCCGCCGCGATCATCGCCACCGTCGTTGCCCCGTAACCGTTCTCGAGGAACTGGCGCTCCGCGGCATCGATGATCCGGCGCTCGGTGGCCCGGGCCGCGTCGTCGCGGACCGCGCTGGAATACGACCTGGAAATATTCACTGGACTCCTCGTCAAATGACTATACTATCAGTCTATCCAACTTGCTGGTCCGAAGCGGAAATCGCCCGGCGGCCGTCGCAAGTCATCGTTGCCAGTCATCGTCGCCAGTCCACACGTCCACAGTCCCAGTCCCAGTCGCCATGTCACACAGTCGCCAGGTCACACAGAGGAGAACCATCAGTGAGCACTTTCCTGTTCGCCAGCATTCCGGTGCCGGCCCACACCGCCAACCCGCTGCCGTTCGCGGCCCGGCTGATCGAACGCGGCCATCGGGTGCTGTGGTACGCCGGAGCCGCTTTCCATCCGCAGATCGTCGCTGTCGGTGCCGAGCCGTTGCCGTATCGCGACGCCGAGGATTTCGGTGGGAAGGATCTCACCGAGCACTGGTCGCAGTATCGGGAGTTGTCCCCGGTGCAGACCATCCGTCGGGTGTTCGCCGACGTGTTCGTCGGGCATGCCCCGGAGCGGGTCAGCGATCTCCGACGGATCATCGCCGAACATCACGTCGACGCCATGCTCTGCGACGGACTGATGGTCGGGGTCGGGCTCGTCGGCGAACTCGAGCAGGTGCCGTGGGCGACGTTCGGTGATGGACCGCTGCCGTTCGAGGAGCCGGACACACCGCCGTTCGGTCCCGGTATGAAGCCCATGCGCGGACCGATCGGACGGCTGCGCAATGCCGCGGTGCGCGCGGTCGCCCGCCGGTTCATCTTTGCCGATGCCGATCGGGTCTACCGCAGGGTCCGGTCGGACCTGGGCCTGCCGGCGGCCGACGGCTTCGTGCTCGACGAGATGTCCTCCCCCTACCTGCATCTGCAGGGCTGCACGCCGGGGTTCGAGTATCCGCACCGGTCACTGCCGCCGCAGGTGCACTGGGTCGGTGCCCTGCGCCCCGATCTGCCGAAGGACTGGACCCCGCCGTCCTGGTGGCCCGAGGTCACCGGGTCCGGCCGACCGGTCGTGGTGGTCAGTCAGGGCAGCATCCGGCCCGACGTCGGCGAACTCCTGGTGCCGACCATCACCGGTCTTGCCGATGCCGATGTGCTGGTGGTGGTGACCACCGGCTCGGGCGATCCGGATCAGCTGGTCGACCGGCTCGATGGACAGGTGCCGTCGAACGTCCGGATCACCCGCTTCATCCCTTACGACCTCCTGCTCGAACACGCCGATGTGTTCGTCACCAACGGCGGCTACACCGGCGTGACCCTGGCGCTGGCGCACGGGGTGCCGATCGTGCAGGCCGGCACCACCGAGGAGAAGGCGGAGATCGCCGCGCGCATCGAGTGGACCGGGGTCGGGGTCAAGCTCGGAACCACGACGCCCACCCCTGCCGCGGTTCGCGGTGGGGTGGAGCGAGTGCTGGGCGTCCCGGACTTCGCCGCCGCCGCCGAACGACTGCAGCGGGAGATGGCGGCCCACGACGCGGGCCGTGAGGGAGCCGACCTGCTCGAACAGCTGGCGGCGACCGGCCGGTTGGTGCCGCGTGCGGACACCGCGATGGATGCCCAACTGCCTGTGCGGTAGGGATGGGTGCATGCGGATTCTGGTCACCGGCAGCTCAGGACATCTCGGCGAGGCCTTGGTCGGGACGCTGCGCGCGGACGGCCACGACGCGATCGGTCTTGATGTGCGGGCTTCCCCGACCACCGACTTCATCGGTTCCGTCGGCGATCGTTCGGCGGTGCGGCGCGCGCTGCAGGGAGTCCGAGCGGTGTTGCACACCGCGACCCTGCACCAGCCGCATGCCCGGTCCTCGACCCGGCAGGCCTTCGTCGACACCAACGTCACCGGGACTCTGGTCCTGCTGGAGCAGGCTGTCGCGCAAGGTGTCGAGAGGTTCGTCTTCACCAGCACGACCAGCACCTTCGGTCGGGCGCTCATTCCGGATGACGGCGCGCCGGCGGCCTGGATCACCGAGGACACCGTTCCGGTGCCGCGCAACATCTACGGCGTCACCAAGGTGGCAGCCGAGAACGTCTGCGAGCTGATCCACCGGGACAGCGGCCTGCCCATCGTGATCCTGCGGACCAGCCGATTCTTCCCGGAGCCCGACGACGATCCCGAGATCAGCGCCCGGTATTCGAACGGCAATGTGCAGGCGAACGAGATGCTCTACCGCAGAGTAGATCTCGCCGATGTGGTGCAGGCCCACCGGTGCGCCCTCGATTCTGCACCGGAGATCGGCTTCGGCCGGTACATCGTCAGCGCGACCACGCCGTTCACCCCGGCGGACCTGGCTTCGCTGCGGTTGTCGGCGCCTGCCGTCGTGCGGCGACTGTATCCGGACTTCGAGAGTCGTTATGCGGAGCGCGGTTGGCGGATGTTCCCGGGCATCAACCGGGTGTACGACAATGCGCGGGCCCGCGCCGAGCTGCGGTGGGATCCTCAGTACGATTTCGCGCGGCTGCTGAGATCGCTTGCCGACGGGGAGGATCCGCGCAGCCCCCTTGCTGTTGCGGTGGGCAGCAAGGGGTATCGGTGAGTTCCCATGCCTTGGCTCTGACGCGGGCTGCCTACGACTCCGTTGCGGTGGCCTATGCGGCCCACGTGGCGGGGGAACTGGACGGCAAACCCGTCGACCGGGCGCTGCTCGCGGCGCTGCTCGAGCTTGCCGGCGACGGCATCATCGCCGATATCGGTTGCGGCCCGGGTCATGTCAGTGCCTCACTCGCACATTCAGGCGCGCGGGTGTTCGGCCTGGATCTGTCCCCGGAGATGTGCCGACTGGGCCGGGCAACGACGGCGCTGCCGTTCTGCGCGGCCGATATGACCGCGCTGCCGATGCGCTCGTCCTCGTTGGCGGCCATCGTCAGCTGGTATGCGGTGATCCACCTCGACGATCGGCAACGGGCCGCTGCCTACCGGGAGTTCTGCCGTGTGCTGGCGCCGGCCGGACATGCGCTGATCGCGTTCCATACCGCAGACGAGGAGATCCGACCGGGTGGTCGGCGCACCATGACGCAGTGGCTCGGCGCAGAGGTGTCGCTGACCTTCCGCTTCCTGGACCCGGCGCGGGAGATCGACGCGCTGCGGGACGCGGGGCTGACGCTGGTCGCGCGGCTGGATCGGCCGCACGTCCCTGACGTCGAGTACCCGAGCGAGCGGAGCTACCTGCTGGTGCGGCGCTGAATCTTCACCGAACCCGAACATTCCCCTGTCCGGGCCCGAAAAGGGCGGGCGCAATCTGGTCTCTGTCAGGCAGGAAGTAACACCCACGAACGACGAGGCAGAGGAGATCAATCATGGGGAAGAAGGCAGCTTTCGGTGTGGTGGCCGGCGGGCTTGCGGCCGGGGCGGTGGCGATCGCGCTCGCCCTTGCCGGCCCAGCGGCGGCCCAGACTGCCGGCCAGGCCGTCACGGCCGGTCAGGCTGCTGCCGCCGGTCAGGCCGTTGTCGCCGGTCAGGCCGTCGCGGCCGGTCAGGCCGTTGTCGCCGGTCAGGCGACCGCTGCCGACCGACCGGCCTATTGCGATCACGTCGACAAGGCGTTGGACAAGCGGCAGCGGGTCGTGCAGCGACTCGAAGCCGATGCCGGCACCCGAGGCTCGATCGCCTGGCTGAACGACAAGGCCGCTGCTGCCACGGCGGACGGGAACAGCGAGTTGGCCACTCTGTACACCGATCGGTCGGCGCTGCGCAGCCAGGTGCTGGATCCGCTGAAGACGATCGTCGCCGATCTCACCGCGGTCCAACAGGCGCATTGCAACTGAACGCCGCTGCTTCATCCGGGTTGGGGTTCCGTCAAGCACTGGGGTTCCGTCAAGCACTGGGGTTCCGTCAAGCACTGGGGTTCCGTCAAGCACTGGGGTTCCGTCAAGCACTGGGGTTCCGAAATCAGCGGGCCGACCTCGGCGCGTGGACTGGTCGGGAACGCCCGCCGTGGTCGAGGCTGAGCCGATGACAGCAGCGAGCGCGCCGGAGTCGCGTGGACTGGTGATCGTGATCGAGGACGAGACGGTCATCGCCGACGTCGTCCGCCGGTACCTCTCGGCGGCCGGTTTCGGGGTGCAGGTGCACGGGACCGGGCAGGACGGCCTATCGGCGATCCGCCGGGACCGCCCGGCCGCGATCGTGCTGGACATCGGCCTGCCGGACATCGACGGCCTCGACCTGTGCCGGCGACTGCGGGCGGCAGGGGACTGGACGCCGGTGCTCTTCGTCACGGCGCGGGACGAGGATGTGGACCGGATCCTCGGTCTCGAGCTGGGCGGCGACGACTACCTGGTGAAGCCGTTCAACCCACGGGAACTGGTGGCCAGGGTGCGTGCGGTGCTGCGGCGGTCGACCGGTCCGGGTTCGGCGCCGTCCCCGGTGGTCCGGGTGGGCCGCGTCCGGATCGATCCGGGGCAGCGCCGGGTGTGGGTGGATCCGGCGCGACAGGACGGTCCCGACAACACTGTCAGGACCGTCTCCGCGGACTCTACAGGTATCGAGATCGAACTCACCGCAACGGAATTCGATCTGCTGTTGTACCTGGTCAGGAACCAGGGGCGGGTGTTCGAGCGGGCCGGCCTGCTCAGTTCGGTGTGGGGGTACTCGTCGGCGGCCGGCGTCCGGACCGTCGATGTGCATGTGGCGGCGCTGCGTTCGAAGCTGGGCGATGCCAGTCCGATCAGGACGGTGCGCGGGGTCGGGTACTCGGCGGATTCCCGATGAGAATATCGGCTACTCGGTGGACTCGCTCTGAGCCGCCGGCCGACCAGTCTGGCCGTCCGGGTCACGCTGCTCGGGGTTGCCAGTCCGATCAGGACGGCGCGCGGGTTCGGGCGTTCGGTGGAGTCCCGGTGAGCCGCCGGCGGACCAGCCTGGCCGTCCGGGTCACGCTGCTGGGCGTTGCCAGTCCGATCAGGACGGTGCGCGGGTTCGGGCATTCGGTGGAGTCCCGGTGAGCCGCCGGCGGACCAGCCTGGCGGTCCGGGTCACGCTGCTGGTGACCGCGGTGGCGGTGCTGGTCGCGGTGATCGCCAGCGTGGCCGGGGTACTGGTCGTCCGGCGGACCCTGATCGATGTGACCACCGAGGCGCTCGCCGACCGGGCCGACGTCATTGCTGCTCAACTGGCATCGGGCTCGTCGGGCACTGGCAATCCGCCGGACGCGGGCAACCCGCTCGCGGTCGCCGATGCGGTGCTGGCCGAGCAGGGCATCACTGTGGTGACCATCGGCCCGGACGGCGAGTTCTCCGAGGCCGGCCGCGTCGCCGAAAGAGCCGCCGCCGAGGCCGGCGCCCACCTGGCCGTCGGCGGCCGGTCGGTCTCGGGCACCGCGGTCGCCGGTGGTCGACTCCAGTTGGTCGAGGCCAGGTCCTCGCAGACCGGTGGGTTCGCCCTGGTGACTCCGGCCGACGTTGCGGCGGCGACCCGGCAGGCACTCGAGCGGCGGCTGTTGTGGGCGGTTCTCGGCGGTACCGCGGTGGCCGTGCTGGTCGGTCTGCTGGTGGCCAGAGCGGTGTCCGCACCGCTGCGTCGGACGGCGGTGCAGGCCCGCGCGATGAGTGCCGGAGCACGGGACCGCAGGGCGCCGGTGGCCGGTCCGCGAGAGGTCGCCGAGGTGGCGGTGGCGGTCAACGAACTCGCGGATGCCCTGCAGCACAGCGAGTCCCGACAGCGTGACTTCCTGGCGTCGGTGTCGCACGAGCTGCGCACGCCGCTGGCCGGCATATCCGGCCAGGGGCAGGCGCTGGCCGACGGATTGGTCGATCCAGCGGAACAGGCCGACGTCGGCGCCAGCATCGTCGGCGAGGCCGCCCGCTTGGAGCGCCTCGTCACCGATCTGCTCGATCTGGCCAGGTTGGGTGCCGACAACTTCTCGATCGACCCGGCACCGACCGACCTGGTAGCGCTGGTCACCGAGATGGCCACCGCTTGGCAGCCACGATGTGCCGCCAGAGGTGTGCCGCTGTTGGTGGAGGTGCCGACGTTCCCGGTCGTGGTGAGCACGGACGCCCGCCGGGTTCGTCAGGTGCTCGACGGACTGGCCGAGAACGCCCTCCGGGTACTGGAGCCGGGCCGGCCGCTCGTGCTGCACGTCGGCGCGGTGCCGAACGGTTCCGTCCCGAATGGCCTCCCGAGCGACCCCGTCCCGAGTGGTCCCGTCCCGGGTGGTCACGTCCCGAATAGTCCCGTCCCAAGTGGCACTATCCCGATTGGCACGGTGCCGGATGGCCCTGTCCCGAACGGCCCCGGCCCGACTGGCCTCCCGAACGGCCCCGTCCCGAACGGCGCGGTGCTGCAGGTGCGTGACGGCGGGCCCGGTCTGGCCTTTGAGGACTACCCGGTTGCCTTCGAAAGGGGCGTTCTGCATGAGCGTTATCGCACCCGTCGGCCCGGCGGCGCAGGGCTGGGCCTCGCGCTCGCGCACAGTCTCATCGTCCGGCTCGGCGGCACCATCACCGCCACACCGGCCCCGGAACGTGGTGTGGCGATGACCATCTGGCTGCCAGCGGACGCGCCCTACGGTGGGCCGCCGGCCGTGGCGCCGTGGATCGGACAGCCGACGGGTGCGCCACCAGCCGGTAGCACCTGGACCGGCGAGCCGACGGGTTCCCGGCCGGCCGGTGCTGGGCCGCTGGCCGGTGGGCCGTGGGCTGGAGCGCCGACGGCTTCGCCCCTACCCGGTGGGCCCGAGGCCGGGGGATCGCCACGTCGATCGCCGGCCGAAGAGGGGCCGGAGCAGGGTGCGCATCATGCCTGACGATCTGGCCGAACTGCTCTCCACCGCAAGGGTTTTTGCGATCCCGATGGTCCAGCCGTTCCGCGGGGTCACGGTGCGCGAAGGCGTGCTGCTTCGCGGCGAGTTCGGGTGGGCGGAGTTCGCCCCATTCCGGGACTACAACGACACCGATTGTGTGCCCTGGCTCCGAGCGGCGGTCGAGTCGGCCACAATGCCGTGGCCGCAATCGGTCCGGCCTCGGATCGAGGTGAACACCACCGTCCCGGTCGTCAGCCCAGAGCGTGCCGGTGAGCTGGTGCGCACCTCCGGTTGCCGGACCGCGAAGGTCAAGGTGGCCGATCCCCGCGCCGATCTGGCTGCCGATGCCCGCCGGGTGGCCGCTGTCCGCGAGGCGCTGGGACCGATCGGCCGGATCAGGGTCGACGCCAACGCGGCCTGGACGGTGCGGGAAGCGGTGCCTGCCATCGAGTTGCTCGACGAGGCCGCCGGCGGCTTGGAGTACGTCGAGCAGCCATGCCGCTCCCTCGAGGAGCTCGCCCAGGTGCGGCAGCGGGTGACGCCGCCGATCGCCGCCGACGAATCCATCCGCCGCGCCGCCGATCCGGCACGCGTCGCGCTGGCGGGGGCGGCTGACATCGCGGTCATCAAGGTGGCTCCGCTCGGTGGGGTCCGGACGGCGCTGCGAGTTGCTGCAGCCGCCGGTTTGCCGGTGGTGGTCTCGTCCGCGGTCGACACTTCGGTCGGCCTCGCCGCCGGGCTGGCACTCGCGGCCGCACTGCCGGAGCTGCATCACGCCTGCGGTCTGGGCACCGCGTCGCTGTTGACAACCGATGTCACGACCTCGACGTTGCTGCCCGTCGGCGGCTACCTCGCGGTGCCGGACCGAGCGCCGCAACCCGATAGCTACCCGGATGTCGCCGCCGATCGGGAGACCGCCAGGTACTGGATCGAGCGGCTGCACCGGGTCGCGGCGCTGGCCTGATCCCGTCATGGCACCTCGCCACGGCGCGAGCACCCACGCGTCCGACGTCCCTGCCAACCCGTCCATCGCGATGAGGTCCAGGCCTTGTCGGACCCAACCGCTCTTCCTGACCCTCGGCCGCGGTCGATCCCGGTACCGACCACAATGGCAGCTGTGAACCCGTCGACGGCGCTGGCCGGTGTCCTGATCGACGAGCTCATCGCGTGCGGTGTCACCGACGCCGTGCTGGCCCCAGGCTCCCGGAACGCGCCGCTCTCGATGGCCTTGCACGCCGCGGATGCGGCCGGCCGGATCCGCCTGCATGTGCGGATCGATGAACGCACGGCCGGATTCCTTGCGCTTGGCCTGGCTCGGGGATCCGGTCGGCCGACGATTGTCGTGACCACGTCCGGCACGGCGGTGGCGAACCTGCATCCCGCTGTCCTGGAGGCCCACCATGGCGGCGTCCCGCTGCTGGTGCTGTCCGCTGATCGCCCACCTTGGCTTCGTGACGTCGGCGCCAATCAGACCGTCGAGCAACGCTCTATCTTCGGTTCGGTGCTCCGGTTGTTCCACGAATTCGCTGTGCCGCAACGCATCCCTGGCCAGAACGCGGCCTGGCGATCGATGGTCTGCCGTGCGGTTGCCGCGGCGGCCGGGGCTGGACGCAATCCCGGGCCGGTTCAACTCAACATTGCGTTGGCCGAACCTCTGCTGCCGGACGGAGACGAGCCGACCGGGCCGGGGGAGGATTGGCCGGAGCCGCTGTCCGGTCGGCCGGGGCCATGGACGCAGGTCGACGTGCCCGACGGCACCTTCGGACTGTCCGTGCCGACCCCGGAGGCGGGGGAGCGGCTGCTCTTTCTGGCGGATCTGACCCATCCGTGGGCGGCCCCGGTCGCCGATGCCGGGCACTTGGTGATCTCGGAGGCAGGCGGGGCAGCGGGCGACAACGTGCTCGGTGCGGGAATGCATCTGCTGTCGGCGCCGGAATTCCTGAATGATTCGCTGCCGAACCGGGTGATCGTGCTGGGCCGGCCCACGTTGTTCCGCCAGGTGCAGCGGCTGCTCGGCGACACACGAGTGGCGGTGGACGTCATCGCCCCACCGCTCGGTTACGCCGACCCGACCCATTCGGCTCGAAGTGTCGCCGCGGGCTGGCCGAACCTGCGCGATCTCCCGGACACCGCGTGGGCCGCTCACTGGCGGGCCGCGGATGCGATCGCAGCCAAGGCGGTCAATGCCGTGCTGGACGAGGCGGACATTGGGTGCTCCACCCGCTTGGCGCGTGATCTGGTCGCTGTTATGCCGCGGCAGTCCACGCTGGTTCTCGGGTCGTCGCAGGCGCCGCGTGACGTCGGGCTGGGTAGCGAGAGTCGGTCGGGAGTGCGGATTGTCGCCAACCGGGGAGTGGCTGGGATCGACGGGACGATTTCGACGGCGGTCGGTGTAGCGCTTGCCGCGGCCGACCCGGTCGGTGTTCCGGTGGTGGCGCTGGTCGGGGATCTGACCTTCCTGCACGATGTGAATGGGCTCATCATCGGACCGCACGAGCCGCGGCCGGAACTTGCCATCGTCGTCAGCAACAATGACGGCGGCGGAATCTTCTCCACCCTGGAACCCGGAGAACCGCAGCACGCCAGGGCTTTCGACCGGGTGTTCGGGACACCACACGGCGCGATGCTGGCCGGAGTCGTCGAGGGGTTCGGCGCCGAGCACGTTTTCGTGTCCACCGCCGAAGAACTGGCCGAGGCCATCACAGACCCCGGTGGGATCAGGGTGGTCGAGGTTCCGACCTCGCGAACCGATCTCGCACCGACATTTGACAGGATCGCCCGGGCGGTCAAGGCGGCTCTGTAGCCGACCACAAGAGCCTGGGGTCGCGGCGAATCCGGTGGCTGCGGCCTCGGCCGATGGGGCTGCAATCCGCGAGGATGGCACGGTTGCGGCGCGGTGGTCATAACCCGTTCATAGCTCAAGGGACGGCCTTCAAAGTCTGCGGTACACCGAACATCGCGAGCCACTGAATGCCGGCTGGGTGAGAAGATGGAGAGGTGAACAGTCGCGGCGTCGAATATGGCGGAGTAGAGCAGGTCACCGGCTGTGGCACCGTTTTCAGCTGGCTCGAGGAATCGACCTGCCAGCCCCCTCAACGCCAAGTCTCGCTCCAGCGGATGCCGAACGGGCGTAGCAGGCGCGTTGGCCCCAACAGTGACCCTCTCGGTCGTGGGGGAACTGGCGACGTCTTCGTTCATTTCTCGTCCTGTCGGATTGTGCTTGCTCTGCTCCACGTCTCTTGCTAGGATTCGAACATACGTTCGGACAGTCCAAGAGTCAAGGGAGGTTGGCAATGGATCAAGCAACGACCGGCGATTCCGATCGTTCGTGGGCCGAGCACGCGGCCGGTGCTGCCGACACCGCTTCCTTGCATGCCTTGGCCACCGCCGACCCGACCGAGCTGACCGGTGCGGCTCTTGTCGATGCGATCACGGCGAGCGAGAAGGCGCTGTCGTTGCTGACCGGCATCCAGCTGCGGCTGCTGGCTGCATTCTCGGTTCCGTTCGTGGCCGGTGACCCGATGCGTTTGGCGGGCCGGTTGGCCCGGAGGAACCGGATGCACGCCGACCCCACTCCTGAGCAGATCCAGGACCTGGTCCCCGACGCGGCAATCTCGTTGGCCGGTGCCGAAGTGGCAGCAGCGCTCCGGATATCCCCGGTCACGGCCGGACTACGGGTTCGGGAAGCGATCACGATGACAACTTCCTTGGCGCCGACGCTGGAGTCCCTGGAACACGGCGTCGTCGACCGAGGAAAGGCCAGAGTCATTGCCGAACACTGCGAACCGCTCACCCCCGAGCACACCGCTGCTGTTCAAGACATGGTCCTGCCTGCTGCCGGCGAGCTGACCACCAGCGAATTGCGTGATTTCACCGGTCAGGCCGTGATCACCATCGACCCGAACGGCGCCGAAGAGCGCCATCAGGCCAGCGCCGCTCGACGGAGCCTGGCTATCAAGGCACTTCCCGATGCCATGGCCACCTTGTCGGCGTTCCTCCCCGCGGACGGAGCCGTCAAGATCTTCCAGGTCAGCGACCTGCTCGCCACCAGTACGGCCGCGTCTCCCGGAGACAACCGAGGCATCGCTGCCCGCCGCGTCGACGCCCTCGTCGACATCGCCGAACAGCTCCTCACCTATGGACACCTCGACCTGAGCGAATATCTGGGTCAACCTCTCGCCGACAGCACCACGCCTCATGAGCGAGCGAGCCACCCCGCCGCCGACGAACCCGACCAGCAGACTGGCGACCGCGAACCAGACGTTTCGTCTCCTGATGTGGACGAGACCGTCTGTCCAGCCGAAGGAGTCGATGCCGACGCCGGCGATCTCACTCATGATGTGGACGAGACCAGCTGTCCGGCAGAGGGAGCCAATCCCGAACCAACCCGCAAGTCCACCAACCATTCCGACCCGGCCGATACGAAACCAGCATCGTTTGAACCCGTACCGATTCGGGCTCGTACTGGCGACACCAATTCGGTTGCTCCGGTCGACCACGGCCCAGTCGATCTGGCCGAGAGCGAACTGCCCGGGAATGCCGCGGGTGCCACCGACTCCTCCGTGCCAGTCGGCATCGACGTCTGCCGTGCCAATCGGCACCGACGCTGCCGTGCCAATCGGCACCGACGCTGCCGTGTCATTCGGCACCAACTCTGACGTGCCGGTCAACACGGCCGCTGCTGTGCCCGCGCCGGTCGGCACGGCCGCTGCTGTGCCCGCGCCGGTCGGCCCGGCCGCTGCTGTGCTCGCGCCGGTCGGCACGGCCGCTGCCGTTCCCGTCGCGAGCGACTCAGCGGAGTCAGCTGCCAGCGATGGATCTGTGGAACCTGCCGAAGTCATCGACCAGACCGGCGCCGCCGGCGACGATGACCGCTTGTTGGATGCCACGCCGACTGGTGCGGAAGTCGTCGTGATGCCCACGTTCGGTTCCGAGGGCCCACCGTGCCGCCTCGCCGAGCCGGACGCTGTGACCCGCATTTCGTCCGAGATTCGCGGCACCGGCTCGTCGGTCGACCAGACCAGACTGTCTGCGCGCACAGGTCAACGCGCCACTGGCACGTTTACCCGGCAAGGCCGACGACCACACCTCTCAGTCACTCTCGGCCTGGGCACTCTCGCCGGGTTCGACAACTTGCCCGGCAAACTCGAAGGGTTCGGAGCCATTCCCGCGGGCCTTGCTCGCAGCATTGCCATTTCGGCTGCAACGATTACCACCCAACTGGTCGACGGAGAGACCGGAATCGCCACCCACGCCGGGTCTCTGACCTATCGCCCGCGACAGGAACTCCGCGACCAGGTCGCGACACTCAACGGAACCTGCCGCTTCCCATCCTGCCGACAGCCCGTTTGGCGTTGCGACCTCGACCACCGAGAACCCTTCGACCACGCCGACCCCACAGCGGGCGGACCGACGAGCCCGGACAACCTCGACCCGTATTGCCGGCGCCACCATCTGATGAAGCATCACACCGACTGGCGGGTACGCCCCGATCGCGACAGTTACGCGCTCCATTTCACCAGCCCGACCGGCCACCGGTACACCAAACAACAATGCCCGACCGCACCGCACTCGGTCTGGATGGACAACCAGGGCGCCGCGTTCGCCGAACGCCTGGAAAACATGCTGGCTACCACCAGGACCGAAAGCTCCAAGCAATCAACGGGTGTCATCGAAGAACTGCTCACCGCCGCGCTCTTGCGACACCACCTCAGGCCGCGCCCGATCGAATATGCGCCGGACAATGACTTCTGGGCCAACACCGATGACGACCCCATCGGCAACCCGCCGGGTCACGACAACGCCACGAGACGCGGGCACGAACGCGGCCACGAACGCGGGCACGAACGCGGGTACGAACGCTTCTGGCACAGCTGACCGGGCGGTCGAGCCGTCTTCACCGGCGGACGATGACAGCGACCCATCTGATGCCGAGGATGCGCCACCTCCGTTCTGAGGCTTCCGGTATCGCGCCGTCGTTCACGAATCCTCGATCGGGCAATGATGTCTCACGTGGCGGATGATGCCCGCGTTGATACGGCAGCGTTGGTGGCTTGGCGGTTCAACGTTCGCCGATCCTTTCCGGGGCCTGACCCGTCCCCCAACAACGCTTGTCAGGCTCATTCCATCGAGGTCCGGTCGAGTCATGGCGTCAGTGCCAGAATTCAGCGAGCCGCCCGGCAGAGGCTTTCCCTTGGTCGTAACCGGCTCGAGCAGCGGGCGCACGCGTCGACAGATCCATCATGTTGTTGCCGAATGCATGGTGGGAGTTGCTATCCGGCAGGATGGTCTCCACCCTGCTGCCGCCCGTGCGCAGTTCCTCGGCCTGCGTGGCAAGATCCATCCCCCACTCGAGCGGCGCTCGTGTTCTGCCGCCGAGGGGCGACAACACCAGCACCCGGCCGTATCCGGCTGCCAGATCGGCATTCTCGCTGGACCGTCGGTAGCCACCATCGATGAATCGGCTGTCGCCGATACCGTAGGGGAGGCCACTGGAAGTGCTCGCGGCGACCGCGTCCACCAAGTCGACTCCGCTGTGCCGGTCGAACACCACCGGTTCACCAGTATCGGCATCGACCGCCGTGATGAGCACCGGTCGTTGTGGCCAGTCCTGGCTGGGTAGCCGGGGCGCGACGGTAGAGCGCCAGCGCGTTGGCCAGGAGCCGTCCGATGCCGCTGCCAGCTCGATCGCAGAGGCACCCAGTTTGCGGCGCATGTCGGTCGGATCCGCAGCGGCGGCGATGATCTCGCCCGTCCTTCGCAGATGGTCGACCACGGGTGTCTTCCGAGCGGTGGAAACGCGTGCGCCTGCGGCGCCGGCCGGACGTGGCCGGTGCTGGGGTGCAGCGTGAAGGATGTCGGCAAACAGTTGGGTCGGGCTCGCGCCGGTGATCTGGGCCGCCGCCGTGGAACCGGCCGATGTTCCGATGATGAGATCGGCATCGGTCACATCCAATCCGGCCTCGAACAGGCCGGCGATGACGCCGATCAACCACGCATTGCCTGCCGACCCGCCGCCACCGAGGACCAGCGCTCGCTCACCCGTCGCGTGCACCGGGCTCGTGGCGTCGGCCTGCAGCTGATCCTGATCTGTCGTCGGCCGGTAGGAGGACGTGGACGATGTGAAGTGCCGAGTTGAAAACTGTTCTTCATTCATGGGAGTCGCCTTTCGCGATTGCCTGGTGGGGCGCTCCCGGTGGCGACTACCTCAGTCGCGCGATCGTGCACAGCAGCGGAGCACCCACTACGGAAACTGCGTTCATGGGGGGCTCACCTCCTGCCGATGGATCACGATCGCCACGACCCTAGCAGCGAGCTTCGCGTCGCGCAGCCCACAGCGACACCCGCGCCTGGGATGGGCAGTTCGCCGCCCGGGTTGGGACGGACGGCGGGTCTGGACGGTTGGTGGTAACCGACACCGGCCGGCCGGTCTCAATCCCCAGCGGGGCGTTTGCCCCATTCATCGATGGAGTACCGCGAGTGTTCGACATCGGAAGCCTGCCCTGCGCCCGATGCCGGTGCACATCACCAACGACCCTGGCGCATCAACTCCGCAGCGCTATCCGTCGGGCCCGAAGTTCCGGCCGAGGAGAGTCACTCCGCGTCCGCGAGCGAGCACCTGGCTTCCCGTTCGCTGCGTAGCCAGAACAGCTGTCGATCCTCGCAGTCGCCCAGCTCGCGAAGGGAGCAGGTACTGCAGAAGCGCGGCTCGCCAGGTCCGGTCGGAAATCGTTCCTCGAAGGCCCTGCTCTGCGGATCGAGCGAGTCCAGGTCGATCGCCGAGTTGTCGGTGCACTGATAGGCCAGGCAGCAGCCGCCCTTTCGACCCAGATAGTCCGCGTTGCGTCCGTTGTGGTCGACGCGAAGATCAGGTCGTCGTCGCCATAGCGCTCCCTCGGCACGCAAACCGCTCTGCAGCCTGCGCACCGCCGCCGGATCGACCGGCAACTCGGGCTGCATCAGCAGCGGCAGGCCGAAACCGTCGGCGACCTCCGCCCAGAGCGACGTGCGACCCACCCGCGCCAGCGTCCGACAACCCTCGACCAGCGGCTCGACGGCCACCGTCAGCGCCTTCACTGCGAGCCGGGCGACCTCGTGCTCGTCGGCAACCACCAGCACGCCCGGGAGTCCCGCCCATGGGTGACCGGCTGCCACCGCGACGGTCGGGCCTGCATCGACAGTCGAGCGCGGTGCCAGATACGAGCCCGCCGACCCAGTTGAGCCAACCGGCGCAGCTGAGCCCAGCGGGTCGACCTGGTCCACCCAGCCGTCGGGGTGCAGCCGCAGCCGGAGACGTGCTGAATCCAGTAGCAGCCCGGCCGCGGCGGCCGCCAACGTGAACCCGACGGCGTCGGCCACCATCCCGGGATACCAACTGGTGACCCATTTCGCCGCGGCGTTCGGAGTCGTTTCGTCGTCGGCACACAACCGGGTATGAGTGCGGCGCAGCTGCCCGGCATCGTCGGCCAGCACGTCGGCGATCGTCACCCACGGCCGAGGAGGACCACCGTCATCGGCGTGGTGCTGCCGGTAGTGCTGGGCGAGATGGGTCTCGATCCAGTCGTCCGGGGTCGCTGCAACCAGCAACAGGGAAGCGGAGGACGACGCGGGCACAACTATGAGCTTAGGCTAGCCTCTGTGCCGCTCGAGACCGGCCCGCCGCTGAGGGGCAAACGGTCAGCCGGTGGAGGAGATGTAATCCACCAGTTGGTCGTGCTCGGTCTCGAGCTCGTCGAGCCGGTTCTTGACGATGTCGCCGATCGTCACGATGCCGGCGAGCGCACCGTCCACCACCACGGGCATGTGCCGGAATCGCTTCTCCGTCATGGTCTTCGCCAACGAACGGACCTCGTCATCAGGGCTGCTGGTCAGCACGTTGACGGTCATGATCTCGCGGACCTGCGTGCCCAGCAGCTCCGCACCCCGTGAGTGCAGGGCGCGGACGACGTCCCGCTCACTGACGATTCCCTCGATCTTCCGGCCGTCGCTGGTCACCACCAACGCCCCGACGTGGTGCTCGGCGAGCGCCGCGATGACCTCGGTGATCAGCGCCACGGGTGTGACCGTGGCGACCGCCGCACCCTTGTGCGCCAGGACGTCCTTGACGTGCATGGCAGTCCCTCCCGCCGCCGGACTCCGGTGTACCGACCGGGCCAGAATAGTCCCGAATGGGCAGGAATTGCCGATCTTCGGCTCAGGTGCCGTCCGCGTCGTAGGGCGGTCGCTCACCGGACACCCCGGCCGGCGCGGACTTGGTGAGCAGCACCCCGGACCTTGCGGCCTCCGGAATCGGCTGCTTCGGCCGCCCCCACCAGCGACCTGCTGGGCAGTCCCCGCCGCGACAGATTCGGGCTGCATGGCAGGCACAGTCGGCCGAACGGCGGCGGCCTGCTGGGCCAGTTCCTGCGCCGCCGTGCTCGGGGCACCACCGAACCCGAGGAACCCGGACACCCCGCCGGACAGCTCGGGGCCGAGCAGGCTCTTGCCGATGAAGTTCTTCGGGTGCAGGTTGCGCAGATCGCGCAGTTCCTGCACCTCCTTGAGCGACTGCAGGTCGGCCACCTGCCGGCGGAGCTCGTCGAGTTCCGGCCCGATCTCACTCCGCAGGCCGGCCTGTGCGCCGGCCGCCATCGTGCGCACCTTGCGCAGCGAGCCGGTCACGAAAGTCACTGCGGTGGGGATCCTTTCGGGCCCGAGCACGAAGGCGCCGACGAGCACGATGATGCCCAATTGAGCCCAGGAGAGTCCGAACATCAGGTCAACCTCTTCCTGTCAGTTCGATCGGTTGATCGGTTGCGCCGAACCGACGGGCTGGACCTCGAGGTCACCGACGGCACCGGACGAAGCGTCGGGCAGTGCGGAAGCCTGGTCGTCGGCAAGCGAGGATCGGGCCGCACGCCTGGCTGCTCGCCGGTCGTGTATCCGGGTGACCTGGACGGACAGCTCGTAGAGCAGCACCAGAGCGACGGCGAGGGCGAGCATGGTGATCGGGTCGTTGCCCGGAACCACCAGCCCGGCGAAGACGACGATGCCGAAGATCGAGTACCGGCGGGACTTGGCCAGCTTCGCGCTGGAGACGACGCCCACCTGGTTCAGCATGATCAACAGCAGCGGTAGTTCGAAGGACACCCCGAAGATGATCAGCATCGCGATCAGGAACGAGAAGTAGCTCTCCGGGGAGAGCGCGGCGATCGTGGCGTCACCACCGAATCCGAGCAGGACGGTCAGTCCCTCGCGGATCACCACGTACGCCAGGACGGCGCCGATGGCGAAGAGCAGACCGCCGAACCCGACGAAGGTGACGGCGTAGCGCCGCTCCTTCGAGAACAGCGCCGGCGTGACGTAGGCCCACAGCTGGTAGAGCCAGACCGGGCTGGAGAGCACCGATCCGGCGATCAGCGCCGACTTCAGCTGCAGCTCGACGGCGGAGAACGGCCCGGTGGCCAGCAACTTGCACTCCGCGTCCGCACCGAAGGTGACCCGCTGGGCGGACGGCACCGCGCAGTACGGGCCGGTGAGGATCTCGGAGAGCTTCGGCAGCCCGATCGCCGGGATGCCGTGGCCGAACCAGATGAAGCCCGAGCACGGTGCCGCCGAGGATTCCCAGCACCGCGAAGAACAGCCGCCGGCGCAGCTCGAACAGGTGCGCCATCAGCGGCATCGTGCCGTCCGCGGACCTCGGATCCTGCCGGCGCCGCAGCGCCGGCAGGCGCAACTTCGGTAGCCGTAGCGGCACGGTCCTTCTCCTCACATCAGCGTCAGATCAGCAGAGCAACAGCAGCAGCAAGAGATCCAGGTCAGGACGTGCGACCGGCGGCGACCGGCACCTCGGGCGCGGCGCCGGTCGGCAACGATCACCGTCGGCGTCGGTGGCGATCGCCGGCGCCGGGACGAGTGGCGATCGGGGCAGTGGCGATCGGGGCAACGGCGACCGGGGGAACCGTCTCGCCGTTGGCATCCTTGGTCTTGCTGTCGTCATCGGACATCGCGCTGACTTCCGACTTCAGAATTCGCAGCGACCGCCCGACTCCGCGCGCCGCGTCGGGAAGCTTCTTCGCACCGAACAGCAGCACAAAGGCCCCGAGAATGATCAACCAATGCCACCACGACAATCCGCCCATTTTGCTGACTCCTCTGTTGGATGAAATCTTGTTTTAAGTAGACCAAGGAAAGTTTGTGTTGAAAGAGAGCGATATTGCTGCGACGAGATGCGGAGCCGATCCGCTGATCGGTGAAAAGCACCACCGGATCGGCTCCGCTCATCCCCCCGGATCAGGACTGCGAGTCCTGTGCGGTCTCCCGCGAGTTGATGCGATGGCCGGCGTACGCGGCGGCACCGAGAAGCGCTGCGCCACCGGCGATCAGCAGGCCGGTGTCACCGTTGCCGGTCTCGGCAGTGCTGCCGCCACCGGTATCCGGTGCACCGGCGGGCATTCCACCCGACATCTGGGACAGGAACGGGGTCACCGCGGCCAGCACATCGGCCTTGGCGATCGGGGTCTCGAAGGCACCCTTGTAGACCCCACCCTCGGCCGGCAGGTTGAGCAGGTTCGCCACCACAGCGGCGTGCCTGGCCTCGACGCCGAAGATGCCGGCCGCGGCCTGCAGGATCGACTTGTCCTGGATGTACCCAGCAGCTCCGAGATACGCACCGACACCGACGTTCTCGAAGGTGACGCTGGTGGTCAGGTACGAGTTCCGGTCGGCGAAGCTGCCACCGAAATCGACCCACGGAGCTGCGACCGGAGTACCGCCGAGCTTGACGATGGTGTCCGTCAGCGCCTTGACGTGGTACTCCTCGTCGGACTGGATGGTGGCCAGGTAGTCCTTCTCGACACCGTCGAGCAGGCCGGCCTGGTTGCCCTGCTGGTAGAACGCGGCCTCGAGGTACTCGAGGGTCAGCGCGTAGTTGAGCACGTCGATGTCGCTGGCGAAGTCGCCTGCAGCGGCGTACGCCCATCGATTGTTCAGCGCGCCCAAGCGCCTGTGGCGCAGACAACTGAGTCATCTGCCCGCGGACGAAATCCTGTCGTGACATTGGTTTCTCCTTTCCAGCTCAGCTGATCAGCGGCGTGACGGCCGCGAGGATGTCGGTCATCGAGGCGTTCTTCTCGATGGGGTTCGGGAACGGGTTCCCGGCGATCAGCGTTGCGATCACCGCGGCGTGCCGTGATTCGACGCCGGCGATCGAGGCCGCCGAGGCCAGCACGTCGGGATCCTTGATCAGCGGGACCTGGCCGTGGTAGGCGGTGACCCCGAGTTCCTCGAACATCGACGCGTTCTTCAGGAAGCTCTCCCGGCTGTCGAAAGTGCCTGCCGGGTAGGTGATCTTCGGCTTGGCCACCGGAGTTCCGCCGAAGGCGGTGACCGCTCCGGTCACCGCCGTCACGTGCTCCTTCTCGTGGTCGCCGATCGGGGTGACCAGTTCCAGTTCACGATCGCTGAGCAACCCGGCCTGCAGTCCCATGGCGTAGAAGTCGGACTCCAGGTACTCCAGGGTCAACGCGTAGTTCAGGATGTCGATGTCGCTGCTCTCGATCGCAGCTGACTCGAACCGAACGCCGCCGGTGCGGTGAGCAGGCCGCCACCGATGGCGAAGCTCGTCCCGACCCCGACCAGACCCGCGTACTTCAGAAAGCTTCTGCGCTGGATTCCGGTACTGAATTCCAGTACCGGCTTCCCGTCGAAAATTCTTCGATCTGCCATTGGCCACACTCCTGTCCAGTCGCCCGGCGGGCCCTTGTGGTCCGCCACTGAAGGTTCGGTCCCGGCCGACAAAAGGATGGCCGATTCCGAGACGAATTCAAGATGAGAAACAGGCGATGAGCAATTTGCAGCGAGAAGATACCGACAAATGGTCGGAACTCCGATCAGAAATCGCTGACGACGCCGTAGATCAGAACGGCATTCAGCGCGACGATCGCGGAGATGATGACCCAGCCGGCGACCTTGACCCCGGTCCGGTTGACGTCGACACCCATCAGCGTCGGGTTGGAGGTCAGGCGCATCAACGGGATCAGCACGAACGGCAGGCCGAAGGACAGCACCACCTGCGAGATCACCAGCACCGTCGTCGGATCGGCCCCGACGGCCAGCAACACCAGCGCCGGGATCAGGGTGATCGACCGTCGCAGGAACGGGCTCACCCGCTTGGCCAGCAAGCCCTCCATGATCACCGACCCGGCGTAGCTGCCGACCGAGGTGGAGGCCAATCCGGATGCGAGAAGCCCTACCGCGAAAAGCGTTCCGACGACCGGGCCGAGGATGCCGCTGATCGCGGCGTGCGCCCCCTCGATGGAGTCGACGTCATCCAGGCCTCGAAGCCCGGACGCGGCGAGCAGCAGCATCGAGATGTTGACCGCCCCGGCCAGCAGCATCGCCAGCACGACGTCGGTCCGGGTCGCCGAGATCAGTCGCTGGCGAAGGACTCCCGGCTCGATCTTGCCGAACCGGTCGCGGGTCAGGGCCGAGTGCAGATACACCGCGTGCGGCATCACCGTCGCTCCCAGCATCGCGGCGGCCAGCAGCACCGAGTCGAGACCGTCGAACCTGGGCACCAGGCCGGCGGCGACATCGGCGGCCGACGGCGGGGCGACGAACAGGCCTGCCATGAAGCCGATGGCGATGATCAACAGGAATCCGGTGATCACCCGCTCGAAAGTCCTTTGACCGCGGCGGTTCTGCACCGACAGCAGGAAGAGCGACACCACCCCGGAGATCACGCCGCCCAGCAGCAGCGGCAGATCGAACAACAGATACAAGCGCGATGGCGCCGCCGATCACCTCGGCCAGATCGGTGGCCATGGCGACCCCCTCGGCCTGCAGCCCAGTAGGCCAGCCGCGACTTCCGGCCCAACCGCTCGCCGACCAGGTCCGGTAGCGACTTCCCCGTCGCCAGACCGAGTTTCGCGGACAGGAACTGCACGATGCCGGCCGCGGCGATGGCGACCACCAGAACCCAGACCAGCAGATAGCCGTACCGGGAGCCCGCCTGCAGGTTCGCCGCGACGTTCCCCGGGTCCACGTAGGCGATCGCGGCGACGAACGCCGGTCCCAGCATGGCCGCCCGGTCGCCGATCCGTCGACGCCAGGGCGCCGGTGGCGGCTGGATCTGACCGGCCGTGGTCGGCGCAACATCTCGGATCACGGTGGGGTCCTCTTTCGCTGTTGATCGAGGAGGAGCCACTGTCGACCGACGCAGAACCGGCTCCCGCACTATCTCCGGTTCGCCGCGAACCCACCTGCGGATTGGTGGGGTCGGATTGGTGGGCGACGGATCGGTGGGTGTCGGATCGGTGCGGAACCGACCCCACGTCGGATCGGTGGGCGTCGGGTTGGCGTGAGTCGGCTTGGTGCGGAACGGGGAAGCTCAGCGCTGGGATTCGAGCGCGTCCCGGATCGGGATCATCTTGATCTGGGCCTCGCGGGCCTCGATCTGCGGATCGGAATCGGCGACGATGCCGCAGCCGGCCATCAACCGGACATCCCGCCCGTCGACCTGGGCGCAGCGCAGGGCGATGGCGAACTCCCCGTCACCACGACCGTCCATCCAACCGACCGGGGCCGCGTACCGACCTCGCCGCATCGGCTCCAGTTCGCGGATCAGCCGGCGGGCGGCGTCGGTCGGGCTGCCGCCGACTGCTGCTGTCGGGTGCAGTCGGGCCGCCAATTCCAGGGCGGTCGGTGCCCGGTCGTCCAGTCGACCGGTGATGTCGGTGGACAGGTGGGTCAGGTTGGCCAGCTCCAGCGGGACCGGCTCGGTCGGCACCTCCAGGTCGAGCGTCGCCCTGGCCAGCACCTCGGCCACCGACTGCACGGCGTAGTGGTGTTCGGCGATGTCCTTGGCGCTGCCGAGCAGGTCGGCGGACACCGCGTCGCCGACGTGCTCACGCCAGGCGGTGCCGGCGAGCACCCTGGACGCGATGGTCGCACCGGTCCGCCGGATCAGCAGCTCGGGGCTGGCGCCGACGAGACCGTCGACGGCGAAGGTCCAGCAATCCGGGTAGGAGTCGGCGAGCCGGCTGAGCAGGAAACGTTCGTCGACCGGTCGCGCCGTCGTCGCCTGCAGATCGTGGGCCAGCACCACCTTCTGCAGCTCGCCGTCCCGGATCCGGGCGGTGGCGGCGCTGACGGCCGAGGTGAAGCCGGCGACCGACAGATCCGCATCGGCATAGCTGATCCGGCCCGGGTGCCGAACGGGGGTGATCGGTTCGATGCCGGCCCCGTCGCCCGGCTCGCCGATGACGGTGCGGAACGCGGTGCCGCCGACGACGGCGATCACCGTTCTGGGCACGACGGCCACGCTGACGTCGTCGTCGTCGAATCCGAGCGAGACGAAGGCGATCGGTCCGCTACCTGGCAGGCCGACCGAGTCGTCGACCTCGATGCCGTCCGACACCGTGCGGAACCAGTCCTGGATCTGCACTGCGGCGTCCGGCCCGCTCGCACTGAACCTGGCGTGCGCGCCCCAGCCGACGAAGCCTTCGCCACCGCGGACGAAGCTGAGGTTTCCGGTCGGCGCGGCGAGTGTGGCCAGCAGATCGCCGGCCTCGTCGAGCTTCCTGGAGACCGCCGTCACCGCAAGACGGGTGGTCGGAACGGCAGTCACGAGCGCCAAGAGTAGTCGCCGGAAGGTCGTGGATCGCGCGTCCCGGGCGTGACTCCCGCAACTTCGCCGCCGAGCTCTGAGTTGAGCTGTGGGTCGAAGCCTGTGTCGATCACCGGCAAGCCGCCCGGCAATAGACTCGGCGAGGTGACGGCCAACGTGGCTCCTGACGCTGCGGCGTCGGCATCCGCCGTCCCCGACGAACAGCCCGGACCGACCAGGGGCCGGCGGGCCTGGCGATGGGCCGCCCGCGGCATCGCCCTGATCACGCTGATCATCACGGTGATGCTGATCGCCCTGGCGATCGGGATGCGGGCCAACGACTCGGCGATCGACGAACACCTCGGCACCGCGACCGCCACCGTGCTGTCGCTGTCGCCGGTCAGCACCGGCATCGAATTCGTCGATGCCACCGGCACCACGATCCGGCCAGAGGGAGGCGTCCTCTACCCCGGCCTGCTCGCTATCGGCCAGCAGTTCGTCGTCGAGTATTCGACGCTGAACCCAGAGATCGCCCGGGTGGCCGGCCGCACCGCCTCGGTGGGCAACGTGATGATCGGGATCAGTGCGGGCGTGACGTACCTCATCGCCGTGCCGCTGATCTGGTGGTGTCACCGCAGGTCGGGCCTGCCGTTGGTGGGGTTGCCGCGCGGTCCGGGACACGCCGCACCGCCACCGGGGCCGAGGGGTACCTGAGCGCGGCCCGGGCTCGGTAGGCTGCGACCCCATGGGCAGGGTGGTCACGTCATGAGCAGGGCCGGGCTGGAGAAGAAGCCGGGCCAGGTCGCCGCGATGTTCGACGCGGTCGCCGAACGCTACGACCGCACGAACACCATCCTCTCGGCCGGCCAGGACGCGCGCTGGCGTCGGCACTCGGTGCGGGCGTTGCAGTTGCTGCCCGGACAGAAGGTGCTGGACGTTGCGGCCGGGACCGGGGTGTCCACCAAGGCGCTCTCCGCCACCGGCGCCTGGTGCGTCGCGACCGACTTCTCGATCGGGATGCTGTCGGCGGCCAAGGAGGGCTTCCGGCTGCCCAGGGTCGCCGGGGACGCGATGAACCTGCCGTTCGCCGACGGCACGTTCGATGCGGTGACGATCTCCTTCGGCCTGCGCAACATCGAAGATCCCGGCGCCGCGCTGCAGGAGTTCGCCAGGGTCACCAAGCCCGGCGGCCAGCTGCTGGTCTGCGAGTTCTCCCGGCCCCGACCTGCGCCGATGCGGTGGGGTTACCACTGGTACCTGCACAACGTGCTGCCGTTGCTGGCCCGCCGGGTCTCCTCGAACCCGGAGGCCTACCTCTATCTGCAGGAGACCATCGACGCCTGGCCGGATCAGCCGTCGTTGGCCCGCATGATCGCCCGATCCGGATGGACCGACGTCGTCTGGCGCAACATGACGTTCGGTGTCGTCGCCCTGCACCACGCCGTCCGTAGACCCTCCTGACCCTGCGGTCACCAGCGGGCTGTGACCCGTCCTACACTGGTGTCGCACTACCTCGTGAACGAATTCACAAACTCGATCGCCTGTCGCAGGGGCTGCCGCCGCATCGCCCTGGAAGGCCAGATGTCAGCCGGTGAACGGGGAGGTCCCGATGGGTTTGTCGAGCGCGGTCCGTGACCCGGACGCCGCGGCAGATGTGATCGTCGTCGGTGCCGGCCCTGCCGGTGCCACCGCGGCCACCTATCTGGCCCGCTCCGGTGTCGATGTGCTGCTGCTGGAGAAATCCACCTTCCCCAGGGACAAGGTGTGCGGCGACGGTCTGACGCCCCGCGGGGTGAAGCAGGTGCTGGCCCTCGGGGTCGACGTCTCGGGCTCGGACTGGATCAAGAACAAGGGGCTCCGGGTGGTCGGGGCCGGTCGCAGCCTCGAGCTGCCGTGGCCCGTGCTGCAGGACTTCCCGGATTTCGGCCTGGTGCGACCGCGTCGCGATTTCGACGAGATGCTGGCGACGCTGGCGGTCAAGGCCGGTGCCCGGATGCGGGTGGCCACCTCGGTGACCGCGCCGCTGCGTGACGAGCGGACCGGTCGGATCACCGGCGTCACCGCCAAGACCGCGGACGGCCCGAAGGAGTTCCGCGCCCCGCTGGTGCTGGCCTGTGACGGGGTGTCGGCCAGGGTGGCCCTGGGGATGGGCATCAACAAGCGCGACGACCGGCCGCTCGGAGTGGCGGTCCGCCGCTACTACAAGAGCCCCAGCCGGACGGACGACGACTATCTGGAATCGCACCTGGAGCTCTGGGACCGGTCGAATCCGGAGAAGGCGAAGCTGCTGCCCGGCTACGGCTGGATCTTCGGGCTCGGTGACGGGACGGTGAACGTCGGGCTCGGGATGCTGAGCTCGTCCAAGGCGTTCGGCAAGACCGATTACCGCGCCCTGCTGAAGACCTGGCTCGACGGCACCCCGGAGGAATGGGGATTGCGCGAGGAGAACGCGATCGGCTCGATCGGCGGTGCGGGACTGCCGATGGGCTTCAACCGCACGCCGCACTACTCGGACGGTCTGCTGCTGGTCGGCGATGCCGGCGGCGCGGTGAACCCGTTCAACGGTGAGGGCATCGCCTACGCCATGGAGTCGGCGGCGCTCGCCGCGGAGTCCGTGCTGCAGGCCGTCGGCCGGCCCGAGGGCGCCAGCAAGGAAGCGGCCCTGCACGGCTACGAAACCGCCATGAAGGACCATCTCGGGGCGTACTACCGGTTGGGCGGCATCTTCTCCACGCTGATCGGCAAGCCGTCGATCATGAAGACCGCCACCCGGCTCGGCCTGCCCCGCAAGGACCTGATGTACCTGGTGCTCAAACTGCTGGCCGGGTTGCACGACAGCCGGGACGGCGACTGGGCCGACCGGGTGGTCCGCTCGCTGACCAGGATGGCGCCCAGTGTCTAGAAGCCCAGTGTCTGGAAGCCCGATGTCTGAGACCAGCTGTTGCCGATGGAGGGCCGTGACGTGCTGAGTTCGTACCTGCCGATCGTGATCCTGCTGGTCATCGTCGCCGGTTTTGCGATCACCATGGTCACGGTGGTCTCCGACGGCCTCGGACCGAGGCGCTACAACCGGGCCAAGCTGGACGCCTACGAATGCGGCATCGAGCCGACGCCACTGCCGGCAGGCACCGCCGGCCGGTTCCCGATCAAGTTCTATCTGACCGCGATGCTCTTCATCGTGTTCGACATCGAGATCGTCTTCCTCTACCCGTGGGCGCAGTCGGCGATCCCGCTCGGGGTTCTCGGGCTCGTGGAAATCATCTTGTTCATCGTCACCGTCGCAGTGGTGTTCGCCTACGCCTGGCGGCGCGGCGGACTCGACTGGGACTGAAGAAGGGAGCAGCGCAATGGGTCTGGAAGAAAAGCTACCCAGCGGGGTGTTGCTGACCAGCGTCGAGAAGCTGGTCAACTGGACCCGCAAGGCGTCGCTGTTCCCGGCGACCTTCGGCCTGGCCTGCTGCGCCATCGAGATGATGACCACCGGTGCGCCGCGCTACGACCTGGGCCGGTTCGGCATGGAGGTGTTCCGGGCGTCGCCCCGGCAGGCCGACCTGATGATCGTCGCCGGCCGGGTCAGCCAGAAGATGGCCCCGGTGCTGCGGCAGATCTACGACCAGATGGCAGAACCGAAATGGGTGCTGTCGATGGGGGTCTGCGCCTCCTCCGGCGGCATGTTCAACAACTACGCGATCGTCCAGGGCGTCGATCACGTCGTCCCTGTCGACATGTACCTGCCGGGCTGCCCGCCGCGTCCGGAGATGCTGATCGACGCCATCCTCAAGCTGCACGCCAAGATCATGGACGAGCCGCTCGGCCCGAAACGGGCGGCCGAACTGCTCGGGCAGCGCACCGATCTGGTCGCGTCGTCGGTCCGGTACGGCAAGTTGGCGGCGCCCATCGGAACCCCCGAGGTCAACATCCCGGAGATCACGGCAGGTCGGCGATGAGCGGCCCGGCCGGAACCGTCCCCACCGGCGGCAACGACAGCACCGACGCCAAGACCACCGCGGCCGGGGCGTACAGCTCGGTCGACACCCCGGGTGAGAAGCCTTCCGGCACCACGGATGACGCCTCCCATCAGGGTGACGTGTCGTCCGAGGTCGCCGCCCGCGGCCTGCACGACCCGACCCCGCCGGTGCCGGCCACCGGTGTCGAGCGGACCGGCATGTTCGGCGTGCACGGCTCGGGCGACACCTCCGGCTTCGGGCTGCTGGTGAGCCAGCCGTACACGCCGGTGCCCGCGGAGCGGCCGTACGGTGGTTACTTCGATGAGGTTGCCGACGCGCTGCTGGCGGCGATGGCGGCCCGCTCGATCCCGCCGCAGGCCCTGCTGCAGACCACCGTGGCGAATCAGGAGATCACCTTCTACATCGCCCGGGACTACGTCACCGCGCTGCTCTGGGCACTGCGGGACGACGAGTCGCTGCGGTTCGAACTGGCGTCGTCGATCTCCGGTGTCGACTACGGCGAGAAGGTCTCCCGCCGACTGCATGTCGTCTACGAGCTGACCTCGATGACCTACCGGCGACGGATCCGGCTCGAGGTCGCGGTCGACGTCGACGACGCGCACGTCCCGTCCGCCGTCGCTGTCTACCCGACGGCAGATTGGCAGGAGCGGGAGATCTGGGACATGTTCGGGATCAACTTCTCCGGACACCCCGGCCTGACCAGGATCCTGATGCCGGACGACTGGCTCGGGCATCCGCAACGCAAGGACTACCCGCTCGGCGGGATCCCGGTGGAGTACAAGGGTGCCGAGATCGCCGCCCCGGACCAGCGGAGGGCGTACTCATGACCAATGAATCGACACCTGATGGGAGCTCCGGCTTCTCGACCAAGTTCGCGGAGGACTTCCTGCCGCCGGACGTGCAGGACAGTGCCACCCGGTACCGGGCGGAGAACGACGGCCCGCGCCGGGCCCGGGGCACCGACACCACCGAAGGTCGGATGTTCACCGTCACCGGTGGTGACTGGGACGAGTTGCTGGCCGAGACCCAGTTCGAGAACGACGAACGCATCATCATCAACATGGGTCCGCAGCACCCGTCGACGCACGGCGTGCTCCGGCTGATCCTCGAGCTCGAGGGCGAGACCGTCGTGCAGGCCCGGTCGGTGATCGGTTACCTGCACACCGGCATCGAGAAGTCGTGCGAGTACCGGACCTGGACCCAGGGCGTCACCTTCGTCACCCGTGCCGACTATCTCTCGCCGGCGTTCAACGAGGCCGCCTACTGCATGGCCGTCGAGAAGTTGCTGGGTATCGAGGTTCCCGTCCGGGCACAGGTGATCCGGGTGCTGCTGATGGAGCTGACCCGGATCTCCTCGCACCTGGTGGCGCTGGCCACCGGCGGCATGGAACTGGGTGCGTTGACCGCCATGACGGCCGGCTTCCGGGAACGCGAGGAAGCCCTGCACCTGATGGAGTTCCTCACCGGGCTGCGGATGAACATGGCCTTCATCCGGCCGGGCGGGGTGGCCCAGGAGCTCCCCGAAGGCTCGATCGAGCGGATCAACGAGTTCATCAAGGTGATGGACTCCCGGCTCCCGGAGTACGACAAACTGCTGACCGGGCAACCGATCTGGAAGGCCCGGATGGTCGGCGTCGGCATCCTCCCGTTGGAGGGGTGCATGCAGCTGGGGGTCACCGGGCCGATCCTGCGGTCCGCCGGGCCTGCCCTGGGACCTGCGAAAGGTGATGCCGTACAGCGGGTACGAGGATTACGACTTCGAGGTCCCGACCTCCACCGACGCCGACTGCTATGCCCGGTTCCTGCTCCGGCTGGCCGAGATGCACGAGTCGCTCAAGATCATGAGGCAGGTCGTCAAGCGGCTCGAGGAGCCGGGCCCGGTCATGGTGCAGGACGCGAAAATCGGTTGGCCGGCGCAACTGTCGATCGGGTCCGACGGGATGGGCAACTCGCTGGAGTACATCCGCAAGATCATGGGCCAGTCGATGGAGTCGCTGATCCATCACTTCAAGCTGGTGACAGAGGGTTTCGAGGTGCCGGCCGGCCAGGCGTATGTGGGTATCGAGAACCCGCGCGGTGAGCTGGGTTGCCACGTCGTCTCCTCCGGCGGTACCCGGCCGTGGCGGGTGCACCTGCGCGACCCGGGATTCGTGAACCTGCAGGCGATGCCGGCGATGGCGGAGGGTTCGATGATCGCCGATGTGGTGGCAGCGGTGGCCAGCATCGATCCGGTGATGGGAGGGGTGGACAGATGAGTGGCGGAACGAACAGAAGGATCGGGGTTCCGGTCTTCCTGGACAGCGACGTGGTGTTCGACGACCTCACCCACGCCCGGGCCGAGGAGATCATCGCCAAGTACCCGGAATCCCGGTCGGCACTGCTGCCGTTGCTGCACCTGGTGCAGTCGGTGGAGGGGTTCGTGTCGCAGCCCGGGATCGAGTTCTGCGGCCAGAAGCTGGGTCTGACCGACGCCGAGGTGTCGGCGGTCGCGACGTTCTACACGATGTACAAGCGCACGCCGTGCGGTGAACACCTGATCAGCGTCTGCACCAACGCGTTGTGCGCGGGCCTGGGCGGCGACGCCATCTACGCCACGCTGACCTCCCGGTTGGGGGTCGGGAACGAGGAGACGGCGGGGGAGCCCGGCGCGCCCGGCTCGATCACCATCGAGCACGCCGAGTGCCTGGCCGCCTGCGACCATGCCCCGGTGCTGCAGGTGAACTACGAGTACTACGACAACCAGACCCCGGACAGCGCACTGGATCTCGTGACGGCCCTGCAGGCAGGCGAACGCCCGCAGCCGACCCGCGGTGCGCCGCTCACCGATTTCCGCAGCGTCGAACTCGAGATCGCCGGCATCTTCACCGATCTGCCCAGCCGGGTGAACACCCCGACCGCGTCAGCCCCGACCCTGCGCGGTTCCGTGCTGGCCGAGCACACCGACCAGCGGGCGCCCACCATGCCGAACTCGGTCGAGTTCCCGCCGCTGCCCGAGAAGAAGTGAGTCGGTCATGAGCACTCCACCCAATCCGTCGCAGCCCGACCAGCCGCTGCCCATCAGGCCGGTGAGCGACAACCCGGTCGGTGACAGTCCGCTCGGCGGGGTCGCCTCGCCGGAGATCGGACCCGGCACGTTGAGCTCGCCCGGAACCGGCGAGCCGGCCGGTCCGGTTCCGGTCACCATCGAGCCGGCCGTCGCGCCCGAACCGGCCCGCGTCGAGAGCTGGCCGACCCCGGCCGACGGCGCTGCGCCGCTGTCCCCGGTGCTGACCAGGCGTTGGGCGTCACCGCAGTCCTGGACGATCGGCACCTACCGGCAGCTGGACGGCTACCAGGCGTTGCCGCTCGCATTGGGCGTGGTGCCCGGCCGGGTCACCGAGCTGATCAAGAATTCCGGGCTGCGCGGTCGCGGTGGTGCCGGTTTCCCGACCGGGCTGAAGTGGTCGTTCCTGCCGCCGGCCAGCACCAAGCCGAGTTACCTGGTGATCAATGCCGACGAGGGAGAACCGGGTACCTGCAAGGACATTCCGCTGATGATGGCGGATCCGCACTCGCTGATCGAGGGCTGCATCATCACCTCGTACGCGATCAAGGCACCGTTCTGCGCGATCTACGTCCGCGGTGAGGCCGTGCACGCCCTGCGCCGGGTGCAGAACGCGGTGAACGAGGCCCGCGCCGCCGGGTTCCTCGGCCCGAACATCCTCGGCTCCGGCTACGACCTGGAGATCGTGGTGCACGCGGGCGCGGGCGCCTACATCTGCGGCGAGGAAACCGCGCTGCTGGATTCGCTCGAGGGTCGCCGCGGCCAGCCGCGGCTCAAGCCGCCGTTCCCGGCCGTCGCCGGTCTGTACGCCAGCCCGACCGTGGTGAACAACGTCGAGACCATCGCCTCCGTCCCGGCCATCGTGCTGGGCGGCTCCGACTGGTACCGGTCGATGGGCACCGAGAAGTCGCCCGGCCCGAAGATCTATTCGCTGTCCGGGCACGTGACGAACCCGGGCCAGTACGAGGCCCCGATGGGCACGACGCTGCGGCAGCTGCTGGTGTCCGCCGGCGGGATGTTGGACGGCATCCCGCTGAAGTTCTTCACGCCCGGCGGGTCGTCGACGCCGATCTTCACCCCGGCCCAGCTGGACGTGCCGCTCTCGTTCGACGATGTCGCCGCGGCCGGGTCGATGCTCGGCACCACCGCGTTGATGTGCTTCAACGAGACGGTGTCGGTGCCGTGGGCGGTCTGGAAGTGGCTGGAGTTCTACAAGCACGAGTCCTGCGGCAAGTGCACCCCCTGCCGGGAAGGCACCGGCTGGCTGGTGCAGATCCTGCGCCGGGTGGTGTCCGGGGCCGGGACGATGGAGGACCTCGACACCATGGCCGACGCCGCGTCCAACATCGCGGGCCGCTCGTTCTGTGCGCTCGGCGACGCCGCCGCCACGCCGATCCTGTCCAGCTTCAAGTACTTCCGATCTGATTTCGAAGACCTGGTGACCGGCCGGACGCCGCCGGTTGTCGAGTCGAGATTGCTTGTGGGGGCCCACTGATGACCCAGGTTGCAACACCACCACCCGCCACCGCGCCGGAGCCGGAGCCTGTTCCGGAAGGCCACGTCCGGCTGACCATCGACGGCGTCACCGTCATCGCGCCCAAGGGCGAGTTGGTGATCCGGGCGGCCGAACGGATCGGCACCGCCATCCCGCGGTTCTGCGACCACCCGCTGCTGGAGCCGGTCGGCGCCTGCCGGCAGTGCCTGGTCGAGGTCGAGATGGGCGGCCGGCCGATGCCCAAGCCGCAGGCGTCCTGCACCCAGACCGTCGCCGACGGCATGGTGGTCCGGACTCAGCTCAGCTCACCGGTTGCCGAGAAGGCGCAGCGGTCCAACCTGGAATTCCTGCTGCTGAACCATCCGCTGGACTGCCCGATCTGCGACAAGGGCGGCGAGTGCCCGCTGCAGAACCAGGTGCTGGCCAACGGTTCGGCCAACTCCCGGCTCCGGGACCCGAAGCGGGTCTTCGTCAAGCCGATCAACGTCTCGACCGAGATCCTGCTGGACCGGGAACGCTGCGTGCTGTGCCAGCGCTGCACCCGGTTTTCCGACCAGATCGCCGGCGACAAGTTCATCGACCTGCTGGAACGTGGTTCCGCGCAACAGATCGGGATCAATTCGGCCGAGCCGTTCCAGTCGTACTTCTCCGGCAACACCATCCAGATCTGCCCGGTCGGCGCGCTGACCTCGGCCGCCTACCGGTTCCGGGCACGGCCGTTCGACCTGGTGTCCACGGACACCGTGTGCGAGCACTGCGCGGGTGGGTGCGCGCTGCGCAGCGACCACCGGGCCGGCGCGGTCACCCGACGGTTGGCCCGTACCGATCCGGAGGTCAACGAGGACTGGAACTGCGACAAGGGCCGGTTCGCCTTCCCCTACGTCCGCGAAGGCGACCGGCTCACCCGGCCGCTGATCAGGGATGCCGACGGCGTGCTGCAGCCGGCGTCCTGGACCGAGGCGATGTCGGTCGCCGCCGCCGGGCTCGCGGAGGCCAGGGACACCGGCGGCGTCGGGGTGCTGGCCGGCGGCCGGCTCACCTACACCGACGCCTACGCCTACGCGAAGTTCGCCCGACTCGCGTTGCGCACCAACGACATCGACTTCCGCGCGCGGGCGCACTCCGCCGAGGAGGCGGCCTTCCTCGGCGCCCGGATCGCCGGCGGTTCGCCGGAGCGCGGCGGGGTCACCTTCACCGGTCTGGAGAAGGCGTCCGCCGTGTTGCTGGTGGCGTTGGAGCCGGAAGAGGAATCGGCGATCCTGTTCCTGCGGCTGCGCAAGGCGGCCAGGCGCGGGCTGCCGGTGTTCTCGGTCGCGCCGCTGCTCAGCAACGGGCTGCACAAGATGTCCGGCACGCTGATCGGGGCCGAGCCGGGCACCGAGGCTGCCGTGCTGGCCGGCCTGACCGGCGACGAGCAGGCGAGCGACGGGGTCCGGGACGCCGCCGAGCGCAACAAGCTCGGCGTACTGCTGCGCACCCCCGGTGCCGTGGTGCTGGTCGGTGAGCGAGCCGCCCAGACCCCCGGTCTGCTGACCGCGGTCGGTGACCTGATCGATGCGACCGGTGCCGGGTTGGCCTGGGTGCCGCGGCGGGCCGGTGAGCGCGGCGCGTTGGACGCAGGTGCGCTCGGCACGCTGCTGCCAGGCGGCCGCCCGCTGTCCGATCCCGCGGCCAGGGCCGAGGTCGAGAGGGCATGGGGCGCATCGATTCCGGAGACTCCCGGCCGGGACACGTCCGGAATCCTGGCGGCCGTCGGCATCGCGGAGCCGGAGTTGACCGACTTCGGGGTGGCCGCAGAGGCCTTCGACGACGAGCAGCGCTTCCGCGGCGAGATCGACGACCCGGAGGACGCTGCGCCCGGGCTCGCCGGTCTGCTGATCGGCGGGGTGGAGATCTCCGACCTGCCCGATCCGGCTGCCGCGCTGGCCGCGGTGGCCAGTGCCGGGTTCGTGGTCAGCCTGGAGATCAGGGTCAGTGCCGTCACCGAACTGGCGAACGTGGTGTTCCCGGTTGCCGCCGCCGCCGAGAAGTCCGGCGCGTACGTCAACTGGGAGGGCCGGATCCGTCCCTTCGACGCGGCCCTGCCGGAAGCCGGGATGCTGGACGAGGCCCGGATCCTGGACACCCTCGGCGTCGAGATGGACGTCGACCTCTACACCCAGACGCCGGCAGCGGCGATGGCCGAGATCAGTCGGCTCGGCGTCTGGTCGGGCGAGCGTCCCGGCCACACCCGTGTTGATCATGACAGTCAGCACGCGGAACGCGGCGTGTCGTCGGCGAGTCCTGTGCTGAGCCCCATGATCAACACGGATGCGGGGAGTTCGGCCGGGTTCCTGCTGGCCAGCTGGCGGATGAACCTGGACGGTGGCCGCGCGCTGGACGGCGAGCCGCACCTGATGGGGACCGCCAAGCCGGAGGTGGCCCGGCTGTCGCCGCGGGCCGCGCAGGCGCTCGGGGTGCGGGACGGTGAGCCGGTGACGGTCCGCGGGTCGGCCAGCTCGATCACCCTGCCGCTGGCGGTCACCGGCATGCTCGACGACGTGGTCTGGCTGCCCGCCCACATCGACGGCATCGCCACCACCGGTCGCCTCGGCGCCGGGTTCGCCGACCGGGTCCTTGTCGAACGCGCGCCGTACTCGGCAGCAGGAGGGGAGCGCTGATGAGCGCCGGAATCATCACCACCGTGTACCGGGCGGCGGCCGACGTCCCGGTCGCCCCGGACGGCTCCGTCGAGCCCCTGCTGGCCGACGATCCCTGGTGGATCGGGCTGATCAAGGCGCTGCTGGTCTTCGTCATCCTGCTGCTGTTGACGCTGTTCGCGATCTGGTTCGAGCGCAAGGTCGTCGGCCGGATGCAGCACCGGCCGGGCCCGAACTGGAACGGGCCGTGGGGTCTGCTGCAGTCGCTGGCCGACGCGCTGAAGCTGCATTTCAAGGAGGGCATCATCCCGGCCAGGGCGGACAAGGTGGTCTACATCCTGGCCCCGGCGTTCGCGGCGATCCCGGCGTTCCTGATCTTCTCGATCATCCCGGTGGGTGGCGAGGTCAACATGTTCGGCGAGCAGACCGCCCTGCAGCTGATCGACCCGCCGGTCGGCGTGCTGGTCGCGCTGGCGCTGGCCTCGATCGGTGTCTACGGGATCGTCCTGGGTGGATGGGCCTCCGGCTCCACCTACCCGCTGCTCGGTGGGCTCCGGTCGGCCGCCCAGATGATCTCCTACGACGTCGCCATGGGGTTGTCGTTCGTCGCCGTGTTCCTCTACGCCGGCACCCTCTCGACCTCGGCGATCGTCGCGCAGCAGGAACCCGGCTGGTACGTGTGGCTGCTTCCGGTGTCGTTCGTCGTCTACTGCGTGTCGATGGTCGGCGAGACCAACCGGGCACCCTTCGACCTGGCCGAGGCCGAGGGGGAGCTGGTCGGTGGGTTCAACACCGAGTACTCCTCGATGCGGTTCGGGCTGTTCTTCCTGGCCGAGTACATCAACCTGATCAACGTCTCGGCGATCGCCACCACGCTGTTCCTCGGCGGCTGGCGGGCACCCTGGCCGGTCTCGTTGTTCCCGTGGGCCAACGAGGGCTACTGGACGCTGGCCTGGTTCTTCATCAAGGTGCTGCTGTTCATGTTCGCCTTCGTCTGGCTTCGCGGCACGCTGCCCCGGATCCGCTACGACCAGTTCATGTCGATCGGCTGGAAGGTGCTGATCCCGGTCTCGCTGGTCTGGATCGTGCTGGTCGGCGCGGTGCGGGTGCTGCGCAACGCCGAAGGCTTCACCGCCACCGAGGTCCTGCTCTGGGTCGGTGTCCCGCTGGCGATCCTGCTGATCGCAGCGGTCGCCTGGCCCGGGAAGAAACCGGTCGACGAGGACCTCGAGGACGAGTACGACGACGCCCTGCTGGCCATCGATCCCGACGCCCGCGACGAGGCGGTGGTCGCCGAGGCCCGAGGCCGGTATCCGGTACCGCCGCTGGACCTGAAGGTGCCCGTTCCGCCCATCCGGGCGGCTCTAGCCGCGCAGCAACGGGCCGCCGAGCAACGCGCCACCGACCCGGCCCTGCAAGGCGTCGGCGCCGGTTCCCACGAACTGCCGGGAGGCAGCGATGTCATTTCTTGATCCCGTCAAGGGATTCGGGGTCACCTTCTCGACCATGTTCAAGCCGGTCGTCACCGAGGACTACCCGAAAAACCCTGAGCAGCCGGCGAAGCGGTACCACGGACGGCATCAGCTCAATCGGCATCCCGACGGGCTGGAGAAGTGCGTCGGCTGCGAGCTCTGCGCCTGGGCCTGCCCGGCGGACGCGATCTTCGTCGAGGGCGGCGACAACACCGACGAGGAGCGCTACTCGCCCGGTGAGCGGTACGGGAAGAACTACCAGATCAACTACCTGCGCTGCATCGGCTGTGGTCTGTGCATCGAGGCCTGCCCGACCCGCTCGCTGACCATGACCAACGAGTACGAGCTGGCCGACGACGACCGGCAGCGGTTGATCTACACCAAGGACATGCTGCTGGCCCCGCTGCTGCCCGGCATGGAGCAGCCACCGCATCCGATGCGGCTCGGCGACGAGCACGACTACTACGCCAACGGACCCGAACTGCTGCGCCAGGCCCCGGCCGGACAGCACAGCGCGGACACCGAGGCGGCGTTCGCCTCCGAAGCCGAGGACCTCGGTACCGCGGGTCCGGTGGCGAGCACTGCGGGTGGCTCGTGATCGCGGCACTGGTGGCCGAGGCCCCGGTCGACACCGGCGGCGCCTTGATCGCCTTCTGGATCCTGGCCCCGCTCGCGTTGCTGGGCGCGGTCGGCATGGTGTTCTCCCGGGTCGCGGTGCACTCCGCGCTGTGGCTGGTGCTCACCATGCTGTGCCTTGGCTGCCTGTACATCGCCCAGGACGCCGAGTTCCTCGGCTTCGTGCAGATCATCGTCTACACCGGCGCGATCATGATGCTGTTCCTGTTCGTGCTGATGCTGACCGGCCGGGATGCCGGCGACTCGACCTTCGAGGTGCTCAAGAAGCAACGCATCATCGCCACCGTGCTGGGTATCGGGTTCGTGACCCTGCTGGTCACCGGCCTGCTGCGGGCGCTGGAGGCGGTGCCGTTCGTCGGACTGGACGGTGCGATGGCCGACCGCGGCCCGGTCGGGTCGATCGCCGAGCTGCTGTTCACCGATTACCTGTTCCCGTTCGAGCTGACCAGTGCGCTGCTGATCACCGCGGCCACCGGGGCGATGGTGCTGACGCACATCGAGAAGGCGCCAGGGGAACGCAAGACGCAGCGGCAACGGGTGCACGAGCGGATGCGGTCCGACCGGATGTCGCCGCTGCCGGGGCCTGGCGTCTTCGCCACCTCGTCGTCCAATGCCACCCCGGCCCTGCTGCCGGACGGTTCGATCGCGCCCGGCTCGGTGTCGGAGCTGGTGGAGTTCTCCGAGAGCGAGCGGGTGGCCAGGCGGTTCCGCACCGGCGGCTCCGTCGCCGAGATCGAGGGCGCAGAACACCCCCGACGGGTCGACGAGATCGATGGGCCGGACGAGTCGAACGGGGGAGCGGGCCGGTGACCCCGAACCACTACCTGGTGCTGTCGGCACTGCTGTTCGGCATCGGCGCTGTCGGATTCCTGGTGCGGCGCAACGCGATCGTGGTCTTCATGTGCGTCGAGCTGATGCTCAACGCGGTCAATCTGTCGCTGGTCACCTTCGCCAACATGTGGGGCAACCTCGACGGCGTCATCTTCGCGTTCTTCGTGATGGTGGTCGCCGCTGCCGAGGTCGTCGTCGGGTTGGCGATCATCATGTCCATCTTCCGCAGTCGGCGCAGTGCCTCCGTCGACGACGCGAACCTGCTCAAGTTCTAGGGGTGGGAGAGACGGTGGCGAAACACGTCATGGGTCAGCTTTTGGGACACGCGGCCGGCCCGGTAACGGGTCAGGCAATCGGTCGGGCAACGGGTAAGGAATCGACGCGGTGACGGGTATCTACGGGGCATCACTGCTGCTCATCGCGCTGCCGCTGGCCGGCGCGATCGTGCTGCTGGTGGGCGGCCGGTTGCTCGACCGGATCGGCCACATCGTCGGCTGCGCAACGGTGATCGCGGCCTTCTGCGTCGGCGTCGTGGCGTTCAGCACGATGCTCGGCGAGGCGGCCGACGACCGGGTGCACACGGTGCAGGTGTTCACCTGGATCCAGTCGGGATCGCTGGACATCGATTTCGGGATGCTGATCGACCCGCTGTCGCTGACCTTCGTGCTGCTGATCACCGGCGTCGGGTCGCTGATCCACATCTACTCGATCGGCTACATGTCCCATGACGCCGACCGGCGGAAGTTCTTCGCCTACCTGAACCTGTTCGTCGCGGCCATGCTGCTGCTGGTGCTGGGGGATTCGTTCGTCACCCTGTACGCCGGCTGGGAGGGCGTCGGCCTGGCGTCCTACCTGCTGATCGGCTTCTGGTCCGACCGCCCGGCCGCGGCGACCGCCGCGAAGAAGGCGTTCATCATGAACCGGGTCGGTGACGTCGGCCTGGCGCTGGCCATCTTCCTGATGTTCAAGGAACTGGGCACGGTGTCGTTCGCCGGTGTCTTCTCCGGCATCGAGGAGCTGGCGCAGCAATCGCCGGGGACCGTCACGGTCATCGCGCTGTTGTTGCTGCTCGGCGCCTGTGGCAAGTCCGGCCAGGTCCCGCTGCAGGCCTGGTTGCCGGACGCCATGGAGGGTCCGACCCCGGTGTCCGCCCTGATCCACGCGGCGACCATGGTCACCGCCGGTGTCTACCTGATCGCCCGCTGCTCGCCGATCTACGACCTGACCGCGGACGGCGGCCTGGTGGTGGCGATCATCGGCACGGTGACGCTGCTGGTGGGGTGCATCGGCGGCTGCGCGAAGGACGACATCAAGAAGGTGCTCGCCTACTCGACCGTCTCGCAGATCGGCTACATGTTCCTGGCGGTTGGTCTCGGCGCCGGCGTGTACGCCCTCGGCATCCTGCTGCTGCTCTGCCACGGCTTCTTCAAGGCCGGCCTGTTCCTCGGCGCCGGTTCGATCATGCACGCGATGAACGACGACGTGGACATGCGCCGGTACGGCGGACTGGCCCGGCGGATGCCGATCACCTTCATCACCATGAGTTGCGCCTACCTGGCGATCATCGGGTTCCCGCTGTTCGACGGCTTCTACGCCAAGGACCCGATCATCGAGGCCGCGTTCGCCGCCGAGGGTGTCGAGGGCTGGCTGCTGGGATCGGCGGCGTTGATCGGCGCCGGGATCACCGCGTTCTACATGACCCGGCTGATGATCATGACGTTCTTCGGCGAGCCGCGGTGGAAGGAACTCAAGTCCGCTGACGGTCGCGACTACCACCCGCACGAATCGCCGCTGGTGATGACCATTCCGATGATCATCCTGGCCGTCGGTTCGGTGGGTGCCGGTGCGTTCCTGGCGATCGGTGACCGGCTGGCGAACTGGCTGGCCCCGTCGGTCGGTCCGTACGAGCATCCGGAACCCCCGTTTCCCGCGATCTTCGTCACCATCGCCACCCTGGCCGTCGTCGCGGTCGGCGTGTTCATCGCCTACTGGTTCATCGGCCGTCGGCCGGTCCCGGTCGTCGCCCCGACGCCGGTGCCGGCGATCGTGGCGCTGGCCCGCGCCGACGTGGGCGGCAACGCGATCAACGAGACCCTGTTCGCCCGTCCCGGGATCTGGCTGACCAGGGCGTCGGTGTACGCCGATGCCAAGGGCGTCGACGGCGCGGTGAACGGCCTGGCCGCCGGGCTCGGCGGACTCTCCGGACGATGGCGGCACTGGCAGAACGGTTTCGTCCGGTCGTACGCGCTGTCCATGTTCGCCGGGACCCTGGTGGTCATCCTGATGCTCGTCCTGGTGAGGGTGGCGTAATCATGAGCAATTCCCTGTATCTGGTCATCCTGATCGCGTTGCCCGTCATCGGGGCCATCGTGCTGGCCGCGATGTCCGGCGCGCCGGTGAAGACCGTGAAACTGATCGCGCTGGCGTTCACCCTGGCCGAACTCGCTGTGGTGGTCGCCCTGTGGATCGCCTACCGGTCGGCGATGGGCACCGGCGCACAGCAGGTCGACGTGCCGTTCCAGGAGGTCTTCTCGGTCGACTGGATCGCCTCGTTCGGGATCAGCTTCACCCTTGGTGTGGACGGCATCTCGCTGACGATGATCGCGTTGATCGCGGTGCTGATGCCGATCGTGCTCGGCGCCTCCTGGGAGGAGAAGCTGCCGGCCGGCCGCACCATCGGCGGCTATTTCGCGCTGCTGTTGGTGTTGCAGGGCGCCATGATCGGCGTCTTCGCGGCGACCAACGTGTTCGTCTTCTACGTCATGTTCGAGGTCATGCTGATCCCGATGTACTTCCTGATCGGGGCGTTCGGCGGCGTCCGCCGGGCCTACGCGGCCACCAAGTTCTTCCTCTACTCGCTGCTCGGTGGCCTGCTGATGCTGGCGTCGGTGATCGGGCTGTACGTCGCGTCCGGCAACGTGCTGCCGGACGGCGGCACCTTCGACTGGGTCACGCTGCGTTCGATCGCGAGCCAGATCCCGGAGTCCACCCAGATGTGGATCTTCGCCGGGTTCGCCATCGCGTTCGCGATCAAGGCACCGCTGGTGCCGTTGCACACCTGGCTGCCCGACGCCGGTACCGAGGCACCGGTGGGCGCCGGCACCCTGCTGGTCGGTGTGCTGGACAAGGTCGGCACGTTCGGGTTCCTGCGGATCTGCCTGCCGCTGCTGCCGGCGGCGAGCGCCAAGCTGGCCTGGCTGATCATCCTGCTGGCCGTCATCGGCATCGTCTACGGCGCGATCGTGGCCGCCGGCCAGACCGACCTGAAGCGGTTCGTCACGTACACCTCGATCGCGCACTTCGGCTTCATCGCGCTGGGCGTCTTCGCCTTCACCACCCAGTCGATCGCCGGTGCCGCGTTCTACATGGTGAACCACGGCATCGCGACCGGACTGCTGTTCCTGGTGGTCGGCATGCTGACCACCCGCGGCGGCTCCAAGCTGATCGGCGACTACGGCGGGGTCTGGAAGGTCGCGCCGATCCTCGGCGGGATGTTCCTGATCGCCTCGCTGGCGACCATCGCGATGCCCGGCACGAACTCGTTCATCTCCGAGTTCCTGGTGCTGATCGGCACTTTCACCCGGCACTCCGCCTGGGCCGTGGTCGCGACCATCGGCATCGTGCTGGCGGCGGTCTACATGCTGTGGATCTTCCAGCGGACGATGACCGGACCGATCCGCGGGTTCGGCGTGCTGGGCGGTGCGCACAGTCGGCGGGCGACACCCTCGACGACTTCGGCCTGGACGGCGGTTCCGGCGGCGAGCTGGTGCCGGTGACGGTGGGCGGCGCCGAGTTGTCGGCGGCCCAGGACCCGGACGGTCCTGCGGTCCCCGCCGTGGCTCCGGCGGCCGGGCACCACGGTGCGGTGTCCGCTGTCAGGGCCAAGTTCGGCGATCTGACCGCACGCGAGATCACCGTGCTGACCCCGTTGGTGGTGTTGATCATCGTGCTCGGCGTGTACCCGCAGCCGGTGCTGGACGTGATCAATCCGACCGCCGAACGGACCATGGTCGACGTCGGGTTCACCGACCCGCCGCCGGCCGTCGACGCCCCGATCGAAGGGGGTAACTGATGAGCCTTTCCACCTCGCTCTCCGGTGTCGCGCTGGCGGCACCGACCGACCCGATCGTGGCGCCGGCGATCAGCTTCAGCCAGACAGCGCCGGTGCTGGTGATGCTCGGCGGAGCGGTACTGGCCATCCTGTTCGAGGCGTTTCTGCCCCGCTCCTGGCGCTACCCGGTGCAGGTCGGGTTCGCGATCGTGGTGGTCGGCACCTCATTGGTGCTGACCCTGCTGGGCGCCGCGAACGACGACTACGGCGTGACGTTCGGCGGCGCGGTGTCGGTCGACGCCGCGACGTATGTGATGTGGGGCGTGCTGCTGGTCCTCGCGCTGCCGTCGGTGCTGCTGATGGCCGATCGGGTCTCCGAGCCGGGCGGGTCGTTCGTCACCCAGGCCGCCGCCAAGGTCGGTTCGGCACGGGACCGGGTGGCCGCCAGGGTCGCCGCACCCATGCAGACCGAGGTCTTCCCGCTCGCCCTGTTCGCCATCGGCGGGATGATGGTCTTCCCGGCCGCGACCGACACGATCACGCTGTTCGTCGCGCTCGAGGTGCTCTCGCTCCCGCTGTACCTGCTGTGCGGGTTGGCCCGTCGGCGTCGGCTGATCTCGCAGGAGGCCGCCGTCAAGTACTTCCTGCTCGGCGCCTTCACCTCGGCGATCTTCGTCTACGGACTTGCCCTGCTGTACGGGTACTCGGGCTCCACCGCGTTCGTCTCCATCGCCGCGCAGGCAAGGGCGGGGGACAGCAGCGATGTGCTGCTGCTGGGCGGGATCGGGCTGGTCGTGGTCGGCCTGCTGTTCAAGGCCTCCGTCGGACCGTTCCACCTGTGGACGCCCGACGTGTACCAGGGCGCGCCGACCCCGGTGACGGCGTTCATGGCGTCCTGCACCAAGGTCGCCGCCTTCGCCGCCATGCTCCGGGTCTGCCAGGTGGCGTTCGAACCGATGAGTTGGACCTGGCAGCCCGTGGTCGGGGTGATCGCCGGGGCGTCGATGGTGATCGGCTCCGTCATCGGCATCACCCAGACCGACATGAAGCGGATGCTCGCCTACTCGTCGGTCGCGCACGCCGGCTTCATCCTGCTCGGCGTGCTGGCGATGTCCGAGAGCGGCGCGTCGGCCACGATGTTCTACCTGCTCACCTACGGGATGGCCACGATCGGTGCGTTCGCCATCCTCACCGTGGTCCGCAAGGGCGACGGGGAGGCATCGCACGTCTCCGACTGGGCCGGCCTGGCCAAGCGGTCGCCGGTGCTCGCCGCCTCGATGAGCCTGTTCCTGCTCTCGTTCGCCGGGATCCCGCTGACCGCGGGCTTCATCGGCAAGCTGAGCGTCTTCACCGCGGCGATGGAATCCGGTTTCGGTGCGCTGGTGGTGCTGGCCATGGTCGCCACCGCCGTCACGGCGTTCTTCTACCTGCGGATCGTCGTGGTGATGTACTTCTCCGACCCGGTGCAGAGCAGCCAGACGCCGGTCGCGGTGCCCGTCGGCGCCGGTGACTCGGGCGTCGACGGCGGCGGGCAGGAAGCCGGCCAGCCGGCGGAATCCGGGCGTCGGATGGCGCTGGCCACCGATGCGCCCTATGTGGTGGTGCCCGGGATTCTCACCGTCATCGTGATCGCCGTTGCGGTCATCGTCACGCTCGGCCTCGGGCTGTTCCCCGGGCCGGTGCTGGACTGGCTGACCGTTCCGCTGCCGATGCTCTCGTGAGGTGATGTGTTGGCTACCTCACGGCATGGATCGGGCCGCACCGGACCTGACATAGGCTCGACAGCGTGAACGCCCCGACCATGCTCGCCGGCATCGAGCTCGCCGACCCGGAATTGTCGGTGAGAGTGGCGGCCGGGCTGACCCGCGTCGAGGATCTGCTGGAACGTGAGCTGATCAGCGAGTTCAGTTTCGTGACCGAGGCCGCGTCGCACCTGATGCATGCCGGTGGTAAGCGTTTCCGGCCGCTGTTCACCCTGGTCGCCGCCGGTGTCGGACCACGCCCGGATGCCGACGAGGTGATCGTGTCGGCGGCCGTCGTCGAGCTGATCCACCTCGCGACGCTCTATCACGACGACGTGATGGACGAGGCAGACCTGCGGCGCGGCGCCAAGTCGGCGAACGCCCGCTGGGACAACTCGATTGCGATCCTCACCGGCGATTTCCTGTTCGCCCACGCCTCCCGATTGGTGGCCGGTCTCGGTCCGGACGCCGTGCGGATCATCGCGGAGACGTTCGCCGAGCTGGTCACCGGGCAGACCCGGGAAACCGTCGGTGCCGGTCCGGACGACGACCCGATCGCGCACCACCTGCGGGTGCTGGACGAGAAGACCGCCGCGTTGATCGACACCTGTGCCCGCTACGCCGGGATGTTCTCCGGTGCGCGGGAGGAGGAGACGGCGGCGCTGCGGCGCTACGGCCGGGCGGTCGGCATGGCGTTCCAGATCTCCGACGACATCATCGACATCTCCTCGACGGACTCCGGCAAGACGCCGGGCACCGATCTGCGGGAGGGCGTCCGAACCCTTCCGGTGCTCTACACCCTGGCCGACCCGGCGGCCGATCCACGGCTGCGGGAGCTGGTGTCCGGTCCGATCACCTCCGAGGAACTGCTGCACGAGGCGGTCGAGCTGCTGACCTGCTCGCCCGGCATGGCGCGAGCCCGCAAGACGCTGGCCGACTACGCCGACGCCGCGACCGCCGAGCTGGAGCTGCTGCCGGAATCGTCGTCCAGGGACGCGATGTCGTCCCTGGTCAGGTACGTCATCGCCCGCACCCGCTGAGACCTCGGCAACCGCACCCGCTGTGACCTCGGCAACTGCCGAAAACACAGTGCTGCTGAATCGGTGGTGCGCCTAGTATCGGCCGATGCGTGTGCTTTTCTCCGCTTTGCCCAATTCGGGTCACTTCCTGCCCATGGCGCCGTTCATCAAGTCGATGCTCGCCGCCGGGCACGAGGTGATGGTGGCGAGCGCGCCGGGCTTTCAGGCGCAGGTCGCCGCGACCGGTGCCGACTTCTGGGCGGTGGGCCATCCGTCCCCGGAGAGTCTGGCGCCGGATTTCGAGCGGCTCGCCGGGCTGACGACCCGGGAGGCCAACGACTGGATGGTCGGTCAGTTCTTCGGCCGCATCCGGCCGACTGCCGCACTGCCGCGGCTGCGCGAGGCACTGACCAGCTGGCGACCGCAGCTGGTGTTGCGGGACTCGGCGGAATTCGGCGGCTCGCTGGCCGCCGAACAGCTCGGGGTGCCGGTCGGCCGGATCGCGATCGGGTTGGGTGCGGCCGAGGAATTCATCCTCCCCGGCGCCGCGCCCTCGATCGACATGCTGCGGGCCGGTTGCGGGCTACCCGCAGATCCCGGTCTGACCAGGATCCGTCACGAGCCGTACCTGACCCTCTTCCCGGCCGGGCTCGAGGATCCAGCGATCCCGGATCCGGTGCACACCATCAGGTTTCGGAACCCTTCCTGGACGCCGTCGGCAGCAGAGGCCGCTTCGTCGGGGTTGGTCTACGTGACGCTCGGCAGCGAGGCGGGTCACATGCCCGGCAGCGCCCGGGTGTACTCCGAGGCCATGGCGGCGGTGGCCGATGTCGACCGGGATGTGTTGTTGACCACCGGCAGCGCCGACCCCGCCTGGTTCCGGGACCCGCCGCCCAACGTCCGGGTCGAGCGCTGGGTCGATCAAGCACAGGTGCTGGCAGGGGCGAGCGCGGTCATCTGCCACGGCGGCGGCGGGACAACCCTGGGTGCCCTGGCGGCCGGCGTCCCGCTGGTGATGGTGCCGCTGTTCGCCGACGACCAGCACATCAACGCGGGCCGGGTGGCAGCGGCGGGGGTCGGCGTGAGTGTCGTCCCCGAGCGGGATGCGATCAGATCGGGTCTGCTGACCGTCCTCGGGGAGGAAGCGTTTCGCACGCGGGCGCGCGTGCTGGCCGCGGAACTACGCGGCCAGCACAGCACCGACGATGCCATCGACCTGCTCGCTGCCGATGGGCTGATCTGAACCGATGTGCTACTTCGCGGCGCGGGCCGCCTGCCGGTCCCGCAGCTTCTGCCGCTGCTCGACGAACCTGGTGGCCTGCGCGTCCAGCTCGGCCAGGAAGGCCACCAGCTCGTCCCGAGCCTGCTCACCCTCCGGGCCGAAATCGTTGCGGTCGAACACCTTCCAGTACTTCAGCACGGGCATGATGACCGCGTCGTGGTGCAGCCGCAGGTCGTAGATGCCGGCCTTGGCGATCGTCACCGAGTTGCGCTGGAAATCGGTCATCCCGGCGCCGGGCATGGTGAACCCGACCACCTCATCGCGGATCGCGGACATCGTCGCGTCGGGCGCCCGGTCGAGGGCGGCCTGCACCAGGTTCCGGTAGAAGATCATGTGCAGGTTCTCGTCCTGCGCGATCCGGCCCAGCAGCTGCTCGGCGATCGGGCAACCGGTGGCGGCGCCGGTGTTCCGGTGCGAGACCCGGGTGGCCAGTTCCTGGAACGAGACGTAGGCGACGGCCTGCAGCGCCGACTTCTCGCCGGAGTCGTACCCGGCGGTCATGTGCTCCATCCGCAGCGCTTCCAGCTTGACCGGGTCGACACCGCGGGTGACCACCAGGTAGTCGCGCAGCGCGATGCCGTGCCGGCCCTCCTCGGCGGTCCAACGGCCGACCCACTGGCCCCACGCGCCGTCCCGGCTGAACCGGGTGGCGATCTCGCGGTGGTAGGACGGCAGGTTGTCCTCGGTCAGCAGGTTGACCACCATGGCGGTCTTGGCGACCGGGTCGAGCGGTGAATCCTCCGGCACCCAGTCCTCACCGCCGAGGAACGCGAAGTCGCGACCGCGGCTCCACGGGATGTAGTCGTGCGGCTGCCAGTCCTTGGCGATGGCGTAGTGCCGGTTGAGGTTCTCCTCGACCACCGGCTCCAACTCGTGCAGCAGCCGGGTCTGGAATCCCTCTGGGCCGGTGGGCAACCTGCTCGTCGACGCGCTCATACGGACGAGCCTAGAACGAGTGCCGACCGCAGGGGGCCGGTTGATGCCGCGGTGATTGGTGCAGTGGCGATTGGTGCAGTGGCGATTGATGCAGTGGCGACCGATCGCCTGTTGGAGGGAAAGGACATATGGACACTCCGAACGGTAAGGGTGGACTAACAACGCTACCGCCACCCTAGAGCAGCCTGCCCGGTGATGGGGTAGGGCCAAGGTGCCGAGTCCCGGAGGGCAGGACCCCGCACACCCGGGCCGATGCGCCGCTGTCCTGAGGCACGCGCCCCGGTTGAAGACAGCGACGGCCCCGGTCGACCCTGGGGTCAGGTCGGCCGGGGCCGTCGACGGCTGTTGCGTATCAGACGTTCTGCCGGGCGTCCTCGCGCGGCACCCGCTCGGACATCCGCAGGTCGTCCGGGGTGATCGGGCCGGTCAGCTGCAGCGGCTTGTCGATCAGGTACCGGACGTAGGCGTACGGGGTGAAGAAGCCGGGCAGGTCCTCGTCCAACGCGGATTCGGTGAACACGTCCCGCGCCTCCTGGACGTGCCGGCGTCCCCGATCGTCGGTGGCCAGCGCGGTGAGCCGGTCGACCTCGTGGCTGACCAGTTCGTCGACCAGCTCGGGGGTGACGACAAGACCCTCGGCGAGCCGGGTCTTGTGGTGCAGCCACTGCCAGATCTGGGTGCGGGAGATCTCGACGGTGGCGGCGTCCTCCATCAGGTTGTCGATGGTGACCGCGCCCTGGCCGTTCACCCAGGCGGTCAGGTACCGCAGGGCGACCGAGATGTTGGTCTTCAGCCCCGCCAGGGTGATGGTGCCCGGGGTGTTGCCGACGGCGATCAGGTCCGCGGCCGTCACCGAGACGTCCGGACGCTGCTTGTCCAGCTGGTTCGGCCGGTCACCCAGCACCGCGGTGAACGCCTCGATGCAGGTCGGGACGAGGCCCGGGTGTGCCACCCAGGAACCGTCGAAGCCGTCGGCAGCCTCCCGCTCCTTGTCCGATTTCACCTTCGCCAGGGCCTGCTCGGTGACCGTCGGATCGGCCTTGTTCGGGACGAACGCGGCCATCCCGCCGATGGCGTGCGCACCGCGGCGGTGGCAGGTCGACACCAGCAGCTCGGTGTAGGAGCGCATGAACGGCGTGGTCATGGTGATCTGCGACCGGTCGGGCAGCACGTACTCGTTGCCGCGATGGGCGAAGGTCTTGATGTAGCTGAAGATGTAGTCCCAGCGACCGGCGTTCAGGCCGGACGAGTGGTCGCGCAGCTCGTAGAGGATCTCCTCCATCTCGAACGCGGCCGGCAGGGTCTCGATCAGCACGGTGGCGCGGATCGTGCCCTGCGGGATCCCCAGCAACGCCTGCGCCTGGGTGAAGACGTCGTTCCACAGCCGCGCCTCGAGGTGCGACTCCAGCTTGGGCAGGTAGAAGTACGGGCCCGCACCGTTGTCGATGAGCCGCTGGGCGTTGTGGAAGAAGAACAGCCCGAAGTCGACCAGCGCGGCCGGCAGCGGACGCCCGTCGATGCTGATGTGCTTCTCGCAGAGCCGCCAGCCGCGCGGCCGCACGACGATGGTCGGGGTGACCTCGCCGACCTTGTATTCCTTGCCGTCCTCGGAGGTGAACTCCAGTTCGCCGCGGATGGCGTCCTTGAGGTTGATCTGACCGTCGATGACGTTGGTCCAGCTCGGCGAGGTGGCGTCCTCGAAATCGGCCATCCACACCTTCGCGCCGGAGTTGAGCGCGTTGATGCTCATCTTGCGGCTCGGCGGGCCGGTGATCTCTGCCCGGCGGTCCTCAAGACCCGGTGCCGGCGGTGCGACCCGCCAGCCGGAGTCGCTGCGGACCTCGGCCGTGGTGGTCAGGAAGTCGACCGATTCACCCGCGGAGATGCGCTTGCCGCGTTCGCGGCGCGCGGCCAGCAGCTCGGCCCGGCGACCCGAGTGGGCGCCGTCCAGCTTGGCAACGAACGCGAGGGCCTCCGGCGTCAGGATCTCCTCGAAGCGGGGGTGCATCGAGCCCTTGATCTTGGGGAGCTTCGGTGGGTCGAACATGACGTGCCTCCTGTTGCGGCGAAACCTCAATGACTTCGTGGCGGTGTGGTGGGGTGGTACCGCGCGGGCCAATCTGCTGACCGGCCCGCGCGACAACTATCCCGGGCGAGAAGTATCCCGGGCGGAGCTATCTCAGTGGAACTGCTCTTCCTCGGTGGAGCCCTTGAGCGCCAGGGTGCCGCTGTCCGGGTTGAGGGCGGTGGCCACCTTGTCGAAGTAGCCGGTGCCGACCTCGGCCTGGTGCTTGACGGCGGTGTAGCCGCTGGCCTCGTCCGCGAACTCGCGCTCCTGCAGCTCGACGTAGGCGCTCATCCCGGTCTTCGCGTAACCCTGGGCCAGGTTGAACATCGAGTGGTTCAGGGCGTGGAACCCGGCCAGGGTGATGAACTGGAACTTGTAGCCCAGCTCGCCGAGCTCGTCCTGGAAGGTGGCGATCTCGTCATCGCTCAACTTCGACTTCCAGTTGAACGACGGAGAGCAGTTGTACGCCAGCATCTTTCCGGGGAATTCCTTGTGCAGCTCGGTGGCGAACTCGCGGGCCAGGCCGAGGTCCGGGGTGCCGGTCTCGACCCAGATCAGGTCGGAGTACGGCGCGTAGGCCTTGGCCCTGGCGAGCACCGGCTCCAGCCCGCTGCGTACCCGGTAGAAGCCCTCCGCGGTGCGCTCGCCGGTCAGGAACGGCTGATCGATCTCGTCGACGTCGCTGGTCAGCAGGTCGGCGGCGAGCGCGTCGGTGCGGGCGATCACCAGGCTGGGGACTCCTGAGATGTCGGCGGCCAACCGGGCGGCGTTCAGCGTCCGGACGTGCTGGCTGGTCGGGACGAGCACCTTGCCGCCCATGTGACCGCACTTCTTCTCCGAGGCGAGCTGGTCCTCCCAGTGCACACCGGCCGCGCCGGAGGCGATCATCGACTTCATCAGCTCGAAGGCGTTCAGCGGGCCGCCGAAGCCGGCCTCGGCGTCGGCGACGATCGGCACCAGGTAGTCGGTTCCGGTCTTGCCGGTGCTGTGGTCGATCTGGTCGGCGCGCAGCAGGGCGTTGTTGATCCGGCGGACCACGGCCGGCACCGAGTTGGCCGGGTACAGGCTCTGGTCCGGGTAGGTCTGGCCGGCCAGGTTGGCGTCGGCGGCGACCTGCCAGCCGGACAGGTAGATGGCCTCCAGCCCACCGCGCACCATCTGCACCGCCTGATTGCCGGTCAATGCCCCCAAGGCGCGGGTGAAGGTCTTGGTGTGCAATGCGTTCCACAGTCGCTCCGCGCCGCGACGGGCCAGCGTGTGCTCCTCGACGACGGTGCCCTGCAGCCGGACGACGTCCTCGGCCGAATAGGTCCGCTCGATACCGGCCCAACGCGCGTCGTCGGCCCACTCCTGACGCAAGAGTGCTGCCTGGTCCGAGATCCGGGTGGCGGCGGGAGTCTGGGTGGAGGTGGGTTCCAACGTGGCGGTCATCGCTGGCCGTCCTTTCCTGTCGTGTTCCGCCGCTCTGTGCGGCGTGCTGCGTTGTCAGTGCTCGGTATTTGCCCGACTGAGCAACTGTGTGTTCATGAACGGCGGTACGGAACCGGCGCAACGCGTGAAGAAATGCGTTTCTTGCGCTATCGTGCAGCAATGACTGAAACTGCCCCCTCCAAGGCCGAAAAGGGGCCGTCCAGCGTGCGTGATCCGCATCACGCCGCCGGCCAGCAACGGCCGGGACAGCAAACGGCACAGCGATTTTCGGGACGTGGCTCACAGTCGGTCCGAACAGCGGGGGCGGGCGGGTCAACCGTCAAGAACGCACGAAACTCCACAGCACCGACCGCGCCGGGCCACCTGGCCCCGCTGGACACCGACGCCTCGGCCGCTCCCGATCCGCTGACCATCGGCCGGCAGTTGCGGCACCTGCGCAAGGCGTCGGGCAAGACGCTGTCGGAGGTCGCCGACGAAGCGGGGATCAGCGCCTCTGCGCTGTCCTTGATCGAGAACGGCAAACGCGAGGCGAAGCTGTCGCTGCTGACCACCTTGGCCGGCGCGCTGGACGTCGGGCTCTCCGATCTGCTGACGGTCGCAGCCCCCAGCCGCCGGGCCGCGCTCGAGATCGAACTGGAGAAGGCCCAGCGGACAACGGCTTTCCGTGACCTGGACATCCCGGCCGTGCGGCCGGGGCCGCGCCTGCAGACCGAGGCACTGGAATCGCTGGTCGGCCTGCACCGGGCGATGGCCCGAATCCAGGCGGAACGGGCGGCCACCCCGGAGCAGGCCAGGCGGGCGAATGCCGACCTGCGGGACCGGATGCGGCGGCAGGGCAACTACTTCGGCGAGATCGAGACCGTCGCGGCGGACCTGCTGTCGGCCACCAAGTACGAGGGCGGGCCGATCACCCGCACCGTGGTCGATCGGCTGGCCGCCCATCTCGGGTTCCGGCTGGTGCACACCACCGATCTGCCCGAATCGACAAGGACCGTCACCGATCTCGCGCACCGGATCGTCTATCTGCCGCAACCCGATGCCGGACAACACGACTCCCGATCCCTTGCGTTGCAGGCGTTGGGCCACGTCGTCCTTGATCACTCGGTGCCGCAGGACTACTCCGAGTTCCTCGAGCAGCGGGTGGAGATCAACTACTTCGCGGCGTCGCTGCTGATCCCGGAGAAGGGCGCCCTGGCGCTGCTCAAACGGGCCAAGGCGGCGAAGGACATCGCCATCGAGGACCTGCGGGACGCCTACGCGGTCTCCTACGAGACCGCGGCGCACCGGTTCACCAATCTGGCCACCCGGCACCTCGACCTGCCGGTGCACTTCATGCGGATCTCGTCGTCCGGGGTGATCTACAAGGCCTACGAGAACGACGGCGTGCATTTCCCGACCGACGCGACGGGGGCGATCGAGGGCCAGCGGGTCTGCCGCTACTGGACGGCGCGGGTGGTGTTCGACCGTCCCGATCTGTCCTCTGCGTATCAGCAGTACACCGACACCAAGTCCGGGACCTACTGGTGCACAGCGGTTGTCGATCGGACGTCGGCCGGGTTGTTCTCGGTGAGCGTCGGGGTGCCGTACGCCGATGTCAAGTGGATGCGCGGCCGGGAGACCGGCGAGCGGTCCAAGTCCCGCTGCCCCGACCCGGGCTGCTGCTCGCAGCCGCCGGCCGAGCTGGCCGGCCGCTGGGAGGGCAGCGCCTGGCCCAGCGCGCGGGTGCACTCCCACCTGCTCGCGGCGATGCCGCCGGGCGTCTTTCCGGGCGTCGACCAGACCGACGTGCTCACGTTCCTGGAGCGTCACTCGAACTCGTGACCGGGGCACCATCCCTGGCCCGGTCGTGGGCATTCTTCGCCTGCCGCAACGCGTCGAAGGTGAAGACGCACAGCGCCGCCCAGACCAGCACGAAGCCGAACCATCGGTAGGCCGGCATCGCCTCGTGGAACCAGAACACTCCGAGCAGGAACTGGGCCACCGGCGTCAGGTACTGCATCAACCCCAGGACGGACAGCGGCAGGGCCTGCGCGGCGGCGGCGAACGCCAGCAGCGGCACGCAGGTGACCACCCCGGAACTGGCCAGCAGCAGCACGTGCCCCGCTCCCTGGGTGGTCAGCGTCGACGCCCCGGTGAGGGTGAGGAACAGCAGATAGCCCAACGCGGGCAGCAGTTGCACCATGCCCTCCGCGGTCAGTGACGCCGTCGGCGGCAGCGGGATGACCTTCTTCACCAGCCCGTAGCAGGCGAAGCTGGCCGCCAGGCTGACCGCGACCCACGGAAAGACACCTCCGGCGACGGCCAGCACGGTGACCGCGAGCGCGCCCAGCCCGACCGCCACCCACTGGACGACCCGCAGTCGCTCACGGAAGATCAGCACCCCGAACAGCACCGTCACCAGCGGGTTGATGAAGTACCCGAGCGCGGCGTCGACCACGTGATCGGCATTGACTGCCCAGATGTAGATGCCCCAGTTCACCGCGATCAGCGACGCCCCGGCCAGCACCAGCAGCCACACCTTCGCCGGCATCTGCCGGATGTGCCGCCAGCCGCGAACCACCGTGAGGACGACTGCCGACACCAGCAACGACCACACCATCCGGTGCGCCAGCACCTCCAGCGCACCGGCCGGCTGCAACAGCGGGAAGTACAGCGGGAACAGGCCCCAGAGCAGGTACGCCGTTGCGCCGAGGATCAGGCCGCGGCGCACGGTCGCTTCTTCAACGCAGCTTCTTCATGAAGGTCAGCGGTAATTGGTGAACTGCAGGGCGATGTCCAGATCGGCGTCCTTGAGCAGCGCGATGACGGCCTGCAGGTCGTCCCGCTTCTTGCCCGACACCCGGAGCTGATCGCCCTGGATCTGGGCGTTGACGCCCTTGAGCCCGGCGTCCCGGATCTTCTTGCTGATCAGCTTCGCCTTGTCCGAGGCGATGCCCTGCACGAACGTGCCGGTGACCTTGTAGGTCTTGCCGGAGGCGGCGGGTTCGCCGACCTCGAACGCGCGGAGCGAGATCCCGCGCTTGATCAGCTTGTCCTTGAAGACCTCGATGGCGGCCAGGCAGCGATCCTCCGTGCTCGAGGTGATCGTCACCCCGTCCTCGCCCGCCCAGGCGATGGTGGTGTCGGTGCCGCGGAAGTCGAACCGCTGCGACAGTTCCTTTCCGGCCTGGTTCAGGGCGTTGTCCGCCTCCTGGTGATCGACCTTGCTGACGATGTCGAACGAGGCATCTGCCACTGTGTGCTCCCTTCAAATCTGCGCCGGGCTGTCGCCGCAGCGCCGCTGCTGTCGCACGAGCTTCGCACGACCCGTGTCGCACACCAGTTTCCCTGACAGGATGCGGTGATGGGCACAGCGTCACTGCGGGTCATCGGCATGCTCGGCGGCATGAGCTGGGAGAGCAGTGCCGAGTACTACCGGTTGGTCAACGAGGTGGTGCGGGAACGGCTCGGCGGGCTGCATTCGGCCCGCTGCGTACTGGTGTCGGTCGATTTCGCCGACATCGAAGAGCTCCAGGTCTCCGGGCAGTGGGAGCAGGCCGGCAAGGTGCTGGCCGCGGAGGCGGCCCTGGTGCAGGCCGCGGGCGCCGAGGTGCTGCTGCTCTGCACCAACACCATGCACAAGGTCGCCGACCAGGTGCAGGCCGCGATCGACATTCCGCTGCTGCACATCGCGGACGTCGCGTCGGCAGCAGTGTCCGGAGCGGGCCTTCGCACCGTCGGCCTGTTGGGCACGGCGTTCACCATGGAGCAGGATTTCTACGTCGATCGACTCGCGTCGAGTGGACTCGACGTGCTGGTGCCGCCGGCCGCCGACCGGGCCGAGGTGCACCGGATCATCTACGACGAGCTCTGCCTCGGGATCGTCCGGGACGCATCACGCCAGGTGTACCGGGAGGTCATCGAGCGTCTGGTGATCGGCCGGAGCGCAGGGAATCATCCTCGGCTGCACCGAAATCGAGCTGCTGATCACCGCCGCCGACAGTCCGGTCCCGGTGTTCCCGACCACCCGTCTGCATGTCGAGGCGGCCGTCGATCTGGCGCTGGCACGGCCCTGAGTGCGCGTGGCCGGCCGATTCGGTTGTCGGCCGTCCGCCTTGTAGGCTGTGCCAGCGCCGAGTTCGGCCGTCACGGCAGGTTGCCCGAGTGGCCAAAGGGAGCTGACTGTAAATCAGCCGGCATTGCCTACGGGGGTTCGAATCCCTCACCTGCCACACCGAAGTACCCGAGCAGCGGGCCCTCCGTACGGAGCGGCCCGCTGTTTCGGTTTCCGGGCCCGAACGGGTGAAACACGATGGGATCGACGCTGCGATGGGTATCGCTCACTCTTCTGAACCGCGATGCGACCGGATGAGCGTTCAATCGTTTTCCGGGTGCCATTTCTTGACCAGGAGCGCTACGCTCCGTAGATGACCGGGGAACATGCTGCCCGGACGGCGAGAGCCGCCCAGGCCACTTCCCCCGAATGCGACCCCAGATGAGGGCGGGGGGTTCGCTATGACAATAGAACTCCCCGAAGCGGAAGCTCCTCGCCGGCAGTACACCGGCAATCAGGTTTTCCCGATCGTCGCGGCGCTGATGTTCGGGATGTCCGTGGCGCTGTGGGCGCCGGTGATCATCTTCTCGAAGGACACTGCGACCCCGGAGTTCTTGTTCTTCGGCTCGGCGATCCTGCTCGCCGCCTTCCTGGCCGGGGAGCTGTTCCCACTGCAGATCGAGGTGCGCCGGGAGACCCTGCTGGTCAGCGGATCCGAGCTGCCCATGGTGCTCGGTCTGCTGGTGATGCCGGCGTGGTCGGTCGGGCTGACTCACGTCGTCGCCGGGGCCCTGGTCTTCCTGATCCGCCGGGACAGCTGGCGCAACATCGCGGTGAACCTGTCGTTCATCACGGTCGAGACCGGCACCGCGGCGTTCGTGATGCTGCTGATCGTCGGCGAAGACAAGGATCTTGTCACCGAGGGCATGCTGTACACGGCCGTTGCCGTCGGCGTGCTGGCGGGCGCGCTGATGTCGGCGGTCGCGGTCGGGTTGACCTACCGGCTGCTCGGTCCGGCAGAGCCGCTCGCCCGGGTGATCGGCCGGTCGATGCTGTCGGCCGCGGCGATCGTCACCTTTGCGTTGGTCGGCTACACCGTGTGGACCGCCGGTGACGAAGGGACGTACTGGGGCCCAGCAGTCTGCATCGCGTTGGCAGGCGTGCTCGCTGTCCTTTATCGCACCTACTTCCTCTTCCTGCGTCAGCACGCCGACCTGACCCGGATGTACAGCTTCGGACGCCAGGTGACGAGCGTCGGTTCGTCGATCGACGACTGGCAGGGCGTCCTGGAGCAGGTCCGCGATCAGCTCAATGCCGAGGTCGGGGTGCTCCGGCTCAACGACGGCGACACCGACGGCGCTTTGCGCACGCTGGCGATCGGCCCGGAGGGCGTGCTCGACGAACCGAAGATGGTCGAGGACGACCCGTTGCTCACCCTGGCCAGGACGAACGGCCGGGCCAGGGCGTCCACCGATCGCAACCCCAGTCCAGAGGTGATGGCGGCGCTCGCCGACCGCAAGGCCTGGGACGTGCTGGTGGTACCGCTGCGCTCGGGCGACCGGGACCGCGGCTATCTGGAGGTTCGCGACCGGCTCAGCCGTTGGGGTCGATTCCGCGACGAGGACCTGCAGCTGCTGGAGACCCTCAGCGGGCACGTCGCGACCTCGCTGGACAACCTCCGGCTGCTGGAGTCGTTGCGGCACGAGGCCTATCACGACGCGATCACCGGCCTGCGCAACCGGCTGGGCCTGCACGTGGAGGGTCAGGCCGCGATCACCGCCGGTTGGGGCGGCGCGATCGTGCTGGTCGAACTGGACGTGCTGTCCCAGGTCAACAACGCCCTCGGACACGACCGCGGCGAGCGGTTGCTGCGAATGGCCGGCGAGCGACTTGTCGCGCTGGTCGGTGAATCCCGCCCGGTCGCCCGGATCGAGGCGGATCGGTTCGCGGTGCTGGTCAATGCGATGCCCGAGGCCGAGCTGACCGCGTTGGGCACCGAGATCCTGGCCACCGTCGGCAGCGCCTACTCGCTCGACGGGATCGAGGTCGATCCGCAGGCCTGCGTCGGGATCGCCTTCGTCCCGGGTGGATCGGTGGAGGTCGGCGGCGACAGCGGGCTCGACCCCAGCACCCTGCTGCAGCGAGCCGAGATGGCGATGCTGGCCGCCAGGGCCAAGCAGGAGCCGCTGCAGATCTACCGGCCGAGCATGGGCGAGGTCTACCGGCGCCGGTTCCAGTTGGTCACGCAGTTCCGGCAGGCGGTGGAGCAGGGCCGGATCATCGTGCACTACCAGCCCAAGCTGGACCTCGCCGAACGCGAACTGGTCGGGGTCGAGGCGCTGGTGCGCTGGATGCACCCGGAGTTCGGGCTGGTCTCACCGGCCGAGTTCGTCGAGGCGATCGAGGCCACCGGCTCCATCGACATCCTGCTCGGGCACGTGCTGGACATCGTGTTGCGGCAGCTGCGCGACTGGACCGCCCAGGGGATCCAGATCACCGCGGCGGTCAACCTCTCGGTGCGCAACCTGCTCGCCGAGGACTTCCCGACCATGGTCGCGAATTCCCTTGCGCGGCATGAGGTTCCGGCTGAACTACTGACCTTCGAGATCACCGAGTCCAGCGTGATGGCCGATCCGGAGCACTCGCTGCCGGTGCTGCGCCAGCTGCATGCCATGGGCATCAAACTCTCGGTCGACGACTTCGGGACCGGCTACTCGTCGCTGGCGTACCTCCGCCGGCTGCCGATCGACGAGATCAAGATCGACCGGTCGTTCGTCCAGGGCATGGGCACCGACCTGTCGGACCTGGCGATCGTCCGGGCCATCGTCGATCTCGGCCACTCGCTGGGGTTGCGGGTGGTGGCCGAGGGCGTCGAGGAGGAGGCAGCGCGGGACGCGCTGCGGGAGATGAACTGCGACCAGGCGCAGGGCTTCCTGATCTCCCGGCCGATGCCGCTCGATCGCTTCGAGGCCTGGTTGGCCTCCCGCACGGTGAGCATCTACGACCCGGCCTCCACCACCCACGTGCTGCGGATGATGAGCTGAGCCGCACCCGCGAAGAGCACCGGGCCGATCACCTGCGTGCAGTGCAGGTGCGGGTGATCACTCGTTTTCGCGCATTCGACGCGCTGGGGTAGAGTTGCCCAGGCTGTCAGCGGGAGGGTTCGGCCGAATCCCAGCGTTGCGCGGCGAGCAGTGAAGGCCCCTTTAGCTCAGTCGGCAGAGCGTCTCCATGGTAAGGAGAAGGTCTACGGTTCGATTCCGTAAAGGGGCTCGGGATGGCGGCAGTGGGCGGGGCGGAATGTCTCGCGCAGCGACGTCGTTGGCCTGGACGGGTTTGGGCCCGCAAGGCGGTGTAGCTCAGCTGGCAGAGCAAGCGGCTCATAATCGCTGTGTCGCCGGTTCAAGTCCGGCCACCGCTACCCAGTACGACTGTTTCATGAAGGACGGCCGCCTCCCGGCGGTAGACCAAACGCGGACGGCACATTCCACCCGAGGCGTCCGAGCACCTGCAACGAGAAAGAGGCAGCTACCGTGGCCGCCACCGATGTCCGCCCCAAGATCACCTTGGCGTGCGAGGAATGCAAGCACCGCAACTACATCACCCGCAAGAACCGGCGCAACGACCCGGATCGGCTGGAGATCAAGAAGTTCTGCCCGAACTGCGGCGTGCACCGCAAGCACAAAGAGACCCGCTGATCAGGCTCTGACGCATGCCCGTCGACCCGGCGTTCGTGGGAAAGCCCTTCCCGTACCCGATGTCCTACATCGTCGGCGTGGAGAAGATTCGTAATTTCGCCGAGGCGATCGGCGACGACAACCCCATCTACTGGGACCGGGCGGCTGCCCGTGCGGCCGGCCACCCGGATCTCGTCGCGCCGCCGACGTTCGGTGTCTCGATCATCACCAGGGCCCAGGACGAGGTGTTGTTCAACCCGGACCTGGGCCTTGACTACTCCCGCGTCGTGCACGGCGACCAGCGCTTCGTGCTGCGGCGACCGATCGTCGCCGGTGACGAGCTGTTCTGCACCTTCTTCGTGGACAGTGTCCGGATGGTGCAGGGCAACGAGTTCCTCGGACTGCGCACCGAGATGGCCGATCCCGCCGGCGAGTTGGTCGGCACCGTCTTCGGCACCCTTGTCGTCCGGGGGCCGGACGCATGAGTCTCGTCCCGGCCTTTGAGACGGTGTCCGTCGGCGACCAGCTCGGTCCGCTGACGATGACGATCGACCGCGCCCGGTTGATCCGGTACGCCGGCGCCTCGAGTGACTTCAACCGCATCCATTGGAGCGAGTCGACGGCCGCATCGGTCGGCCTCACCGGGATTCTCGCGCACGGCATGCTGAACATGGCGCTGGCCGGCCGGATCGTCACCGACTGGGTCAAGGACCCGGGCGCCGTCAAGGAGTTCGGGACCCGCTTCACCCGACCCGTGTACGTCCCGGACGATGCCGTCGGAGCCACCGTCGAGTTCACCGGGGTGGTGGCGGCCCTCGACCCCGACGCCCGCACCGCCCGCGTCACCGTCACCGCCAAGTTCAACGGACAGACGATCCTCGGCGGCGCGAAGGCGCTGGTCCAGCTCAGCTGAGCTGGACCACGCCGGTTCAGTCCTTGGCGGTCGCCAGGAATTCGGCCATCCGGTTCACGCCGGTGACCAGGTCGTCGTCGCCCAGGGCATAGGACAGCCGGAAGTAGCCGGGCGTGCCGAAGGCCTCGCCGGGCACGACGGCGACCTCCGCCTTGTCCAGCACCAGGGCGGCGAGCTCGCCGGAGGACGCCGGCCGAACCCCGTCGAACGACTTCCCGATCAGCTCGGACACCGATGGGTACACGTAGAACGCACCCTCGGGGGTCGGGCAGTTCACCCCAGGGATGGCGTCCAGCAGTTCGACGATCTTGCCCCGGCGGCGGTCGAACGCCGCCCGCATGTCGGCGACCGCGTCCAGCGATCCGGTGACCGCGGTCAACGCCGCCTGCTGGGCGACGTTGCAGACGTTCGAGGTCAGGTGGGACTGCAGGTTCGTCGCGGCCTTGATGACGTCCTTCGGGCCGATCATCCAGCCGACCCGCCAGCCGGTCATCGCATACGTCTTGGCCACTCCGTTGACCACGATGCAGCGGTCGGCGATCTCCGGCGCCACCACCGGCATCGACACGTGCACCGCGTCGCCGTAGACCAGGTGCTCGTAGATCTCGTCGGTGATGACCCAGATGCCCTTCTTCGCCGCCCACTGGCCGATCGCCGCGACCTGGTCCGGCGGGTAGATCGAGCCGGTCGGGTTGGACGGCGAGCAGAACAGCAACACCTTGGTCCGCGGGGTCAGGGCCAGCTCGAGCTGGTCGATGCTGACCAGGTAGTCGGTCTTCTCGTCCGCGACCACCGGGACCGGAACCCCGCCGGCCAGGGTGATGGCCTCCGGGTAGGTGGTCCAGTACGGCGCGGGCAGCAGCACCTCGTCACCGGGGTCGAGCAGCGTCGCGAAGGCCTGGTAGACGGCCTGCTTTCCGCCGTTGGTGATCAGCACCTGGTCGGGGGTCACCTCGTAACCCGAGTCGCGCAGCGTCTTCTCGGCGACCGCCTTGCGCAGCGCCGGCAACCCGGCGGCGGGGGTGTAGCGGTGGTTGGCCGGCACCGAGCAGGCGGCGGCGGCCGCAGCGACGATGTAGTCGGGCGTCGGGAAGTCGGGCTCGCCGGCGCCGAAACCGATCACCGGGCGACCGGCGGCCTTGAGTGCCTTGGCCTTCGCATCGACGGCCAGCGTGGCCGATTCGGCGATGCCGCCGATGCGGGCCGAGACCCGACGGGCAGCGGTACTGGGGGCGTCGCCGGCAGGGGCGACACTGCTCTCCGGCGCGTGGATACTCATGGTGCCATCGTGGCACGCAGCCTCCCGTCCGGAGATCCGGGTCCGGGATGGCCCCGGGCCTGCGGTTGCTCGTGGTTCGTCGGCTCGGCGTCCGGTGGCTTACACTGGTCGTTCTGGGGTGTGCTGTCGCTTGCCCGCGTGTCGGGTCGGTGGGCACATCCCGGACTTGCGAGAGGGGTTCCTCTGGCTGCATCCGGTGCCTGACGGCCATCGGGCGCGACCAAAGGGGCGTAGCTCAATTGGCAGAGCAGCGGTCTCCAAAACCGCAGGTTGCAGGTTCAATTCCTGTCGCCCCTGCAGTACGCGAAGAGAAGGAGTCACCGGCAGTTCTTGCCGGTGGCCGGCAACAAGGACGTGAGGACGTAAACGAGTGAGCAACGATCACGACGGGGTGTCGGAGGACGGGCAGGAGCCCGTTGACGCCGTCCCGTCGGACGACGCTGCGCGGTCTGCACCCGAAGAGGGTGCGTCGGCCGCTGCGTCCGAGGTTGCTGGATCGCCGGCCGAGGCGAACGACGATCTGTCGTCCGAGGACGCGGCGGACAAGCCCGTCGGCGCCGACACCGCGGCCGTGAGCACGACCGGCCCGGTTTCTGCGGGGTCGGCACGGGCTGCGGCCCGACGCTCGGCCGCGCGGGCCGGCATCTCCGAGTCCAAGGGCACCGCAACGCCGAAGCGGGCAGCGGCCACCCAGGTGAAGAAGCCGAACGTCTTCGCCAGGCTGGGTCGGTTCCTGCGGGAGGTCGTCGCCGAGCTGCGCAAGGTCATCTGGCCGAGCCGCAATCAGATGGTCACCTACACCATCGTGGTGATCGTCTTCGTGGTGTTCATGGTCGCGCTGGTCGGCGTGCTCGACCTGCTGTTCGCCAAGGGCGTGCTGGCCGTCTTCGGCTGACGCACCAACGGCACCAGCGAGCCAACAAGACAAGCGGTCCGGTGCAGTTCTGGCCGGGGAACCGAACGAGAAACAAACGAGCAGTAGGAAGCGAGCACAACCGTGTCGAGCCACGTCGAACCCACAGCCGAGGAGCCTTCGGGCAGCCTCGTCCTGACCGACGGCGAACAAACCGTGCTGGTCGCCGCCACGGACCGCGATGACTCCGTCGAGCACGACGTCGAGGCCGAGACCGCAGAGATCGTCGAGGCCGTCGAGGCCGTCGCCGATGCCGGCGAATCCGCCGACGAGTCGGTCACCGACGAAGCAGTCGCCGACGAGGCAGCTGCCGAGGAAGCGCCGACGAAGCAGTGGCCGACGAAGCAGTGGCCGAGGAAGAGCTGGATCCGACCGAGGAGCTGCGTTCGGCGCTCAAGCGCGCGGCGGGCGACTGGTACGTCGTGCACTCCTACGCCGGCTACGAGAACAAGGTCAAGACCAACCTCGAGACCCGGATCAAGTCGCTGGACATGGAGGAGTACATCTTCCAGATCGAGGTCCCGACCGAAGAGGTCACCGAGATCAAGAACGGCCAGCGCAAGCAGGTCCAGCGCAAGGTCTACCCGGGCTACATCCTGGTCCGGATGGACCTGACCGACGGCTCCTGGAGCGCGGTCCGCAACACCCCCGGCGTCACCGGCTTCGTCGGTGCGACGGCGCAGCGTCCGTCGGCGTTGTCGGTGGACGAGGTCGTCAAGATCCTCACCCCGACCGCCCCCCGCAAGGCCGCGGTCGCCACCACCGGCGGCGGCACGGCGCCGACCCGCACCGAGGTCGACTTCTCCGTCGGCGAGTCGGTCACCGTCATGGACGGTCCGTTCGCGACGTTGCCGGCCACCATCAACGAGGTCAACGCCGACGCCCAGAAGCTCAAGGTGCTGGTGTCGATCTTCGGCCGCGAAACTCCGGTCGAGCTCTCGTTCACCCAGGTCGCCAAGATCTGATCCGGACCACCACGATCCAGCCGGGTTCCTGACCGCCCGGTCCGTACACCCAGGAAAGAAGCAAGGAAATGCCCCCGAAGAAGAAGAAACTCGCAGCCATCGTCAAGCTGCAGATCAAGGCCGGCATGGCCAACCCGGCACCGCCCGTCGGTCCGGCGCTCGGCCAGCACGGCGTCAACATCATGGAGTTCTGCAAGGCGTACAACGCCGCGACCGAGTCGCAGCGCGGTGACGTCGTGCCGGTCGAGATCTCGATCTACGAGGACCGGTCGTTCGACTTCAAGCTGAAGACGCCGCCGGCCGCCCGGCTGCTGCTGAAGGCAGCCGGTGTGGAGAAGGGTTCCGGAACCCCGCACACGACCAAGGTCGCGTCGGTCACCGCCGCCCAGCTCCGCGAGATCGCCACCCTCAAGCAGGTCGATCTCAACGCCAACGACATCGAGTCCGCGTCGAAGATCATCGCCGGCACCGCCCGGTCGATGGGCATCACCGTCACCGACTGAGTCGGTCCACCGGGTCAGTCGTCATGATCAACATCGAAATAGCAGCAAGTGGGAGGGCCGAGCGCGGCCCGCTCAACCACGACCTCCGCCTGAGCATCAGCTCCGGCAATCCAAGTCACAGGAGACAAGAATGAAGCGCAGCAAGGCCTACAGGCAGGCCGCCGAACTGATCGACCGCGAGCACCTGTACTCGCCGCTGGAAGCCGCCGAACTGGCCAAGAAGACGTCACCGTCGAAGATGGACGCCACCGTCGAGGTCGCCATGCGGCTGGGTGTCGACCCGCGCAAGGCCGACCAGATGGTCCGCGGCACCGTCAACCTGCCGCACGGCACCGGCAAGACCGCCCGGGTGATCGTGTTCGCGGTCGGCGACAAGGCCACCGAGGCCGAGGCGGCCGGCGCGGACGCCGTCGGCTCCGACGACCTGATCGCCCGGATCCAGGGCGGCTGGCTCGATTTCGACGCCGCCATCGCCACCCCCGACCAGATGGCCAAGGTCGGCCGGATCGCGCGGATCCTGGGACCGCGCGGCCTGATGCCGAACCCGAAGACCGGCACGGTGACCGCGGATGTCACCAAGGCGGTTGCCGACATCAAGGGCGGGAAGATCAACTACCGGGTCGACAAGGCCGCCAACCTGCACCTGGTGATCGGCAAGGTGTCGTTCCCGACCGAGAAGCTGGTGGAGAACTACGCCGCCGCTCTCGACGAGGTGCTGCGGGCCAAGCCGGCCGCCGCCAAGGGCCGTTACCTGAAGAAGATCTCGTTCGCCACCACGATGGGGCCGGGAATCTTCGTCGACCCGACCCGGACCCGCAACCTGCTCGAGGCCGAAGAGGTCTGATCCCGACCGGGATCAGCTCACCCGGCAGAGCCGCAAACCGCCACCGACCGTCAGGGGTCGGTGGCGGTTTTGCTGTTCCGGGTCTTCACCGCGCCGAGGGCGGCAGGTACGTTCGACGGCGATTTGGTCCGGCCGCCACGCCCGGCGTACCCTGGGACCCGATCCACCGAAGACCGTCGGCTCCTGCCTGTCCATCGGACAGTGCGGGTGAAGGTTCCGGGAAGTTCCGGACGGCCCGCGCAGGAGGACGAGGTCTGATGGCCGCCGGTTGTCCCGGTCGCCCTTTCACGCCCCGTGCCGATGCGCACGGGGCGTTCGTCGTTTCCGGAGCCGTTGCACGTCCTCCGGTGGACGGTGCCGGCAGCTGCCGCACCGATACGACTTTTGAGATGTCAGGAAGGAGGCGACGCATGCCGAAGGCCGAAAAGGTCGCAACGGTCGCCGAGATCACGGACAGGTTCCGTAGTTCCAGTGCCGCGGTGGTCACCGAATACCGCGGACTGACCATGTCGCAGCTCACCGAGCTGCGGCGGTCACTTGGCAAGGACACCGCCTACACCGTCGCAAAGAACACCCTGGTCAAGCGGGCTGCCGCCGACGCCGGGGTGACCGGGCTCGACGACATGTTCGTCGGACCCACCGCGGTGGCGTTCATCGCCGGTGAGCCGGTCGATGCGGCGAAGGCGCTGCGCGACTTCGCCAAGGCGCACCCGCTGCTGGTGATCAAGGGCGGGCTGCTCGACGGCCGCAAGCTCGAGGCGGCCGAGGTCTCCAAGCTCGCCGACCTGGAGTCGCGCGAGGTCCTGCTGGGCAAGCTGGCCGGCGCCATGAAGGGCACGCTCACCAAGGCTGCCTACGTGTTCAACGCCCTGCCCTCGCAGGTGGCGCGGCTCGCCGCGGCGCTGCAGGACAAGCGGGTCGCCGACGGCGAAACCCTCGAGGCCCCGGTCGCGACCGGCAACGAAACGGCGGCCGAGACGGCCGCTGAGTCGGCTGTCGAGACGGCCGTCGAGGAGATCGCCGTCGCCGAGGTCATCGCCGAAGAGGCGGTTGCCGTCGAGTTGGCGGAAGAGATCGCCGTCATCGAGACGGTCGCCGAGGAGGCGATCGCCGAGGCCACCACCGAGGCCGAGGTCGACGAGGTCATCGCCGAAGCTGCGGTCGAGGAGGTCGTCGCCATCGAGGAGGCGGCCGAGGACGTCGCCGTGATCGAAGCGGTTGCCGAAGAACTCGCCGAAGAAGTCATCGAGGACCAGGCCGACAAGGCCTGACCCGCTCCATCCCACCGGAACAATCCCGCCCGTCACGCCGCGAACCGCGGCCGGGCACAGAAGTGAAAGGACGCCCATCATGGCGAAGCTCAGCACCGACGAATTGCTCGACGCGTTCAAGGAACTCACCCTCATCGAGCTGTCGGAGTTCGTGAAGCAGTTCGAGGAGACCTTCGGCGTCACCGCCGCTGCCCCGGTTGCGGTCGCCGCTGCCGGCGGTGCCGGTGGAGCCGCACCGGCCGAGGCCGTCGAGGAGCAGGACGAGTTCGACGTCGTTCTCGAGGCTGCCGGCGAGAAGAAGGTCCAGGTCATCAAGGCCGTTCGCGAGCTCGTCTCGGGTCTCGGTCTGAAGGAGGCCAAGGACCTCGTGGACGCGGCCCCCAAGGCCATCCTGGAGAAGGCCACCAAGGAGGTCGCCGAGGCGGCCAAGGCCAAGCTCGAAGAGGCCGGCGCCAAGGCCACCGTCAAGTGACCTTGCGCTGACCGCCCGTTCTCCGGGCACAGCACATCGCCCGGCACCCGGGCATCGCACGTGAAACGGGGCGGATCCGCTACGGCGGATCCGCCCCGTTCTGCGTTCCGGGCCGGCTCCTCGCCAGTTGCCCGGAAGGGAGGAAGACAGTCATGCGCGAGCGTTCTGGTCGGCTGCGCCCGCCCTGCGCCACCGGATTGTCCGGTCCGAGTCGACCGTTCGTGGCCATCCTCGCGCTGTTGGGGTTGTTGCTGACCGCGTGCGCCGCACCGGCCCCGCCGGCGCCGGTTCGTCGGCCGCGTCCCCTGCCGTCTCGTCCTCCCGGGTCTCCTCGGCGGCACCGTCCTTGTCATCCATGGCGTCGTCGGCTACGGCGTCTGCGTCCCTGTCGGCGTCCGCGACGCCACCGGCGGCGACCGCGGTGCGGCCGGCCGTTCCGTCCAGCCCCGTGTTGTACCCGCAGATCGACGGTGGGCTGACCGCGCAGTCGGCGCCGCCGGGCTCGGTCCTGCCGCTCAACCCGGCGGACGGCCAGACCCGGGACGGCGATCCGTACCGCCCGCTGGTCTTCGATGCCGACAACCTGTGGCTGACGCCGACCGGTGGGATCTCGTCCTTCCGGTTGGCGGTCGACGCCGGCACCGGTGTGGGGTCGGCGGTGCAGGTGCGGGTGTCCTACGACCTGACCGGGGACGGCGGCTGGGACCGGGTGGAGACATACCGGTATTTCGCGACCGATCCACTGGACGGTGTGGAGGTGTACACCGACGCGGCCGGGTTGCAGTCCGGGTTCGGCTCGCTGGGTGAGCTGATCGCCGGGACCGTCCGGCTCGAGATCTGGTCGGCACTGGGCGAGGGCCCGATGACGGTGGATCTCGCCGAGACCGAACTGGTGTTGCCCTTCTCCTGATGCCGCCGGTCCGTCGGTGGGGGCGCGGCGGCCGGCGCCGGCCGACGGGACAGAATGGGCGGATGCCAACGCCTTCGCCCGCTGACGAATCCGGGTCCGGTGGGCCGCTCGCCGGCCGGAGAGCGCTGGTCACCGGCGGTGCCGGCGGGATCGGTCTCGCCTGTTGCCGGGCGCTGGCCGCGATGGGGGCGACCGTCACGGTGGCCGATCTCGACGGCGACCGGGCGGCCGAGGTGGCGGCCGAGATCGGCGGCACGGCATGGCAGGTCGACCTGCTGCGGGCCGAGCTGGACGACCTCGTGCTGGACACGGACGTTCTGGTGAACAACGCCGGCATCCAGCGGGTCGCCCCGATCGAGGAGTTCCCGCCCGAGGATTTCCGGCGGATCCAGACGTTGATGGTGCAGGTGCCGTTCCTGTTGATCCGGGCCGCCCTGCCGGGCATGTATGCCCGCGGATTCGGCCGGGTGGTGAACATCTCGTCCGTGCACGGCTTGATCGCATCGCCGTTCAAGTCGGCCTACGTGGTCGCCAAGCACGGGCTGGAGGGACTGAGCAAGGTCACCGCGCTGGAGGGCGGGCCGCACGGCGTGACGAGCAACTGCGTCAATCCCGGATACGTTCGGACGCCGTTGGTGGAGAAGCAGATCGCGGATCAGGCACGCATTCACGGAATACCGGAGGCCGATGTGGTGCAGCAGGTGATGTTGGCGGAGTCGTCGATCAAACGTCTGGTGGAGCCGGCGGAGGTGGCCTCGCTGGTCGGCTGGCTGGTCGGCGCCGATTCGTCGATGGTGACCGGTGCGTCGTACACCATGGACGGCGGGTGGATGGCCCGATGACCGGCTCCCCGATATCGACGAAGGAGCGTTACCGCACCGTCGATGTGCCGGTCCGCGGGGGTGATCTGCGGCTCGGCGTGTGGGAGCCGGTCGACGGTGCCGACGACGACCCGGCGCCGACGGTGGTCGCGGTGCACGGGGTGACGGCGTCCCACCGCTGCTGGTCGACGGTGGCCGAGCGGTTGCCCGAGATGCGGGTGATCGCACCGGATCTGCGGGGCCGCGGCCGGTCCCGGGACCTGCCCGGCCCGTACGGGATGGCCCAGCACGCCGCCGACGTCGCCGCCGCCCTTGACCACCTCGAGCTGGACTCGGCAGGTTTCGTCGGGCACTCCATGGGCGCCTTCATGGTGGTGGCGATGTCCGCGCTGCAGCCGGACCGGGTGGGTCCTGTCGTCCTGGTCGACGGCGGGCTGCCGCTGCCGGTGCCGGAGGGGCTGACGCCGGATCAGGTGACGACGGCCATCCTGGGCCCGGCCAAGCAGCGATTGTCGATGACCTTCCCCGACCGGGAGACCTACCGGGACTTCTTCCGGGCACATCCCGCCTTCGCCGGCGAGTGGAGCGACGCGGTCGCCGACTACGTCGACTACGACCTGGTCGGCGAGCCGCCCGAGCTGCAGGCCGCCACCAGGTATCGCGGCGATGGCGGAGGACTCGGAGGACCTGCAGCGCGGCGGGGACTGGCTGCTGCCGGGCCTTGCAGAACCTGCCACCGGGGACGCCGTTCCTGCGGGCCCAGGGCGGCATGCTCGGCGCCGAACCCGGCCTGTACCCGCCGGACTGGGCGGCGGAGTGGCAGCAGCAGTTGCCGAATGTCGACGTCCGGGACGTTGCTGGCGTCAACCACTACACGATCCTGTTCAGCGACACCGGCGCTGCCGCCGTGCTGGCGGCCGTCCGGTCCCGGATCGGGGGACCGACGCAGCCGCGACCCGTCCGGTGAACGACCGGACCAGGGAATCGCAGATATGCAGATATAGGGTGATTTCGGATCGCCGGCAACTGCTGGGCATCCGGACATGGAGGCTGCCGTGACAGGGGTGGATCAGCAACCGGTCGGCGGCGGGGCGGGCTCGCCGCCCCCGTCCCCGACGGCCTCGGGCGATCGTTGCCGTGCGGCCCACCCCGGCCCTGCTGCGGCTGGTGAAACGACTGCCGTTCACCACGTTCTACGTCGTCGTCACGCTGGTGCTGGCCATCGCGCTCGGCACGCTGTGGTCCGGCATCGAGGACAAGTCCTGGTACCCGGACGTCGTCCTACGGTCTGCCGGCGTTCGAGGACGGTCGCTGGCTCACGCTGATCTGGGGCTGCTTCTTCGCGCTCAACCCGGTCTTCTACATCTACGTCGCCGGCGCGTTCGCCTTCCTCACCGGCTTCTCCGAGTGGGTGCTCGGCACCAAGCGCACCGTCGTCATCTGCGTCGTCTACCAGTTCGGCGCCGTGCTGCTCACCGCGCTGGTGTTCCTGATCTTCCGGGATTCCGACTGGGATTGGGCGGTGACCAGCGGGCCACCGAGACCGACGTCGGTTTCTCGGCCGGGATGCTGGCCGTGCTGAGCGTGGCCAGTGCGACCGTTCGACCGCCGTGGCGGCTGCGGCTGCGGCTGGGCATCTGGGCCTACGTGCTGTTCTCGATCGTCTTCGTCGGGCAGATGGCCGACGCCGAGCACGTCATCGCGGTCGCCCTGAGCCTGCCGTTCTCGACCAGGCTCGCCGGCTCGCAGCGCCCGCAAGGCCAGGGCGCTGCCGACCCGGCACGAGGTGCGGCTGCTCGCCGCTGTCGGCGTGCTGCTGATCGCCGTCGCTGCAGCTGCTGGCGAACTTCGTCCCCGGCCGGCTCACCCCGTTCGGCGCCGCCCGACGACGAACCGGAGGCGTGGATCTTCCTGGTGCTCAACCTGGTGATCTCGCTGCTGCATCGCCAACGGCCTGCGTAAGGGCTACAGGCTGGCCTGGTGGTTCGCCATCATCCTGCCGACGCTGCTGGTGATCGTCGTGCTGCTGCTCGTCGTGGTGGCCGTCATCTCGGTCTTCGCACCGGATGCCGACATCGAGTTGATCGGCATGCCGCAGATCATCGCCAGCTCCGCTGCTCTATCTGGCCTGCCTGGTGGTGCTGATAGCCGGGCGGGGCGCGTTCCGGGTCCCGCGCCGCAGCAAGCGCCGGCTGGCCTCCGGCACCTCGCAACGCCGAGCTCGCCAAGGAACTGCTGCGCCGCTGGGGCGGCAGCACGATCTCCTGGATGACCACCTGGCCGGAGAACCGGCACATGATCACCGGGGACGGCGCAGAGCTACCTGGCCTTCCGCAAACATGCCGGCGTCGCGGTCGCGCTCGGCGACCCGGTCGGTCCGCCCGGATCGACCGCGGCGACGATCAACGACTTCGTCCAGCTCTGCGACCAGGCGGCGATGGTGCCGTACATCTTCTCCTGCACGCAGTTGACGACCGACGGTCACCGACGCCCTCGGCTGGCAGAGCGTGCAGGTCGCCGAGGACAACCTGATCGACCTGCCGGCGCTGGAGTTCAAGGGCAAGAAGTGGCAGGACATCCGGACGGCGCTGAACAAGGCGCCCAAGGAGGGCGTGACCTTCCGGATGGTCACGCTGGCCGACGAGCCGTGGGCGATGGTCCGCCAGGTGGAGTACCTGTCGCAGGAATGGCTGGGCGACAAGGAGCTGCCGGAGATGGGCTTCACCCTCGGCGGCGTCACCGAGGCGCTGGATCCGGAGGTCAAGGTCGGGCTGGCGGTCGGCGCCGACGGCAAGCTGCACGGCGTGACGTCGTGGATGCCGGTGTACGGCGGCGAGGGCGAGATCGTCGGCTGGACACTGGATCTGATGCGCCGCGCGGACGGCGGCTTCCGGGCCACGATGGAATTCCTGATCGCCTCCTCGTGCCTGTACTTCAAGGAGCAGGGCGCGTCCTTCGTCTCGCTGTCCGGCGCACCGCTGGCGAAGTCCGACGCGGATCCCGAGGGCGAGAGCGTCGTCGAGAAGTTCCTGGACACCCTCGGCGGCACGCCTGGAACCGGTCTACGGATTCCGGTCGCTGCACGCCTTCAAGAGCAAGTTCCAGCCGCGGCTCTCGCCGATGTACATGGTGTTCCGGGACGAGGGCGATCTGCCGCGGATCGGCATCGCCATCACCCGGGCCTACCTGCCGACGGCGGGTCTTCGCGACATGCTCGCCGTGGTCAAGCACTGAACCTGAACAGCACCGTCATCAGGACAACGAAGAGACCCCAGGCGGAAAAGAGATTGGTCCCATCTGCGGCCGTTCGGGGTCGACGCGAGATTTTCTGTGCTTGACGGATGCCGTTCGGGGGGCCACCCTTAGTAACGCGACGTCGGTCATATGCAGGGCCGCGTCTTCGGACTCAGGCGTCCGTCGGCTTGATGGTTTGGTGCGGTTCTCCGCACTCCTCGCCGGCGGCTGTTCGGCCCGGAGGGTACGTCTGGACAGACCTGCCCTCTGGTGCTAAGCTGCATGTTTGCGCTGCCCTCTTTGTGCTGCGCAGGTTACGGCGGACCCCCGTTCATACGTGCGGAACGATGCTGACCTGCGCTGATACCCGGTGGACGGCCAGCAGTCAGATCAGAGCAATGTCCGCCGTCGTCTCCCGCGATCACGCAGAAAGCCAGCTCACCAGGCACCAGCAGTCCCGCGTCACAGCGAGTGCCCACACCGTGTTCGTCCACGCAGCGTTATCCACGCAGCAGTCGTCCACACAGTGTTGGTCCCGCGCAGTGGTAGTCCAACAGAGCGTTTGTCCTGAAAGGACGCATCTTGGCAGTCACCAGCTTGTCCAGGCCCACCTCCGGAAGCAAGCGAGTCTCCTTCGCAAAGCTCCGTGAACCACTCGAAGTTCCGAACCTCCTCGCATTGCAGACCGATTCGTTCGACTGGCTGATCGGCGGGCCCGCCTGGCGCGCCCGGCAGACCGAGCCGACGCCGAGCGGTCTGGACGAGATCCTCGACGAGATCTCCCCGATCGAAGATTTCTCCGGAAACCTCTCCCTGTCCTTCTCCGACCCGCGTTTCGACGAGGTCAAGGCGAACGAGGAGGAGTGCCGGGACAAGGACATGACCTACTCGGCGCCGCTGTTCGTCACCGCCGAGTTCATGAACGGCGAGACCGGCGAGATCAAGTCGCAGACCGTCTTCATGGGTGATTTCCCGATGATGACGAGCAAGGGCACCTTCATCATCAACGGCACCGAGCGCGTCGTCGTGTCGCAGCTGGTCCGGTCCCCGGGCGTGTACTTCGACAAGAACCTGGACAAGACCGCGGGCAAGGACGTCTTCTCGGTCAAGGTCATCCCGTCGCGGGGTGCCTGGCTCGAGTTCGACATCGACAAGCGCGACACCATCGGTGTCCGGATCGACCGCAAGCGTCGCCAGCCGGTCACCGTGCTGCTGAAGGCCCTCGGCTGGGACGCCGAGCAGATCCGCGAGCATTTCTCCTGGTCACCGGTGCTGCTGGCGACCCTGGAGAAGGACCACATCGCCGGCGAGGACGAGGCGCTGCTGGACATCTACCGCAAGCTGCGCCCGGGCGAGCCGCCGACGAAGGAGAGCGCCAAGGCCCTGCTGGAGAACCTGTTCTTCAAGGACAAGCGCTACGACCTGGCCAAGGTCGGCCGGTACAAGGTCAACAAGAAGCTGGGCGTCAACAAGCCGACCAGCGAGGGCACGCTGACCGTCGACGATCTGCTGGCCACCGTCGAGTACCTGCTGCGTCTGCACCAGGGCGACGAGGAGTGGACCAACAGCCAGGGCGAGGTCCGTCCGGTGGAGACCGACGACATCGACCACTTCGGCAACCGCCGGCTGCGCACCGTGGGCGAGCTGATCCAGAACCAGATCCGGGTCGGCCTGTCCCGGATGGAGCGGGTCGTCCGCGAGCGGATGACGACTCAGGACGTCGAGGCGATCACGCCGCAGACCCTGATCAACATCCGGCCCGTCGTCGCCTCCATCAAGGAGTTCTTCGGCACCAGCCAGCTGTCCCAGTTCATGGACCAGACCAACCCGCTCGCCGGGCTGACCCACAAGCGCCGGCTGTCGGCGCTCGGGCCGGGCGGTCTGTCCCGTGACCGCGCCTCGCTCGAGGTGCGCGACGTGCACCCGTCCCACTACGGCCGGATGTGCCCCATCGAGACCCCGGAAGGCCCGAACATCGGCCTGATCGGCTCGCTGGCCACGTTCGCCAGGGTGAACCCGTTCGGCTTCATCGAGACCCCGTACCGCAAGGTCACCGACGGGGTCGCCAGCGACGACATCCAGTACCTCACCGCGGACGAGGAGGACCGGTTCATCATCGCCCAGGCCAGCGCCAAGCTGGATGGCGAGGGCCGGTTCACCGAGAACCGGGTGCTGGTGCGCCGCAAGGGTTCCGGCGAGGTCGATCAGGTCCCGCCGGCCGAGGTCGAGTACATGGACGTCTCCCCGCGGCAGACCGTCTCGGTCGCCACCGCGATGATCCCGTTCCTGGAGCACGACGAGGCCAACCGGGCCCTGATGGGCGCCAACATGCAGCGCCAGTCCGTCCCGCTGCTGCGCAGCGAAGCGCCGCTGGTCGGCACCGGCATGGAGGCCCGCGCGGCCAAGGATGCCGGCGACGTCGTCATCGCCGAGAAGTCGGGTGTGGTCGAAGAGGCCACCGCCGACTACGTCTCGGTGATGAACGACGACGGCAGCCACCGCACCTACCGGCTGAACAAGTTCCGCCGGTCGAACCAGGGCACCAGCTTCAACCAGAAGCCGATCGTCGACGAGGGCGCTCGCGTTCTCGAGGGCCAGGTCATCGCCGACGGTCCGTGCACCGACGGCGGCGAGATGGCGCTGGGCAAGAACCTGCTCGTGGCGTTCATGCCGTGGGAGGGCCACAACTACGAAGACGCGATCATCCTGTCCCAGCGCATCGTCCAGGACGATGTGCTGACCTCGATCCACATCGAGGAGCACGAGATCGATGCCCGCGACACCAAGCTCGGGCCGGAGGAGATCACCCGGGACATCCCGAACGTCTCCGAGGACGTGCTGGCCGACCTCGACGAGCGCGGCATCATCCGCATCGGCGCCGAGGTGCAGGACGGCGACATCCTGGTCGGGAAGGTCACGCCCAAGGGCGAGACCGAGCTGACCCCGGAGGAGCGGCTGCTGCGCGCCATCTTCGGTGAGAAGGCCCGGGAAGTCCGCGACACCTCGCTGAAGGTGCCGCACGGCGAGACCGGCAAGGTGATCGGCATCCGCGTGTTCAACCGCGAGGACGACGGCGCCGAGCTGCCGCCCGGGGTCAACGAGCTGGTCCGCGTCTACGTGGCCCAGAAGCGGAAGATCCAGGACGGCGACAAGCTCGCCGGCCGGCACGGCAACAAGGGCGTCATCGGCAAGATCCTGCCCGCCGAGGACATGCCCTTCCTGCCCGACGGCACCCCGGTCGACATCGTGCTCAACCCGCACGGCGTGCCCCGCCGGATGAACATCGGCCAGATCCTGGAGACCCACCTCGGGTGGGTCGCCGCGCAGGGCTGGACCGATCGACGGCGACCCGGACTGGGCGAAGAACCTGGCCGAGGAGGCGCGCTCCGGCGAGCCGTTCACCAAGACCGCGACGCCGGTGTTCTCCGGTGCCTCGGAGGAGGAGATCCTCGGCCTGCTCGGTTCGACCACCCCGACCCGGGATGGCGAACGACTGGTGCACACCGACGGCAAGGCCACCCTGTTCGACGGCCGCACCGGCGAACCGTTCCCGTACCCGGTCGCGGTCGGCTACATGTACATCATCAAGCTGCTCCACCTGGTCGACGACAAGATCCACGCCCGTTCGACCGGCCCGTACTCGATGATCACCCAGCAGCCGCTCGGTGGTAAGGCGCAGTTCGGTGGTCAGCGGTTCGGCGAGATGGAGTGCTGGGCGATGCAGGCCTACGGCGCTGCGTACACCCTGCAGGAACTGCTCACCATCAAGTCCGACGACATCGTCGGTCGGGTGAAGGTCTACGAGGCCATCGTCAAGGGCGAGAACATCCCGGAGCCCGGAATCCCGGAGTCGTTCAAGGTGTTGCTCAAGGAGCTCCAGGCGCTCTGCCTGAACGTCGAGGTGCTCTCCAGTGACGGTGTCGCCATCGAGATGCGTGATTCGGATGATGACGATCTCGAACGCGCCGCGGCCAACCTCGGAATCAACCTGTCGCGCAATGAGTCGGCCTCGGTCGACGATCTCGTGAACTAAGTGCGAGTGAACTAGCTCACTGGTCGGACCCGCGAGCGGGTCCTCGGCAGGAAGACCGCACCTCAGCCGAGCGGGCCCCACCTCCCGCGAGTCCCGCTCCGCCTCGGGTTCTCGTCCCTTCCACCCCTGGTCGCCGGCGCCGTCCTGCAGTTGCTGCAGGCAGCCGTGACGGATCGCCCGAATTACTGACACAGACAGGGACGTGCCACCAGTGCTCGACGTCAACTTCTTCGACGAGTTGCGTATCGGTCTCGCCACCGCGGACGACATTCGCGCGTGGTCCCACGGCGAGGTCAAGAAGCCGGAAACCATCAACTACCGCACCCTCAAGCCGGAAAAGGACGGGCTCTTCTGCGAGAAGATCTTCGGGCCGACCCGGGACTGGGAGTGCGCCTGCGGCAAGTACAAGCGTGTCCGGTTCAAGGGCATCATCTGCGAGCGTTGCGGCGTCGAGGTCACTCGCGCCAAGGTGCGTCGTGAGCGGATGGGGCACATCGAGCTGGCCGCGCCGGTCACCCATATCTGGTACTTCAAGGGCGTCCCGTCACGCCTGGGGTACCTGCTCGACCTGGCCCCGAAGGATCTCGAGAAGATCATCTACTTCGCGGCCTACCTGATCACCTCGGTCGACGACACGGCTCGGCACAACGACCTGCCGACCATCGAGGCCGAGATGTCGGTGGAGCGCAAGAACCTGGAGAACGCCCGGGACGCCGACATCGACGCCCGCGCCAAGAAGCTGGAAGGCGACCTGGCCGAGCTCGAGGCCGAGGGTGCCAAGTCCGATGTGCGCCGCAAGGTGCGCGAGGGCGGCGAGCGTGAGCAGCGGCAGATCCGCGACCGTGCGCAGCGGCAGATCGATCGCCTCGACGAGGTGCTCGACACCTTCCGCAAGCTCAAGGTCCGCGACCTGATCATCGACGAGGTCCTGTACCGCGAGCTGGAGGACCGCTTCGGCGACTACTTCCACGGCGGCATGGGTGCCGAGGCGCTCAAGCAGATCATCTCGGACTTCGACATCGATCGTGAGACCGAGATCCTGCGCGACACCATCAAGAACGGCAAGGGTCAGCGCAAGATCCGCGCGATCAAGCGGCTCAAGGTGGTTGCTGCGTTCCAGCAGACCTCGAACTCGCCGCTGGGCATGGTGCTGGACTGCGTCCCGGTGATCCCGCCGGAGCTGCGGCCGATGGTGCAGCTGGACGGTGGCCGCTTCGCGACCTCCGACCTCAACGACCTGTACCGCCGGGTGATCAACCGGAACAACCGGTTGAAGCGACTGATCGACCTCGGCGCGCCCGAGATCATCGTCAACAACGAGAAGCGGATGCTGCAGGAGGCCGTCGACGCACTGTTCGACAACGGTCGCCGTGGCCGTCCGGTCACCGGACCGGGCAACCGCCCGCTCAAGTCGCTGTCCGATCTGCTCAAGGGCAAGCAGGGCCGGTTCCGCCAGAACCTGCTCGGCAAGCGCGTCGACTACTCCGGCCGCTCGGTCATCGTGGTCGGCCCGCAGCTCAAGCTGCACCAGTGCGGCCTGCCCAAGCTGATGGCGCTCGAGCTGTTCAAGCCGTTCGTGATGAAGCGTCTGGTCGATCTCAACCATGCGCAGAACATCAAGTCCGCCAAGCGGATGGTCGAGCGTCAGCGCTCGCAGGTGTGGGACGTCCTGGAAGAGGTCATCTCCGCGCACCCCGTGCTGCTGAACCGCGCGCCCACCCTGCACCGGTTGGGCATCCAGGCCTTCGAGCCGCAGCTGGTGGAAGGCAAGGCCATCCAGCTGCACCCGCTGGTCTGTGCCGCGTTCAACGCCGACTTCGACGGTGACCAGATGGCGGTGCACGTGCCGCTGTCCGCCGAGGCGCAGGCCGAGGCGCGCGTGCTGATGCTGTCGTCGAACAACATCCTGTCCCCGGGCTCCGGCCGGCCGCTGGCCATGCCGTCGCTCGACCTCGTCACCGGCCTGTACTACCTGTGCGGGCTCAACGAGGACGGAAAGGGCGCCGGTTCGGTGTTCTCCTCGGCCGCCGAGGCGATCATGGCGCTGGACGCCAAGTTGATCGACGTCCGCTCGCCGATCCGGGTGCGGTTGCCCGGTTCCGTCGTCCCAGGTCCGAAGGAGCAGCTGCCCGAGGACCACGAGCCAGGTACGCCGTGGATCGCCGACACCACCCTGGGTCGGGTGCTGTTCAACGAGCTGCTGCCGACCGGGTACCCGTTCGTCAACGACGAGCTGCCCAAGAAGCGGCAGGCGTTGATCGTCAACGATCTGGCCGAGCACTACCCGATGTCCGTCGTCGCGCAGACCCTGGACCGGCTGAAGGAAGCCGGCTTCCACTGGGCCACCCGCTCGGGCATGACGGTGGCCATCGGCGACGTCATCATCCCGCCGGAGAAGGAAGAGATCCTGCTCCGTCACGAGATCGAGGCCGAGCGCGTCGAGAAGGCGTACCAGCGGGGCAACCTCAGCCACGCCGAGCGCAACGACGACCTGGTGAAGATCTGGGAGGCGGCCACCAAGGAGATCGAGGAGGCCATCCCCGCGGCGTACCCGAAGGACAACCCGGTCTACATCCTGGTTGCCGCCGGTGCCGCTGGTAACTGGATCCAGGTCCGTTCGCTGGCCGGCATGAAGGGTGTGGTGGCCAACTCCAAGGGTCAGCAGATCCCGCGTCCGATCCGGTCCTCGTTCCGTGAGGGTCTGTCGGTGCTGGAGTACTTCATCAACACCCACTCCGCCCGTAAGGGTCTGGCCGACACCGCGCTGCGTACCGCGGAGTCGGGCTACCTGACCCGTCGTCTGGTCGACGTGTCGCAGGACGTCATCGTGCGCGAGTCGGACTGTGGCACCGAGCGTGGCGTCGATCTGCCGATGGCGGACCGGTACGCGGACGGCAGCCTGCACATCAACGAGTTCATCGAGACCTCGGTGCAGGGCCGGGTTCTCGCGGTCGACCTGGTGGCCGCTGATGGCACCGTCGTCGTCCCGCGGGGCACCGACATGCGGGAGCAGCACGTCAAGGAGGCTGACCGACGCCGGCATCACCAACGCCAAGGTGCGTTCGGTGCTGACCTGCGAGGCCGCCATCGGTACCTGCGCGACCTGCTACGGCCGTTCGTTGGCCACCGGCAACCTCGTCGATGTCGGCGAGGCGGTCGGTATCGTCGCCGCGCAGTCCATCGGCGAGCCCGGTACCCAGCTGACCATGCGGACCTTCCACACCGGTGCGGCCTCGGGGTCTTCGGACATCACCCAGGGTCTGCCCCGTGTGCAGGAGCTGTTCGAGGCCCGGATCCCGAAGGGCAAGGCGCCCATCGCCGATGCCGTCGGACGGATCCGGATCGAGGACTCGGACAAGTTCTTCAAGATCACCATCGTGCCGGACGACGGCTCGGAGGAGATCGTGTACGACAAGCTGCCCAAGACGCAGCGGCTCGCCACGATCACCGTCGACGGTTCGGAGCGTCTGCTGGTCGACGGCGACACCGTCCAGGTCGGTCAGCAGCTGCTGGAAGGCAACCCGGATCCGCACGAGGTGCTGCGCGTGATGGGCCCCCGCCAGGTGCAGCTGCACCTGGTCCGCGAGGTGCAGAACGTGTACCGCTCGCAGGGTGTGTCCATCCACGACAAGCACATCGAGGTGATCATCCGGCAGATGCTGCGCCGGGTGACCATCATCGACTCCGGCTCGACCGAGTTCCTGCCGGGTGCGGTGATCGAGCGCAAGGAGTTCGAGGCGTCCAACCGCCGGGTGCTCGCCGAGGGTGGGGAGCCGGCCGCCGGTCGTCCCGCGCTGATGGGCATCACCAAGGCGTCGCTGGCCACCGAGTCGTGGCTCTCGGCCGCCTCCTTCCAGGAGACGACCCGGGTGCTCACCGACGCGGCGATCAACGCCAAGAGCGATCGCCTGGTCGGGCTCAAGGAGAACGTCATCATCGGCAAGCTGATCCCCGCCGGGACCGGCATCGCGCGGTACCGCGACATCGCGGTGCAGCCGACCGAGGAGGCAAGGGCCGCGGCCTACACGCTGCCCACCTTCGACGACACCTACTACGGCGCAGACACCTTCGGGGTCTCCGCCGGGGCGTCGGTGCCGCTGGATGACTTCGACCTCGGGCGTGACTACCGGTAGTTCCTGCTCGACTGCTCGATTGCTCGTTTCGAAAGGCCCGGCTTCCCATGGGAGCCGGGCCTTTCGGCGTTGGTGAGGTGTCACGCGGGTGTGTCGGCGAGGGGCAGATGGCTCCGTGGTGGAGGCCGGAAGGTTCGGTTGGTTGGAGCAACTGGATGTTCCGCGGTGGTCGTGCGGCGGCGGGGACGCCGTGGCGGATGCCGGAACGTTCGGTTGGTTGGGGCAACCGGATGTTCCGTCGGGGTGGCGGCGAGGCGAGGCTCTGGTGGAGGCCGGAGGGTTCGGTTGGTTGGAGCAGCCGGATGTTCCGCGGGGGTGGGGCGCGCCGCGGGCCTTGGCAGCCATGATCATGTCGCGCGATCCACGGCGCAGGTCTCGCTGCAACGCCATGGGCGGTCGGGCCAACCGTTGAGGGCGAGGACGGCCCCGACCTGGCGCGCCACGCTGCAAGGGTCGCCGGCGACGTCACGCCAGCCGTAACGGAGCACTGTCTCGCCTGCCACTACCGCGGCATTGTCGCGCCGCAGGTCGCGAAAGGCCCGCTCGGTCGGGATGAGCCTCACGCCCGTCGAGTTCGATCACCACCCGCCAGGGCACATATCTGACGTCCCGGTACCAGGATCGGCCGTTGGGCCCTTCCTCGCGGACGTTGCGCAGCCCGACCGGCAGCCGATGACGGCACTCGACGGCGCGCCGATATTCCAGTTCCAGCGGAGATGCGACCCCCGCTTCCACCTGCTGCAGAACGGCGAGGAGGCGGCTCCGCCAGCGCACTCGACTTCGCTGAGCGATGGTGACGCGCAACAGGTCCGCGGTTGTCAGCCGCCGTTGGGTCGCCCGAAGAACCAGGTCGATCGCACCGGCAGCTGAGGTGGCGTCGCACTCGTCGAGCAGTGCCTGCTCCAGCCGGACCCGGGGCGGCCGCGCCGCCGGATGGATCATCGGCTGCGCATCGGTTCGGTCGAACGCGCTTCGCCGATGGATGCGCACGCCTGGCTGGGGGAGCACCCGGCGAGATTCCGGAACGACGACGTCGATGACCGCGGGCGCATCGTCGGTGAGCCCCCAGAGCCACAGCGCCGTGCCATGACTCGCCGCGGCATCCCGCCCGGCGTACAGCAACGCAGCCCACACCCGACCGTGCGCGGAGATCGGGCCGGTGAAGGTCGCGTACACACCGGGCAGGACGCGCCGCCATCGGCCGGTGCCGACATGAGCCCTTGCCTGCATCGGGCTGATGCCCAACGCAAGCAGCTGCCCGCGGCTCACCATTCCCGCCTGAGCATCGGCCATCGAGCGCCAGTCGACCCGCGTCAGGGCGGCGGAGGAGACCACGCGGAGATCCTGACGGTCGGGGAGTGCTCGGCGAACGAGCTGTCCACAACGCTTCGCACCTCTTCGCATCGAGGGCATATTCGACGCCGGATGGGCACACCGGCCGGGCATGGCATCTCTGGAGATGATCACCGAACGAGCTGCCCACAACGCTCCGGACCTCCGTCGCATCGCAGGCATATTCGGCGCCGCCGGGCCGTACCGCCGGCCGAACATGGCATCTCCTGGAGATGATCACCGAACGAGTGATTTATCCCCGAGATGGTTCGGCTGGGTAATCGGAGTACAACGCGATCCGACTGTGCTGCCCGGGTGGCATCTCTCCGGGCGACCCGATCGCCTGGGGCGCCGAGAGCGGGCGCGCAGGCATGAGAACCGTTGCGCCGGGGAGTGTTCACGGAGCGCGACCGGACGTAGATGATCAGTGATGCGTAACGTCGCGGTGCAGTAACGCAAAAGGCTTGCAGGGCCGGGAATGTCGAGCACGCCATCAGCGACCTCCGTCACCATGTCGGGTGCGGACCGGACATCCGTGATGAAAAGGTTTTGGTCGATAAGGTGCGGCAAATGGGGGACACCGGCTGAGTTGCCACGTCGATCGGCTACGTGTCGAAGTGCCCGAGTCGTAGATGCGTGATAGACCCCTCGATCGTGAGGGCAGTGCCGAAATCGTCGCCGTGACGTTTCGCGCTGCCGGTTGCCCGCCGCCGGGTGGCGCCGATGATCTCGGTGATCCTGACCGTCGTCGTGTGCCTGGCCATCGCAGTGCAAGCCGGCCGCGGGCAGATGCGCCGGCCCGCACTCGCGGCCGGCCCCTCGATGGCAGTGACGGTCCGCTCCGCCCCGACGGCGGGGCTGCCCCGGTGGTTGATCACGTTGCTGAAGGCCGGCGGTGTGCTGATCGCCGCCGGCGCCTTCCTGCTGCTGGCCGGCCAGGCCGCCAGTGCCGAGGAGACCGTCGACGATCAGGTCGCAGCGGCCGGGCAACAACTGGTCAGGGACCTGTCCGCCGATGACGCGGCCGACGCCGGCGGGGACACCACCGGCGGTTCCGGCGATCCCGAGCCGTCTTCGGCCACCGGAGCAACCGGCGACTCCGAAACGGCCAACACCTCTGACGGCACGGGGTCCGACCCCGACGACCTGACGGCCTCCGACCCGGGCGCCGACGGGTCGGCGGAAGGTGTGGAGCCGGCAACGGCGCCCGCCGCAGTCGACCCAGCCGGCGGTCGACCCAGCCGCAGTCGACCCAGCCGCGGTCGACCCGGCCGCCGTCGACCCCGCCGCAGTCGACCCGGCCCCGGCCGATCCGGCAGCTGTCGACCCCACGCCCGCCGACCCGGACGCTGCCGCGTTGCGCGACCAGCTGCCGACCGACGGGTCGACCGGAACCGACACCGGGAACCCGGCAGCCGCCGTCGACCCGAACCCCGTCCCGGCCGCCGACGACGTCCAGCCACCGGCCGCGACCGCAACCGGCGCCCAGCCGGCGTCCCAGGAAACTTCGGCCTGACCGGCAACGAGCAGAACGCACCGGCGAACGACCAGCAGGCCACCGACGGTCCGGCCAACTGGATCCTCGACCTGATCGGCGCGGGGACGTTGTCCTCCGACGGACTGTCGGTCTGGCTGGCGCCGGCGGACGGGTCGTCGACCGGGTTGTCCCGGTTGCTGGATCGGATCCTCACCATCGTGGTCAACGGCCGGGGAGCCACGAACACCCTGACGGTCACCGGCCCGCTCGGCCGTCTGCTCACCTACCTCGGCGCCGGCGACGACCGCCTGGTGCTGGGCTCCGGCGCCAACACGATCCGGGTGACCGGCGATCGGCGCGGCACGGTGGGCGACTCGACCGATTCGCCGAGCGTGACCTTCACCGGGGTGGGCGAGGTCGGCTCGGCCGGCGCGGACACCTACGTGGTCGACGGTCCGGCGAGCCTGAACACCCTCACCCTGGACGACACCGACAAGCTGGTCGTCGACAAGTCCGGATCATCGCTCGCCGGTGATCTGCTGACCGTCGGCTCCGTGGTGCTGGCCGGAACCCTGCAGGTCCTCGGCGGGCAGCAGCCGGGCGCGCCGTTCCTGAGCTTCGGCAAGGCCGAGGGCGACTTCGACACCTTCCGTGGCCTCGACCTCGGTGCCGGCGCCTACCTGCGACCGGTGCTGGACGCGGCCGGCTACCGGCTGGCTGCCAGCAACCTGCCGGGCGGAATGACGGTGCAGTTCCCCACCGCCGATGACGCCGACGATTTCTTCGCCCAGCTTTCCGGCAAGACCCAGGAGCTCGCCGCCGGCACCCCGGTGAGCGTCGACGTCCTGGATCACCGGCTGACCGGCGCGCTGACGGTGCACGGCACGGCCGACAACGGGACCCTCGAGCTGACCGGGACGAACCTGCTGCTCGGCGATCCGACCAATCCGCTCGCCGTGCTGGCCGCCGACGGTCCCGTCGTGCTCTCGCTGACGTCGGACGCGGTTGCCGGCCAGTTCACCGGGCGGCTCACCTCGACCGTCCCGGGCGTCGGATTCGACGGGCGGTTCACCGTCACCCTCGACACGGCCACCCGGTCGCTCACCGCGACCGGAACCGACGTCGCCATCCTGCTGGCCGGACAGCGCATCGCGATCGGATCGCTGACCATCGCGACCACCCGGGGACCGGACGGCTGGTTGCTGCGGCTGACCGGCCCGGCCGGCGCGGTCATCACCTTCGGCACCGCGGACGGCATCCTGCGGGCGACCCTGCTGGAGCGGCTGAACCTGACCATCGCCGCCACCGGGTTGCTGACCGCGCTGCCGGTGGCGGCCACCCTGGCCGGCGTTCCCGGAACCAGCCTGAGCGGACCGTTCGAGCTTCGCGTCGACACCTCGACCCAACAGGTCAGTCTGGTCAGCGCCAACGCCACCCTGACGGCCGGCGGCGCTGCCCTCACCGGCGCGCTGACACTCCGACCGGTGCTCACCCCGGACGGCGGCCAGGCCGTGCTCGCGACCTTCGGCAGCCTGGACATCACGATCCTCGGTGGCGTGCTGGCGTTGCTCGGTCTGACCGGGGGCGCGTTCCTGCTGACCCGGGCCGGTGCGGTCGGCAGCGCGTCCGGAGCACCGCCGCTCACCATGGACGGCCTCGCCGGTTCGGCCGGCTCGGCAACCATCGACCTGAACACCACCGGCTGGACCGGAACGGTGCGGTACCTGATCGGCGGCCTGGTCCGCAGCATGTCGGCAAGAGGGCCACCACTGGTCGTCGAGTTGTCCGACGTCCACGCGATCAGCAGCTCCCCCGGCGGGGTGGCGGTCACCGGATCGATCACCCTCACCAGCCCGAACAGCACGACAGGCACCAGCAGCACCACGAGCACCCTGCAGGTCAGTGCCTCCTCCCTGACCTCGGCCGGCCAACCGATGCGGCTCACCATCAGCCCCGACGGCCTCGCCCTCATTTCCCTCCCGGCTCCAGCACCATGGCGCGTTGCGCTCGACGCGACCCGCGATCACCAGGTGGTGATCGTCGTCGACGGCACCGATCTGCTGGTCACCGTGGACGGCGTGACCACCCGCCGAGCCGTGCAGACGGTCACCGCCCTGACCATCGCCGGCAGTGGCTCGCGCGCCGACACCCTGCGCCTCACCGGCGCGCTCCCGGTGCCGGTCACCTTCACCGGCGGCGCCGGGGTGGACACCATCTTCGGTCCGACCGCGGACACCCGGTGGAACATCACCGGGGCGGGATCCGGCACGGTGGCCGGGCTGACCTTCAGCGGCATCGAGTGGTTGCGCGGCGCCGCCGGCAACGAAGACACCTTCGTGGTGTCCGGTGCCGGCTCGATCGCCGGCGGCGTGCACGGCGGTGACGGCGGGTACGACGTCCTGCGGTTCGACGGCCAGGGCAATTCCGGCGCGCTGGTCTATCGGCCGGACGGATTGCAGTCCGGCGTGGTCACGGTCGGCGGGACCAGCATCCGGTTCGACGGTCTGGAGCCGGTGTCCTCGACCCGCACCGCGGCGGTCGTCGAGCTCACCTACGCCCCGCACACGCCGGCCGACCAGCTCGTGCTGACCGCACTGAGCCCCACCCAGCTCCGGGTGAGCAGCACGATGGCCGAGTCGATCGACTTCGCCGTCCCGACCGGCTCGCTGACCATCAACGCGGCCGGCGCGAAGGTCACCATCAGCGGTGTCATCAACCTGGGCGGCGCCACGTTGATCGTCAACGACGCCTCCGAGATCCTGATCACCGGAACGCTGACGGCCGGCGTCATCACCCTGAAGGCAACGTCGCTGGCCACGGTGTCCGCGAACAGCGTGATCACCAGCACCGGCGACCTGACCATCACCGTCGACGCGGCCCTGAGCCTGACCTGGATCTCGGCCGACGCGTTCTTCCGCACCGCATCCACCACCGCCCGGCTGACCATCGCCGCCGGCGCCAGGGTGCAGGCCCAGAACGTGGTGCTCACGGTGTCGTCGTCGACCACCAAGATCGCCATGGTCGAGCTGGACCAGTCCCGGCTCGGCGGCGCCGCCGGGATGAAGCCACAGATGGCGCCGAACGCCCGGCCCACCTTCACCGCCGGCGCCACTCCGACCATCGTGCGGACCTCGGGCAGCTGGCTGACCGACGGGTTCCGGGCCGGCATGTGGATCCGGGTCAGCAACAGCACCTCGAACAACGGCTTCTTCAAGATCGTCTCGGTGACGAGCACGACGGTCACCGTCGACGCCTCCACCCCGGTCACGGCCGAGTCCGGCGACAGCGAGATCGTCCTCGAAGGCGTGCACCTGATCCAGGGCGATCCGGCGCTGACCTTCGGTGGCCAGAACGTCACCCGGGGCGTCGGCAGCTGGCTCGCCGACGGCTTCAGCCGCGGCCAGACCGTGGTGATCACCGGAACCCCGGACACCAACGGCGACGGCATCGGTGACAACGACGGCGAACGCACCGTCGTCGACGTCACGACCACCCTGCTCACACTGGACGCCGGCTCCGGCCTGATCGGCCAGACCGGGGTCACCGGCGTCAAGATCTGGTCGGCCGGCACCCCGGGTGACCTGCCCATCGTGGTGATCGATCCGGATACCGCCCTGCAACCGGTGGACGTCGGCCTGACCTTCGCCGGCTCCACCATCACCCGGCTGGACGGTCGGAACTGGGCCGACGACGGATTCGCCGTCGGCCAGTTCGCGCTCGTCACCGGGGAGACCGCGAACCGCGGCAGCTACTGGGTGCGGACCGTCAGCGGCACCGTCCTGACCCTGCTGACCGCGGCGCCGTTCACCGCGGAGACCGACGTCCGCGGCGTCGACGTGGTGGCGGCCGCCGTCTTCGGCTCGCAGTCCCTGATCGAGAACCAGACCGGACTGACCTTCGACGGCACCACCGTTGTCCGCGCCGACGGGATGTCATGGTCCACCGAGGGCTTCGCCGTCGGCCAGATCCTGGTGGTGAAGAACACCAAGACCAGCGACGGCAGCTACCGGATCTCGGCGTTGTCCGGCACCACCATGACCCTCGCCTCGCTGACCACGACGGCGCTCTCGCTGGCGCAGGAGAACACCGCGAACGCCACCACCGCCATCTCGGTGTCCGCGGTCGTCTCGATGCGCAATGCGACGATCGTCTTCGCCGATCACGGCATCACCCGGTCGCGTGGCAGCTGGACCACCGACGGGTTCGCCGCCGGCGACCGGATCAGCGTCCGGGGCGGTTCGGCCAATGCCGGCCAGTACCTGATCCAGTCGATCTCGGCGGACGGCCGGACGCTCACCGTCACCGCAGGCACCGGGGCGCCGGACACCGAGAATCCGCTGGTCACCGAGGGCATCTACGCGGTCCGGGTGCGCGGGCTGCTGCCGTTCGACCAGCTCACGGTGGGCCTGTTCGACGATGCGCTGAGCGGTCGGTTGCTCAGCGGCGAGGGCGGGGCGTGGATGGACCTGCTCGCCAAGATCATCACCCAGGCGCCCAGCGCGACCCTGACGATCGCCGATGGCGCGGCGATCACCGCCGTCGGTGGGCTGACCGCCACTGTGACCGCCACCTCGGTGCTGAAGCTGAGCTCGGACAGCGTGTGGCTGGGGATCAGTTACGCGCGGAGCAATCCGACCGCCACGCTGACGGTCGGCGCGGCGACGCTGCGGGCGGGCGGGGTACTCAGCCTGACCAGCGCGGTGGTCAACACCATGACCGTGGAGACCGCGGTCAGTGCCGGCATCGACTCGGCCGCGATGAACAAGTCGAAGACCCCGCCGGAGAACCAGTCCGGCGCCATCCCCGGGCCGAGCATCACGGTGACCATCGGGCAGGCCACCTCGACGGCGGGCACCACCGTCGGCGCCGGCGCCCTGCTCGAGGGTGGCACCGTCACCATCAGCGCGACGGTCGAGAACGAGTTCGAGGTCGGCAGCGAGAGCTCGGTCGCCGGCATCAAGTCGGCCAACGTCGGCATCGCCGCGGGCGTGGTCGTCTCGAACGTGCAGCTCGACCGCGACCGTCACCGTGAACGGCACCATCCGCGGAACGACGTCGGTGACGCTGCGGGCCGAGTCGGTGAACCGGACCAACTCCTCGACGGTGGAGACCGCGATCGGCGCCGCCCCGCCGCCGGCGTCGCAGAACCCGTCCACCCCCGCGGCGATCGGCCCCATCACGCTGGACCCGTCGACCGGATCGGTGATCAGCCCGATCGCCGCGGCGGCCGCCGTCACGGTGGTCACCAGCGCCAACGCCGCCCTGGTGGTGATCGGGACCGGCGCGAAGATCTCCAGCCGGGGTGAGCTGTCGATCACCGCCTACGCGCAGGACAACTTCTCCACGTCGGCCATCGCCGAGGCCGTGCTGGAGGACAAGAACCGTACCGACGACGAGAACAACCGGCCGGTGTTCGCCGGCGGCGTCGTCGTCGCCACCACGACCAACGACGCGTCCGTACAGGTCGGCGACGGGGTGGCGCTGAACGCGGCCGGCACCATGACCATCTCGGCCGCAGGCCGTGCGGCCCAACCAGCTCACCATCCGCGACCTGAACCTGCGGCTGCCGATCGGACCGAGCGACAACCCGCCGCAGCCGACGATCGGCGGCAGCACCGCACTTGACGTCGCCGGGTCCATCCTCACCGCGCTGCAGCAGTGGACCAACTACCAGAGCGACACCTTCACCCAGGCCCCGCTCTACCTGTTCCTGCTGCTGTGGCCGCTGCGGGAAGCGATGGGCGTGGTGCCGGCGATCAAGACCACCAGCACGGTCGCCGCGACCGGCGGCGGCACCCGGACCGGTTCCGACGGCACCGCGACCGGGCGCACCAGCTTCGCGCTCACCGGCTCCGTCATCGTGCTGACCCTGACCAACACCGCGAGCGCGACCGTCGGCCAGAACGCCCGGCTGAACACGGCGCCGGATGCCGGCTTCGCCGTCACGGCGGCGGCCGGTCAGCGGATCGACATCACCGCAAACACCAGCCTGGACATGGTCGATTTCGCCGGCCCGGCGAAGCCCGCCAAGCTCTCGCTGTTCAGCCCCGGCGCGAACGCCACCGGCAACATCGGGGTCGGCGGGGTGTACCAACAGATCACCGTCACCACCGGCGCCGATGCCCACGTCGGGACCGGCTCGACCCTGACCGCGACGGACGGGGTCAGCGTCAAGGCCGCCAACCGCACGGTGATCGTGACGGATGCCCAGCAGGGATCGGACGCCACCAAGTTCGCCTTCGCCGGCGCGTTCACCCTGCTGAAGCTGACCAGCACCGCGCTGGCGTACCTGCAGGCCGGCACCACGGTGACCACCGCGGGCGACGTGCTGGTCGACGCGGCCAACGACCTGCTGGCCATCACCGTCACCGCGGTGCAGGAGAAGGGCGGCCGGGTGGGCATCGGTGCCGGCGTCGCGGTCACCACCTTCAGCACCACCACCCGGGCGTTCGTCGGCAACCTCACCTCGAACCCGGCCGGTCAGGCGCCGCTGACCCCGGCCGCCAACGGGGTCACCGCCCGCAACCTGACGGTGACCGCGACCGCGACCTCGCTGCTGATCTCGCTCGGCGCCGCCGGAGCGGAGCCCGGCAAGCCGGCGGATTCGACCTCCACCAAGCAGAACCCGAGCGACAGCACCGCGGCGAACACCAACACCGGCTCGGCGACGAACCAGCCGACCACCGGTCCGCAGTACGGCTTCGGTCTCTCCGCCAGCGTGGCGGTCAACTTCGTCTCGGACAGCACGGACGCCTTCGTCGCGATCCCTGGCCGGGTCGTGCTGACCGGCGACCTGACCATCGCCGCCCTGACCACCACCACCGCGCTGGCCCTGGCCACGGCCCTGCTGACCAGCAACATCGGCGGACCGACCCTGGCCGGCGCTTTCATCTGGAACGAGTTCAGCGGCCAGGCGTTCGCCGACCCGACCACTTCCGACGCGCGCCGGACCACCCGCGCCTGGCTCACCGCTCCGTTGGTGCAGGCGGTCGACGTCACCGTCACGTCGACCACGACCGAGCGGATCCTGTCCGTCTCGGTGGGCTTCGGCAAGATCCCGCCGAAGAAGGAGGGCGCCAACGGCAATCCGCCCACCACGATCAACGTCGCCGGCGCGGCTGCCGTCAACCGGCTGAAGACGTCAACCAGCGCGGTCATCGGGGCCCGCACCGTGCTTCAGGCGAGCGGTGACGTCAGGCTGCAGGCCACCCGCACGCTGCTGCTGGTCGCCATCACCGGCGGGGTGGCGTTGCGCGGCACGGCAGCGGTCGGCGCCTCGGTCGCCGTCACCATCGCCGACGATCTGGTCACCGCCGCCATCCGCAACGGTGCGACGGTGACCGCGGCCGGAAACATCGCCATCGGAGCGAGCGCCGAGCAGCGGGTCATCTCCATTGCCGCCGCACTGGCCGCATTGTCGGAGGACCTGGCGCTGCCGATCAGCGTGAACCTGCAGCTGCTCACCGCAACCGTCCGCGCCTCGATCGGCACCGGGGTGGCGATCACCGCAGGCAAGAACCTGGCCGTTGACGCGGGTGTCTCCGGACCACAGGTCGCCGTCGCCGGTTCCGGCGCCTTCCAGCCCGGCAACGTCGGCATCGGCATCGCCGTTGCGGTCGTCACCCTGACCCGCACCGTCGAGGCCACCATCGGGACCGGCACCACCATTGCCCAGGGCGCGAACCTGACGCCCGCGGACCCGCCGCTCACCGTCAACGGCCGCTCGTACACCGGCGTTGCCGTCCACGGCGAATGGGTGGGCGACGCCATCGTCGTCGCAGCCTCCGGCTCCGGCGGGCAGGGCGGCGGCACCCAGGTGGACGTCACCCTGTCACCCGCCGTCGTCCTGGTGACCTCCAGCGTGACCGCCCGAACGGACGGCGCAACGATCGGCGGGACCGCAGTGTCGGTGACCGCCCGGACCGCGCCCCGGCTCTACCCGGTCGCAGTCAGCGGCTCCGTCGCGATCTCCTCCGGTCAGGGCGCCGGCGGGGCCGGTGGCGGTGGCCCACCCGGTCAGACCCAGCTGCAGCAGGCAGGAACCGCCGTAGCGGGTGCCGCATCCGGCGCCGTCACCATCGTCAGTACCACCACCATCGCCGCCATCAGCGGCGGCACCATCACCTCGTCGGGTTCGGTTGCCGTCATCGCCACCGACGAGACCGCGATCATGGCCGACGCGGGCGCCATCGCCATCGCCCTTGTCAAGGCGCAGGGCGGCACCACCCAGGCCACCTTCGGCGTCGCCTTCGCGATCAACCGGATCACCTCCGTCGTCTCCGCCGACATCACCGGCGCCGAGGTCACCGCCATCGACGACGTCGACGTCCTGGCCACTTCCACCCCCACCATCTGGGCGCTGGCCGTTGCCGGCGCACTGGCGGCCGGCTCCTCCACCGGTTCCCGCGGCACCACCGTCTCGTTGGCCGGCGCCGGCGCCGGAGCCGGTAACACCATCGCCGCGACCATCACCGCCACCGTCACCGGTTCCGAGTTGACCGCGGGTGGAGCGGTCCGGGTCGCCGCCACCGACGGATCGAAGATCATGGTCGATGCCGGTGGGTTCGCCATCTCCGCGTCGGTCAGCAAGTCCAGCACGCTCGCCAGCATCGCCATCGGCCTGTCCGTCGCGGTGAACACCATCACCAACACCGTGCGAGCCAGGGTGATCGACTCCATCGTGAACGCCGACGGCGCCGCCGGGGTGGTCGTCGAAGCGATCTCGACGGTCAGCATCGCCGCGCTCACCATGGGCGGCGCCGGGGTGGTCGGGACCGGGGCCAACGCGACGGTCAGTCTGGCCGGGGCCGGCTCCGGCAACACCATCACCAACACGGTCGAAGCCCGCCTCGTGCGCTCGCAGATCTCGACGTCCGGCGCCCTGCGGGTGGAGGCCCGCGACGTCTCGACGATCACCGCCGACGCCGGTGGTGTTGCGATCGCCATCACCGTCACCGGCAACAAGCCGAGCGGGGCCAGCCTCGGCGCGGCGATCGGCCTGTCGATCGCGATCAACCTGATCGCCAACGATGTGCTGGCCGGGATCTCCGACGCGTCCGAGGTTCTCGCGTTCGGTGTGCAGGTGCTCGCCACCTCGATCCCGACGATCAAGGCCCTCACCCTGTCCGGGACCGCCGCGGTGCAGGCCGCCAGCAGCTCCGGTGGTGCGTTCTCCGCCAGTCTCGCCGGGGCGGGTGCGGGTTCGGGCAACTCCGTCGACAACCGGGTGGAAGCGGTCATCGACGGCCTGTCCGTGGTGTTCAGCGCCGGCGCCGTCCTGGTCCGGGCCGGACTGCCACCGGCCGGCGGCGGCGCGCCGACCATCGACGCCCAGGCCTACGGCGTGACCTTCCAACTCAAGGCCGGCGGCAGCGGCACCACGTTCACCGTGGCCATCGGGGCGGCGGTTGCCGTCAATCAGATCGGCCTCGGCCGCGGCAACTCCGTCAGCGCCGGCATCAATGCCGCGGTCGTCGTTGCGACCGGCACCATCACCGTCACCGCGGACGCCTCGGCAACCATCGACAGCGTCACCGTCGGGGTCGCGCTCGACCTGGCCGTTCCGAGCGGTAGCGCCACCGCGGTGTCGATCGCGGTGGCCGGCGGGATCAGCCTGAACAGCATCGCGACCCGGGCGCAGGCGCTGATCGACACCTCCGCGGAGGTGTGCGCCGGGGTCGATCTGACCGACGGCACCTGTGATGCTGCGGTCACCGTGAACGCCACGGCGACCGGAGCCATCACTGCCCGGGCCGGCGCGGGAGCCCTGGCCGGTCAGATCGCGGCCGGCGGCACCGTCGCGCTGGCCGTCGCCCTGGCCACCAACAAGATCGGCTCGACGGTGCTGGCGGCCATCGTCGGGGCGGACACCACGGTCCGCGGTTCCGCGGTCTCGGTCATCGCGGCCGCGAACAACACCATCGACGCCATCACCGTTGCCGTCGCCGTCAGCGCGACGATTGGTGCGAGTGGCGGCTCCGGCGTCAGCATTGCGATCTCCGGATCCGGTGCGGTGTCGCTCAACGAGCTCACCGACACCGTCACCGCAGGGATAGACGGGGCCACCGTTGCCAGCGGCCCCGGCGGGGTGCAGGTCCTGGCGAGCACCGGGGCGACCGCTCGTACCATCACTGCGACCAGCGTTGCCGCGGCCCTGGGCATCAGCGTCGCCGGCAGCGGCACCGGCGTCACCGGCACGGTTGCCGCCGCGATCAGTACCAACACCCTGGGCAGTACGGTCCGCGCGCTGATCTTGAACGGCGCGACGATCACCAGCACGGGCGCAGTGCAGGTACTCGCCGGCGCCGCCGGCTCGGTGTCCGTCGCGGTCGGCGCCGGGGTGCTGAGCGGGACGATCGGCGGATCCAGTCCGGCGATCAGCATCGGCATCGCCGTCGCCGTCGCCACCATCACTGTCACCGACGACGTCGAGGCGGCGATCACCGGCGCTGCAACCTCCGTCAGCGGAACCTCGGTCACCGTGTCCGGCACCTCGAACACGCCGACCACGGCCACCTCGGTCGCCGTCGGGCTCGGTTTCTCGGTGGCCGGATCCAGTGCCGCCGTCACCATCACCGGCGCCGGTGCGGCCGCGACGGTGGACGACCGCGGCCGGGTAGCGGCGCTGGTCGCCGGCGCCAGGGTCACCGCCGGCACCGGCGACGTCGTGGTGTCCGCATCGCACGGACCAGCCACCACCGCATCGCCGACCTCGACGGTCACCGTGGCCGCAGTCGCGGTGTCGATCAGCGTCAGCGGCAGCGGGGCGTCGATCGCGGTGGCGCTCGGCGTCGCGGTCGCCACCAACACCTCTTCCGTCGCGGTCAGCGCCCGCATCGACCTGGCCGCGGACGTCTGCGCCGGCACCCGGGACGGCGCGAACTGCGCCGGTGTCGGGACGGTCCGGGTGCTGGCCACCGACGCGGTGTCGCTGAAGACCTTCCTGGGTGCCGGTTCGCTGGCGGTCGGGGTCGGCGCCGGCGGCAGCGTGGCGGTCGGCGTCGCGGTCGCGCTGAACACCGTCAACGGCTCGACCACGGCCGTTGTCACGGGCGGTTCGCGGGTGACGGGCGGGGCCGTGATCGTCGACGCCACCAGGACGGTGCTCTCCGACGCCCTTGCCATCGCCATTTCCGTTGCCCTGCAGGCCAGCTCCAACGGCGTCGCGGTGGCGCTCGGCCTGGCCGGGGCGGTCGCGAACAACTCGGTCGGCGGGTCGGTGACCGCGTCGATCAGCGACGCAGCCACCGTGGTGACCGCCACCATCGGTGACGTCGGCGTGCGTGCCGCAGACTTCTCCACCCTGGTCGCGGTTGTCGGCGCGGCGTCGCTGGGTCTCGCGGCGGCGTCGTCCGGGGTCTCCGTCTCGCTGACGATCGACATCGGTCTGGCGACCAACACGCTCAGCACCGTCGTGACGGCAGGTATCGGCGGTGCGCTGGTCGACGCAGCGGGCCGGGTCACGGTCGACGCCGTCGGTGCCAAGGTCGCCGGCACCGACCGCAGGCTGACCGGCACCGCGGTGGCGGTCAGCGTGTCCATCGCCCTGGCCAATCCGGAGGCCGGCGTGGGGATCGCCGCCGCCGGCGCCGGCACCAAGGTCGACAACACCGCCACCAACACCGTTTCCGCCACCATCGGCGCCGGCGCCCGGGTGACCGCGCGCGGGACAGCCGCAGCGGCCGTTGCGGTTTCCGCGTCGGACGACACCGTCGCGCAGGGTCGCGGCACCGCGATCTCCGTCTCCGGGGCCATCGGGGTCGGTGCCGCGATCGGCGTCGGACTCACCTCGACGACGCTGAACACCGCGGTCGCAGCTGTGATCTCGGGTGCGACGGTCGGTGCCCCGGCCGGCGGAGTCGCAGTGACCGCCACCCGTACCGCCGTTGCCGACGGTCAGATCGTGGTCGTTGCCATCTCGGTGTCGGTCGGCGTGGCCGGTGCCGGCGGCCGGACCGATTCCACCGTCGGCGGGTCCACCGACGCCGGCATCCGCGGGGCAGCCCAGGTCACCTCGGCCGGCGCGACAACGGTTGCCGCGACCACGAACGGCGCGGCCGCATCGCTCAGCAACGGCGGCAGCGGCTCGGTCATCGCCTCGGTCAGCGTCTTCTACGCGACCGCGACCACGACCGCGTCGACGACCGCAGCCATCGACGGCAGCACCGTCTCCGCGGGTTCGGTGGCCGTCACCGCCCTGCGTCACGCCGCCGCCGGCTACACCGACACCACCTTCGCCAAGACGATCTCCGGCTCGGTCGCGCTCTTGTCGGGCGTCGGGTCGAACACCAACGCCGCCGACAGCGGCCTGGTGCAGGCGTCGATCGGTGGAAGCGCGGAGGTGACCACCGGTGGCAACGTCGGGGTGAGCGCCACCGCCACCACGTCGACGCACGCGGAGGCCTCGTCCGGATCCGGCGGCGGCCTGGCCGTGGTGGTACCCATCGTGTCGGCCGTGTCGACGGGCAACACGCTCGCACTGGTCGGCCGGGGGGTCCGGATCACCGCCGGCACCCTCGATGTGCTGGCCGACGCGGACACCGTGGTCACCACCGGCGTCTTCGCGCTCGGCGTCGGCGCCTTCGGCGGCACGGGCTCGGGTGCGACGGCCGTGATCGGCCGCGCACCCGTCGACTCCGGCCCGCTCGATCAGGGCCGGGTCGAGGCCCGGATCGGCGCCGCTCCCGGTATGCCGGACAGCCCGGTCACCGGCGCGGTGACCGTGACGGGCGCTGTCACGGTCGTCGCCGATGTGGTCCAGACGGCCTCGGTGACCGTCGGGGCCGGCTCGGGTGGCGGTCTCGCGGTCGCCGGCGTCACCGCGAGCGCAACGGTGTACGCGAGCAGTCGGGCAGTCGTCGGCGGCGACTCCGTCATCAGGGTCGGCAGCCTCTACATCGGCGTGCAGCACAGCGCCCCGGGTTCGCCGGTCGTCATCGGGGGAGCGGTCCGGACGGCGACGGCAACCAGTGTGGTCGGCGCCGCAGGCGGTATTGCAGGTGCGGGCAGCAGTTCGACGGCCGTGGTGGCCGGCAATCTCGAGGCCTTCATCGGCGCGGGCGCAACCGTCACGGTCGCTGGCGCCACGATCGTGACCGCGCGCAGCGCGGCGACCGCGACGGCGGATGCGCGCGGCGGCGCAGGCGGTCTCGCCCTTGGCATCTCGGTGTTCTTCGCCGACGCCCGGATCGGGCGCGCCGGTGGGGGCGACCCTGTTCTCGGGGTGCGCGCCTACCTCGGCGCCGATGCCACCCTGCAGACCGGATCGTTGCGCATCGACGCCTTCGCCGTCGACACCGCAACCGCCACCCTGCTGGCCGTGGCGATCGGACTCGCGTCGGGCGCGGGTGGCACGGCGACGTCCCGGATCGACTCGAACGTCGAGGGCTACCTCGGGGCACCGACCGGCCTCACCGGGACGGTGTTGACCGCCACCGGGCTGGTCGAGGTGCTGGCCACCGCGTCCCAGATCGCAGCCGCCCCGGTGACGGGGGGCTCCGGTGGCGGCGTCACCGCATCGTCGCTGAGATCCACGACCACCGTGGCGAGCACCGTCCGGGCGTTCCTCGGCGACGGCGTCACCGTCACCACTGCCGGCGGCCTTCGGGTCATCGCCGAGGTCACCAACGCTGCCGCCAGCTCGTCGGTGACAGTGGGTGGGGGCGGCGGAATCTCGGTCGGCACCGTCGAGTCCAGGGCCATCAGCACGGGTACCACCGCCGCCTATCTCGGAGATCGCGTGCGGGTGGGCTCATCCGCGCCGGTCGCCGGCGCCGTGACCATCGAGGCGATCGGCCGCGGCGAGGCCGACGCGGTCGGCAACGCGTACGGCGGCGGCGGCGTCGTGGTGGGCACCCCGCACGCGAGCGCGTTCATCGACCCCACCGTCGACGTCCACGTCGGGACCACCGGCGCCGGGTCGTTGACCACGACGGTCGCGGCGACCGGCATCATCTCGATCATCGCGCGACTGAGCAAGGGCACGTCAACCGCCCATCGACGTGCTGGGTCGGGTCGACATCGATGCCGACACGATGACGTTCACCTACCCGGGAGTCGTCGAAGGCACCCAGGTGATGTACGCGGTGCGGGCCGGCGAAACGCAGATCGACGGTCTGCACCAGGGCAGCGTGTACACCGTGCTGGACGCGGGGGACAAACTCATCCGGCTCGGCTCGCTGATCGACATGTCCGGCGTCGATCCGTTGACCGAGACCATCACGATTGCGGCCGGCCACGGCTTCACCAGCGGCGACTGCGTCTGGTACGACCCGCGGGGTGGTGTGTCGATCATCGGTGGCGGCTCGCAGGCCGACGATGCGGCCCATGGTTGCTCCGGCGGGACGGCACCCACCGCGGGCGCGCAGCGCTTCTTCGTTCGAGTGCTCAATCCGAACCAGATCTCGCTGACCGCGACCTGGGCGGCCGCGACCGCGACGAGCGACGCGACCATCGACATCAGCCCCGTGGCGGGCGACCCGGCGCACACCGCCATCTCGGTGCCGGCCGGCAGTGGCCTCACGGACGGCGTGCTGGTGGTCTACCGGGCACCGGTCACCATCTCGGCGACGTCCGCCTTCGTGAACGTCACGCTGGTGCAGCAGCCCGGCGGCACCATCTTGGTGCCGGCTCCCGTTCACGACCAGGCGCAGAACAACATCTACGTCGGCTCGGCGGTCTACGGCAAGCTGGCGAACGGGAGATGCCGTTCTGTACCAACAACTCTCGGGCACGGCCGCGGACGGGATCGGTCTGGGCACCGACCTCACCTACTTCGTCATCCTGTCGGGTGACGGATACACCATCCGGCTGGCCGCGACCTATTGCCAGGCGGTGGGGCCGACCGGCGGTGCGGAGTGCGCCGGCATCGCCGTCGCGTCGATCGCCCTGTTGGTCCCGACCGGGACGGACGACACCCAGCATCGGTTCGCGGTCTCTCTCGGTGGTCTCATCGACGGTCGCACCTACCTGGTGGTGAATGCCGACGCGGCCGCCGGGACGATCGAGCTGGCCGACCCCGTCAGCGGCACGCCCATCGTGCTGGACGCCACCCATCGGCCGGGCCAGCACCGGCTGGGCATCGTCGAGGTCGACCTGCGCAGCGGCGGCGGTCCAGACCGGCAGGCCCTGTTCGTCGATCTGATCACCCCGTGCGCGGCTGCCTGTGGTCATCTGCTCGCCCCGTCCGGCCAACCGCTGAACACGGTGACTCCCACCGTCGGTGACGGCACCTCCGCGGCCAGTGCGCAGGGCGGATCCGGCGGCGTCGGGGAGTTCTCCTTCCCGTACGCCGAGGTGACCGGCACGCCGTCCGTCTCCGTGGTCGTCGCGGCGGCGTCGCTCATCGCCGGTGTCGATGTCGTCGTACTGGCCGACTCCTACTTCTCCGTGTCGGCCTCCGCGGACGCCGCCGGCGGTGGCGTCATCTCGGTCGGCAAGGCGTCCTCCAGCGTCGAGCTGGGGACCTCGCCCACCACTGCGACCCTGGCCGCCGGCACGTCGATCACGGCCGGTCGCGACGTCAGTGTGAACGCGTCGACCGATCACACCCTTTCGTCCGGAGCGCGTTCCGTCGGCGGCGGACTGGCCGGCGGGAAGATCGCGTACACCCATGCCGGCGTGAACGACGACACCCTGGTGACGGTCGGTGCCAACGCCGTCGTGCTGGCCGGCCGGGCGGTCACCCTCGGGGTGGACAGTGGACTGACGGCGACGACGTCCTCCTACACGGTGGCCGGCGGCGCGGGGGCCGGCGCCGACTCGGACAACACGAACGGCGGCTCCCGCGGCGTACGGATCGGCTCCGCCGGCGACACCGCCGATCGCGGAATCGTGATCAACGGCGGGGCCCGGATCACCGGCCGGACGGTCGACATCGCGGCTCGGGTCAGCCGGCTCTCGGCCAATCCGTTCGCCCGTGCCGAGGCCTACGCCGTCTTCGTCGCCAGCGCCTTCGCCGATGCCTACGCCGACGTCTACTCGAACACCTACGTGCGCATCGCCAATGGCCCGCAGACCACCAGGATCACCGGCCTGGCCGGCGTCGACATCGAGGCCACCCAGAGCGGCCTGTCGGTGGTCCGGAACGTCTACGTGCTGGCGGTCGCGATCATCTTCCCGCAGGAGGGTCACCTGCGGGGGACCGACTCGTTCGTCAGCATCGTCGACACCGCCAAGCTCGCGCTGGTCACCGCAGGCGCCCGGTCCGGAACGGCGGGCGGGCTGGCCCCGTCGCCGTCCGACATGGACGTCGCGCTGTACGTGCAGGCGCACAACGACACTGTGAATCGTCCCGAGACCCGCTGGGGGATCACCTACGTCGACGACGCGGCGGTGCGCGACGGTTCCATCGTCTGGGACGCCGACGTGACGATCCTGGCCGGTCTGTCCGGAGCGCCCGAGCTGGTGATCGGCGCCGACGGCACCGTGCTGGCGGCCAACGGCGTCCAGCTGATCGGCCCCGCGGGCACCCCCGTCACGCCGGTCGTCGGGCAGCCGGTGCCGCTCGCGCCGGGTGGCGTCATCTCGGTGGTCCAGGTCGGATCGAGCGGCGTGGCGGACATCCTGATGACGGCCGACAACGCCATCCGCAACGATCCGGCCGAGTACCCCGGACCCGCCGGTGATCCGAGCGTGCCCTGGCCCACCTTCACCTGGCAGACCACCGTCGCGTCGGTCACCATCGTCAACGCCTCGCAGTACGCCATGACGATCGGCGGCATCGACGTCGTCGTCCCGGTCGGCGGCGACCACCCACTGGTCAGGCTGATCCCCAACAAGGGCGGGACAACGGGTTTCAAGTCGACGGCGACCATGGAGTTCAATCCGCGGCGTGGTCCCGGGACCGCCACCTACGTGGACATCGAGCAGCGCAGCCCCGGCGGCACCGGGCTGGTCATCGCCGGCACGATCAACAACCCGCTCGGCCTCACCCGGCTGGTGAACCTGTTCGGCTCGATCACCACCACCGCGACCGCCAGGGTGATCACCAATCAGCTGGACGTGTTCACCCCGGCGGGTTCCACGGGCAGCGAGTCGCTACCGCTGCTGGTCGACCTCATCCGGTACCGGATCGCGACCGGCGGGGTCGGCGTCGATCCCCGGATCGTGATGGACGCCGGCAACGAGATCTTCGTCAGTCTGCGGGGTCTGGACCGGACGAACTCTGGTGACCCGGAGTTCATCCTGTACATCGACCACATCCAGGCCGGCAGCCGGATCGTGCTGATCGTGCCGAACGCGCTGGCGCAGACCCCTGGCTCGATCGCCAACGCGCCGGTGGATGTCCAGGTGCCCAACGAGACATCGGTGTGGTCGAGTCGCCTGCCGCACATCTCGCACTTCCGCGGCGGCAACAGCCCGAACGCGAACGTCTACGACCCCGGCCGGAACAACCTGCCCTCGTTCTACGACCCGACCTCCGCGACCGACGCCGGCGTCGAGATCGAGACGACGATCGACTCCGGGCTGCGCAACCTGATCCTGCCGCGGACGGCGGAACCGTTCCAGGGAACCGTCCGATTCCTGGCCGAGAACATCGGCGGCATCTACTCGCTGTTCTCGCTGCTCGCCGCGCCGGATACCGCCGGGATGATCGCCCCGGTCATCCAGGTGTTCACGCCGCTGGTGCCGATCGCGCCGGCAGCTCGCGGTGGGTTCGCGGCCCTGGCGGCGCCCGCGCCGGCGGTGAATTTCCGCGGCACCGTCGATGTCGGCACCCGGCCGGGCGGGCGCCTCGACATGTCGCTGAACGGCTACATCGATGCCCGGGAGACCACCGGCGACCTGCCCGTCGGCCTGGTGCTGTCGACAACGCGGTATGTCAAGCTCACCGCGCCCGGCTCCATCCTCGACTTCTCCGACGACCAGGTGACGCCGATCGCCAACGTCGTCGCCGTCGACATCACCCTGATCGCCGGAACGGCAGGCAGCGGAAGCGTCGGCCTGGCGGACAACTTCCTCGAGACGGACCTGCTGGACGACGTCCTCGGGACCCCGGTGGCCGGATCGTTGTCAGCGACCGGCCCGACCGGCGCCTACCTGACCGAGGTCGCCGGCGACCTGCGGCTCGGCCAGGTGGAGGTCGCGGTGGGCAACCCGGACCTGCGGTGGCCGTCGGACGTCGCGCTGTACGCCGTGGACGGCTCGATCCTGGTCGGAAGCCCCGCGGCAGCAGCCAATGTCGTCGGCAACCGGATCGACCTGCTCGCCGCCGGATCGATCGGCAGCATCGCAGCTCCGCTGCTGATCAACTCCGGCAACACCGACGCACTCAGCGGACGGGTCTTCGCCTTCGGGTCGGGCGACGTGATCCTGACCGAGACCGTCGGCGGGCTGCGGGTGCTCGGCGCGGTGTCGCTGACCGGTGCTGTGCAACTGATCACCCGGGACACGATCGCGACCGGTGAGGACATCGTCGTGCTGATCGGCGGTCCGGTGCTGATCGCCGAGGACACGGTGATCATGACCGGTCCGCTCAACGACCCGGCCGCGGATCTCGTGGCGGGGGTGTGGGCCGCGCGGCAACGTCACGCTGCTGGCCGGCGACAACCTGATCGCCGGCGCCGATCGGACCGGTCCGGAGCCGCTGCTGACCTACATCGTCTCCGGTGGCACCCAGATCCTCATCCGCGTCGACGACGGCAACGCCGATCCCGGCGTCGGTGCACTGGCCTACCTGGCCGGCTACGTCGGGCCGCCGGGCGTCGCGATCACCCAGCAGATCCGGATCTACGGCAACACCGACGACGACGCCTTCGTCTTCGACCGGACCTTCCTGGGCGCCTTCACCGTCGCTCGCGGCGGGCCGGCCGACACCGCCGGCGTCACCGATGGTGTCGACGCCTTCCTGGTCAACGAACTGCAGACGATGAACGTCGCCGCCGGACACGTGCTCTGGCTGGACGGCCAGGCGCAGGGCGACGGCTACCTGGTGGTCACCACCGGCAGCCAGGGCGACCGGCGCAACTACGTCGTCGACGTGCTGGACACCGGCAGCACCGGAGTCGACGCCCTGGCCGTGGTCGGGAGCGACGAATCCGACGACGTGTTCCTGCTGCGAACGATCGAGTCGCTGCCCGGGTTCGCCACCACCGAGCCCGCTTTCGTCCTGCTGCTCCCTACCGGTCTCACCGGGACGGCGGCGAGCCGGGCGCTGCAGCGGGTGAACTACGACAGCGGCGTGGACGCGCTGGCTGTCGCCGGGCTCGACGGCGACGACCGCTTCTTTGTCGACGGCACGTCGGCGCCGGCCGAACTGGACGGCGGCGACGGGAACGACGTCTTCATCCTCGGCCAGGTCTACGGCAGCCCGCGCACCGGCACCGCCGTCGACACCCCCACCGACGCCTTCCCGACGACACCGACCACCCGCGGCTGGGTGAGCACCGGACCGAGCCGGCCGCTGGTCGCCGACGGCGGCGCCGGGAACGATGTGTTCTACGTGCTGGCCAATGCGGCCGAGGTGTTGTTGCTCGGCGGCGAGGACGACGACCTGTTCACCGTTCGGGCGCTCGCGTTGGCGGCCGGCGGTTACCTCGAGCACGGCCGGGTCTCGGTCGACGGCGGCAGCGGCTTCGACAAGGTGACCGACCTCGGCACCGAGCTGGCGGACAGCTACGGCGTGCGTGGGCTGCTGGTGGTCGGCGGTGGCACCACGGTCGAGGCCGCGGACGTCGAGGTGCTGGAACTGGACGGCCTCGCCGGGAACGACGACTTCTTCGTCGCCGGTACCGCGGCCGGCGTACTCACCAGGGTCATCGGCGGCTACGGCAGCGATGTGTTCACCGTGGTCGGCGATCTCACCCGTCCGCTGATGGGTGCCGACGGCAGCGTCATCCCGCCGATGGTGCTGGACCACTCGCTCTCGTTGCTGCTCGGCCCGCTGGCGATCGAGGGCGGCAGGACCGGCGCCGGTCGGTCGCTGCCCATCGCCCGGATCTTGCCGTACGAGAAGAATCCGGCGCGCCCGCCGCTGCCGCCGGTCCCGCCGGAGAGCGCGCAGATCGACCTGCTGGACATCCACGACGACGCGTTCGACGACGGCCGGACCGGGACTCTCACGGCCGTCAACCTCTCGTGGACGACGGCCGCCGGGGTTGACTTCGATCAGCCTGCGTTCGGCGAGCCCGCCTCGGCGCCGGCCGGAATCACCTTCGGAAAGATCAGGGTGTCGCTCAACGGCACCATCAGCACCAGCCCCGTGCGCTCCGCCATCGAGGTGCTGATCGTCCGGCTCGGCGGCGGCGACGACAATCTGACCGTCACCGGCACGCCCACCCCCCTCGACGGGGACGGGATCCGGCCGGTGTTCGGGTCGATCACCCTGCTGCACGGCGGCGGCAACACCCTGACCGGTGGCATCCGCGGTGCCGACTCGATCGAGATCAGCGGCGCCGCACCGGGGTCGACGCTGGTGGTCTACGGCGACACCACGCCGGACGGCGGTTGGTACGCGGGTCCCGCTGCGCTCGATCTCGGACCGCGGCCGTTCGGCGGACAGATTCCTGGTCTCCGGCTCGATCCCGTTCGAGCAGTTCGGTGACGATGTCATCGATGCCGGCGCGGTGCAGGCGGCTCCCGGCGTGCTGCCGGTGCGGTTCATCGCCTACGGCGGCGCCGGCGAGGACCTGATCGTCGGCAGTCAGGATGCCGATTGGCTGGCCGGCGGATCCGCCGATGACGTGATCGCCGGCAACAGCGGCGACGACGTCGTCCTCGGCGACAACGGCCTGGACGTCGCCGTTCTGAGCAAGATCATCACGGTGGTCTCCGGCGGTCCGCTGCCGCCGGTGATCCCGCTCGTACTGCCCCCGACGGTCGATCCGCTGCTGTCCGGTTCGGATCTGCTGACCGGCGGCGACGGGAACGACCTGGTGGTCGGCGACCAGGCGCTGCCCGGACCGACGGGGTGGACCAGCGTCGAACCGGCCAACGGCGCGGCTGACGTGATCGACGGTGGTGCCGGGAACGACAGCCTGCTGGGCGGCAACGGCGCCGACGTGATCGACGGCGGATCCGGCAACGACGTGATCATCGGCGACAACGGCACCATCGGACCGCAACTGATCGGCACCCTGTTCCCGTTGATCGGCGGCGGCGACCAGATCGACGGCGGCGACGGCAACGACCTGATCCTGGCCGGGACCGGGGCCGACCGGGTGTCCGCCGGCGCCGGGAACGACCTGGTGTTCGGCGATTTCGGCCTGGTGACCGGCGTGATCGACCTGACCCGGCTGCCTTACGCCGCACCGGTTTCCGGGTTCGGCTGGACGTCGGTCGACGTGGCGGCCGACGACGGCGGAGCGGACGACGTGCTGCTCGGTGGGACCGGCGACGACGTGCTGATCGGCGGCCAGGGCGCGGACCTGATCAGTGCGGGCGATGGCAACGACGACGTGATCGGCGGCAGCACGGTGGCCGGCGGCGCGGATGGCGGCGACCTGATCGACGCCGGCGCCGGCAACGACTGGGTGATCGGCGACAACGGCAGCCTGGTGCGGACCGGCACCGGGATCTCCGAGCGGTTCCGCACCACCTTCGGCGGCGTCATGTACGACGATTTCGGCGTTCCGCAGATCACCTGGCAGTGGTACGCCGACCCGAACCCGGCCAACGAGTCGCGGTCGGTGCACCTGTTCGATCATTCGGACACCGCTGCCCGCCGGTACCTACGGCAACGATGTGATCGCCGGCGGCGCGCAGGACGACGTGATCTTCGGTGAGCTGGGCGACGACTGGATCGCCGGCGACAGTTCGGTGCTGGACGACCTGGGCAACCCGACCTGGGACATGGTCGGCACCGGCCGGACGGTGGAGTACTGGGCCGGACCCGGCACCGACGGCGACGACTACATCGAGGGCAACGGCGGCGACGACACCATCTTCGGCGGCCTCGGCCAGGACGACATCATCGGCGGCTCCAGCAGTCTGTTCTCGCTGAACGACCGCACGCTGCGGACGAACGGCCGCGACGTGATCTACGGCGGCGCGGGGACCAGGATCGACCGCTACTTCGACGGCGACAATTCGGCCGAGCGACATGCCCGAGATGCGGACGTCATCCTCGGCGACAACGGCAACATCTACCGGCTGGTCGGCCCGTCCGGGTATCTCCGGTTCAACTACGACACCTACTCCGGTGTGTTGGCCATCGTGCCGCGAGCCTTCGAGTTCCTGGACTACACCCCGGGTGGCGCGCCCGATGACCTCGGGTCCGCCGACCTGATCCACGGCGAGGACGGGGACGACACCATCGCCGGGATGGCCGGCAACGACGTGCTCTTCGGTGACGCCGGCGACGACGACGTGTACGGCGGGGCAGGCTCGGACCGGATCTACGGCGGCAACGGCGAGGACGGGATCCTCGGCGACGACGGTCGCATCCTGACCAGCCGCAACGGCCTGGCCGAGCCGCTGAACCGGCTGTTTGCGCCCAACGAGTTCGAGCGGATCGAGTTGGGCGACGGTTACACCGGTTCCTTCCTGGCCTGGCCGGGGCGGCTGAAGAAGCAGGCGCTGCTGATCAACTGGACGGTCGGCGGCAACGACGTGATCTATGGCGGCCTTGGCGACGACTTCCTGCACGGCGGCGCGGGCGACGACGCGATCTCCGGCGCAGAGGCGATGGCCGCGTTCTACAACGACCTGCCGGTGACCGACAGCAACCCGCTGCAGTACGACCCGGCCACCGGGAAGTTCGCCGCCTACGACGCCGCCAACCCGCGGGTGAAGATAGCGAACTTCCTGCTCAACTTCGACCCGTACGTGGTGGACGCGGCCGGCAACTTCATCCTGCGTGATGGTCAACTGGTGCCACTGGAGGACGGTCTCGACCGGATCTTCGGCGACAACGGCAACGACTGGCTGGTCGGCGGCACGTACTACGACTGGTTGTTCGGTGGCTGGGGTGACGACCTGCTGAACCTGGACGACTACCTGGACACCAACAACGGACTCAACGACCGGATCGAGGACGACGAGCGCTTCCGGCAGGGCGACTTCGCCTTCGGCGGCGCCGGCCGGGACGTGCTGATCGCCAACTCGGCGCAGGACCGGATGTTCGACTGGACCGGGGACTTCAACACCTACGCCGTGCCGTTCGAGTTCTACGACGCCCCGGTGGTCAACCGCTTCTACAGCGCACGGATCGCGGCCTTCATCCGGGCGCTCGCCTACGCGGGCGGCACCGACGTCACCCTCACCCCGTACGAGCCCTACGACGAACCCGCCATCGTGCCTCCCGGCGATCCGAACTTCCCGGACCAGGGCGGGCCGCCCAGGGATCCGCCGGGCAACGTGCCGGGCGGACCCCGGGACGACTTCTTCAGCACCAACCCCGACTGCGTTTGCTACCCGCCGCGCTACCCGGTGCCGGTCGGTCCGGTGAACCCGGACAACGGCGGAGGGTCGGATGTGTGTGATGCCCAGTGCCTCGCCTACACCGGCTTCGACCTGGCCCGGCTGCTGGAATTCGCTCTGCTCCTGCTGGCGGCCGGCCTGCTGATGGTGCTGCAGGGGAGGCGGCGGATCCGGCGCGAGTGAAGACGCGAGCCGCACTTGGATCCGGCCCCCGCCTGCGTCTTTGGCGAGGCCCTCGTGCAGCGGGAAGCCCTGGTGCACAGGCGAGCCCTCGTGCAGCGATGGCCCTCCTGCGGCGTGAGCCCTCGTGTAGCGGTGAGCCCCGCGCGCACCGGTAGCCCTCGTGCACCGGTAGCCCTCGTGCACCGGTGTGCGTGCGCCCCCGCATAAACCTGATTGTGAATGGATTTTCGGTCGTGAGCCGCATTTCTCTTCACGATGGGCGCCTTTCGCCATCGCCACCGGCGTCGCGGCTGGCCGATGTTCCGCGCTGGTGAGGTGGGCTCGGTGGCTGCCTCACACACGACGACTGTGAAGGATTTTTCGGTGTTCAGCCGAAAACTCTTTCACGGTGGGGTCACTCGTGGTGTGGGCGCGACGTGGCTGCCGCGTGACACCCGGGCCTGCAGCCCACGAGCGGCCCCTGCCACCCGCTCAGCGCGAGCACCTGCCCCACCTGCAACGCGACCTCGCAGGGGCGCCCCACAACGTCGCGCCAGCCGTAACGCAGAACGGCCTCCCCGGCCACGGCTGCGTGGTTGTCCCGGCGATAGTCGCGGAACGCCTGATCTTCCGGGTGCGCCTCTCGGCCGTCCAGCTCCACGAGCACCCTCCATCGCGCATACCGAACGTCGCGGTAGCAGCGGCCGCCGGTGGGTGCGACCTCGGGTTGATTGCGGAGTCCGGCCGGCAGACCGTGGACACGTTCGACCTCCCGCCGGTAACGAAGTTCGAGCGGCGATGCGACCCCGTCGGCCGCCTCGGCGAGGATCTCGCGGATGAGCTGTCGCCAACGGTGGCGCGATCTCGAACCCAACGCTGCGCGGAGTCGGCCGGCGGTGGTGAGTCGGCGCTGGATCGCCTGAAGGACGAGATGGATTGCCATCGAACTGTTCTCCCGGTCGCACACATCGAGCAGCGCCCACTCGAGGCGGAGGCGCCGAGGTCTCGCGCTCGGGTGAGCAATGTCCCTGACCTTGTCGTCGAGCGCACGACTCAGGTGAATGCGAACTCCGGGTTGCCGCACCACCCGTCGCGACGCCGGCACCGCAACGTGCACCAATGCGGGCATGTCATCGATGGCACCGGTGAGCCACAGCGCCGTTGGTCCGCAGGCGGCCGCGCCGGCCCCGGCGTACAGAACGGCCGACCAGACCATTGCCATCGGTCCGACCGGGCCGGTGAAAGTGGCATAGACCCCAGGGAGCAGGACCCGCCAGCGGCCGTTGTCGAGATTGGTGCGAGCGGCCGCGCTGCTCAGGTTCAGCCGCATCAGCTGACCGCGGCTGACGACTCCCTCCTGCCTCTCGGCATCGTCCTGCCAAGGTCGGTTTTCGGCGGACCGGGGGGCTTCGGCGAGGGCGGTGTCGACGGCACCGGGAGATTGTGGGCGGGATGGCGTCCGAACGGCCCGGTTGTCCACAGCCTGTTCGCCCAGGCACAGGATTCAGCCTCATCGGGAAGCATTTTTCTGTCGCGGGCCAAAATTCTCTTCACGATCCAGAAGTCGGTGCGCCCCGTAGTTCGGCCAAGCGGCTTCAGCTGGTCGAGCGCTCGATGACCCGATGCACCTGTTGGATGCGCGGCAGACGGGGTACTTCCCGCTCGTGAATCCACCGCACGACGATGTCGCCACGGTCGTCGGCCGCCGGGCGACGTCGACGCGCACCAGCGTGCTCCTTCTGCTGGCGGTCATCGGCGGCTTCGTCGTGCTCGCGCTCACCACCGGCCGCTACCAGTCACCGGCGTTCGCCGGGGCGATCGTTGTCGCTGGCGCAATGGTGGGGGCATTCCGTCCGCCGACCATCGTTTCCGCAGGCGGTATTCGGCGCCCCTGGCGACTCCGCGGCGTCATCGGCTGGGGCCAGGTTGCGTCCGTCATGTCACCGACGAACGGTCTGCCAGGTGTGCGTCTGCAGCTGACTTCCGGCAAGGTCGTCGTGCTGGCAGACATTTCCTCCGAGCAGACCGACGTCGTCGCGTCGATCGGAAACAAGGCGGTGCGGCCGATGGCTCCGGCGCGCACCGCACCGTCCACCGCCCACGGTGAGCCCACGGCCATGGACGTCGAGGCGGACGTCGTGCGTCGGGCCCGAGCACTTGCCGACGAACGTCGGCGGCTCGGGATGGGCTGACGGACGCTCAAACCGGCGTCACCCCTGCGCCACCCGCGGTGATCGGCGAATGAGTGAATTCCGGCTGCGCGTTGGCAGGCGAATCGGCCGCTGGCACCGCGAGGGCAGCTGCACGAAGCGGCGGACCTGTGCGGGCCATTCGGCACGCCCGGCCCGTGGCTCGGCGGCGGGATCACCAGCGTCGGCCCATGGTCAGCGAAAAGCGTTGCCTCAAAGGCTTTTTGCGGGGCCGACCGGCGGGGATCCAGGGTGAACCAACTCGGCAGCGCGGGTGCCCGATCGATCGAGGCCTGATCACCGAGGGTTCAGAAGCCTGCTCACACCCATTCACCCGTTGGTGATGACCAGAGCCGTTGCCACGCCGGTGGGTGGCCGTCCGGTAGCGCGTAGTCACCTTTTTCTGATATACCCGTCAATTGTGAGCACAAATGCGGTTGACGACCGCGGCCGAGGCGTGGACGGATCCGGCGGCCGGCGTTTTCACCGCGGATTCGTTCTGCCGGCGCTCAAGCTCGCGGCAGTTGCCCTCACCACCGGTGGACTGCTGCTGCTCGCCGGTCAGGCCGCCGGGGCGGAAGAGCCGAGCACCGACCCGGTGACCGCGACGACGAGCGTGGAGCCGGAGTTCACCGGGGTCGACCTGGCGCCGGCGGAGGCCGGGACCGACGGCACCCGGATCGGCGGCGACATCGATGGCACGCGGATCGGCAGCGAGCCGACGGGCGTGGAGTCGGAGTTCACCGGGGTTGATCTGGCGCCGGCGGAGGCCGGGACCGATGGCACCCGGATCGGCGGCGACACCGACGGCACCCGGATCGGCGGCGACATCGATGGCACGCGGATCGGCAGCGAGCCGACGGGCGTGGAGTCGGAGTTCACCGGGGTTGATCTGGCGCCGGCGGAGGCCGGGACCGATGGCACCCGGATCGGCGGCGACACCGACGGGACCCGGATCGGCGGGGACATCGACGGGACGCGGATCGGTAGCGAGCCGGTCGCCCAGACCACCGGGACGAGGATCGGCCAGTAATCCTGACCGCGTGTGCGGCACCACTGTTCGACCCGCGACAGGCACCCGACCGGGGCAACTCCGTGATCACCAGACCGTCGGTCGTTCTCGGTACAACGGCGCCCGGCTGTACGCTCGCCGCGACCGAACGGTTGGCCGGTGATCTGCGAAGACCGGCCGGTGATCTGCGAAAACGGGGGACGACGTGGACGAATCGACGCCGCCGGCCGGATGGCCGAAACCGGGGAGTGATCCGGCTGGTACCGGTGCCACCGAGCCGGCCTCGACTGCACACCGGGACCCGTGCCGGCGGATCGCCAACTCTGGGTCGCCGGCCCTGCGGGGCCCGCACCGGTACCCCCGCCGCCGGCAACGTGGTCGACGGGACCGCACAGCCAGTCCGGTCCGGCGGCCTTCGGCTCACCGCCACCGCCGCCCTGGTTGCCGCCGCCCGCAGCGCCCGCACCCTTGCGATCCCTCGGCCTTGCTGTGCAGATCCTGTTGGGCGTCACCCTTCTCGTCACGATCTGGTATCTCGTGGCGGCGTTCGGCCAGATCGACCTGCTGGAGCGGTTGGCCGACGACTTCGACAGTGTGACCTTCGCGGAGGCGGACCGGTCCGATCAAAAGATGCTTGTCGCCACGTTGCTCTACAACGGCTGCCTGATCGCGACCGGAGTGGTGTTCATCATCTGGTTCTACCGGGTGCGCAGGAACGCCGGCATCTGGTCGCCGACGACGCAGCGACGCTCCCAGGGGTGGTCGATCTGGGGTTGGGTCTGCCCGGTCGTCAACTTCTGGTTCCCGTACATGATCGCCCAGGACGGACTGGCGGCCGCCCGGCCGTACGGGGCCAAGCCGAACGACGGGTTGGCGATCCTGCGCGCCTGGTGGGCGCTGTGGGTGGTGCAGGTGGCGTTCACGCTCGTCGAACGGGTTCAGACCCGGCAGGCGGTCACCATCGAGCAGATTCTGAACTCCGCGAGGACCGATCTGGTCAGCACCGTTGCAGCGGTGGGGGCCGGTGTGCTGGCCATCCTGGTGGTCAGGAAGATCACCGAGCTGCAGGATCGACGGGTCGACTGGGAGCGTTCGGGCGGCCATGCCGCGCCGATCGTCGGTCCCGGCTTCGCCCGCTGAACCGGCTTCCGACCCCCGGGAACGCCCGTCGCGGAATTCATTCTCCGGAGCTGCGCACGATATGGTGCCCTCCACGGCGTCGCCCGATCGGGCGATGCCGGCTTCGTGGTCGAAGGCGACCCGCCCGTACCGGGTGGCGGTGGCGTCCTCGACGGCGGGCCGACCATCACTATCCGCTCCGGCAGACCGCTGGGTACTCGCGGCCGAACCGCTGGATCCGGCTGTTGGTACCCACCTGCTCGATGGAAGGACTGACGTCCGTGCGTATCGGAGTACCGACTGAAAGCCTGCGCGGCGAGACCCTTGTCGCGATGACGCCCAAGACCACCGCGCAACTGCTGGCGCTGGGGTACGAGGTGGTCGTCCAATCGGGTGCCGGCGCGGCCGCAAAGTTCGCCGATGACGCCTACACGGCCGCCGGTGCCACCATCGGCACTGCCGAGGAGGTCTGGGCCGGCGACGTCATCCTCAAGGTCAACGAGCCCAGCGCGTCCGAGATCGCCCAGCTTCGTGAGGGCGCGTCGGTGCTGGCCCGGATCCCGCTGGGCGACCAGCCCGACCTGTTCGCCGCGTTGAACGCCAGGAAGGCCACCGGGTTCTCGCTGGACGCCATTCCGCGCATCTCCCGGGCGCAGTCGATGGACGTGCTGTCCACGATGTCCAACATCGCCGGCTACCGGGGCGTCATCGAGGCGGCGGAGTCCTATGGCGGGATGTTCGCCGGCCAGGTCACGGCGGCCGGGAAGACCCAACCGGCAACGGTCTTCGTGATCGGCGCCGGTGTCGCCGGGTTGGCCGCGATCGGCGCGGCCGGCAGCCTCGGCGCCAACGTCAGGGCCTTCGACGTCCGTCCCGAGGTGGCCGAGCAGATCCAGTCGATGGGGGCGACCTTCGTCTCCGCGCAGGGCGGGCAGCAGGAGGTCTCCAGCGACGGGTACGCCCGCGAGCTGACCCAGGACCAGGCCGCGCAGACCGCCCGGGTGTACGCCGAGGAGTCCGCCAAGGCCGACATCCTGGTCACCACCGCGCTGGTCCGCGGGCATGCGCCGACCACCATCACCGCCGAGATGGTGGCGAACATGAAGCCGGGCAGCGTGATCGTCGACCTGGCCGCTTCCGGTGGCGGGAACTGTGAGCGGACGGTGCCGGGGGAGAAGGTCGTCACCGAGAACGGCGTGACCATCATCGGCTTCACCGATCTGGCCAGCCGGATGCCGACCCACACCTCCCAGCTGTACGGCACGAACCTGGTCAACCTGCTCAAGCTGTTGACGCCCGGCAAGGACGGGCAGCTGGTGCTCGATCTGGACGACATCGTGCAGCGCTCGATCACCGTCACCCGGGACGGCGAGACCCTGTGGCCGCCGCCGCCGGTGCAGGTCTCCGCCGCGCCGAAGGCCGTCGTGCAGGAGGCGCCGGCCAAGCCCGTGCCGACCGCGCAGGAGCTGGCCGAGCAGGCCAGGACCAAACAGCAACGCCGGTACGCGCTGTACGGGCTGGCCGCGGTCGCGGTCGGTGCCGCCGTGACCTTCTCGCCGCCCAGCTTCCTCGGGTTCTTCACCGTGTTCGTGCTCGCGGTGTTCGTCGGGTTCTACGTCATCACCAACGTCAGCGCGTCCCTGCACACCCCGTTGATGGCGCAGACCAACGCCATCTCCGGGATCATCCTGGTCGGCGCTCTGCTGCAGTTGGGGAGCACCAACCCGGTGGTGGTCGTGCTCGCCTTCATCGCTGCGACGGTGGCCTCGATCAACATCTTCGGTGGCTTCGGCGTCGCCGGCCGGATGATCGCCATGTTCCGGAAGGACAGCTGAGACCACGCCATGTTGAATAACGACAACGAGCTCCTGTATTCCCTGGTCCAGGCCGCCTACCTGATCGCCGGCGTGCTGTTCATCCTGTCGCTGGCCGGGCTCGCGCATCAGCGCAGCGCCAAGGCCGGCAACATCGCCGGCAAGATCGGCATGGTCATCGCGCTGGCCGCAACTGTCGCCCTTTCGCTGCTGGAGTCCGATCAGAACGCCGCCGTCACGGCCGGGTTGATCGCCGCGGCGCTGCTGATCGGCGCCGTGATCGGCACCCGGGTCGCCCGTCGCGTCGAGATGACGCACATGCCCGAGATGATCGCGATCCTGCACAGTTTCGTCGGTCTGGCCGCGGTCCTGGTCGGCTTCAACTCCTACCTGACCGAGGAGTCCTCCTCCGACGCCGTGCATCTGGTCGAGGTGTTCCTCGGGGTGTTCATCGGCGCCGTCACCTTCACCGGTTCGATCATCGCGTACCTGAAACTGTCGGCGAAGATGAAGTCGGCGCCGCTGACCCTGCCGGGCCGGAACTGGATGAACCTGGGCGCGCTGGTGATCAGCGCGGTGCTGCTCGGCTGGTACCTGGCGGCCCCCAGCATCTGGCCGCTGCTCATCATGACGGTCATCGCGTTGCTGCTCGGGCTGCATCTGGTGGCGGCGATCGGCGGCGGCGACATGCCGGTCGTGGTCTCGATGCTGAACTCGTACTCCGGCTGGGCCGCGGCCGCCGCCGGGTTCATGCTCAGCAACAACCTGCTGATCATCACCGGCGCGCTCGTCGGATCCTCCGGCGCGATCCTGTCCTACATCATGTGCAAGGCGATGAACCGGTCGTTCATCGCGGTGATCCTGGGCGGCTTCGGCACCGAGGCGGCCACCTCGACCGGCGATCAGGACCTCGGCGAGTACCACGAGACGACGGCCGGGGCGCTGGCCGAGCTGCTCGAGGAGGCGCAGACGGTGGTGATCGCCCCCGGTTACGGCATGGCCGTGGCGAAGGCGCAGAACCAGGTCGCGGAGCTCACCGAGCGGCTGCGGGCCGCCGGGAAGCAGGTGCGGTTCGCCGTGCACCCGGTCGCCGGCCGGCTGCCCGGGCACATGAACGTGCTGCTCGCCGAGGCCCGGGTGCCCTACGACATCGTGCTGGAGATGGACGAGATCCAGGACGAGCTCGCCGAAACCGATGTGGTGCTGGTGATCGGTGCGAACGACACGGTGAACCCGGCCGCGGAGGACGACCCTGGCTCGCCGATCGCGGGGATGCCCGTGCTCCAGGTCTGGAAGGCCAAGAACGTGGTGGTGTTCAAGCGCTCGATGGCCACCGGCTACGCGGGCGTGCAGAACCCGCTGTTCTACAAGCCGAACACGGCGATGCTGTTCGGCGACGCCAAGGACCAGGTCGAGAAGGTCGCCTCCTCCGTCGGTGCCTCCAACGCGGACTTCGCGCACTCGAGGAACTGATCGGCCTTGGTGGTCCGGAGGTTTCGGTTGGTTGGAGCAGCGGAGGGTCAGGGGATTGTCGCAACACCCGAGGTGAGAAGGGGTTGCGATGGCCGCGAACTCGCTGGACATGACGCTGATGCGTCAGGTGCTGGATCTGCTGACCACAGGGATCGGGCCGATGGAAACGGCTCGGCAAACCGGCGTGTCGAAGACAACGGTTTACAAGATTCACCACAGTGTGGGTGGGGTGTATCGACCCCAGACGGTGACGTATTCGAAGCGGTATCTCGATCGAGATGAGCGATACGAGATCGCCCGGCTCCGGGACGCCGGCAACACGATCACTGACATCGCTGCCATGTTGGGGCGGTCGAAGTCGACGGTGAGCCGGGAGCTGGACCGCAACGCCAACCCCGAGACAGGGCGATACGAGCCCGAGCGGGCGGAGCGATTGTCGTGGGAACGGCAGCGCCGGCCGAAGTCATCGAAGCTGTCGCAGTCGGAGCCGTTGCGCGAAGAAGTGCAGGAAATGCTGAAGAAGCGGTACTCCCCAGATCAGGTCTCCGGGCGGCTGAAGGTCCAGCACCCCGATGATCCGAGCATGCACATCAGTCACGAAACGATCTACCAAAGCCTGTTCGTGTACCCGCGGGGTGAGCTCAAACGTGAGCTGCAGGCGACTCTCCGTCGCGGGCAGAGCACCCGGAAACGGCGTGGCCGCAAAGAAACTCGCGGTGGCATCCCGAATGCGGTGTCGATCCACGACCGCCCCGAAGAGGTCGAGGGCCGGCTCGTGCCCGGCCACCACGAAGGCGACCTGATCAAGGGCACGATCGCGTCGAACTCGGCCGTCGGGACCATCGTCGAACGCAGCACCGGTTACCTGACGCTGCTGCACCTACCCCACGGTCACGGCGCACATCACGTCGCCGACGCCATCATCATGCAAATGTCCGGGCTGCCTGACTGGTTCGCCAAGACCCTGACCTGGGACCGCGGGGTCGAGATGTGCCAACACGGCCGGGTCACCCTGGCCACTGAGATCAAATGCTTCTTCGCCGATCCCTACACCCCATGGCAGCGCGGCAGCAACGAAAACATCAACGGCCTGCTCCGTGAGTACATGCCGAAGCACACCGACCTATCGATCCACACCGCCCAGGACCTCCAGACGATTGCCGACGCCCTCAACGACCGGCCCCGGAAACGTCTCGGTTACCTAACACCGCGAGAGGCGTTCGATAACCTCCTAGCCAAGGACTTGAAACGTGTTGCGACGGCCCCCTGATTTCGCCCAGCCGGATGTTCCGCGCTGCCTGACGCGAGGCTCAGCCTGACGCGAGGCCGGCCCGACGCGATACTCAGGCCGGCGCCCAGAGCGACAGCGAGAACCACTGCTGCTCATCGGTCCACCAGCCGCGTTCGACAAAACCGGCGGCCGTCAGCTCGTCGGTCAGGCCGTCCCTGCGGAACTTGGCCGAGATCTCGGTGCGGATCGATTCGCCCTGCGTGATCTCGACCTGCAGGCCCGAGGTCGGGCAGCTGCACCACCACGTCCCGCCGGGCGCGCAAATGCATCTCGATCCAGCTGTTCTGTTCATCCCAGACCGCGACGTGCTCGAAGGCGGCGCGGTCGAAGTCGGCGCCCAGTCGGTGGTTCAGCACGTCCAACACGTTCAGGTTGAACGCCGCGGTGACACCCGCGGCGTCGTCGTAGGCCGGCACCAGGATCTCGGCCGGTTTGACCAGATCGGCGCCGAGCAGGAAGGTGTCGCGCTCACCCAACCCGGCGCGCAACGATGCCAGAAACCGAGCCCGTTCCGCCGGTTCGAAGTTGCCGATGGTGCTGCCGAGGAAGGCGACGGTTCGGGCGCCGCCGCGCGGCAGCAGGTCCAGCTGGTGGGTGAAGTCGGCGCGCAACGCGCCGACCCGCAGCGTCGGGTAGGTCGCCACCAGCGCCGCGCAGGCCGATCGCAGGGCGTCCTCGCTGACGTCCAGAGCGACGTACGAGCCACCCCCTGGCGCCCGCGAGGTCAGGGCGTCCAGCAGCAGCCGGGTCTTCTCCGACGAACCTGATCCGAGCTCGATCAGCGTGTCTGCTCCGGCTGCCCGCACGATCTCGTCGGCATGCCGGGTGAGGATCGCGCGTTCGGTCCGGGTCGGGTAGTACTCCGGCAGGCGGGTGATGTCCTCGAACAGCTCGCTGCCGACCTTGTCGTAGAACCACTTGGGCGGCAACCACTTCGACGGTGCCGTCAGGCCGAGCCGGACATCGGCCCGCAACGCGGAGTCACTGAAGTCGGCGGGCAGATGGTCGGCGTAGGTGTAGTCGTTCGACGTGCTCATGATCATCTCCGTACTCAGTTGGATTCAACGCCCAGAGGGGTTCAACGCTCAGATGGGTTCAACGCTCCGAGGGGTTCGAGGCTCAGAGGGGTTCGACCCTGACCCCGGATGCGTCGGCGACCAGCAGGCTGCGGTCGGCGATGTCGGTCCACCCCGGCTCGTCGTCGAAGGGTTCGGACGCGACCACCACGCCTGTGGCCAGCTGACGCCAGCACAGGCTGGTTCCCCATGCCGTGGCGACGATCCGGTGACCGTCGGTCAGCAGGAACGTCAACCGCCCGCCGCCCGCGTCGACCGCCCGGGCGACCACCTCGGCCAGTGCGGATTCCGGGGTCTTGCCACGAGCCAACAGGTCCCGGGTCATCGCCCAGAGCAGTGCTGAATCGGTGGGGGCCTCCAGCGTCGCCAGCACGCCGGGGTCGAGCCCCCAGCCCAGTTTCCCCGCGACCTCGGGCCAGCCGTCGACCGCGCCGTTGTGGCTGAACAGCCACTGCCCCGACCGGAACGGTGCGGCCGCACCCTGACCGCCGGGCATGCCGACAGTGGCCGACCGCACGGCGGCCAGCAGGGCAGTGCTGCGGATCACCCGGGTCAGGTCGAGAAAGGTCTCGTCACCCCAGATCGGGCCGGTCCCGCGGTGCCTGGCCGGCTCGGTGAAACCCTCGACGTACCAACCGATTCCGAACCCGTCGGCATTCACCACGCCGTGTTGCTGGCGGCGCGGCGCCCACGACTGGCGGACCAGCGAGAACGGCGGATCGGTGAGCAGCTCGTGCAGTACCAGCGGTGCGCCGACGTAGGCGAGATGACGGCACATCGTCTCAGCCCTCGTCCGCCGTCGCGTCGCGGGCGCACCGGAAACCGGCGAAGATCTGCCGGCGGATCGGGTAGTCCCAGTTCCGGAAGGTGCCCCGGCAGGCGACCCGGTCGGCGGCGAACGATCCACCACGCAGCACCTTGTACTCCGGGGAGAAGAACACCTCCGAGTACTCCCGGTACGGCCACGGGGAGAAACCCGGATAGCCGCCGAAATCGCTGGAGGTCCACTCCCAGACGTCGCCGATCAACTGCTGGATGCCGAGCGGCGAGGCTCCCTTCGGGTACGCGCCGACCGCGGCGGGTTGCAGATGGTCCTGACCGAGGTTCGCCCGCTCGGCGGTGGGATCGCCGTCGCCCCAGGGGTATTGACGGTCGGTGCCGCTGACCGGGTCGTGCCTGGCCGCCTTCTCCCACTCCGCCTCGGTCGGCAGCCGCTTGCCGGCCCACCGGGCGTAGGCGTCCGCCTCGTACCAGCACACGTGCATCACCGGCTCCTTCTCCGGCACCGGTTCGAGCCGACCGAACCTGCGCCGCAGCCACTGCCGGCCGTCGAGCTGCCAGAACAGCGGAGCGGTCAGGCCCGTCTCCCGGACATGCTGCCAACCGGCCGGGTGCCACCACCGCCGCTGGTGGTAGCCGCCGTCGGCGATGAAATCCTGGTAGTCGACGTTGGTGACCGGCACCGTGTCCATCCAGAACGGACGCCACCTCGACCTGGTGCGCCGGCCGCTCGTTGTCCAGCGCCCAGGGGTGTGCGGACGTACCCATGGTGAAGGGGCCGCCCGGCACCAGTACCTCGAAGCGGTCCACCTCGGCCGGCGCCGGGGTCGGCGGAGCGGACAGCACCGGGTCGCCAACCCTGAGTTGGTGGGTGGCCAGCATGGTCTCGGCATGCTGTTGCTCGTGCTGGGCGATCATGCCGAAGACGAAGCCGCCCTCGGTCAGCCGGCGACCGTGCAGCGGAATCTTGTCCAGCAGGTCGATCACCTTCGTCCGGACCTCACCGACGTACCGCCGCGACTCGGCCGGGTCGAGCAGCGGGAGCGCCGGGCGGTCCGCCCGCGGGTGTTGGAACGCGTCATACAGCTGGTCGACCGTTTCCGGCAGGATCGGGTCCCGGCCACCGACATCGCGCAGCAGCCAGAGTTCCTCCTGGTTGCCGATGTGGGCGAGGTCCCACACCAACGGCGACATCAACCGGGAGTGCTGGCGCGCCAGGTCACTGTCGTCCAACGAACCGGTGAGCAGATGGGTCCGGCGCCGTGCGCGGTCGAGATCGTCCACGATCCGGTTGCGGATCGCGTCGTCGGTTCGTTCGTCGGTATCGCCGATGGGCCGTCCGGTCATCGAGAGTTCGTTCGTCACAGGTCATCCCCCCACGGGTCGTCGGTCAGCTGGTCAGTCGTCGATGCGTCGGTGCCGACGTCGTCGGCCGGACATCGGCCACGGTCGGTCCATCGTTCGAGGTAGCCGTGCACGTCACGCGCCGGCCGGGACTGGTGCGCCCGCTCCAGCGACGCAGCCGCGATCAGCAGCGTTTCCCGTGCAGCGCGGGCGATCTCGGGATCGTCCATCCCCACCCGCGCCGCGTCCCGCCACCGGCCAAAGGTCGGCGCGCAGGCGTCCAGCGCCCGATCGGCCGCCCCGGCATCACCGAGCAGGGCGCTGATCACCGCGCACGGCACGGTCCACCAGCGCCCGGGCTGAGCGTCCAGGTATCGGACCTCGAAATAGCCCTTCGGTCGGACCTGCGGAAACAGGGTCGTCAGGTGATAGGCCAGGTCGTCGACGGTGGGTGGCCGGCCGAGGCCCGCGTCGGCCCCGAGTCGCAGCCAGTTGCGGAAGGTCAGCCCAGGCGGCGCGGTCCACCGATGGCCGTCGCGGCGGACCATCATCAGCGGGGCATCGAGCGCCCAGCGGGTCCAGGCCGCCACCACGTCCTCGCCCGGCCCGACGGGCGGAACGCCGGTTCTGCTCGGATCGAGCTGTTGCCAGACTGCCTGCCGGGTGCTCTTCCAACCGGTGGGTCGCCCCGCCTGCTGCGGTGAGTTCGCGAAGGCGGCGACCAGGGTGGGTCCGATCGCGTGCAGCAGGGCCCACCGCTCGCCAAAACCGGTCAGCGGTTCCGGACCGTCTTTGCCGTCGGCCGGCGCCGGACGGACGAGCGTCGGTGCGACGCCTGCCTCCACGTTGACCTGGACCGATGCGGTCGAGCACATCATCGATCGACCGGCCGGGCCCCAGTCGTCGAGATACCGCTCCATCGCGGAGTACCGGGGAGTGTCGGTGATCCGGTTCGGCCGACCCGACGGGTCCATTCCGATCCCCACCAGTCGGGCGCCACCTCGGGCGGCCCGGCCACGCAACGCCGTCACATCCCGTGCGACGGTGTCGACGGCGTCCTGCAGATTTTTTCCGGGGCGGGAGCTGAGCTCTACCTGTCCACCGGGTTCCACGGTGATGGTTCCGTCGAGCAGATGACCATCGAACTCGCTGTCCTCGAGTGCGGCCAACAGTGCTGAGTATCTGTCCGCGGGAAAGGGTGCACGGTCCGCGGCATCGACGACCAACAGCTCCAATTCGACGCCCGTCCGGGACGGCGGCCCGTTCTTGAAGCAGGTGCGCGGTATCCAGGCCTCGGCCGCCGCCTCGGAGAGCGGCGGTTCGATGGCGGTGGAAACGGTGTTGACCGGCGAACTGTGGACGGTGCGCACATCTGCCCCCTCGTGACGACGGATCCCGCCGGGGTCCGCTCCAAGCCCTGACCCCTGGGTGTCGGCGGCCCTTCCCGCTGACGGAGTCCAGTGTGTCCTTGACCACCGACAGCCGCCCTGAAACAAACTGGAGTGGGGATTTTCCCGAATCCGGTGGAGTCGTCATCGAACTGCCGACGGCGCGCCGGCGTGTTCCTGTCGAGGATGTACGGGTCTACTCGGGTGCGACGGTGTGTCGGGAGGTGGGTGTGGGCGTCGAAGGTGGACCGCTCGGCAAGAGGTCGGGGGCCGGGCGGACCCCGGCCGTCGCTCCCACTGCCGGGTCGGCCGTCGATCCCGACGACGCCGCGCTGCTCAAGGCGCTGCACGACGAGCACGCCGCCGCCCTGTGGGGTTTCGTCCTGCACCTGACCGGTGGCGATCGCAACCGCGCCGAGGACGTCGTGCAGGAGACCATGTTCCGGGCCTGGCGACGGCCGACGGTGCTGGCCCAGCAGGGCGCGTCCGCACGCGGCTGGTTGTTCACGGTCGCCCGCAACATCGTCGTCGACGATTGGCGGGCCGGTCAGCGGCGTCCCACCACCTCCGCCGAACTGGTGGCCGAGCCGCTCGAACCGGACACCACCGACACGGCGCTGCAGTCGATCATGGTGGCCGACGCGATCCGGCGACTGAGCCGGGACCACCGCGCGGTGCTGTTGGAGTGTTATTTCCGAGGCTGCACCGCCGCACAGGCGGCCGCCCGGCTGGGCATCCCGGCGGGCACGGTGAAGTCCCGACTGCACTACGCGTTGCACGCGTTGCGGCTGGTGTTGGAGGAGATGGGGGTGGTGACGTGAGCGAAATCTGTCACAGCGATGCCGCCTACGTCGTCGGCGCCCTCTCGCCGGCCGACCGGGCCGCGTACGAGGAGCACCTGCGCGGCTGTGAGCAGTGCCGCGAGTCGGTGAGCCGGTTGGCCGGGCTGCCCGGCCTGCTCGCCCTGACCACGGCGGAGGACATCGAGCAGGCGGGACCGCCGGTCCCCGAGACCCTGCTGCCCGGGCTGTTCGCCAGGGTCGCTGCCGCCCGCCGGCATCGTCGCTGGGTGATGGCCGGCGTGCTGGCGGCGGCTGTCGCCGTGGTCATCGCGTTGACCGGCACCCTGATTCTGCGGACCCCTACCGACACCGCCGGTTCCGCGTCCGGCGGCACCGCCTCGACGACCAGCCCTGCACCCAGTACAACCTCACAGCCCGCCTTCCTGCAGCCGATGACCCAGGTGCTGGCCGGTCCGATGAGCGCCTCGTTGGAACTGGTGGACAAGCGATGGGGAACCGCGATCACCGTCGTCTGCAAGTACGACGAGCAGATCGACCGATCGGTCGCCTACGACCTGACCGTGATCGATACCGACGGGCACCTCAACTCCGCCGGGAGCTGGAGCTCGGTGCCGGGGGCCAGTGCGGCCCGGGTGGAGACCGCGACCGCGGTGCCGCGCGACCGGATCGCCTCGTTCGAGGTCAGGCTGCCGGACGGTCGGGCGATCCTACGGTCGGGACCCTGACGAGCCGAGTGCATCCAGGCGCCGGCGCAGATGGCGTTGTTCGGCCGGGTTGTCGGTCAGCTCAATGGCCCGGCGGTACGCGTCGGCGGCCGCCGTGACGTCCCCGGCACGGCCCGACAGCTCGGCCCTCGCGGCGTGTAGCAGGTGGTAGTCCTCGACTCCGGTGACGCCGTCGATCAGGGCAAGGCCCGCGTTCGGACCGTCCGCCATGCCGACCGCCACGGCGTGGTTCAGCGCCACCACCGGCGAGCCGGTCATCGCCGAGAGCTGTTGGTAGAGGGCGACAATGGTGGGCCAGTCGGTGTCGTCGGCGGTCCGCGCGTTGGCGTGCTGGGCCGCGATCGCGGCCTGCACCTGGTACGGCCCCGGCTGCATCCGGGTCAGCGCCCGGTGCAGGAACATGTTGCCCTGCTCGATGATGCGCAGATCCCACTGCGACCGGTCCTGATCCTCGAGCAGGATCAGGTCGCCGCTCCGATCGATCCGCGCCGCACTCCTGGCCCGGTGGAACAGCTCCAGCGCGATCAGTCCCTGCACCTCCGGCTCGCCGGGGACCAGGGTGTCGATCAACAACGAGAGCCGGATCGCCTCGTCGACCAGGTCCGTCCGCACTGATTCCTCGCCCGCGCCCCGGCTCAGGTAGCCCTCGTTGAAGATCAGGTACAGCACGCCGAGCACGGCGTCGAGCCGTTCGGAGAGCTCGGCCGGCAGGCTCAGCGGGATCCGGGCGTCCCGGATCTTGCGTTTGGCGCGGACGATCCGCTGGGCAACGGTGGCCGGCGGGAGCAGGAAGGCCGCGGCGATCTCCGGCGTGGTCAATCCGCCGACCAGCCTGAGGGTCAGCACGACCTGGGTGTCCCGGTTCAACGCCGGGTGACAGCACAGCAGCACCAGCCGAAGTCGCTCGTCGGCGATGTGGTTCGCGTCATCGATGAGGGCCGATTCGAACCTCCCGTCGGGTCCGCCGGCCGAACCGTCGGCAGGTCCGGCGAAAACGGCGAGATCCGGTGCAGCGGCGAGGGTCCGACGGCGGGCGCTGGCGGCGCGGCGGAGTCGGTCGATCGCCTTGTTCCGCGCCACCGACATCAGCCAGCCGGCCGGGTTGTCGGGAACGCCGCCGGTCGGCCAGCTGCGGGCGGCCTCGATGAGCGCGTCCTGCACCGCCTCGTCCGCGAGGTCGAGGTCACCGTATTGACGGGCCAGCAACGCCAGCACCCGGCTGCCGTCGTCCCTGGCCAGCCGGGTCAGCGCCGCGTCGATGCTCGCTGCGGACGCCGCAGGCCCGCTCCGACTCACCCGGCATCCGGGCGGAACGACACCGGTCGCACCTCGATCGAGCCCGCGGGCACCGGGATGTCCGCAGCCAGCGCGAGGGCCTCGTCCAGGTCCGCCGCGGAGATCAGATAGAAGCCGCCGAGCTGTTCCTTGGTCTCGGCGTACGGCCCGTCGATGACGGCGGACTGTCCGTCGGCGGACTTCCGGATCGTGCTGGCGGTGCCGGTCGGCTGCAGATTGGCCGCCGAAATCCAATGGCCACCGTCGATCAGCCGCTGGTTGTAGGCCATCCAGCCGGCCATCATCTCGTCGAAGCCGGGTGCTCCCGGCGCCGGGACGGGGTAGGTCTCGTCGCTGTGGATCAAGATCATGTAGTCCATCGGTGGGCTCCTGTCTTCACTGGGTGGCTGTCGATGTCGAGCGGGACCGCAGGTGGGTCAACGGACGGCAAGCTTGCGCTCCTGGTCGACGGCCGCTGCGGCCAGCCGGTCCAGCGTGGTGATCATCCCCTGCCGCAGGTGCGCCGACCGGTCGACGACCCCCGCCCGGCGCTGGATGATCCTGATCAGCAGCGGTGACGGCCGGTTCTGCCGCATCGACTCCGTCACCTCGGTGCCGCCTGTGACGGCCACCAACTGGTACGTCCACGTCGGCCCGGACCGGCCGGGCACGGTGAAGGCGAATCGCCGTCCCGGGTCGGCGGCGGTCACCACCGGCTTGGTCGACCAGCGGGTGCTGCCGATCGCATTGGTGCCCTTGAACCGGGCCCCCACCCGGGCTTCGGTGGCACCGTCCAGCCAGCTGGTCTGTACCGTCTCCGGGCTGAACTGATTCATCCTGGTGATGTCGCTGATCAGGCCGTAGACCGTGGCCGGGTCGGCCCGGATCAGCGTGGTCACCGAGATGGCAAGTGGCGCAGGCTTTGTCATGGGACGCTCCTGGGGTTGTGGGGTGCGGCTGGGTTGGCCGCTGCTCCCATGACGCAGCGCCACGGCCGGATCGACAGGCCCAGTGCTGGCAATTTTTCGCCTTGTCTTCTACGCCTAGTCCGTCGACGGACGCCTCGGAGTTGCGGCGTCATTGATGTCAAGCGGACAAACGGGAAGTTAACGCCCTGTTTCATCCATTGACACTGGTGGGCCACTGCCCTGGACTGGTCCACGTGCCAAACACACCGGGGTCCGAGGTCGTCGTCGTCGGCAACGTCGGGATCGACACCAACGTGTTCCTGCCGAGTTCGCCGGAATTGATCGACGGCCTTCGCGAAGAAGGCCACTTCAGTTCCAACGTCGACTGTCTCGGTCATGCCGGTGGTTACACCGCTCGGGGCTTCGCGGCGCTTGGGCTCGACACCGCGTTCATCGGGCACGTGGGCGACGACTCAGATGGGTCGCTGGGTGCGCGCCGAGCTCGCCGGCGACGGGATCGACCTGACCGGGCTGGGCATCGATCCCGCAGGGCACGGCCCGCAGCGTGAACCTGATGGGGTCCGACGGCTCCCGGATCAACTTCTACGACGGTCGCGGGCACCGGAGCATCACCGTCGACCCGGCCCTCGCCGAGCAGTTGTTCGCCGGCAGCCGGTTGGCGATGTTCCATCTGCCCGATTGGGCCCGCACCCTGCTGCCGGTGGCCAAGCGGGCCGGCGCCGTGGTGGCCTGCGATCTGCAGGACGTCCGGGATCCGGACGACGAGTACCTGACGGACTTCGTCGAGGGCGCGGACATCCTGTTCGTCTCCTCGACCCACCACCTCAATCCGGCGCCGATGCTCAAGCAACTGGTCCGCCGCAGCAACGGTTCGATGGTGGTCTGCGGCAGGGGCGGGCTCGGCGTCGCGATCGCCACCACCGACGGGCATCCGGGTGTACCCGCCGCCGCGGGTCGACCTGCCGGTCGTCGACACCAACGGCGCCGGCGACGCGCTGGCCGTCGGCTTCCTGGTGGCCCACGAACTGGAGGGCCGACCGGTCGAGGAAGCGGTGCAACGAGGCCAGTTGGCCGCGAGGTGGACCTGCGCGCAGCGGGCGTCCAGCAGCGACCTGGTGACCCGCGAGCAGCTCGAGGACCTGGTCGCCGAGGCCAGCGGAGCCCTGCAGCCGGTCTGACCCGACCCGCTACGGGTAGAGTGACCGATCGAAGCACCCAGCGCTGAGGTCCGGCCCGCCGCCGGCACGCAATCATCGACGAGCCGCCGGTCGGGAGTCGAGCCGACGCCCTCGCCGGAGTCAGCCGACCGCAGCTGGTCGGAGCCCCGTGAGGCGTCCAGCCCTGACCGCACGGCCAAGCGATTTGCAGGCCTCCCGCTCCCGCGGGTAGCCTGATCAACTGGCCCGGTCCTGCTGGGTCATTGTCGTGTGCCCACAGGTGCTCACCTGTTGGCAGCCGATGAGACCGCAGTACGGCTGGCCGTGCGCACGATCTTCCGCGCAGTGCGGGCTCCAGATCGCGGCCCGCTCCACCGTCATGTCCAGATGTTCGTCATTAGCTCTGCCTCGTCGCGAAGCCGCGAAGGAAGAAGTCGCCAGCACATGCCCACGATCCAGCAGTTGGTCCGCAAGGGCCGCACCGACAAGATCGGCAAGACGAAGACCCCGGCGCTCAAGGGGAGCCCGCAGCGGCGCGGTGTCTGCACCCGCGTCTACACGACCACCCCGAAGAAGCCGAACTCCGCGCTGCGCAAGGTCGCCCGCGTCAAGCTGACCAGCCAGGTCGAGGTCACCGCCTACATCCCCGGTGAGGGCCACAACCTGCAGGAGCACTCCATCGTGCTGGTGCGCGGCGGTCGGGTGAAGGACCTCCCCGGCGTCCGTTACAAGATCATCCGCGGATCGCTGGACACCCAGGGCGTCAAGAACCGCAAGCAGGCTCGCAGCCGTTACGGCGCGAAGAAGGAGAAGAGCTAATGCCCCGCAAGGGACCCGCACCGCGTCGGCCGCTCGTCGCCGACCCGGTCTACAACTCCCCGCTGGTGACCCAGCTGGTCAACAAGGTGCTGATGGACGGCAAGCGCTCCATCGCCCAGTCCATCGTCTACGGCGCCCTCGAAGGCTGCCGCGACAAGACGGGCAGCGATCCGGTCGTCACGCTCAAGCGCGCGCTGGACAACGTCAAGCCCGCCCTCGAGGTCAAGAGCCGGCGCGTCGGTGGCGCCACCTACCAGGTGCCGATCGAGGTCAAGCCGGGCCGCTCCACCACGCTGGCGCTGCGCTGGGTGGTCGGCTACTCCAAGGCCCGTCGCGAGAAGACCATGACCGAGCGGCTGATGAACGAGCTGCTGGACGCCTCCAACGGCCTCGGTGCCTCCGTCAAGCGGCGCGAGGACACGCACAAGATGGCCGAGTCGAACAAGGCCTTCGCTCACTACCGCTGGTAGCGAGCGGCGCAGCGCCGGACGGGAATATCGCACCCCTGTTCGGCGCTGTACCTGTGCTGCCCTCGCCGCGCTTGAAGAGCACAGCGGAGCCGTGCGGCACTCACCCACTTGAGATCTGAGACGAGGAAGAAGCCACCGTGGCCACGAACGCCCTGGAAAAGGTCCGCAACATCGGGATCATGGCGCATATCGACGCGGGCAAGACCACCACGACCGAGCGCATCCTGTTCTACACCGGCATCACCTACAAGATCGGTGAGGTCCACGACGGCGGCGCCGTCATGGACTGGATGGACCAGGAGCAGGAGCGGGGGATCACCATCACCTCCGCCGCCACGACGACGTCGTGGAAGGGTCACAAGATCAACATCATCGACACCCCCGGGCACGTCGACTTCACGGTCGAGGTGGAGCGCTCGCTCCGCGTCCTCGACGGTGCTGTTGCGGTGTTCGACGGTGTCGCCGGTGTCGAGCCGCAGACCGAGCAGGTCTGGCGGCAGGCGGAGAAGTACCACGTGCCGCGGATGTGCTTCGTCAACAAGCTCGACCGCACCGGTGCGAACTTCTTCCGCTGCGTCGACATGATGGTCGAGCGGCTCGGTGCCACCCCGCTGGTGCTGCAGATCCCGATCGGCGCCGAGGGCGACTTCATCGGTGTCGTCGACCTGCTGCAGATGCGGGCCCTGACCTGGCGCGGCGAGACCGTCAAGGGCGAGGACTACTCGATCGAGGAGATCCCGGCCGATCTGCCGGATCCGGCGGCCGAGTGGCGCGAGAAGCTGATCGAGACCATCTCGGAGAACGATGACGAGGCCATGGAGGCCTACCTGGTCGGCGAAGAGCTCACCCTCGAGCAGCTGAACGCCGCGATCCGCCGGGCCACCATCGCCGGCAAGGTCAACCCGGTCGTCACCGGATCCGCGTTCAAGAACAAGGGCGTGCAGCCCATGCTCGACGCGGTCGTCGAGTACCTGCCGTCGCCGCTGGACATCGGCGCCATCGAGGGCACGCTGACCGATGGTGAGACCCCGGCCGAGCGGCACCCGGACCCGAAGGACCACTTCTCCGGGCTGGCGTTCAAGGTCGCGACCGACCCGCACCTGGGCAAGCTGACCTTCGTCCGCGTCTACTCCGGCACCTTGAACACCGGCACCCAGGTCGTCAACGCGACCAAGGACCGCAAGGAGCGGATCGGCAAGATCTACCAGATGCACGCCAACAAGCGTGAGGAGCTGGCCTCGGTCAGCGCCGGCGACATCGTCGCCGTCATGGGGCTCAAGCAGACCACCACCGGTGACACGCTGTCCGACCCCGCGCACCAGATCGTGCTCGAGTCGATGAACTTCCCGGATCCGGTCATCTCGGTGGCCATCGAGCCGAAGACCAAGAGTGACCAGGAGAAGCTGGGCACCGCGATCCAGAAGCTCGCCGAAGAGGACCCGACGTTCAAGGTCAAGAACGACGAGGAGACCGGCCAGACGGTCATCTCCGGCATGGGTGAGCTGCACCTGGACATCCTGGTGGAGCGCATGCGGCGGGAGTTCAGCGTCGACGCCAACATCGGCAAGCCGCAGGTGGCGTACCGCGAGACCATCCGCGGCACCGTGGAGAAGTACAGCTATGTCCACAAGAAGCAGACCGGTGGATCCGGGCAGTACGCCAAGATCCTGATCACGGTCGAGCCGCTGGACATGGAGACCTCGGAAGGTGCCACCTACGAGTTCGTCAACGCCGTCACCGGTGGACGTATCCCGAAGGAGTACATCCCTTCGGTGGACGCCGGTGCGCAGGACGCGCTGCAGTACGGCATCCTGGCCGGCTACCCGGTGCTCGGCGTCAAGCTGACCCTGGTCGACGGTGCCTACCACGAGGTCGACTCGTCCGAAATGGCGTTCAAGATCGCGGGTTCCATCGCGATGAAGGAAGCCGCCCGGATGGCCAAGCCGGTCCTGCTCGAGCCGCTGATGAGCGTCGAGGTCGTCACCCCCGAGGACAACATGGGTGACGTCATCGGTGACCTGAACTCGCGTCGTGGACAGATCCAGGCCATGAGCGAGCGCTCGGGCGCCCGCGTCGTCACGGCGCTGGTCCCGCTGTCGGAGATGTTCGGCTACGTCGGCGACCTGCGGTCGCGGACCCAGGGCCGGGCGTCGTACTCGATGGTGTTCGATCGTTACGCCGAGGTGCCGCGAACGTCGCCAAGGAGATCATCGCGAAGCAGAACGGCGAGTAACTGCAGTAATCGAGGGATACGGATTGGCCCGAATGCGCGGCCATCCGTACCCTCCACAGTCGAGATGGTGGGGCGCGAGCCCTGCCGTCACGGGTCCGGGTTCGAAATCGAGTTCGGTCCAGATCCAACCACCAACGCCCTGACGACCTGCATCAGCACATTCAGCACGAAGTCGCACGGCGCATCATCAAGTCCTGAGGAGGACCAGCAGTGGCGAAGGCGAAGTTCGACCGGAGCAAGCCGCACGTCAACATTGGCACCATCGGCCACGTTGACCACGGCAAGACCACCCTGACCGCGGCCATCACCAAGGTGCTCGCGGACAAGTACCCGACCCTGAACCAGGCGTCGGCGTTCGATCAGATCGACAAGGCGCCGGAAGAGCGTCAGCGCGGCATCACCATCAACATCGCGCACGTCGAGTACCAGACCGAGAAGCGCCACTACGCGCACGTCGATGCGCCCTGGTCACGCCGACTACATCAAGAACATGATCACCGGTGCCGCCCAGATGGACGGTGCGATCCTGGTCGTCGCCGCCACCGACGGCCCGATGCCGCAGACCAAGGAGCACGTGCTCCTGGCCCGCCAGGTTGGTGTTCCTTACATCCTGGTCGCCCTGAACAAGTCCGACATGGTCGATGACGAGGAGATCCTGGAGCTCGTCGAGCTCGAGGTCCGCGAGCTGCTGGCCGCCCAGGAGTTCGACGAGGACGCCCCGGTCATCCGGACCTCCGGCCTGAAGGCCCTCGAGGGCGACCCGAAGTGGGTCGAGACCGTCGTCGAGCTGATGGACGCCGTCGACGAGTCCATCCCGGAGCCCGTCCGCGACACCGAGAAGCCGTTCCTGATGCCGATCGAGGACGTCTTCACGATCACCGGTCGTGGCACCGTCGTCACCGGCAAGGTGGAGCGTGGCTCGATCAACGTCAACGCCACCGTCGAGATCGTCGGCATCAAGCCGAAGTCGTTCCAGACCACCGTCACCGGCATCGAGATGTTCCGCAAGCTGCTCGACTCGGCGACCGCCGGCGACAACGCCGGTCTGCTGCTTCGTGGCACCAAGCGCGAAGATGTCGAGCGCGGCCAGGTTGTCGTCAAGCCCGGCTCGATCACCCCGCACACGGAGTTCGAGGCGCAGGTCTACATCCTGGGCAAGGACGAGGGCGGACGGCACACGCCGTTCTTCAACAACTACCGCCCGCAGTTCTTCTTCCGCACCACCGACGTGACCGGCGTTGTCCAGCTCCCCGAGGGCACCGAGATGGTCATGCCCGGCGACACCACGGAGATGACGGTCTCGCTGATCCAGCCGATCGCCATCGAAGAGGGCCTCCGCTTCGCGATCCGTGAAGGTGGCCGCACCGTCGGCGCCGGCTCGGTGACCAAGATCATCAAGTAGTTCCCGGCAGGCCTTGCGGCCTGCTGCACTGCCGCAGGGCCCCGCTCGCGATTCGTTCGCGGCGGGGCCCTTTGGGTTTCTGGAGGTGGGTTCGTAGGTCGAGGGTCTCGCCCGGCCGGCACATCGGGCTTCCCGCGGTCGTCCGGACAACGTGGCGCTGCCGGACAACGCCTGACGCTCGGGACAACGGCCGGGCGGTTGTCCTGACGCATCAGGGGTTGTCCGGAGGCTAGCATCGGGCTTCGCCGGGCGCCGAGTTGTCCGACCCGTCAAACCCGCGCCTTCCGGACAACGCAACGTGTCCGGACAACGCCTGACGTCTCGGGGCAACGGCCGGCCGTTGTCCTGACGCATCAGGGGTTGTCCGGAGGCTTAGCATCGGGCTATCGCCGGGCGCCGCATTTGTCAGCTGCCGATCTGGAAGGCGGGATCTGCCGACCAGGTGCCGGCGAGCCCCCGTTCTCGATGACCTGCCGCCCGCGGGCGAGTGCCGCCTCGACCTTGGCGAGCACGGCCGCGGGATCCGCGAGGTCCGCCCATACAAAGCGCACCACCACAAATCCCAGGTCGCGGATCCGGTCTTCCCGGATCTTCTCTTCGACGACGACCTGAGCGGGATCCTGCGCCGGGTGAAATGGCTTGCGGTACTTGACCAATCCGTCGAACTCGAAGAGCACTCCGAGTTCCGGGATATCCGAGGTCGACCCGGCCGAGAAATGTGCCGTCCGGGGAGTAGATCCGGATCTGCAGGGTCGGCGGGGGGAGTCGCAATTGCGACTGCATCGTCACCCGGATCACCGATTCGCCGGCGCTCTCCGCCCGGCCGTCCGCGAATCTCAGTGCCCGTCGTGCCGCCGCGGCGCCCCGGCGGTGCCCGGTTGCGTCGAGTGCTTCGGCAGTGCGGACGTCGACACCCATCGCCTTCGCAGGGCCGCATCGGCCGCCATCACTGTCGGATGCCAACGACTCGGTGCACGCGATGTCCACCAGCGTGCGGGCCATCGAGGTGACCCGAACGCCGGAGACGGTGATGATCTCGCTCGGCGCCAAGATCGCGCGTGTGCACGACCCGTCCCGGCGTCGCCCGGCCACCGCTGATGCCGATCCGAGTGAGGTGCACGTCCTCAACTCTGGGCGTCCCAAAGCGGGAGCCGGAGGACGGCCGCCGCCGAGATGTGGCTGAGGACGAGGTGCGGCGACCGGATGGCCAGGGCCCGCGCGCGGAGCCGATGTTGTTGTTCTTTGGTCAGGCTCGACGCGATGCCGGCATCGCAGTAGGCGCCGCGCGCCAGTGTCTGCCAGGTGCCCGTTGCGACGGGACCGCTGGATCTCGTCGGCCGTCAAGCCCTTCGCGAGCAAGGCTGAACGATGCAGGACGGTTGGCAGGGCTTCGGGATCCGTTGGTGGCATTAGCCGATGCTGGCAAGTCAACGGTTCGCGAGGTCGGCCGTTGTCGAATTTGTGGACGGATCTCGGGTGTGTGGATAGCTATCGACCGAGTCCAGTGATCGGTCTGGACAACCCTGAAGTCGTCCGGACAACGTCCCGGACGTTGTCCAGACGCACCGGGTGTTGTCCGGACGCACGGGGTGTTGTCCGGACGCACCGGGTGTTGTCCGGACGCACTGGCCGGTGTCGGTCCGGACGCACTCGGGTCTCGGCGCAGATGGCCTTGCGGCGGGCTGCAGACGTCAGGCGTTGACCGGGAGCACGGCCTGCACCCGGTCAACGGCGAAGACCCGCTCGTCGTCGCGGAGGTGGCACCAGGCGTACATCAGCCCGGCGACCAACTCGATGTCGGAGATCGTCCTGGTCGTGACGCCGCCGGTGGACGACTGGTAGGTGATCCGGACGGGCAGCTGATGCTCCATCGCGTAGGCCAGTTGCCGCTGCTCCACCGGGTCCAGATTGGCGCCGAACGCCTCGATGACGGACTCGGTCTCGGACGGCTCGCGCCCGCCGCCGGCAGCCGACGCCGGCCGTGGCCAGGATTGCCTCGGCCAGCTCGCGGAGTCGCCAGAGCCGTCGCCGGCCGGCGCCGCCCGGCGGCTGAGAGTCCAACGCGCGCAACTGATCCACCATCCGCTCGGCCGTCCGGCGTCGTCGTCGGCGGGCTGGCTCGGCGCGCTCGCCGGCCGAGTGTCACGACGCCGAACTCGTCGGCCGGGACCGGCAGGTACCCGGCGGCCCGCAGGGCGCCGAGCACCACCGCCGGCTCGGCCTGAAACGCCAGCACGGTCGGCGCCAGCACCGCGGGCCGCAGCGCGCGCAGGCTGCGGTGGGCCGCGACCTCGACCAGCAACGCCTCGTCGGCCGATCGCACACAGCACAGCGCCGGCTGCACGACCAGCGACCCGTGCCGACGATGAACGTCGCTGATCAGGTACGTCAGCGGCTGCGGCAGGTCGGTTTCGGCGATCGACCGGAGCGCGGCGACCAGGTCGTCCGCGGCGGCGCCCTCGTCCAGTGCCCGGCGCACGCTCGCCGGGGAGAACCGCCAGACAACGGCCGCCCCCCGGCTCTCCCGGTCGGCGCAGGAATCGAGCAGGGCGCTGACGGCAGCGGACGGGGATCCGGCGACCATCACCGTCAGGTCCGAACCGAACCGGCCAACGCTGGCCGCCGGCGCCACCATCGCACCGGCGACGCCCAGCAGAGCCGCCGGGATCGCGCTGCAGCAACGCCGAGCCGATCGGGGTGAGCGCCCGCCCGCAGCACGCCGAGCGCGTGCGCCTCGGCCCAGATCGCGCTCACGGCCGGGTCCTGCGGCTCGATCGTCCCCGGTTGGCTCCAGTTGAGTACTCGGTCAACGAGTCGAGCGAGGCCAAACCGGTTCCCGGCGGTAGCGCGCCGACGGTCTCGATGACGGCCCAGCGCAACAGCATGGCCGCGCCGTCGGCCGTCCGGCCGCCGATGGCGGGGATCGCCTTGCCGTCCTGTCGTGGGTGACCGTCGGCGTCACCGGCAGCCCCCACCAGGCCACCGCCAGGTCGGCGAACCGGATGCTCGGCTCGTCGGCCCGCCACGTCGCCGCCGCCGCGTTGACGCCGACCCCGCTCCCGACCCCGGCGAGCAGTCCGAGCGCACGGACCAGCTCGAGCGCCAGCCGAACAGTGGGCTCCTCGCTGCCCATCGCCTTCGCGACCCTGGCCACCTCCCGGGTGCCGACGCCGCCGGCCTTCAGCGCAGGCAGGGGCGATCGGGTGATCGAGTCCACCAGTGCCGCAACGGTTTCGGTGAACTCCGCGGCGGCAGCCGCGGCGCCGGCAGACACGGCATCGGCCGCCGATGTCACCGGATCCGGCGACCGGCGCGGTCACCAGTACCGGTGGATCCGGGTGGAAGCTGACGGTCACCTCGCCTGCCCGCACCGCGAGCGCGATCTCAACCGGCACCTCGGCGACGTAGTACTGACCACCGAACAGCAGTCCACGGCGGCGAGCCCAGTTCTCGCCCTCCTGATCCTGCTGGCTGCGGCGGTAGTAACCCGATTCGTCAGTTCCGCCCGTCGATAGCGCGCGCATCCGCTGACGCACAGGTTCCGGTGCGGTCGCCATCAACTCTCGTACCAGCTGCTGGTCGGTGAGGAAGTCGGTCAGCTTCTGCCACGGCGTCCGCCCGGCGAGAACAGTCCGGCAGCCCCAGGTTTCGCAGCAGCTGGCGGAGCTCCTCGAGCGTGGTGTGTTCCAGGTGGCCGGCGACGGTGCGGCCGATCCCCAACGGCTGATCGATGACGACCCGGACACCCGGATTCACCGCAACGGTGTCCCGACCGGTCAACCAGGCCAGCGCACTGCCTTCCAGGATCGCCGCCGCACCGCGCACTGCCTTGCGCTGCTCCTGGGCGTCGCGGCCGCCGGAATCGAGCAGCGTGGCCGCGTCGCCGACGGTGGGCCGCGGGCCGAGGGCCGTGAGTACCTGCAGCAATTCGATGCCGGGCATGGGCAACCTGGTCATCGCCTCGACAACGGACGCCGGTCGGGTCAGCCGAGCGGCGAGATCGTCCAGCCCGCGCAGCGGCGCGCCCCACTGACGTCCGGCCGGTTCCGCAGGACGTCGGCGAGCTGGTCGGCTGACCGCCCGGCCAGCCAGTCGGTCAGGTTCGGATCGTCCGTCACAGTGACATTCAACCGGTGCATGGCCGGGCACTGCTCGGGCCCGTCAGGACAACCTCGCGCCGGTCAGGACAACGCCTGGGACGGTTCTGACCCGCCTGGTGTTGTCCGGATGCACCCGGGTTGTCCCGACGCCAACCGGTCGTTGTCCGGATGCACCGCACGTTGTCCGGGCGCCCGGGGCGTTGTCCAGACACCACCGGACGCGTCCGGACGCCCGGGTGGTGTCCAGATCGTCAAACCAAGCCCGTCGGGATGTCACGATGGACCTCATGAGCGGACTGTTTGCCCTTTTCGACGACGTTGCGGCCATGGTGAAGCTGACGGCGTCATCGTTGGACGACATCGCGGCCGGCGCCGGCCGGGCCAGCGTCAAGGCGGCCGGGGTGGTGGTCGACGACGCGGCGGTGACCCCGCGGTACGTGCAGGGGCTCAAACCGGAGCGGGAGCTCTCGATCATCTGGCGCATCGCCAAGGGATCGCTGCGCAACAAGCTGCTGATCATCCTGCCGGTGGCGCTGCTGCTGAGCCAGTTCGCGCCGTTCCTGCTCACCCCGATCCTGATGGTCGGCGGCACCTACCTGTGTTACGAGGGTGCGGAGAAGATCTGGGAGAAGATCTCCGGGCACGAGGCGAAGGCCCAGGACCCGGACGAAGTGGCCAGCGTGGATGCGGCCGCCCACGAGAAGCAGGTGGTGTCGTCCGCGACCCGCACCGACTTCATCCTGTCCGCCGAGATCATGGTGATCGCCCTCAACGAGGTGGCCAGCGAGCCGCTGCTGTCCAGGGCGATCATCCTGCTGGTGGTGGCGGTGCTGATCACGGCGCTCGTCTACGGCGTTGTCGGGCTGATCGTCAAGATGGACGACGCCGGTCTGGCGCTGGCCAAGCGTCCGGGCAAGGCGGTGTCCGGCTTCGGGCGCGGACTGGTCAAGGCCATGCCCATCGTGCTGTCGACGCTGTCCTGGGTGGGGATGGTGGCGATGCTGTGGGTCGGCGGCCACATCCTGCTGGTCGGGGCCGACGAACTCGGCCTGCACGCGCCCTACGACTGGGTGCACCACCTCGAGGTGGCCGTCCATGACGCCACCGGGGGCCTCGGTGCCGCGCTCGGCTGGATCACCAACACGTTCTTCTCGGCCGTGCTCGGG
>CAVRCD010000003.1:0-163817 GCA_963719475.1 uncultured Actinomycetota bacterium | reverse complement strand
AGGCTTCGGTGATCGGTTCGCTCACCTGCTGAGCCAGGGTCTCCGCGTGACCGATCGCGGATGTGTCCCCTGCCGCGCGCATCAGCGCCAAGATGCTCGGTCACTGCAGCCAGGCTGAGCCACCCGTGATGGATGCCCACCAATTCCCGAGTCCGAAATACCTGCCCGCACCGATGACCGCAAGCACAATCATCGCCAGCGCGTAGATCGCGTGGTAGTCGACCAGCGGGTTCGACGAGCCGGCCGCTTCCCCGCTGGAGGTGAACTGTGCCAGCGGCCATTCTGCCGCCCACATCAACGCCATCATCAAGGTGCCGGCGATGGCCGAGAGCCGAAGCCCAACACCGAGGATCAACGCCACCCCGATGGTCAGCAGTCCGAGCATGAAGAGCCAGTCCGCCCACCACGCGCCGGCAATGGAGTGGAACAGCGACTCGAATGGCCCGACCGCGACATGGCTCAGGAACCCATTCGTCGGCGATCCGCCGGACACCCACGACCTGGCTCCGGAAGTTGAATATCCTAGGCCGAACGTCTTGTCGAGAAACGCCCACAGGAAGACCAGCCCCAGTGAGATGCGCAGAGCGGCAATGGCAATCCGCCCGCCCAGGCCCACCGCTGGAGTTCTTGAAGTCTCTGCTTGGTCGCCGTTAGCAATTCTGTCGATGGTGTGGGGTGTCATGGCTCGCTCCTCATGAAGGATGATCGCCGGAACCGTCCGGCACTTTGATCTTGTCGCGGCCACCCCTGCCGGGCACGGGCCAAAGGTCCCGACTTCGACTGGTGTTCCACGGATCCCGCCAACACGGTGTCAGTCAGGTCAGCGGTGCGGTCCACAGCAATCGTGTCCCGCCGTTGTCGGCATGGTCCACAGTGCAGGATCCGCCGGCCGCCGCCGCGCGTTGGGCGAGGTTGTGTAATCCGCTGCGGGCAACGGTTGTCGGGATTCCGACCCCGTTGTCTCTGATTTCGATCGCGAGGTCGCTGTCGACGGAGACGGTGATGGTCAGTTCGGTCGCGTTGGCGTGCCGCAACACGTTGCTGACCGCTTCACTGACGACGGCTTCGGCGTCCTGGGCAAGGGTGGCGGGCACGAGGTCGAGCGGTCCGGTCATCCGAACGGTTGTCCGCAGCGGGGCGTCCACGGTGAGGGCGGTGATCGTCTCATGCAACCTTGCCCGCAGCTGCGATGCCTCAGCCGGGTCGGTCTGCAGGTCGAAGATCGCGACCCGAATGTCCTGGACGACCTCGTGCAGCTGGTCGATGTGATCGTCGAGCCGATCCGCCGCCACGGCGTTCTGGACATGTCGGCGAGTGCTCTGCATTGCGAGGCCGACCCCGAACAGTCGCTGAATCACGTGATCATGGAGATCCCTGGCGATGCGGTCCCGATCGGCCAGTATCTCGAGTTCCCTTCGTGCGGTCTGCATCTCCGCGTGTTGCAGGGCCAGTGCCGCCTGATCGGCGAAGGAGGAGAGCACCTCGAGCTCATCTTCGTCGAAGCCGGCCGAACCCGGCTTCCGCACGGTGAGCAGGACCCCGGACACTGATTCCCCGGCGCCGAGTGGGAGTGCCAACGCCGGCCCGAACTCAAGGCCCAGGCCCGCGGCGAGATCGAAGGCGAGGCCACTCACCTTGCGTGGCACGTGGTCCACGAATACCGCACCGGATGTTGATCCGGTGGTCGGTATCGTTCGCCCGACAATGGCGTCGGCATTCATGCCCACGCACGCGACGACTCGCAGCTCGGTGATGTCAGCGCTGGTGGAAGAGGCGGACAACGGCAATGCGATGAAGGTGTAGTCCGCGTTGGACAGGTCGCGAGCGTGTTTTGCGATGATGTGAAGTGCCACGCCGGTCGGGCTGCCGGCCAGGAGTTCCGCGGTGACCTCGGCGACGGCGATGAGCCGCCGTTGCCTCCGCTGTGCCTCTCCGTAGAGCCTCGAGTTGTCGATCGCGATGCCGGCCGCCGACGCCAGGGCGCTGACCACGATCTCGTCGTCTTCGCTGAAGCCGCTGCCGGTGAGCTTCTCCGTGAGGTACAGCCGACCGAACACCGCACCTCGGGCGCGAACCGGAACCCCGAGGAAGGACCGCATCGGGGGATGGTGCGCTGGAAAGCCCACCGATGCGGGGTGTAGAGCGAGATCGTCAAGGCGAAGCGGCCTGGCGCTCTCGATGACGACTCCGAGGACACCATGACCGGTTGGCAAGGGCCCGATCAGTTCCCGCGTGGCATCGTCGATTCCGACATGGACGAATTGGCTCAGTCGCCCGTCCGTACCGATGACGCCGAGCGCACCGAATTTCGCATCGGCGAGTTCCATGGCGGCCTTGACGATCCGTCGCAGGGTGTCATCCAGGTCGAGACCGGCGGACACCGCGAGGATCGCTTCGAGCAGCGCATCCATCCGGTTTCTGGTGGTGCCGACGATGACTTCCACCCGGTCCTGCACCTCGACCAACAATTCGCGGAGCCGGGTCTGCGACAGCAGCCGACCGATCGGTTCCTCGATGGCTTCGTCGTCCGAAGGGTGTTGGACTCCGGTCCTCTCGGCATCCTGCATTCACTTACTGTGACACGCCGGATCCATGGCGCCGCCGATCAACCTCGTGACGGGCGATCACCGCGCCGGGTGGACAACTTCACGTCCGGTCAATGAATACGCCCTGATCCGCACCCAGTTCGTGCGCTCGACCAGGTCGGCCCATGGCGTGACACCGAGCGTGGCCAACCGCGACACTTCGGTCGGATCCTCGACCACCGATGCGGCACCGCGAATCACCACGCTCCACCCCATCCGCCGGTCCGCGTCGAAGGCGTCGACCTCGAAGGCGACGGGCACCTCATTTTCTGCCGCGGTCAACTTGCTTCCCGGACGCGGTCCGGAAGATCACGGAATTGCCGTCGAGTCCGTGGTTGACCGGCAGGATCACCGGCTCCCCGTTCTCCACGAAGGCAACGCGACCCACTCGAGCAGTGCGAATCCGGCGCAAACACTCCTCCTGGGACAGGACCCCCAGGCCGGAGTGGTCCAACGACAACGAGGTGGTCATGGTGTGTCCTTTCAGGCTGCGGAGTTGGTCCTTCCAGTATCCAATTCGACGACAAGAGCGAACAGGGCCGAAGGTCCCATTCGCACAGCTCTACCCAGTGGGAAGAAGTCGGTCCTGCGCCACACCGTTGCAGGGTGAGCATTGGCCGCATCGTCACTGATGGGCTGTGTGGGCGGGCCTAGATATGTCTGCGGCGATGTCGTTGCGCCCATCTTCGAATCAGGTCGAAGTCGCGGAAATCGCCGGCAAGTTCGCCTGTGGCCATTTTCTTCGCGATGAACCCGGTGGCCAGTGTTGGGTCCAGCCGCCCACCGAACGTGATGGGAGGAGCGGCCCCGAGGCGTTCGGCGTATCGGCGGACCTTCGTCGGCGACGGCACCTGCTGCGTTCGAGCGCCGTCTCCGCATGGTCCGCTCTGGAACAGCCAGAGGGGGATGTGGCCGAGTTCCGTGTTCCGACCGGCGAGCAGTTTCAGCACTTTCATCGCGTCCGGCCGCCATCGGCCGATATACAGCGCGCTGCCCAACACGACGGCGTCGAAACGGTCCACACTTTCGACGTCGGCAGCGTCGAGCAGTGTGACGGCGAGGCCCGCGCTCGACAGTTCAGCGTCGACAGCGGCAGCAATTCCCTTGGTGCCGCCCATTTTTCCGGCATAGGTGACCAGAATTGTTGATCTTGAAATCATGGTGGGTCCTCGACTTGGGTGTGATGGGCGACGACGGCCGGGTATGAACGCTTACCGCCAAGGGTTGGTCGCCCGCGGCCGATTTTGCCAATGAAGCGATCAGGCGGGAACGGCACGCTGGTGACCAACGTCGTGCCGGAGCACGGTGTGCTCGTTTTCCACAATGACGACCGGGCAAGCCGAGTGGCGCAGGCAGCTGCTGGCGACGCGCCCGAAGACCAGATCACGGGTATCGGTCCTGCCGTGGGCGCCCAGGACGAGCAGCTGCGCGTCAGCCGCTTGTTCGGTCAGGATCGCTGCAGTTCGACCTTGCCGGCTCACCTGGTGGATGCGTGGTCGAGTCGGGAGATCGGGCAGTGCCGCCAATGCCGCCACCACCTCGTTCTGCAGCATGCAGACCGATCCCCGGGATAGTTCGTCGCGGGATCCGAAAAGCACCTCGGCCGCCGGGTGTGATTGCCAGCAGTGAACGACGTCGAGCACGCTATCCGAGGACGCGGCTCGTCTGATGGCCCAGCGCAGGGCCGTCAGACTTTGTTGCGATCCGTCCAGGCCTACGACGATCTTCTGCGACGGTGGGTCAGCCATGGCGGGACTCCTGATCTGGGATTTGGTTCCCCGCACCGCGGGCAACCTCTGAATCCACGCTATGGCTCGGCGCTGCGGCGGCCCAGTGCCGAAAGTCCCGACCCGGACCGAAAAGTCGCGCCGGGTCAGGACCTATGCCTCTGACCGTGCACCCGTTGTTGGTGCACGGTGAAGGTGACCCCAGGTGCATCACCCAAGGGCCCAGAAGAGGTTGTGCAGAATGAAAACCCCATTGGTCCGCAGTCGCGGTGCGGTTGCGGAGCATGCAACACCGTCGCTGGTGGCCACGCGGACGGCGGTGGTTGACGCCGGACGGTTGCCGTACGCCTGTTCAAGCCTCTTCGCAGCGGTGTCAGCAGCGGCCGCCCTGCTCACCGTGCTGTACCCGGAGGTCCTCACCGGGGTGCCCGCCGCCAACGGCAACCTTCGTGGCACAGCTGTCGTCATGCTGGTTGTCGCCGTTCCGTTGTTGTTCAGTGCAATGGCGTGGACTGCTCGGGGTTCAGCCCGGGGGCTCGTGGTGTGGTTGGGAACAGTGGGATACCTGGGGTATCAGGCCGTCCTGCTGTGCTTCGCAACCCCGCTGAACAGCTTCTTCCTGGTCTATGTCGCAGCCCTCGGCCTGGCCGTCTGGAGCGCGGTGACTCTCGTGCGATTCCTGGATCTTCCCGCTTTCGAACGCCGAATCGGTCCGCGGATGCCGGCCAGGCCGTTGGCCGCCGTTGTGCTGGTCATCGCGGTCCTGAATGCTGCGGCCTGGTTGATGCCCATCGTCCGCGCGGTTGTGGGGCCCGACCCGCAGATGCTCCTGGCGGGCAGCGGCCTGCTGACCAATCCGGTCTACGTGCAGGACCTGGCGATCTGGCTGCCGCTGTTCGCCGCTGGAGCCATCGCCGGCTGGCGGCGTCAGTCATGGGGTTTGCTGGTCATTGGCGTCATGTTGGTGATGACGGTGATGGAAAGCATCGGTATTGCAACGGACCAGTGGTTCGGGGCGGTCGCCGACCCGAACTCTCCCATCTCGTCGCTGACCATGACCCCGGTTTTTGCCGCGATCGCGGTCATTGTTGCGGTGCCCACTTTCGTCTACCTGCGGAACATCAGGACTCCCGCGCTATAGCGCAGGTCAACTTGCTCCCTCCGGCCTAGATATGGTGGTGGGTCACCGCCATGCCCGAGCCGGAGCTGCCGAGGAGGGTCGATTCATGATGAAGGTGTTCCTGGTTGATGACCATGAGGTGGTTCGCCGAGGCGTGGCGGACCTGCTCGAGCAGGAGGATGACCTGATCGTGGTCGGGGAAGCCGGCACGGTGGCCGAGGCGCTGATCCGGCTACCGGCGGCCCGCCCAGATATCGCGGTGCTGGACATGCGGTTGCCGGACGGTAACGGGGTCGAATTGTGTCGCGAACTGCGGTCGATGATGCCCACTCTGAATTGCTTGATGCTGACGTCTTTTTCTGACGAGCAGGCAATGGTGGATGCGATCTTGGCAGGCGCCGGTGGCTACGTCATCAAGGACATCAAGGGCATGGAATTGGTCTCTGCCGTCCGGACCGTCGGGTCCGGCGGCTCACTGCTGACCTCCAGCGCGGCCAGAGCTGTCCGGGATCGGCTGGGGCGGGCGGAGAAGACCGGCCCGCTGGCAACACTGACCTCACAGGAGCGCGTGGTGCTGAAGCTGATTGGCGAAGGTCTCACCAATCGACAGATCGCGGGCCGCATGTTCCTGGCCGAAAAGACAGTGAAGAACTACGTTTCAGGGGTGCTCGCCAAACTGGGCCTCGCCCGGCGCACGCAGGTTGCGGTGCTGGCCACCGAAATTCGCGGCCGGGAGAGTAGCTCCTGACGGTCCAGATCGCTTGGTCGAACGACACCCCGGCTCACGTTCGCACGGAAGATGTCTCCCATGGAGATGTGCGGGCCGCAGTGCCGCGCGGATGTGCGTGACTATCGGCCGTGATGATGAACCTTGCGGGTTTCGGTCGTTTCCCCGGACCGCTCTGCGCGCTTGACTCATGGTGCAGGTGACCACCTGATGGGGGTGCCGGGAAGGGGCAACGATGCCGCCATCTCGCGACCGTGCCGCAGGACAGGCTGATCGGGGGCAGTGTGAACATGTGGCCGCCGCCCACCAGGTGGAGGCGCACTCGGCCGGATGTCTCGAGTGTTTGGCCGGCGGCGATGCCTGGACCGACCTGTCGCTGTGTCTGTCATGTGGATGGGTGGCCTGTTTCGGTGATTCCGCAGGCGGGCACGCCTTCGACCATTACGCAGAGACGGACCACCCGATCGCCGCCGCATTGGGGCTCGGATCGAAGCGGTGGTGGTGTTATATCCATCGACGGGCGGTGTGAGGCAGGTGATGTTGGGCGCTCCCGTCTGTCTCCCGTGGCGATGAACGGGGCCGCCGATGACGAGCTATGTGGATCGGTGACACCTACACTGACCACTCCGACTGATTCCACGACCTGCCGACGGGAGGTACCCGGAGTTGGAGCTTCGGCAGCTGCGTTACTTCGTTGCTCTGGCCGAGGAACTGCATTTCGGTCGTGCCGCGCTCCGCGAACATGTCGGCCAATCGTCGCTGAGTCAACAGCTGCAACGGCTGGAACGAGAACTGGATGTAGTCCTGCTGGAACGGACCACTCATCACGTGCGGTTGAGCCCGGCCGGCGCGGTGTTGTTGATTGACGCGCGACAGATCCTGGCACACGTGGACCGGGCGGCGATATCCGCCCAGCGCGCAGCAAATTCGGCGCCGAGTCTGCGGGTGGGCGTCGTGGATGCCAGCTACGACTCGATGCCGTTGATCCTGCACGAGGTTCAGCAGCTGTATCCCGAGTTGGAAATCCGCCAGGTCGAGGCTGGGGTCCCGGAGCAATTCGAGCGGTTGTTGGACGGGCGTCTCGATGTGGGGATCGGGCGGGCGTCGCTGGCCCCGACGGCGGTGGCGGCCGAGTTGTTCCGGCTGGATCCCCTTGGGGTCCTGGTCGCCGACGAGCACCGGTTCGCTGCGGTTTCCGCGGTGCCGGTCTCCAGGTTGGCCACGGAACCGCTGCTGTTTGCGGAAGAGGAACGGGCGCCGGAGTTCAACCAGTTCGTGATCGAGCTGTGTCGCTCAGTGGGCTTCACGCCGTCCCTGTACCGGGGCAGCGTCGGGAGCATCCTGGCCTCGGTCGACTTGGTGAAGCAGGGGGAATGCGTGCTCTGCGCACCGTCATCGTGTGTACCGACGGTGGCCGGGATTGTTTGGCGACCGTTGGTGGATCCGCCGTCACGGTATCCATGGTCACTGTTGTGGCGGGCCGGTGAGTCCTCGGAGTACGTCCGGGCCCTGGTGGACTGTGCCCGAGAGCTCTCCCGCCGACGTGGCTGGCTGGAACCGGCGGCACAGGTTCAGCGCTAGTCCGGCGCGTGGTTATCAACCGCCCTAATAAGCCGTGCGTGTTTCGAACCTTTCCCTCGGCCAGGTAACACGGTTGTCTGAAGGAACCCTTCGGATACGAATTGGTATCGGGCACGCAATTGGTGAGCGTGGTTCACGTCCGCCGGCGTCCTGAACGTTGGCCCGTCGAACAAGGAGATCCGCTCCCGGATCGCCACGCCACCGAGTGTGCGCAACGACAATGGCGCCGTACTGGCGAGGGCGAGTGTCGGGTCGGGTAATGGGTTCGGACTCCACTCGGCGCGTGGTCATCGCGTCGACACGAAAGACTGACAAAGGATGGTGCACCCGTTGTGACCGCAATTCTTGATGTTCCGGTCGACCCGTGGGTCGGTCGAAAAGCACCCCGCCAACTGGATCTACTCATCGACGGTGAGTGGGTGAAGGCCCAGTCGGAGCAGACCTTCCAGACCTATGACCCGGCCACCGGTGACCTGCTGGCCGAATGCGCACAGGGTGATGAGGTGGACATCGACATCGCGGTCCGGGCCGCACGCAGGGCGTTCGAGAGTGGACCGTGGTCGCGGTTGACGGCTACCGAGCGGGGCCGGCTGATCTGGAAGCTGGGCGACCTGCTGTTCGAAAACTTGGAGGAGTTCGCCGAGCTGGAAACCCTGGACAACGGCAAACCGATCAGCGTGACCCGGGCGGTGGACGTGCCGCTGGCCGCAGAACTGTTCCACTACATGGCCGGCTGGGCGAACAAGCTGGAGGGCAACACCATCCCGCTCTCAGTGCCCTATACCCCGGGTGCCATCTACCATGCCTACACGCTGCGCGAACCCGTCGGGGTGGTCGGACAGATCGTGCCGTGGAATTTCCCGCTGTTGATGGCTGCCTGGAAGCTGGGCCCGGCCTTGGCCGCTGGAAACACGGTGGTGTTCAAACCGGCCGAACACACCCCACTGACCGCACTACGACTGGGCGAGTTGATCATGGAGGCCGGCTTCCCCGCCGGCGTCGTCAACGTCGTGCCCGGACCCGGGGCGATCGCCGGGGAGGCATTGGCCGCCCACCCAGACGTGGACAAGATCGCGTTCACCGGTTCCACTCCGGTCGGCAAGCGCATCATCGCGGCCGCGACCGGCAACTTGAAGAAGGTCACTCTGGAACTGGGCGGCAAGTCGCCCAACGTGGTCTTCGCCGACGCCGACCTGGATCTCGCGATCCCGGGCGCCGCGAGCGCGATCTTCTTCAACCAGGGTCAGGTCTGCTCGGCCGGCTCACGGCTCTACGTGGAAGCGCCGGTGTTCGACGAGGTCACCCAAGCCATCGCGGAAAGGGCCCGGACCATGAAGGTCGGACCGGGGATCGACCCGGCCACGGAGATGGGGCCGCTGGTCGCGAAGGAACAACTGGACCGGGTCTGGGGGTACTTGGAATCCGGGTATGCGCAGGGCGCCCGCGCGCTGACCGGCGGACAAAAGATCGACGGTCCAGGGCATTTCATCGAACCGACCGTGCTGGTGGACACCACACCCGATATGAAGGTGGTCCGCGAGGAGATCTTCGGTCCGGTTGTCACGGTGCACCCGTTCAGCAAGGACAGCGACGTGATGCCGGCGGCGAACGCCTCCATCTACGGCCTTGGGTCTGGGATCTGGACCAAGGACCTGAGCAAGGCGCACCGTATGGCCGCTCAGATGCACGCCGGAACCGTATGGGTGAACTGCTACAACATCTTCGACGCCGCCCTACCCTTCGGCGGGTACAAGCAATCCGGGTGGGGCCGCGAAATGGGTCACGAAGTGCTCAACGCCTACACCCAGGTCAAATCCGTGTGCATGAACCTGTCCTGACCAGGGCCGAGATTCCGTGCTCTGACAGTCCCCTCCCGGGTCGGTCGATTGCACGCCCGTCGGCTGTTCTGTCCCGCAATTCGAAATGTCAACAACAACTTTGGAGAACCCCATGAAGGCAGCAGTAGTGCACGATTTCACCAAGACACTGAGCGTTCAGGACGTGCCGAAGCCGGTCGCCGGCCCCGGGGAGGTGCTGGTCAAAGTCGAGACCTCAGGTCTGTGCCACACCGATATCCACGCCGCGCACGGTGACTGGCCGGTCAAGCCCACCCCGCCATTCATCCCGGGACATGAAGGGGTCGGGATCGTCGAGCAGGTCGGCCCCGGCGTCGAGACACCGAAGGTCGGTGACCGGGTCGCGATGCCTTGGCTGGGTTCCGCATGTGGAGTCTGTGACTACTGCATCGACGGGTGGGAGACGTTGTGCGAGAAGCAGGTCAACACCGGCTACGGCAGGGACGGCGCCTATGCCGAATACGCCACCGCGAACGCCGCCTACGTCGCTCAGGTCCCCGACGCGGTGGATCCGCTTGATGCGTCAGTGCTGACCTGCGCCGGGGTCACGACCTACAAGGCGGTCAAGCTGTCCGGTGCCCGCCCAGGCTCGCTGGTCGCGATCTTCGGCATCGGCGGGCTTGGCCACCTCGCGTTGCAGTACGCAAAAATCAGCGGCGCCAGCGTCGTCGCGGTCGACATTACCGACGAAAAGCTCCAGCTGGCCAAAGATCTCGGCGCCGACTACGTGGTGAACGCGCTGACCGAGGACCCGATCGAGGCGATCCAGGCCCTCGGCGGCGCACATGCGGCAATCTCCGTTGCCGTGGCACCGAAGGCCTTCGAGCAGGCCTTCAACTCCCTACGCCGAGGTGGCACGCTGATCTTCGTCGCGCTGCCCGCGGACAACCAGGTCAGCCTGCCGATCTTCGAGACAGTCCTCAAGGGCATCACCGTCCGTGGTTCGATCGTCGGCACCCGCAAGGACCTTGCCGAGGTGTACGCCATTCACGGACAGGGCCGCACCCGAGTCATCCACGAGACCCGCAAGCTCGACGATGTCAACGAGTGCTTCGAAGAGGTCGAAAAAGGTCACGTCAAGGCTCGCATCGTATTCGACCTCCGCTGACCCAACGGCCAACCCGGTGACCCAATAGGGGCTGGCGACCACCGATCGCGAAAGAGGCATCATGACCGACACCGACAGCCGCACAACGGTTATCGACACCGACACGGCCGCCCCTTCGCCATCGGCGGCCCAGACCTACCCACCGTCCGCAGAGTTCGCCGCGAACGCCAACCTCACCGCCGAGGCCTACCAGCGGGCCGCGGCCGACCCGGAGGCGTTCTGGGCGGAACAAGCCAACCGGCTCACCTGGGCGACCCCGTTCGGCCGGGTGCTGGACTGGTCCGACGCTCCCCATGCACGCTGGTTCGCCGACGGCACCCTCAACGTCGCCGAGAACTGCGTCGACCGGCACGTCGCGCAGGGCCGTGGTGCCACCGTCGCCATTCACTGGGAGGGCGAACCCGGCGACACCCGGACCATCACCTACGCACAACTGCAAACCGAGGTCTGCAAGACAGCAAACGCTCTGCTCTCACTCGGACTCAAGGCCGGCGATCGGGTGGTGATCTACCTCCCGATGATTCCCGAGGCCGTGTACGCGATGCTGGCGTGCGCGCGCCTGGGGCTGGCCCACGGCGTGGTCTTCGCCGGCTTCTCCTCGCATGCTCTTGCCTCCCGGATCGCCGATGCCGAGGCCAGAGTCGTCATCACCGCCGACGGTCAGTACCGCCGCGGATCGGCCGTGCCGCTCAAGGCCGCCGTCGACGAGGCCGTCGCCGCAGACGAATCCCCAGTCGAACACGTGCTCGTGGTCCGGCGCACCGGCATCGACATCACCTGGACCGACAAGGATCTCTGGTGGAACGAGCTCATCGACGACCAATCAGATCAGCACACCCCCGAGGCATTCCCCGCCGAACAACCGCTTTTCGTGCTCTACACCTCCGGAACCACCGGGAAGCCCAAGGGAATCGTGCACACCTCCGGCGGGTACCTCACCCAAACCGCCTACACCCACCATGCGGTCTTCGATCACAAACCCGGGGCCGATGTGTACTGGTGCACGGCCGACATTGGCTGGATCACCGGGCACTCCTACATCGTCTACGGACCACTCGCCAACGGAGCAACCCAGGTCATCTACGAGGGCACCCCGAACACCCCGCACGAGGGCCGGCACTGGGAGATCATCGACAAGTACAAAGTCTCGATCTACTACACGGCGCCGACACTGATCCGCACCTTCATGAAATGGGGTGCCGATATCCCCGCCAAGTACGACCTCGGCTCACTGCGGGTGCTCGGCAGCGTCGGCGAACCCATCAACCCGGAGGCCTGGATGTGGTACCGGGAAACCATCGGCCACAACAACTGCCCGATCGTGGACACCTGGTGGCAGACCGAGACCGGCGGCATCATGATCTCCCCACTGCCGGGCGTGACCACGACCAAACCCGGATCGGCGATGACGCCGGTGCCCGGCATCAGCGCAATCGTGGTCAACGACGAAGGACACCCCGTCGCCAACGGGGAAAGCGGGTACCTGGTCATCGACAAACCCTGGCCGGCGATGCTCCGCACCATCTTCGGCGACGACGACCGGTACCGGGACACCTACTGGTCGCGATTCGCCGCCCAGGGCTACTACTTCGCGGGGGACGGCGCAAAGTATGACGCCGACGGCGCGTTGTGGCTCCTCGGCCGGGTCGACGACGTGATGAATGTTTCCGGCCACCGGATCTCCACCACCGAAGTCGAATCCGCTCTTGTCTCCCACTCCAGTGTTGCCGAGGCCGCAGTGGTCGGAGCCGCCGACGACATGACCGGCCAGGGCATCGTTGCCTTCGTCATCCTGCGTGATTCAGCGGTCGACACGGGTGACGCGCTGGTCGCTGACCTGCGCGACCACGTCGCTGTCGAGATCGGCCCCATCGCCAAACCCCAACGAATCCTGGTGGTCCAGGAGCTTCCGAAAACACGCTCCGGCAAGATCATGCGACGGTTGCTGCGCGATATCGCCGAGAACCGCACGGTGGGCGATGTTTCCACGCTGCAGGACTCAGCGGTGATGTCCCTGATCAGCTCAGGTTTGGCCGGCCCGCAACTCGACGAAAAACCCTGACCTCAGCGGGACCCACATCCAGAGCAGAGCGCAGGTCGGGACGTATGGCCCTGTCCTTCCCATACCCCGGCCGACATGATTGGTCTCTGCGGCGAATTCGCGGTCGACAGTTGGCGGAGCTCAAGAATTTCGTGCCCCGGTCAGAATGACATTTCGGAATTCTCGCGACAATGGCGTCACAGAACAGGTGGTACCACCATGCACACTTCGCTCACCCCACTGCGTTTCCTCGAGCGGGCGTCATCAGTGCACCCGAACCGGACAGCGATCATCGACGGCGTGAGAACGCTCACCTATGCGGCGATGTCCGCCCAGGTGAACCGGCTCGCCCATGCCCTGCAGGCGAGGGGTCTGCAGGGCGGTGACCGGGTGGCGTACCTGGCACCGAACTGCGCGGAGATGCTGGTCGCTCATTTCGCGGTCCCGCTCGCCGGTGGCCTGCTCGTCCCGATCAACACGCGGCTGTCCGCTGAGGAGATCGCGGGCATCGTGGAGCATTCCGGCGCAGTGTTCCTGATGGCCGATGCTTCCTTGCTGGAGCCTGCTCTCGGCAAACTCGCCGCTGTCACCAGCCTGCGGGAGATCGTGACGCTCCCCGCGGAGAACGGGGACCCGGTCGAGGTGCCCTTCACCACCGGGTACGGCGACCTGCTGGCTGCCGGCAGTGACACACCGATGTCGTATCAGGTCGTCGATGAGGACGACGCGATCAGCGTGAACTACACCTCGGGCACCACCGGCAAACCCAAGGGTGTCGTCTACACGCACCGCGGGGCATACCTCAATTCACTGGGCGAGGTGATCCATCAGGGCCTCGTCGACGGCTCCAGCTACTTGTGGACCCTGCCGATGTTCCACTGCAACGGCTGGTGCACGACCTGGGCGCTCACCGCTGTGGCGGGTACCCATGTCTGCCTGCGCGCCACCCGCGCGGACGACATCTGGCGGCTGATCGACCACGCCGGTGTCTCCCACATGGCCGGCGCGCCAACGGTGCTGTCGATGATGAAGGAATCACCGCTGGCCCACCCGCTGCGGCAGGCGCTCACCGTCACCACAGCTGGTGCCCCACCCAGCCCGTCGATCATCGCGGCGTTCGCCGACTTGAACGTCCGGGTGGTGCACGTCTACGGGCTCACCGAAACCTACGGTCCGTACACGGTCTGCGAACCGCAGGACACCTGGCGGGACCTGCCGGTCGCGGAACGCTCGAGGCTGATGGCGCGTCAGGGAGTGGGCATGATCACCGCGGACGAGGCGAGAGTTGTTTCCACCTACGGAACGTCGGAAACCCTGGTGGATGTCCCGACGGACGGTGTGACCATGGGCGAGATCGTGATGCGCGGCAACACCGTGATGCGGGAGTACTTCAACGACCCGGACGCGACAGCTGAGGCCTTCCGCGGCGGCTGGTTCCATTCCGGTGACCTCGGTGTGCGCTATCCCGACGGCTACATCCAGCTGATGGACCGGGCCAAGGACATTGTCATTTCCGGTGGCGAGAACATTTCGACTGTCGAGGTGGAGCACGCGTTCCTGTCCCATGCCGCGGTCGCCGACGTCGCCGTCATCGCCGTCCCCGATGAGCGTTGGGGGGAACGCCCCAAGGCGTTCGTCGTGCTCGCCGCGGGCCGGGAAGCAGGACAAGCCGAACTGATCGACCACGTCAAGACCCACATCGCCAAGTTCAAGGCACCCAAGGTGGTCGACTTCGTGCTCGAACTGCCCAGGACGTCGACCGGGAAGATCCGCAAGGACCTGTTGCGGAAACCCGAGTGGGCCGGACACGAAAGCGGGATCCAGTAATGACCGACACTTTGCGATACGCCGCGGCTTTGACCGAGTTCGACGAGTACGAAACGGGCCCAGAATTGCCCTCGGGTGATGACTCTGGCGGTATCCAGGGGAACAGATTTCTACAGCCTGGACGAGCTGCTCACCGAGAAGGAGCGCGACCTGCGCGACCGGGTTCGGCTCTGGTGCGACACAGAGGTCGCACCGGCCGCCGCCGGTTATTGGGAACGCGCCGAATTCCCGGTCGAACTGGCCAAGGGCTACGGCCGTCTCGGGATTGCCGGAGCGTCCATTGTCGGCGATGGTTGTCCAGGCCTGTCCTATCTCGCCGAAGGCATGATCGCCGCTGAACTGGCCCGCGGGGACGGCAGCATCGCCACCCTCAACGCCGTGCACTCCGGACTCGCGATGACCACCATCGCGATGCTGGGCTCCGCGGAACAGCGCGCCCAGTACCTCCCCCGGATGGCAACCTGTGAGGTGCTCGGCGCGTTCGCACTCACCGAACCCAACCACGGCTCGGACGTCGTCGCCCTGGAGACCAGGGCGCAGCGGGACGGCGACGAATGGGTGCTGACCGGGCAGAAACGCTGGATCGGCAACGGCACCGTCGCCGGGATCGTCATCGTCTGGGCGCGCGACGACGACGGCCAGGTCGGTGCCTTCATCGTCGAACACCCGGACGGCGCAGACAATCCCGTCCCCGGGTACCGGGCCAGAAAGATCACTGGAAAGGCAGCCAACCGCGGGGTGTGGCAGGCACAGATCCGGCTCGACGGGGTACGGATACCTGCGAGCGCCCGGCTGGCCAAGGCCCGCACCTGGGACGACACCAACTTCGTGCTGGCAAAGTCGCGGCAGACCGTCGCCTGGGAAGCCCTCGGGCACGCCATCGCCGCATATGAGGCGGCGCTGACCTACTCCCTGCGGCGGGAGCAGTTCGGACGTCCGCTCGCACGGTTCCAGCTGATCCAGGACAAGCTCTCGCACATGCTCAGCGACATCACCGGGATGCAACTGATGTGCACCCGGATGTCGCAACTACAGGCCGAGGGACGAGTCTCGATCGAACACGCAGCGCTGGCCAAGCTCAACACCGGTGACGCGGCGCGGCGGGTCTGCGCCATGGCCCGGGACATCCTGGGCGGCAACGGAATCCTGCTCGACCACCACGTCGCCAGGCACCACGCCGACATCGAGGCCGTCTACACCTACGAGGGAACCGACTCCATCCAATCGCTCATCGTCGGCCGCGCCATCACCGGGATCAACGCCTTCCGTTGAGCCGGCATCACACCATCCGTCCAGCAGGATCAAAGGAGCACCGAGATGACCGTGCCAGTGATCGAACCAGTTCTCCCCAGCCCGCGACTACGACGTCCACGACAAGGACTTCTTCCCCGACGTGAATGATCCGACAGCGGGTCGGGTCGCCCAGGCCCGGGAGATGGCGTCCGCCAACACCGCCATGATCGCCGACCCGGCGCCGCTCGGCCTCGCCGCGTTCGCCCTGACCACGTTCCTGCTGAGCCTGGTCAACGCGGGGGTCATGCCCAAGGACGCCGAACCCGTCATGCTGGGCGTCGCGCTGGCCTTCGGCGGCCTCGCCCAGTTGCTCGCCGGAATGTGGGAATTCCGCAAGGGCAACGTCTTCGGTGCCACGGTGTTCAGCTCCTACGGGGCCTTCTGGCTCTCGTTCTGGGCCTACCTCACGTTCTACGCGGACGGCATCCCAGCAGAGCACCACGGCGTCGCCGCCGGCTGGTACCTGATCGCCTGGGCCATCTTCACCACGCTCATGCTGGTCGCCGCCCTCCGCACGACGGCCGTACTCGCCACGCTGTTCGCGGTCGTCGCAGTCGTCTTCGTGTTGCTCGCACTGGGAGCATTCGGGATGGGCTCGGCGCTGACCACCATGGGCGGCATCCTCGGACTGGTAGCAGCCGGTCTCGCCTGGTACCTCTGCCTGGCCGCCGTCGGCGCATCCACCTTCGGCCGACCCATCCTGCCGAACCCGCCCCTGTTCCGCACCTGAGAGACCGGTACCCAAGCGGCCCTCGGCCCGGAGAGGTTGATCACCCATGACGGATCAACCACATTCGCCGGGAACCCGCGGAAGCGGCTTTGCAGGCGGGCCGGGTTTGTCATCGGCTCGGTCGCCACGGTCGGATGAGCAATCGTCAAGGACCGTGTCAAATGTCGGGCCCGTGATCACGGTCCACCGTCATGTCGATGGTATCCATGATCAGGGCGGCGTTGGCCTGCCGAGACATGGCGGAATTGCCGACGAGGTGGCTGGCGGCCAGGACGTGCAGAGCGGCGCGGGGGATGTGCTTGGGTGTCCTGGCGGTGCTCAGATCTTGTTGTGCCATCGCGGCCAGTTCGTTCAGGGTCAGGTTCCGCGGGCCGGTGACGGTGCTGATGCGCCCACGTTGGGACGGGTCGAGCGCGGCATCCACCACGGTGTGAGCGACGTCGGTCACCGCCACGAAGTTGATGGGGTTCTGGCCGCGCCCGAAGACCAGCGGTCGCCCGGACCCGCCGGCCGTTCGACGCATCAGGTCGAGGTACAACTCGAGGAACGCGGTGGCCCGAACGATGGTCCATGGCACACCGCTGGCGCGGAGGTTGTCCTCGGCGGCGGCCTTCATCCGGAACAGCTCCATCGGATGTCGGGTCGTGGCCCCAAAGACGGATACCAGCACCATATCTGCGGTCGCTGCCCTCGCCGAGGCGACCAGATTCGCGTTGCCGTCCCGGTCCACCGATTCCGGGGTCACCCGCCCGGGACCGGCGAACCCGTGGACCGCGGACACCACGGTCCGGGCACCCGCCACTGCCGGGCCGAGCGAGGAGGGCTCACGAACATCACCGAGGGCCACCTCGACCAGCGGCCCCTCCAGGGACGCCGCGCGGGCGGGGTCCCTGGTCAGCACCCGGACCCGTTCGCCGCGGGCCGTGAGCCCGGCGACCACCAGGGCGCCGAGTCGGCCCGTCCCCCCGGCTACGAGAATCACCGCGCGCCCCGGAGCTGCGCTGCGACCGCGGAATCGATCGAACCGCCGCCGGGCTGGACGGGTTCGAGGTAGAACCGCGCCCAGGATGCCCGACCGGCCGTCACCCCGAACAGGATCACCCCCCTCATCAGGTGCGCGGTTCCGTCCGGCTTGGTCCCGGCCATCTCCCACTCGCTCCATACGGTGTCATCGGTGACGGCCGACCGCAGGACTATCGCCTGGAGATCCGGCACGGCCGCGAAGATCTGCTGCCAGTTGCTGCGGACCTGCTCCCGGCCGGTGAAACCCCGGGCCGGGTGCACTGGGGTCTCGTTCCGGTAATCCACGGCGAAGCAGTCCACCAGCCCGTCCAGGTCGTGGGCGTTGGTCGTGCGGGCGAGCCGGTCGACCATGGCCGCCGGTGAGTCATTCATGGTGGCGGGGTTCATGCCGCCCTCCGATCCTTATTCCGCTACAGTTGGTTGTATCGGAATAGGAGCAAGCATGACCCCGGAACCCAACCCCGTCAAGACCGTCCGGCGGTACGACATCACGGGACGGCGCGACCGCGCCCACCGCGCCCAAGCGCACGTCCTCGCGGTCGCCCGCGAGCTGTTCTTGCGTGACGGGTATGCAGCCACGACCGTCGCCGGAGTCGCCGCGGCGGCCGGTGTTTCGGTCGAAACGATCTACAAGACGTTTCGCGGCAAACCTGGTCTGATCCGGGCGATCCAACGGTCCGGGCTGGCCGGCACGGGGCCAGTCCCGGCCCCCGACCGCTCTGACCAGATGTCGGCCAAGGACCTTCCGCCGCGCGCGATCCTGCGGCACTGGGCAACCCTGACCACCGAGGTCATGCCTCGGGTCGCGCCGATCATTCTGCTCGTGCGGGCGGCCGCCGCCACCGACCCCGACATGGGCCGGCTGCTCACCGAGATCAACGACGAACGCCTACAACGCATGCACCACAACGCATCCCAGCTGGCCAACCACGGGCCCCTCCGCAACAAGATGAGCACCGAACAAGCCCGCGACGTCATGTTCGCCTACACCGCGCCAGAACTCTACGAAATCCTGGTCACCCACCAACGATGGCCGATCGACCACTACGCCGACTTCATCTACCGCGGACTCGTCGCCGAACTTCTCGACGACGACCCGCCCCACCGAACGATCCCAGCACGGGATCAGCGTTGACGAGATCATCAAATCTGAAACGGTGGTGGTCCCAAGATCTCGATGCCGCCGTTGGTTGTGGGCCGATGCCTGCACGACGGCGAAATCGACCGTTCCGGGGGTCGGCTTGTCGGCAGTGATTGGCTCGCTGGCGTCCCAATAAAACGACTGGCAACAGCCCGGCGTGTGCAGGCACAACAGCCGCGCCGTCGCCGAAACCACGAGAAACGCGTGCGGAACACCCCGCGGCGCCACGGCCACCCCACCAGCAGCGATCCGGTGATCGGTGCCGTCCATGTGCATGACGATCTCACCGTCGAGGACGACCATCGTCTCATCGGAATCCGGGTGGGTGTGCAGCGGCGTCGCCTTCCCGCGGTCCATGCTGTCCTCGAACAACAGGAACGCACCGCTCGTTTCCTCCGCGGTCGCCTTCCAGGTGTGCACACCGCCGCCGTAGAACCAACGCCGTTCACCGTCGGCGGCGCCACGGATGATCGGGACTGGGGTGCTGGTCGTGGTGATCGTCATCGCAACACGCTCCTTATGAGACCGACATCTCATGATGAGAGTCCCGTATCATCACGGGTGTGTCAATCCCTTACGAAGCCAACGGGCGCGTCAAACAGAAGCAACGAACCCGCGCCGCGTTGATCCGGGCGGCCCAGGACCTCGTCGCCGCCGGCACCACCCCCACCGTGGAGCAGGCGGCCACCGCGGCCGGGGTCTCCCGCGCCGTGGGGTACCGGTACTTCCCGAATCAACACGCACTGCTCGCCGCGGCGCACCCGGAAACCGCCGCCACGTCCCTGCTACCCCCCAACCCGCCGGTAGATCCGGCCGAACGGTTGGCCCACGTCGTCCGCGAATTCACCAGCCTCATCACTCGCACCGAAGCGCAACAACGCACCATGCTGCGGCTTTCGCTCAATGCTGACAACGACTCTCGAGCGGCGTTGCCACTGAGGCAGGGCCGCGCGATCGCCTGGATCGGCGAAGCCCTGGCTCCGCTCCACGGTCAACTCACCGGCGAGCAGATCCACCAACTCGCCCTGGCCATCCGCAGCGCCATCGGCATCGAAGCCCTCACCTGGCAGATCGACGTCGCGCACCTCACCCGCGAAGAGTCCGTCGCCCTCATGTCCTGGACCGCGCAAGCCCTCCTCCATGCGGCCACCGCCTGGAAACCGCCCGACCTGGAAGACCCGGCCTTCCGATAGTTGGCCAACCGCACCGTTCGCCATCGAGCTGACGACGGTCGTACTGGGCGGGGCAACTGGCCGACATCCTCACCCAGATCGACGATTTCAACGGCCTGATACTGCACAGGTTGGATGAGTGGAGTTGGTGGAGGAACGGTTCGGCGGCGGCTCACATGGCAGGCCGTCGCTACTCTCGGATCCCTCGGTGCCGCCGTTCAGGTGGTCGGCTTCGGACCGGGTCCTTGTAGTTGCTGCATGACTTCCAGCCCGTTCGACTCGCCCCAATGCTCAACGATCTTGCCGTTCGCGATCCGCATGATGTCGATCCCGCTGAAGTGCACCCGGTGATGCGTGGGTGCTATCCCCATCAGATCACCCTCCTGGGTGCCCTCACCGCTCCACCGCACCGCAGTCAGCGCACCGTCACTGAATGCCGCCAGAGTACTGGGTCCTCCTGGTCCGCGAAAGGCAATGGAGCCCAGAGCAGTTCGCAACCTGGCTCGCCGATGCCTGGACTCGGCTGCTGCTGGCCTCATCCGACTCACTGACAGCGACAGCATCAATCGAGCCGGTTCCGGGATCCGTGGCCAGGACCCCCTCGAGTCAACCGACCGCACCCGCAGGCATCGACCATTCAGTTCGCTACGGTTGATGTCATGATCCGAGATCAAGGAGTGGAAACACTTCGCGGTCATCACCGGGAGGCCGTCTTTGACGCCGTAGCGGCGAAGGCGAACTGGCCCACCGCCGCGGGGGTTCGGATCGGTCCAGAAGAGGACTTGCTGGTCGCCGGCGGTCGGGTCTTGGCGGAGTTGCACCTACTTGGGCTGCCGCTGACAGTCTCGGGAGAGGTAACCGGATTCGAGCCGGGAGCCTGCATCGAAGCAACCGGCAGCCAAGGCGGCATATCCGCGACCATGTTGGTGCGGTTCGCCGACAATGCCGACGACCCCAACCGGCACGACCCAGTGAAAACGACAGTGACCTGGCGGTTCGAGGCGCGGTTACCGAAGAGGCGGGCGATGCTGGAATTACCTGCCGCGGCCGCCATCAAAGCTGCGATCCCAATACTCAGGGCCAGGTTCATCACCAACATCAACCAGCATCTGAACGGTCGCTTGTCCGTGGAAAACGGACCTCCTGCCGATACGACCCTGGATGACCGTGTCCCCAGATTGGTCAACGACGATGAGCTGGACGCAGGATGACCCGCTGGAGGAACCACACGAGCCTTGACCGCGGACAGTGCGGGACCTGTGGGTGCCGTTCGGAGTTCGGCGCTCGGTTCGGATAACAAGGACCGTAGCGGCCGGTCCGGTCGGGGACAATCAACCCATGACGACGGCCGATGTACAGGAAGTGATCAACAAGGAGCTGTCTTTGCTGACTTCGACAGTGCGGTCAAGCCCGTCGGAGGTCGACGCATTGCTTGATGATCGCTATCAAGAAATTGGCGCATCCGGCCACCTATGGACCCGGGCTTCGATCATTGCAGCCCTCGCAGAGGAATCCTCCGCTGACGACACCGTCATCGAGGCGAGCGACATCGAGGGCTACGAATTAACCCGGGACATCATCCTGCTGACCTACGTCACCAAACGCGACGGACGACGGGCACGACGCAGTTCATTGTGGCGGCAAAACGAAGGCAATTGGCGGGTGCTCTTTCACCAGGGGACCCCCAGCGACCTGTAGCCGAGATGCTCCTCGCTCCCGATGCACTCGCATTGCGGGACAGTGCGTTGGCCAAACTCAAGAAGCGGCCTACCCGAGCGGAAGCGGCTACGGATCCATACCCGTCTCTGAGTTCTGGACACAGCGGCCATGCGGGTCTGTGGCCACATGAATTGCGGTTGCTGTTGATCCTGGCGACGGCGGCCGCGAAGATCATTGCTCGCTTGGGCACGTGCGCCTTTCGCGCCGCCAGCCACAGCCAGCCGTTCGGCGCCCCGGGAACTGCTGCGAATCCGGTCCCACCGGAATACGTTGCGAGACCCGCCATCATCCCGAAGGCGACGAGCGATGCCACCTCTTCGGGCTTAGGGGTGCAGGCTGCAGCACGGCCGCTGCACGGCGATCAGCGGTACCGCTTCCCGTATCCCGGCGGGAACAACGGGTTCGCTATGTCGTCGGGAACATCTTCCAACTGTTGCTCAACCTGGTCCATCGACCTGGGCAGCTCGAACGGAAGGCTCCCCCGCGGGGAGCGTTCACCGAACAAGGTCTCCAACAGGACCTCGTCGGAGACCCCGTAGTTGGCCATCACAGCGGTCGCCCGGTCCACCACGTTCGTCAACACCAATGGTCGGTCGAGTTTCGGCACCGCGACCACGGGTGTGCCGGCGTTCACCGCAGCTTGCAGGGCGGTGTAGTCCGCCTCAGCACCGGTGAAGTTCAGGTCGGTCAGGTCGGCACCACCGCGCGGGTCGGATAGCCGCACAACAGCGAGGTCGGCGGCGCCCGGGTCGGTGGTGACGGACAGACCGCGCACCGTTGCTGCCTCGGCGCTCACTCCGGACAGATAGACCGTCTTGACCCGTCTGTCGGAGACCGGCAACAGGTTTCTGTTGTTGGTCAGCAGGGTCAGCGACTCAGCCTGGGCACGGTCCCCAACCGCTTGGAATTTCGCGTTCCCGACGATGGCGGCGGCACGCTGGGGGTCGACGTACGGATTCTCGAACAAACCCATCTTGAACTTCTCCAGCAGGATCCGGCGGCTCGCCTCGTCGATACGTTTTGCGGTCAGCTCACCGTTGTTGACGGCCGTCACGATGTTCGCCGGCTGGTCGGCTCCACCGATCTGGTCCACCCCGGCCTTGATGGTCAAGGCGTAGCGCTGTTGCACCGTCAAGTTCTCGACGCCCCAGGGCATTCCTACTCCCCACGGCCCGATGAAGAAGCTTGGTGGCCGGTTGTCGAGGCATGCCTGGGGGCAGTCACCGGTGATGCCCCAGTCGGACAGGATCACACCGTCGAAGCCGTACGTTCCGCGTAGCAGGTCCTGCAACAGCCACTCATTGAAGCCGGCCCCGACCTGCTCCACCGAAAGGCCCTTGTAGACGAGGTCTTTCAGGATGGAGTACGTCGGCATCACTCCGGCGACGTTGGCGCGGAACGCTCCCTCGTACGGCACGAGGTGCTCTTTGAAGTTGTTGCCGGGGAATATTGCGTACCGGCCGTAGTAGTAGTGGCTGTCGTAACCGTTCTCCTGCGCTCCGTAACCGGCCCAGTGCTTGACGACTGCCGCGACCCCGTCGCGGGTGAGTCCCGAGGGGCTCCCCTGCATGCCGGTGATCATCGCCTGGACCAGTCGCTTGGCCTGGGCGGAATCTGATCCGAAGGTGCCGTTGATCCGGGTCCAGCGGGGCTCGGTGGCGATGTCGGCCTGTGGTGACAGGCCCGTGTGGATGCCGACCGCCCGGTATTCCTCGCGGGTGATGTCCCCGAACTGCTTGGTCAGGTGGGTGCTGCCGGTGGCGGCCATGCCGATGAAATCGGGGAAGGCAGTAGTGCCCGCGCCCGCGACGGTCTGTCCCGCAGTGACGCTGAATCCGTTCCGCGGGTCGCTGGAGATACTGACCGGGATACCCAACGGCTGCTGCTCCGCAAGCGCCTGCAAAGCATTGTTCTGCTGCGCCATGATCTTGGGCTCGGCGGACAGGCGGGTGATGAACGCGCGGATGTGACTGTCCTGCACCAACGGGGTGAGGGCTGCGATGTTGTACGTGCCGTTGGCAGTCGGGAGCTCCGAGTGGACCATCAAGCCGGCCTTGTCCTCCAGGGACATTCGCCCCAACAGGTCCTCGACTCGCTTGGCTGGGCTGAGCCGCCAATCCTCGTAGGGCGTCAGGTCACCACTACGGTCCAGGTCACGAAAGCGATACCCGTTCTGCGTCACGACCGCTGTGGAACGGGATCCAAGATCGGGCTGCCGCGATGAAGCGGCCACGTTCCCGGCCGACACCGCAGTGATCAGACCGGCGGTCAACACGACAACGGTTGCCGCAGAAACGGACTTCGGGAAGCGGAGGCGCCGGATGGTCATGGCCGATCTCCTGACATGTTCGAGGCAAGACACCGTCGGTTTGCTTCCTGGGATTCTGGACCCGGATTGCCGGTCCAGCACTTTGAGGCGGACCCCATCACCGAAAAGTCGGGTCGCGTCCAGCTGAGCAAGATGCAAGAAGGGTCAGTCCGGCACGTGACCCCCCGATGGACCGTTTGGTCAAACGTCATCTGCGGCGGGCCGGAATATTCGGCACACGCCCGATCCCGTCCCGATCGCCCGATTTCCGGCAGAAGTTCACCGGAAACTCTTCGCGAACTGCCTCTGAACACCCCGCTCGCGGGGTACAGGCACAGACATCACTTTTCGAGATCCACCGAGCAATGACGGCCGAGAGTTCATTGACGCAACCGATCGAGCACCTGCACAAGCCTGCCCCGGGCGGCCGGCTCTTCGCGCTGCCCGGTGGCCACGCCGGCGTCGCCGCGCACCTCGCGGCCGTCGACAAGGTGCTGACCAGCACGATGGACGTTTTGGCCGACGAGTGGGCCGACCTGGCGGCCGGTGGCGCGGCGGACGTACTGGGTTCGGCGGACCTGCCCGCGATGTTGAGCACCCTGCTGGGCCGGGGCGGCAAACGCATCCGGCCGACCATGACCTACCTCGGGTGGGCGGCGGCCGGCCGGGACCATCGCGGCGTCGGGCGCCGCGAGATCGTCACCGTGAGTGCCGCGCTGGAACTGCTGCACCTGTTCGCGCTGGTACACGACGATGTGATGGACGAGTCGGACTCGCGCCGCGGCGTGCCCACCATCCATCGACAGGCGCACGCCCGGCACGTCGCCGCGAACGCCGTGGGGAATCCCCAATTGTTCGGCACCAGCATCGCGATCCTGGCCGGCGACCTGGCGCTGGCCGAGGCGGACGGGTTGATCAGCGGGCTTCCGCCCGAGATCCGCCGGTTGTGGCGCCGTCTCGTCGTCGAGCTGGTCGTCGGGCAACGCCAGGATCTGACCGGAACGGCGGCGCGCCGCAGGGACCTGCCGTTCGCCGAGTCGGTCGCGACGCTGAAGTCCGGGCGCTATACCGTGCAGCGCCCGTTGGAGCTGGGGGCCGCGGCGGCCGCAGGCCCCGACGCCGCGCGTGCGCGGTTGACCCGCTATGGGGCAGCGGTGGGGATGGCCTTCGCGTTGCGGGATGACATCCTCGGCCTGTGGGGGGATCCCGGTCGCACAGGGAAACCGGCCGGCGACGACCTGATCAGCGGCAAGCCGACCGTGCTGCTTGCGCTGGCCGACGACCGGATCCGTCACCCGACGGCTCGACAGGCCTTTGATCGGGTAGGTACGGCGGCCTTCGGCCCGGCCGATCTCGCGCTGCTGTTGGACGAGCTCTCCGAGAACGGCACGCGGGCGACCGTCGAGCAGATGGTCGGCGCCGCCGTGGACGCGGCAATGGACGCACTGGACCACTCGATGCTCGACCCGGACGCGGTCGACGAGCTGCGCAGCCTCGCGTACGCGATCGCCTGGCGCGAGAAGTGAGCGAGATCATCGTCGTGGGCGCCGGTCTCGCTGGCCTGGCGGCCTCCTGCCACCTGATCGGACGCGGGCACGATGTGCTCGTCGTCGAGCGGGAATCGCTGGCCGGCGGGCGGGCCGGGCGCGAGGAGACGGAGGGTTTCGTCTTCGACACCGGGCCGTCGGTGCTGACCATGCCGCAGCTGATCGCCGACACGTTGAACGCCGTCGGCGTCGAACTGGCCGACGTGCTCACCTTGCGCCGCCTCGACCCCGCGTACCGCGCCGTCTACGCAGACGGCAGCGCGCTGCGGGTGCGGGCCGACCACGCGGACATGCGAGCCGAAATCGCCGATGCCAGCGGCCAATCGGACGCCGCGGCGTACGACGAGTTCACGGGGTGGCTGCGGCAGCTCTACGAAGCGGAGATGTCCCGGTTCATCGACCGTAACTTCTCGACGCCGCTCGACCTGGTCTCCTCGCCGGGGGCGGCGGCCCGCCTACTCCGACTCGGCGCGTTCGGTCGGCTCGGCCCGGCGATCCGGCGTCGCTTCACCGACCCCCGGCTGCACCGCTTGTTCAGCTTTCAGGCGCTGTACGCCGGACTATCACCGGACGACGCGCTCGCCCTGTACGCGGTGATCACCTACATGGACACCGTCGAAGGGGTCTGGTACCCCGACGGCGGGATGCATGAAGTGCCGGCCGCGCTGGCCACAGCGTGCGAGAAGGCCGGCGGCCGCATCCGTTACGGCACCGAAGTCACCGAGATCCTCCGGCGGGCCGACACCGGGGCGGTCGCCGGCGTCCGGCTGGCCGACGGGGAAACGGTGCGGGCTGATGCGGTGGTCCTCACCCCCGACCTGCCGGTCGCCTACCGCCGGCTGCTGCCGGAGCTGCGCCCACCCCGGGCGGTCCGGCACGGCACCTACTCGCCGTCCGCCGTGGTCTGGCACCTCGGCGTCCGCGGCCAAGTCGACGCCGAGATCGCTCACCACAACATCCATTTCGGCGGCGAGTGGTCGGCCGCGTTCGACGCGCTGCTCCGAGAGGGCCGGTTGATGCCGGACCCGTCGCGCCTGGTGACCGTGCCGAGCCGCACCGACGCCGGTGCGGCGCCACCCGGTTGCAGCTCGATGTTCGTCCTCGAACCGGTGCCGAATCTGACGGCGGGCCTCGACTGGACGGTCGAGTCGGAACCCATGCGCGAGCGACTGCTCGCCTTCCTGTCCAAGGCCGGCTATCCGACCGACATCGTCGTCGAGCGGCTGGTCACCCCGCTCGACTGGGAGCGGCAGGGCATGCATCTCGGCACCCCGTTCTCGCTCGCCCACACCTTCCGGCAGACCGGGCCGTTCCGACCGCCGAATTTCGAGAAACGGGTGCCGGGGACGTTCTTCGCCGGTTCGGGCACCGTTCCCGGCGTCGGCGTCCCGATGGTGCTGATCTCCGGAAAGCTGGCGGCCGACCGCGTCGGCCGGTATCTGGGTGAGGTTGCGCGATGACGGTGACCGCCGACAAGGAACTGCTGCGGGACGGCTACCGCCAATGCGCCGAGATCACCAAACGCAATGGCACGACCTACTACTGGGGCACCCAGTTGCTGCCCCGGGAAAGGCGCCGGCACGTGCACGCCGTGTACGCGCTGTGCCGGCTCGCCGACGACATTGTCGACGACCCCGCCGCCACCGCGGGGCGGCGGCCGCAGGACATCCGTTCCCAGCTCGACGACTTCGCCGACCGGTTCCGCAGCGCCCGCGCGAACGGCACCGCCGATCCGGTGCTCTCGGCCGCCGCGCACACGGTCCGCACCGTCGGTATCCCGCAGGAATGCTTCGACCGGTTCTTCGGCGCGATGGCGATGGACCTGACCACGAGCCGGTATGAGACATGGCAAGACGTGCTCGGCTACATGGAAGGGTCGGCCGCCGTCATCGGCGAGATGATGCTCCCGGTGCTGCAGCCGCTGGGCCCCGAGGCCCTCGAACCGGCCCGCGCGCTCGGATTCGCGTTCCAGTACACGAACTTCCTGCGGGACGTTGCCGAGGATCTCGACCGCGGCCGGGTGTACCTACCGCAGGAGGAGATGCGCCGGTTCGGTGTGACACCCGCCGATCTCCACCTGCGGAGGGTCACCCCGGAGTGGCGCGCGTTCCTGGCGTCCGAGATCGAGCGGGCCCGCGAGCTCTACGACGTCGCCGACCGCGGGCTTTCGTGGCTGCCGGCGCGGTCCGCGCGCTGCGTGCTGACCGCCCGGGTGCTGTATTCCCGGATCCTGGACCGCATCGAGGCGGCCGACTACGACGTCTTCAGCATCCGGGCTCGCGTGCCGACCTGGCGGAAGGCGAGCACCGCGGCGCGGATCCTGATCACCGGGGCGTGAGCGGGTCAGCGGTCAGATCGCCAGCCGGCGCAGCGTCCGGACGGCCGGGACGCGGGATGACAGCGGCACCGACCACAGGTCATGCCCGCGGACACCCCAGCCGGCGAGCAGGGAGTTGGCCGCCTGCCAGCCGGTGGTCGCCGCGCGCTCCATCAGGGCGACGGGCAGATCGCAGCGCACCCCGTCGCCGGCCAGCACGAGGCGGGGATCGTCGGTGCGCACCTGGGGACGGCTCAGTCGCTCACCCGGCAGGAAGGACGGGCAGTCGTCTGAGATGAGCCACTCATCGGCCAGCAGGCCGGCCGCCCGGGTCTCCGGGAACACCGCGGCCAGCTCCGCCCGCAGCTCCTCCCGCAACGCCGGCTCCGTCCACCCGTCGCCGACCGCGTAGGCGTGCATCTCGACGACCGAGCCGTTGCGCGCAGAGGCCCAACGCCTGGCGCCGTCCTCGTACCGCTCGAGCACGGACACATTGTCCAGCAATGGGAATCCGCCCGTGCCGAGGAATGCGGGCCGGTCGGGATGCACAGGCGTGTCCAGCCACAGCCGCCACACCACAAACCTCGGTGCGTTGCCGGTTCTTTCCAGCGACCGGCGCCACGGGGCCTCCGGCATTCCCGTCGCGTCCGCGACGAGCCGGCGGGTGCTCCGTGGGTCGGCCGCCAGCACGACGGCGTCCACGTCGAGGCGGTCATGGCCAATGTCCGCCCGCACGCCGCCTGCGGCGTCGAAGTGCAGTCGGTCCACGCGCACCCCGGTGCGCACCTCGACCCCGAGGTCGGTCAGATGACGCTGCAGCGGCGTCCAGAACACCGTGCCGAAATCGTCGGTGGCGACGTCGAACAGCAACCCCTCGGACGAGCCGACGAAGTACAGGTGGAACATCGCCAGCAACTCCCCGGCGGCATACTCGCTCGGGTCGGCGAAGAAGCTGCGGGTGAACACTTCCAGCGCCAAGTGCCGGACAGCCGGCGGGAAACCGAGGTCGTCAAGGAACTTCTCGGCACTGATCCCGTCGAAATCGTCGAAGGACTGCGGGAAGTCGAGATCGAGCATCCGTGACGACGCGGCCATGTTCGCCTTCAGCAACCCGCGAACCCCGAAGTTCGGGCTGCGCAGGGCATACCAGAGCAGGTTCAGCGGCGGCGTTCGCGGCACCTTCGCGAAAGAGTCGGTCGCCCCGTCCGCCATGACGACGGGATAGTCGGGCACGCGCGTGAGCCCGGTCAGCGCGGGGTCCACCCGCCGCAGCAACGCCCGCAGGTTGTAGTACTGCCGGAAGAACGCGTGGAAGCCGCGGCTCATCGTGACCCCGTCGGCCACCCCGTCCACACCGTGGGTGACCGGCCACGACCGGACTCGACCACCCAGCTGCGGCTGCGCCTCGGCGAGCACGACCCGGACCCCCCGCTCGGCCAGCCCCACCGCCGCGGCGATCCCGGCGATCCCACCTCCGACCACCAGCACTCGGGGGGCCGGGTCGGGCACCCGCATCGCCCCGCCGGATGCGATGTGCCGCACCGCCTTCCGGTCCCGACCTGGCCGCCATTCCCGGTTCATGCCCGCTCCTCGCTTGCCGCGACCCGACGACCCAACCGCGTCCACCCCACCAGGGTGAGCGTGACCAGACCGAAACCGAACCCCAGGTCCTCGATCGGCGCGAAGGCGAGCCGCACGCCGATGATGACGTCGGGGTCGTACTGCACGATGCCCAGCCCGGTCAGGATGCCGTTGACGATCAGTTGGAAGAAAACCACGATCGCGTAACTCGCCCAGAACAGTCGGGTGCGCAGCAGCCCGGTCCGCAGCACGACCAGGTCCATCAGGACCGCTGCCGTGATCGCCACCAGCGCGGCCGCGGTGTAGGCGCCGATCATCGCCGCACCTGGACATCCGTTGCAGCGGGGGCCCAGCGCGGCTTCAGCCGGCGCACCGCCTCGAACGTCAGCAGCCCGCAGATCGGGATGACCAGGAAGAACATCAACTCCTCCAACGGAAGCGGGCCCAGGAACACGCCGGTGAGGTACCGGTCGTCGAACCACCACCAGCCGGCAGCGGTCGCGAGGTAATCCCAGAGCACGAAGACCGCGGCGACCGGCAGGATGGCCGCCGCCGCCCTTCGCCACCGCCCGTAGACCCGGGCCTGCAGGGCGAACTCCAGCGGCGCCGTGCCCAGCAGACAGGCGAGGAGCACCGCCAGGTATGTCAAGTGCTGCACGGGAATCCCTCCAAGGTGGTCACGAATGCGATCGGTGTTCAAGGAGCAGCGGGCCGCGGGGCGTCAGCGTCACCACGCCGGCCGGGCGCGGGTCGCCGCCGACCCGGCGCAGGGTGCCGTGGACGAAGCCGCGCACCGCGGCTTCCAGCATCGCGGTGGCCAGCGCGGCCCCCAGGCAGCTGCGTTCGCCGGCCCCGAAGGGCAGGTACCCCCAGGCCGGCAGCGGCCCGTCGAACCGTTCGGGCCGGAACGCCGCCGGCCGGGGCCAGAGGTCGGGATCACGGTGCGTGAGGTAGGGGCTGTACAGGACCATCCGGCCCGTGGGGATGCGCCCACCGTCGACCTCGACGGGCCGTGCGGTGACCCGGCTGCCGATCCAACCCGCCGGATAGAGCCGCAGGGCCTCCCGCACCACGGCGGCGGTGAGCGCCGGGTCGTTGAGCTCGGGACGCGCGGCCAGTTCCCACAGCGCGAAAGCCAGGGTGTGGGCGGTGGTGTCGTAACCTGCGGCGAGCGCCACCCTCGCATCCTCGACCGCGGCGGCAGCCGGCCCGGGCAGTGCCGCGAATGCGCCCGTCAGTGTGTCGGGGCGCTGCTCGGCCATCGCGGTGCGCAGTTCGGTGCTCATTCGCCTGATCCGCAGCGGTCGGGGCAACAGCGGCGCCGGGAGGCCGCGGTCGAGCGGCTCGAGAAACTTCGTCAACTCCGCCGGTGGCTCGCCGGGGCCGAAGAATGCGTGGCCCAGCAGCCGACGCACCAGCGTGGATGCCCACCCAACCGCGTCGAAAACCCCGGTCGGCAAAGCGGTATCGACGATCTCGGCGAAGGGTGCGGAGAACAGCGGAGTGATGGCCCGGCGGTGGAAGGTGGCATTCATCTCGATCCGCCGGCCACGGTGGGCCGGTGCTTCCTGCGCGATGACGCCGCCGCGCAGATAGGGCGAGAGTTGGCTCATGCTGCCCCGGCTGCGGAACGTGTCCAGGTCGCCCAGGATCATCCGGTTCCACTCCGGCCGGTACCCGACAAGCGCCCGTCGCCACAATCGGACCTCGAAAACCGGGCCCAGGCGCGCACCCTCCTCGAGCAGCGCGATCGCGTCGCGACCCCACCGCGGCAGATGGCCGCCGGGGACGACGCGGGATGGGCCCGGCACCGGCCAGCGCGTACTTCGCTGATCAGCGGACGGCATGCCCGCCGGGGTGGACAGCCGGTTCATGTCACGTAGCTCCGGCCGCGCCAGATACTGCCGGCGCCGAAGCCCTTGCGCAACAACGGGTATCGCGGCCAGTGGTGATGCCGAAACGGCCAGCGCAGCGGCCCAGTCCCGGCCGCCGGTCTTGAGTTCCACCAGGGCCCGCTCGAGAACGCCGAGACCGGCGGCGAGCCGCCAGCGCGGCCGGCGGACACCGAGCAGAATTGGTGCCGTATAGGCGAGCACGTGAAAGGCCCACACTGCAACCACCACCCAGCCCCGGCCGCCCGCCATGGGGCGCAGTCCGCGGCCGAGGCCCGCGACCACCGCATACCGATCCCTGAACATCCGCACCTGTGCAGTGTTTCCACCCAACGCCAGTCCCAACCGCAACCCGCGGGCGCGGACGACCCTGGCCAACGCGACGTCCTCAACCACCTCGCCGCGGACGGCGCCGAAACCTCCGACCGCCGCGTAGGCATCGCGGCGGAAGGCGAACAGCGCCCCGTGCGCGGTCGCGGCTCCCTTCACCGGAACCCGCAGCAGCCCGTACGGCAGCAGGCACAGCAGCACGTCGACGATGAGCGGCACCAGCAACCGCTCGCTCCAGGATCCGGTGAGCTGGCGCGGGAACACCGAAAAGGCCTGGGCCTGTTGACGATTCATCTCAGTCAGCACCGCCGCCGCCGCCCCCGGCGCCAGCCGCACATCGGCGTCGCAGAACACCAGGACGTCGGCGTCTGTGACGTCTGCCAGCTGCGCGCACGCCCATGTCTTGCCGGCCCAGCCCGCGGGACGCGGACTGCCTGTGACGAGCCGGGCCCGAATCCCGGTCGGCGCCTCAGCCAGTAGCCGCGTCACCGTGCCCGCGGTGCCGTCCGTCGAACCGTCGTCGAGCAACACCACCTCGCCGAAGCCGGCGGCGAGCATGCCCGCCAAAGTCTCCGGGATCCGGTCCGCCTCGTCTCGCAGCGGGACGAGCAACGCTGTCCGGTCGACGCCCGCCGGCGCGAACGGCGCCGCTCCTCGCAGGGTCGGGAACCACCACAGGTTCGCCACCAGCACGGCGAGTTTGGCGGACAGGAAGATCAGAACGGGGAACGCAGCGGCCTCAACCGCGGCATCGACCCGGCCGGCCGGCCACCGCCGGCCCGGCCTCACCGACGGATCCGTTCCGACCAACTGCGCACACCGGCGAATACAGGTCGATATCCCGGCAGCGGGAGCGCCGGATCCGACGTTGCGAGGGTGTCGTCGAGGATCGCGAGCCGACCCGCCAGAACGTACGACAGGTCGGCGGCGGCGGACACCGGGGCCACATCGAGATACGCCTCGGGCGCCTGATGTCCGCGCAGCACGACGCGCGTCGCCACGGCGACAAGTGGGGTCTGCGCCTGCCGGGCGAACCACGCTGCGCCGGGCCGCACGGGACCGAGTGGGCCGGGGTTGCGGAGTTCGCCCTCCGGAAACAGCACGATCACCGCACCCGACCGCAGGAACTCGACCGCCGTGCGCGGCCGATCGGCGCCCACCACGCCGGCCCAGCCGTAGACCATCCGCGATGCGATGTTCACCGGGTCCATCAGGACGCCGACGTCGGAACGGCCGATTGCCCTCAACGCGGCGTGCGCAGCGAAGAAGTCCCACCAGCTGTGATGGTTCGCCGCCCACACCGCCGGCCCGACCGGCAGCTCGCCGCGCACCCACACTCCGCGCAGATTCCGGCGAACCAGCTGGGCGAGGCCGAACCGGACAAGCACACTCGGCCGGCTCGACAGGGTCGTGGAAACGCCGGACGACGCCCACTTCGGGGCGGGCGCATCGATCTTCGGGCGCGCCGCACCCGTTGTCCCCGACACCTCCGCCAGACTACCGAACGCTCCTTCCGGCGTGTTCGTCGCGCAATCTCACCCCGGCCAGCCGCGACCCGCGCAACCGCTCGTCCGTCCCTGACGGTCGTCACACCGTGCGGCGCCCCAAATCCCGCGCCGGCGGGGCGGTTGCCCCGGCGCCCGGCCGGGTACAGGCCCAGCATGATCACGTCGGGGCCGGAGCAGCCCAGCGGTGGCTGAGTACGGTCGGCTTCTTCGTGCCGCGGCGCAGGTCCGCGCCGTCTGGCTGCCGCTGGGTCTGGTTCTCCTGGCCTACGCCGCTGCCTCGTTCGTCAACAAACCGTTGCGCGACGACATCCGGCAGGGAACCCCGAACCTCCTCGGCTTCGGGCTGCACATCGACGAGCCCGTCAGCGCCGACAAGTGGATGTTCGGGCAACTGCCGACGACCTGGTTTCAAGATCGGCTCTACAGTCCGTCCAGCCCGCACTGGTACGACGCCATTGCGGCCATTGTGTACATCAGCCACTTCCTCGTCATCCCGGCAGTGGCAATGGTGCTCTGGTCCACCAACCGCCAGCGTTTCCGCTCGTGGATCTGGTGCGTATCCCTGCTCGTCGCCGTCGGCACGACCACGTACATCGTCTACCCGATGGCGCCCCCGTGGACTGCCGGCGAACTCGGGCTGGTCGACCCGATGACGCGGATCTCCGGAATCGGCTGGGACTTCCTGCACCTCGACGCGATCGGCAATCTCCTGAGCCAGGCACAGCTCGCCTCGAACCCGGTGGCGGCGATGCCGTCAATGCACGCGGCGAGCGCCGCCCTGGTGGCGGCCTTCTTCTGGGCGGGCGCCGCTGTATGGAAACGCGTCCTGTTAGCGCTCTATCCGGTCGCGATGGGGGTCACCCTCGTCTACACCGGCGAGCACTACGTGGTGGACGTCATCGCGGGATGCTTGGCTGCCGGCGCGGTCGTGATCGGCTGGCAGCTCGTTGCCAACCGGAAGCGGGCCGGCCGCCCGCGGGCTCCCGCCCCACCTGCGGGCGGAGGCTGACCCACCCTCCGGTCCGACTGGGTGAGCCAGAACAACCAGGTCCGAAGGCGATCCGGATCCGTGCGACGGATCGACGCCGACGCGACGACAGGGCTTCAGGCCGGCTGGTGAGATCATCGCTGGAGTAGTTCCCGGCAGTACCTGCTGGAATCTCCGTCGGCGCAGTGATCGCCTTGATGCGAGCGTGAGACCTGAGAAGGGGCCGCGGGAGTCGTTCCCGCGGCCCCTTCTCAGGTGCTGCGCCGGGTCAGGCGTTGACCCGGCGGTGGAGGTGGGTCAGGCGGCGACCCGCATGCTTTCGTCTTCGGCCTGGGCGGCTGCCCGTTCGACCGGCCCGAAGGTTTCCTTGGTGATCAGGGTGGCGACCAGCCCGATCAGGCCGTACAGGCAGAACAGAGAGGCGGCGCCCATCCAGCCCCAGGCCGAGTACAGCAGGGTGACGACGAACGGGGTGAAACCGGAGACCACGGCGGAGAACTGGTAGGCCATCGAGGCTCCGGAGGAGCGGGTGTTGGCGTTGAACAGTTCCGGGAACCAGGAGCCCTGCGCGCCGGCCAACGAGTTCTGAATGACGGCGTAGGCGATGACCACGGCGACCACGATCAGCACCGCGACCCCGGTATTGACCAGCATGAACATCGGGAACGCGAAGATCACCATCACGATCGTGCCGAACAGGTAGATCGGTCGGCGCCCGACCCGGTCGGTGGCCTTCCCCCAGTTGTAGGTGGCGAAGATGCCGATCGCGGAGGCCACACAGATCGCGACCAGGGTCAGGGTGTTGTCGGCCAGCTTCTCGGTCTTCAGGTAGGACAACATGAAGGTGATGGCCACGGCGTAGCCGGCGGTCTCGGCGATGCGAAGCCCGATGCCGCGCAGGATGTTCCGCCAGTCCTCGCGGAGGACCTGGGTGATCGGGTTCTTGACGATCTCGCCGCGGGCCTTGACCTCTTCGAAGACCGGGGACTCGGGGATCTTGGAGCGGATGATCAGACCGACGATGACCAGGACGATGGACAGCAGGAACGGCACCCGCCAGGCCCAGGTGCCGGGCAGGTGGACGGAGACCAGGAAGACCAGGTTGGCCAGCAGCAGCCCGACCGGGAAGCCGGCCTGAACGATGCCGGTGTACTTGCCCTTGTTGCGCCAGGGGGCGTGTTCGTAGGTCATCAGGATCGCGCCGCCCCATTCGGCGCCGTAGGCCAGGCCCTGGACGACGCGGACGAGAACCAGCAGGATGCCGGCCCAGATACCGACTGTCGCGTAGGTGGGAAGCAGGCCGATGAAGAATGTGGCCAGGCCCATCAGCATCAGGCTGGCGACGAGAACCGGTTTGCGGCCGATCTTGTCACCCAGGTACCCGCCGATGACGCCGCCGAGTGGGCGGACTGCGAACCCGACGCCGAGGGTGGCGAAGGAGAGCAGGGTCCCGGTGAGCGGATCACCGGAAGGGAAGAAGTCGGTGCTGAAGTACAACGCCGCAGCGGTGCCGTAGCCGATGAAGTCGTAGGCCTCGATAGTGGCCCCGATTCCGGAACTGATGGCCACTTTGCGTGAGCTGGTGGTGCCGTGGGCGTTGCCCTCCAACGAGTGCGAGTGGGATTGCGCGGTACTCACCGTCGAGGCTCCATTCTCGGTCCCTTGCCGGGCCGGGTCTTCGCTGACCGAAGGCCCCTCAGGGCCTGTGCTGTTGACTGTCAACAGCGATAGGGAAACTATGACCGACCCACGCTCGACTGTCAACAGTCAACATCAATCCGACTTTCAAGGTGCCCGAGGACCCACATGCTGACTGGCGCGAGGTGTAGACAGCGCGACGCGGGTGTAGACAGCGCGACGCGGGTGTGGACAGCGGGAAAGGAATCCCCGGGCCGACGTCGCGCCAAGGAATGGAATGGGGCCCGTAGGCCGCGAGGGCCAGTCAGGCGCTGCGGGGTTCAACCTGGTTGCGGTTGAGCAGGTTCTGCGCGGCTTCACGCATGTGCTCGTCGACCGCGTTCCGGGCGATATGCGGGTCGCCGGTGGCGATCGCGTCGACGACCTGCTGGTGACGGGGCACGGACATGTTCGCAACCGCCCTGTCGGTGCCGGCGAACATGATCGACATCCGGATCGAACCGGCCAGCGCCTCCCAAGTCCGTACCAGGGTGATGTTCCCGGTGAGTTCGCACAACAGGCGATGGAAGGCCAGGTCCACCTCCACCATGTGATTGATCGACCCCCGCGCCGACTCCAGCGCATCGAGCGCAATTTGCAGTTTCGCGACCAGCGCGACCAGATCGGGTCGAGCGCTGACGATCGCGGCGGCCAACCCTTCCAGGGCGGCACGGACCTCGAACATGTCCAGGATCTCGGCATCGGTCAATGTCCGGACGGTCAACCGTCCCCGGTCACCGGCCTCGACCAAGCCCTCCTGCTGCAGCTGGCGCAGCGCCTCACGCAGTGTTCCCCTCGAGATACCCAGGGCGGCGGACAATTCCGTTTCGACCAGCCGGGTACCGGGCGCGATCTCACCCGAGGTGACCGCATTCCGCAACTGGTCAAGGGCCTGCTCCCGCAGACTCGTCTTCGCCAGCCCGCCGAGGCTTGCCCCGGACACCTGCCCGTTAGAGGTCATCGTGTGTCCTTCCGTTCGGTCGAGCATAGCGTGTTGAGTGCTATCCGTTGACTGTTGACCGACCGTCTCACTCGCTCTAAAGAGCTGACCCAGGTCTCCTGCCTGAAGTTCATCGTCCGAACCGGTTGACTGTTAACAGTCGACATGTCAGGATGGTCTCACTCGGCCACCGCGGCCCGGGAATTCCCTGGAAGCCGCGAACCCGTTCCCCGCTTTGCGCCGCTACCTGCGGCCGGCCTTCACAGGAGGAATCCCATGAGCAGCACGCAGCGCACCGTCGTCATCACCGGAGTCGGTGCTGAGCGCGGTATCGGCCGGGCCACCGCGCACCGGTTCGCCAAGGACGGTTGGGCCGTCGCCGGGCTTGACCTGGACGGGGATGCGTCCGAGAAGTTGGCCGTCGAGCTGACCGAGCAGTACGGCGTGCCGGCCTACGGCGGCGCAGTGAACGTCGCCGACGAGGATTCGGTGCTGGCCGCGCGGGACGCCGTGCATTCCGCGGACCTGCCGACCGTGGGCGCGGTGCTGAACATCGCCGGGATCACCTCCCCCGTCCCGTTTCTCGAGACAACCCTGGACCTGTGGAACAAGATCTTCGCGGTCAACGCCACCGGCACCTACCTGGTCACCAAGGCGTTCCTGCCGGACATGATCGACGGCGGCTACGGCCGGATCGTGAACATGTCCTCGGTTTCCGCGCAACAGGGCGGCGGGGTGTTCGGCAAGACCCCGTACTCCTCGGCCAAGGCCGCGGTCATCGGCTTCACCCGTTCCCTGGCCCGTGAGCTCGGCCCGACCGGGATCACCGTCAACGCGATCGCCGCGGGTGCGGTCGACACCGACATCCGGGTGCAGGGAACAACTCCCGAACTGGAGGCCTCAATCGTCGCGAGCGTCCCGCTGGGCCGGCAGGCCTCCGTCGACGACGTCACCGCGCTGTTCGCGTTCCTTGCCTCCGAGGAAGCCGGGTACATCACCGCGACCACCCAGAACCTCAACGGCGGCTCCTACATCGCCTGACCCACCCGCTGACAATCCCCACTTCCCCTCACCCCCCTGATCCCCTCGAGAAGGAATCCGCAATGACGCAGACAGTTGACCGGGGCACCCGGGTGGCCGACCTGGCCGCCGCCGCCGACCGTATCCGGCACCACATCCTGAACATGGGCGAGGTGCAGGGCCAGGGCTACGTCGGCCAGGGCCTCGGCTTCGCCGACGTGCTCGCCGTGATCTACAAGGACCTGACCACCTACCGCGCCGAGGACCCGCACTGGGAGGGCCGCGACCGGGTCCTGCTGTCCATGGGCCACTACGCCATCGCCGAGTACGCCGCCCTCGCCGAAGCCGGCATCCTGCCGGTCGAAGAGCTGGACACCTACGGATCGGACGACTCCCGGCTGCCGATGTCCGGGATGAGCACCTACACCCCCGGCATGGAGATCTCCGGCGGCTCCCTGGGCCACGGCCTGGGCGTCGCGGTCGGGATGGCCCTCGGGTTGCGATTCCAGGGCAACACCGCCCGCGTGATCAACATGATGAGCGACGGCGAACTGGACGAGGGCTCCACCTGGGAAGCGGCGATGGCCGCATCCCACCACGGCCTGGGCAACCTGCTGTGCGTGGTCGACATGAACGGACTGCAGGCCGACGGCGCCACCGCCGGGGTACTGCGCACCGAACCGGTCGTCGACAAATGGGAAGCGTTCGGGTGGCGGACCGTCCGCGTCAACGGCAACGACATCAACGCCCTCGTAGAGGCTTTCGACTCCGTCCCGGCCGGCGACGGCCCTGCGGTGGTCATCTGCGACACCCAGATCGGGCGGGGTGTGCCGTTCCTCGAGACCCGGGAAAAGGCGCATTTCATCCGCATCGACGAGAACGAATGGGACCTCGCCCGCCAGGCGCTGCGCGCCGCCAACCCCGCTGGGAGCAACTGACATGACCACCACACCCACCAACGCCCCCACCGCGGCCGCCGCGGTCGCCGCCGATGCCGAGGTCAAGCCGGCCAAGCCGGTCCGGGCGAAGACCTCCGCGATGATCGCCAGCATCGCCGACGCCGGGCAGAAAACCGCGCCCGCACCGTTCGGGCACGCCCTGGTCACCGTGGCCGAGCAGAACCCGAAGATCGTCGGCCTGTCAGCGGACCTGGCCAAGTACACCGACATGCACATCTTCCGGGACCGCTTCCCGGAACGGTTCTTCCAGGTCGGCATGGCCGAGCAGCTGCTGCTCGGCGCCGCCGCCGGGATGGCCGAAACCGGGCTGATCCCGTTCGTGTCGACCTACTCGGTGTTCGCCGCCCGCCGCGCGTATGACTTCCTCTGCCTGGACATCGCCGAACCCAACCTGAACGTCAACGTGATCGGCGGACTGCCCGGCCTGACCACCGGGTACGGACCCAGCCACCAGGCCAGCGAGGACATCGCGATCTTCCGCGGCATGCCGAACCTGACCATCGTCGACCCCTGTGACTCGGTCGACATCGAACAGGCCGTCCCGCAACTGGCCGCAGCCGAGGGGCCGTCATATCTGCGGCTGCTCCGCGGGAACGTCCCGACCGTGCTGGACGAATACGACTACACCTTCGAACTGGGCAAGGCCAAGGTGCTCCGCGGCGGCAACGACGTCGTCTTCATCTCCAGCGGCCTGATGACCATGCGCGCACTCGCCGCCGCGAAGGCACTGGAAGCCCACCACGTGGACGTCGCAGTCGTGCACACCCCCACCATCAAACCGTTCGACGCCACCACCGTGCTCGCCGAGCTGAACACCGACCGGCTCGCCGTCACCCTGGAGAACCACACCATCACCGGTGGCCTGTTCGAAACCGTCGCCTCCGCAGCGGTTCTCGCCGGAGTGCACAAGAAGGTACTCCCCGTCGCGCTGCCCGACGCGTTCCTGGATGCCGGCGCCTTGCCCACCCTGCACCAGCGATACGGGCTCGACGTCGACAGCATCGTCACCAAGGTGCTCGCCGGACTGAAGTAAACCGCCCCGGTTGAGCCATGCTCCGGCCCGAACGTGCTTCGGGCCGGAGCATCGCACCGTCAGGACGCGGTATGACAAGGACCCACGCATCGCCCAGGCCAAACAGGTCTGCCAAACCTGCCCAGTCTCACAGCCAATGCGCGGCCTGGGCACTGGGAACCCGCGCCCGGTCCCCGCCGGGTCGACGGAGTTCGCCCGGGACGCCACCTTTGGGTACCGGTCGTCGAATCTGAAGGAGTTCCTCGCGGTTACCGGCGGCCATTGCCAGATCCGCTAGGGAGAGGCGAATATCACCGTGACATCACCTGCACCCAGCGCCTTGGCCACCCCGTCCGGTGCGTCCAGGCGACCGATCCGGGTGTAGGAGTATGTGGTGTCGAAGGACTCGTAGAACAGCACGATCGTGTTGGAGCCATACAGCATGAGATCACCGCTGCGGACTGTTCCTGGGTTCTCGGCATCGCTAGGCAGCGCCTCGGCCAGCTCGAACGCCTTTTCGTTGCTGTTGACGTCTGACATGTCCAATGTCAGAGGTAAACGATCGGCGAATGCTCGCGCTGTGTCCGTGTCTGCCAGCGTCGCAGAGAACTCTGTAGTGCCAATGCTGAGCGCGAGAGAGCCCTGCGGGGCAACAATCTCGGCTGCCGCCTCGCTCGCAGCAACGCTGCTTGCTGTGGACCGGTCCGAGGGTGTCATCGCGTCGGTCGACCGGGCTGGCACGGTCGACAAAGAGTCCGTGACAGGGCTCGTGATAGGTGAGCGCGATCCGCCGGCACCACAGGCGGCGAGAAGAGCGGCAGTAGAGATGCCTGCCAGCACGATCGAGACCTGTTTTCGCTTCATTGAAAACCTCTTTCCTTATACTCGTTTGCGCCTATTGAGCTCCGAAACCTGTTGCAGCGAAGAGCGACTCACTCCCACCGTCTCTGATTCGAGGGGTGCAGCACTACTCGGTGCGGGGTCGGGTTGTCAGCAGAACGGTAGCGCGTCGCTCGTCCATGGCCCGGTAACCCTCGGCGGCGTTCTCGAGGGGAACGGTGAGGTCGAAGACTCGGCCGGGGTTGATCTTTCGATCCCAGATCAGCTTGATCAACTCGGGCAGGAATCTGCGAACAGGTGGGGGTCCGCCGTACAGGTGCACGGCTCTGAAGAAAAGGCGGCGGTGGCCTACACCCAAATGGTCACTCACGATCTCCACCGACGAACACCACACGTTGCAGGAGTTCCGTTTGGCCGTCGGCGCATAATGGACCTTCCTTTCCGATCCCGGGCGGACACCGACCCGGACCACAACCCGATGATCCCGCACACCCTGGTGTCAAGCCCGGGTTGCTCATCCACAGCATCTACAACGGCTACTGGTTCTGGGGTCGGCCTTCGATCGACGACCTCTGGCGTGACCTCCGTGCGGCGGCGGCCGAAATTTATCCCGACTGGGACCTGGACGCGCCGGGCCTTCGGGTGGCCTGGACTGCCGGGGACCACTCGAAATTCCACGGATGGGGCAGGCGAACCGGCCCGCCTCTTGCAACGCAGGGGCCGATGAGGCGTTTCGGGTGAGAGCTCCGAACTACAAGTCGATGGCGACTTCAGCTCGCGGTGTCGAGCAGCAGATGAGGATGTTCACGTCAGCCGGTGGGTCGATCGGCGGCGGGTCGTAGGTCACGGAACCGGTGAGAAGTCCGACCTCGCACGTGTGGCAAATACCGGTGCGACATGACCAGCGGGTCGGTATGTCGCAGGCTTCCGCGAGTTCCAGCAGGCTCGTCATGTCGTCACGCCAGGGCACGGTCAGGCCGCTACGGGTGAAGGTCACCGGCGGTCCGGTGCCCTTCCTCCCCAGTGGGGGGTGGGGCGCGATGGTCGCGCCGGCGGAGATGCCTGGGGTGATGGCCGGTCCGGCGCCGAATGCCTCGGTCTTAACCTGACCTGGTTCAAACCTGAGATCCACGAGCGCGGAAGTGATGTCGTCCATGAACAGCACAGGCCCGCATAGGTAGGCGCTGGCATCCCGCGGCAGGTCGAGGTGCCTCAAGAGGTCTGCATCCATCCGGCCGCGGTAGGTGTAGTCACTGCCGAGCCGATCGGCCGGCAGCGGTGCGCTGTAACAGATCTCGGCCCTGGCGTTCGGCAGCTGAGCGAGGAGTCCGCGTGCTTCGTCGGCGAAGGCATGCTCTGCGGAATTGCGCGTCCCGTGTAGCCACAAGACCTGACGACTCGAGCTGTTCGCGGCCAGCGCGGACAGTATCGCCAGCACCGGCGTGACACCGATTCCGGCGGAGATCAGCAGGACGGCGTTGGTACCGTCCTGCAGGACGAAACCGCCACGCGGGGCGGCAATTTCGACCAATGCCCCCGCCCGGAGTTTCGTATGCACAAAGCCGCTGACCGATTTACCCGGTTCACGCTTGATGCTGATCCGGTATTCGGGTGACCCCGGCGCACTCGACAACGAATAGCTGCGGGTCGCTGTTGATCCTGATTCGCCCAGTGAGATCCGCATCGCGACGAACTGACCCGGCAGGGCGGGCGGCAGAGGCAAGCCGTCAATAGACGCCAGCCGAATCGACATGACCGATTCGCTCTCCAAGTCGAGGGCGGCCACCCGCAGGGGACGAAATCCGGGCCACGCCACCGGCGGCGCCGCTGCCGCCTCGGTCAGTCCGACATTCCCGCTCGCGCCCGATTTCGCCGCCAACATCGACGAGAAGGACGCCTTCCACCCCGGACTCAGCGCGGCGATGGCCAGCGCTCGACCCATCCCGTCACGGTCGTGCCCGGGCAGGTAGAGCAGTGCGTCGATGTCGGCGACCGTCATCCGGCCCGGTCCGGTGGCCACCTTGACAATTCGATCTCCGGCTTGGACGACGCCCTCTCTGAGGACGCGCAGGTAGAACCCGGGCCTCCGGTGGCTCACCAGCAACGCAGGTAGCGCAGGCTCGCCGAGTCGCATGCCAACCCGATAGCAGGTGACCCGCGGTTGGCTCACTTCGAACAGTGCCTGGCCAATCTCGTAGCGGTCACCGACGCAGACCTCGTCATCGGAAAGCCCGTCGACCGTGAAGTTCTCGCCGAACTGGCCGTACTCGAAGTCGTCCCGGCCCAACTGCGTCCGCCAGTATTCGTACGACGCGAGTTGGTACACCAGCACCGCTCGATGCGGCCCGCCATGCCCCCCGAGATCACCCTGGCCGTCACCATCGATGTTCAGCGTGCGGACCATCTGTGGCCCCTCGACCGATTGCTTCCACACACCGGTATGCACAACGCGATTTCGCCATGACACGTCCTTGGGCAGACCAACATTCACCGCGACCAACCGACCAACCGGTGACAGGTCCGCTGCGCGTTCTGCAGCCTGCATTCGCCCTGGCAAGACGCAACTCACCCCTTTCCGACAATCCACGACGCCATCGGCGCCGGCTATTTGCCAATAGCCTGAACAGTCTGAGCCAAGGTCCATCAGTTGTCATCGGCTGTTCCAGCGCCGGGCGGTGCCCGACGCTGGGGACAGAAGGTCACGACGAAGGACACGGGTGCCACCCCACGCCTCATCAAAGGTGTGGCGCCTTGCAGTCGGTGCCTCAGGTGTCCGGCCCAAACCAACCCCCGCGCCGTAGGCGTCTTGATTCGGACCTGGATTGTGAACTGCCGAGGTTGCCCCATTTTGGTGGACAAACTCAACATTTGGTGTGCCGAGCCGCCTGAATGGGTGGTGATACAGGTTGGAAATGTCGTGGCGAAGATCGGTGCGATTCAGCTAGCGTCGGTCTGTCCGCAAAGGAAAGCCGAACGGGGTAATCCATGATCATCTGGTCAAGTCACACCGCCAATTTGTCCGGCACCACCGCGGCCGCAATTCCGACATTGTCCGGCACAGTCGAAGCCGATGAACTAGTAGCGTTCGAGGATCCAGTCGCCGGCGTCGCCGGCGAGTTGCAAACAAGGGTGGTGCGAGTCGCCGCAGGCACGCTCGACTTCTATTACCGAGTCCGGAGCCTCAGTGGCCAAGCGCTGTTCGGCGTCGAGTGGCGTTTTCGGAACACCCCAACCTTTCCTCCACTCTCGACTCCCATCACGACAGACGTCGACTTCCGGGTGGATGGCTTGGGCGAGGTCGGTCCGGCGTCTGCGAGCCGCAGCGACTACCTCGGCCACCTCCAACCGATGTCGCTGTTGACCCTCTACTTCTGGTTTCACACCGGCTTGCAGCCTGGGCACACTTCCCGTTTCGTCTATGTCTCGACGAACGCCACCGACTTCAGCCGCTACCGCGGGTTCGCACTTGTTGGCGAGGAGCCGACGTGGGGTAGACCGCAATGGCACGCCACGGCAAGCGTTTTCGCTCCGGGCTTCGCCGAACCGGGCGACCAACCGAGCAGGTTCGACCCGCCCACGGGCACATCTCCTGTGCCCGGCTCCTGAACCCGAGCGATCCGCGTGACGCGAGTGCAGACGCATTCGTGACTCGCGCGTAGTTTGTTGTCGATCTCGATCGACGTGTCGACTTACCCGGCAGGCTCGCTGGCGAGTTCGACGGCGCGGTCCAGGGTTGCGCGATCGACGACGTCGGCGGTGTTCAACGGTGTGGCCAGGAGACCCGACTCGTTCGTGAGGTCGATCATGTACTGGATGCTGTCGTCGGAGAGCCCGCCGTCCGCGGGCCAGAACGGGTACTTCTGGATCAGCGCGAACAGGTCTTGCAATCCCTGCGGAGTCGGCGCGGTTTCGACGTACTTGTTCACGGCGGCCTCGAACAGGCTGAAGTCGCCCTTCAGCGCCTTCATCGCGCGGAGGGTGGTGGCGCAGTAGCTGGCGGCGAGATCGCGATTCTCCTCGAGCCAATCCGCGTCTGCGGCCTGCGCGGCTTTGATGAACTCGGGCGCATTCTCGTAGAGCGTGGCGATGCGTACGGGTCGGTCGACCTGTGCTTCCACCTGGTCGTACTGGGCTTCGTGGATCACCGTCGCGTCGAGACCACCGGCGGCCCAATCCGCGGTGCGATCGCCTGAACTCTCGATGACCTGCGGATTCGGGATATCCGGGACGTCGCGGGTCTCGCCGACGCCGCTCAGCAGTGCGTTGAGAACGATGGCGCCCGCGCCGCCCGGGTTGTCGATACCGACCCGGGTCGCGGGTTTGAACAGCTGATCGACGGTGTTCACACCGTTCGCGCCGGCCAGGACGAAGTCGTCCATGCTGACGTAGGGGCAGAAGATCTTGAGATTTTCGCCGTTCTCGCGCGCATCGAGGATCGCCGACACGGATGTCGCCATGACCTGGGCCTTCTCGGCTCGCGCCGCCTCGACGAAGTTCGTGTTCGAATCGAAGGTCGTGACGTTCTGGTCGACGGTGATGGTGAGGTCGAAGTCGCTGCTGTAGTTGTCGATGCCGTAATGCAGCGGTACGACCGAAGCCTGGGGTTCGGCGTACAGGGCGATCCCCAGCGATTCACCGGTGGCCGGTGCCTCCGGTTGGGCAGGGCTGGCGGCGCAGCCGGTTAGCACGAGAATGAGCGTGCTGGTGGTGATGGCGGCTGCAACCGGTCGTCGACGTGTCTTCATTGACATGGGTCCCTCGTTCTTCGCGTGTCGAGCGGGTGAGCACAGTGGGGTGCTGCCGAAGAAGAGGTTGGCGCGGACTGTTGCCTTGTGCGGGCCGGATCCACTACTTGGGGTAGTTGCGACCTTACAGCCGGTGATGGGGAAGCTCCAGGAAGGCGGTGTCACTTGGCCTTCAGTGGGCGAACGCTGGAGACAGTTCGGTCGCCATGGTGCGCCTGAGCGGCGGGTGGTGTGCTCATCATCGGCACGAAGATCCGGTGCCGGGACTGTCGATTCAAAGGTGGGCGAGGATGGGTCAAGAAGCAGCCGTCGTCGAAGGAGACCAATCATGACCGCGCCACGCCGAGCACTGATCATCGTCGATGTCCAGCAGGAGTATTTCACTGGGATCCTGCAAATTCAGGCGCCCTCGCGCGATGAAGCGCTTGCCAACGTCGTGATCGCGCTCGAGGCTGCGGATCAGCTGGCCCTGCCGGTTGTCGTCGTGCAGCACCAGTTGCCAGAGGGATCGCCTGTCTTCGCCGTGGGCAGCGAAAGCTGGGCGCTGCACCCCGAGATCGAGCAGCGGCTGAAGCCGTCGTGGAAGCGCGTCACCAAGGACAAGGGCAGTGTCTTCGCTGGAACAGATGTTGCTGCCTGGCTGGCCGATCAGGGTGTCGACACCATCACGATCGTCGGCTACATGACCAACAACTGTGACCTGGCCACAGCCGTCGGCGCCGAGGAGCTTGGTCTGGCCGCCGAGATCCTCTCCGACGCCAGCGGCGCCATCCACCTGGCCAACGAAGTCGGCAAAGTCTCCGCAGACCAGTTGCACGAGACCCTGCTTGTGCTCCTGCACTCCAACTTCGCCGCAGTTGCCACCACCACGGCCTGGGTTGCGGCCGTTGCCGCCAAGGAGGTCCTCCCCAAAAGCGACCTTGGCACCTCCGCGGTGCAGGGACGCTCTGCATTCGGCGGCTGACCAGTAGCTCGCACCGCGATGCCGAGCGCGCCGGCTAGAGGTCGCTCGGTATTGCCATCCTGGACGGCGGCCACCGATGCGAGCAGGAGCTTGCCGAGTTGAGGGCGCTATCTCCTACTTGGTATCTCTGAGATCGATGCTGCGCCCACGTGTTTGGCGTCGCCTAGCAATGGTTCATTGTCGGGAGACGGCGACCATGGCGACGAGTTCGGGGTCGATGAGGTGGGTGTGGTCGTCGTCGCCGAGGTCGATCTGGACGACGTCGATGCGGCCGGTGAATTTGCTGGCGCCGGCGTAGTCGGTGCTGACGGGCATGCCGTAGTCGGCGCCGATGTCGGTGGTTTCGTCGGCGGAGAAGATCAAGGGTTGGGTGACGTCGACCCGGCCGGTGCCGACCTGACGGCCGTCGTAATACAGGGTGACGGTGCCGCCCTTGGCGAGACCGCCGCCGTCGTAGGCGAACTCGGCCCGCACCTGGTGGGCGCCGGGGGTGAGGTCCTCGGTGGCGTCGATGCGGAATTCCTGCAGACCGAGGAGGTTGTAGACGAATCTCGCCCGGTCCTGTTTGAGGTAGAGCGCCCACCCGCCGAACCGGCCGCCCTGCGCGATGATCACCCCGTTCGCCGGCCCGTCGTCGGGGGTGGTCAGGACGGCGGTCACGGTGAACGACCGGTTCTTGATGTCGATGACGCTGTTCTCGCTGAGCCGTTTCATCCCGGGGAACAACACCTGACTGGTCCCGGTGATCAACTGCGGGCGCCCGGCGAGGGTCGGGTTGAGCCGCTGCAACCCGCGGTCGTCGATGGGCAGCACGTTGTATTTCACGGCCTCGATCAGCCACAGGCGTTGCAGTTTCGCGAGCCGCTCGGGTTGTTCCGCGGCCAGGTCGCGGGACTGGGACCAGTCGGTGCTGCCGTCGTAGAGTTCCCACACGTCGTCGTCCAACGCGGGTAGTTCCGCGTTCACCCACGGGGTGCTGTGCCGGGTCACGGCGCTCCACCCCTTGAAGTAGATGCCGCGGTTGCCGATCATCTCGAAGTACTGCAGGTCGTGCCGTTCCGCCGCGTCCGGGTCGTTGAAGGTGTAGGCCATGCTGGTGCCCTCGATCGGGGCCTGCCCGACCCCGTTCACGAAGTCCGGTTCCGGGAGCCCGGCGACCTCCAGCACCGTGGGTGCGACGTCGATGACGTGGCAGAACTGGGACCGCAACCCGGCCTGCCCGGTGATCCCGGTGGGCCAGTGCACGATGGTGCCGTTCCGGGTGCCACCCCAGTGCGAGGCGACCTGTTTCGTCCACTGGTACGGGGTACACATCGCCCACGCCCAACCGACCGAGTAATGGTTGTAGGCATCGACGGTGCCGAACTGGTCCTTCACCGAGGCCAGGAATTCCGGTGTCTCCATCACGGACATGCCGTTGAAGTTGACCATCTCGTTGAACGCCCCGTTGATGGTGCCCTCGGCCGATGCCCCGTTGTCGCCGATGATGTAGTAGATCAGCGTGTTCTCAAGGGCCCCAATGGTTTCCAGGGTGTCGAAGATCCGGCCGACGTGGTAGTCGGTGTGTTCCAGGAACCCGGCGTAGACCTCCATCTGCCGTTCCAGCACCGGTTTGAGCTGCTCATCCATCTCGTCCCAGCCGGGGATGAGATCCGGCCTAGGGGTGAGATCCGCGTCCTGCGGGATCACCCCGAGCTGCTTCTGCCGGGCGATGATCGCCTCCCGCTGCTGCTCCCACCCACCGGCGAACTGGCCGGTGTACTTGTCGGCCCATTCCACCGGCACATGATGCGGGGCGTGCGTCGCGCCGGGCGCGAAATACACGAAGAACGGTTTGTCCGGGGCCAACGCCTTCTGCGTGCGGATCCAGTCGATCGCGTGGTCGGCCAGGTCCTCGGTGAGGTGATACCCCTGCTCCGGGGTCTTCTCCGGTTCGATCGGGGCGGTCCCGTCATACAGCGCCGGGTAGTACTGGTTGTTCTCCCCGCCGATGAACCCGTAGAAGTGTTCGAACCCGCCACCACCGGTCGGCCACGCGTCGAACGGCCCGATCGGCGAGGTCTGCCACGGCGGCACCTCATGACATTTACCGAACTGGGCGGTGGAATACCCGTTCAGTTTCAACGTCATCGGCAACGTCGCCTTCGTGTTCGCCCGCACGCCGCTGGACCCCGGCGCCGATGTCGCCGCCTCGGTGACCATGCCCATCCCCACCGAGTGGTGGTTCCGGCCGCTGAGCAACGCCGCCCGGGTCGGCGCGCACAACGCCGTGGTGTGGAACCGGTTGTAGGTCAACCCGTTTCCCTGCAACCGTTCCGCGGCCGGCATCCGCACCGGCCCACCGAACGGGCTGCCCGCCCCGTACCCGACGTCGTCGAGCAGCACGACCAGCACATTCGGTGCACCCGCCGGTGGCAGCAACGGCTCGATCGGCGGGAACGCCGTGTCCGGGTCCTTCGCGTCATACGTCACCAAACCCAGATGCTGCCGATCCGGGATCGGCAAACTCCCCCGACGCGCGCCCGACCCAACCGCCATGTGCCTGCTCCCTCGCTGGACAACGATGCTGAAACGGGACTCTTCCAGACCTGCTGAGTCCGGCGTATCGCCCTACCCGGATGAGCATGCGGGCCCCGTCGGTCGGCGGCGGCGGTGCGTCACTGCAGGCCGGGGCGTCATTCGCTACAGCCGAACCAGCCCACCGTCGACGACCAGCGTCTGAGCTGATACGAACCCCGACTCGTCAGAAGCGAGCCATGCGACGGCATCTGCAACGTCGGACGGTCGCGCGAGTCTCTTCACCGCCTGCCGCTGCGCCATCAGGTTGAACAGCTGCATGCGCTCCTCCCGGGCGTCTGGTGCGTCATGGCCGGCCATCATGCCTTCGGTGGCGGTAGCGCCGGGTGCTACGCAATTGACGGTGATTCCGTGCTGGCCGAGGTCAGACGCGAGCGCGCGAGTGAAGCCGACGATCGCCGCTTTGCTGGTGATGTAGTGGGTCATGCTGTCGACCGGAAGGCCGATCGTGTTCGACGTGAAGTTGACGATGCGACCGAACCCGCGTTCGGTCATACCAGGCACCACCGCTTTGCAGAACAGGAACGCCGACGTGACGTTCACGTCGAGCACCCGATGCCAGAGCTCGAGGTCGAGATCCGCGAATGACCGCCGCGGGAAGATGGCGGCGTTGTTGACCAGGACATCGCAACGACCGAACTCGTCATTGACCGCGTCCATCGCTCTGGTGATGTCGCTCGGCACCGACACGTCGCACGCGATGGCGAGCGCACGGCCGCCGGCCGAGCGAATCAGGTTCGCCGTCTCGGTCGGCTCGATCACGTCGGCGATCGCGACGTGATAGCCGCGCTCGGCCAGCCGGACCGCAGTTGCCTGGCCGAGTCCGCGGGCGCCGCCGGTCACCACCGCGACCCTCGTCGTCTGGGTGGAGGCGGAACCAGCCGCTCCGGATGCCTGCGGGCTCATCTGCGTCCCTGTGTCAGCAACTGGGAGGCGCGAAACTCCCGCTCGACGAACTGCTCCCACGTCGTCGGTCGGCGATTGAGCAACCAGCCGAGAACGTTCGGGTTCCCGACGAAGTCATGACTGCTGTAGCGATCGCTGATCGCCCGAGCCACCCGGGTTTGGTACGGGAACTGGCTCAGGTCATGGGTTCCCAGTGCCGAGCGCAGAAATACATCGGAATCGATGTATTCAGCGACGATCTCACGATCCATCACCTCGGAGATGGATCGCGCGAGATCGTGTGCCGTGTAGCGGCCGGGTGCGACGAGTTCGTACGTCGCACCCGCGTGCCGCGCGGTGTCGGTCAGAACTGCCGCGGCCACATCCGTCACGTCAGTCAGGTCGACCATCGACTGGTAGCGGTTCAGCGACCAGGAAAGGCGAAAGACGCCCGTTTCGAAGGCCGACCGGAGCCGATGCCGCAACATGTAATTCGCCGGCTGGAGAATGGTGAACTCCAGCCCCGAGGAGAGCAGGTTTTCCTCGAGGTCGCGTTTGATTTCGTGCTGGATCAGATCGGTCGTGATGGCGTGCAACACCGAGCTGAAGACGAAGTGCCGCACCCCGACGGAGCGCGCAGCGTCGATCACCGCGAAACCCGTCTCCCGTTCCTGAGGATGCAACGCCGGTCCCACGTAATAGATCTTCTCGACGCCGTTCATCGCCCGGCCCAGAACGGCCGGGTCGCCGATGTCTCCGACCACGATGTCGGTGACACCGGCGACACGTAGGGATGCTGCCGATGCCTCGGAGCGGACGCAGGCCCGGACATCAACTCCGGCCGCCAGCAGCTTCGGGATCAGTACCTTGCCTTGGTTGCCGTTGGCTGCGGTCACCAACACGGTCATGACGTCTCCCCAGCGTCACCGTCCTGCTGCCGCAGGGGCAGCTGGAGGTAGGAGGCGTCTTCGCCGCCGGTGTGGATGACATGTTGTCCGCTGTTGGCGCCGACGTATTCGCGGATCCCGGGCATCAGGGTTCCGAGCAGGTTTCGGGAGCTGATCACGAAGCGGAGTTGCTCACCGGGATGAAACGCCAGACCAACGGGCAGCAGGTCGATCTCGATGTCCACGATCTCACCAGGTGCGAGTTTCTCGACCCGGTCGAAGGCGTGGACGGGCACATCATCGGTCGAGAGCGACTCGTCGAGGCGACGCATCGACACCCGCAGGCGCCCGTCAGATCCCTTGTATCGCAAGACGGTGGCTCCGTGATCGGTGAGGTCGTGGACCATCGCGGACTGGTTCGGAGTGGTGAAGGCCTGCAGCGGTGTCCCGTAGGCATCGAGTTTCTGTACCAGGAGGAACAGGTCCATGTCGTCGGCGTCCCGCGCTTCGACCCGGAGGTGCGCCTTCGGATATCCGACGAGCACGGTCTCCTGGTCGAACCGGGCGAGAAAGGAAACCGTTGCCGGGCTGGACCCGGTGGCGTAGGCGACCGGCAACTCGGCGGTCGGCGCAGTGGTGGTCAACGTTCGCGTTCGGCCGTCCAGGTAGTACTTCGTCGATGTGACACCAGAGGGCGGGAACTCCTGCGCTGGAACTGCAACCTCGTCCCCTCCCCGAAGATCGAGGATCGAGTAGCGGACTCGAGGCGTCTGTTCCCAACCGCTGTCCTCGTCCTTCAGGTACCGGTCGAAGAATCGCCGAAGGTCCTCGACGTTGGCCTCTTCGTAGTAGTCGGGCCATTCCTGACCGTTGTGAATGCGCAGCCACTTCTCCGCTGACGCCATGCGCCGCCAGGCCCGGAACGTCCCCGCTGTGTGCAGGGTGTTCGAATAGCTGGCAACCACATAGGCCGGCACGGTGATCCGGTCGAACTCCGGGATCTTGTTCTCCCAGAGATCGGTCATCAGCGGGAAGCGTTCCGCTTCCGAGATCACATCCTCCTTCTGGTTTTTCCCGAAGAAGCTGCCGTCCTGGAGCAGCGAGGCGAACCCGGTGTCCGGCATCCCACCCCGCATCACCAGGTCGCGGTAGACGTCACTGACGCCCTCCCACGGGTTGATCGCTGCCAGGTGCGGCGGCTGCTCCGCCGCGGTGAAATATTGCGCGACCGCCAGGTAGGAAGTTCCGCTCATCCCGATCTTGCCGGTGCACCACTCCTGCTCGGCCAGCCATTCGATCAGGTCATGGCAGTCGCGGCCCTCCTGGCGGTCCCACAGCACGCTGTCGCCCTCGGAGTCGACGACGCCGCGAATATCCGGGTTGCAGACCGCGTAGCCCTTTGCGCACCAGTACGCCGGATCCGGGCCCTCGAATTTCTCCAGGCCGGAGACGATTCCGTTGCTCAGCCCCACCAGCCCGAACACGCCCATCACGCTCAAGGACGTGCCTTGACCCTTGCCATACGGGCTCCATGCCACGATGGCAGGCACCTGAGTCGCCCCAGCGGGACGGAAGACATCGACGTAGATCGTCACGCCATCCCGCAACTGGACGGCGACGTCCTTCTCGAAAACGATATCGACCGGCAGCGGCAAGAACTGCGGCGCGACCTGGAAACCCGCCTCGAGCGTTCGGGTTCCCGGATCAAACCCGGTCAACAACCCGGCCCTCGGGGCCGGCAGCGGATGGGACTGCACAAACATCATCTGGTCTTCGCTCACGATAATCTCCTGAAATTACTGAAGTCGGGGTTGACAGGCTTCGAGTTCAGACCTTGGCCTGGATCGCCTTCAGGAAGCCGAGTTGCCCCGCCTCGGCAAATTTGTGCAGCGCATTGGGGTTCATGTCCGGCTGGTGTTCGCCGTTCGGCTCGGGAACCAGCGGGTTTCCGGTCCAGGACAGCAATTTGCACACGCGGTGCTGAATGCGCCAGCCGGCTTCGGTGCGGACGAGTACGTCGTCGTACCAGCCGGTTCCGAGCCAGGTTGGGCCGCCCTCGGCCGCGGCGCGAACAAGTAGCCAGTTGCCGTAACTGAAGGCGTAAGCCTTGTCACCATCCACTTGCACCAAATGACCGAACATCGTGTGCGCGTGGCTGTCCAAGGTCTTGTGGAATCTTTCGAAGGAGAGCTTGAATTCCTCCAGGCCGGACCAACCGGCCCCGGCCGGGCCGAACTCCGCGGTGACGTCCTCGGTGAAAACCAGGTCGAAGAGGTCCCATTGGCGGGCATCGAGTGCGAAGGCATAGAGGTTCAGGACCTCGATGATGGCTGCCTTGTCGTTGGCGTCGCTATTGGTGCTGTCCCTGTTGATGTTGTCAGTGTCGCTCATCTGATGATCCTTGATCTCTCGGTGACTGCAAGTGCTCTGGTGAACCATGCGGAGCGGAAAACGGTGGCGTCAGGAACCGTCGGCCGTTGACCGCGCGGACTCGAGCGCAGCGGGTCCAGCACCAGCGTGCAGGGCCCCGACCGGCTCAGTTTCGGGGTGCACGATCGCGTCGTAGACGATGCGACGGTAGTCCAGGAAACGCGGATCCGCCTTGGTGGCGAGCTCGTCGCGAGGCCGGGGCAGATCGACGATGACCTCGTGGAGAACGTGGCTCGGCCTGGCGCTGAGCACGAAGACCCGGTCGGCGAGAAAGATTGCCTCGTCGATGTCATGGGTGATCAGCAGGGTGGTGAGGCCGAGTTCTGCCGAGATCTCGGCGGTCATCAGCTCCAGGTTGATCCGGGTTTGGGCGTCCACGGAGGCGAACGGCTCGTCCATCAGCAGCACCCGCGGATGCGTGGCCAGCGCCCGGGCGATCGCCACGCGTTGCTGCATCCCGCCGGACAGTTGCCACGGATACTGGTCCTCGACGCCGGTGAGGTGCACCCGCCGGAGCGCCTCGACGGCCCGCTCGGTGCGCTTTTGCTTGGGCAGTGCCTGCAGCCCGAACTCGATGTTCTTACGAACGCTCAGCCACGGGAACAGGCTGCGGTTGTATTCCTGGAAGACGATCCCGAAGCCGTCGGGCACCTTGCGGTAGGTGCGACCCTCGAAGTTCACCTCGCCGCGGCTGGGTTTGAGCAGGCCGGCGATGGTGCGCAGCAGTGTCGTCTTGCCGCAGCCGGACGGGCCGACGATGGCGACGAACTCTCCCTCGCGCACCGAGAACGACACCGAGCCGATCGCCTCGACCTGGGCGCCCTTCTCGCCGATGTAGGTCTTGCCGATCCCGTCCGCGGTGAGCAGCGTCGGGGCATCGTCGAAGTGGCTCATGATGTGCGGCCTTTCATTCCGTCGAACCAGAACATGGCGCGTTTCTCAGCGGCGGAGAAGATCGCGGTGAGGAGCAGCCCGATGACCGCCAGGATGATCACTCCGGCGTACATGGAGGTGAGTGCGTAGAGCCGTTGGGACTGCAGGATCAGGTAGCCCAGACCCGATGAGGCGCCGAACATCTCGCTGACCACCATGACGATCAGAGAGATCGCCAGACCGATGCGCAACCCGGTGGCGATCTGCGGGGCCGCCGCAGGAAGTGCCACCCGTCGCAGGATCGCCAGGTCCGAACCAGTGGTGTAGACACGGGCGCTTTGGATGTATCCGGGTTCCACCCGGCGGATGCCGTCGACGGTGTTGAGCAGCACGGCCCAGAACGCGCCGAGGGCGATGATCCCGATCTTCATCGGGTCGGTCGAGCCGTACAGGGCAACGGCGAGCGGGACCAGCACCGGCACCGGAATCGCGCGCAGGAATTCCAATGGGGCGGTGGTCCACGGTTCCAAGGCCCGCCACCAGCCGAGCACCACCCCCAGGACAATCGCCGCGGCGGATCCCACGACGAACCCGGCGAGCGCTCTGGCCACCGACGGCAGGATGTCGGTGATCAGTGCATCCGACAGCAGCACGTCGACGACCTCCACGAGCACCTCTGAGAGCGGCGGGAAAAGTCCGCTGGTGTCGAGCCTCCCGACGATCTCCCACAGGAGCATCAGCAGGAGCACGAAACCCCAGCCGACCAAGCGGTGCGAGACCGAGCGCGCGGTCAGACTCTTCATCGTCGTCCCTCCGTGGACAGTTCCTGCCAGCCCGCGATACGACGTTCTGCCACCGCCAGTAGGAGATTGATGATGACGCCGATCGTCCCGGTGACCACCAGGCAGGCCCACACGACTTCGTTCTTGCTGGCGTTCTGGCTGCTGACGAGCAGGCTGCCCAGTCCTGGACTGCCTGAGATGAGTTGTGCACCCACCGCGACAACCAGCCCGAGACTGGCACTGAGCCGCAGTGAGGTCACGATTGCGGGGATCGTCGCCGGCCACACCACCCGTCGCACCACGGTGAACGGGTCGAGGCCGAAGGAGCGCGCGGTGTCGATCTGCAGCGGATCCACGGCGCGCACCCCGCCACGCGCGCCGAGCAGCAACGGCCATACGCAGGCGATCGCAATCAGGAAGACCTGCATCGGAATCTTGACTCCGAACAGCACGATGGCGACCGGGACCAGTGCCACCGCCGGGACCGGGCGGAGGATCTCGACGGCGCTACGAGTGGCCCGGTCGGCCCATCGCGACAATCCGATGAGGATCCCACCGGGAATCCCGATCCCGGCCGCCACCAGCAACCCGAGAACCCAAGCGAGCAAGGTGTATCCGACCGCCGTCGTCATCTGGCCGTTGCTGATGGACGTCCACAGGCCGGCAAGGATCGCGATCGTCGAGGGAACACTGGTGGCGGGCAGCAGGCCCACCAAACGCAGCGCCTCGAACGCAAGCACGAGGACCGCCAGCCCGGCGCACGCCTGAAGTGTGCGCCGGACCCTGCGGGGCACGTCAGTCCGCGAGGAAGGCATCGGCCGACTCCGGCTTCTCCTTGATGGCGCCGACCTCGACCAGCAGGTCCGCCCATGCGTCCCAAGCGGCCGGATCATCTGTCGTGTTGATCGGGGCCAACGAGATGGCGGCGGCGAGTTCCGGGCTGAGCTCGGTGATCTTGGGGATGGTCGCTCGGACCTCGTCGTCGTGCGCGAGCGCATACGCACTGGCCTCGTCGACCGCGGCACGGAATTTCGCGACCACATCGGGGTTGTCGGCGATGAATTGTTCCGAAGAGGCCAGCAGTGAGATCGGGGTCGTCGGTGTCAGGCCTTCTGAGACCGACACCAGGGAGGTCGCCCCGCCCGAGTTCTTGGTGAGGGTCACGAACGGTTCCGTGGAGATGATGGCGTCGGCGCGGCCGGCGCTCAGTGCCTCAGCCATGTTGGGGAAGGGGATCTCGACGAATTTCACGGTGCTCGCGTCGACACCGGCCTTGTTGAGCGACTCCATGAGCGCGAGATCGTTGAGCTGGAACAGCGACGCCGTCGCCACCGTCTTCCCGGCGAGGTCGGCGAGCGACTTGATGTCGCTGCCCGTGGGGACCATGACCTGGATCGGGAAGGTGGCGGGGTCCTCGCCTGCGACGGAGACCGTGGTGACGGACTTGAGCGGCACGTTGTTGGCGCGGGCGGCCAGCAACGCCGGCGGGTTGCCCCAGATGAAGTCGGCGTCCCCGCTCATCACGGCGGGAACCAGGGCGGGCGGCTCGACGTATGTGATCGTCAGGTCAATGCCATTCTTCTCGAAAATGCCCTTCTCGTCGGCCAGGACGAACGGGGCCACCTGCGCGATGGACAGTGCCGCGAGGTCGACCTGGGCCAGACCTCCACCACCGGCGTCCGCTTGCACTGGCGCTGCTAGCGCCCGCTTGGCTGCTGTCTGCGCCGCAGGCTGCGGCACTCAGGGCGACGGCTGCTATCAGCAGCGGGGTCAGGGCTACGCGGATCTTCATTGTTCCTCGTCTCGTGGGTGGCGCATGGAATTCGTGTCCCATCCGTTGATGGGGGTATCTCGGGGTCGACGAAATAGGAGCGTGTCAATACGGTCGAGACACACTCTGCTGTCAGTGATTTCGCTAGATCATTGGAGGGCGGGCACGGGGCCCGTCAGGGAATTGCCGGCCGGCGCGAAGTTGGCACCGGCCGACTTCGACGCAGGCGACTAGCTGGCGCGGGGCGCCGGCGCGAAGCGGTCGAGCGTGGTGATCCCGGCGAACTGGTGCGGCTGCCAGCCGGCCATCAGCCGGCCGTAGTTCTCGGAAAGGGCCTCGAGATTGAGTGCGCCGTGCAGTGTGACGACGCGGGCGTCACGCCAGACCCGTTGGATGGGCTCGCTTTCCATGATCGCGGTCGATCCGGAGTTCCGTTGGATCAGCTCGATGGCCTCCGCGCACCACTTGGCCGCATACGCTGTTTCGACCAGCACTCGGGCGCTGAAATGCTGCATGTACTCCGCATCAGCGGGCGTACCGGCGGCGGCGAGAACGCCGAGGCGGTCGGTTTCGTCGGCGTTGGCGCGCGACATCAATGTGGCCGACTGGATCTTGGAATGCACCTCGGCGAGCATCAGATGCGTCAGCGGCGCTTCCAACTGGTTCTTGTACGTGGTGCCGCGGATCGGCCGGCCCGCGGACCGTTCCAGGAACCTTTCCAGCGCACCCTGGGCCAACCCGATCGACATCCCCGCCATCGTGCTGAACGCCCAGCCCAGCGTCGGCGCCTTCCACAACGACCCCCTCAGGCCGCTGTCCAGCGCGCCGGCGGCGATCTCTCGGAAATCGACGCCGCGGTAGTCGGGGACGAACAGCTCATCGGCCGCCAGGGTGATCGAAACACTGCCCGTGGCACGCATTCCGGCGACGTGCCAGTCGTCGAGGAACCGCAACTCCTCTCGAGGCACCTGCACGCCCACCAGATACTTCCCGTCGCCGTCGTCGGCGATGCACCCGAGGTTGGTGAACGGCGCCCATAGCGAGTCACTGCCGAAGGTCCAGGGACCACCGGTGATGATCCAGCCGCCCTCGACGCGCTTCGCCCGGCCACGGGAGGCCGGGAAGTGGCTGGAACCAGCGACCCGCGGGCCGACCCACGCCGGACCGTAGACCTCTTCGACAACGCGAGCACCCATACCGGCGGGGATCCAGTTCGTCGACGCCCCGGCCCACACGCTCCAGCCGGCCGAACCGTCCCATTTGGACACCTCGCTGACCACGTCGAGCTGCTGCCGGACCGTGAGCTCGGAACCGCCGAACTCGGCCGGACTGCCGATGTCGAAAACCCCCGCGGCGTCCAGGTCGGCGATGGTCTCATCCGAATGGCGGCCCGCACGCTCCGCCTCCAAGGCGCGATCCCGCAAGGTGGGTCCGAGTGCTCGGACCTTCTCGAGGATCGTCGCGACCTTCTCGGACGTGTCCTGGGTTGCAAGCATCGTCGGTTTGTCTCCTGTTCGATGGTGCGGTCAATCGCGGCAATCTTCACGCCGGCGGTGGGGCCGTGTCGCCCCGAACTGCGGGCCACACCTTCCTCACAAACCACCCGGATGTTTCGGGTGTTTGAATCTTCGACCATGGATCGCCGCCTGTCAAGAGTTAATTACCCGGATGTTTCGGGTGTTTGTTGAATCGGCCCCGTCCGGCCCCTGTGGTCGCCTAACCTCGGGGGGCCCATTCCGGCATCATCGACACCTGCGAGGAAGCCCATGATCAACTACGAGCTCGGCGGCAAGGTCGCCGTCGTCACCGGCGCAGCTTCGGGCATCGGCTTGGCCTGTGCCCACGCATTGGCGAGATCGGGCGCCACAGTGGCGCTGTGGGACCTGGACGCGCAGAGCCTGCAGCGAGCCGTAGCAGAGCTGCAGGCCTACGGCGGCGAAACGTCAGTGGCAGTCGTGGATGTCGGTGACGCAGCTGCGGTCGACGCCGCCATGGCAACCCTCGTCGAGAATCATGGGCGGCTGGACATCGCGGTGGCGAACGCGGGTATCGGCGGTGAGCAGTCGTCGTCCGGTGACTACAGCACAGAGGGCTGGAGGCGGGTGATGACGGTCAACCTCGACGGCGTCTTTTACACCCAGCGGGCGGCGATCAAGGCGATGCGCGAATCCGGCGGTGGCTCGGTGATCAACATGGCGTCGATCCTGGGGAAGGTGGGCTTCTCGAATTCGAGCGCCTACGCGGCGGCCAAGCACGGCGTGGTCGGACTGACCCAGTCCGCCGCGTGGGAACACGCCAAGGACAACATCCGGGTCAACGCGGTCGGGCCCGGATTCATCCTCACGCCGCTCGTCGAGAGCAATCTTGACCAGGCCGCTCTGCAGTTCCTCTCGTCGCAGCACGCGCTCAACCGGCTGGGACGCTCCGCGGAAGTGGCCGAACTGGTGGCCTGGTTGGCCAGCGACGCCGCGTCATTCGTGACGGGTGCCTACTACCCCGTCGACGGCGGCTACCTCGCACGCTGACCCCAGGCCCACCCGTCCGCCTACCTCGCGGGCACGACCGGCAGCTGCAGGTAGCTGGGATGGTCCGGGCCGGTGTAGACGGTGTTGGTGACACCGACGTGGTAGCTCTCGTCATAGGCGCGGTCGGGGATCCCGGCGGGTGAGTAGGGCTGGACGTCGATACGGAGCCGGCAGCCCTTGCGGATCACAGCACTGCTGGGGTTGAGCCCGACCTCGACCGCGACGATCTCACCGGGTTCGAGTGGCTGGTAGTCGGCTTCGAGATGAGTGTGCACGGGCCAGTAGTCGGTGGATCTGGCCTCGTCGATGGCGCGGTGCGACACCTTGAGCAGGCCGTGCCCGGTCGGGTGGATGTTGGTCGGATCGACCGGTGGGACAAGGGACTCGTAGCGGATTTCCCGGTCGTTCTCGTCGATGACCCGCAGCGACACGAAGAGATCCATGTCGGTGCTGGTGGCCGACACCCACAGGCCGACCTTCATGTACCCGGCCAGCACCATGTCCTGGGTAAGGGGGTCACTGATGAAGGTGACGCCGGTCGACCAGCGCGGCGTGCCGCCGGCATGACCCGTCGGCGCCGGGATGGGATGCCCGCGGTCCAGATGTGCGTCGTAGCTGGCGCTGTGCGCTTCGGTGGGCACAGCCTCGACGATGCGCCCGAAGTCGGTGCGCCGCCCGTCGCTCCAGTCCGCGGGGGCGGCATCCAGATACCAGCGAGGGTAGGTGGTTCTGGCGATCGGCCACTCGGTTTCCTCGGACAGATAGTGCCCGCCGTTGCCTGTTCTGACCTGAACCCGCACCGGCGCACCGTCCATCACGCCGTTGTCCACACCCTTGAGCCAATGGTCGAAAAAGGCCATGTGCTCAGTGATGGTGGATGACTTGTAACTGTGGGTGAACCACGCATCCGCGAAGTCGAACTTCCTCGCCTGCGCTCCGGTCGACCGGATGAAGGTCTCACTACTCCCGGCCTGGTGGATCACCACACCGGTCTGCGGGCCGACGATCCACACCGGCGCCGTTGCCCTCTCGATCTCCGGCCGCATGAAGATCGACCCACCCGGGCCGTACGCGGCCGGGTCATTGAATGGCGTGGCCAGAACCTGCGCCAGCCAGTCGGTTTCCCGCCGTTCACCGACAAAATTGGTCCCGGCCATCGCCTTTCGCCACCACAGCCAGAAACCCTCGCCGAACAGGCCGCCGCCGTAGATGGCTTCGTTGTACAGGTCGGCATCGGTGCCGAGCGCGATCATCGCCTTCAGATGCGGCGGTTGCAGGCTGGCGACGGTGTGCTGGGTGATGGCCAGGTACGACATCCCCCAGAGGCCGACATTCCCGTTCGACCAGGGCTGGGTCCCGGCCCATTCGATCGCGTCGTAGTAGTCCTCTGCCTGCTGCACGCTGAACGGCGCCTGCAGGCCGGGACTGTTCCCGACCCCGCGCGCATCGACCCGAATACAGACGAAGCCCTTCGGCACCCAGACCGCCGAGTCGACGCTCTCGTGGTTCTCGTACTGCAGTCCGTCCGGGTTGCCGGAGAAATAGCGGTCCTCCAGCACCTCCTTCGCGGCGGCTTCCTCCTCGCTGCCGATGCAGCCGTGGTCGAAGCTCTTCCCGTAGAAGCCCTGGTTCATCACGACGGGATAGTTGCCGCCATCCGCCGGCCGGAAGACGTCGGCGCACACGTAGGAACCGTCACGCGTCGGGATCTGCACATCGGTCATCTTGATGATGCCGCGGATGTTGCGCCGCAGTTCATTTCGGGCAGCAGCGCCATCGCGCAGTGTCCGGGGCGTGTTGGCGGTGAAGACTCCCGGCGTGTCGTTGAGCTTGTCCAAGAGCGCGGTGACCATCGGGTCACCGGCGAACGCGACGGATTTGTTGGCGGCGAAGGCAACCATCTGCGTGCTGTCCGCACCTCCAGTCGGCGCTGCGGCCGCCACCTCGGCTGCGTCGGTGGTGGCCTGGTTGAAGTTGATCACCATCGGTCCGATGAGCTCGTGCACGATCGGCGAGATCGTCACCCCGGTCTCGATGGCGCCGTCGGCATCCAGCGTCTGCACCAGGCGGGCCAGATTCGTGACGATCGGGTCGTGCAGCCGGTCGATCTTCCCGTCGGCTCGATTCACCAACTGCGCCAGGTTGACTCGCGGCGCGGCCACCACCGAACCCAGGACCAGCCCACCGACGAGGAACGTCGCGGTCTCGCCCTGCCGGTAGCGGAACTCGCCGTGCTCGTTGGTCACCCCGGACAGCGTTGGTGTCTGGTACTTCAGCCCGCGAATCGGGCCGGCGAACACCCCCGTCGCCACCTCGGTCGCCCTCTCGGCAGTCACAGCAGCAGCATCCAGCACAGCAGCAGACATCAGACTCTCACTTCGTTGTGTCGTCGGGTTTGATGGGGAAGTTCAGTACCGCCGGGCAGCACGACGCATTTGGCGTGCGGGGAGACCGCCTGCGCCTGCCACGCTGCCGGCAGTTGCTCGAGCGGGAACGTGTTGACCTCGACCTGCAGGTCTCCGTCGGCGAGTGCGGTCCACAGCCAGGTCAGGGCGGGCCGCTTGTCCTGCAGCGGGGTGTGCAGCCCGGCGAAGCCGGACAGCGTGAGCTGCTTGCCGCGGAGCAACCCGGCCGGTATCTCGGCCGTCGGGCCGGCCAGGTTGCCGATGTTGATGACTCTTGCGTGCGGCGCGCACACCTGCAAGGCGGCCTCCAGTGGGGCCCCGTACAGGCCATCCAGGACGACATCGACGGGGCCTGCCACGGTCAGCAATCGGGCCGCCAGGTCCGGAACGCTCTCGTCCGCGCGCAGGTCGACGACGGCGTCTGCGCCGAGCGCGAGCAGGCGTTCCAAGGCTGCCCGATTGCGGGCGACGCCGACCACTCGGCCCGCACCGATCTTGCTCGCGATCTGTACCGCGAGCTGGCCGACCGCGCCGGTGGCACCCAGGATCAGAACCGACTCTCCGGCAACGAGTTTGGCATTCTCGATCAGCGGCATGTAGGCCGCGGTACCGGAGTTGCCGACCGCCGCTGCCAGGACCGGGTCGACCCCATCAGGCAGCGGCAGCAGGTCCTGATCGGCGACGAGCACCCGGGTCGCGAATGCACCCGGCGTGGCCGGCGACGGATGGCATTCGGCGTAGACCCAGGTGCCGGCCGGGTACCGGTCCGAGTCGAGCACCACTCCAACGCATTCGCTGCCGGGGACGTAGGCGTTTTCGTGGCGGGCGGAGTGAAACGTTCCGGAGGCGATCAGCAGATCGAGCGGGTTCAGCGGCGCCGCCGCCACGGCGACCACGGTGGTTCCGGGGGTGCGCCGTGGAGCGGCGATCACACCCAGCCGCGGCTGCGCGCCCGGTGCGTCGACGATCGCCGCCTGAATCTGCGTCGGATCACTCATGGCGATGAGCCTGCCCCGCGCTGTGATGACCCGCGCCGTGCTGCGCCGAGCCGTGCTGGGCCGCGCGGTGCCGGGCGAGAATGTCGTAGCCGAAGTCGTTCTCCGGATCACGCCACACACAGTGCACGTGGTTCGCGTTGTCCTCGGTGTTGTCGAACTCGATCAGCGTGACAGGCCCTTCAATGCGGAAGTAATGCGGCTCGTCGATCCGGTGTGATCCGGCCCAGACGAAGTGCAGATCATCCTGACCGGCTCGGCGGATGCGGTCCATCTCCCAGCCGACCTGCTCCGGCTTGAGCCGCAGGATGAACGATTCCAGCAGAGTGTCGAAGGCCTCCCGCTGGTCTGTTCCCATGGCGCCGCGGGACAGCCCCCGGGGCTGATTCTTGATCCAGCGCAGCGCCTCTCGATCCGCATCGCCGATCATGGCGTCCCGCCGGCCGACCCCGTGTTCATCCGGCCATTCTTCCTGGCCAAGAATCGGGACGCATCTGCTCGCGAAGTCCGGTGGCGGGGTCGGGTGGATCGTCGCAATCGACGTTTGCTGGGCATCGAGGGTCGCCAGCATCGAGAAGCCGAGGTCCTCCTCGTTGCCGAGGATGCGAAACGGGCCGAGCCGAGCCGGTTCCGATCCGATGAGCAGGGGCGTCGAGGCGAACAGATCCTGCCCTGCAACGGTGAAGTTCAACGACAGGTGGTGCCCGACAAGGCGCCACCCCCAGTCACTGTCGGGCTGTGGCTGGTTGAAGAAAGTCAGGAAATAGCCTTCCGGGTCCCGGAAGTGGGCGGCCACGTGCCCGAATACCGGCTCGTTGAGTTCACGGAGCACATGCTCCAGCGACATCACCTGGACCACCTGCGCGTACCCCTCGACAGACATGCACTGCGCGATCAGCCGATGCGCGAGATACCGCTGTGTCTGGGACATGTCACGAATGGGCACGCCGCGGCGACCGGACTCGGGCAGGAAATTCCAATTGGTGCGGTTCTCGTCGTCCAGCGGTACGACCACCCGGGCCCGTTGCTCGCCGTCGAGGTGGTCGTACAGCGCCATGGCGGCGAAGGTCGCCAGGGTCGCGTTGAAGACGCCCGGCACGGAGCGGTGGGCGGGTTGGTGCTGCAGCGTCGATCCCGCTCCGTCATGGGCGTGGACTCCACTGTCCTGAATACTCATCTATTTGACTCTTCTCTCTGATTCAGGCGGTGGGGCGAATCACGAGCATGCTGGCCGGGAGGTTGGTCCGATTCTCGACGGACCGCATCGTGCCGGGCGTGAAGTGCACGGAGTCATGCGGCTCCAGAGTCGCTTCCTCGCCCTCACTGATCATCACCAAAGCCCCCGAGAGGACGACGTAGACGGTCTCGACCGGCTGAGGTGCAAGCTCTGCGGACGCGCGCGGGAGGTAGTGCGACAACACAACGGTGACTTTCGCTGTCGGGGTCGACGGGCCGCCCTGCAGGTGAACCGGACCGACGCCCTCGTGACCGACGGGCTTGAACGGCTCGGCATCTGCGAGCCGGGTGATTCGCATGGTCATGATGTCGCTGCGACCTTTCGCTGGTATTCAACGGCCGGGGAATGGATGGCACTCATACTGCTGCGGAGCTCGGTCAGCATCCTGGGCACGTCGGCGGGTTCGCCGGTGGCGAAGACGTAGAAGTCCGGTCGAGCCAGCAGCACGCTGCACCCGTGGGACTCGAACCATTGGCGGTAGGTGCCGTCGACGTCGTGGACCGGACCGCTGCCGTCGATGTGGCTGACCGTGCCGCCGATACTGTTGAACCAGAACAGGTCTGCGGCGGCGAGTTGCGCGGCCGGGTCGACGCCCAGCCCGATGAGCTGCCAGCCTGCGCCGATCAGGTCATCGAAAAGTCCGCTACTGCCGGCGATTTGCACCCGGCCCTGCACCGACAGTCGGCCTTCGGCGCCGCCGCTCGGCAGCGTGATGGACGGCTCACCCAGACGCGGGTGCGGCGGTTCAACCGTGATGGCGTCGGGATCGGCCAATTCAGCGGCCATCGCGCTGTCGCGCTGAGCGGCTCGCTCGGGGTCCGTCTCGCAGATCACCCGGCCGATGCTCACCGCCTCGGCGATGATCTCCCGGACGTGCCCGCCGCGCTCGGATCCGTAACTGTCCAGGACGGAGGTTTCGGCAAGTCCGCGCTGCACCAACGACAATCGCCAGGTCAGGGCGCGGGCGTCGCGCAGTCCCGCGCACAGCCCCTGGCCGAGGAACGGCGGCATCAGGTGCGCTGCATCACCGGCCAGGAACACCCGGCCCCGGTTCCACTCCCTGGCCCACCGGCCCCGGAAGGTGTAGACGGCGGCCCGCTCGAGCCGGGCGTTGGCTTCCGTCACGCCCCACGGCGCCATCAGTTGCCACGCGGTCTCCGGTCGGCCGAGTTCCTCGGCCGTCATGTCCGGACGGCGCATGAACTCGAAGCGCCGACGCCCCGGACCACTGTTGACGGCGGTCGCGGGCTGCGCGGGGTCGCAGTACTGGGTGACGAAGGCCTCCCATTCCAGGTCTATCAGCGGTTGGTAGTCAACGACCAGCCAGTCGGCTTCGAAACCGGAGTCGACACTGTCGATGCCGAGCAGGTTCCGCACGGCGCTGTTGGCGCCATCCGCGGCGACCACCCAGGACGCGTGCAGGGACTTCTGGTCGGTCTTGTCCGCCGTGCTCGCAATCGTGACCGAGACCGAATCAGCCGACTGCTCGATGCCGGTGACCGTCCAACCGCGCCGGATCTCGATCCCCGGCAGCGCATGCGCCATCTCCTCGAGCACTTCCTCCAGATCGGGCTGGTAGAAGCCATTGGTATTGGCCCACCCTGATTCTGCCGTCCGGTTCCAGTTGATCGATCGCAGCAGTACGCCGTTCGCATTGCGGATCTGGTAGCCGCCCCGTTCGCCCTGCGAAGGCTCGAACAGATCCCCGTGCTCGGCCATCACGCCGGCCGCCTGCAGGATGCGCAGTGCCTCGTGGTCGATCGTGCAGGCCCGCGGCATCGGGTACCGGGCGGGCCAGCGCTCGACAACCGTGACCTGCCAACCATCCTGGGCAAGGAGTAGCGCGGTCAACAATCCGACCGGCCCGGCCCCGACGACGACGCAGTCCGCAGGGCGCCCCGATGATGGGCTCTCCTGAATCACTGCGAAGACTCCCGTCTGCCGATCACATGCGAACGGACCGAACCGATTCCCTCGATCTCGACCTCGACGCTGTCCCCCGCGTGCAGCAGCCAGGCCGGCGTACGCGCGTAGCCCACCCCGCTGGGCGTCCCGGTCGCCACCAGGTCACCGGGACGGAGGGTGAAGGTCCGACTGAGGAATGCCAGCAGTTGCGGCACCGGAAAGATCATCTGGTCGGTTTTGGCGTCCTGGGTCAGTTCGCCGTTCACCCGAGAAGTGATGCGCAGACCGGAGGCCGGATCCGGCGCCTCGTCAACGGTCACCAACTCCGATACCGGCCCGCTGGAGTCGACGTTCTTGCCGATCGTCCATTGGGTGGTGAGCTTCTGCGCCCGTCGTGCTGTGATGTCGTTGAAGCACCCATAGGCGAAGACCGCCGCTGCAGCCACTTCTTCGGTAGCGACCGACAACGGCCGGCCGACGACGGCGAGCAGTTCTGCCTCCCAGTCAAGGCCGTCCTCGTCCACCGGCACCTCGACCTGATGGCCGGAAACCGCCAGTGACGGCGTCCACCGTCCGAAGATCGTCGGGTGATCAGGCGCCGAGAACGGTCCCTCCGCAACATGATCGGTGTAATTCAGGCCGACGCAGAGAATGCGAGCGTCTGGGCGCACCGGCGGGACGAGCTCGACGGTCTCCGTGGCCACCGGCGCGCTGCGCGCGAGGTGCTCCTCGTCGACAAAGCGGTAAGGATCGCTCCAGAACTCGGCGACCCCGGCCAGCGGCAGCAGTTTGCCGTGCACCACGGCCGCAACTTCGACAGTCCCCGCGTGACGGATCCCAACCAGACGCATCTGCTCTTCCCTCCAAGTCAACCGCGACGACATCGTCGGGCGCCATTCGATTCCGAGAGCGGGCCGCTCACACCTAGGAGACAAGCTCGCGATCCCGAACCACCCGGATGTTTCGGGTGTTTAGATCCTCGTCGATAGGTTCGTCGGTGTCAAGGATAAATTACCCGGATGTTTCGGGTGGTTTATCTGGTCATCCGACCTCGAACCTGCTTTACTAGGCGGGTGTTTTCCAGACCGCCGGCCCTCGCCCAGCAGCTCGCTACCGAGATCGAGAAATCGATCATCGATCGCCAGTTGCTCTCGGGGGACCGCATCGCGACCATGGACGAGCTCAGGGAGCAGTCCGGTTACGGGCGCGCCACGATCGGCGAAACCGCCCGCCTGCTCTCCGAACGAGGCTCGGTGGAAGTGCGTCCCGGCCGCGGCGGCGGACTGTTCGTCGCGCCGCAGAGCCCTTCCGTTCAGATCCGTCGCACCCTGTTGATGGCGCCGCAGGGCGGTTCCACCGTCGGTGACGCCATCGCCGTCCGCGAGGCGCTCGAGGAGCTCATCGCGCTCGACGCCGCCCAGCACCGAACCCCGGACGACATCGCCGAACTCCGCGGCTTGATGGAGGTCATGCAGGCAACCGGCACCGACTGGGCCGGATTCATGGCCGCCAACTGGGTGCTGCACGAGCGAGTTGCCGCCATCACCCCGAACAGCCTGGCGCGCAGCGTTTACCTGGCCACGATCCGCTGCGTCGCCGAACTCCCGGTCTCCCCCCAGACCGACAATGACGATGACGCTGCTGAGTACCTGAACCAGCGCACTGCCATTCACGCGCAGTTGGTGGACGCCATCGCATCTGGGGATCCAGTCCAGACCCGTGAGGCTGTAGACGCCCATCGCGGAATCGCCATCGGGTCCATCCTCACCCTCAGCGGCGTCGCCGGTTCCTGACATCTCATCCAGCTCCTGCCTGGCGACAATCATTGTGATCACAGCACTTCACAAACACAGCACCTTCCTGACCACAGCTCAAAGACGACAAGGTGGCGACGATGACCAGCACTCCCGTTCTGCCCGACCCTGCGGCCACGCACATCGACCCTGCGGCCCCGCACATCGCCCCAGCGGCGCGAGCGCACGACCCACAACGATTCCGCCGAATATTGGGCCACTACCCCACGGGCGTAACGGTGGTGACCGCCATCGGTGAGGACGGCCAGCCAGAGGGCATGGTGGTCGGCTCGTTCACCAGCGTCTCCCTGGATCCGCCATTGGTCGCGTTCCTGCCGGCGTCGAATTCCGGCAGCTGGGCGAGATTGCGCCGGGCGGGACGGTTCTGCGTCAACATCCTCGGTGCCGATCACGAACAACTGTGCCGGCAATTCGCTGCCCGCCGTAGTGATCAAGGACAGAGGCGACAAGTACGCGGGCGTCGGATGGACACCCGCCCCCACCGGCTCGCCCATCATTGACGGTGCCGTGGCCTGGATCGACTGCGAAACCGAAACCATCCACACCGCAGGCGATCACGACATCGTCATCGGGCGGGTCCTCGACCTCGATTCGGCCGACGAAGGCCTTCCGCTGCTGTTCTTCCAAGGGGGCTATGGCAGCTTCACACCGCGCACCATGGTCGCCTCCGACGAGCGGTACGCCGATCAACTCAGCCTGATCGACCGATCCCGACACCTGCTCGAGGGCGCCGCCCGCAGCGTCCGCGGACAGATCGCCGTCGCGCACTGCGACGGGCAGACGTTCACCGTCCTGGCGGCGGCCGGACAGGCCAGGATCCACGGCGTTGACCGGGCCATGATCGGCGACCGGACGTCACTCGTTGCCCCGACCGGCATCTGGTGGATATCCCAGCAAGGTCCCGAGATCATCGACGAATGGCTGAACTCGACGCCGGATGCACAGCGCAACCAGGTCCGGCAGGTCCTGAGCCAGGTGCGGGAAGACGGCGGGCTCACCGTCGGCTTGGCATCGGTGCACGATCAGCGCGTCAGATTGAATGCCGAGCGCAGCAATGGAACTCGGCTCAGTCAGGCCGAAGAGGCCAAGCTGCTGTGCGCAGCGGTCAGTGACCCGACAGAATTCGTCGCCTCACGTTTCGACCAGACCGAAACCAGCGCGGAACACCCCGAAGTGCGCAGCATCTGGTCACCGGTCCTGGATCAGCAGGGCGGCGTCGTTCTCGGCGTCATGGCCACCGGCTTCCCGGTCGATCAACCGCTGGCCGAGGTGGTTGACGCCGTCCGGCACTTGGCGACCAGTATTGGCGCCCTTACTCGGTAGATGGCCCTGCCTGAGGACAGGTGGTCAATCAGTGAGAGAGCTGACGCTCGTGGCGAGATTCCTCACAGTGTCGACGATGTCAGTCAATGGCTGGTCGACTGGGAAATCCGGTGGCCATGACACCGAGAACAGCACGGCCTTGCCCGTCCAGGACGGGTGCCCAGATGCTGCGCACCTCGGGATGATTGCCGACTGTGTCGCCGTCGCCGAACCGCGAGGCAACGAAATCCATCGGGTCCTCAACCACCGCGCACAGTGCCTGTGCCTCCTGCAACGGCGTTGATGCGTTGCCGTTCAAGCGTTCGAGCCGGAACTGCTGAACGCGGTTGTGCACCGAGGCGAGACCGACCGTCACGCCGCCATCGTCACGCACCCGGTCCAGAGCTCGAAGGATCCCCTCTTTCTGCGCATCCGGGATGGAGCGGCTCCACTCGTCCACGGCCGCCGACGGCGCTTGGGAGATCCACCAGATGCCGGTCGGGGCGATCAACGAGGTGCGCTCGCCGATCAGCGCCCGGTCAACGCCGTGGATCCTGGCCTTCCCAGCCGCCGCCAGCACGGTGAAGGTGTGCCCGTCGCAATGCGCGACAGCGACCTGACCGCGAAGCACGCGAGCTGTCTCCTCCAGCACGTCACGGGCCCTCTCGATCAGGGCGAGTTCCTTGGCGACGTTGAAAACGCCGCCCGATCCGATGCTGATTCCGCGGTGAGCGTCGACGGCCTGGCGGGTTTGCTCCAGGTCGCCGGAGGCTATTGCGTCGACCAGTTCAGCATGGATCGCTGTCCGCAAGGCCAGATAGTCCGCCGCATCGATATCGGTCTGCGCCCGGACCGGAAGCTCCGCGACAGCACGAATCGTGGCGAGATAGACGCCGCTCGCCAGGCTGTTCGGGGTGATGGCAGCAATGCGCTCGTGCAGTGACCAGTTGGCCGCCATGAATGCGGTCCAGTCAGAGCCGGCACCCTGCATGGCACTCAATCGGAGACGGAGGTCGGCGATGTCGTCGGGCGTCCGATGCCGAGCTGCGTCGAGGGCGATGAGTTCCTCCATTGCCTCCCGCACTGCGACGGCGTCACCGACGGTGGACCCGTTCTGGGGGGCGGTCAGCAGGGTGCGACGAATCTGCACCACCGGGTTCGGTGCCGCGACAAACAACCCGCCACCTCGACCGGGGCGGACTTCGACTGCACCGCGCTCGGACAGCAGCCGAGCGGTCTCGCCGATCGTGGCGCGCCCGTACCCAGACTGCTCTCTGAGCTCATCCATCGTCGCGATGCGGTCACCGGTCTGCAGCCGACGGTCGACGATCGACTTCTCGATCTCGGTGGCGAGCTGCTGGGCCAGGGCCGGGGGTCTGGAAAACACCCGCCTAGTAAAGCAGGGCAGTCATGTCCAAGGCCAGGAACTGCAGGCGATAGCTACCCCGCGGCGCGGTTCCGCCCGAGGCCGGTCGATGGTGTTGGTCACCACCAGTCCCGGCATCGCCCAGCGATTCGCGGGGAAGGATGGGATCGTGCTTCGAGCCGAGGTCCCCCGTGACAGCCTGTTGCCGCAGACGTTGGCCAGTTCGAACGAGTCCGAGCACCTGGCCCGGAGCTCGATCCCGATGGAACCGACCGGAGGCTGACCGTGAACCGCTCAGCGATTGACGGCTGGGCCGTCACGTTCTTCGCCGCCGGCGAGGAGATCCCGTCGGCGGTGACAGCCGGGCTGCGCGGATACGAGTTCCGCAAGGACACCGCGGCGTTCGACCACCGGCGAGTCCGGCGCGTCGTTCTCGACATGCCGATGAAGACGAGCCTGCACCGCTACTTCGGGGTCGTGCACTGGTCGGACGGCACCGATCTCGAGGAACTCGACCGACGGTCACGGGCGGGTGCCGACCTCTCGGAGGAGTTGGGCGCCGGGCTGTTCTGCAACCTCAACGATGTGCAGTGCCTGGTGTGCGGCAACAACCATCTCGTGGCCGTTGCCGACGGTGGCAACCCGATCGTCACCCTCGCCCGCCGGCGCGCGCACGAGTTCTCCTCGACGTGCCCGACATGCGGGAATACGTCGTACATCCGTCACGCCGAACTGTTCGCCAACGCGTGACGGCTTGGAGCCCCCTCACTCCACGTTTGCGTCGCGAAAAATGTGTTGCAGAGCGCGCAAAGCGCGACGCAAACGTGGATCGACGTTCGGGGATGTCAGGCGGGGAGCAGCCCGCGGGAGTCGAGCAGGGAGAGGAGCGCGGCGCGGTCGGCCTCGCGCACGGCGCTGAGCGGCACGATGAACGGGTGCAGCGTCTCGCTGCTCCCGGCGCGGAGGTCGAGCATCTCCCGGACATCCTTCGTCAGTTGGGGGCGCAGCAGCACGGCGTTGACGCCGCGCAGCCCGCCGACCCTGGTCCACAGAATCACGTCGGGCCGCTTCTTGTTGATCGATGTCGACACCTTGGCGACGGTCGCCGCCTCGACGTCGTCGAGGTCGGTCCAGCCGGTGACTCTCGACGTCAGCCCGCGTCGCCACCCGACCCGGTCGCCGTCGACGAGGATCGCCTGACGCCGCAACGAACGGATCAGGAACACGGCGAGCGCGAGGACCGCAATCGCCACGATGACGCCGAGTGCCCGTGCCGAGCCCGTCGGGACGGTGGCCAGCCCGGCGGCCACCAACAGCGCGATCACGGCAAGTGCGACCTGTCCGAGCGTGAGAACCCAACTGCGCACGTGGTACTCGGTCACCACCGGATCGTACCGTCGCTGCAGTCGCCGACCGGATCCGCGTGCGGGTCGTCGGCGGAACCCTCGATCGGCCCGTGAACGGACAGATCATCTGCGACATTGCTGGCCACCGATGGAACTGATCCTGCGCGTCCGACCGCTCGACGGCGAGCCCGAAGGCGTCGTCGTTGACGTCGAGACGTCGCACACCGTCAACGATCTCGCCCGGGCGCTCGCCCGCCAGCTCGACATCGTCGAATCGATGCCGTCGATCACGCCGCAGCGTGCCCGCCCTAGCTCTGGCGCGCCAGAACATGGGCTGGGGCAACGTGGCGGAGGCCGCCGAGTGCTGTGGCGTACCGGTGCAATCCTGGCGTGGCTGGGAAACGTGACAACGGCCAGCCCCGCGACATCATTCAGGTGTCCAAGCGCATCAGTGCGGTGACCGGGGTGAACTACTACTGGCTGCTGGACGGCGACGCTGTCCCGATGAGCGCCCCGATCGCCTACGACGGCCCGGAACGCAGAACGCCCCGCCGAAAGGGCGGGGCGTCGGTTGACGTTGATGGGTGCGCCTGGAGGGATTCGAACCCCCAACCTTCTGATCCGTAGTCAGATGCTCTATCCGTTGAGCTACAGGCGCTTGTTCAGTTGTCCCGATCGGGCTGTCGCCGTCATCGAGCTGTCGTGCTCCCGCTCGCCGGAGCGAACGGGCCGTGCCACCGGTCCCCGGAAACCGAGGCCCAGCGCGGAAGCGGAGGGATTTGAACCCTCGGTGCCCTTGCGAGCACAACACATTAGCAGTGTGTCCCATTCGGCCGCTCTGGCACGCTTCCCAGGGCCACCCTGGGGTGGCCACCGGCGGCTAACCCTACCTGGCGTGACCGGGCGTGGGCAAAACGCCAGGTGCCGCACCGACCGAGCCACCCTTGACAACGCGCCGAGCCTGGAAACCCTCAGCCGAAGTAGCCGGTCACGTCGACGATCACCCCACTCGTCCCGGCGGCGTTGTAGATGGATGACGCCCGCCCGGTGCCCGGCCACAGCACCGCGGCGTTCGCCCTGGGCGCCCCGACTGACGGATTGAGATCACTCGTGTACGGCCGGGGTTGGCCGGCGGCCCAGGCCGTGAAGAAGGTGGTCTGGGTGGCGTCGACGCTGGTCAGCGTCGCCATCACCGACGCCGCGGAGCCGGGGATCGGGCCGACGCCGGTGACCGGGACATTGGTGGTCGAGTTCGCACCGAGAGGTCCGGAAACCGCGGTGCCCGTGCGGGAGTCGACGATCCGGGTCGGCGTGACCGAGGTGTACCTGGCACCGGACCCCTGGCCGGTGAAGTACCCGACGACGTCGACGATGACCGCCGCCGTGCCGCCCTGGTACCGGACGGTCAGCTGGCCGTTCTCGGTGCCGATCAGCACCCGGTTGGCCGCCACCCCGCCGACGCGTGCGTTCGCCGAGGACGTCCCGGTCGAGGGCTGCGTCCCCGGACTGAGCTCCACATACCCCGGCGCGGATGCCCCGGCGATGGTCACGTTCGCGACCACCCCGGCGAGCGACGCCGGCTGCACGCCGAGGGACTGGGCCAGGGAGAGGGTCTTCGACTGACCTCCGGACATCGGGGTGGCCCAGCCGTCGAGGACCCGAACCGGGGTGGTGCTGCGCAGGGTGTTGCCACCGGTCGGCCGGGAAGTACCCGACGACGTCGACCACCAGGTGGGACGACCCGTTGGAGTTGTAGACGGTCACGCTGCCGTCGGCACCCACCGGCGCGACGACCAGGCCCGGGACGACATCGCCGGGCCCGACGTTCAACGACGAGGTGAACGGCTGCGGGCTGCCCGCGGCCCAGGCGGTGAAGAAGGTCTGCTCGGTCGCACACACCGACGTGACGTTCAGCGCGACGCCCTGCACCCCGGTCGCCGGTACCTGGCCCGCGCCGACCACCTTGATGTTGCGGGTACTCGCCGCTGCCAGCGGCTGGGCGTTCCCGTTCCGGCTGTCACTGACCCGGACCGGGGTGATCGGGATGAAACCGGCAGCGCTGATCCCGCTCGCGGTGGTTGCCCCGGCGGCTCGTTCGGTGGGCGGCACGACCTCGACCTGACCGGTCGCCTGACCGCCGTTCGTCGCGGCAAGTCGCCAGCTGTAGTTGCCGCCGCGGACGTACTGCCCGGAGTCGTCGCGCAGATCCCACCCGAGCTGCAGGGTGCCGCGCTCGGTGAAGCCGATGAACCGTCGCACCGTCCGGCCCGTGCACAGCTCCGTCACGGTGAACTCGTAGTACGTCGAGGCCGGGACGAACGCGCTGATCGACGCGGCGGAACCGGCATAGCTCTTCCGTTGATTCACCGGGTTCACCGCCGTGATGCCGGTGTAGGTCTGTTGCGCGACGCCGGCGGCGATCTGCCGGATCTGCGGCAATCGGTCGTACAGGAACTGCCCGGGGCACAACGTGTTCCCCGGATCGCGGTGGCCACTGATCACGTTGAACGTCACGGAAACACCGGCCGGATACCTGCTGGTGCCCCCGCCCGCGCTGACCAGGGTGTCGCGGCCGTAGACGTCCCTGGCGTACATGCCGAGCTTCCAGCCGAGCACCTGGGCGATGGAATTGACCATTCCGTCGGGCGCACCGACCTCCTCGTAGTTGCCGAGGGCGGAAACGGCGAAGGTGTCGGTGTTGAAGCCGCCGGTGTGGGCGCCGTGGACCGGCCGGTCGACGCCGCCCCACCGGCCCTCGAAGATCCGCCCGTATTTGTCGACCAGGAAGTTGTAGCCGAAGTCGCACCAGCCGAAACCCTGGATGTGGTAAGCGTAGATGGCCCTGAGCTGCTCGAAAGCCGTTGTCGCCGTGTAGTTGTTGGTCGATGCGGTGTGGTGCACGAAGCCGATCTTGATGGTGTTGTCGTAGTCCGGGGTCACACACTCGGGGTCGGCGGTGCGCAGGCTCTCGTCGGCGCCCCAGCCGGCGCGGCTGATGATCTTCGGTGCGGGATAAGGGAAGTCGACCGACGGCGCCGCAGCCGCAGCCTGCGCGGTCGCGCCGACCTGGGCGTCGGCAGCGGAGGTTCCCGGATCGATGACGAGGGCACCGAAGCCTTCCGGGATCTCCCCGTCGTTCGGTGTCACCCGGACCGTGAAGGCGTCGGCCCGGCTGGTCAGCAGCGGCTCGGTGGTCACCGTTCGCGGCATGGGCGGCGGCGCGCCGGCCCTCTGCGGAATCGTCATCCGGACCGCCGTCCGGCTCGGCGACCGGTTCCCACTCGCTCCAGACGCCGTTCTCCCGGACCTTCACCTCGATGGCGGGTGCATCCTCCATCGTTTGGTAGCGGAATCCGACGGCGGAGAACGACCCGTCGACCTCGTGCTCGATGACGAGGGGTTCGGTGCCGGACGGCGGCGCCGATGGGATTGTCGCCGGCGTCGGGACAAGAGCCGTCGACGTCGTGCCTGGAACCGCTCGCTGAACGGACGGTGGCTCGACAGGCACCGACCGCGCAGCTGATGCCAACTCCAGCGGGATCTCCGTGGTCGTCGGGGTGACCGGGGTCGGCACGACCGCGCTCGATGCCGATGCCGACTGCACCCCCGCGACACCCATCGAAAGGATCATCGCAGCGACGACCGCCATTTTTGTTACCCGCACGAAGAGTCCTCCCCAGCAAGCGATGGCGACCGCATCGACAGCTTTCGCGGCCTCCGGCACCCTATCGGGCTACCGCCGGCTCCGGTCGGTCCACCGCAGCGAACAACCCGCGCGTCTCCTGATCACCGCGGCGGCCAGAGAAATCAGTGAGTGACAACCGCGACGGATCCCAGCGGATGCCGTCCGGCCGCAACAGCAATCCACCGGGTCGATCAGCGCCGAGTTTCGCTGCGGTGGATCGGTCGAGGTGGTGCACGACGATCGGCGGGCCTTCAACTACCGGCGGGATCGATCTCGAGTGTCGTCGGGTGGTCAACAGGGTCAGTCCCGGTCCGAGCAGGTCGAGGGTCGAGATCGGGCCCTGCCGCGCATCGAGCCAGTGGTGGGCCAGCCGCCCACCCAGATCGAAGGCCAACTCGTCCCGGGCGTCCCGGCGACTGCCCATCGGATCGAGGGATCGGATCAGGTTGTGCTCGGCGACCGGGCGCCGTTCCAACTCGTAGGAATCCAGGACTGCATTGCCGGCCCAGCCGTTCAACCGCCAGCCCAACTTCCACCCCAGGTTGAAGCCGTCGGCGATGGCACTGTTCATCCCGGTGCCGCCACGGGGTGTCACCCGGTGGGCCGCGTCGCCAACGAGGAAGGCGTCACCGATGCGGAACTTCTCGGCGATCGCGGCGGAGAAACTGAAGTGGTTCGTTGCGACAATGCGGACCGGCAGATCCGGGACACCGGCGGCCGATCGGATCCGGGCGAGCAGCCGCTCGTCGGCGGCCGGCGGCTCACCCCCCTCGCTCGGCTCCCAGTTGAAGGCAAAGACCCATCGGTCGGGGCGTCCGGCCGGCAGGAAGGTGGCCGGTCCTGATTGGTCCGTCACGTAGATCCCGTACCGCCGGTCGGCAACCACGTCCCACAGCGGGGCGTGCAGCAGCACGGAAAACGCGCCGGCCTGCTCATCGGTGGCGAACGCTGTGCGGCCCAGTCGTTCTCGCACGATGCTGCGCGAACCGTCGGCTCCGATCAGATACCGGCCGCGGACGAACATGCGCAATCCGCTTTGCACCTGATGCAGCTGGAGGTGGTGACCGTCAGGCTCCTGACTGACGTCCTCGACGTCGATGCCGGTGACCAAGCGTGCCGCCGGAAGCTCCTTCAGATGCGCCGTCAGTACCGCTTCCAGATGGTCCTGCGGGACGCAGGCCGGTCGGGTCGGGCTGAGCAACGCGCTTTCGGCCACGCTCGGATAGCCGACCTGCACCGGGACTCCGGCGGCCGCATCGGCCAACGTGGTCGTCACGAGCATCAGCCACTCGACCTCGTGACCGCCCGCGGTGATGGCGTCCGCCAGCCCCCAGGAACGGAACAGCTCCATGCTTCGCAGGCTGATCACCGTGGCACGCGGATGTTGGGCGGGGCGGGTCCGCTTGTTGAGCACCAAACAGCGGATTCCCGCACGCGCCAACGAGATCGCGGCGACCAGACCGGCCGGACCCGCGCCGACGACTACGACGGGCCACGAGTTGCCTGCCAACAGGTCGTCGCCGAGGTCGTGGTCGGACGCGGCCGGTACAGGACGGGTCATCGAGTTGGTCATCTTCAGCACTCTTTCAGCGGACGGGTTGTCTTTCAGAATACAGCGCGTAGTTCGGAAGTCAACATGTCTGATGAAGTGACATACTGAGCCGATGGTCGGCCGGAAGTACGAACAACGCCTCCGCGCAGAGGCAGCAGAGGAGACCCGGCGGCGCATCCTCGACACCTTTGCCGAGCAGTTGCGGAACTCGCCCACCGATCCGATCAGCCTCGATGCCATCGCCCGACACGCGAAGGTCGCCCGGTCGACCATCTACACGGTGTTCGGCTCGAAGGCGGGCCTTTTCGACGCCTTTGTCGAGGATCTGTGGTCCAGAACAGGACTGCCTGCACTCACCGCGGCGGTCGGCAATCCCGATGCGCGCGAACACCTCCGGGCGGGAATCACGGCGGCCTGCCGGATGTATGCCGCGGACCGCGGGGTCTACCGGGTGCTGTTCTCGCTGAACCAGCTCCAGCCGGATGCGGTGGGCATGGCCGTGCAGAAGATGGAGAAGGAGCGGTCAGGAGGGATGGCTCACCTGGCACGCCGGCTGGATGAAGATTCGGCGCTCGGAGCGGACGTTTCCGTCGAGCGGGCTACCGACGTGCTGTGGATGTTGTGCAGCTTCGACACTTTCGACAGCTTCTACAGCGAGCGCGGAAAGTCGGTCGACGAGACGATCGAGCTGATCGTCGACACCGCCGAACGAGCGGTGTGCCGCCCACGCAGCTGATCGCCCGACTGCTGGTTCTCCAGGCGTGCACAATGACCGGCGGGGACCTACGGATCCGGACCTGCCGCGGCAGCCGCTGCCCGTGATTCCCACTGATCCGACTGAAAGTTGCCAGTTCATGCCGCACGAGATCGACCGTCCACGGCCGCATCTGCATTTCACCGCGTCCACCGGGTGGACCAACGACCCGCACGGCATCGTCCATGTCGGCGGCGAGTACCACCTGTTCTTCCAGCACAACCCGGTCGGCAACAGTTGGTCGCCGGCGTGCCACTGGGGTCACGCGATCTCACCGGACCTGATCCGGTGGACGGAACTGGAGACTGCGTTGTCGCCCGAGCCCGGCGAGGTGGGTTGCTGGTCCGGCTCCTGCGTCGTCGATGACGAGGGTCCGGTCATCCTCTACACCAGCATCGTCGGCGACGACTGGAGCAGGGGCCGGGTCGCTCGCGCTCGTCCCGCGGGTGACGATCTGACCCGATGGGAACGCCGACCCGAAGCTGCGGTCATCGACGGACCACCGGAGAACGAACGAATCATCGCCTTCCGCGACCCGTTCGTCTGGCGTTCCGGCGACGGCTGGACCGCACTCGTCGGCGCCGGCTTGGACGGGTTCGGCGGTTGCGCATTGCAGTACAGCTCCGTCGATCTCCAGGACTGGACCTACGACGGCGTTCTCGCCTCCAAGCCGGCGGCCGAGCGCGACCCCGAATGGACCGGGACGGCGTGGGAGTGCCCGCAGCTGTTCCTGCTCGGGACGTCCTGGGTGTTGCTGGTCAGCGTCTGGGAGAACGACGTGACCCATCACGTCGCGTCCGCGATCGGCGATTACGACGGGCGGCACTTCCATCCGCGTCACTGGCGCCGGTTCAGCTATGGGCAGTTGTACGCCACCACAACATTTCTCGATGAACACGGCCGTCGATCCATCATGTCCTGGATGCGGGAACTGGACGACGTCGCCCCCAAGAACGCATCCTGGGGCTCCGCGATGAGCCTGCCGCACGTGCTGAGTCTGATCGGCGATCGGCTCGTGGTCTCGCACCATCCGGCTCTGGAGGCCTACCTGCCCGAAGTGCGACGGGTGCCTGCGATCCGCCAGAACACCGCGTCTGTCGACGCCGGGGACGTCGGACCGGTGTGGCGGTTGACCGCCCACGTCGCGGTGGGATCGGTTGGACGCCTTGACCTCAACGTCACCGGCCAGGGCGTTCAGCTGTGGCGACTCGGCCTCAGTGGTCAGGATCGGGTCCTGCGAATCTACCGCCCGGACCGGGGGCTCATGGTCGAGATGCCGATGGATGGACCGGACGGAACGCTGGACGTGTTGGCCGACAACGACATTCTCGAAGTGACCTGGTCTGGTGGCAGTGGTCTCGCGGCAACCCGGATTCCGATCGTCCCCAACGCGCGACTCAACATCACGGCATCGGGCGGACTGACGATGGACGAGATCGTCGTGCGGCAACCGGTTCCCTGACGCCGGTCAGGGCAGGAACAGATGCCCACGGATACTGCCGTGCGCCGTCCGAACCGCCACGACGGTCCAGGCCCCCAGCAGGACAGGTAGCTCAGCACCGCGGCAGCCGCGAGCTCCCGGGAGCCGGTGCTCACGCTGAGCGCAGTGATTCCGGTGACGCAGGTACCGATCGGAAAGGTGAAGGACCACCAGGTCAGCGAGAACGGCAGGCCCTCCTGGGCGGTGCGGATGGTGATCACACCGGCCAACGCCGCCCAGAGCAGCGCGAGGCCGAGAGCGGCGATCCCGTAGAGGATCCCGAAGCTGTGCAGGGTGTCGGCGGTCGACGCCGGGAGCGCGAGATGAGCCACTCCACCGAGCAGGTTTGCCGCAGTGATCGATTGGCCGAGAGGTCCGAGCACGATCCACAACGTCGGCACCATCCTGGCCGGACCGACGTCACCCGCGAACAGCCGCCGGCAGATCATGGTGATCACCACTGCCGACGCGATCAGGCTGGCCGCGAACATGGCGTAGCAGGCCATCAGCATGGCCGTCCGGAGATCTCCGGCTGGCAGGTGAGGGATCAGCAAGGCTCCGGTCGAAGCCGACACCATCGGCGGCACCACGGGCATCAGCCAACCACCGAAGGCATTCCGCGCGGTCACCCGTCGCCGGGACATCATCTGATAGGGCACCACGACAGCACAGATCAACCCGGCGATCGTGCCAGCAGTCCACAGCGTCCAGTCGACGGCCAACGCAATCGATGGACCGAGGACGTCGCTGCCGAGCAACAATGTTCCGGCGCCGACAGTCATCATCGCCATCGGCGGCGCTCCGTAGAAGAAGCCCATCACCGGGTTCCGCAGGTGTCCACGGGCCACCGTCGGGTGTTGACGCCAATGAGCGGCCGTTGCCACGGTCAGGCCGACCAACAGGATTGCCGCGAGTGCCCAGACAACCGTTGCGAACGCCCGCAATCCGGCGAACTGCAGGGGCAACGACGCCGCGGCCACCGCAACGATCCCGGTGCCCATGACCGACGCGTACCAGTTGGGGGTGATGTTGGCCAGCACCTGCCGGGGGCTCTCGAGGTCACGCAGCAGCATGCGTCCGCGGACGGCGGTGGCAGCCGCCGACCTCGGTGCACTGGACTGCAGGACACTCGCCGAACTGGTCATGGCTTCACCCTGCCGTCCGCGGGCGGACACCGGTAGCGGGGCGCTCGTTGTAGGGTCACAAGCGCAGGTTGTATCCCCGGACTATGGTCGAGGAATGTCGCTGAGCCCGCGAATGCCCGATCTTGCAGCACTGCAGGTGTTTCTGGCGGTCGCCCATGCGGGCAGCCTGAATGCGGCCGCCCGGGAGATCGGGGTCAGCCAGCAAGCGGTATCCGCGCGCATCGCCTCCATCGAGGCACAGACCGGGGTGCAGCTGGTGTCCAGAACGGCACGCGGCTCAACGCTGACACCGGCCGGGACCAGCGTTGCCGAGTGGGCGGACCGGTTGCTGCACAGCGCAGCAGAGCTGGACGCCGGGTTGGCCGCGCTCCGGGGAGACCAGCAGACCCGCCTGCGGGTCAGCGCGAGCCTGACCATTGCCGAGCAACTGCTGCCCCGCTGGCTGGTATCGATGCAGGCCGCCGGACGTGGGACGGGCCGGGACTCGGCGGAGGTCACGCTGACCGCGACGAACAGCGACCGGGTCATCGAGCAGGTCCGCGCGGGAGAGGTCGATCTCGGGTTCATCGAAGGCCCTCGGGTGCCGAAGGACTTGCACAGCAGGGTCGTCGCGCACGATCAGCTGCTGGTGGTCGTCCGGCCGGATCACCCGTGGGTCCGGCGCAGACGACCGGTGGATGCCGCAGAGCTGAACGACACCCCGCTGATCAGCAGGGAGGAGGGCTCTGGCACCAGGGACGCGCTCGCTCAGGCATTGCGGCGCGCGCTCGGCCCCCAGGCACGGCAGTCGGCTCCGATCATGTCGTTGTCCACCACCTCAGCCGTCCGGGCCGGGGTGCTGGCCGGTGCCGGGCCGGCGGTGTTGAGCGAGCTCGCGGTGACCGACGACGTGGCGAGCGGGCGCCTGACGGCGATTCCCGTGATCGGCATCGACCTGCGGCGCGCTCTGCGGGCGGTCTGGGTCGGCCCCCGCACTCCCCCGGCCGGTGCGGTGCGAGATCTGCTCAGCCACATTCTCGCGGCGCACCACTGACGCGCCTTTGCCGTCAGCGCGCGCCCGCCGCAATCGGCGCGTCGATCGACATGTTCGGCGACGATTCCCGATACGCGGCAACTGCTCTCCGGGTGTCTTCGGCGATCAGGTCGGCATTGACGGCTGTTGCCGCGACCATCCCGGCGGCCGCGGCGCCGATCACACCGGCCGAAAGATCCGCGACATTGCCGGCGACCCAGACCCCGGGAACTGCGGTCAGGCCGAAGGCATCGGACTCGATGAACTCGCCCAGCCCCATCGGGTGCGGCACCGACTGCAGGCCAAGCGAAGTCAAGACCTCGGACCTGGCCACCATCCTCGGGGCAACCACCACCGACTGGCGCGCAACGACGTCGCCATCGGCCATTCTGACGCCGGCAAGGTGACCGTCCACGATCTCGAGGGCATCGATCCGCCCGATGACCACCCTGATTCCCCGTGCCGCCAACTGCTCCGCCTCCTCAGTCGTGAGGTCGGGTGCAGTGTGCAGGAACAGCACCAGGTCGGACACCCACTGCCGGAACATCAACGCCTGGTGCACGGCCCGAGGACCGCTGCCGATCACGCCGACCGCCCGGCCGTCCAGTTCCCAGCCATGGCAGTACGGGCAGTGGTGCACATCGCGTCCCCACAACTCGCGCACACCCGGGATGTCCGGGAGTTCGTCGGTCAGACCGGTGGTGACCATCAGCCGCCGGGCGGTGATCGTCCGACCGTCGTCAATGGTGACGGCGAAGTTCTCACCCGACCGGCTCGCGGTGACGGCGGTGCCGTCGATGAAGCGCCCGCCGTACGACTCGACCTCCTGACGGCCGATGCCGGTGAGGTCCGCAGGGGAGATTCCGTCTCTGGTCAGGAACATGTGCACGCCGGCGGAGGGGGCGTTGCGCGGTGCGCCGGAGTCGATGACGACGGTGCTGCGCCGCGCCCGTCCGAGGGTGACCGCCGCGGTGAGACCCGCTGCGCCGCCACCGATCACCGCCACATCGACATCCGGATCGAATTGATCATTGCTGTTTCTGCTCATGAGATCACTCTGCAGTTCAGGCATGCTGAAGACGCAAGGTTTGTTGCCGGTATGGCAAGCTCGCAGTCATGGACGACGAGGTGGATTCGGTGCTGACCGCCGTCGGCCCGCGGTTGCGGGCGCTGCGTCAGCAGCATCGGACGACGTTGGCGGATCTTTCGACGGCGACCGGCATCTCGGTCAGCACCCTGTCCCGACTCGAATCCGGCCAGCGGCGGCCGACCCTGGAGTTGCTGCTGCCCCTGGCCCGCACGCACGGCGTACCCATCGACGAACTGGTCGGCGCACCGGAGACCGGCGACCCGCGGGTACACCTGCGCCCGGTCGTCCGGGGCGACATGACGATGATTCCGCTGACCCGCAGAGCCGGCGGGGTGCAGGCGTTCAAGATGATCATCCCCGGCACACGCGTTCGGAGCCCGCACGGTCAGAAGACCCACGAGGGCTACGAATGGCTGTACGTGCTCAGCGGCCGACTGCGGCTGCTGCTGGGCGACAAGGATCTGGTGCTGATTCCCGGCGAGGCCGCCGAGTTCGACACCCGGGTCGCGCATTGGTTCGGCAGCGCCGACGAGCAGCCCGTCGAGGTGCTCTGCCTGTTCGGCCGGCAGGGCGAGCGAGCGCACCTGCGGGCAAAGACCGGCGCGAAGGGCTGATCAGCCGGCAGTTGCGCTGCACACCAGTGATCTCCGCCACTACCGGGTCACCGCACAGCAGGTCCAGATGTTGCTTGCACGACGCTGACCGTGCGCAGAGCCTCATCACCACCAGGACGGCCGGACGATGATGGTGGTGGTGTTCGTTCCGGTGATGTCCACGCCCTCAGCATTGATTCCGTCATTGGTGATGAGAATTGTGTGGGTGCCGACCCGCAATGGATTGATCTGTACGACCCAACCATGGCCGACCGACTGACCAGAAGCTCCCGCCTTTGCATCCAGGATATTATCCTCGGGCATCACGACGTTCAGCAAAGGCGTCTCTACTTCTTGCAGCCTCAGGCGACGGCCGTCCACCGTGACGATTGGCTCCTTCACATTTTCATCCGCTTCACGCGCACAGGCTCTCAGTGACTCTTCGTCGTCACCATGGTAAACACCCTTTTCCAGGGTGCTGCACTCCGATGTCCAAGCAGTCACGAAGATCTTGGTTGCCAATGGCACCTCGCACGTGATCGTCGAGCCTGCCGCCGAGAACGGAACGGTCGTCCGGCGAGCACCGCGTTGGTCCAGCTCGACACACTTATCTGCACTGGTGAAAGGATTCTCATCGGCAGGCAACTCGAGGACGGTCGTCCAGAGCTCACCCAGAGTCTTACCGAACCTGCTCTGGGTCCCTGTCCCCGCCGACGCGGTCGGTGCGACGAAGATCGTCACCAATAGGGCGATCAGCAGTACCCGGCCAACCCGCATCATGAATAACCTCCACGAGCAATTCGCTGGGCAGAATGACATGGAATTCAAACGATGGACCCGGAGCAAGGGCACCACGCGAAATGATCAGCCGGAATAGGCAACCGTAAAGGTCGCCTACAAGCGACTGCACCGGTTTCCCCGGCCGGCACCCCCTTGCGCCCCAAGAGCGAAGACCTGTTCGGATTACGCACTCAACTCCCCTCGGATTGCGGTGTCAATAGAGGTTCAGTTTCGTACCCATTCGCACCAGCGATGGCGATAATTCAAAGGCGCTCGTCAAGGTGATCATGCCAAGACCGCCCACGGACGGAGGAGTCCGACCGGACTGCGCCCCTTGAGATTGCCCGTCACCTAGCGCGTGCATTCGGGCACGATGAGTGGTTTACTCCAGCCTGACCACTTCGTTAGTTTTGGCTGGTTAGTCCGATTCGGCCAACTGCGACCGCCGCCACTCGAGGGATCGGAGGACGTGATGAGGTCATCGTCACGCCGTACACGTTGGACCATTCTCGTTGCGACGGTGGTCGCCGTTGTATTCGCCGGGAGCTTCGTCGTCGTGGCTTCGGCGGCGGACAGCAGTCCGTCGTCGTTCGTGGCGACATCTCCGCTTCGAGTGCTCGACACCCGCCCGTCCGCGAGCCTGGGCCCCAACGAGACCCGGACTCTTTCGCTGGCGGCCAATGTTCCCGTCGATGCCACCGCCGTGGCGATCAACGTGACCGTGACCGGCGGCACGACAACGTCGTGGCTGACCGTGTTCCCGGGAGGCTCGCCGTTGCCGTTCGCGAGCAGCCTCAACTGGAGCGACTCCGGATCACACCCCAATGCGATCAACGTCCAACTGGGTACCGGACCGCTCGCTCAGCATTCACAACGCGGCCGGCCGGGTCCACGTCATCGTCGACCTGAACGGGTACTTCGTGCCCACGGCTCCCCCGACCGCCGTTCCTTCGGAGGGGAACTGGGGTGTGAACAATCGCAACACCTCGGGGTCACCAGTCGCCGACCTCCGTTCCGGGCCTCTCAGTCCGCCGGTGGGCGACGGCAGCCTGAACCTGTCGGTCGCAACGGGCGAGAAGGTGACCTACGGCAACGAGGAGGACTTCGCCCTCACCCCGTTCGCAGTCACCGCGGTCGGCTTCTACGTCTTCAATCTCACCGAGAACATCGACAACGGTCCGAACAACATGCCGCAGATCGCCTTCGAGATCGATCCCAACCTCGAGACGTTCCCGTCCGACAACTTCTCGACACTGGTATTCCTGCCACCGGTGTCGTTGCCCGGCTGGAGCGATTACATCGATGGCACCACCTCCGGGCTGTGGGGTCTCAGCGGCAGCGAGTTCGACGGAGTGCCGTGTGGTTTGAACAGCTCATTGTGCTCCTGGACCGATCTCCAGGCCTTCCTGAACGATGGTGGGGAAGCACCGACCCTGCTGTCCGTGGCACTCACCAAGGGCAGTGACCTGGAGTGGCACGGGGCTGTCGACGGGCTTCGGATCAACGACACCGTCTACGACTTCGAGGAGCACGGCGTCGCCATCACGGCGCCTTAGTCCATCTGGAAACAGCCGGGGCAGGCGCAGGAAGGGACGTCAGGACAGGCACTGCTCCGGCGAGACGGCGCCGGTGGAGGTCGGGGCGGAGCCATCGGCCGTGCAGCCGAGGACTGCGTAGCGGTCGCCACCCCAGGTGTAGAGCATCCACACCGCGGCGCCGTCGCCCTGATCCTGGACAGCAATACCCAGTTCTCCGCCGAGATCGACGACGGCCGCTCGTTCAGTCGCCGATGGGAAGGCATCGTCGCCGGAGATGTCCCGCCAGGCTCCGGAGGAGGTCAACTCGAAGGCGGACAGGATCGCCCGGCCGTCGGACTGTCGACCGACCACCACGCACCGCGCCTGCGCACAGGCGAGGACCCCGCCGTCGGGTGCGGAGAAGGCCGCCCCGTAGGGCACGCCGACCACGCCGCTGACCTGGCCATCGGGACCGACCGAGAGCAGGATCGCCCGGCTGGAAGGGGTGGCGACCAGGGCCGCCGACAGGTTTCCGGTGACATCGCGATGGGTCGCCAGCACCGTGCAGCCATCGCAGTTCGCCAGCGAGACGTTCAGTCCCTCGCCGGCGGGTGCTGCGGGCTCCGGTTCTACTGCCGGCGCCGGCGCGGCGCGGCCGGCTCCTGGGCCGGTGGCTCCGTCTCGGCCGGCGGTTCGGGATCGGCGGCCGGCTCCTCGGTGCTCTCCTCGACAGGTGCCGTGGTCGGAGCATCAGTCGGCTCTTGCACCGACGAGGCTCGCCGGTGCCGGCTCGGGGGCCGGCGCCGCTGTCGTCTCTTCGGCCGGCAGCAGCTCGGGCACCGTCACGATCAGGGTCGGGCCGGTCGGGGGCGTGGTCGACACCGACGCAGAGCTCGAGACGGACGGCGTCGACTCGGAGGTGGCGAGCGAACCGGTAGCGCATCCGGCGAGCAGTACCAAGGACCCGACAAGCCCGGCCACCCACCACGCTGCCCCGGTCCTCACGAAACGCCTCATCGAGAACCCGCAGCCGCCAGGGCGTCCCGGGCAGTGGCCAGGAACGCATCGAACCCGGCGGGGTCGGCCAGCGCATCCCGGGAAACGGCGTCGTCGACCGGCGAGCCGGCGAGAATCCGTTTGACCGGCACCTCGCATTTCTTGCCGTTGAGCGTCCGCGGGATCGCCGGCACCGCAACGATCTGCCCTGGAACATGTCTCGGCGACAGCTCGCGTCGGATCAGTGTCCGGAGCGAGGTCGCAACCGCAGCGGAGTCGGCGGCCGGATCGAGGACGACGAACAACAGCAGATCACCTTCCCCGGACGCCGACGAGGTGTCCACCACCAGCGAATCGGCGACCTCGGCCACCGACTCGACCACCCGGTAGAACTCGGCGGTGCCCATCCGGACCCCGCCGCGGTTCAGCGTGGCGTCCGAGCGGCCCTCGATCACGCACGACCCGCGGGAGGTGATGCGGATCCAGTCGCCGTGCCGCCACACGCCCGGGTAGTCGGCGAAGTAGGAATCATGCAGCCGCGAGCCATCGTCATCGCCCCAGAAGAACACCGGCATCGACGGCATCGGGGCGGTGATCACCAGCTCGCCCACCTCGTCCACCAGCGATTCGCCGCTGGGCGAGAACGATTCGACCTTGGCGCCGAGCGCTCGGCAGGAGATCTCCCCCATCCAGACCGGAACGGTCGGTGCACCGCCGACGATGCCGGTGCAGATGTCGGTGCCCCCGGAGAAGGAGGCGATCTGGATGTCTCCACCGACCTGATCGTGGATCCAGCGGAAACCGCTGGTGGACAACGGTGATCCGGTCGAACCGATCGCGCCGATGGCCGTCAGGTCGAGTTCGGCGGACGGCCGCAGACCGTCCTTCTCACAGGCCGCGACGTAGGGCGCGGACATCCCGAACAGCGTCACCCGGTGCCGTTCGGCCAACCGCCACAGCGACATCAGGTCGGGATGGCCAGGGCTACCGTCGTAGAGGATGACGGTGGACCCGACGAGCAGGCCACCGATCAGGAAGTTCCACATCATCCAGCCGGTGGTGGTGAACCACAGGAACCGGTCGCCCGGCCCGAGATCCCAGTGCAGGCGCAGGGATTTCAGGTGTTCCAGCAGAATGCCGCCCACCGACTGGACAATCGGCTTGGGCAGACCGGTGGTTCCCGATGAATACAGCACCCACAGCGGTGCCGAGAACGGCACGGCGGTGAATTCCGGTTCGGCCGCAACCGATGTCAGCTCGTCCCAGCCGATCATGCCGTCCGGGGCAGCAGTGTCGAGGGCGGCGATGTGCACGGCGCCGGCCAGTGACGGCAGTGCCTCCCGGATCTTCTGCACCGTTGCGGCGACCGGGAACTCGCGGCCCGCGTAGCGGTACCCATCGACGGCGATCAACACCGTGGGCGAGATCTGGGTGAACCGGTCGATCACCGAAGGCGCACCGAAATCCGGCGAGCAGGACGACCACACCGCGCCCAACGCCGCGGTCGCCAGGAACCCGACCAGCGCGTGCACCGAATTCGGCACCAGGGCCACCACCCGGTCACCGGCTCCGACACCGAGCCGGCGCAGTCCGGCCTCCGCCGCCCCGACCGCTGCGGTCAGCTCCTGCAGGGACAGCAGTTGTTCGGTGCCGTCCTCGGCGACGGCGATCACGGCGGGGTCATCGCCCGGCCCCCGACCCATCCCGGCGAGCGCGTGCTCGGCGTAGTTCAGGGTGCCGCCGGGAAACCAGTCGGCACCCGGCATCACCGCGGCCGGCAGTACTTCGCCGGGTCGGTCGTGCCAGTGAATGCCGAAGTAGTCGGCGATCGAGGACCAGAAGCCCGCCAGGTCGGTCGTCGAGTAGTCCCAGAGCGCGGGGTAATCCGTCAGGTCCCGTCCGGTCCGCTCGCCGACAAACGCCGCGAAGTCGGTGATGGCCGCCCTGGACACCCGTTGCGGGGTCGGTTTCCAGAGCACCTCGGGCACGACGTCGTTCGGGTTCATGTGTTTTTCCTACACCGTGGTCCGCCGACGGCCGGGATGACGTTCCGGCGCCGTTCGGTGACATCGCCCATCCGGGCGGCACCGGACACCGGACGGTGGTCCCGCTGTGAGCACTATGGTCGAACTCGCCCGCCGGTTCCGCGGTCCGTCGATCAGCCGGATCGCCGGCCGAGGACCGCTGATACCCGTGAACCACCCAGCCCAGGAGATCCACCAATGACGGTGCGCACCCGGACCGCGCTCGACACCCTGCCCGCCTACGCCCCCGGCCGGTCCGTGCCGGGAGCGATCAAGCTGGCCTCGAACGAGCTGTCCTTCCCGACCCTGCCGGCGGTGGCGGACGCCATCTCCGAAGCGGTCGCCCACCAGTCGGCGGGGATCAACCGGTATCCCGACAACGGTGCGCAGGCCCTGGTGCGCACAGCTCGCCGAACACACCGGAGCGCCAGCGGCGAACATCATCGCGGGGTGTGGATCGGTGGCCCTGTGCCAGCAGTTGGTGCAGGCGACCGCCGAGCACGGCGACGAGGTGATCTTCGGGTGGCGCTCGTTCGAGGCCTACCCGATCGTCACCCAGATCACCGGTGCAACGCCGATACGGGTCCCGGTCACCGCCGGCCACGAGCTGGACCTGCCGGCGATGGCGGCGGCGATCACGCCGTCGACGCGGCTGATCTTCGTCTGCACGCCCAACAATCCGACCGGGACCGCGATCAGCCGGGACGACCTGGTGACGTTCCTGGATGCCGTGCCCGACGACATCCTGGTCGTCGTCGACGAGGCCTACCGGGAGTTCGACACCGCCGACAGTTCCCCGGACGGCCTGGAGTTCGCCCTGAGCCGGCCGAATGTGCTGACCCTGCGCACACTGTCGAAGGCCTACGGGTTGGCCGGGCTGCGGGTCGGGTACGCGGTCGGCGACCAGCAGGTGATCAAGTCGTTGTCCAAGGTCGCGATTCCGTTCGCCCTGAACTCACTGGCCCAGGCCGCCGCGGTTGCGGCACTGTCGGTCAAGGCGGATCTGGCACCGCGCTGGCGGCAGGTCGTCGACGAGCGGGACCGGGTGACAACTGCCCTGCGCGGCGGCGGTTTCGAGGTTCCACCCTCGCAGGCCAACTTCGTCTGGTTGCCACTGCGGGAGCGGGCCACCGCATTCGCGGCCCACTGCGAGGAGCACAAGGTGATCGTTCGATCCTTCCCCGATGCCGCCGGCGGAGTCCGGGTGACGATCGGCAGCCCCGAGGAGAACGACGTCTTTCTCGCCGCGGCCGCCGGCTTCCCGCGCTGACCCGGCGGCGGGCCTGACAGTTCCGTCCCACGCGGGTTGTCGATGACACTGGGATCCGTGTGGGTACTGCATGTCGACATGGACCAGTTCATCGCTGCCGTCGAACTGCTCCGACGCCCGGAACTGGCCGGACGCCCGGTCGTGGTCGGCGGGGCCGGCGATCCCACCCAACGGTCGGTGGTCGCGACCGCGTCGTACGAGGCCAGGGCCTTCGGGGTGCATTCCGGGATGCCGATGAAGATGGCGCTGCGGAAGTGCCCGGACGCCGTCTTCCTGCCCGCGGACAACGCCGCCTACGACCAGGCGTCGGTCGAGATCCAGTCCGTGCTGCGCAGTTTCGACGTGGTGGTCGAGGTATTGGGCTGGGACGAGGCGTTTCTCGGTGCCGAGGTCGAGGATCCCGAATCACTGGCCAGGCAGATCCAGGCCGCGGTTCTCGAGGCCACCCGGCTGCACTGCTCGATCGGCATCGGGGACAACACCCTGCGGGCCAAGCTCGCCACCGAGTTCGCCAAGCCGGCCGGCGTCTTCCGGTTGACGGCCCAGAACTGGGAGGCCGTGATGTTCGACCGACCCACCCGCGACCTGTGGGGGATCGGCGCCAAGACGTCACGCAAGCTGGCCGAACTCGGGTACAGCACGGTGCGCGAGCTGGCGGCCGCCGACCCGGCGGTGGTGGCCGCGCGGCTCGGTCCGTCCATCGGGCCGTGGATGGTGCAGCTCGGCCGGGGCAACGGACGCCGCACCGTGATCGGAACGCCATGGGTCGCAAAGTCACACAGCCGGGAAACCACCTTCCAGCAGAACCTCGAGGATTGGCAGGAGGTCCGCCGCGAGCTGACCGGGCTCGTCGCCAGGGTGCACCGAGATGTGCTGGACGACGGGCGTGAGGTCGGCCAGGGTGGCCGTGAAGGTGCGATTCGCGCCCTTCTTCACCTCCACCCGGAGCGCCAAGCTGAAGCAGCCGACCGCCGAGCTCGCCGCCCTGGAAGCGGCCGCGCTCGAGGTCCTCGAGCGCTTCGACCACGAACGGGCGGTCAGGCTGCTGGGGGTCCGGGCCGAGTTCACCGACGCGCCGGAGCCGCCGACAGCAGCACATCGATCGGCATCAGACGGACATCAGCCGCCACAGGGCGATGAGACCGAGCACCACGATGCAGGCGCGTAACGCCACCGGCGAGAGCCGCCGGCCGAAATGCGCGCCGACGAAGCCGCCGATGAGCGAGCCGGCCGCGATCAGGCCGGCGGCCGCCCAGCTGATCCGGTCGAACGCGACCAGCGCGTACGCGGTTGCCGCAACCGTGTTCACCACCAGGGTCAGCAGGTTCTTGGCGGCGTTCATCCGCTGCATCGTCTCGGGCAGCAGCGCACCCATCACGCCGATCAGCAGGATGCCCTGGGCGGCGGCGAAGTAGCCGCCGTAGATGCCGACCAGGAAGGTGCCGACGATCAACACCGTGAACCGGCCGCGGCCGAGAACGTCCTGGTCGCGGCCGGCCGCCTCGGCCCGTCGTCGGACCCAGATCTGCAAGCCGCGGCTGGATGACGACCAGAATCAGCGCGACGATCAACAGGACCGGAACCACCTGCTTGAAAACCGTCTCCGGCAGGTGCAGCAGCAGCCAGGCACCGACGATGGCACCGGCGAACGACGCCGGGATCTGCCAGCGGAGCCGTGGCCCCTGGCCCTCGAGTTCGCGCCGGTACCCCCAGGTACCGGAGGCGCTGCCGGGCACCAGACCGATCGCGTTCGACATGGTGGCCGTCACCGGCGGGAACCCGAACGCGACCAGCGTCGGGAACGTCACCAGGGTGCCCGAGCCGACGACCGCATTGATCGTGCCCGCACCCACACCGGCCAGGAAGATGACCACGATCTCGACCGTGGTCACCGGCCGCCGCCGATCCCGCAGAGCACGCCGCGCAGCGGGTGCTCGCTGGTCGTCATCGGCCGGGAACTCACTCCGGCACCCTACGGCCGACCACGGTCGTCGAGCGGTGCGCGGACGCGGGCACCAGCACCCGGAACGCCTGAGCGCAGCACTCCGGAGCAGGCCACAATGTCCTCGGGTGTCGGCAACGTCACCCATACCCGAATGGAAATGGTTGTAGTCGTGATCCCTGAGAAGTCCGGGCCCGCCTCGGCGCACCAGCAGGTGCTGGATCGGGTGGTGGATGCGTTGCTGGAGCAGTCCCGGCCGCCGGTCCAGCTGATCCGTGCCCCGTGGCCGCTGTCGTCGGACGACCCGGGAATCGGCGACGACGTCCACCGTGCCCTGCTGGCCGACGACTGGGCCGACTCGGGCATGCGGGCCGGTCAGCTGAAGAAATTGATCGAGGTGCAGGTCGTCGCGCGGAAACGGCAGTACAGCGCGGAGCACTCGGGAGGCAGAGACGTCGGGATCCAGGTCGACGGCGACGTGGTCGGCCGGTTGCTGCTGGACCTCGACGACGACACCGTCCCGGCGGAATCCGCCCCGATCGTCCTGGTCGACATCGCCGTTCATCCGGAGCGGCAGCGGCAGGGAATCGGTGGGGAGGTACTACGGGCGTTGCTCGCCACGGCGGCCGCGACGGACCGCCCGGTCGAACTGTCGGCGCTGTTCGGCACGCCGGCGCTGCGGTGGTACCTGGGCCTGGGATTCGTCGACGTCGGCGGCGATGCGCTGTACCGGCGACTGGCATGGAAGGCCTGAGCCTGGTTCTCACCCCGCCAGAAGCCGCCCGGCCCGGCGCGTTCGACGCCGGGCCGGTGCTGGCGGAGGCGGAGGGATTCGAACCCCCGAGGCTTTTGACACCTGGCCGCTTTCAAGGCGGCTTCCTTCGGCCACTCGGACACGCCTCCGCGTCGGAGTGTAGTGCGCGGCGGGTGAAGTTCAGCGCAGCATTCTGGGCTCGATGACCGTCTCCACCGCGCGGCCGTCGGGCCCGCGCTGCACCCGGTACGCCGCGCAGTCCGGGCGATCTGCCACCGCCTCGACCATCTCGGTCCCGCGGTACACCAGCCCCACCCCGTCGTCGGTGGCGTAGCCGTCGGTGAGGGTGCCGTCCGCGATCAACCGGTGGAACAGTGGCCGGCGCTGCCGTTCCGAGTCGTAATGGACGCCGTTGGAATAGGGCAGCCAGCCCAGCCCGTTGGTCACCGGCCGCAGGGTCGGCCCGAACGAGTCGGTGGTGCCGCCGTTGTGCCAGCAGATCGAGCCGGCGGACACTCCACCGAGCACCACGCCCGCCTCCCAGGCCTGCTTCAGATAGCCGTCCCAGCCGTGCAGTCGCCAGAGCGCCAGCAGGTTGGCCACCGAACCGCCACCCACCCAGATCACGTCCTGGTCGAGCAGGTGCCCGAGCACGTCGTCGACGTTGGGCATGGTGAACAGCTCGAGATGGCTCGGGCGGAACCGGTCGGCGAGCGCCGAGTAGACACCGGCGATGCGGGCCGCATCATCACCCGTCGCCGTTCCGAGGAAGCAGATCTTCGGTGTCCCACCGGCACCGGACAGCTCCGCGGCCAGGTCGAACACCGGACCGGCATTCCAGTCGAACCGGTCCCGGCCGCGGGAATCGAAGCCGATGGAGGTGGCGATGATCGTGGGTTGTTCGGCAGGCATGTCGGTGACGATAGGTCCCCGGTTCGGACGCTACGCGCGCCATCCGACAATCGATCGCGTCAAGCGTGATCTGATTGGCCCCGGGCAGCGGTAGAGACAGCAGCCGTCAACGTCGTCGGCGCACCGTACAGCGATCTCGCCACACCGCACCGACCAACCATCGCGGGGGCGGGTTCCGAATGACCAGCACTGACCTGATCGGCGCGTCGGACACGAGACCCGTGACCGGCCGCGACCGTCGGATGTCACCGCGTTCGAGGCGAACCTGCCTCCGAACGCCTGGCCCCATGAAGGAGCAGCACCGATGACCACGAGCCAGCCTCGACCGACCGTTGCCGTGATCGGCAGCGGGGTGGCCGGACTGACCGCCGCCCACCTGCTGCAACGTCAGTTCGACGTGCACCTTTTCGAGGCCGACGATCGGCTGGGTGGCCATGCCCACACCCACGATGTGGCCATGACCAACGGTCAGATCGCGGGACTGGATTCCGCTTTCCTGGTGCACAACGACCGCACCTATCCGAACCTGCTGCGGCTGTTCGCGGAGCTCGGGGTCGCCACCCAGGATTCCGAGATGTCGATGAGCGTGCACTGCGACGGCTGCGGCCTGGAGTACGCCGGGTCGAAGGGGTTCGGCGGGCTGTTCGCGCACCGCTCGAACGTCCTGCGACCCCGGTATCTGGCCATGCTGGCGCAGGTCAAGTACTTCCACCGGCGGGCGAGGGCGGTGCTGGAGAGCGACGACGACCAGTTGACCCTGCAGGAGTTCCTGACGGCCGGCCGCTTCACCACCTACTTCACCAACCACTTCATGCTGCCGCTGGTGGCGGCCGTGTGGTCGTGCGGCTTCGACGGTGCACGGGGCTATCCCGCCCGCTACCTGTTCACCTTCCTGGACAATCACGGCATGCTCACCGTCACCGGATCACCGCAGTGGCGGACGGTGGTCGGAGGGTCCAGGAACTACGTCGACCGGGCCGCGAAGAACCTCTCCGCGGTGAACACGGCGACCCCGATCCGATCGATCAGCCGGCACACCGACGGCGTCGAGATCAGGGACGAGTCGGATCAGCTGCATCGGGTGGACCGGGTGGTGGTCGCGGCCCACCCTGACCAGGCGCTGCGATTGCTGGCCGACCCGACGGCCGATGAGACCCGGTTGCTGTCGGCGTTCGAGTACCTCCCGTCCACCACCGTCCTGCACACCGACGGTTCCCTGCTGCCCCGCAACCCGGCCGCGCGGTCGTCGTGGAACTACCGGATGGATCGCTGCGAATCCGACGACAAGCGGGTCAAGATCAGCTACGACCTGAAGCTGCTGCAGCGGATCACCGATGACGCCGACTACGTGGTCACCCTGAACGCCGACGGCGGGATCGACCCGGATGCGGTGCTGGCCGAGATGACCTACTCGCACCCCACCTACACCCGTTCGTCGGTCGCTGCGCAGCGCGAGCTCTCGTCGCTGAACGACGGCCGGACGGCGTTCGCCGGCGCCTGGCAGGGCTGGGGATTCCACGAGGACGGCTGTGCCTCCGGGGTGCGGGCCGCCGAATCGCTCGGGTCCGGTTGGTGAGCCGATGACGGCCCTCGACCCGACCCCGCGGGCGGCTGCCCCGGTCCAGGCGGTCGCGGGTGCTGCCGCATCCCGCGCTGTCAGATTCGGTGGCCCCGCGGGACGACAACCGGCCAGTCGCGCCGACCCTGGCATCCCCGCACCACGGATCTACTTCGCGTCGACCGGTCACCGCCGCAACAGCAACGCACCGGGCGCCGTGACCAGGACGTTCAGCTACTCGACCTGCTACTGGCTGGTGGACCTGGACGATCTGCCATCGCTACCGGCGATGTTGCGACCGTTCACCCGGTTCGCCGCCGCCGACCACCTCGGCGACGCCGACTCGACACTTGCCGAGAACGCACGGGCGACCCTCGCCGAGAACGGACTGGCCGCGGATCGCATCCTGCTGCTGACCTGCCCCCGGGTCGCCGGCCACGTGTTCAACCCGCTGTCGGTCTTCTATTGCTTCGCGACATCGACCTCGGACGACGAGCCCGCGGAACTGGTGGCGGTGATCGCCGAGGTGCACAACACCTACGGTGGCCGGCACGTCTACCTGCTGCGGCCCGACGAATCCGGCCGGGACACGGTCGGCAAGGAGTTCTACGTCTCGCCGTTCCTGCCGATGGGCGGGACCTACCTGATGCGCACCCCGCTACCCGGCGAGAACCTGTCCGTCTCGATCGCGCTCCGCCAGGGTGGGCAGACGCCGTTCGTCGCGACGCTGACCGGGCGCGGCCGGCCGATCAGCACCCGCTCGGCCGTGTCCGCCCTGCTGCGCTGGCCACTGCTGACCCTGCGCACCGCGGCATTGATCCGCTGGCAGGGAATCCGGCTCTGGCTGCGCAAGGTGCCGGTGCAGCCACGTCCGGCGAACGCCACCGCCGACGAGCGCGGTCGCTGACCGTTCTGTCGGCCGAGAACCCGCGCCGAGCCGCCACTTTCGGCCTCTTCGCGTCGCCGGAAGCGGCCGAAGGTGGCGACTCGATCAGCTACTTCTGGTGACGACCGCCCGATGCCGAGGACGGACCCGCGGCCGCCAATGCGTCCTCGATGACCTTGCGTCCGTCGACGGCGTCCGCACTGTGCGCGCCGATCCCGTGTGCGCCTCCGCCGTTCGAGGCGCCTGCCGATCCATTCGTGGCGACCGCCGGTTCCCGGCTCGTGGACTCCTGACCGGCGGATTCGTGACCGTCATCCGTACCGGCCGCGGCCCGCAGTGAGGCGAGCAACTTCTCCCCCTCGATGTCGACGTTCGGCAATGCCTTGTCCAGCCAACGCGGCAGGTACCAGGCGGCCTTGCCCAGCAGGATCATCACCGCAGGCGTCAGGGTCATCCGCACCACGAATGCGTCGACCAGCACACCGATCGCCAGCGCGAAGCCGATCGAGGCGATGATCGTGTCCGGGGCCAGGATGAACCCGGCGAACACCGACGCCATGATGATGCCGGCCGCCGTCACCACCCGTGACCCGGCCGTGAACCCGCTCACCACAGCACGTTTCGCGTCGGCGCCGTGCACGTACGACTCGCGCATGCCGGACACCATGAACACCTGGTAGTCCATCGCGAGCCCGAACAGCACACCGATGAGCAGGATCGGCAGGAAGCTGATGATCGGAGCGGGGGTGTCGACGCCGAAGATCCCGCTGAGCCAACCCCACTGGTACACGGCGACCACCGCGCCGAACGAGACACCGATCGACAGCAGGAATCCGAGGGCGGCGACGACCGGAACGACCACCGATCGGAAGATCAACAACAGCAGCACCAGGGCAAGGCCGACCACGATCAACAGGTAGATCGGCAACGCGTCGGCCAGCTTGTCCGAGACGTCGATCGCGGCCGCGGTCAATCCGGTGACGGCCAGCGTCGCGCCGACCTGTTGACCGAGGGCCGGCGCGCCGTCGCGCAGGCTGTGCACCAGTTCCTGGGTCGCCTCGTCCGAGGGCCCCGACTTGGGAACCACCGTGACGATGCCGAACGTGCCGTCGGTGCTGACCTGCCCGGGCAACGCCAGCATGACGTCGTCGCTGCCGGCCTGGATGGCCTGGGCGGTCGCCGGGAGGGCGGTGGCCATGTCGGCCGGATCGTCGACCGACACGGTGATCAGCAACGGGCCGTTGATGCCCGGCCCGAACGACCCGGAGATCAGGTCGTAGGCCTCACGCTTGGTGGTGTCCGGTGCCGCGGTGCCGTCGTCGGGAAGCCCGAGGTACAGCGACAGCGTCGGGATCGCGATGATGCCGAGGCCGAGCACCCCGACGATCAGCACCAACGCCGGCCGCTTGGTGATCATCCGGATCCAGCGGTTCGGCGAATCTGCGTGGTCGAGCATCCCGTGCGGTCCGGTGGAGTCCGCCCGCAGCGCCGCGGCCTCCGCCCGGTCCTTCTTCCGCAGCACCTTCTCCCCGGCGAACCCGAGCAATGCCGGGAGCAGGGTGATGGCGATCAGCACCGAGATGCCGACCGTCCCCGCTGCGGCCAGACCCATCACGGTGAGGAACGGGATGCCGACGACCGACAGGCCGGCCAGCGCGATGAGCACCGTCAGGCCGGCGAACACGACAGCGGTGCCGGCGGTGCCGTTGGCCCTGGCGATCGACTCGTCGATGTCCATCCCGGCCTTGGTCTGGGCACGGTGCCGGGACACGATGAACAGCGCGTAGTCGATGCCGACCGCCAGCCCCAGCATCAACGCCAGGATCGGTGCGGTGTTGGACATCTCGATGACGTTGGAGGCCCAGAGAATCCCGGCCATCCCGGTACCCACGCCGATCAGCGCGGTCAACATCGGCAGTCCGGCGGCGACGATCGAGCCGAACGTGATCAGCAGCACGACCATCGCGACGATGACGCCGATGCCCTCGGTGGACCCGATGGCCGGGGCCTGCGCGACGGCGCCGCCGCCCAGCTCGATCTGCAGCCCGTCGACCTCGTTCGCGGTCGCGATGGTGGCCAACTCCGCCTGGGTGGCCTCCGGGATCTCGGTGATCTGCCCTTGGAAGAAGGCCTGCGCGAACGCGACCCGCTGATCCGGCGAGACCGTCCGTCCGGTAGCCGGATCGATGACGTTGGTGACGCCGGGCAGCTCCTTGGCCTGGGCGACGACGTTGCCGATGGCCTGCTGGTACGCGGGCTCGGCCAACGTGCTGCCCTCGGGCGCCGCGAACACGATCCGACCGGTGGCGTCACCGGCGCCGGGGATCTTCTCCCCGAGCTGGTCGAGGGCTGCCTGCGCCTGGGTGCCGGGAATGGTGAACGACGAGGTCATGGTGCCGGAGAACGCGGCCGCGGCGCCGCCCAGTCCGATGAGCAGGGCCAACCAGACGATCAACACCGCCCATCGGCGGCGGGTGGCGAAGTGTCCGAGTCGGTAGAGCAGCGTGGCCATGAGATCTCCTGGCTATCGGTCGCCGGACGGATCGCGGCGTTCAAGGTCTGGTGGTGGGTGACTAGTGATGCCGGAGTGATGCGGCAGGAGGCTGGTCGGGGTCAGGAGTCGGCGACGACCCCCGGAGCGCCGAGCGCTGCCAGATCGATGATCGAGAAGGCCAGCTCCAATTGGGTCTGGAAACTCAAGTGCCCCGTCGGGCCTTCCGCGGAGCACCCAGTCCTCGAGGCAGGTGCGGCCGGCCGAACAGCCGAACGTTGCGAGCATCCGCACCCGGATGTCGTCGGCCGCCATGCCCAACCGGGGCGCGATGACGACGGCCAGCTCGGCGCAGCTCTGCTCGTCCATCGCGTCGGCCATCGCCTTCAGCTCCGGTTCGTCGTGGAACAGTCCGTAGAACCTGTCCCACCGCTCCGGCAGGTCGGCCGCGAATCGGGACAGGGCGTCGAAGAGCAGGGTTTCCAGCCGGCTGTCGGCCGGCGCCCAGCGGATCGTGTCGACGATGTCGTCGAACCAGCCCTCGATGACGGCCGCGACACATTCGGCCTTACCGGCGAAGTAGTTCGAAAAGGTACGCCGGGAGACCCCGACCGCATCGGTGATGTCGGCGATCGTCACGGCCGCGTAGCCGCGAGCCACGGCGAGGTCCAGGGCGGCCTCGGCGAGCGCTCGCCTGGTCGCGTCCTTCTTCCGCTCCCGCAGACCGACTCGCCCAGCGTCCACATCGCCGACCGTTCGCCCGGCCCCGATGGGCGCAGAGCTGCCCACCGCCCCTGTCGCAACACTCATGCCCCGACTGTAGACCTCAATTTGCACATTGCGCAATCTTTCCCAGTTGGCAACCAATGTGCTTCCCCTCGGACACCCTGGATCGGCGGGCCGCCGCGCGGCGCATTCCGCTCCCGCGCGCATACAGTGATTCCGGGTTCCAGTCCCGGTGCCCCGAGCGTTCGAGTTCGCGGGGGTTCAACGATGAAGTTCAATCCCAACGCCCGCCTGGACACCTCCCAGGTGCAGGACCGACGCAGCGGGGGTGGCGGCGGCGGCATGTCCGGCGGCGGGCTCGGCCGTATGCCCGGCGGCAAGGGCGGCCTGGCCATCGGCGGTGGCGGTCTCGGCCTGCTGATCGTCGCAGCGCTGTTTCTGTTCAATGCCGTTCAGCGGCAGCGGCTCGACCAGCAGCAGCACGGCCGGCCTGCTGCGAGGGCACCACCGGCAACGCCACCGTCGACAACGGTCAGTTGGCGGCCCAGTGCCAAACCGGCGCCGACGCCAACAGCAACGAGGACTGCGCCGTTGTCGCCGTCATCAACTCCGTGCAGGGATTCTGGACCGACGCCTTCGCCGGCTCCGGCACCACCTACCGGGAGGCCGACACGGTGTTCTTCAACGGGTCCACCCGCACCGGTTGCGGGACCGGGTCGGCCGGAATGGGACCGTTCTACTGTCCGCCCGACCAGATGGTCTACATCGACCTCTCGTTCTGGGACGACCTGAAAACCAAATTCGGCGCCAACGACGCCCCGTTCACCCAGGCCTACGTGCTGGCCCACGAATACGGCCACCATGTGCAGAACCTGCTGGGCACCAGCGACCGGGTCGGCACCGCCACCGGCGCCACCTCGGGTTCGGTCCGGCTGGAACTGCAGGCTGACTGCTACGCGGGGGTCTGGGCCAATCACGCGACCACCGTGCCCGATGCCAGCGGTCAGGTGCTGATCACCGAGATCACCGACGCCGACATCCGCAACGCCATCGAAACCGCCGGCGCGATCGGCGACGACTACATCCAGACCAACCTCGCCGGGCAGCGGGTCGATCCCTCGCAGTTCAGCCACGGCTCGTCCGCGCAGCGGCAGAAGTGGTTCCTCACCGGCTACCAGTCCGGCGATCCCAACGCCTGCAACACCTTCGACGTCAACGACCTCGGCTGATCCTTACGCTGCTCGATGCCGGTCCTGCGCAACGGCGGCTGGTCAGGTCGGGATGGGCGGGATCGGGCCGTCCTGCACCGGCGGTGCCGGGTCGACCGGCCGGCGCTGCGCCGACAGCACGATCGCGCCGCAGATCAGCCCCATCCCGAGCACCTCGACGATGGTCGGCAGCTGGGACAGCAACACCACGCCGATCAGGGTCGCCGTCACCGGGAGCAGCGCGAGCAGGATCGCGAACCGGGCCGCGCTGACCCGCCGCAGCACCACCTGCTCCAACGCGTACGGGATCACCGAGCTGAGCACCGCGATCCCCACCACGGCGGCCATCAGCGCGGCGTCGGTGACGATCGGGCCGATGGCGCCGATGGCCAGCGGCGAATAGAGCAGTGCGCCGGCCGTCATCCCGACGGCCAGCGCGCTGATCCCGTCACGCTTCACGGCCAGCCGACGGCCCAGCAGGATGTAGCCGGCCCAGGCCGCGGCCGACCCGAGAATGGCAACCAGACCGATGATGACGTCGTGGGTCAACCCGCCCTCGAGCTGGACGCCGGCCAAGAGCACGACACCCACTGCGGCCAGGGCGATGCCGACCCGGTCCCGCCAGCCCCGCCCGGTGGCGGCCGCGACCGCGACCGGACCGAGGAACTCGATGGCCACCGCCGTGCCCAACGGCAGGTACTCGATCGCGACATAGAAGACGACATTCATGGTGGCGAGCACGGCGCCGAACAGGGCGGCTGCGGCCAGTTCCCGCCTGGTCCACGACTGCCGCCACGGGCGCCGCCAGGCGAGCAGCACGATCGCCGACACCGCCAGCCGCCACCAGGCGACCGATGCGGCCGGAATGACCGCGAACAATCCGATGGCCAACGCGGCGCCGCAGTACTGGGTCAGGCCGGAGGCGAGGAACAGCGCCGGCGCCGGGACCCGGTCGGCGACGGACCGATGGCCGGACTCCGGAGACCGCGGGGTCGACGCCACGGGGCGAGTCTGTCAGGCCTCACCGGGCGACGGCTCTCGTGCCTTCGTGCCGACTCGACGCCGGACCCACGTCAGGCCCCCGCGGTCAAGGCCCGAAGAACGCCCGGCAGGCGGGCAGCCCACGGACCTGCACCGCCCAGTCGGATCGGCGGAACTGCGAGGGCTCGACGGTCAGCCGTTGTTCGACCGCGCGCTCGCCTGGTCGACGTTGCAGCACGGCCGTGCCGTCCGGTCGGTAGCCCAGCTTCTCCGACACCCGCAACGACGCCGGGTTGTCGAGGAAGGCACCACTGTTGGCGCGTTCTGCCTTGAGGTGGTCGAAAGCGAACTGCAGCACGGCCTCGCGCATCTCGGTGCCGATGCCGTTGTGCTGGTGCGCGGCGCCCAGCCACGACCCGGTGGACACCGTCCTGGTGATCGAGAAGTCCTTGCCGACGAGATCCTGCATCCCCACCAACACGCCGGACCGCCGCACCGCGAAGGGCACCGTCCAGGCCGCGGCCGTCCAGCCGGCCCGCGAACTCCAGTAGTAGCGCAGGGTGTTGGCGATCAACTCGTCCCGCGGTGCGTCGGTCCAGGGCATCTTGAACGGCATCCGGGCGGAGTCGTGGATGCCGGCCAGGATCAGATCGAGCGTCTCGACCAGGTCGTCGTCCTGCAGCGGGGTCAGGACCAGCCTCGGGGTCGCCAACCGCAGGCCGAAGATCGGCCAGAACTCGGCCAGGCTGCGCGCGACGGGATCGCGCTCGGGACGGGTCACGCTCAGTAGCCTGCCCGTCGCCGCTGTTGCGGACAACCGGACGAGTCGGACCGGCGGGAGTGGATGTCGGGCACCGCAGCTAACCTCAATGCCCATGTGGGCCGTGACGATCGAACAGCCGGGGTCGCCGGCGACCCTGGGTTGGGCAGAACAACCGGATCCGGTTCCGGGTCCGGGCGAGGTGCTGATCGACGTCGCAGCGAGCGCGGTGAACCGCGCGGATCTGCTGCAGGCGGCCGGTCACTACCCACCGCCGCCCGGGGCATCGCCCATTCTCGGCATGGAGTGTTCGGGTGTGGTCGCCGGGCTCGGGCGAGGGGTCATCGACTGGCGGGTCGGCGACGAGGTGTGCGCGCTGCTGGCGGGCGGCGGTTACGCAACGAAGGTGGTGGTGCCGGCAAGCCAGGTGCTGCCGGTGCCGGACGGCGTGGATCTCATCAGTGCCGCCGCCCTTCCCGAAGTCACCTGCACGGTGTGGTCGAACCTGGTGATGACGGCCGGGCTGTCGGCCCGGCAGACGGTGTTGATCCACGGCGGCAGCTCCGGCATCGGGACGATGGCCATCCAGGTCGCCCGACAGGAGGGCGCGACGGTGGCGGTCACCGCTTCCCGCGCAGCCGGGTTGGATGCCTGCCGCGAACTCGGCGCCAACCTGGCGATCGACTACACCCAGCAGGACTTCGTCGAGGAGATCATGGCCGCGACCGACGGTCGGGGAGTCGACATCATCCTCGATGTGGTCGGAGCCAAGTACCTGGAGCGCAACGTTGCCGCGCTCGCCGACGGCGGACGGCTGATCATCATCGGGATGCAGGGTGGCACCACCGCCGAACTGAACATCAACACGCTGCTGCGCAAGCGCGCCGGCATCATCGCCACCGCCCTGCGCAGCCGACCGGTGTCCGGTCCGGGTTCGAAGGCCGAGATCGTCGAGGACGTCCGCCGCCGGCTGTGGCCGATGATCGAGGCCGGCGACATCCGCCCGGTCGTCGACTCGGTCATCGAGATGCCGGACGCCGGAGCGGCCCATCGCCGGATGTCCGAGGGTGGGCATGTCGGCAAGATCGTGTTGCGGGCGCCCTCGGTGGGCACAGCCGTGACGAACGCGTGAAACACAGCCGACCGCAGCAACAGATCGGGAGCAAACAATGACCGAATCCCCCAGCCACCGGGTCGTGGTGATCGGACCGGACGGGCAACCCGTCGGCTTCGCCGACGTGCCGAACGGGTCGAGCGCCGGCGAGGAGGGCTCGACCGACGGCGAGGAGACGGAGGGCCAGTTCAACCCCGCCGATGCGATCGGTGAGCCGGCCAAGGTCATGCGGATCGGCACGATGATCAAGCAGTTGCTGGAGGAGGTGCGTGCCGCCCCGCTGGACGATGCCAGCCGGGCCAGGCTCCGGGAGATCCACGAGAGATCGATCAAGGAGCTGGAAACCGGCTTGACGCCGGATCTGCGGGAGGAACTCGAACGCCTCTCGCTGCCGTTCACCGAGGACACGATTCCCTCCGACGGTGAGCTGCGGATCGCCCAGGCCCAGCTCGTCGGCTGGTTGGAGGGGGTGTTCCACGGGCTGCAGGCCGCACTGGTGGCCCAGCAGATGGCTGCTCGGGTGCAGCTCGAGCAAATGCGCAGGGGGCTTCCGCCCGGCCAGTCGGCGGAGTCTCCGGGTGGCCCGCTCGGCTCGAACACCGGTCACGGTCAATACCTGTAGCCGGGCATGACCGCTGCGGCACCGCTCGACCCGACCGTCGGCCCGGTGCGCCGGGTGAGCGTGCTGCTGACCAAGCTCGTCGTCCGGGTGACCGAGATCGCCTTGATCCTGGTCGGTCTCGGATTCATCCTGATCGCCGAGGACGACGAGCTGGTGTATCTGGCGATCTGGGATCTGCTCGCGATCTCCTACGTCGGGGTCGGCGCCATCGTGCTGCGACGCACCAGGAAACGGCCGGCCAGGCAGACGGCCCCACCACCCAGGGGCGACCGGTTCCGGTTCAACTTCGCGTTCGCCATCGTGTCCAGCCTGATCGGATTCTTCGTCGCGCTCGACATCGCCACCTCCGACAATCCCGAGGAATACGCGCTCCTGCTGCACGTACTGGGTGTGGTGGCGATGGTGCTGTCCTGGATGTTGCTGCAGGCCGGTTACGCCCGCCGGTACTCGTCGATCTACCGATCGGCCGGTGGTGGGCTGACCTTCCCGAGCACCGAATTCCCGTCCCCGGTGGACTTTCTCTACTTCGCTGTGACCATCGGGACCGCCTTCTCGGTCTCGGACGTGCTCGTCACCAACTCCCGGATGCGCTGGCACGTGATGGTGCACTCCACCATGAGCTTCTTCTACAACGCCGCCGTCGTCGCCTTCGCGCTCAGCCTCTTCGCCGGGCGGTAGCGGCGGGTCGGGTCAGAGCGAGCGTTCGTGGTCGCGACTGTCGGCCAACGACTCAGCCGCGATCTGCGTGTCCTGCGCGGCCCCGACCCCGTCGCCGGCGGCAGTGTCAGCGACCCGGCCGGCCATCATCGGGGTCGAGTCGTCCCACCTGGTGCCGGCGAGCTCGTCCGCCCTGCGCCGCGCGATTCCGGAGAGTGTCTCCAGCACAACACGATTGGCCAGCATCGCGGTGATGTCGGCGTGGTCGTACGGCGGCGCGACCTCGACGATCTCCATCCCGACGAGCGGCACATCCCGGCCGATCCGGCGGACGGCGTCGAGCAGTTCCCGCGCCGTGAAGCCACCGGGCTCGGGGGTGCCGGTGCCCGGCGCCGCGGCCGGGTCGACGACGTCGATGTCCACCGAGAGAAACACGCCGTCGGTGTCGTCGACCGCGATGGTCATGGCCTCGGTCAACACCTCATCGAGGCCGCGCCGCCCGATCTCGGCCATCTCGTAGCACCGCATGCCCTGCTCGGCCATCCACAGCAACTCCGGCGGTTCCGGCCAGTAGCCACGCAGGCCGATCTGCAGGAACCGATCGCCGCGGACCGCACCCGATTCGATCACCCGGCGCATCGGCAGACCGTGCCCGTAGAGCGACCCGAACTGCACGTCACCGGTGTCGGCGTGCGCGTCGAAATGGATCACCGAGATCCTGCCGTAGCCGAAATGCTCTGCCAGGCCGGTGATGTCGGCCATCGCCACGGTGTGGTCGCCGCCGAGGACGACGGGGATCTTGCCGGCCGACGCGATCTGCAGCACCGCCGCCTGCAGGTTGTCCAGCGCCTGCTTGGTCTCCGTCGGCGCCATCAGCACGTCACCCGCGTCCACCACGCCCAGGTCGAGCAGCGGGTCGACCCGGAGGGAGAGATGCGGCCGGGACCCGGTGTGTTCGGAGTAGTCACACGTCCGGATCGCCAGCGGACCCATCCGGGCACCGGAACGGTACGAGGTGCCGGAGTCGTACGGTGCCCCGAGGATCACGGCGGCCGCGTCGGCATAGCTCGAAAGATCGGCGAGATCGCAGCGCGGAACGCCGGTGAACGTGACGTCCGGCCCGTACAACGCACCCAATCTCGCCATCCGGCAATTCTCCTCTTCTCGGCCGCGCAGGGAGGCCACCGATCGTGGTCCGCAGCCGGTGATCCGCCATCCCTGGACCTGATACGCCACACCCTTCCCGAGCGACCCGACCCTGGACGTGCGACACGCGAGTCGATCCGGCGTCAACGGATCCAGTTGTGCAATCGCCGATCGACAACGGAATCACTTGCGCCAAAGCCGCTGAACTGGGCATGATGGCGCAGTGCCGCAGCGCTCCGCGTCCCTCAGCCCGGTCGTCCAGACCGCTGTCGGTCGTCCGCTGCTCGACGAGGTGTCGAAACGGATCGTCGAACAACTGCAGGACGACGGACGACGGCCGTACGCGAGCATCGCCGCATCCGTCGGCCTGTCCGAGGCGGCGGTGCGGCAACGCGTCGGCCGGTTGATCAAGTCCGGAGTGGTGCAGATCGTCGCGGTCACCAATCCGCTGCAGCTCGGTTTCACCCGTCAGGCCATGATCGGCGTGCGGGTCGACGGCCACCTCGATCCGGTCGTCGACGCGATCTCCGCACTCGAGGAGGTGTCCTACGTCGTGGTCACCGCCGGCTCCTTCGACGTCATGGTCGAGGTGGTCTGCGAGGACGACGAGCACCTGCTGCGGGTGCTCAACGACCGCATCCGCACCATCGACGGCGTCCGTTCCACCGAAACCTTCGTCTATCTCACCCTTGCCAAGCAGTCCTACACCTGGGGAACCCGATGACCGACACACTGCCAGCCGCCGACACCGCCGCGAACGGTGCCGGATCCGCCACCGATCACCTGTGGTTGCACTTCACCCGGATGTCCTCCTACGACACCAGTCCGGTGCCGATCATCGAACGTGGCGAGGGTTGCTACATCTGGGACACCAACGGCAAGAAGTACCTGGACGCGTTGTCCGGCCTGTTCGTGGTGCAGGTCGGGCACGGCCGGGAGGAGCTCGCCGCCGCCGCCGCGGCGCAGGCCAGGAAGTTGGCGTTCTTCCCGATCTGGTCGTACGCGCATCCGACCGCAATTGAGCTCGCCGACCGGATCGCCGCCGCGGCACCGGGCGATCTGAACAAGGTCTTCTTCTCCTCCGGTGGCGGCGAATCCGTCGAGACGGCCTGGAAACTGGCCAAGCATTACTTCAAGCTGACCGGCAAGCCCACGAAGTACAAGGTCATCAGCCGGGCGATCGCGTACCACGGCACCACCCAGGGCGCGCTGTCCATCACCGGTGTCCCGGCCTTCAAACAGGCCTTCGAACCCCTGGTCCCCGGCTCGATCCGGGTGCCCAACACCAACTTCTACCGCGCTCCGTCATTCGTCGCCGACGACGAGAAGGCCTTCGGTCGTTGGGCGGCGGACCAGATCGAGGAAGCCATCCTGATGGAGGGACCGGACACCGTGGCCGCGGTGTTCGTCGAACCGGTGCAGAACGCCGGCGGCTGTTTCCCGCCGCCGCCCGGCTACTTCGAGCGGCTGCGGGAGATCTGCGACACCCACGATGTGCTGCTCGTATCGGACGAGGTGATCTGCGCCTACGGCCGGCTGGGGACCATGTTCGGCGCGCAGAAGTTCGGCTATCAGCCCGACATCATCACCTCGGCAAAGGGTCTCACCTCCGGGTACTCGCCGCTCGGCGCGGCGATCATCTCCGACCGGATCTTCGAGCCGTTCAGCAAGGGCACCGCGTCCTTCCCGCACGGCTACACGTTCGGTGGGCACCCGGTGTCGTGCGCGGTGGCGCTGGCGAATCTGGATGTCTTCGAGTCAGAGGATCTGCTCGGCAACGTGCTGCGCAACGAGAACGCGTTCCGATCGACCCTCGAGCGACTGCTCGACCTGCCGATCGTCGGGGACGTCCGCGGCGACGGCTACTTCTTCGGGATCGAGATGGTCAAGGACCAGGCGACGAAGGCGACCTTCGACGCGCAGGAGAGCGAGCGCATCCTGCGGAACTTCGTCTCGCCCGCACTGTTCGACCGCGGCCTCTACTGCCGCGCCGACGACCGCGGTGACACGGTGGTGCAGGTGGCGCCGCCGTTGATCAGCGGGCAGCGGGAGTTCGACGAGATCGAGTCCATCCTGCGCTCGGTGTTCACCGACGCCTGGGCGTTGCTCTGAAAACCCGACTCTCGTTGTCGCACAAAGCGAATCCCTGGATCTGGAACGATGCTGCTCCCGGGATCAGGCGCTGACCCGTTCATCCCAGTCGATCCGGTACCGCTGTTCTGCGCCGAGAGTCCGCTCAGGACTCAGGAAGGTCCGAGTGGCCAACGGCATCATCATCCGCATCATCCGGATGGCCGCCGGGCCCAACGCCTTGCTGTTGTTGGTCTTTGCGGCTCGCTTCGCCACCTTCTCCACCCGCGGCCGACGGAGCCGTTCGTAGGCGGCGAATGCGGACTCGACATCGGGCAGGTCCCGCAGGCAGCGGGCCAGCTGAACAGCGCTCTCCACGGCCAACGACGCACCCTGGCCGGAACTGGAGGATGGCGCATGCGCGGCGTCACCGACCAGCACCATCCGTCCGCGATGCCAGTGCGGCACCGGCGGCATGATCTCCATCGACCCGAACACCGACAGCTGGTCGGGGTCGGTGTGCTGCACGATCTCTCGGCCGGGTGAATCGTCGGAGTAGAGCTCGCGCAGGTCCGTCAGCCAGTCCGCGACCGGCCGGCTCCGCGCCTGGGAGATGGTCATCGGTTCGGCGTGCGGGACGTTGGCGAACCACGAGGTCCGACCGTCCGGCTGTACCCAGTACCCGAGAAAGGCCCGCCTGCCGAACACGAAGTACATCGCGTCGGGATCGGCCGGCACCGAGATGTCGGACGCGGCACCGAAGTTCAGCAGCGGGACATGCTCCGGTCCCGGAGCATCCGGGTCGATGAGCGATCTGACCGTCGAGTGGATTCCGTCGGCGCCGACAACAATGTCGCCGGTTGCGGTCGTCCCGTCGGCGAAGCGGACGACGACTCCCTCCTGCGGCTTCGTCGACGCCGACAAGTCTCTTGCCGTAGACGATCTCGACGCCCTGGTCGGCGGCGTGTCGGTGCAGCGCCCGGTAGAGATCGGACCGCCACAGTGCCTGGCTCGGCGGCAATCCGGTGAGCCCGGAGAATTCACCGATCGTCCGGCCGGCGCCGTCGGCCATCACCGTGCGATCGATCGGCTGACCCGCCGCGCGGACGGCGTCGGCGGCGCCGATGATCTCCAGGGCTGCGAGCCCGTTCGGTGCGACGGTCAGTTGCCCGCCGAGACCGTCGGCCGTGGTGGCGTACGCCTCGTACACGGTCGCGTCGATGCCGGCGTTGCGCAGCGCCAGAGCCGCCACCGGACCGGCGATGCCGCTGCCGATGATCACTGCCTTGCGAACGTCTGTCATGATTCCCGTCCTTCGGAACTGTTCTGCCCCATACTCTTTTGCCATTGCTCGATGTAGTCCGGGTCCCGCAACGCGGTGATCAGGCCGGCCACGAACTGGCTCTCGGCCGCCAGCAGGATGAGCCGGTAGTCGTCCTCGATCTGGAACACCCAGGCCAACCCGCCGGCGGTCGCCTCGGCCATTCCGGCTCGGATGGCGGCGATTTCGGCGTCCAGGCTGGATCGGCGACGGGTCAGTAGGTCCGCTGCCTCGAGGGGCGCCAACACGCTCAGCAGCGACAGCGCCACCCCGAACTGCGGGTACTCGTGCTGCGGCTCGGCCACCAGTTCGCGCATCCAGTCGTACAGCTCCGAGCGGCCGTCGTCGGTCAGCGCGTACACCGTGCGTTCCGGTCGCTGGGTGTCCCGGACCGTCTGCTGGGCGGCGATGAACCCGGCCCTGGTCAGCTGATCCACCACCATGTACAGCGAGCTGCGGTTGTACTTGATCTGCTTGTCCTGGCCGGTCTCCTGGAGACGACGGCCCAGCTCGTACGGGTGCATCGGCTCCATCACCAGCCAGGCCAGGACGGCCAGCGCCAGCGGGTTGGCCACCCTGCGTCGTTTCTTCGCCATCGCGCTCCTTAGTCGATACCGACTATTCAGCATCTATCTAGTCGATGTCAACTATTTCTGTCGATCCGGAACGTCAGCAACACACGGTCGACCGCGGCCCGTGGCACGCTGTGCCGGTGATCGAACGCAACGTGCTGGGCGACGAACTCGAACCCTGCGGGATCGACCCGGTGACCGGCTTCTTCCGGGACGGCATGTGTGCCACCGGGCCGGAGGATGCCGGGCGGCACGTGGTGTGTGCCGTCGTCACCGCGGAGTTTCTCGAGCATCAACGGCAGGTCGGCAACGACCTGATCACGCCGCGACCCGAGTACCGCTTTCCCGGCCTGGTTCCCGGTGATCGCTGGTGCGTGGTGGCGGTCCGCTGGCAGCAGGCGGTTGCCGACGGCGTCGCCGCGCCGGTGGTGCTGGCCGCGACCCACGAGCGGGCGCTGGACATCATCAGCCTGGACGACCTGCAACGGCACGCGGTCGACGTGCCACCGGATCTGCGGTCGTTGACCTGATCGAGCGGCGCCCCTCTTCTCGAACCGGCCGGATCAGAACCAGCGCTCGAGGATCTGCGCCACGCCGTCCTCGTGGTGATGCGCACCGACCTCGCTGGCGATGGCGACCACGTCGGGGTGGGCGTTGCCCATGGCGACCCCGAACCCGGCCCAGTTCAACATCTCGAGGTCGTTGGGCATGTCACCGAAGGCGATGACGTCACTGCGGGTCGATCCCCCAGCGGCCGGCCAGGCCGGCCAGCGTGCTGCCCTTGTTGACCCCGGCCGCGGCCACCTCGATCAGCCCGTCGTCGGTCGAGTAGGTGATGTGCACGGCATCGGCGCCCGCCGAGCGGGCGGCCAGCGCGAGAGATCGGGAGTCCCCGGTGCCGCGGACCAGCAACTTGGCCGCCGGCTCGGCGAGCAGCGTTGCCCGATCGGCCCGCTGGAAGTAACCGAACGCCCACGGATGGTCGTAGTGCTCCTCGGCGATGCACGCCTGGATGTCCACGCCGAGCCGCTCGACCGCGAGCGCGTACTCGTCCGTCTCCCGGTCCAGCGCGCCGACGAAGTTCTGCATGGTGAGCGGGCTCAGTGGCGATGACGCGATGATCTCGCCGGCCGCGATGTCGTAGACGACCGCGCCGTTCATGCACACCGCGGTCCCGGTGAATCCGGCCTCGATGACCGGGCCGAGCCACCAGACCGGTCGCCCGGTGGCGACCACCACGCGGGCACCCGCCTCGCCGGCCCGGCGAAGCGCGTCGATGTTGCGCTGGCTCACCTTGTTGCCCGACTCGTCGAGCAGGGTGCCGTCCATGTCGGTGACCACCATCGCCGGAGCCGGCCCAGGGTTCGCCCGGTGACGCCCGCCGACCGACGGCAGCGACGGTGCCGCGGAGTACCGCGCGGCGCCGTCGGGTTCACCGGTGGGTGCGGCGTTGGGCACGATCGAGGGAACAGTCACCCGACCATTGTCGCCCGGATGACCGACAGTTCCGGCCACTGCGCCATCGCCCCTGGTCAGCACGGACATCGGCGAGGGTCAGGACTTGCCCGCGTTGGGTCCCCACGAGGTCAGCACGGCGGCTTCGACGATGGTGGCCACCGCGTACAGGATGATCGAACTCATCACCGCGAACACCACGATGGTCCAGACGCCGCCGTAGTTGCCGGCACCCTTGTAGCCGCTGAGCACGCCGCCCATGCCGTCGAAACCGACCAGCCATTCCGCCAGCATCGCCCCGACGATCGACCCGGGGACCGAGATCCGGACCGAGGCGAAGAACTGCGGCAGGGCTGATGGGATGCGCACCTTGACCAGTTCGGTGACCGCGGACCCGCCGTTGACCCGGATCACGTCAAGCGCCTGCGGCGACGCGCTGCGCAGGCCGAGCACGATGTTCACCAGGGCCGGGAAGAGCACCACGATGGCGGCGATGACCGCGATCCCCAGGTTGCCCTGGCCGAACATCAACAGCAACACCGGCGCCATGGCGACCAGCGGGACCGATCGCAGCAGCATCGCGATCGGCATGAAGGCGAACTCGAACGGCTGGTACAGCACGAAGAGCACCGCGATCAGGGTGGCGGTGACCATGCCCGCGACGAAGCCGATGCCGGCATCGACGAGCGTCGTCCCCAACGCCGAGAACGCCTCCGAGCGGGCCTCTTCCGCGGTCAACGATGCGGGCCTGACGCCCTTCGGCGGGTCGCTGGAGAACAGGTAGTTCCAGACGTCCAGCGGGGTCTTGCCGACGAACGTCGAGACGTCGAACACCCGCAGCAACAACGCCCAGAGCAGCACCAGCACGACCAGCGCCACCACCACGGTGGTGACTGCGGTGACCACCCGTCGGGCGACCAACGATCGCCCCGATCCCGCTGTCAGTTCAGCGGGGGCAGGTGCTGGCGTGGGTTCCGTTCGTAGGGCGGTCATGCTGACGGCCCCTGGCGAGTCGGCTCCGGTCGTCCACGGGGTGACGAACCTGGCGATGACGCCGACCAGGAAATAGCCGAGACCCGCGATGCCTCCGCACACCAGTGCGAGGTACCACAATTGCGGCGCGTCGGACTGCGACTGCGCGGCGATCAGCGCCCGGCCGATCGTGGAATCGCCGCCGCTGCCCAGATATTCGGCGAGCACCGCACCGAGAAATGCTGCCGGGGCGGCGATCTTCAACGCAGCGAACAGGCTCGGCAGGGCGGCGATCAGCTGCACCTTGCGCAGCATCGTCCAGCTCGAGCCGCCGTAGGCCCTGACCAGGTCGAGGCTGACCCGCGGGCGGCCCGCAGCCCGAGCAGGCAGCCGACCACCGTGGTGAAGAAGACGCTCAAAGCGGCCAGCACCACCGATGCGCCGTTGGGTGATTCCCGCCCCGCCACGATGACGCAGATCGGACCGATGGCCACCAGCGGGATGCAGTAGGTGACGATCGCGATCTGGTTGACGATCTCCGCCAGAAACGGCAACAGCAACACCAGCACCGACAGCGCGATGGCCGCGAGGTTGCCCCACAGGTATCCCTCGGCCGCGGCGGCGATCGTCGACGAGGCGTTGTTCCACGTCGTCTGCCACTGTGCGGGGTCCAGGAACAGCGCGAGAACCTCGGCCGGACTGGGGATCGCGTTGCTGTCCTGGTACAGCGTGAAGGAGGCGATCCACCAGATCACGATGATCAACACTGTGCCGATCAACCCACCCACCCAGGACGGCGCGCCCTGCCACCAGCGGCGGCGATCGCCACCGCCTGCGGGCATCCTGCCGGGCGACGACAGCGACCTGGCACCGAGCAGCGCGCGGTCCTCAGCGAGATCGGATTCGGTGAGTTCGCCGCTGCCGTGCTGTCGGTCGGTCATCAGTGATCAGCCCCGGCGGCCCCGCCCCTGCCGAACAGGATCTCCGAGAGTTGATCGGCGTAGGCGTGGAACTCCGGGCTGCGCATCATGTCCGGAGTCCGCGGACGCGGCAGGTCGATGGGCACCACCTGGGTCACCCGTCCCGGTCGCGGACTCATCACCGCGACCACGTCGGACAGGAACACGGCCTCGGCGATACCGTGGGTGACCATCAGTGTGGTGGCAGGCTTCTCGGTCCAGATGCGCAGCAACTCCACGTTCAGCCGCTGACGCGTCATGTCGTCCAGTGCGCCGAACGGCTCGTCCAGCAACATCACGGTCGGCTTGACCACCAGGCATCGGGCGATCGCGACCCGCTGCCGCATTCCACCGGAAAGCTGTGCCGGCTTTGCCTTCTCGAAGCCGGTCAGGCCGACCAGCGAGATCAGGTCGTCGATCAGACCCTTCTCGGGTTTGATGCCGGCGACCTCGAGCGGTAGCGCGATGTTACTGGCGACGGTGCGCCACGGCAGCAGCGCGGCTTCCTGGAAGGCGATGCCCAGCTCGTGGTTCCGCTGGATCTGCAGGGTCGATTGACCGTTGATCAGAGCGCGCCCCGAAGTCGGGGTCTCCAGACCCGCCAGGATCCGCAGCACCGTGGATTTGCCGCAGCCGGACGGGCCCAGCAGGGACAGGAACGAATTCTGTCTGGTACCGAGATTCGTGTCCGCCAGTGCGGTGACGCTCTTGCGTCCCAGCGCGAATTCCTTTGACAGGCCCTGGATGTCGATGCCGGTCGCCGCCCAAGGCTCCGCCGCCGGGTCGACCGTGGAGATCGCGCCGGACGTCGTCGGAGCCGCTTTCGTTCTCACCGCACGCATCGAATCCGGTTCGCCGGCGTCGTTCGTCGCCTTCTCGACCTGCCGGTCAGGAATGACCTCGCTCATGATGTGCTCCCGCCTCGTCCGCACCGTGACTGCGCTCAGCCGGCCAAGTGGCCATCTCCGGGATCATGCGATCAGCCGGTGATCAACCCGGGATTGGCCTCGTAGATCTCGTTCAGCATCGAGAGGTCGAACAGCTCGTCGGCGCTGATCGTGATACCGATCTCGCCGAGCGCCGTGATGATCTGGGTCTGCAGCTCGTCGGTCAGGGTGAACAGTCCGTTGGCCTTGGTGTCTGCGGAGACGATCAGTTCGTTCTGCGCGATCGCCTGTTCGGTCTGGCCGGCGAGATCGAGGCTGAGGTCCTTGCCGTACTCGTTGACGGCGAGCGCTGCCGCACCTGCAGGATCGGCGACAGCGTCTGTCCAGCCGAGGATCTCGGCAACCAGGAAGGCCTTGAGCATGTCCCGTTGGCTGTCGATGGTCTCCTGCGCGACGGTGAAGGTCTCGGCAGTCAGTGGCAGCCCGTTCTCGGCGAAGGACAGCGTGACAGGGGTGAAGCCCTGTGCCTTGACGATGAACGGCTCGTTGGTCAGGTAGGCCATGAAGCCGTCGACGGTCTTCTCGGTCAGCGGTGTCGGTTCGTACTGCACGACCACCTGGGTCAGCGAGGCCGGATCGATGCTGTTGGCCGCCAGGAAACCGGCGAAGATCTGCTGATTGGTGCCGGCCTGGATCCCGACGGTCTTGCCCACCAGGTCCTGCGGTGTGCGGATCGGCTTGCCCTCTTCGAGCGAGAGGATGCAGAACGGGTTCTTCTGGAAGGTGCTGCCGATGATCTTCAACGGCGCCCCCTGCTCGCTGATGAACCGGGCGGTGGCGTCGGGCGCCGACAGCCCGACCGTGATGTTCCCGGCGGCGACCAGAGCGTCCGCGCTGTCCACCGGGCCGGTGACCAGATCCACCGCCGAGAAGCCGGCGTCGGTGTAGTAGCCCTTGGAATCGGCGAAGAACTCGCCGCCGAACTCGATGTTCTTGATCCACGACAACTGAACCGAGATGGCGCCGTTGGATCCGGGGGCGATGGCGGTCGACGGAGCAGCGCCGGCGGCCGCGGATCCACTCGCGGCCGCGGAACTGGCGGCGGCGGACGTACTGGAGGTTGCCGCAGTGGTGCCGGACGAACAGGCGGCCAGCCCCACCCCCGCGACGCCGAGCCCGGCGAGTCGCAGGAACGAACGGCGGCTGGCCAGCCGGCCGGCGATCTGCCTGGCGGAGTTCGGGTCGACAGCGGTCATCAAGGCGCTCCTGGCGTAGTCGGGCACGATGGCCGGCACACACCGGGCGGACACCCCCGACGGGCACCGGACGCAAACAAACGAACGGCCGATCCTTGACCAGTCAGCGGTTGCCCAGAGTGACACGGCAAGCCGCGATCGAGTCAATACGGGTGAATCTAAGGATGGTGATGATGCCGGGGATGACCGCGAGGTTACGAAGTCGTTGCGGCCGAAACTGCTTGATCCCACACGGCAGACCGCCAGGCCGCGCTGATCGGACCGACCGGCGATGACGCCGCCGACATCCCGAGATGTCGGACGATGGTGCCCGGCCCGTCGAGCTCGAACCTGTTGCCGGTCAACATTTCCGGGACCGCCGGTGCTCGGGTGCCGAGCAGCGCAAGGCTGTCCACCACCCGCGCCGCGCCGATCACCCCGGGCAGATCCCGGTGGGCGCCGAGCTCGAGGTCTTCCAGCAGCAGCGGCGCACCGTCGACGCCGACCGACATCGTCGACCGGACGATCCCACCGGTCTCGCCGGTCCGACCGAGCACCAGGGTCTCCCGCAGGCACGCGACGGCCCCATCGGCCAGCTCGATGGTGGTGTTGCGCCGCACGTTGGCGCCCTGCGCGACGACGAACGGCTCACCGAGCCAGATCAGCACGGCGTTCTCCGCCAACTTCGCGCGGACCGTCCAGGAGGACGCAACACCACCGGCGTCGTAGGCCACCGTGCCGGCGGTCTCGACGATCTCCAGCCAGGCACCCGGCCCGACGCTGAGGTCGATCTCGAGGTGATCGCCGCCGAGCAACAGTGCGACGGTTGCGACCAACCCGACCCGGGCGCCGCTGTCGGTGACCTGCAGTACCCGCGGGCTGATCGGGCCCTGCGTCAGATCCAGCCTGGCTCGACCGGGAGCAGCCTGTACCCCGATTCGCGTCACGCGGCCCCGGCCGGACCGTGGTCGTGGTCCTCGTCGCCGCCGGCGTGCCGGTGTACATGGGCCGCCCCGCCTGCTTCGGCGTGACTGTGCGGCGCCATCGGGCCCGGGTCGACGGCCACATGCGCGCCGGACCGGAACGACGTCAGCACGCCCCGGACCCAACCGGTGAGCTGATCGATGGAGGCCCGATCGAGCCGGGACAGCCCGATCACCGGGCGCCCGTCCCGGGCGGCTCGTCCGTCGGCGACCATCTGCGGGACGTCGACACCGACGTACGGACCGAGATCTGTCTTGTTCACCACCAACAGATCCGCCCGGCCGATCCCGGGCCCGCCCTTGCGCGCGACGTCACCGCCGCCGGCGACATCGAGGACGAAGATCTGCGCGTCGACGAGCGCCGGAGAGAACGTCGCCGTCAGGTTGTCGCCGCCGGACTCCACCAGCACGACATCCAGTGGCGCGAAATCTGCCTCCAGATCCTCGACGGCCAGCAGGTTGGCCGTGACGTCGTCACGGATCGCCGTGTGCGGGCAGGCGCCGGTCTCCACCGCGCGGATCCGTTCCGGATCGAGCACCCCCGCGGACCGCAGGAACCGGGCGTCCTCGTCGGTGTAGATGTCGTTGGTGATCACCCCGAGACTGAGCTCATCGGCCAGCTCCCGGCAGATCAACGCGATCAGCGACGACTTCCCGGTGCCGACCGGGCCGGCCACCCCGAGCCGCAGAGTGCGGCGGGCGCCGTCGTCACCCGCCACCTGCGTGATGGTGCTGGACGCCGGCAGGGATTCGGTCGCGGAATCAGGCACGGAACAACCTCTGGCTCGTCACGGAATGGATCTCGGCCCACTGCTCGATCTGGGGCGCACCGAACGCCGGGATCTCGTCCAGGGCGGTCAGCTGCGCCAGGTTGCCGACCATACGCTCGATCTCGGCCGCGGCGGAGACCACCCAACCCGTCGCGACCACCGGATCGAGCGGCTCGATCTTGAGGGTGGCCGCGGCGACGGTCTGCACGTCGTCGTACGCGACCAGGCGGACGAGTTGTTCCCCGGTCAGACCGGCAAGGGCCGCGGCCACCCCCACCGCCACCGCACGACCGGGCCGCCGGATGGCCGCCAAGGCGGTCGCGCCCGCCGATCCCGGCCACAGCCGGCCGATCAATCGCAGGTAGCCACGGCCGAGCAGGACCGACGTCTCGCGAAGCGCCGGGCTGACCGTCCTGGCGACCCAGGCGGCGTCCACCTCGGACAGGGCCGAAGCCAGGTTCATGTCGCTATCGGCTGCCGCGTCCAGAGTTCGAGAACGGGCGACGACTGCCGCACCTGCCTCCACGGCGGTCACGGTCAGCAGCCTTGCCCGGATGTAGGAGGGGACCTCGGCAGGCGGCATACCGGCGCGCAGCGCCGCCTCCAAACCGGCCGACTGGGTGTGCGCGCCGGTCGGCAGCCGGGCGTCGGCGAGCAGCATCACCATCACCTCGGCCGACATGGCTGAACCCTACGGCCATTCCACAGCCGGTTCGCCCACCACTGGGGTCAATGGCGGCAGCGATCGTGCGCGCATCACGTTCCGGAGGAGTGCCCCGATGCCCAGCTGGGTTAGGGTAACCTCACATCGTTCGCAACGATGTCGAACCGACATCCGTTGCCTGCTTCGGGCAGGAATGAGGATTGTTGTCGTTCAGGCGATCTGGCAGGGTCCGAACGACGGGCGCAGCGCCCGGTCGGCAACCACACGGTGAGGAACCCATGATGACCGGACCAGACGGCGCTCTGCGACCGCCCAAGGTCCAGCGACCAGAAGCCGCGCCTCGCGTCCCGAGCCCCTTGATCAGCCGATTCGCGGCGACGCTGGCGCTGGCGCCGGCGAATCGCAAGGCGGCGAAGATCCAGGCCTTCTGGGCGCACGCCGCCGCCGAGGGCACACCGCTGATCGAGCCGGCCGGTGACGATGGTCAGCAGATCGTCACCTTCGTCTGGCGCGCGCCGGACGACCGACTACCTGCCGTCTACCTGGCCGTGAACCGGCTCACCGATGAGCGAGATCTCGAGCGCAGCTTGATGTCCCACGTATCCGGCACCGACATCTGGCATCTGAGCTACCAACTCGATGCCGACTGGCGTGCGAGTTATTGCTTCTGCCCGGTGAGCGCTGATGGTGTCGCACCGGTCTCGACGGAGGCCGATCAGGTCGACATCCGACGCTGGCTCGATTCCGGCGTCCCCGACCCGTTGAACCCCGCCCGCAGCCACGGCAGCGACGGCCGTGAACTGTCGATGGTCAGCCTCTCCGGCGCCGTCGACCCTGCTCAGAACATCGTGTAGAGCTGGGCCAGCGGCAGCCATTCCGCCGGCGCCGGCACGACAACCTCACCGTCGATGGAGATCTCGAAGGTCTCCGGCTTGATGACGATGTCCGGGGTGGCGTCGTTGTTGATCATCTGTGCCTTGCCGACCTCACGGGTCGGCTTGACCGCAGACAGCTTGCGGCGCAAGCCGAGCCGATCAGCCAAGCCCGTCGTCGACCGCGAACGGAGAGACGAACGAGAGCGACAACTCGGCGCCGATGGTGTCGGTCAGTGCCGGCCGCATCAACACCGGCTGGGGGGTGGGGATGGACGCGTTGGGGTCACCCAACGCACCCCAGACCAACCCACCACCCTTGAGCACCACCGCCGGCCGGATGCCGAAGAACTTCGGCTCCCACAGCACCAGGTCGGCCAGCTTGCCGGCTTCCACCGAACCGATCTCGTGATCGATGCCGTGCGCGATGGCCGCGTTGATCGTGTACTTGGCGATGTACCGCTTGGCCCGGAGGTTGTCGGCCGGCTGGCCCCCGCCGATATCGCCGCGCCGGGCCTTCATCACATGGGCGACCTGCCAGGTGCGACAGATCACCTCACCGATCCGTCCCATCGCCTGGGCGTCCGAGGAGGTCAGCGAGATCGCACCCATGTCGTGCAGGATGTCTTCAGCGGCAATGGTGGTTGCCCTGATCCGGGATTCGGCGAAGGCGAGATCCTCTGGCACGGCTGGGTTCAGGTGGTGGCAGACCATCAACATGTCGAGGTGTTCGGCGACGGTGTTGACGGTGTGCGGCAGGGTGGGATTGGTCGAACCCGGGATCACGTTCGGCAATCCGGCCAGCGTCAGGATGTCCGGCGAGTGCCCACCGCCCGCGCCCTCGACATGGAACGCACTGATCGAGCGTCCGGCGATGGCCGCGATGGTCGATGCCACGTAACCGGCCTCGTTGAGCGAGTCGGAGTGCAGCGCCACCTGCAGGCCCCACTCGTCGGCTCCGCGCAGCGCCGCATCGATCGCTGCCGGCGTGGAACCCCAGTCCTCGTGCACCTTGTACCCACCGGCCCCGGCGAGCGCCTGTTCCTTCAGACCGGCCATCGAGACGGTGTTGCCCTTGCCGAGCAGCAGCAGATTGATCGGGTACGGGTCGATGGAGCGGTGGATTTTCTCCAGATGCCACGCACCGGGCGTCACGGTGGTGGCCTTGGTGCCCTCGCTCGGACCGGTGCCGCCGCCGCCGAGGGTGGTCAGCCCGGTGGCCAGCGCCTCGACGATCTGCGAGGGCGAGATCAGGTGGACGTGGGTGTCGATGCCGCCGGCGGTGAGGATCTTGCCCTCGCCGGAGATCACGTCGGTTGACGGGCCGATCTCCAGCAACGGGTGCACACCGTCGGCGACGTCCGGATTTCCGGCCCTGCCGATGGCAACGATCCGCCCGTCCCGGATGCCGACGTCGGCCCGCACGATGCCCCAGTGATCGAGCACGATGGCATTGGTGATCACCGTGTCCGGCGCGCCGTCGGCCCTTGTCGTGCTGCCCTGGGCCATCGACTCGCGGATCGACTTGCCGCCGCCGAACACGGCCTCCTCGCCGCCCGCTGTGAGGTCCTGCTCGACCTCGATCCAGAGATCGGTGTCACCCAACCGGATCTGATCACCGGCCGTCGGCCCGTAGAGCGCGGCGTACTCCGAACGCGGTATCTGCACCATTTAGAGCTCCTGCTCGGATTCGGGCTTGATCTGAAGACCTGGGATGCGCCGCCTGCCCTGGAAGGCAACCGCGGCCACCTGCCTCGACGCACCGGGCTCGAATCGGCGGGACGTGCCGGACGGGATGTCCAGCCGGAAACCGTGCGCCGCCGCCCGGTCGAACTCCAGGGCGCTGTTGGCGTCCGGCAGGTGCAGGTGCGAGCCGATCTGCACCGGCCGGTCACCGGTGTTGACGATCTCCAGCTCGATGCGCTCTTCCGCCGTCCGGTTCGCGTTCAGTTCGATGGTGCCGGCCGCGGTGCGGATGGCGCCCGGTCCGGATGCCGATGTCGATGCCATGATGGGTGTCCCTACGCGATCGGCTGATGGATGGTGACCAGCTTGCGGCCGTCCGGGAAGGTGGCCTCGACCTGCACGTCGGGCAGCATCTCGGCGACGCCGTCCATCACCTGCTCCCTGGTCAGCACCTCGCGGCCCTCGACCATCAGGTCAGCGACACGGCGACCGTCCCTCGCCCGTTCGATCACCCAGGTGGTCAGCAGCGCAACGGTTTCCGGGTAGTTCAGCTTGACACCCCGGGCCAGCCGGTCCCTGGCCACCATGCCGGCGACCGCCAGCAGCAGCTTCTCGGTGTCGGCGGGGGTCAGATGCACCGTTGCCTCCTCGTCGTGCCGGCGGAGCCGTCGGCTCGCCCGCGATTGTGCAGCAGACATGTGTCCACCGCGTGACAGGGGTGTTGACGGGCGGCGCCGCTCAGGCCCGTGATCGAGAAGCATCTCTATGCTCCGGGGGTGAGCGAGACGATGACGTACGCGCATATGGGTCGGTCCGGTCTGCTGGTCAGCCGGCTCGGCCTGGGAACGATGAACTTCGGCTATCTCGCGGACGAGCCGAGCAGTTTCGCGGTGATGGACGCCGCGTTCGATGCGGGCATCGTTCTCTTCGACACCGCCGATGTGTACGGCGGTCCGCAGTCACCGGACATGGCCAAGGGTTACGGCATTTCGGAGCAGACGGTGGGGCGGTGGTTGCAGCGCAGCGGGCACCGGGATGACATCGTGCTGGCCACGAAGGTGTACCAACCGATGGGGTTGGGCCCGAATGATCGTCGGTTGTCCGCGTACCACATCCGCCGCGCGTGTGAGGCGAGTCTGCGGCGATTGCAGACCGATCACATCGACCTCTATCAGATGCACCACGTCGACCGAGCCACCCCGTGGGACGAGATCTGGCAGGCGATGGAACAGTTGGTCCGGGAGGGAAAGATCAGCTATGTGGGCAGCAGCAATTTCGCTGCCTGGGACGTGGCTCTGGCCCAGTCCGCCGCCGACGCAAGGCATTTCCTGGGTCTGACCTCGGAGCAGAGCCTGTACAACCTCGCGGTGCGGGCGGTGGAGCTGGAGGTGGTCCCCGCGCTGCGTCACCTGGGTATCGGGCTGATCCCGTACAGCCCGCTGCACGCGGGTCTGCTCACCGGGGTACTGGAAGCCGAAGCCCAGGGCCGTCTGTCAACGGACCAGTTGCCCCGCGTCGATGCGCATCGCGCCCAGCTCCAGGCGTATGAGGACCTGTGCCGGGAGGTCGGCGCGAAACCTGCGGATGTGGCGTTGGCGTGGCTGCTGAGCAACCCGGTGGTGTCCGCCACGATCGTCGGTGCGATGACGATCCAGGAGTTGCACGCCGACCTGGGCGGGTTGTCGGTGCAATTGGACGCGGACACCCTGGAGCGACTCGACCGGATCTGGCCGGGACCCGGGGAAGCCCCGCAGGCCTACTCGTGGTGAGAACCAACCCGGCGGCGCGGTGCGGCCGAAGCCTTCCGGACTCGACCTTTCGATCCTGGCGATGCACTCCTCGATCCTCGCGGTGCACCGGCTGCCGCAGGGCCGGTGCTGTCCCGGATGATGAGTTCGACGGGCAACACCACATGTGCTGCCGCATCGGGTGTTTCCTGCGCTGATTCGGTCCTGGTGGCGACCCTTGACTGCACAGCGGCGATGAGTCCTTCCGCGGCGGCGTGGCCCTTCGCGGCGAGGTCCTGGCGCACCGTGGTCAGCTGTGGTCGGGCGTTCGACGCCACCGGGCTGTCGTCGAACCCCACGATGGACAGGTCGCCCGGCACGGCCAATCCGCGGTCCAGGGCCGCGGCGAGCACACCGGCGGCGAACCGGTCGGAGAAACACAGCACACCGGTGATCCCCGGGTCGGTCTCGAGCAGCATCGTCAGGGCGGCGTACCCGTCGGTCTCCGGCCGGTACGGCATCTTTGGTTGTTTCACCACGACGGGGGTGACGCCCGCGCTGCCCAGGGCGTCCAGCCAGCCGCGGATCCGTTCCCGGGCGATGTAGGACTCCGGGGTCAGGGGGTCGACGGCGGTGCCGGCTTCCTGCACCCCGTACGGCTCGGCCATGCCGACCGTGACGATCCCGATCCGCCGATGACCCACTGCCAACAGGTGTTCCGCGGCGAGCCGGGCGCCCCCGTGGTCGTCGACGTTGACCGCGGCGACACCCGGGATGGGTTCCTGGTCCACCAGGACCAGCGGCAGACCACGCTTGCGCAGCCAGTTCATCGCCGGCGCGTCGAAGCGCCCGGTGAAGACCAGGGTGGCGTCCATCGGCACGTCCCGCGCCGGGATCCACCCACCTGCGTCGTCGGTCGTCAGCAAAGCCAGGGACAACCCCGAGCCGACCAGGCCGTCCGCGACCGCCCCGAGGAACGCCGTGGTCACCTCTTCGGCGAAGACGTTCCGCAGCATCGTGCTGAACAGCACCCCGACCACACCGGTCGATCCGCGGGCCAATGCCCGAGCCGCCGGGTCGGGGCCGACATATCCGAGATCCTCTGCAACAGAAAGGATCCGGTCCCGCAGCTCCGGCGACAGCTTTCCCGGGCGGGAGAAGGCGTTGGACACCGTCATCCGACTGACCCCCACCGTGTCGGCGATCGTCTGCAGTGTCACCCGGCTCATGTCAATCGCTCCCTCGCTGCCGCACGCCGCTGATGGCGCACGTCACACACATTCAACACGACAGCTGGTTGACCGGTAAACCGCCCTTCGGTTAGTGTACCGGTATACCCGCAGTTTACCGGTACACCGATTCGAAGGAGAAACACCATGCTGTTCACCCCCACCGCCCTGATCCTCGCCGACCACGCCCAGCGGAACCTGCTCACCTCCGCCCGCCTCGATGGCCCGACGACCGCACCCGCCGCCCAGCACACGGCGCGCGTCACCCCGGTCCAGCGGTCGTTGCGGTTCCTGGCGCTCCGGACCCGCCCCGCCGTCTGAGACAGAAGGCAGCCCACGCGGCCGACCTCCGCCCGACTTGGGCGACGACTCGTTCAGGGCAGCAGCTCGTAGGCCGGAATCGTCAGGAAATCGACGAACCGATCCTTGGTGCACAAGTCGAACATCAGGTTCCTGGCGTCGGCCAGCAACTCTCGCCCGCCGGGCCGCTCCGACCAGGTGTCGGCCAGGATCTCGGTGGCCTCGTCCAGCAGCCAGACGATCATCTCGCTGGTGACCTGCCGGTCGATGTCCAGCACCACCCGGTTGCGGCGCCACTGCCAGATCTGGCACCGGGAGATCTCCGCGGTGGCGGCGTCCTCCATCAGGTTGTTGATGCCGACCGCACCGCTGCCGGCCAACCAGTTCACGATGTACTCCAGGGCGACAACAACGTTGTCCTGCAACCCCTTCGCGGTGACCGTCAGCGGCAGGGACCGAATGTCCAGCAGGTCCTTGGCGCTCACGTCGACGGTCGGCAGCGCCTTGTTCAGCTGGTTGACCGCGGAGCCGAGGGCGGCGTCGAAGATCTCCCGGCAGATCGGCACCAGGTCGGGGTGCGCCACCCATGAGCCCTCGTACCCGGCATCTGCCTCCCGGGTCTTGTCGGCCCGGACCTTGGCGAAGGCGGCGGCATTGATCTCCGGATCGCGGCGCGACGGGATGAACGCAGCCATCCCGCCGATCGCGTAGGCACCGCGGCGATGGCAGGTGGCCACCAGAAGGTCCGAATACGCCTTCATGAACGGTGCGGCCATGGTGATGACGTTCCGGTCCGGCAGGACGTAGTCGTTGCCGGCGTCGCGGAAGGTCTTGACGATGGAGAACAGGTAATCCCATCGTCCTGCATTCAGTCCGGCGGCGTAATCCCTGAGCTCATAGAGGATCTCGTCCATCTCGAAGGCCGCCCAGATGGTCTCGATCAGCACGGTCGCCCGAATGGTGCCGGCGGCCACTCCGAGTGCAGACTCCGCGTACGCGAAAACGTCTGCCCACAGCCGGGCCTCGAGATGGGATTCCAGTTTCGGCAGATAGAAGGCCGGACCCGCGCCCCTGTCGAGGAGTTCGGCGGCATTGTGGAAGAAGTAGAGGCCGAAATCCACCAGCGCACCGACCAGTGGCTGGCCGTCGATCGTCAGATGCTTCTCCGGGAGATGCCAGCCACGGGGCCGGGTGACGATCACCGCCAGGTCGCCGTCATGCAGGCGATAGGACTTGCCACCCTGATCGAGCGTGATGCGCCGGCGGATCGCATCGGCGAGGTTCACCTGGCCGGAGATCACGTTGCCCCACGATGGGGTGTTCGCATCCTCCAGGTCGGCGAGCCAGATCTTGGCGCCGGAGTTCAGGGCGTTGATCGTCATCTTGCGATCCGTCGGGCCGGTGATCTCCACCCGGCGGTCGGCGAGATAGGCCGGCACAGCAGCGACGGTCCATGACGCAGCACGGATGTCGGCGGTCTCGGCGGGGAAGTCCATCGGTTCGCCGACCGCGACGGCATCTCGGCGGCACTGCCGACGCGCGAGCAGTTCGTTTCGGCGCTCCGCGAAGGTGTCGTGCAGGCCGGCGAGGAAGTCGAGCGCCGGCGGGGTCAGGATCTCCTCCGAGCGCTCCACCGGAGGGCCGGACACGACAATTCGACTGCTCACGTCGTTCCTCTCGTTCGGCCCGACAGGTGATGGGTGACGCGGGGACGAGAACCCCGTGCCACCCATCCTGGCGGAACCCTCACGGTCGACCGTTGTCGATCGCGAGCAGTCGTCACTTCGGAATGTGAGCCGCCTCGCCGCGCGGTTCCACCTGCGGATTCTCCCGGACCGCATCGTGCGCGGACACCCCGGCTGCCTCTTCGGCCTCGTATTTCGCACGTTGCTTGTCCGAGTTCAGCAACAGGTTGAGCAGAATGGCGACGATGGCGCCGGCGCTGATTCCCGAGTGGAAGATCGTCTGGAACCAGGACGGGAAGGCATTGTAGAAATCGTCCCGCACCACCGGAATCATCGCGATTCCGACTGAGAGCGCAACGACCAGAATGTTCCGGTTGTTGAACTTGACGGTGGACAGCGTCCGCACGCCGCTGGCCGCCACCATGCCGAACAGGGCGATACCCGCGCCGCCCAGCACCGGCTGCGGGATGCCTTCGACGATGGCGCCCATCTTCGGAGTGAGGCCGAGCAGGATCAGTACACCGCCGGCAAAGGTAGCGACGTACCGGCTTCGGACTCCGGTGATCGACACCAGGCCGACGTTCTGCGCGAAGGCCGTGTAAGGGAAGGTGTTGAAGACACCGCCGAGAACGGTGGACAGGCCGTCCGCCCGCAGCCCGTCGGCCAACCGCCGCTGGTCGACCTTGACGTCGACGATCTGGCCGATGGCAAGGATGTCTCCGGTGGTCTCGGTCATGATCACCAGGCCGACGATGCACATCGAGACGATGGCCGAGATCTCGAAGATCGGCCAGCCGAAGTAGAACGGCGTGGTGACGCCGACCCAGTTCGCGTTCGGCACCTTGTCCCAGTGCACCATTCCCATCGGAATGGCGACGAGGGTGCCGATCAGGATGCCGAGCAGAATCGAGATGCGCGCCAGCGCAGGTGGTCCGAACCGTTCGATCAGCACGATCAGCAACAGGGTGCCGGCGGCCAAGGCCACGTTCTTCATCGGCGCGCCGTCCTCGGTGATCAAGCCGCCACCGACCCAGTTGGCGGCGACACCGAACAGCGACAACCCGATGATGAGGATGACCGTGCCGGTGACCAAGGGCGGGAAGAACCGGACCAGTTTCGCGAAGAAGGGCGCGAGCACCATCATGAAGATGCCGCAGGCGATGACCGATCCGTAGATGGCCCCGACGCCGTACTGCGATCCGATGACGATCATCGGCGAGACCGCGGCGAACGTGCAGCCCTGCATCAACGGCATTCGGACGCCGAACCATTTGAAGCCGATCGACTGGATCAAGGTCGCGATGCCGGCGACGAAGAGGTCGGCCGTGACGAGGTAACCCAGATCGTCGGGATTCAACTTGCCCATGGCGATCAGTGCGCCGCCGACGACCAGTGGGACGGCGACGGCACCGGCATAGAGCGCCAGCACGTGCTGCAGTCCCAATGGGATCAGTTGCCGCCACGGTGGCAGTTCGTCAACTGATTCGAACGGCTTACCTTCCGCATCGAGTTTGGGGCGAAATCCCATCAGAGCCTCCGGCGAGTGCGAGTACGAGCCTGATCCGCTCGAGAGCAGGAAATGTCCTGCGAAATGTCGCCCCGCGACGTTGCCGTCGTGAACGCAGCCGGTAAACGAGGTGTTAAGGGTGTTCGGAGAGCCGCCGGGCGGCGGTCGAAATGGACGCAAACAGCGCAAACCCCGCGCACCGCTCCACGAGGGAGGGGTGCGCGGGGCCTGCTTGGTCTTGCTCGGCGATCAGAACCAGTTGTGGTCGCGCCGGGCGATCGTGATCAACTCGGCCCGCAGTCGCGGCTCGGCCCGGCGCAGAACCCGCTCGAACTCGGCCCGCTGACGGCGGGTGGTCAGGCGACTGCGGAAGTTCGTCATGGTGGACATCGATCGTTCCTTCTTCTTCGGTGATGGATGGGGTGTAGCTGGTTTGGAGGCCCCGAGCCGGTTCGGCCCGGCACCGGTTCACGCCGGTCAGAGCCAGCGCAGCACTCGCGCGGTGGCAGACCTGGGCGCTGACGTGCGTTCGGTTCGCTGGGCCCGCCGATGGTGGGCCAGCAGCATCCGATCGATCTCGGCGGCGCGGTGACGCAGCACCGTCGCGGGGTCGTAATGGTGATACATGGCTGTTCTCCTCTCAGTCCATCGGTGGGTACGTCCGGATCGGCAATTCGGTTCTCGCTGTTGTTGAACTGATCGTGCTCGCGTCGGGCCGACCGGACATCGGTAGTGACCACCTACTTAGGTGGTCGGGATACCCAGTTCGATCAGGGGCGGGTTCGATCAGGCGCACGTTCGATCAGGCACTGGTTCGATCAGTTCCTGCCGATGGACACGCGGGTGCTCAGAGCGGGTCGATGTCCGGGTTGATACACCGGTCGATCCGACAGGTGCTCCTTGACGTCTCCAAGTTCCGGCGCCTAGCTGCACCCGGTGCAATCAGGACACGCCCGTTCAAGACAACAGCAGGCTAGGTTCAGAATCCTCGACCTGCCTCAGGCGGACTTGCTAGGAACTCCAGATGCCTCAACGAGAAGCCCGACAGCCTCACGGATGGCATGCAGATCCGCCTCTGCACTCGCCGCCACCCGCAGCGCCTCTCGATCTCGCTCACGGTCGCGCGCGCCGCCCATTCGCTGGCTGAGCAGAATCAGGGGCAGTTGCAGCGCGGCCACCAGCGCCAACCCCAGACCGAGGTAGTCCAGCATCATCTGGGGATACGGGTCGAAGCTTTGCAAGATGATGTTGGCCGTGAGCCAGGCGATGATGCCCACAATGAGAACGACCACGAAACGCCATGATCCAAAAGCGTTGGCGATCTTGGTGGCAATGCGTTCCGGTCGGGTGATCTCGAGCTCCATGAACATGCTCAGTTCATGCCCACAGTTCGGACAGACGACGCCCGTCGCTGAGCGATGGTCCAGCTGTGGCTCCTGCTGCCCGTCGTCGTGGGGGTCTCTCATCATGCTCCTTCGCCCTGATCAACCGTTTGTCTGTGCAACTACGCCAGCGGGTCCGCGACGGGGTGGGTGCCTTGCGCCCCAGGTGTCCGATATGCGGGGCGGATTGAACGGTCGCCCCGCACACGTAGATGCTGACCTTCCCGGCCCGCGCGGGCACGAAGTCACGGATGGCACGGACGCGACTGTTGTAGACCTGGATCACCATGCTTCAAGCACCTTCGTCAGCCGCTTTCGGCAGCACGACGTGGGAGCTCAAGGCCGCGCCATCGCGACATATGACAGCCCCGAGAGGTTGACGATCACCTCATGCGGTTTCTGGACAATGACGGCGAGCATGCCCTGGCAGTGCGCACACCGCAGGACCGCCCCGATCGCAGTGACGAAGGCGTAGGCGCGAGCGAGTTCGCAGACGCGATGACAGCTTCCGCACTGTCCGATCGAGGCGGTGATGTCGATGCCGAGAGTGTCGGCGAAGAGCCCGGCGAGCGCGTTTCCGTCGAGGTGGGTCATCCACTGCCTCCAAAGCGTTCCGTGCGTATTCGTGCGGGGTCGTGGCCGAGTTCGACCAGCCAACCGGCGATCGCCTCGACGAACGGGGTCGGTCCGCACACGAAGACGCGCGGTGTCGCCGAGGCGGGAAAGACGGAGTCAGCGACCGACTCCCGGGTCAGTCGCGCGGGTGACCGCGGCGATCCCGCAGGAGATCTCCGCGTGTGCACGATCTCGACGGTGGTCTCTGTGAGCGCGGAGAGCTCCCCGGCGAAGAACACGTCCTCGGGAGCCCGGACCGAGTACAGCAGTCGGAATTCGGCCTCATCTGGCGCGTGCTCGCGTGCCGCAGCCATCGCAAACAGCGGGACAACGCCGGATCCGCCGGCGATGAGCTGGACCGGGGAACGGTCGGGGCCTGTTGGGGTCCAGACGAAGTATCGACCCAGAGGGCCGTGCACCTCGAGCTCGTCGCCTTCGGCGAGCTGGTGCACGAGGTATGGCGAGACCTCACCCGCTGGGACTTCATCGACCGCCAGGACGACGCGAGTCGTCTCGCCCGACGACGCGACCGAGTAGGACCTGGTTGCCTGATAGCCGTCCGCGGCGGTGAGGCGGACGTCGAGGTGAGAACCGGCGTTGTTTCCGGGCCAGGTCGGCACGTCCAGCTCGATGCGGACCGCGGACTCGGTCTCTCGGCGGCGGCTGGCGACGCGTCCGACGTGCCAACCCGCCCGGATCGGAGGCGTCACCAGTAGCGCTCCTCCTGCCACGGGTCACCTCGAATGTGGTATCCGTTCTGTTCCCAGAACCCGGGCTCGTCGCTCGGCTTCATCCGTATTTCGTTGACCCACTTGGCGCTTTTCCAGAAATAGAGGTGCGGAACGAGCAGACGCGCCGGCCCACCATGCTCGGGAGTCAATGGCTCACCCTCTGCCTCGGTGGCGATCCACGCCTGTCCTTCGAGCAGATCGTCGAGGGGCAGGTTAGTGGTGTAGCCGCCGTGGCTGCCGACCATGACGTAGTCGTAGGAGGTCTCGACGTCCTCGAACAGCCGGTCCAGTGACACTCCGCGCCAAGGCATCTCGAGCTTGGACCAGTGGGTGACGCAGTGGATATCGGTGACGATGTCCTCCACGCCCACGTCCTGTAACGCCTGCCAATCCCATCGGTGCTCGGCGCCCGTCTCGGTCGTGATGGTGAACGTCCAGTCGTGCGGCTCGATCTCGGGCGTCAGGCCGGCGGTCAGGACCGGCCAGTCGTCGACGAGCGTTTGGCCCGGTGGCAACCGTGAGTCGCTGGCGCCGCGACGGCCACCAAATCCGGTATTGATCAGTGCCATGGGAAGCTCCTTCGCGTATCGTGCGTCACCTTACGCCCCCGTCAACCGGACTCAACAGTCCAGTTGGGAGACCGCGCACTCGAGGGGACTACTTTCTGGAGCGGTGTGGTTTAGCCCTGCAACTGTGTTGTGTCAGACGCGAACTATTCAGCCGCAAGGGACCTTCGGGTCCAAATTGTGATGTTCCGGAGTTGCTACAGAGAGGAACTGCGAAGGAATCGCAAGCCGCCCAGAGGAGAAGGGCTGTTTCCGCGAGCGCGCGTCGGATAAAAACACCGCTAACAGGACGAACGTCATGCTGCCCGGCGGGTCGGAACGCTAACCTAGCGGCGTGAATACCAGCGGCGACGGGACATCTGCGCGCCGTTTGACCTCGCGTGGCGCGGCTACGAAGTCGCGGATCGTCGAGGCCGCCAACCAACTGATGCTCGAGCGAGGCGTCGCATCGACGACGCTCGCTGACGTTCGTACCGCTAGCGCAACGTCGAAGTCCCAGCTTTATCAACACTTCTCCGACAAGAACGCATTAGTCAGCGAAGTCATCGAATTTCGAGCCGTGGCCCTACTCGCGCAGCAGCGCCGTCGCCTGGAGAAGGTGGAATCCCTACGCGGCCTGGAACTGTGGCGTGACGAGATGGTGGAGCGTAACGCGCTCCGGGACGGCGCATACGGCTGCCCGCTGGGATCGATGGCGAACGAGATTGCCGATCACGACGAGGACACGCGGCGAATCATTGCCGCCCGTTTCGATGAGTGGCTCCAGTTGCTCATCGACGCGATCGACAGGTTGAAAACACGTGGTGTGCTGCGGGCCGACGCAGACTCTCGCGCACTCGCGGGAGGTTTGCTGGCTGCCCTGCAGGGAGGGTATTTGCTCGCGAAGACCGCCCGTGACGTGACTCTGATGAGAGTCGCGTTGGACATGGCGATTGCGCAGACACGCGCGTTCGCAACGGAATCAGACTCATAGAACGAGGCCACGCGACTCTTCTGCTGTTGCGTGTGCAAACCGCGTCGCCGCGGGCGCCTGGCTGCGTATCGAGCGCTTACTGGACTTGAAGGTCCATCTGAACCCTCGCGCATGAATGGCGGTCAGGATGCCCAGGCAGGTGCAGCGAGGGTGACAGAGCTGTTGTGCAGCAACGCAGGCCGTTGATGCAAATGCGGGAGTTAACTCGACCGACCAAACCGGCGTGCGATCAGGACGGGATGGGTCGGTTATGGTCCTCACGGTCCATACGAGTCTAGTGTAGACATCAACATCGATCGTCCAGGTGTGATCTGAAGGCGCGGCCGAGAGGAGGAGAGCCGATGGAGGCAAATAGTGGAGATCGCCCCCACGGAGAGGCGGATGCGCGCCGTGCACTTTCCGCCGCGGGCCTCGCGTGCGCTGACGTGACGGACGCGCTGGGACGATTGCATCGACACCGAGCACACATCACCGGCCTCGTGAGCCCCGTGCCCACACGCCAGCTGTTCGGCCGGGTCATCACGATCTCGTTCTTTCCCACCTGCGACGCGAGACTTGGCCCGGAGGAGTACAACTTCGGCCGACTGTTCCATCAGGCGCTGCAGGGCGCAGCGACTGATCCGGCGCACACTGTCCTGGTGATGGCCAGCAACGGACACACCGGGACGTCACTTGCTGGAGGGACCAAGCTCTCCCGACTCGCCAACGCCGGACTCGCAGGGGTGCTGACCGACGGTCGCCTCCGTGACTTCGACGAACTGGCCGAGGAACCGTACGCGGCCTGGTGCTCGGGAGAAGCCGTTGCCTGGGGTGGAGGCGAGGTCACGCCGTTCCAAGCGAACGTCCCCGTCATCCTAGGAGGGGTCGGGGTGCACCCCGGACAGTACGTTTTCAGCGACTCCTCCGGGGCCGTGTTCATCCCCGAAGCCGACATCGACAAGGTGCTCGAAACGGCGCATCAGATCCGAAGCGACGACGCTTCTCACCGCAGTGTGATCGCGCGAGGGAGTGTTGACGGAGCATCGGGGACCGAGCGTTGACTCAGCCAGCCGCCGATCGGGCGATCGACGGGCGACGAATCAGAAAGTTTGTCGGCTCTCGCCGAAAGAGTGCCAGAGGGTTGGACGCGTGCGATTTACAACGGGCGAACATACGGATTGACCCGCACCACCCGGGCAGGCGGGCGAAACATCACCATCTTCGCCGAAGAGCTCGGCGGCACCGACCTGATCAGCGCGAACGTGTACCGCACCGTCGCGGCGGACCACCTACGGGCCTGTGAGATGCCCACAGCCAAGGTGCTCGCGTTTCTTCGCGCGTGGACGCCCGCGTGACGCCCTCGGCCTGAGCCGGCGGAACGCGTACATGAACCCGCCGCAACAAAGACCTAGCCCTGACGAGAAACGACTTCTCAACAGGGCTTTCTGTCGGGATAACAGGATTTGAACCTGCGACGCGGCCCATCGGCGACGAGCAAGGTTTCCGTTAGACCGGGGGGCCGGACAGCCATCGTTGAGATCGACTCGGTGGCAATCCCGGCGGCCCAGGCCTGTCTGGTCGCGTCGGCCAGCAGGTCGATCTCCCGCCATCAGGCGGGACTGCTCAAACCCGGAGAGATAAGCCGCGAGGCTGCGGTCAGGCCAGCTCGGCGGCCAATGCTGCGCCTTCGGCGGTGAGCAGCGGGACCGCGCGGTCGACCGTCTCGGGCGACATCCGACCGGCCGGACCGGACACCGACAATGCCAGGTGGGCGCGCACCCCCGGAACGGCAACGGCGACGCAACGCACACCCAGCTCCTGTTCGCCGTCGTCGATCGCATAGCCGTGATCGGCAGACCAGCGCAACTGCTCGGCGAAGGCGTCGGGGTCGGTGATGGTGTGCTCGGTGTGCCGCGGCATTCCGGTGCGCTGCAACAGATCCCGGACCTCCGCCGGTGGCATCCCGGCCATGATCGCCTTACCGACAGCCGTGCAGTGCGGCAGCACCCGGCGGCCGACCTCGGTGAACATCCGCATCGAATGACGGGACGGCACCTGTGAGATGTAGACGATCTGGTCACCGTCCAACGAGGCGAGATTCGCCGTCTCACCGAGTTCGTCGACGAGCCTGGTCAGGTGCGGCCGTGCGACGACGCTCAGCATCGTGGACGAGCTCTCCGCCAGCAGCAGGATGCGCGGCCCGAGTGCGTACTGCCGGGACGGTTCCTGCCGGAGGTAGCCGAGATCGACAAGGGTGCGGGCCAGCCGATGGATGGTGGGCAGTGGCAGCTTGGACTCGGCCGCCAGGGCGGACAACCCCATCACCCCGCCGTTCCCGGCCAACGCTTCCAGGATCGTGAACGCCCGCTCGATCGACTGCACGCCGCCGGCCGGAACGTTTCGTGTCCTCGGCTGCAGGCTGGGTGGTTTCAGGCTGGGTGACTTCATCGGTGACGGCCATGACGCCAAACCCCTCCTACAGGCGCCGACGGAGCGGCATTTTCCGGATGTCGGAATCATACGGTCGCCAGGCGGGCATTGGTCACACCGCCATCTCTTGACTTCCGCAGAGCGGACACTAGTATCCACTATACAGAATTGTTATTCCGTCAGGTAGAAGTTGGAGATCACATGGCGAGCACCAGTCCGGGCTACTCGATCACCGTGCGGGTGGAGGCACCGGCCACCGTCGGAGCCACCGCCGATCTCGCCGGAGCGGTGATGAGCGCCGGTGGCGCCCTGACCGCCCTGGATGTCGTGGAGTCCAAACCCGGCGGCATCGTCGTGGACGTCACCTGCAACGCCTCCGACGCCGAGCATGCCGATCGGGTCAGCGAATCGATCGCCCAGCTTCCGGGGGTGACGGTGCGCAAGGTCAGCGACCGGACCTTCCTGCTGCACCTCGGCGGGAAGATCGAAGTGGTGTCCAAGGTTCCGCTCAAGCATCGTGACGATCTCTCCCGCGCCTACACCCCGGGCGTCGCGCGGGTCTGCCTGGCAATTGCCGACAACCCCGCAGACGCCCGACGGCTCACCATCAAGCGGAACACCGTCGCGGTCGTCACCGACGGCACCGCCGTTCTCGGCCTCGGCGACATCGGGCCCGCCGCCGCAATGCCCGTCATGGAGGGCAAAGCCGCGCTGTTCAAGCACTTCGGCGGCGTCGACGCCTGGCCGGTGGTGCTCGACACCAAGGACACCGACATGATCGTGGAGATCGTCAGGTGCATCGCACCCGGCTACGGCGGGATCAACCTCGAGGACATCTCCGCCCCGCGCTGCTTCGAGATCGAGCGCCGGCTGCGCGACCTGTTGGACATCCCGGTGTTCCACGACGATCAGCACGGCACCGCGATCGTCGTGCTCGCCGCGCTCACCAACGCGCTGCGGGTGGTCAAGAAGAAGCCCGCTGACGTCAAGGTCGTGGTCAGTGGGGTCGGCGCCGCCGGGCACGCGATCATCAGGCTGCTGGCCGCGCAGGGCTACACCGACATCATCGGCTGTGACCGGCACGGCGCCATCGACCCCGGCAACCCGAACCTGGACGAGTTCCGCCGGTGGATCGCGGACAACACCAATCCGCGCGGCAAGCAGGGCACCCTCGCGGAGGTGCTCGACGGTGCGGATGTCTTCATCGGCGTGTCCGCACCGAATCTGCTGACCGGGCAGGACATCTCGAAGATGGCGTCGGATGCGGTGGTCTTCGCGCTGGCCAATCCCGACCCAGAGGTCGATCCGTTCGCGGCGGCCGAGCACGCCGCGATCGTGGCCACCGGGCGGTCGGACTACCCGAACCAGATCAACAACGTGCTGGCGTTCCCCGGCTTCTTCCGCGGGATGCTGGACTCCGGCGCCCACCAGATCACCGAAGAGATCATGATCGCCGCGGCGACCGCGATCGCCGACTGCGTCGACGCCGATGAGCTCAACGCCAACTACATCGTCCCCTCGGTGTTCGACCTCGCCGTCGCACCCGCAGTTGCCGCCGCCGTCCGGGAAGCGACCGTTCCCGGTTCCTGGTGACCATCCAAACCGCCAGCATCCCTCGCGTCATCGCGCGCGACCCGGCTGTCAATCCTCCTGCCCCCGAAAGGTTGTCGGACTTCGTGACCCCACCCCCTCCCCCACCACCGCACGCACCCTGACCGTCAGCAACGGCGTCGCCGACCCCGACGGCGCCGAGCTGATCCTCACTCCGGAGGCGCTCGCCTTCGTCGCCGAGCTGCAGGAGAAATTCGGCACCCGCCGGGACGAGTTGCTGGCGCTCCGCAAGCAACGGCGCGACGAGGTCTCGCGCACCCATCGGCTCGATTTCCTCGCCGAGACGGCGCAGGTGCGAGCGGCGGACTGGTCGGTGGCCCCTGCACCCGCCGATCTGCTGGATCGGCGGGTCGAGATGACCGGGCCGACCGACCGGAAGATGACCATCAACGCGCTGAACTCCGGCGCGAAGGTCTGGCTCGCCGACATGGAGGACGCCAGCACGCCGCACTGGCACAACGTGGTCGGCGGTCAGGTCAACCTGTACGACGCGATCCGCCGCACCATCACCTTCGATGCCGGCGACGGCCGGAGCTACCGACTCCGGGACGACGCGCCGCTCGTCCACCATCGTGATGCGGCCCCGGGGCTGGCATTTCGACGAACAACACCTGCTGCTCGACGGCACCCCGGTGGTCGGGGCACTCGTCGACTTCGGCCTCTACTTCTTCCACAACGCCGCGGAACTCATCGAGCGCGGCTCCGGGCCGTACTTCTATCTGCCGAAGATGGAGAGCCACCTGGAAGCCCGGCTGTGGAACGACATCTTCACCTTCGCCCAGCAGCAACTCGGCATCCCGCACGGCACGGTTCGGGCCACCGTCCTGATCGAGACCATCCCGGCCGCCTTCGAGATGGACGAGATCCTCTACGAACTCCGCGATCACGCCTCCGGGTTGAATGCGGGTCGCTGGGACTACCTGTTCAGCATCATCAAGTACTTCCGCGATTCCGGTCCGGCCTTCGTGCTGCCGGACCGCAACGCCGTCAAGATGACCGCGCCGTTCATGCGCGCCTACGCCCAACTGCTGGTCAAGACCTGCCACCGGCGAGGAGCCTTCGCCATCGGCGGGATGTCGGCCTTCATCCCGAGCCGCCGCGATCCCGAGGTCAACAAGGTGGCCTTCGCGCAGGTCAAGGCGGACAAGGAGCGCGAGGCCGGCGACGGTTTCGACGGCTCCTGGGTGGCGCATCCGGACCTGGTCCCGGTGTGCCGCGAGGTGTTCGATGCGGTGCTCGGCGACCGGCCCAACCAGCTGGACCGGCAGCGGCCGGACGTGCACGTCACCGCCGAGGATCTGCTCGACATCACCTCGACGCCGGGTGAGATCACCGCGGCCGGACTGGCCGGCAACGTCAACGTCGCCCTGCTGTACCTGGCCTCGTGGCTGCGCGGCGGGGGTGCCGTCGCCATCAACAACCTGATGGAAGACGCTGCCACCGCGGAGATCTCGCGTTCGCAGATCTGGCAGTGGGTGCACAACGGTTCGCAGCTGGATGACGGCACCACGGTGACCGCGGAACTGGTCCGGCACGTCGTCGCCGACGAACTGGCCGAGATCAGGTCCGGCATCGGCGACGAGGCCTTCACCGCCGGCATGTTCGGCGAGGCCGGCACCCTGTTCGAGGCGGTCGCGCTGGACGACAGCTACGCCGAGTTCCTCACGCTTCCGGCCTACGAGGTGATCCGCTGATGCCGGAACAGCGCAGCGCTGCAAAGGTGATCCGGTGAGCTTCTACGACGACATCGCGAACAGGATGGACGACCGACTGGCATCGGCCGATGAGCGGCTGGCCGAGCTGTACCCCGGCGATCGAGGGGTGCGCCAACCCGTGCACACGGTGTACGTCCCCGCCGACACGTTCACCCCGGACCTGGCTCAGGAATGGGGACGGCAGGCTCGGGAGGCGCTCAGCGCGGACGGCGGGACCGCCGACGAGCTGGCCGCCGCGATCGGCGCCGATCCGGCAGATGTGCAGGCGGTCTACGCCCGGGTGGTCGAGAAGCTCGAGACCGAGCCGATCGAGGACCTGCGCATCGACTTCGAGGACGGCTACGGACCGCGTCCGGACGACGAGGAGGACGCGGCCGCGGTGAACGCCGCCCGCAATCTCCGGCAGGCCGTCGAGTCGGGGACCGCCCCGCCGTTCTTCGGCATCCGGTTCAAGAATCTGGAGCGGCCCACCCGGCGGCGGGGCCTGCGGACGCTGGACCTGTTCATCGGCGAGTTGGCCGGCACGGGCGGGTTGCCCGACGGTTTCGTGCTGACCCTGCCCAAGGTGACCTCGATCGACCAGGTCGAGGCGATGGTCGAGATCGCGAGCGGACTCGAAGCGGCCCATGGACTTCCGGCCGGCACGGGTGAAGTTCGAGATCCAGATCGAGACACCGCAGTCGATCCTCGGACCGGACGGCCGGGCCCTGGTCGCGCCGATGATCCATGCCGCCGCCCCCCGGGTGACCGGTCTGCACTACGGCACCTACGACTACTCCGCGTCCTGCGGGATCGCGGCGGAATACCAGAGCATGGAGCATCCGGCCGCCGACCATGCCAAGGCGGTGATGCAGGTGGCGGCCGCCGGCACCGGCGTGCACGTCAGCGACGGCTCGACGAATGTGCTGCCGGTCGGGCGAACGGGCGGCCGTGCAGGCCGCCTGGCGGCTGCACGCCAGGCTCGTTCGACGCTCCCTGGAACGCGGGATCTATCAGGGCTGGGACATGCACCCGGCGCAGCTGCCGACCCGCTACACCGCGGTGTACCTGTTCTACCGCAACGGTTTGCCGTCGGCGATCAACCGGCTGCGGGCCTACGTGCAGCGCACCGACTCCGGGTACATGGACGAGCCGGCGACGGCGGTCGCGTTGGCCGGCTTCATCGTCAGGGCCATCGAGTGCGGAGCCATCGAGCAGGCCGACATCACCGCGCAGACCGGCCTGGACCGTTCGCAGCTCGACGTGCTGGCCCGCCGCAAGGCACCCGCAGCCATCGGGCGCCACCGGCTGACCATCGATCTCGATGACGCCGGGTCCTGCACTGCAGGGCCCGGCGTAACCTTTTGACCGTGCGTCTGGTCGCGGAGTTCACCACCGAGCCCTACCGCGGTGAGGGCACCCCTCCCGCACATGCCCAGCGGGCGTGGGATGTGGTGCAGGACGCCGGTTTGGAGGGTGAGTTCGGCCCCCTCGGCACCCAGTTCGCCGGGCCGGTCGACGAGGTGCTCGACACCCTGCGCGCCGTCCTCGGTGCGGCGATCGACGCCGGCGCGACCAGGGTGACGATCCAACTGACCCCGGAGGGTTGATCCCGGTGGAGCCCACGCACCCCGTGCTGCGGGCGGTCCAGCCGCTGGTCAGCCGGATCGGGGCCGCCGTCGTTTCGCCCACCGACATCCGCGACGGTGACGTCCCTCTCGAGTGGGAGGGCCGATTGCTCGCCGGAATCCGGCTGGCAGCAGCATCTCTCCCCGGTGCCGACGCGGTGACACCCGCGGGCGACGCGGATGCTCCCAGAGCCAGAACCGTGCCGTGGACGCGGAATCCGCCGGCCTGGACGGCATCATCGAGGACGTCGAACGCTACTTCGACGGTCCGCTGACCGGGCTCAGCCGGGAACGCAAGCAACAGGCCGTGCGGCTGTTCGAGGAGGCCGGCGCCTTCTCGTACCGCAAGTCGGTCGAGACCGTCGCGACGGCGCTGGGGGTCAGCCGGTTCACCGTCTACAACTACCTGAACCGCGACCGCGAATAGCGGTCGACTCCGACCCCGCGCAGCCGCGCTCGATGCCCACCGGTTTCGCCAGGCGAAATCTGCTCAAATCAGACTTCAACAAACTGTTGACGTGGGCCACGTCACCCTCTATATTTCGATCTGCGGAAGAAAGATTCCGAAACGGATCGGCTCAATGGAGAGCAGGTGTACATGTCGTCATGGCCTCGCGCCCGGACAACCGTCCTCGCGCCGTCGCCCACCGGAGCCGTCATCGGATCCGTCGGATCGGTTGCCCCGTCAGGCATCTCGCCCCACCGCCGGGCGACCCGATGAGCGCCATCACCACCCACGTGCTGGACGCCGCGCTCGGCCGGCCGGCCGCCGGCGTGCCGGTCCAGCTGGAGCAACTGGTCCTCCACACCGCCGACGCCGGCGTTGTCGAGGGCGTCGCATCGACCGGCACCGGAGTCACCGACTCCGACGGTCGGGTCGGCTCGCTCGGCCCCGACCACCTCGAACGGGGCGACTACCGGCTCACGTTCGACACCGCGACCTACTTCCAGCAGACCGGCCAGACCGGTTTCTACCCCACCATCACCGTGACCTTCACGGTGACCGACCCTGCTCGGCACCACCACGTCCCGGTGCTGCTGAGCCCCTACGCCTACTCGACCTACCAAGGGAGCTGACGAGAATGACCATCGTCCTGGGTGACAACCAGTACGGGAAAGCCGAGAACCGCCTGGTTCGCGTCTACCGAGACACCGCCCGTCACGAGATCCGCGACCTGAACGTCTCCTCCGCCCTGCGCGGCGACTTCCTGGATGCGCACACCACCGGTGACCAGGCGGCGATCCTGCCGACCGACACCCAGAAGAACACGGTGTTCGCGTTCGCCAAGGAGAAGGGCGTGCGGTCCATCGAGGAGTTCGCCCTGACCCTCGGCGACCACTTCATCCATCAGACCCCGAAGGCCACCGGCGCCCGCGTCGAGATCGAGGAGTACTTCTGGGATCGCATCTCGATCGACGGCTCCCCGCACGACCACTCGTTCGTCCGCAACGGCGCCGAGACCCGCACCACCGTGGTGACCGTCGAGGGTCGCGGCGACGACCGCAAGGCCTGGGTCGTCTCCGGTCTGAAGGATCTGGTGGTCGCCAAGACCACCGGATCGGAGTTCTGGGGATACCTGAAGGACGAATACACCACCCTCAAGGAGACCACCGACCGCATCCTGGCCACCTCCCTGGTCGCCCGCTGGCGGTACGACACCCTCGAGGTCGACTTCGACAAGTCCTACGAGCAGATCCGGGCCATGCTGCTCAAGCGGTTCGCCGAGGTGCACAGCTACGCGCTGCAGCAGACGCTGTACGCCATGGGCCAGTCCGTTCTCGAGGAGTTCCCGGAGGTCGCGCAGATCAAGTTCAGTGCACCGAACAAGCACCACTTCCTGGTCGACCTCTCGCCGTTCAACATCGAGAACCCCGGCGAGGTGTTCATCGCGGCAGATCGCCCCTACGGGCTGATCGAGGCCACCGTCGAGCGTGACGACGCCACCGCGCCCGGTTCGGCCTGGGACACCGTCCCCGGCTTCTGCTGACACACCACCGATGATGCGAGTCTCCCGGCTTTTGGGTCACCCGGGACACTGACCGCAGCCAGCCGCCGCACGAAGCGCCGGCGACCCGACCCGTACCGCCGCACGACCCTGCCACGGCAGCGCACCATTCCGCAGTCAACGAAGACGGCCGTTCGGACCAAGTACCGAACCCCGCGGACCAAAGGGGTCATCCATGACGTCTCCCACCAAATCTCCCACGAGCCGGAAGAAGTCGATCAAGCATCCGGTCGACCAGATGCTCCCGATCCCCAAGCTCGGCGTCTACGGCCTGCAGCACGTGCTGGCGTTCTACGCCGGCGCGGTCGTGGTGCCGATCCTGCTGGCCGGGGCCATCGGGCTCACCCAGGAACAGTTGATCCACCTGATCAACGCCGACCTCTTCACCTGCGGCATCGCCTCGATCATCCAGTCCATCGGATTCTGGAAGATCGGCGTCAAACTGCCGCTGCTGCAGGGCGTCACGTTCACCGCGGTGTCGCCGATGATCGCGATCGCGATGGCCAACGGCGGCGGCACCGAGGGCCTGCTCTACATCTACGGGGCGGTGATCGTCGCCGGTCTGTTCACCTTCTTCATCGCGCCGTACTTCGCCAAGTTGATCCGATTCTTCCCACCGGTCGTCACCGGCACCGTGATCACCATCATCGGTATCGCGCTGTTGCCGGTCGCCGCTCTCGACGCGGTCGGCGGTGGAGCCAACCCGGACCCCACCAGCGGCAAGAACCTGGCCTACGCCATGGGCACGCTGGCCGTGATCGTGATCATCCAGCGGGTCTTCAAGGGCTTCATGGCCACCGTCGCGGTGCTGGCCGGTCTGGTGATCGGCACCGGGGTGGCCTTCTTCCTGGGTGATGCCACGTTCGACAGCGTTGGCACCTCCGAGTGGTTCGGCGTCACCACGCCGTTCTTCTTCGGCATCCCCAAGTTCTCTGCGGCGGCGATCATCTCGATGATCGTGGTCATGCTGATCACCGCGGTGGAGACCACCGGTGACGTCTTCGCCACCGGCGAGATCGTCGAGAAGCGGGTCGGCGCCGAGGATGTCTCCAAGGCGCTGCGCGCCGACGGCCTGTCGACCTTCATCGGCGGCGTGCTGAACTCCTTCCCCTACACCTGTTTCGCCGAGAACGTCGGCCTGGTCCGGCTGACCAGGGTGAAGAGCCGCTACGTGGTCGCGGCTGCCGGCGTGTTCATGATCCTGATCGGGCTGATCCCCAAGGCCGGTGCGCTGGTCGCCAGCGTCCCGCCGCCGGTGCTCGGTGGTGCGGCCATTGCGATGTTCGCGACGGTGGCCGTGGTCGGTATCCAGACCCTGGCCAGGGTCGATTTCCACGATCACCGCAACGTCGTGATCGTCGGCACCAGTCTCGGTCTGGCCGTGTTCGTCACGGTGCAACCCGATGTGGCCAAGGCGGTTCCGGAGTGGGCGCAGATCATCTTCGGCAGCGGCATCACCCTGGGCAGCCTGACCGCCATCCTGCTCAACCTGATCTTCCACCACGTCGGCAAGAACTTCGGACCGGCCGTCGCCGGCACGCCCGGAACCGGTGTCATCCGGCTGGACCAGGTCAACAACATGAGCCGCGAGAACTTCGTGGAGACCTTCGGCCGGCTGTTCCAGGGCCCGTCCTGGGTCGTGGAGCGCGCCTACGACCAGCGTCCGTTCACCGACACCCACGATCTGCGGATGGCCTTCCAGGAGTCGCTGTTCTCGGCTGACCGGACCGAACAGCGGGACCTGCTGTCGTTCTACCCGGATCTGGGCAGTGACGCCGTCGAAGGCGAGACCCGCAGCGAGGAATCGGAGCGCGACCAGGGTTCGGTCGGGCTGACCATGCTGAACGACGAGGACCACGAAGAGTTCGCGCACCTCACCGAGGCCTACCGGGATCGGTTCGGCATCCCGCTGATCGTCTCCGTGCGGGACGTGGACAAGCGGGACGAGATCCTCAAGACCGGCTGGGAGCGCATGCAGAACGCCCCGACCCAGGAATTCGCGGCCGCGATCATCGAGGTGGCCAAGATCGCCAACCACCGGTTCGACGACCTGGTCGCCGACGCCAGCCCGATCCTGGGTGCGAGGGCGGTCCGGATGGAGGCAGCACCGCTGACCGCTGCCGAACCGGCGCGGCACGCTGCCAACAGCGATCGCCCCAGCGCCGGCCTGCAGCAGTTCAACCAGCAGTCGGAGGCCGACGCCCGGGCAACACTGCAGTCCTGCCTCGATGTGCCCCGATGGGTCGACGACGTCCTGAGCGGTCGCCCGTACGACTCGGCTCCGTTGGTGCTGCACAAGGCACGAGCCGCCGCTGCCTCGTTCACCGACGAGGAGATCGACGCTGCGCTGTCCCGGCACCCCAGAATCGGCGAGCAGGCCGGCGCGGGACACGATGCGGAGTTCTCCGCCAAGGAGCAGTCGGCCGTCGGGGACGCCGACCCGACCGTCACCGAGGCCATCAGGGCCGGAAACGCGGAGTACGAGAACCGCTTCGACCGGGTGTTCCTCATCAGGGCCGCCGGCCGACCGGCGACCGAGATCCTGGCCGAACTGCGTCGCCGGCTGAACAACACCCCCGACGCAGAGCGTGCCGAGGTGGTCACCCAATTGCGGGAGATCGCGCTCACCCGGTTGGAAAAGGTGCTGGCCTGATGAACAACGGACCGAGCGGTTCCGTGGTGCTCGACGGCGCGTACGTCGTCACCATGGACGCCGACCGATCGGAGTACCCCGGCGGCCACGTGGTGATCACCGACAACAAGATCACCACCGTGGCCCCCGGCCCGGCACCGCGCGACATTCCGGGTGCCGAGTACCTGGATGCCACCGGCTGCCTGGTCACCCCCGGCCTGGTGAACACCCACCATCACCTCTACCAGTGGATCACCCGCGGTCAGGCCGTCGACGACACCCTGTTCGGCTGGCTGACCACGCTGTACCCGGTGTGGGGTCGGATCGACGCCGACCTGGTGCACACCGCGGCGACCGGCGGGCTCGCCTGGCTCGCCGGCACCGGCTGCACCACCACCACCGACCACCACTACGTCTTCCCGCACGACGGCGGAGACGTGCTGCACGCGGAGATCAGTGCCGCGGCGCGGGTCGGGCTGCGGTTCCACCCGACCCGCGGGTCGATGGACCTCGGACAGAGCAAGGGCGGCCTGCCGCCGGACAACGTGGTCGAGGACATCGACGCCATCCTGACCGCAACCGAAGCGGCGATCGACAAGTACCACGACACGTCGTTCGACTCGATGCTGCGGATCGGGGTGGCGCCCTGCTCCCCGTTCTCGGTCACCGGTGATCTGCTCAAGCAGGCGGCCGAACTGTCCCGGCTCAAGGGTGTGCGGATGCATACCCACCTCTGCGAGACGCTCGACGAGGAGGAGTTCTGCCAGCAGAAGTTCGGCTGCTCACCGGTGGAGTACGTCGAATCACTCGGCTGGTTGGGTCCGGACGTCTGGCTGGCCCATGCGGTGCACCTGTCCGACGCGGCGATCGCGAAGCTGGCCGCGACCGGCACGTCGGTCGCGCACTGCCCGACCTCCAACGCTCGGTTGGGGGCGGGTATCGCGAGGGCCCGTGATCTGCGGGACGCCGGCGTTGCGGTCGGCCTCGGAGTTGACGGCGCCGCCTCCAACGAGGCCTGTTCTCTGCTGGAGGAGGTCCGGCACGCGCTGCTCTTCGCCAGGGCGAAGGGTGGTCCGCGTGCGCTGACCGTGCGTGACTCGCTGGAGATGGCGACCATGGGCGGCGCCCGCGTCCTCGGACGGGAGCGCGAGATCGGCTCGCTGGAGGTGGGCAAGCTGGCCGACCTGGCGGTGTGGCGACTGGACACGTTGGCGCACATCGACATCGCGGACCCGGTTGCCGCACTGGTCCTCGGCGCGCCGCCGCCGCTGGAACGGCTGATCGTCAACGGCCGGACCGTCGTCCAGCAGGACCGGCTGCTGACCGTCGACGAGGACGCCCTCACCCAAGAGGTCGCCGGTGCTGGCAGGACCTTGCTGGCCAGAGCAGGATGACGGAAGGGGTCGGCGCCGCCCGATCCCCGACCGATCGTCAGTGCAGCGACCAAAGAGCAGTGACCGAAGTCGAGATCGCACATGACCAACGAGATATGCATCAGCAAGAAGGAAGGGAGTTCGTGAACGTGGCGCCTCAAGTGAAGGTCAACGGAACGGCTCACGAGCTCGGCGACGTCGGCGGTCATGTGACCCTGCTCGACTGGCTGCGCGGAAGCGGCTTCACCGGCAGCAAGGAGGGCTGCGCGGAAGGCGAATGCGGGGCCTGCGCCGTGCTGGTCTCCCGCCCCGATGGTGACGGCAGCTCCCGCTGGACCGCGATCAACGCCTGCCTGGTCCCGGCCGCCGGCCTGGACAACCAGGAGGTGATCACCGCGGAAGGGCTCGGCTCCCCGGACGCGCTGCACCCGGTGCAGCGCGAGATGGCCGACCGGGGTGGATCCCAGTGCGGTTACTGCACACCGGGTTTCATCTGCTCGATGGCCTCGGAGTTCTATCGCCCCGGCCGCTGCGGCAGCGCCGCCGCCGATGTGCCCAGCAACGGCGAGGTGGCCGGCAGCGTCACCGCCGGGCGCCCCGCAGCGACCGGCCCGAGCGGCACCGAGCGGGTCGCCGAGGTGGAGCCGGACGGCAGCGGGCCGGCGGCGCAGCGATCACTCGGACCGGCCGGCGCCGACCCGACGGCACCGGGACACGCACCCGATCACGAGCACGGACCGAACGGGTTCGACCTGCATTCGCTCTCCGGGAACCTGTGCCGCTGCACCGGATACCGACCCATCCGGGACGCCGCCTACGCCCTCGGCGAGCCCTCCGCGGACGACCCGCTGTTCGCCCGTCTCGCCCAGCCGGCACCCGCGCCGGCCACCACCAGGATCACCAGTGACGACGGCACCTACATCCGGCCCGGCACGCTGGCGGAGGCGCTGCGGTTGCTCGCCGAGACCCCGACCGCACTCCTGGTCGCCGGCTCCACCGACTGGGGCGTCGAGCTGAACATCCGGCACTCCCGGACGGCCGTCACGATCGGCATCGACCGGCTCGCCGAGCTGCGTCAGTTGGTCGTCGGCGACGACTCGATCGACATCGGTGCGGCGCTGACCCTCACCGAGATCGAACGCGGACTGGCCGGGCGGATTCCGCTGCTGGCACAGATGTTGCCGCAGTTCGCATCCCGGTTGATCCGCAACGGCGCCACCCTTGGCGGCAACCTGGGAACCGGTTCCCCGATCGGCGACAGTCCTCCGGCGCTGTTGGCGCTTGAACGCCTCACTGGTGCTCGCCTCTACGGAAGGGGAGCGCGAGGTGCCGTTGGCCGACTACTTCACCGGCTACCGGAAGTCGGTGCGGCGCCCCGGCGAGCTGATCAAGGTCATCCGGATCCCGGCGCCGGTGGCACCGATCAGTGCCTTCCACAAGATCGCCAAGCGCCGCTTCGACGACATCTCCAGTGTCGCCGTCGGTTTCGCCCTCCGGCTGGAGGACGGCCGGGGCTCCGACGGGCCCGTGGTCGGTGACATCACCATCGGGCTCGGCGGCGTGGCCGCGACACCGCTGCGAGCCAGGGACACCGAGGCCGCCTTGATCGGCCGAGCATGGACTCGCGAGGTGGTCGCCGCAGCGGCCGACATCCTGGCCGGCGAAGGCACTCCGATCAGTGATCACCGGGCCAGCGCGGCCTACCGGGCGGCCATGCTGCGCGAATCCCTGCGCAAGTTCCACGCCCAGAATCCAGCACCCCCCAACCCGGCACCACAGCTCCAGGAGGCGGGACAGCGATGAGCAAGGCACACGGCCCGTTGGCCGATCGGCCCAACAACCCCAAGGTCGGGTTGGAGATCCCGCACGAGAGTGCCGCGTTGCACGTCACCGGAAAGGCCCTGTACACCGACGATCTGGTGGCCAGGACGAAGGACGTGCTGTACGCGTGGCCGCTGCAGGCCCCGCACGCCCACGCCCTGGTGAGCCGGCTGAACATCGAGCCCGCTTACGCCGTGCCCGGCGTCGTCCGGGTGCTCACCGCCGCCGACGTCCCCGGAGTCAACGACGCCGGGATCAAGCACGACGAACCGCTGTTCCCCAGCGAGGTGATGTTCTACGGCCACGCGGTGGTGTGGGTGCTCGGTGAGAGCACCGACGCGGCCCGGCAGGGCGCCGACGCCATCGAGGTCGAGTACCAGCCGCTGCCTTCACTTCTCACGCTGACCGAAGCCATCGAGGCGGAGAGTTTCCAGGGCACCCCGCGCACCGTGTCCCGCGGTGACGTCGATGCCGGGTTCGCCTCGGCCGCTCAGACGTTCACCGGCGAGTTCGAGTTCGGCGGGCAGGAGCACTTCTACCTGGAGACCAACGCCGCCCTCGCGCTGGTGGACGAGAACGGACAGATCTTCGTCCAGTCCAGCACCCAGCACCCGTCGGAGACCCAGGAGATCGTCTCGCACGTACTGGGTCTGTCCAGTCACCACGTCACCGTGCAGTGCCTGCGGATGGGTGGCGGGTTCGGTGGCAAGGAGATGCAGCCGCACGGCTTCGCCGCCATCGCCGCCCTGGGCGCGACGATCACCGGACGACCGGTGCTGTTGCGGCTCAACCGCACCCAGGACATCACGATGACCGGCAAGCGCCACCCGTTCCATGCCGAATGGAAGGTCGGCTTCGACGCCGACAACCGGCTCTGCGCGCTGACCGCCACTTTGACCAGCGACGGGGGCTGGAGCCTGGACCTGTCCGAACCGGTGCTGGCCCGCGCCCTGTGCCACATCGACAACTCCTACTGGGTACCGAACATTCTGGTGCACGGCCGGATCGGCAAGACCAACAAGACCTCGCAGACCGCGTTCCGCGGGTTCGGCGGGCCGCAGGGCATGATCGTGATGGAGGACATCCTGGGCCGGTGCGCCCCGCTGCTGGGGATCCCGGCGGACGATCTGCGCCGGCGCAACTTCTACGAGCCGGGACAGGCAACGCCCTACGGGCAGCCGGTGCGGCATGCGGAACGGCTGGCCGACATCTGGTCGATCCTCACCGACCGCAGCGACTTCGTCCGCCGGCAGGCGGAGGTCGCGGCGTTCAACGACACCCACCCGGACACCAAGCGGGCGCTGGCCATCACGCCGGTGAAGTTCGGTATCTCGTTCAACCTGACCGCCTTCAACCAGGCAGGTGCACTGGTGCACGTCTACAAGGACGGCTCGGTGCTGATCAACCACGGCGGCGCCGAGATGGGACAGGGCCTGCACACCAAGATGATCCAGGTGGCGGCCACCGCACTCGGGGTGCCGCTGAACTTCGTCCGGCTGGCCCCGACCCGGACGGACAAGGTGCCGAACACGTCGGCCACCGCGGCCAGCTCGGGCGCGGACATCAACGGTGGCGCCATCAAGAACGCGTGCGACCAGATCCGCCAGCGGCTCAACATCGTCGCGGCCGGCAAGCTGGGCATCCACCCGGACGACGTCCGGTACGTCGACGGCGTGATCACCGGGATCGGCTTCCATGACAAGCAGATCCCATGGGCCGAACTGGTGCACGACGCCTACTTCCAGCGGGTCCAGCTGTGGGCCGCCGGCTTCTACCGCACCGCGGGTCTGCACTGGGACGCGGCGCGGATGCAGGGCGAACCGTTCAAGTACTTCGCCTACGGCGCTTCGTTGTCCGAGGTCGAGGTGGACGGTTTCACCGGTGCCTACCGCCTGCTGCGGGCCGACATCGTGCACGACGTCGGCGACAGCCTGTCGCCATTGATCGACATCGGCCAGATCGAAGGCGGTTTCGTCCAGGGCGCCGGCTGGCTGACGCTGGAGGAGCTGCGCTGGGACACCACCGACGGGCCCAACCGCGGGCGGCTCAGCACCCAAGCTGCCAGCACCTACAAGATTCCCAGCTTCTCGGAGATGCCCGAGGAGTTCAACGTGCACCTGTACGACCGGGCCACCGAGTCCGGCGTGGTGTACGGCTCGAAGGCGGTCGGTGAACCGCCACTGATGCATGCCTTCAGCGTCCGGGAAGCGTTGCGGCAGGCGGCCGCGGCCTTCGGTCCGCCCGGCCTTTCGGTCGACCTGGGCTGCCCGTCGACCCCGGAGGCGGTGTACTGGGCGGTCCGGACGGCCAAGGAGGCGCTGGCCGCTGATCCCCGGGCCAACGGCCGTCACGCCTCCACCTCGCCGACATCACCTGTGCTGACGGGGGTGTGAGAGGTGGACTGGCTCAGCGCCGTCGAACAGCTGCGCCGGGACGGGCTGCCCGGCGTGCTGGTGACGGTGATGAACGTCCGCGGTCACGCGCCGCGGGATGCCGGGGCGAAGATGGTGGTCGGTGCCGATCACAGCTGGGGCAGTGTCGGCGGCGGCAATCTGGAGGAGGCCGCCGTTCGCCGGGCCCGTGAACTGATCGACAGCGGCTCAACGGTTCCGGAGACGCAGGAATCCAGGCTCAACGAGCATGCCCGCAATCGGCACGGCCGGCAATGCTGCGGCGGCGAGGTGACCCTGCTGCTCGAACCGTTGCCGGCACGCCCCGTCGTCGCGGTATTCGGTATCGGGCACGTCGGCTACGAGTTGGCGAGAATCCTTTCCCGGCTGGAGATCGCGCTGCACCTGGTCGATTCCCGCGCCGATCAGGTCGATCAGTTCCGGCTGGCAGGCGTCACCGACGGGATCGCCGATGTCACGGTGCACCACGCCCTGCTGGGCGAGCAGGTGCTGGAACGGCTCCCACGGGGCGCCCATGTGCTGATCATGACGCATGATCACGCCGAGGATTTCGCGTTGTGCGACACCGCGTTGCGGTTGTCTCAGCTGGGCAGCATCGGGCTGATCGGCTCCAGTTCCAAATGGACCGGTTTCCGCCGACGGCTTCGGGAAGCAGGACACACCGATGCGGTCATCGACCGGATCACCTCACCGATCGGCCTGCCCGGGATTGCCGGCAAGGAGCCCGCGGTGATCGCGGTCAGCGTCGCCGGTGCCCTCGTGCTGCTCCTGCAGCAGCAAGCCGCGGCGCGGGATGTCGAGCACGGCGCTGCTCCCACCTCGGCTGACAACACCGTCGCCGACACCATCGGCGCCGTCCCCACCCGCTGACCGAACCCCGGCGGCGGGCTACCTGCCGCCGGGATGGTCGTTGCCGGTCGGCCGCAACAGCTCGGACTGCGCTTCCCGCACCGAGTACCCGAACGTCAGGACATCCTCATGACACTGTTTCGCGCCACCATCATGGACACCCCGGGCAATCCCTTCACCGGCGATCCCGCCGACGCCCTGACCGCCGATCAGGACGGCGGCCTGCTGGTCCGTGACGGGCTCATCGTCGCCCGGGGCTCCTTTGCCACCCTGCGAGCTGCGCATCCCCAGGAACCCGTGACCCATTTGACCGGTGGGCTGCTGTTGCCGGGGTTCGTGGACACCCACGTGCACTACCCGCAGATCAGGGCGATCGGCGGGCTGGGCATGCCGCTGCTCGACTGGCTGGAGCGGTGCGCCCTGCCCGAGGAGAGCCGGCTCGCTGACGTCCGGTATGCCCGCGGGGTGGCCGATGAGTTCCTTGGCGGGCTGTTGGCCTGCGGAACCACCAGTGCCCTGGTCTTCGGCTCGCACTTCTCCGCAGCGATGGAGGTGCTGTTCGACGGGGCCTCGCAACGCGGGATGAACATCACCACGGGCCTGGTGCTCAGCGACCGGATCCTGCGGCCGGACCTGCTGTGCTCACCGGCGGACGGACTCGCGAACAGTCGGGACCTGATCGACCGGTGGCACGGCCGTGGCCGGCTGAGCTATGCCGTCACCCCGCGGTTCTCGCTGTCGGCATCGGACGACATGCTCGCCGCGTGCGGTGATCTGATGCAGCACGCCGAGGTCATGTTCACCTCGCACATCAACGAGAACCTGGCCGAGGTCGCGTCGGTTGCCGACCTCTTCCCCGGCAGCCGCGACTACCTGGACACCTACGACAAGCACGGACTGATCACCCATCGCAGCGTGCTGGCCCACAACGTGCACGCCACGGACGCGGAACTGGCGGTCCTCGGCGCCAACGGTGCGTTCGTCGCGCACTGCCCGACCAGCAACTCCGCCCTGGGCAGTGGGCTGTTTCCGTTGCGCAGGCACATCGAGCACGGCGTGGGCATCTCGTTGGGCTCGGACGTCGGCGCCGGCACCGGTCTCTTCCTGCTGAAGGAGGGCCTGCAGGCGTACTTCATGCAGCAGCTGCTGGCCGCGGACGGACTTCCACTGACCCCGATCCATCTGCTGTACCTGGCGACGGCCGCCGGCGCCGCCGCCCTCGGAATCGCCGATCGGGTCGGCGATTTCGCGCCCGGCAAGGAATTCGACGCGGTCTGGGTGCAGCCGGTGCCGGGGAGTACCTACGCCGTCAATCTCGACCACGCCGTCGACGCCGGTGATGCACTGGCGCGCACGTTCGCCCTGTCAACACCGGCCGATGTCGCGGCAGTGTGGCTGCGCGGCGAACGAGTGGCGGCACCCGCAACGGGGTGAGCGGATCGGCTCTTGACCCATCGCCTCGCCGACCGTTAGTATCTTCCATACAGCAGAACAAGTCTTCCACGATACGAAACTAGTTAGATCGAACGGAGAATTTCACCCATGAGTCACTCGCTGCGGTACGAGGTCAACTGCTCGATCCTGTTCACCGAGCTGCCATTGCTGGAGCGCCCGGCGGCGGCAAAGGCGGCCGGTTTCGACGCCGTGGAGTTCTGGTGGCCGTTCGCGGTTGCCGAGCCCAGCGACGCCGACGTTGACGCCTTCGTCACCGCGATCCAGGACGCCGGGGTGTCGCTGGTCGGGTTGAACTTCTTCGCCGGTGACATGCCGGCCGGCGATCGTGGCCTTGTCTCCTGGCCGGCCCGCTCTGCAGAATTCAGGGCGAACATCCCGGTCGTGGCCTCGATCGGAGAGCGGCTGGGCTGCAAGGCCTTCAATGCCCTCTACGGCAACCGGGTGGATGACGCATCCGCGGCCGAGCTGGACGAATTGGGCGCCGAGAACCTGGCACTGGCCGCCGAAGGAGTCGCCGGCATCGGCGGGACCGTGCTGGTCGAGCCGGTCAGCGGATCCCCCCGTTACCCGCTGCTCACGGCCGCCGACGTGGCCACCGTGATCGGCCGGGTCACCGCCGACGGCGGACCGGGCAACATCGGGCTGCTCGCGGACCTGTACCACCTCGCCGTCAACGGTGACGACGTGGACAAGGTCATCGCCGACTACACCGGGGTGCCGAACGGCATCGCCCATGTACAGATCGCCGACTCCCCGGGACGCGGCGAGCCAGGCACCGGTGAGCTTCCGCTGGATCGCCAGCTCACCGAGCTGCAGACCCGCGGATACCAGGGCTGGGTTGGCCTGGAGTACAAGGCATCACCGGCAAACGCCGACACCGCAGCCAGTTTCGAGTGGCTGCCCCGGTCCCGTCGGTCGACCGACGCCACCGCCACCCGCTGACCCCGTCCACCAGTCGCGAACCCCATCCACACAGGAGCCACGAATGACTTCCATCGCCTTCATCGGTCTCGGCATCATGGGCAGCCCGATGGCCGTCCACCTGGCCAAGGCCGGCCACGACGTCGTCGGGTACAACCGCTCCCCGGAGAAGACCAAGCCGCTGGTCGAGGCCGGTGGCCGCGCCGCCGGCTCGGTGGCCGAGGCCGTCTCCGGCGCCGAAGTGGTCGCCGTGATGGTGCCCGATTCCCCCGACGTCCGCGATGTGCTCGCCGGTGACGGCGGTGTTTTCGCCAACGGCAAGCCAGGCGCCCTGATCATCGACTTCTCCAGCATCCGACCTGATGTCACCGTTGAGCTGGCCGAACAGGCTGTCGCGCAGGGTTTCCGGTTGATCGATGCGCCGGTGTCCGGTGGCGAGGCCGGCGCGATCAACGCCGCGCTCTCGATCATGGTGGGCGGCACGGCGGAGGATTTTGCCGAGGCCGAGCCCATCCTGCAGGCCGTCGGTAAGACCATCGTGCATGTCGGACCCAACGGGTCGGGGCAGACGGTGAAGGCGGCCAATCAGCTCATCGTGGCGGCGAACATCCAGGTACTCGCCGAGGCGGTGATCTTCCTCGAGGCCTACGGCGTCGACACCACCGCTGCACTCAAGGTTCTCGGCGGCGGGCTTGCCGGCTCCAAGGTGCTCGACCAGAAGGGCGAGAAGATGCTCACCCGGTCGTTCGATCCCGGCTTCCGGATCGAGCTGCACCACAAGGATCTCGGCATCGTCACCTCCGCTGCCAGGGAAGCCGGCGTGATCATCCCGGTCGGCGCCCTGCTGGCCCAGCTGATGGGTTCCGCCAGAGCCGTCGGCGACGGCGGCCTCGACCACTCCGGTTTGCTGCGGGGCGTCGAGCGCCTCTCCGGCCGCTAGACCATCCCAGCGCGCCAGTCACCTACTTCTGATCTGACCCGAAAGGCCAACTGCCATGCCACGTATGACCGCAGCCCGCGCAGCGGTGGAGATTCTCCGCCTGGAGGGCATCACCAACGTCTTCGGGTTGCCCGGAGCCGCCATCAATCCGGTGTACCGCGCGATGCGGGACCAGGGCGAGATCTCGCACACCCTGGCCCGCCACGTCGAGGGTGCCTCGCACATGGCAGAGGGGTACACCCGCGCAGCTGCCGGCAACATCGGGGTGTGTATCGGAACCTCCGGTCCGGCCGGCACCGACATGATCACCGGGTTGTACTCGGCCTCCGCCGATTCCATCCCGATCCTGTGCATCACCGGGCAGGCACCGGTGGCCCGGTTGCACAAGGAGGACTTCCAGGCTGTTGACATCGCCTCGATCGCCAAGCCTCTCACCAAGATGGCGATGACCGTGCTGGAGCCCGCGCAGGTGCCCGGCGCCTTCCAGCAGGCGTTCCACCTGATGCGTTCCGGCCGACCGGGTCCGGTGCTGATCGACCTGCCGATGGACGTCCAGATGACCGAGATCGAATTCGATCCGGCCACTTATCAGCCACTCCCGGTGTACAAGCCGGCCGCCAGCCGGGCGCAGATCGAGAAGGCGCTGGATCTGTTGGCCGCCAGCGAGCGCCCGCTGATCGTCGCCGGTGGCGGAATCATCAACGCCGACGCCGCCGACCTGCTGGTCGAGTTCGCGGAACTGACCGGGGTGCCGGTCATCCCCACCCTGATGGGCTGGGGCGTCATCCCCGACGACCACCCGCTGATGGCGGGCATGGTCGGGTTGCAGACCTCGCACCGCTACGGCAACGCCACCATGCTCGAGTCGGACTTCGTGCTGGGCATCGGGAACCGTTGGGCCAACCGGCATACCGGCGCCCTGGACGTCTACACCAAGGGTCGCAAATTCGTCCACGTCGACATCGAGCCGACCCAGATCGGCCGCGTCTTCGCCCCCGATTACGGCATCGTCTCGGACGCCAAGGCTGCCCTGGAGCTGTTCGTGCAGGTGGCCCGCGAGCGCAACGAGGCCCGCGATCTGCCCGACTACGGCGTGTGGGCCAAGGAATGTCAGGTCCGCAAGAGCACCCTGCAGCGTCGCACCCACTTCGAGAACGTGCCGATCAAGCCGCAGCGGGTCTACGAGGAGATGAACAAGGCGTTCGACGAGAACACCCGCTACGTCAGCACCATCGGTCTGTCCCAGATCGCCGGTGCCCAGTTCCTGCACGTCTTCCACCCGCGGAACTGGATCAACTGCGGTCAGGCCGGCCCGCTGGGCTGGACGCTGCCGGCCGCGTTGGGTGTCGCCACCGCCGACCCGGACGCGACCATCGTCGCGCTGTCCGGCGACTACGACTTCCAGTTCATGATCGAGGAACTGGCCGTCGGCGCGCAGTTCCAGCGGCCCTACATCCACGTCGTGGTGAACAACGCCTACCTGGGCCTGATCCGGCAGTCGCAGCGCGGCTTCGAGATGGACTTCCAGGTGCAGTTGTCGTTCGAGAACGTCAACTCCCCCGAGCTGGGCGGCTACGGCGTCGACCACGTGAAGGTGGCAGAAGGTCTGGGCTGCAAGGCCATCCGGGTGTTCGAACCGGACCAGATCGCGCCCGCGCTGGAAAAGGCCAAGGCGATGATGCACGAGTTCCGGGTGCCGGTCATCGTCGAGGTCATCCTGGAACGCGTCACCAACATCTCCATGGGCGGCGCCGACATCGCGAACGTCGTCGAGTTCGAGGAACTGGCCGAGCGCGGCGAGGATGCCCCCACCGCGATCTCGATGCTGGACTGAGCCTGATCCGATGACGTCTGTCCCAGTCGCTCGCAACGTTGCGGCCCACCCCACCGATGAGAGCAGCACGCACCCGCCCGTCACTGGCGGACACGTCCTGATCGCCTCCGACAAGTTCAAGGGATCGCTGACCGCCGCGCAGGTCGGCGCCGCCGTCGGTGCCGGGCTGCGGCGGGTGCTGCCGGACCTCGACGTCGTGGTGGTGCCGGTCGCCGACGGCGGCGACGGGACGCTCGCCGCCGCGTTTGCGGCCGGTTACTCGCGGGTCCCGGTGTCCGCGGCCGGGCCGACCGGCGAGCCGGTGACACCTGCTACGCCAGGCTCGATGACGTGGCCGTGGTCGAACTGGCCGACGTTTCGGGGCTCTCGCAGCTACCCGGTGGGCGGCTCGCACCGCTGACAGCCGGTTCGAGGGGTACCGGCGAGGTGATCGCCGCCGCCCTCGATGCCGGTTGCCGGCGGATCGTGGTCGGCATCGGCGGCAGCGCCGGCACCGACGGCGGCGCCGGCATGGTCAGCGCTCTCGGCGCGCAGGCTGTTCGACGCCGACGGCACGGAGATCGCCGACGGTGGCGGCGCGCTGGCCGACCTCGACCGGCTCGACCTGGCCGGGATGCACCCCGGGCTGGCCGAGGCCGAGATCGTGGTGGCCTGCGACGTGGACAACCCGCTGACCGGGCCCACGGGCGCCGCCGCGGTCTACGGGCCGCAGAAGGGCGCCGACGCCGACGACGTCGAGCAGCTGGACGCGGCGCTGGGCCGCTGGGCGGACGTCGTCGCTGCCGCGACCGGTGCCGATCAGCGCGATACCCCCGGTGCCGGTGCCGCCGGCGGGGTCGGGTTCGCCGCCCTCGCGCTGCTCGGCGCGACGCTGCGTCCGGGGATCGATCTGATGCTCGACCTCGTCGACTTCCACCGATCAGCTGGACGGTGCGATGCTCGTCGATCACCGGCGAGGGCTCGCTCGACGAGCAGACCCTGCACGGCAAGGCCCCGGCCGGGGTCGCGACCGCGGCCGTTGCCGCCGGTATTCCGGTGGTCGCGGTGTGCGGGCGAAACCTGCTGTCCGCCGAGCAACTGCGCGCCGCCGGCATCGTCGCCGCCTACAGCCTGCTGGAGATCGAGCCGGACCCGGCCCGCTGCATGGCCGATGCCGGCGCCGCTGCTGGAACGGCTCGCCGAAACCATCGCCGCCGAACAGTTGGTGGCATCGAGAAGGGTTGGACAACGATGACCGACACCTACGACCTGGTGATCCATGCTGCGCAGCGCCGTCGTCGGCGGGCGAGGTCGGCTGCACCGTCGGCGTCCGCGACGGCACGATCGCCGCCGTCGAGCCGCACGGCGCCGACCTCGCCGGCCGAGCAGGGTTGCGGCTGGCCGACGACGAGGTGCTGCTGCCCGGCCTGGTCGACACCCACGTGCACGTCAACGATCCGGGCCGCACCGAGTGGGAGGGCTTCGCCAGCGCCACCAGGGCGGCCGCCGCCGGCGGCGTCACCACCATCATCGACATGCCGCTGAACAGCCTGCCGCCGACCGTCGATGTCGCCGCGCTCGACGTGAAACGCAAAGCAGCGCAGGACAACTGCTTCGTCGACGTCGGCTTCTGGGGCGGCGCGATCCCGGGCAACGTCGGCGACCTGCGGCCGCTGCACGACGCCGGAGTCTTCGGCTTCAAGTGCTTCCTGGCCGATTCCGGCGTCGAGGAATTCCCGCGGCTGGAATCCGACGGAGTTCGTCGCGGCGCTGCGCGAGGTGGCGAGCTTCGACGGGCTGATGATCGTGCACGCCGAGGACGCCCACGCGCTCGAGCACGCCCCCGCCGCGTCGGGCCGCGATTACCACGGTTTCCTCGCCTCCCGGCCGCGGGGGGTGGAGAACCTGGCCATCGCCGAGGCGATCGAGGCGGCCCGCTGGACCGGCTGCCGGCTGCACATCCTGCACCTGTCGTCCGCCGACGCGCTGCCGATGATCCGCTCCGCCCGGCGGGACGGCCTGCGGCTGACCGTCGAGGTGTGCCCGCATTACCTGATCTTCACCGCCGAGGAGATCCCCGACGGGGCAACGCAATTCAAGTGCTGCCCGCCGATCCGGGAGGCCGCCAACCGGGACGAGCTGTGGGCCGCGGTGGCCGACGGCACCATCGACTGCATCGTCTCCGACCACTCGCCCTGCACGCCGGAACTCAAGCGGCTCGACCTCGGCGATTTCGGCGTGGCCTGGGGCGGGATCTCCTCGCTGCAGCTGGGGCTGCCCGCCATCTGGACCGAGGCCCGCCGAGCGCGGTCATCAGCTTGACCGACGTCGTCCGCTGGATGGCCGAGCACCCGGCCGCGCAGGCCGGGCTGCAGCGCAAGGGCGCCATCGCGGTCGGCAACGACGCCGACTTCGCGGTCTTCGCGCCCGACGAGACGATGGTCGTCGACCCGAACCTGCTGCACCACAAGAATGCCGTGACGCCCTACGCCGGCCGAACGCTTACGGGTCGGGTGCGCAGCACCTGGCTCCGCGGAACCGACATCAGCGCCGATGTCGAGACCAATGGAGACCGCCGCGGCCGTCTCCTGAGAAGAGGAGAAGCATGAGAACCCACGATTTCCGCCCGTTGCCCGATCTGGCGTCCCGCACCCTGGCGGGCAGCGTCGTGTACGCCAACGACGAGTTGTTCGCCGAGCGGGAGAACCTGATCAAGCCGGAGCCGGCGGTGTTCTCGACCGAGACCTTCGGGCACAAGGGCAAGATCTACGACGGCTGGGAGACCCGGCGCCGCCGCGAGGCCGGGTTCGACTACGCCATCGTCCGGCTCGGCGTACCCGGCGATCATCCACGGCGTGGTGGTCGACACCGCCTGGTTCAAGGGCAACTACCCGCCGCACATCTCGGTCGAGGCGACCAGCATCGAGGGCTTCCCGACCGTCGACGAACTGCAGGCGGCCAGCTGGGTGACCCTGGTGGAGAAGTCGGAGGTCAAGGGTGACAGCGAGAATCCCGTTCGACGTCAGCGATCGGCACCGCTACACCCACGTCCGGCTGACGATCTACCCCGACGGCGGGGTGGCCCGGTTCCGGGTGCACGGCGATCCGGTGCCCGATCCGCGGCTGCTGACCGGCACCATCGACCTGGCCGGGCTGGAGAACGGCGGCACCGTCATCGACTGCTCGAACATGTTCTATTCCTCGCCGCTGAACATCCTGCGGCCCGACCGGGCGCACAACATGGGCGACGGCTGGGAGAACGCCCGCCGCCGGGACAGCGGCAACGACCATGTGACCGTCCGGCTGGCCGCGCGAGGGTCGGTCCGGCGGGTCGAGATCGACACCTCCTACTTCATCGGCAACTCGGCCGGCTGGGCATCGCTGCGCGGGATCGACGCCACCGCCAGCGATCTCGATGATGCAGCGGCGTGGGTCGAGATCGTGCCGAAGACCAGGCTGCAGTCCGACACCCGGCACCTCTTCGGCTCGTCGACGCAGGCCCCGGTGACCCATGTCCGGCTGGACGTCTTCCCCGACGGCGGGCTGGCCCGGCTGCGGATCAACGGCGAGATCGACGACGCCACCCTGGCCGAGCTGACCAGGCTGGCGGGACAGCCTGCCGGACGTGCACACCAGCGCGGCCTCGGCGGCCGACCTCTGAGCCGGACCGCGGGTCTGGCTCGCTTGGTGCCGGGCGCTTCCTGCCTCTGAGTGCGCCATGCTGCAGCACCTCTCCACGCGACCACTGCGTCCCCCACGGCTGCGTGCCGCAACGCACCGCGGCGTGTCGCCATTCGGGCACCAGCGACCATGGCAACGCTCATTGCGTCGGCCACCGGATGTGCGTGACACTCGCTGCAGCCCCCTCCGGCACTGGGCCCGCCGGTTTGTTCCCATGACCGAATTCTGTCCACATTGCGTGACTGCGTCGACGTCCGCGGAGCTCCGGCAATCGGTTCCATGGACCCGACGCCACTGCCCATCCCCATCCTGCGCCCCAGTGCACTCCGCGACGGCTACTCCGACAACGAGATCCGCCGGCTTCGCCGCGACGGAACCTGGACGTCCATTCGACGAGGCAGCTACCTGGACGGGGAACGGCCAACGGACATCAGGCTGCGCCACGAACTGCTCGTCCGCTCGACAGTGCCCGGGCTCCGGCTACCAGCGGTCGTCAGCCATACCTCGGCTGCCGTACTGCTGGGCATCCCGCTCAACCCATATCGGTATCATCCACGTCACTCGACCTCGCCCGGCCAACGGCGGCCGGTCCGGATCACTGCTCTGCCATGCCGTGGCAATCACCCCTGACGAGGTGATGACCCTGGACGATTCGAGATCACCACCCCCGCGAGGACGATCGCGGACCTCGCCCGGATGTTGCCGTTCGAGCAGGCAATCGTCGCAGCAGATGGCGCTCTCCAGATGGGCCTACTCACACCCGACCAGCTGATCGGCAGCCGCGATGGCCCGCGCCGGATCGCCCGGGAGCCGAGCGGCTCTGCGTGTGGCGAATTTGCGAGCGGTCTCAGCGAGAGCATCGGCGAGTCGCGCAGCCGCATCTTGATGCATCGAGCTGGGCTGCCGGACCCGGTCCTCCAACTCGAGGTCTTCGACGCCCATGGCCGCCGCCGGGTCGGTCCGACTACGGATGGCTCGAGGGTCGCGTACCGGGAGAGTTCGACGGTCGGGTCAAGTACGGCGACTGCTCAAGCCCGGCCAGACGCCGGGAGACGTCGTCTTCGACGAGAAGATCCGAGAGGATGCCCTGCTGGACAATGGCTCCCGCGTGGTCCGGTGGGTCTGGGCGGAACTCTACCATCCTCAACGCTCAGGGCCCGATCCAGCACGCATTGAACGCGGTCGATGGCTGATCAGGACGCCCGCTCTACACATGGAACGTCCGCCATCACGCACTGCGGCACCCGCACCGCCGCCGAAACGAGTGTATTCCGACCACCTCGCACCCCGACGCGGCGGCATCCCTCGCAGCACCGCTCACTGCACCGTGCCACCCACGCACTGCAGCACCCGCACAGCCGACCCGTGTGTAGCGAAGCCGGCACCCCGGCGCGCCCCGCCGGCGCCACGCCGGTCAGATGAACGCGGCGATGCCTTCCCAGACCCCGACGGCGGCCGGCGCGTCGTCGCGGACGATCGACGCCTCGATCAGCCCGTAGGGCCGGTCGGCGGCGTAGAAGACCTGGTTCGGGTTGTCCAGGTCCCACTTGGTCATGTCGACCAGGAAGTGGTGCTTGTTCGGCATCGACAGCCGGATCTCGGCGATCTCCGGCACCGCCTCCAGCGCGCCCTTGCCCATCGCGAACAGCGTCTGCTGCAGGGACAGGCTGTGGGTGTTGGCGAACTCCTCCAGCATGACGTTGCGGACCGCGGCAAACGTCTTGTCCCAGTCCAGGTCCTGCCTGGTGTACAGCCACCGGGCGGTGACCGCGGTGGCCAGGATGCGGTCGTCGGTCTCCACCAGCGAGGTGTACTCGACGTCGGGGAAGCCCTAGAATTCGCTGCCGGTGGACTTCAGCACCACCAGCCCGGTCAGCCCGGAAATCACCGTCTCGGCGTCGCCGTCCTTGCGGACGACGGTGGTCCGGGTCTCGGCGGTGCCCTTGGAGAACGCGTGATCGTGCGGCCCGGACGTGGTGGAGATCCGGTCCCAGGAGTACTTCTCGACGGCCATCCGGGCGCCGGTGACCTGGTCGTACTTGTCGACGTAGTTCCGGGCGAGGCGCAGCGCGAATTCCTCCGGCGAGGTGATCCCGCCGGTGCGGGCCATCGCGTACACGGTGTTCTTCTGCGTGTCGGTGGCGATGACGGCGTCGTTCGCGCCGGTCAGGTGGGTGTCCTCGAAGTCGCCGATCAGCTGGCTGGTGACGTTCACGTCGGTGATCTGGTGCACCGGGCTGGACCGGTCGACGTAGACCATCCGCACCTCGGCCTTACCGTACTGATTGGCACCCAGAACGATCGCCATGCCGGTCAACTCCTCCGTGTCACCTGCTCGGGATGCTCGCACTGGGGCACATGCTGACAAAGGTTCCGAAGCGGTGACCGCTTACTGCGACGGGATCGCGTCGTAGACCTTGAACATCGGCATGTACATCGCGATGACGATGAAGCCGACGATGCCGCCGACGAGCACGATCATGACCGGCTCGAGGATCGAGGTGAGGGCCTTGACGGCGGCGGCGACCTCGTCCTCGTAGAAGTCCGCGACCTTGGTGAGCATCGTGTCCAGGTTGCCGGTCTCCTCGCCGACGGCGATCATCTGCGCGACCATCGCGGGGAAGATCGGGGCCTCGCTTGCAGCGGCGCCGCGATCGAGCCGCCGGACTTGACCGAGTCGATGACGTCGTCCATCGCGCTGCTCGACGACGGTGTTGCCGGCGGTCTTGCCGGTCACCTCGATCGCCTGCATGATCGGCACGCCGGCGGAGTAGAGCGCCGAGAACGTGCGCGACCAGCGCGCGAGCGCGATCTTCTGGACGGTGTTGCCGATCTTGAACGGGATGCGCAGGCGGAAGCGTCCCACTGCGGGCGGCCCCACTCGGACTTGCTTCCACTTGCGGAAGCCGACGACGAGCGCCGACGAGCCGAACGAGCAGGATGTACCACTGGCTGCGTGACCAGGTTCGACAGGTTCACGGTGAACTTGGTGATCAGCGGCAGCTCGCCGCCGAAGTCCTTGAAGACGCCGACGAACACGGGGACGATGAAGGCGATCAGCGCGAGCAGCACGCCGAGCGCGAAGGCCAGCACGACGGCCGGGTAGGCCATCGCGCGCCTTGACCTGGCGGCGCAGGTTGTCGTCCTTCTCGAGCTGGTCGGCGACGCGGTCGAGCGACTGCTCGAGCACGCCGCCGGTCTCGCCGGCGCGCACCATCGCGACGTAGAGCGGGCTGAAGACCTTCGGGTGCTTGCTCGAGCGCGTCGGAGAAGTCGAGGCCGGCCTCGATGTCCTCGCGGACGGCGCTCGAGCGTCTCCTTGAGCTTCTCGTTCTCGACCTGGTCCTCGAGCACGTAGAACGCGCGCAGGAGCGTCATGCCGGAGGAGATCATCGTCGCCAGCTGGCGCGTCATGACCGTCAGCTCGGCGGCCTTGACGCGCTTCGGCAGGAGCGTGAGCTCCATCTTCAGGCCGGTCTTCTTCTCGTCGAGCTCCATGACCTGGAGGCCGCGGTGCCTGCAGCTCCTCGGTCACGGCCTCCTTGCTCGGCGCCCTCGATCGTCGCCCTCCTGAGGGCAGGCCGGCGCCGTCGACGGCCTTGTAGGCGAACGTCGCAGCCGCGGCAGCCATCAGGCAGCCACCGGCATCGGCAGGTCGTCGCCGTTCTCGACCAGGCGGCGCAGCTCGGCCGGCTGGCCGGAGCGCGACTCGGCGGCCGCCATCGTGATCTGCCCGTCGCGCACGAGGCCGGCCAGCGAGGCGTCCATCGTCTGCATGCCGTGCTGGGCGCCCGTCTGGATCAGCGAGTAGATCTGGTGCGTCTTGCCCTCGCGGATCAGGTTGCGCACGCCCGGGGTCGGCACCAGCACCTCGGCCGCGACGCAGCGGCCCTGGCCGTCGGCGGTCGGGACGCAGCGTCTGGGTGACGACGCCCTGCAGGCCGATCGCGAGCTGGGCGCGGATCTGGCCCTGCTGCTCGGGCGGGAAGACGTCGATGATGCGGTCGATGGTCTGCGGCGCGTCCTGGGTGTGCAGCGTCGCGAAGACGAGGTGGCCGGTCTCGGCCGCGGTCAGCGCGGTGCCGATCGTCTCCATGTCGCGCATCTCGCCGACGAGGATCACGTCGGGGTCCTGGCGCAGCGCGGCCTTGAGGCCGAGCGCGAAGGACTGCGCGTCGGCCCCGAGCTCGCGCTGGTTGACGATGCAGCTGCTTGTGCGAGTGCAGGAACTCGATCGGGTCCTCGATGGTGAGGATGTGGTCGTCGCGCGTCTCGTTGATCTCGTTGATCATCGAGGCGAGCGTGGTCGACTTGCCCGAGCCGGTCGGGCCGGTCACGAGCACGATGCCGCGCGGCTTCTTGGCGAACTCGCGGATGACCGGCGGCAGGCCGAGCTTCTCGATCGGCACCGTCTCGGTCGGGATCAGGCGGAACGCGGCGCCGAGCGTGCCGCGCTGGAAGTAGGCGTTGACGCGGAAGCGGCCGCTGGCCCGGGACGGAGTAGGCGAAGTCGAGCTGCCAGTCCGTCTCCAGGCGCTGGCGCTGCGACGAGTTGAGGATCGCGTAGATGATCTCGCGCGTGTCGGTCGGCGTGAGCTTCGGCAGCCCCTCCATCGGCACGAGCGAGCCGCGCATACGCAGCATCGGCGGCGCGCCGGCGGTGATGTGGAGGTCGGACGCCTTCTGCCTGACGACCTCGAGGAGGATCTCGGAGAAGTCGAAGTTCATGGGCCTTCTCCGTATCGGCAGGTCGCCGCGCGACCTGTAGGGCGTCAGCCGCTACCGAGTGCCCGCGACGCGGGCGATCTCGGCGATCGAGGTCAGGCCGCGGCGGACCTTCTCGAGGCCGTCCTCGCGCAGGCGCATCATGCCCTCGTGCACCGCCGCGTGGGCGATCGTCTCGGAGGGCTCGCGGGCGACCGCGAGGCGCGCGGATCGTCTCGGAGACCCACATGACCTCGTAGAGGCCGATCCGGCCCTTGTAGCCGGAGCCGCCGCAGCGGGCGCAGCCGACGGGCTCGTAGGACTCGAGGTCGAGGCCGACGTTGAAGCCGTTGGCGCGCATGACCTCGGACGGGAGCATCATGCGGCGCTTGCACTCCTCGCACAGCAGGCGCGCGAGGCGCTGGGCGACGACGCAGTCGACCGCCGAGCCGACGAGGAAGGGCTCGATGCCCATCTCGATCAGGCGGGTGACCGCGCCCGGCGCGTCGTTGGTGTGCAGCGTGGAGAGCACGAGGTGGCCGGTGAGCGCCGCCTCGATGGCGATCTGCGCCGTCTCGCGGTCGCGGATCTCGCCGACCATGATGATGTCGGGGTCGGCACGCATCATCGAGCGCAGGCCGGAGGCGAAGGTCAGGCCGGCCTTCTGGTTGACCTGCACCTGGGTGATGCCGTCGAGCTGGTACTCGACCGGGTCCTCGATCGTGATGATGTTCTTCTCGATCGTGTTGAGCTGGTTGAGCGCCGCGTAGAGCGAGGTCGACTTGCCGGAGCCGGTCGGGCCGGTGACGAGCACGGCGCCGTGCGACTGGGCGAAGGCCTTGTGAAGCGCTCGAGCGCCTGCGGCAGCATGCCCAGCGCTCGAGCTGCGATCTTGCACCTTCGACTGGTCGAGGATGCGCATGACGACGTTCTCGCCGAAGGCGGCCGGCAGCGTGGCGACGCGGAGGTCGATGTGCTTGTCCTCGATCTCGAGCGAGATGCGGCCGTCCTGCGGGATCCGGCGCTCGGCGATGTCGAGGTCGGAGAGGATCTTCATGCGCGAGGTGACCGCCGGGACCGACGCTCGTCGGGGACGAGCGCGGCCTCGCGAGCACGCCGTCGATGCGGTAGCGGACGCGCATGTCGCTCGTCGCTGGGCTCGAAGTGGATGTCGGAGGCGCCGCGCTCGGCCGCCTCGGAGATCACGCGGTGCACCAGCTGGATGACCGAGGCGTCCTCGCCGGCGGCGCCGAAGTCGATCGGCCGGTCCTGGTCGCGGATGTCGTACAGCGGGCCCGGTCGGCGTCCGGCGCGGCTGCGGCGGCGGCGGGGCCTCGACGTCCTCCTCGTCGTCGAGGTCGGGCGCCGTGGCGAAGTCGGGGTCGTCGAGCCGCTCGAGCAGCTTCTCGATGTCGGCCGCGCGAGGCGACGGCGGGGCGGACCTCGTAGCCGGTCATGACGGCGATGTCGTCGACGGCGAGGACGTTGGCGGGTCGGCCATCGCGACCAGCAGCGTGCGGTCGCTGACGAAGGAGACCGGGCACGCCTGGTAGCGCTTGACCGCCGCGGGCGTGACGAGCTTGGCCGCGTCGGGATCGACGCGGTAGGCGCGAGGTCGAGGTGGTCGAGCCCGAAGCGCTCGGCGACCGCGCGCGCGAGCTGGTCGTCGGTGATC
>CAVRCD010000002.1:45000-49685 GCA_963719475.1 uncultured Actinomycetota bacterium | reverse complement strand
CCTGGTAGGCAGGGCGCTCGCCGCGGGCACTCGGCCCGCCGCCATACGACGGCCGATCACCATCGCGCCGCGGCCGATCGCCGTACGACGGACGATCCGCATCCCGACGAGGGCGCTCACCGTACGAGGGGCGATCTCCGCGGGAGGTCGAGCGGTCGCCATAGGACGGCCGATCGTCATCACGTCGCGGGCGATCACCGTAGGAGGGCCGTTCGGCATCGCGACGCGGGCGGTCGTCATCTCGACGCGGCCGATCGTCGTTTCGTCGCGGCCGATCGCCGTAGGCGGGCCGGTCGTTGTCCCGCGGACCACTGGACCGGAAGTCGCCGCCACCGGCCGGTCGTGACCGAGATTCGTAGGGGGGCTTGCGATCCCCATGGGACGGGCGATCACCGTACGACGGGCGATCACCGTCACGCCTCGGACGATCACCGTAGGCCGGTCGATCCTGATCTCGGCGTGGACGGTCTGCGTCACCGCGCCGAGCGGAATCCCGGTCGGCGGGCGGTCGCGAACCGAACCGGTCCTGACCGCCACGGGAACGATCACCGTACGGGCTGTCACCATCGCGCCGGGGTCTGGTGCTGTAGGGCGCATTCATGTCGTTGCGCGGACGATCGGTTCTCGGACCATCCCGGTCCGGCCGTTCGCCCCGACGTTCAGGGAAGCGGTCGTCTCTTCCGGCCCCGCGCGGTGCATCACCGCGGGAACGGTCGCCGGAACGCGGATAACCGCCGCCGCGACTTGTCGGTGGCTTCTTTCCGCCTCGATCGGAAGAGCCGGCAGATCGTCCGGACTGCCGGTTGCCTTCCGACGAACGATCGGACCTGCCGGAATCATCGGATCGGCCCGCACCTGCGGAATTCGAATCATCAGGACTGTTCATCGTGAGCCATTGTCGGTCAGCATATTCAGATTTCCATTTTCTCTTGGGTACGCAAAAACGCCAAAGGAGGTCACTCGCAATATGAATTGCAAGTGACCTCCCCTGGGGAATGGTGTCCGGCGGTGTCCTACTCTCCCACACCGTGGCCGGTGCAGTACCATCGGCGCTGAAGGGCTTAGCTTCCGGGTTCGGTATGGGTCCGGGCGTTTCCCCTTCGCTATGGCCGCCGTAACTCTATGGAATTATCAACACTTCCCCACCCCGGTTTGGCTGAAGGGTTGGGGTGGTTGTTGTTCCAGAGCCACACAGTGGACGCGAGTCATCTTTGTGGTAAGTCCTCGGCCTATTAGTACCAGTCAGCTCCACACCTTACGGTGCTTCCACTTCTGGCCTATCAACCCGGTGGTCTTGCCGGGGGCCTTACCCCACTTAAGGGTGGGAGTCCTCATCTTGGAACAGGCTTCCCGCTTAGATGCTTTCAGCGGTTATCCCTTCCGAACGTAGCCAACCAGCCGTGCTCCTGGTGGAACAACTGGCACACCAGAGGTTCGTCCGTCCCGGTCCTCTCGTACTAGGGACAGCCTTCCTCAAGACTCCTACGCGCGCGGCGGATAGGGACCGAACTGTCTCACGACGTTCTAAACCCAGCTCGCGTGCCGCTTTAATGGGCGAACAGCCCAACCCTTGGGACCTACTCCAGCCCCAGGATGCGACGAGCCGACATCGAGGTGCCAAACCATGCCGTCGATATGGACTCTTGGGCAAGATCAGCCTGTTATCCCCGGGGTACCTTTTATCCGTTGAGCGACGCCCATTCCACAATGTGGCGCCGGATCACTAGTCCCGACTTTCGTCCCTGCTCGAGATGTCCCTCTCACAGTCAAGCTCCCTTGTGCACTTACACTCAAAACCTGATTGCCAACCAGGCTGAGGGAACCTTTGGGCGCCTCCGTTACTCTTTAGGAGGCAACCGCCCCAGTTAAACTACCCACCAGGCACTGTCCCTGATCCAGATCATGGACCTAAGTTAGATATCCAGTACGACCAGAGTGGTATTTCAACGTTGACTCCACAATAACTGGCGTTATCGCTTCACAGTCTCCCACCTATCCTACACAAGTCGAACCGAACACCAATACCAAGCTATAGTAAAGGTCCCGGGGTCTTTCCGTCCTGCCGCGCGTAACGAGCATCTTTACTCGTACTGCAATTTCGCCGAGCCTATGGTTGAGACAGTAGAGAAGTCGTTACGCCATTCGTGCAGGTCGGAACTTACCCGACAAGGAATTTCGCTACCTTAGGATGGTTATAGTTACCACCGCCGTTTACTGGGGCTTAAATTCTCAGCTTCACCACCGAAGTGATTGACCGGTCCTCTTAACCTTCCAGCACCGGGCAGGCGTCAGTCCATATACATCGTCTTGCGACTTCGCATGGACCTGTGTTTTTAGTAAACAGTCGCTTCTCCCTGGTCTCTGCGACCAAAACATGCTAGCCCGCAAGGGGCTTCACACACCTCGGTCCCCCTTCTCCCGAAGTTACGGGGGTATTTTGCCGAGTTCCTTAACCATAGTTCGCTCGATCACCTTGGTATTCTCTACCTGACCACCTGTGTCGGTTTGGGGTACGGGCCGCTCGAAGCTCGCTAGAGGCTTTTCTCGACAGCATAGGATCACTCTGCTTCGCCTCAATCGGCTATGCGTCAGGTCTCAGATCAACACGCAGACGGATTTGCCTATCCACGCTACCTACACCCTTACACCAGTATTACCACTGACTGGCGGAGCTACCTTCCTGTGTCACCCCATCGCTTGACTACTACCGGATCGGGTCACGCGCTCCCCGCCGGCCCCCCGAAGGGAACCATTGGTTCGGGCGTTTAGCATCACCGGGTTCGACATGGGCGCTTCTTCGCGGGTACGGGAATATCAACCCGTTGTCCATCGACTACGCCTGTCGGCCTCGCCTTAGGTCCCGACTCACCCTGGGCGGATTAACCTGGCCCAGGAACCCTTGGTCATTCGGTGGAGGAGTTTCTCACTCCCCATTCGCTACTCATGCCTGCATTCTCACTCGTGTAGGGTCCACGACTGGATCACTCCGCCGCTTCACTCCCCACACGACGCTCCCCTACCCATCCACACACCTGGACCCAACAAAGGGGCCGAGCTATACGTGTGAATGCCGCGGTTTCGGTGGTGTGCTTGAGCCCCGCTACATTGTCGGCGCGGAACCACTTGACCAGTGAGCTATTACGCACTCTTTAAAGGGTGGCTGCTTCTAAGCCAACCTCCTGGTTGTCTGGGCGACTCCACATCCTTTCCCACTTAGCACACGCTTAGGGACCTTAACCGGCGATCTGGGCTGTTTCCCTCTCGACAATGAAGCTTAGCCCCCACTGTCTCACTGCCACGCTCTCACTGACCGGCATTCGGAGTTTGGTTGATTTCGGTAAGCTTGTGGGCCCCCTAGACCATCCAGTGCTCTACCTCCAGTCAGAAACACGTGACGCTGCACCTAAATGCATTTCGGGGAGAACCAGCTATCACGAAGTTTGATTGGCCTTTCACCCCTACCCACAGCTCATCCCCTCCATTTTCAACTGAAGTGGGTTCGGACCTCCACGACGTCTTACCGTCGCTTCATCCTGGCCATGGGTAGATCACTTCGCTTCGGGTCTAGAGCATGCGACTCAAACGCCCTATTCGGACTCGCTTTCGCTACGGCTTCCCCACACGGGTTAACCTCGCCACATACCACTAACTCGCAGGCTCATTCTTCAAAAGGCACGCCGTCACCTCACCACAAGGGCTCAGCTCCGACGGATTGTAAGCACACGGTTTCAGGTACTATTTCACTCCCCTCCCGGGGTACTTTTCACCTTTCCCTCACGGTACTAGTCCGCTATCGGTCACCAGGTAGTATTTAGGCTTAGCGGGTGGTCCCGCCAGATTCACAGCGAATTTCACGGGCTCGCTGCTACTTGGGAAACATTGAAGGGAGAACAGAAGTTTTCGTCTACGGGGCTATCACCCGCTACGGCTGGTTTTTCCAATGCCATTCGACTAACCACTGTTTTTCTCACTCCCCGCCAGGCCGGCAGACCCAACAACAACACTCCCACGACCCCGACCACGCAACCCCTGCCGGGTATCACGCGTGACCGGTTTAGCCTCATCCGCTTTCGCTCGCCACTACTCACGGAATCACGGTTGTTTTCTCTTCCTGTGGGTACTGAGATGTTTCACTTCCCCACGTTCCCTCCACACACCCTATATATTCAGGCGCGGGTAACACGACATGACTCGTGCTGGGTTTCCCCATTCGGAAATCCTCGGATCACAGCTCGGTTGACAGCTCCCCGAGGCTTATCGCAGCCTCCTACGTCCTTCATCGGCTCCTGGTGCCTAGGCATCCACCGTGTGCTCTTAAAAACTTAGCCACAAAGATGCTCGCGTCCACTGTGCAGTTCTCAAACAACAACCCGAACACCAACCCCACACCACCACCTACCAACACCGGACAAACCGCTGACAGCAGTTTGACAGGCGAGCTGGCCCGGAGAAAGAAACAAACAACAAGGGAGCGAACCATCCGGCCCACTCCCCTATGCCCGTCCTCTCAGGACCCAACAGCGTACCTACAGTTCCTCACCCACCACCAACCCGTTCCAACTCACCCCAACAAAGGAATGGACAACAACAACCCCCAAAGGAGCCGCAGCGATCACGTCGTACTAGACATCGATGAACAACCATCGAACCGAACTAGTCAGCGTTCCACCCGTGAGCTCCACCAC
>CAVRCD010000002.1:0-42500 GCA_963719475.1 uncultured Actinomycetota bacterium | reverse complement strand
CGCGCCGAAGGTCGAGGAGCCGTCGAGCTCCTTGGAGCAGTAGCCCGTCGCGGGGTTGCCACCACCGCTGGACGTCGGCATCGGCACCTTGGACAGGTAGGCGAGCGCGGCCAGTGTGGGTTCCGCCGACGAGAGCGTCGTGCAGATCCACATAGATCCGGGACTTGGCTTCGTCGTCGGCCTGGAACCGGCACATCGCCGTGCCCTCACCGAGGGCCAGCCAGTCGGCCTGGTCGCCGTTGGTGCCGAAGTAGGCGAGCCGGGTCTGCACCTCTCCCCCTTGCTGCTCGCAATAGGCGGCGGCCTGGCCGTCAGCACCGGTCGGTGCCGGCGCTCGACGGACCGGTCGTGCCGGCCGGTGCCGAGGCACCGGTCGACGAGGCTGCCACTGACGGTCGACTGGTGGGAACAGGGGTTGCCGCCGCACTGGAACTCGGCGTGGTTGTCGAGGAGTTGCTCTCCGCCGACCCGCAGCCGGCCAACCCGACCACCAGCACGCCGACCGCAACGGCCCCGACGAAACGGTGTGATGTCAATGCCCACCCTCTTGATTCCGGTAGAGATCGAGACTGCCCGGGGCGGCTGCCGAGGCACAGCAGGCGTCAGGTGGTCAGCATCTCATCAGCTGCGCCGCCGCCGTCGGAGGCGCCGACGGCCGGTCCCGCATCCGGGTCCGGCCAACCCGGTCCACGGCATCAGATGTGCCGGGGGTCAGCCGCGACCGCCTGAGCCCTCCATGGTCCGGTGCGTTCCGAGGAGGCTGCTCGCGGCGGCGAACGCCTGCGCGGCCCGTTCGGCAGCAGGCAGTTCCCGCGATGCCCCCACCGGCGCCTCCACCGACAACGCACTGCCGGCCGGCAACGAATGAATCAGTTCGCGCAGCGGGAACTCGCCCTCACCGGGAAGCAGCCGATCGGTCCTCGACTCGACCCGAGCGTCATCGTCGTCCGGCCACACGGGCAGCAACGGCCCGTCACACAGTTGGCCGTAGGGCAACAATTCGGGCGGGACTGCAGCCAGCGAGGCGGGGCTACCGCCGGAGCGCTGCAGGTGCAGGGCATCCACCAACACCGCCCCGCAGGGTGGCCGGATTGCCGGACGACCCGGACCGCTGCTTCGATCGTCTGTACCGCGCTGTACTTCATGAACTCGAGGCCGGGCCGGATACCGCGGTCCGCGGCCGCCACGCAGACCCGGGTGAACTTGTCGGCCAGCCGAGTTCCGGTCGGAGTCGTAGCCGAGGACCAGCGCGAACCGGGCGCCGAGCCGGTGACCGGCATCCAGCACCGCGAGCACGTCACCCTCCCGGTAGTCGGGCCGCAGCACGATCAGCTCGACGTCGAGGACGTGCATGCCCGTGTCGTCCAGCCGGGCCAGCGTTTCACGCAGATGTGCGGAGTTCGCCCAGCATCGGCTACATCTTCTCGTCGGCCGCCGGCATCACCCGGACACCCAGTGCGTCGAAGCCCGCAGCCGGCAGCGGCACCTACCTGTTCGGCGGGTGAGGCATCAAGCATTGTCAGGGGCGACAGCGACAATGTTCGCTGGGCTGTCCCCACCGATGCCTCCCGCGATGTCCTCGATGCAGGTGCATTGACCTGCGCCGGCGTCCGGCTGCTCATGCGACAAGTCGGTCAGCACCGAAGAACGGGCTTCCACCGGCGGATCTGCCGGTCGGCGATCAGCCCGAGCTGCCAGAACGGGTCGAGATCCAGCAGCGCGGCGACGTGGTCGGCATCGTCGGCGTCGATGATGAGCAGCGCTCCCGGGGCGCCGTCGGTGAGCGGACCGCTGATCACGATCCGGCCCTGCTCGAACAGCGAGGCCAGGTAGTCCTTGTGCCTCGGGCGGTGCTCGTCGAGTCGGTCCGGTTCGTCGGCGTAGCGATAGATGACGGCGTGCAGGTTCATGCTGATTCCTTGTCGAAGATGTTATGGTGGATGAGAGTGTTTCGGCGAGCGCGCGGCCGACCGCGTAGGCGCGGGTGATGGCCGAGCCCAGGGTGGCGCCGCCACCCGGGTAGGCGTCGGCGAATACCGTCGCCGCCACGTTCCCGGCGGCGAACAACTCGCCGACGGGTCGTCCGCGGCGGTCCAGCACCCGGCCGTTCTGGTCGGTGACCAGGCCGCCGCAGGTGCCCAGCGTTCCGGGCCGGATCGGGATCGCGTGGAACGGACCTTCGGTCAGCGCCGCCAGGCACGGATGTGGCTGCCGCGGATCACCGAGGTAACGGTCGGCAGCGCTGTCGCCGCGACCGAACACCGGGTCGTGCCCGTCGGCGGCGAACTTGTTGAACTCGGCGACTGTCTCGGACAGACCGGCTTCGTCGATCCCGCAGGCCTGCGCCAATTCCTCGACGGTGTCCGCGCTGACCGCCCAGGACGGCACCTGACCGACCGGCGTGCCGCCGATGGAATACCTTGAGATATAACGAGCTGTCGACCACCAGCCAGGCCGGAATGTTGGCGTACTCCGCCGGTGTTCGGGTCGATCGCCCGGAAGACCTTGTTCAGGTCGTGATAGTTGACCGCCTCGTTGACGAATCGCCGGCCGGCGGCGTTCACCATGATCGAGCCGGGCAGCGTGAGTTCCACGTTCGCCATCCGGCCCGAAGGCTGACCGTCATAGAGGTGGTCCGGGTCCTGCAGCACCGGGACGCCCCAGACCGCGCGCATGGCGGTGACCGCCCCGCCGGCGGCCAGTCCGAGCTCCAACCCGTCACCGGTGTTGCTGGGCGCGCTGATCGGGGTGACCGGGTTCGGCAGGAACGCCTCCTGCAGTCGCGGGTTCCATTCGAACCCGCCGGACGCACAGCACCACCGCCCGGGCGGTGACAGTCCCGGCAGCGCCGCTCAGCACCCAGCGGTCGCCGTCGCGGCGGAGGTCGTCGACCCCGAACCCGGCCTCGATGCCGATGCCGCGTTCTTCCGCCGACGCGACCAGCGCGGCGATCAGCGCACCGCCCATCGTCCGGGTGCCCTCGGCGTCCCGCCGGGCAACCAGTTCGGTGTCGATCCCGCCGGCCGCCATGGCATCCCGCTCGGTCATGGTGATCGACGGGAAGTAGGTGGGCGGTCGGATCCGGGCGGTCAGGCCGGGGAACTCGTTGCCGTCGAACGGCAGGTTGTCCAGCCCGCGGCCGCGCGCCGCGCCCGGCCAGTCGGTGTGGTAGTCGGGCCGGGGCAGCGCGGCCAACCGCACCCGGGTGTCCCGGTCCAGCCACCGGACCGCCTCACCCGAGGTCTCGATGTACCAGCTGCAGCGTCTCCTGCGGCACCTTCCCGCCGGTGGCCGCCGTCAGATACGCCAGTGCCGCCTCGGCGGAATCGGGGTACTCCTCGGCCCATCAGATGGTGGTTGGGCATCCACATGACGCCACCGGAGACGGCCGAGGTGCCGCCCAGCAGGTCGGCCTTTTCCAGCACGACGACCGACGCTCCGCCGTCGGCCGCCCGGCAGGCGGCGACGAGTCCGGCAGCGCCGCTGCCGACCACCGCAACATCAACGCTGAGGTCCATGACGTCACGCCGCCCTTCAGCGGGCCATCGGCCACCAGGAAGTCGACGATGAGAACGGCGACGGCAGCGAACATGTCGGCGCCGGTCGAGGTGCCACAGCCGATTCCCCGGGCCGCCTCGATCAACGGCGGCACCGCCGGCTTGGTGACCACGTCGGCGACGAAGGTGTTCGGCTTCAGCCTCTGCACGTCCACCGGATACGGATCGTCGGCCCGCATGCCCATCGGGGTGGCGTGGGCGACGATGTCGAACCCGGTCGGATCGTCGGAGCCGGCGACGACCCGGTCACCGAATCGGGTCCGGAGCCGCGCGATCAGTCCGTCCCGCCGCTCCGGATCGGCGTCGTGCAGGGCCAACTCGGCGGCCCCGGACTCCAACAGCGCCAGGGCGATCGCGCTGCCCGCCCCGCCGGCGCCGACCTGCAGCACGCGGCGTCCCGCCGGGTCACCGCCGGCGGCCAGGATGGCGGCGACGTAGGCGGCGCCGTCGACCTGGTCGCCGTGCCAGGTGCCGTCCGCGTTGCGGCGGGCGACATTGACCGACCCGAGGAACCGGGCCCGATCGGTCAGCGTGGCGCACTGGGCGGCGAGCCCGAACTTGTGCGGCACCGTCGCGATGATGCCGCCGACGCTGCCGGACGGCCTCAGGCCGCGCACCAGTGCATCGAGATCGTCGGACGCGATCTGCAGCGGGACGACCACCGCGTTGCGACCGCGGGCGGCAAAGGCCCGGGTGATGCCGTCGGGGGACTTCACCTGCGCGATCGGGTCACCGATGATCGGCACGACCAGCGTTTCGCCGGACAGGACTGGGATAGGGGTTCACGAGATCTCCATCGCGGTTCATGTCGGGAATGGAACGGTCGGGGGGTGCCCAGTCGCGCGGGGTCACTGCGGGCGGAGTCGGACTCAGTTGCCCGCCGAGGCGAAAGTCTCTGGTACCGATGGCATGTCGGGCGGCGACGTAGCCGAAAGTCAGGCCGGCACCGACCTGGCAACCGGCGCCGGGATATTCGGATGCGCTCATCGAGGCGGCGTCGTTCCCGACACGCGTACAGCCCCGGAATCGGGGCGTCGGTGGCGTCCAGCACCTGCGCGTCGGCGTTGGTGCGCAGGCCGAGCGAGGTACCGAGCGGCGTGGGGACGAGCGCCATCGCGTAGAACGGCGCCCGTTCGATCGGGCCGAGGTTGGGATTCGGCTCGTGGTTCGGGTCGCCGTACTGCAGGCCGAACGGGCTGGTGCCCTTGCCGAATTCGGTCGTCGACACCCGTGCGGGCGTAACGGTTGTTGTCGGCCACCGTGCGCTCCAGACCGTCCGGGTCGACGCCGATCTTGGCAGCCAGCTCGCGGATGCTGCTGCCGCGCTGCAGGTATCCGGACTTCAGGTACTTGCGCAGGTACGCCTTGGGCAACTTCGGCCGGATCATGCCGAGGCCGTAGCGGTTCAGCGCCCGGGAGTCGATCACCAGCCAGGCCGGCACGGTCGGGGTGGTGCTGTTCGACTCGTACATGGCGCGGGTGAAGCGGTGGTAGGACACCGATTCGTCGACGAACCGCCGGCCGTCCGCATTGACCGCGACGATGCCAGGCTTGGCGCGGTCCCAGATGTGCGGGAACACTGCCGTCGAGCCGTCCCTGCGCCGGCCGATGGAGCTGGGGAACCAGAACGCGTTGTCGTCGCGGGGTTCGCTGAGCGTGCCGCCGACAGCCGTGTGCCAGTGAGAGAGTGTCGCCGGTCGAGCCCTCGGCGGCGCGGGTGTACTGCGGTGTCGGGCTCGGCAGGTACCGGGTCCGCCACTGCGCGCTCGGCGGAGAATCCGCCGCCGGCCAGCACGACGCCGCGCCGGGCGCGGACCCGGAGCTCGCGTCCCTGGTACGCCACCACGGCCCCGGTCACCCGGCCCGTCGTCGTCGGTGAGCAGGCGGGTCGCGGTCGAGTTGAACCACACCTGCCCGTCACGTTCCAGCAGCTTGTGGAACAGGTTGGCCACCAAGGCATTTCCCATGGCCAGCCGGGTGCCGCGTCGGTAGCTCAGGCGGTCCTTCGCCCAGCGGGCGCCCAGCTTCAGGGCCAGCAGCGAGGGCTTGGGCGATCCCTGGAGCATCGTCAGCAGCTGATTGACCTCGGCCCGGCGAACCATCATCGTGCCGCCGAACAGGGCGAATTCGGGAACCGGCCGGCGAACCCGGCCGAAGTTCTCCTTGCCCAACCGGCGCCCGTCGAAGGTCTGCGGCTCCAGTGCGCGGCCGCCCAGGCTCGCGCCGGGGACCTCAGGGTGATAGTCGACGACCGTCCTGGAATGCCAGAACCCGCACGCCGATCCGTCGAAGTAGTCGATCGCCGCGGATCCGTTGGTCAGATAGGACTCTCGCACCTCGCGGGGCGCCTTGTCGCCCACCAGTGCGTCCAGGTAGCGGCCCGCGACCTCGGCGTCGTCGGTGATGCCGGCCGCACGCTGGAAGCGGTTGTTCGGGATCCAGCAGGTGCCGGCGGAATAGGCGGTGGTTCCGCCGAGGAATTCGGTCTTCTCCAGGACGAGGGTCGAAAGACCCTCTTCGGCAGCGGTGACCGCCGCCGAGAGCCCGCCGGCGCCGGTGCCCAGGACCAGCAGGTCGACCTGCTCATCCCAGTTGTCGAGCTGCCTGTTCCGGAGCGAGGTCGGTCGAGAGGTCCAGTGGTGGTGACGTCGTTGTCGTTCGGTGGCATGGATCCAGGCTCGCACGCGGCACTATGTTGCGTCCAACACTGAATGAGTCAAACTCTAAGCTTGTATCAAGCATAATCGCGCACGACTCATCCAGGCGTCGGAATGATCGTCTCGGCGACTGCGAGCACCGCCGGCAGGACCGCCGACGGGTTGTCCGCGGCCCAGGCGATGGCATGGTCGAGGTAGGACCGGCCGGCCGCGCAGCGGCACGAAGACCGAACCGGACGGCATGATCTGGCGCGACCCCATCGGAGACCAGCGCGACGCCGACTCCGGCCGCGACCAGGGTGAGGATCATGAACGGATCGGCGATCTCCTGCACCACCCGCGGGCGGAACCCGGCGTTGACGCAGGCCCCCACCGCGGCCTCGCGCAGGCCGGAGCCGGACGCCGCCGGGAGGGTGATGAAGTCGGCGTCGGCCAATTCCGTCAGATCGACAGCCGGATCGCCAGCTCTGGGGTGATCGATCGGCAGGGCCACTCCCAGCGGTTCCCGGGCGATCAGCCTGCTGCGCACCCTCGGCGACGGGTCGAGTGGCAAAGCGACGAAAGCCAGGTCAAGGGAACCACGTTCGATCTGCGACCACCGCGTCCCTGGTCAGCACGCCGGCCACCAGATTCACGGTGACCTGCGGGTAGCGGCGGCGGACCGCACGGGTCAGCGGCGGAAGGGTGCGCAGGTTCAGGGCCCCGGAGAAACCGATGGTGATGGTGCCGTACACTCCCCCGACACCGCCCTGGTGCCCTGCCGGGCGAGTTCGAGTTCTTCGAAGATCCGGTGGGCGTGCGGGAGCAAGGCGCGTCCAGCCGGCGTCAGTGCGACGCTGCGTGTGCTGCGGTCGAAAAGGGAGACCCCCAACTCGCGTTCGAGCTTGCGGATCGTCTGGCTCAGCGGCGACTGGGCCAGATGGAGCCGCGCCGCCGCGCGCCCGAAATGCAACTCCTCGGCGACGGCGACGAACGCCTCGAGCCACCTGATCTCCACTGTTCGTCGGCCTCCTCACTTCAGTCGAATCCAGAGCTCAATCCGGGCGTCTTTATGCTCCCATCAGGAAACAATGCCCGCGACAGCAGCAGCGATGCAGCGAGCGGCGCCCGGGCTGCTATGAATATGACCTGTTCGTCCGAGCTGACCTGCCAATTCGAAAGAGGCGTCGACAGCGGATGTCGCATGGACCCGCCGCTCCTCACCGCGCCGCCGCTCGTCACCGCGCCGCGCTCATTGCGTCGGGAGTGATCGTCGCGGTCATGCTGGCCGGCTGCACGAACTCCACCGAGACGACGAGTGTTGAACCACCCGCAAGTGCCGGCGGTCTCGTCGATGGCCGCCGTGTCTGCCACGAATACGGAAGCTTCGAGCGACGAAGGTGCGGCTGCGAGCGTGCCCGGCGGCCCTGGCGAACCGATCCCGCCGAGGACAACGCCATCCACCCCGTCCCCACCACTCCTCACCACTGCCGAGGGTGGGCCCGAGGTTGTGGAGTTCGGTGCACCCGACTCGTTCCGCTGCCTGGCGAACGGAATCGAGGGGCAGGCCACCATCGGGTGGAGTGTCCCGTCAGCCACCTCCGTCACCGTCCTGCTCGACGGGACCCCGCCGGCAACCGGAATCCAGGACTCCTTGCCGTACCAGATTCCGGCCGGCCCGGCCCCGGGAGTCGGTTCCACCATTGTCTTTCCGTGTGACTCCGCCGACCAGCACACCTTCACCTTCGTCTGGGCGCTCGGGGATGCCACCACCACCCGTTCGGTCACCCTGTCCAGAGAGGCCGCGTCGTGACCCCGCCCAGCAACCGGCCAGTTGGAGAAAGCCGTGGCCTGACCCGCCGGAACCTGCTCATCGGCACAGCAGCCGCGATCGGGTCCGGCATCCTGACCGCCTGCGGCGGAGTGACCGATCGGACGGCGGAACTGCAGGCGGCGGTCGACCTGCGCACGATGTCCGGGATGCACGGGACGAGCAGCGGCACGTCGACCACGTCGCTCGATGTCCGCGGACTGACCACCGACGCGACCACCGGCTTCCTTCAACCGGCCGTGCGGTCGAGTCTCGACGGGCAGCTGTCCACCGTGCTGCGGGTGGCCCACACCCCGGTCACCATCGGAACGCAGGTGGTGCACGCGGTCACCTACGAGGAGTCCTACCCCGGACCGACCCTGGAGGTCCGGCCCGGGGACATCCTGCGGGTGCAGCTGGCCAACGACACCGACGAGAACACGAACCTGCACACCCACGGCCTGCACGTCTCACCCAGCGGCAACTCGGACAACGTGCTGCTGACCATCGAACCTGGCCAGCGGTTCGACTACGAGTACGACATCCCGGATGACCATCCCGGCGGAACCCTCTGGTACCACGCGCATCTGCACGGACTGTCCGACAAGCAGGTGTTCGGTGGATTGTTCGGACTGATGGTCCTGCGCGGCGAGTTCGACGAGCTGCCCGGCATTGCCGGTCTCCCGGAGCGGGTGATGATCCTCAGCCAGATCGACATCGCCGACGACGAGATCGTCGACGGTTCCGACAGCAGCGTGGGCAATCAGGCGACGTTGGTCAACGGTCAGTTCCAGCCGACGTTGGGGATCGCGCAGGGCGAGGTCCAGCGCTGGCGCATCTGCAATGCCAGCTCGGTCTTCTACCGCCTCCGGCTCGGCGGCCAGCCATTGAATGTCGTCAACATCGACGGCAATTCGTTGACCGAGACGACGGCGACGGACGTGCTGATCGTGCCACCTGGCGGCCGGGCCGATGTGCTGGTGCGCGGCGGTGATCCGGGCGAGACGTCCCTCGAGTCAATGAGCTGGGCCGATCTCGGCCTGTTCTACACGGCGAACATGGTGCCGAAGGGTCAGTTGCTGATCACACTCGTCTCCTCGGCACCTTCGGCCGCCGCGGTGGCGATGCCCACCACCCTGCTGCCGATGAAGGACCTGCGGGACGTCCCGATCGACCGCCGCCGGGAATTCGTGCTCGAGGAACGCGAACCTCGCGGCGTCGGGCCGAACAGCCACTTCAACTACTACATCAACGGAACCCAGTTCGATCACCACGTGGTCAACGAGACGATGAAGCTGAACACCACCGAGGAGTGGGAGTTCATCAACCTCACCTACGAGCCGCACCCGGTGCACATCCACGTCAACCCGTTCCAGGTGATCTCGATCAACGGCGAGCCGTCGGGCGAGAACCATTACCGGGACTCGGCAATGGTTCCGCCCTTCGGCCGCATCGTGATCCGCCATCAGTTCCTCGACTACACCGGCGTCTTCGTCATGCACTGCCACATCCTGTTTCACGAGGACCACGGCATGATGCAACTGCTGGAAGTCGTCGAGTAGGCCCTCCGGCGCAAGCAGTACCGGGTCAGCTCACCGCGGCGCGACCTGCCTCCAGCCTGGCGACCGGCACCCGGAACGGCGAGCAGGACACGTAGTCGAGCCCCACGGTGTGGAAGAAGTGGATCGACTCCGGGTCACCGCCGTGCTCGCCGCAGACGCCGAGTTTGAGGCCGGGCTTGGTCTTTCGGCCCTCCTCGGCCGCGATCTGCACCAGCCGGCCGACCCCGTCCCCGTCGATGGTCTCGAACGGCGAGACGGTGAACACGCCCTTCTCCAGGTACGAGGCGAAGACCGATGATTCGACGTCGTCCCGGGAGAAGCCCCAGGTGGTCTGGGTCAGATCGTTGGTGCCGAAGGAGAAGAAGTCGGCGGCATCGGCGATCCGGTGCGCGGTCAGCGCCGCTCGCGGCAACTCGATCATCGTGCCGATCGGGATGGTCAACGGCACACCGCGGTCGGCAGCTGATCTCGGCCAGGATCGCCTCCGATCTCGTCCCGCACCAGATGCAATTCCATCACCGAGCCGACCAGGGGAACCATGATCTCGATCTTCGGATCCTTGCCGGCCTCGATCAGGTCGCAGGCGGCCTCAGCCGACCGCCCGTACCTGGAGCGCGAACAGGCCGGGGGTCAGCAACCCCAGCCGGACGCCGCGAAGCCCGAGCATCGGGTTGGACTCGTGCAGCTTCTCCACCGCGGCCAGCAGCGTCCGATCGGCATCGACGTCGGCGCCGGCGTCGCCGCGCGCCTCGGCAAGCGCGACCTTGACCGCCAATTCGGTGCGGTCGGGCAGGAACTCGTGCAGCGGCGGGTCGAGCAGGCGGATGTTGACCGGCAACCCGTCCATCGCCTCGAACAGCTCGGTGAAGTCCTTGCGCTGCAACGGCAACAGTGCGGCAAGGGCCTCCTCGCGCTCATCGTTGGTACCGGCCAGGATCACCCGCTCGATCAGCGTCCGGCGGTCACCCAGGAACATGTGCTCGGTGCGGCACAGCCCGATGCCCTGGGCGCCCAAGGATCTCGCACGGACGGCATCCTCGGCGGTGTCGGCGTTCGCCCGGATGGCCAGCCGCCGCCTGGACATCGGCATGGGTGAGCAGTCGATCGACGGCCTTGACCAGGGCGGCCGTCTCGTCGTCCGCGCCGTCCAGCGCGGCGGTCAGTCCGGACTCGATGTAGGTCTCGACGGGCGACGGAACGACTGGCATCGCGCCGAGGAACACCTCACCGGTGGAGCCGTCGATGCTGATCTCATCGCCCTCCTTGATCAGGACGGTGCCGACCCGAACGGTGCGGGTGCCGGCATCGACATCCAGCGCCTCGGCGCCGCAGACGCAGGTCTTGCCCATGCCGCGGGCGACAACCGCTGCGTGGCTGGTCTTCCCGCCGCGGGCGGTGAGGATGCCGTTGGCGGCGATCATGCCTTCCAGGTCGTCCGGGTTGGTCTCCTTGCGCACCAGCACCACCTGCTCACCGCGCTCGGCCCAGGCCTTGGCGGTCGGCGAATCGAAGACGGCTCGGCCGACGGCCGCACCCGGCGAGGCCGCCATCCCCTTCGTCAGCAATTCGCGCGACGCTGATCGGTCGAACTGCGGGAACATCAGCAATGCCAACTGCGAACCGGACACCCGGGACAACGCCTCGTCCATGGTGATCAGGTTCTCGTCGACCAATTGTCCGGCGATCCGGAACGCGGCGGCGGCGGTGCGCTTGCCGACCCGGGTCTGCAGCATCCACAGCTTGCCGCGCTCGATGGTGAACTCGATGTCGCACAGGTCCCGGTAGTGCGTCTCCAGCCGGCGCATCACCCTGGTCAACTGCTTGTGCGACGCCGGATCCAGCGTCTCGAAGATCGTCCAGCGAGAGGGTGTTCCGGATGCCGGCGACGACGTCCTCGCCCTGCGCGTTGGACAGGTAGTCGCCGTACGCACCGGTCTGCCCGGACGCCGGGTCCCGGGTGAAAGCCACGCCGGTGCCGCTGGTCTCGCCCAGGTTGCCGAACACCATCGTGCAGATGTTCACCGCGGTGCCCAGGTTCTGCGGGATCCGCTCGCGCCGCCGGTACAGCCGGGCCCGGTCGGTGTTCCACGAGTTGAACACCGCCCGGATCGCCATGTCCAGCTGCTCCCGCGGGTGCTGCGGGAACTCCTGGCCGGAATGCTCGCGAACGGCATCCTTGAAGGTGGTCACCAACGTCTTCAGGTCGTCGACGTCGAGCTCGATGTCACTGCTGACACCCTTGGACGACTTGGCCTTGTCCAGCGCATCGGAGAACACCTCGCCCGGCATCTCCAGCACCGTCTTGCCGAACATCTGCAACAGCCGCCGGTAGGAATCCCAGGCGAACCGCTCGTCACCGGATTCCTCGGCCAGACCCTTGACGCTGGCGTCGTTCAGCCCGATGTTCAGCACCGTCTCCATCATCCCGGGCATGGAGAAGGCCGCTCCGGAGCGGACACTGACCAGCAGCGGGTCGTGCCGGTCGCCCAGTCGGCGGCCGATGTTGTCCTCCAGCTGCCGCAGCGCCATCGTCACCTGCACCCGCAAGCGCGCCAGGTTCGCTGCCCTGCGCCAGGTACTCCCGGCAGGCCTCGGTGGTGATGGTGAATCCCGGCGGTACCGGCAGACCCAGCTTCGTCATCTCGGCGAGGTTGGCGCCCTTGCCGCCGAGCAGCTCCTTCTGATCCTTGTTGCCCTGGGTGAAATCGAAGACGTACGTCGTCATTGACACGTCCTTCGTGAGTTGGCGAACTCGGAGTTGAGCCGATTGGTCAGGCGGATCCACACCGCTCGGCAAGCGTCACCAGGGATCCGGATCAATCACGTGCATCCCGTCGTTGGGGCATTACCGGTGTTCAGACACTAGGTGAATAATGAACTGAAAAGAACCGAAATTGATGTGTCGTGGGCCACAAGAAGGCCAATCGACGACGCCCAATCTACAATTTGATGTCGAGAATGCATGTCACGCAGGATGTTTCGTCCGCAGGACATCTCGGAGAAACATTGACACATTCCTGTTGGAAAATGTTTGATTATTTTCAATTGCGGTTATTCTCGGTGTTTCGTGGTTACAAAATTGGGCGGGGATCGCTGCGATCGTCCGGATAAACGAAAGCCGCCGATGATCACCCGGCAGCGGGCGATCATCGGCGGCAGCCGTCACACGGTTGGATCAGGCCTGCTTCTCCCGGGCCAGGTCGATGGCCACATCGATGATCATGTCCTCCTGGCCGCCGACGTAGCCGGCCTCGCCGACCCGACGCAGGATCTCGTGCGCCGACACGCCGTAGCGGTCGGCCGCCCGCTCGGCATGCAGCAGGAACGAGTTGTAGACGCCGAACCGGCCCTGGACGATCGACGCCCGATCGGCCACCGGCATCCTGGTGATCATCGGCTTCAGCACGTCCTCTGCCGCGGCCAGCGCCAGGTCGACGTCGACACCGGTCGGCACGTCCAGCAATTCGAAGGTGGTGGCCAGGATCTCGGTCGGCGAGTTGCCGGCGCCGGCGCCCAGCGCGCACAGCGTGCCGTCGATCTGCCGGGCACCGTTCTCGTAGGCGACGATCGAGTTGGCGACGCCCAGCGACAGGTTCTGGTGGCCGTGGAAGCCGACCTGCGCGTCGTCACCCAGCTCGGCGACCAGGGCCTGCACCCGGTCCCGGACATGATCGGGCAGCAGTGCGCCGGCCGAATCGACGACGTAGACGCACTGGCAGCCGGCGTCGGCCATGATCCGGGCCTGCTTGGCCAGGTCGTCCGGTCCGATCCGGTGGGAGAGCATCAGGAAGCCGACGGTCTCCATGCCCAGATCGCGGGCCGCCCCGAAGTGCTGGACCGAGACGTCGGCCTCGGTGCAGTGGGTGGCCACCCTGGCGACCTGGGCGCCGACACCGTGCACCGCGCGCAGGTCCTCGACGGTGCCCAGACCCGGCAGCACCAGCACGGCGATCTTGGCCCGCTTGCACGGTCTTCACCGCCGCCTCGACCAGTTGCACATCGGTGCGGGCGCCGAAACCGTAGTTGAACGACGAGCCGGACAGCCCGTCGCCGTGGGTCACCTCGATCACCTGCAGGCCGGCGGCATCCAGCGCGCCGGACGACCTTGACGACGTCGTCCTCGGTGAACTGGTGGCGGACGGCGTGGCTGCCGTCGCGCAGGGTGCTGTCGGTCAGCCGGACTGCCGGTTTGCCGGGGTGGTTGCCGTGGGTCGCGCTCATCGGTGTCGCCGCCTTTGCTGTCACGATCAGTTCGCCGGCGCGCACCGCGGCGGCGGTCATGATGTCGAGATTGCCGGCCCACTCGGGCAGGTAGTCGCCGTTGCCCTTGACCTCCAGGAACACCGCGACCCGGCCGTTGCCGTGCCAGGCCGGGTTCGGGTCGTCGAACTGCGGGTCGCTGCGCAGCTGGTAGCCGGGCACGTACTGCTGCACCTGCGGCGACCATCCGGTGGATCGATTCGGCTGATCGCGTCCCGGTCGGCGTCCGGCCCGATCGCGCAGAACACGGTGTCCCGCATGATCATCGGCGGCGACACCGGGTTCAGGATGATGATCGCCTTGCCGCGCTGCCGCGCCGCCGACGGCCTCGATCGCGTGCGCGGTGGTCTCGGTGAACTCGTCGATGTTGGCCCTGGTGCCCGGGCCGGCCGAGCGGGAGGCGATCGAGGCGACGATCTCCGCGTACGGCACCGGCGGTCACCCGGGAGACGGCGTTGCACGATCGGGATCGTCGCCTGACCGCCGCAGGTGATCATGTTGATGTTCGGCGCGCCGGCGTGCACGTCGGCGTTCACCGCCGGGCAGACGAACGGGCCGACGGCGGCCGGGGTCAGGTCGATCGCGGTGATCCCGGCCTCGGCGTAGCGGGCGGCATTGGCGATGTGCGCCTTCGCCGAGGTCGCCTCGAAGACCAGGTCGGGCAGTTCGATCCTGGGCCAGCAGCCAGTCCACGCCGCCGGCGCTGGCCTCGACACCCATCTTGCGGCGCTCGGGCCAGCCCGTCGGACGCCGGGTCGACACCGATCATGTAGCGCACCTCGATGTCGTCGCTGCGCTGCAGCTTGACGAGCAGGTCGGTGCCGATGTTGCCGGGTCCGACGATGGCCGCGGTCGGCTTGGCGCCGGTCGGCAGGTCCTCGCGAGCGGGGGTCGTCGTGGTCATTGGTGCCTCCTATGAGCCGGTGGGCCGGCTGCCCGGTCGGGCAGCACCCCGGACCGCTGGTCCGGTTGTCGATCTCAGGCGCCGAAGTCGGTGTCCGGATCGGCGGGGTGGTCGTTGCACTGTGCCCACCCGGCGGGCCATCATCAACCCATGCGTACCGGTGAACGGAACACTTTCGACTCTGTTGTCGGACGGGCGGCCGCCCTGCTCGGCGCGTTCGACGCCCGTCATCTGTCGATGGGGATCTCCGAATTGTCCCGTCGCTCCGGCCTGCCGAAGTCGACGACCGCCCGGTTGGCGGCCGAGCTGACCACCCACGGCTTCCTCGAACGCAGCCGAGGGGACCGACCTGAAACTCGGCACCAAGCTGTTCGAGCTGGGCGAACTGGCCTCCCGGCAGCGCAAGCTCCGCGAGGTGGCGCTGCCCTACATGGCCGACCTGCGCCAGGTCAGCCGGCAGACGGTGCACCTGGCGGTGCTGGTGGACACCGACGTGATGTACGTCGAGATCGTCCGCAGCCGGGACGCGCCGCGGATGCCGTCCGAGGTCGGTGGTCGGCTGCCCGGCCCATGCCGCCGGGGTCGGCAAGGCGTTGCTGGCGTTCTCGCCGGACGAGTCGTCGTGCAGGCGGTGATCGATCGCGGCCTGCCGGCGGTCGGCCCGCGGACGATCACCGCTCCCGGGCTGCTGCTGCGGGAACTGCGCCGGATCCGGGAGTCCGGGCATCGCCTACGAGAGCGAGGAATCCGGCGCACGGCGTCGGCTGCGCGGCCAGCCCGATCCTCGGGCCGGACGGGCATCCCGTTGCGGCGATGTCGATCTCCGGCTGGAGCGGCACCTTGGACCTGCGCCGGGTCGGGCCGGCGGTGAAGACCGCGGCCCTCGCGCTCAGTCGGGATCTGCAGTTGCGGGGACCGGCGCGGGCGCCGTCCTGGGCGGTGGCTCGGCCGTGATTCCACCGGCGCCTCGAGCGCGTCGACATTGACCATGCCGTGAACGACGCTCAGCCGGGCCCGCCAGGGGTCGTGGCTCCCGGCTCGTCCGACGGGGAATCGTCCTGATCATCGGACGACTCCGCCGGTCCCCAGCTGACCACCAGCTCCCGTCGCGCACCGAACTTCTCCAGGTGGCGCTGCAACACGTCCTGCACCCTGGCCAGTGATTCCGGATCGGCCGCCGTCGCCCTGAGCACCAATTGGCCGGGCATCGGCAGCACGGTGCCGACGCCGTAGGCGAACAGCAACCGGCCGGCCGGTGGCGGGGTGTCAGGCAGCGATTCGACCTGCACCTTGTGTCCGAGGTGGGACAGCAGCTGTTTTCCGTACCTGGCCGAGGCATCGGTCGAGACGATGGCTGTCGACAACATCATGGGGCGCGCTCCTCGAGTTGGTGGTGAGCCTGGTCGAACCGCACCGGTCGAACGGCATCGGGTCGACCCGGGCACGCCCTGACCTGCTACTTCTCCGACTTCGAGAACCGCACGGTGACGCCGCCCAGATGCGCGAAGTCCGCGCGGAAGACGTCGCCGGGTTCGACCGGGACCATCTTGTGCACGGCACCGGGCAGCACGATGTCGCCGGCCTTCAGACCCGATCCGAGGCTGCCGAGCTTGTTGGCCAGCCAGGCAACGCAGCGGGCCGGATTTCCCAGGGCGGCGGCACCGGCACCGGTGTCGATCACCTCACCGTGACGCGCGACCACCACGCCGAGCAGCCGAAGGTCCAGGTCCTCCACCTTGCGCATCCGGCCGCCGACCACCAGCAACCCGGACGAGGCGTTGTCGGACACCGTGTCCACCAGCTTGATCTTCCAGTCGGCGACCCGGCTGTCGACGATCTCCACCGCCGGCAACGCTCCGGCGATCGCCGCCAGGGCCCCCGCCGTGGTCACCCCCGGCCCTGCCAGGTCGGTCTCCATCAGGAACGCCAGTTCCGCCTCGACCCGGGGCTGGACCAGCCGGCCGAGCGAGATCAGATCGCCGTCCTCGACGAACATGGCATCGGTCAGCACCCCGAAATCGGGTTCGTCCACGCCGAGCAGCTTCTGCATCGGGGCGGAGGTCAGGCCGACCTTCCGGCCGATGATCCGCTCGCCGGCGGCCACGCGGCGATCGATGTTGATCGTCTGGATGGCGTAGGCGTCCTCGACGACCAGGTCCGGGTAACGCTCGGTCAACGGTGCGATCGGCTTCGCGGTCCGGTCGGCTTCCCAGAGTTCGTCGGCAAGTTGTTGGTGCAGGGAGTCAGCGGTCACCGTTGCAGACTTCCGGCCCCCAGGGCACCGGGCAACTCCACACGCAGCGCCTTCCGTGGAGTGGGAAGGATTCGGCGGCGGCTCAGGCCGGGTCGCCGGCCACGACGCCCAGCCGGTCCGGGAGCTGCCGACGAGAGGTCACGCCGAGCTTTCCGAACGCGTTCCGCAGGTGGTACTCGATGGTCTTGATGCTCACCACCAGTTCGTCGGCGATCTCCCGGTTGCTGCGACCCTGCGCGGCGAGCCGGGCGACCACCAGTTCCTGCGACGTCAGACCGACCCGATCCCGCCCGATCCGGGCTGTCGGGGCCAGTCCCGACGCCGCCAGTTCCTGGGCACACCGCTGCGCATACGGCGCGGCACCCAGCTCCAGGAACCGTTGCTGCGCAGCGTCCAGCAGGTCCGCCGCCCGGCGGCGCTGGCCCGTCCGCCGCAGGAACCGGCCGGCGGCGTACTCGATCCGCGCACGCTCGAACGGGACCGTCAATCCCGTAGTGGCCTCCAGTGCGCGGGCGAACGCGGCCTCCGCCCGATCGGAACTGCCCCGAGCGGCCTCGACCGCACCGCGGGACCGGGCCAACCTGGCGATGGTGGTGCGGCGACCTCGCAGCGCTGCCAGTTCCTCGTGCGGGATGAGGAACCGATCTGCCTCGTCGATCCGTCGGACCGCGACCAACGCGTCGGCGTACAGGTCCTGCCAGGGCCAGAACCCCGGTTCGTCGGCCGCCTCCCGGACCGGGAAATTGCGCACCGGCTGCAACGCGTCCAGCACCTCGGTAGGCCACTCCGCGGGCCTCGCCGATCCGGGCCCGGGCCATGGCCAGCGCGACCACCGACCGTTCGTACCCGGGTTCCCGCTCGGTCATGGTGGCCAGGTAGGCCTGTGCGGTCGGCCAATCACCCCGGGCGGCAGGCACCAGCACCGCGATGCCGATGACCGCGGCCTGCATGAATCCGAAGTCCGACTCCAGATTGATCGCGACCGCGCGCTCGGCGTGCAGCAGCGCGTCGTCCCAGGCGCCGGCCACCCATTCCGCGCGGGCCAGGTAGGCGAAGCTGAAGGCCGAGGTGTTCAGGATCCCGAGCCGGGACGCCGTCGCCGCCACCGATTCGAGGTCGGCCCGCGCGGCGTCCAGATCGTCCTCGATCAGGTTGAGTACCCCACGCGCCGATCGCGGGTTCAGCCAGAGCTGGTCCGGGTCGCCCGGCACCTGGGTGGCCGAGCCCGCGGCGTCCAGCGACTCCTCGGTACGGCCCGCATATCCCAGACCGTGCACCAGATAGGTCACCGTGACCGCCTGGATCGCCTTCAGCGATGACGCCGGCGCGCGGGAGATCGCAGTGAACGCGCGCTCGCACCAGTCGATGGTCTGCTGGGCATCGAGTCGCCCGTACCAGTGGACGGCCGTCATCAGGGCGACCGATGCGGCGATCTCGGGGTCCGGCGGCGGCGCGCCGGCCGCCCAGGCCCTGGCCAGCAGCACCTCGGCTGCGTCGGGATCCTCGCCGGCCATGGCCAGCGACCCCAGCACGACGTCGCGCAACGCCGATTCCGGATAGCCGGCGACCTCGGCGGCGAATGCCATGGCGCCCGCCACATCGCCGCGAATGATCGTCCAGAGCACCGCGCGGAGCACGCTGCGTTGCGCCTCCTGCGGATCGGGACTCAGCCGGCTGGCCGAGACAAGATGCGCGGCAGCGCTTTGCCACGATTGGCGGCGCGCCTCCAGGTCGGCGAAGGCGGTCAGATCGGCTGCGAGCAGCTCGTCCGGCTCCGCCGCCGCTGCCACCCGATGGCGCAACGCCGATGCCCGGTCGGCCACCAGATCCGCCGCCGCGGTGTGCAACACATGTCGGCGTGCCGCCCCGAGCGCTTCATAGACGCCGGCCCGCACCAGCGGATGCGGAAACGTCACGGTCCAGGGTGATTCCGCCTCGGAGACGGTGAGCAGATCGTGCCGAACCGCTTCGTCGACGGCGTCCAACGGGCGATCGACCTCGGCCAGCGCCGTGGCCAGCGGCAACGGGCAGTGTGGACCGAGGACGGCGGCCGCGTCGATCAGCCTGCGAGCATCGGCCGAGCACGACTCGTACCGATCCTGGACCAGCCGGCGGAACGATCTCGGCGACGGCAGCAACTGATCGTCCCGGCCCCATTCCGACGGTGGGAATTCCTCCAGCAGCGCGCGGGCGTGCAGCGGGTTGCCCTGAGTCCCGTACCGGAGCCGGCGCGCCGCGCCCGCGCCTATCCCCTCGATGCCCATTGCTGCGGCCAGGTCCCGCAGGTCCTCCTCGTCCAGGCCACGCAACCTCAGCACGGTGCCGCGATGACCGCTGACCAACCGGCCGAGGCTCTCGGGGAGGTCCGCGAGGCTGTCGTCGCGCACCGCCACGATGGTCAGCACCTGGTCGGCGGCGAGCCTGCGCAACGCGAAGATCAGTGCCTGCAGCGACGGGTCGATCGGCCCAGTTGGCATCGTCGACGGACAGGATCACCGGTGCGCCGCCGAGCCGGTCCAACAGTTCGAGCAACCTGGTCCCGACGGTGACCGGGTCGTCGACCAGTTCGGAGCCGCGGGACGCGGACCTCCCTCGCCAGAGCCGGTTTGCCGGGGCCGCCGCGTTGCGATGCGGTCGCCCCGGGCTCGACCCGGTCAAGGGCCGAGGACCGGCCCGCACCAGGTTGCCCGGCGGCCCCCATCATCGAACGCTGCAACTGCTCGACCACCCCGTAGGCCAGCAACTGCTCCGTCTCCTCGCCGCTGGCCCTGATCACCACCGGTGGTTGGCCGGCACCGGCCTCGCCGAGGAATTGGTCGACGAGTGCGGTCTTGCCGATTCCGGCCGGCCCCTGGATCTGCACGATCTGCGGTCGTCCGGCAAGCGCATCGGCCAGCCGGGCCCGCAGCACAGCGAGTTCCATCTGGCGACCGACGAAGGGGACCATCTCATCCTTGGTGCTGGTGCTCGGCGAACTCTGGGCCCGCTGACCCTACCGCCGCGAAAGCCGTTGCGCGGCCGGAAGGTTGCCCTCATCGGTTGGCGGAGTTCCATTTCCCGTCGGCAGATGGTCACCATCATGCCCGACCCGGGCGGCACCGGGTGGTGGCTCCGCCGAGATCACGCTGTGCAGCAGAGATTTTCCGACATCGGAGGAGAGCGACTCGTCGTACCAGTACACGGCGACCTCCCGGAACATCTCCGGATCGTCGATGTCGATGACGACAACCCCTGTGGTGTCGGTGTTCTCCAGACCCACCGCGTTGGCGACGCCGATTCCGATGCCGGCCCGGACCATCGTCACCAGGGTCTGCGGGGTGTCAACGGTCGTTCTGGGTGCAGACTCCAGGCCGTGTGCGCCGAGCATCAGCAGGATTTCCGGGACCGGGCCCATGGTCATTCCACTGATCACCAGGTGCTGCCCGGCCAGTCGGGCAGGCGAAATACCTCCGCTCGACGGTTCCTTGGCCAGCTGGTGATCGGCAGGCACCACCGCCTGGATCCGTTCTCGCCAGAGCACCCGCTGCTGCAGCCCGGGAGGATGTGGCAGGGGTAGCAATGGCAGCACGGCCAGCACGAAACCCTCGGCCGGATGCCGTCGCTCACCTTCCTGCCACCCGTGTTCGGACAGCGCGACCCTGGCGTTGGGGTGGCCGGCAAGCAGGTCGCCGAGAACCTTCGGAAAGAGTGCGGCGCCGATGCAGGGCGTCGTCAGCACCGCCAGGGATTCTTCGTCGAGCGCCCGCAGGATTCCGATGGCGGATCTGGCGGATCCGACGTCGGCGAGGATCTCCCTGGCATGGGTGGCGAAGATCTGACCGGCCGCGGTGAGGGTCGCCGGACGCCGGGCCCGGTCGATCAGCTGCACACCGAGTTCCCGCTCGAGAGCGGCAATGTGCGCGCTCACCCTGGACTGTGAGCGATGGACCTGGGCGGAAGCTGCGGTGAACCCACCTCGATCAACCACAGCGAGAAACGTCTCGAGCCAGTCCAACTCCACCCTGACATCCTTCGGACTGCGGCGCGGGCTCGCCCCAGTGCTACACCCTGGGGTTGTGTTTCGCCCACCCGAGGAGTGGGAACGTCCATCCGTGTCCCGGATAGTTTCCGTGGGATGACGCGCTGGCGCCGTACGGCTTATGTTGTGTTTGCTAGGCGTGAACCCGATCATCGAGGCACGGGGTGTGATCGCCCGCGATGCCCGCTGGTCATTTTCGACGAGGAGGACCACATTGGCGGGCAACTCCACCGAAAGTGGACGATCGGTGACCAGCAAGATCACCTCTATTCTGCTCACCTTCACCGAGGGCAGCGAGCACTCGTTGACGGAAATCGCCCGACTTGCCGGATTACCCATTTCCACCGCTCACCGGCTGACCTCTGAACTCGCGGCCTGGCGGCTGCTGGAGCGGACCGAGGACGGCCACTACCGGGCCGGCCTGCCGTTGCGGATGATCGGGACCGTCGACCCCTGTCCGCCCAGCATCGCCGAACGTGCGCCGTGCGTTCTCGAGGACCTGTCCGCTGCCACCAAGAGCCGGGTCCGGCTCGGTGTGTTGCAGGAGCTCGACGTCGCCTACATCGAGAAGCAGCCCGGTCCCCGCCCGGCCACCGGGTTCACGCCGGCCGCCACCCTGCCGGCCCATCCGACGGCCCTGGGTCGGGCGCTGCTGGCGTTCTCCTCCGCGCGGGCCGTCGAGATGACCATCATGCGTGGTCTGCGGCCGTACACCGCCCAGACGATCACCTCGCCAGACCGCTTCCGGCGCGCACTGGCGGTGACCCGGCTGACCAGGGTGGCCATCACCCGCGGCGAACTCGAATGCGGCGTCAGCGGCGTGGCGATGCCGGTCTTCGGCCCTGGCGGCGAGGTGGTCGCCGCCATCGAACTGGCCGTCGGGGACCTGGGTCACGAACTACAACCGAGCATGGCCGCGCTGTCCATCGCCTCCCGCAGCCTGTCCCGCGAACTGGCGGGCGGCGAGGCGCGGCACGGCGCCATCCCGGCGCAGGCCCGTCCACTCGATGCGGCGATGGCCGCCGGTCACTGATTCGGCCGCTGACCCCTCCCGAAGCGGATCTGCCCGGGCTCGAATCAGGTGAGGACGTACCCGCCCGGTCCCGCGCCGAGTACCGGAAACTGCTTGCTGCCCAGAGGAGGAGGGTCCTGCAGCGGTCCCGAGCTGTTCGCCGACCAGACCGCCCAGTCCTCCCACCAGGTTCCCTTGCGACGCTCCGCGGAGCCATTCCACTCGGCCCCGGTGGCCGGCAGCGAGTCGCTCTCGCTGACCATGTGCCAGGCCTTCGGCCCGGGAGGGCTGACGATTCCGGCGATGTGGCCACCGCTGCCCAACACGAACCGCACCGGACCGGACACCAGGCCGACGGTCTTGTAGGCCGACTCCCAGGGCACGATGTGGTCGTTGATCGCGCTGACGATGTAGGTGGGATTCTTGATCACGCTCAAATCGATGGCGGCGCCGCCGAGTTCCAGCTTGCCGGCCGGAATGTTGTTCTCCACGTAGAAGTTTCGCAGGTAGAACGCATGCATCGCGGCCGGCATCCTGGTGCTGTCGGCGTTCCAGGCCAGGATGTCGAAGGCCGGCGGATCCTGTCCCATCAACCAGTTCGACACCACGTAGTTGAAGATCAGGTCGTTGGCCCGCAGGATGTCGAAGGTGCCGGCCATCGTCTCGCCCTCCAGCGATCCGGCCTTGAGCATCTTCTTCTCGAGCTTCTCGACGGTGCGCTTGTCGGTGAACATGCTCAACGCACCTGGCTCGGCGTAGTCCAGCATGGTGTTCAGCAGAGTGAGCGTGCCGACCCGGCTGTCGCCCTGCTGCGTCAGGTACGCGGCGGTGATCGCCGTCATGGCGCCACCCAGGCACAGGCCGACGATGTCGATCGTCTCGGCCCCGGTGATCTCCTGCACCACGTCGAGGGCGGTCTGCGGTCCGTGCAGCAGGTAGTCGTCCATGGTGGTGCCGGACATGTCGGCGGACGGGTTCTTGTAACTGATCGCGAAGACCGTTCGACCCTGCCGAACCGCCCACTCGATGAAGCTGCGGTCCGGCGCCAGATCCATCACGTAGTACTTGTTGATCCACGGCGGACTGCACAGCAACGGGGTGGCGTGAACCTGCTCGGTCTGCGGCTCGTACTGCAGCAGCTCCATCAACTCGTTGCGGTACACCACCTTCGCCGGCGTACAGGCGAGATTCACGCCGACCTCGAAGCCGCTGGTGTCCACCTGACGGGGCTTGCCCCCGTTGTTGACGACATCGCCGACGAAGTTCTTGGCACCCTTGACCAGGCTGCCGCCGGCGGTGTCGAACGCCCGGACCAGCGCGGCGGGGTTCGTCGCCAGGAAGTTCGTCGGGGCCAGCGTGTCGGCGAGCAGGCTGACCGCCATCTGCGCCTTCTGCGCGGTTTCCGGGTCCATCGGAGCCGACTCGACGACGTCCTTGGCGAACTTGGATGCCGACAGATAGGCCAGTCGCACCGAGTAGTAGGCCGGGTTGGTGCTCCACGCCGGAGCCGAGAACCGGCGGTCCTTGGGATCCACCTCGACCGGCGGCTGCACCTCCCGCCCGAACCACCTGGCACCGGCGACCAGCGGGATCTTCACCAGGTCGGAGGCAAGGTGCAGGGCCGACCGGGCGGGTTGCACCGGGTGGGTCAGGGCCGAGCGGACGGCCCGGCTCAGCGCGTCACCGAAACCTGCCGAGTCCATGTCCTCGAACAGATCGGATTCGGGCGCCAGCACGCTGGCGGCACGCTCGGCAACTTCTCGCAACGACTCTGGCAGTTCGGGGGCCATTTCCTCATCCTCGCGTCGGGTGGAGCGGTTTCCCAGTTCTTCGCGCATGCCCTCCCGCTGGTCGGAACTGACTACCGGACCGGTACGTCCTGCGGGCGAACAGCGGTCATTCTGATGGTCAAACCGACCCATGGGGGCGATCATGTCAGTCTTGTCCACTCCGGGCGCCGCTGTCCCGTCCGCGACGGAGGCACTCGTCACACCCACCCGGGTCAGGACGGCGATCGCAACCGTCTGCATCTCCGGCACCCTGGAGGACAAGCTGGTCGCCGCGGCCGCGGCGGGTTTCGACGGGGTGGAGATCTTCGAGCCCGATTTCGTGGTCTCCCCGCTGTCCGCCGCCGAGGTGAAGACCCGGTGCGACGATCTGGGCCTGTCGATCGATCTCTACCAGCCGTTCCGCGACTTCGACTCCGTTCACCCCGAGGCGGTGACGGCCAACCTGCGTCGTGCCGACCGCAAGTTCGACGTGATGCAGCAGCTGGGGACGGATCTGGTCCTCGTCTGCTCGGCGAACTACCCGGATGCGGTCGACGACGACGAGCAGATCGCCGAACAGTTGCATCGACTGGCCACCCGCGCCGAGGAACGAGGCATGCGGATCTGTTACGAGGCGTTGGCCTGGTCGACGTACGTGAACACCTACGAGCGGTCCTGGGACATCGTCCGCACCGCCGACCACCCTGCGTTGGGGTTGTGCATCGACAGCTTCCACATCCTGTCCAGAGGCTCGGATCCCGCCGGGATCAGGGACATCCCCGGCGACAAGCTGTTCTTCCTGCAACTGGCCGATGCGCCGTCGATGGACATGGACCTGTTGCAGTGGAGCCGGCACCACCGGCTGTTCCCCGGCCAGGGCGCGTTCGATCTACCTGCCTTCCTCGGTCATGTGTACGCGGCCGGCTACACCGGGCCGTTGTCGCTCGAGGTCTTCAACGACGTTTTCCGGCAATCGGATCCCCGCAGAGCCGCGGTCGACGCGCACCGCTCCCTGCTGGCACTGCACGAAGCCACCGTTGGTCAACTGCCGACCGCCCCTGGTGCGACCGATGCGCCCGCACCGCCGCCGACCCTGGGCGGATTCGCCTTCGCCGAGCTGGCGGTCGACGCCGACAGCAGTCCGGCCGTCGAGAACACCCTGACCGCACTGGGTTTCACGCATTCCGGGCAGCACCGCAGCAAGCCGGTGCAGCTCTGGTCCAACGGCGGCGCCAGGGTGCTGTTGAACGCGTCGCGGGGCCTGGACGAACATCCGACAGGTGCGGCGGTGGCAGCGATCGGCCTGGAGACCGCCGACTCCACCCAGGCCGCCATTCGGGCCAAGGCGCTGCTCGCTCCCCTGCTGCCCCGCCGCCGCGGACCGGCCGAGGCGGACCTGTCCGCCGTTGCGGCGCCGGACGAGACGGCAGTGTTCTTCTGCCGCACCGGCGCCGACGACCAGACCAGCTGGATCTCGGACTTCCCGGCGACCGGCGAGGGCAACGGCTCGGCGGAATCCTCTGCGCTGGGCATCACCCACATCGATCACATCGCCCTCACCCAGCCGTACGACCGGTTCGACGAGGCGTCACTGTTCTACCGCACGGTGCTCGGCCTGCAGGCGCAGCACAACTCGGAAATCGCGGCGCCGTTCGGCCTGGTCCGCAACCGGGCGGTGGCCAACCCGGACGGCACTGTCCGGGTGTGCCTGAGCGTCTCGGTGCTGCGCAGGGGCAACGAATGGCAGCCGGGTGTGACCGATCCGCAGCATGTGGCCTTCGCCACGGACGACATCTTCGCCGCCGCCCGTGCCGCCAAGGCGGCGGGCGCCCCGCTCGTCCAGGTGCCGGCGAACTACTACGACGATCTGGATGCCCGCCTTGCGCCGCCATCGTCGCAGCTCACGGCGATGCGCGAGCTGAACGTGCTGCTCGATCAGAACGCCGACGGGCAGTTCCTGCACTTCTACACCGAGGTGCTCGGCGGTCGGGTCTTCTTCGAGGTGGTGCAACGGATCGGTGGGTACGCCGGTTACGGAGAGCTCAACTCGCCGGTGCGGATGGCCGCCCACCGCCGCCAGCGAACGGCTGCGGCTGCCCGTCCGGCGTAATCTGGTCGTAGGACGGAACTCGAACAGCTCCTCAACGAAGCGTGGTTGCCGCAATCAGCAGGCTCCGCCCGCACCGTGAGTCGAGCAGCGAGGAGTTGTCCATGGTGAACCAGATCCGCGAATCATGTAGTGGCGCACTGCTGCGAATGGGCGCCGAGCGCACTCTCGAACGCCAGGTTCTCGAGCGGCGGCTGGCCGGCGCCGATCCGAACGCACCCGGCTACCACACGGCTCTCGCAGCGATGGCCGCGGCGAGGGCGTGGGAGTCGATGGTGCTCTGGGTCGGTTGGCGACTGCAGCCACGCACCAGCGTCTGGCAGTGAACCCGGCCGTCAGACGCCGTCGTTCTGCAGGTTTGGCACGGCGTTTTCGTACTGCGTGACGCCGGCGATGTCCCGGCCGGCGATGTAGCCGAAGGTCATCGCCGGACCGATGTTGATGCCACCCGACGGGTAGTGCCCACCCATCACGTTCGCCTGATCACTGCCCGCCACGTAGAGCCCGTCGATGGGTTCGCCACGGGCGTCCAAGACCCGCGACCGGGGATCGGCACGAAGCCCGAAGAAGGTGCCGAAGCTGCCGGGCAGCACCTTGATCGCATAGAACGGGCCCTTCTCCAGCGGTGCCAGGGACGGGTTGGGCTGATGTTCCTTGTCGCCCGACGCGCGATTGAAGGCCGTGCTGCCACGCTTGAACTCCGGGTCCTCGCCCACCTTGGCGTGCCGGTTGAAGTCGGTAACCGTCTGCTCCAGGGCCGCCGCATCGATGCCGCACTTCGCCGCCAATTGCGCGAGCGTCTTCCCCCGCTTCAGGTACCCGGACCGCAGGTACGGCCAGGTCGGCACGGGGAACGGTTTGGACATGCCGAACGGGTAGCGACGCTGGAACTTCCGGTCGCAGATCAGCCAGGCCTGCACCGGTTCGCCCTCGGGGGTCGCGTTGATCATCCCGGTGGTGAACTGGTAGTAGCCGTCCGCCTCGTTGACGAACCGCTTGCCGTTGGCGGCGACGGCGATCAGGCCCGGTTTGCCGCGGTCGACGATATGCGGGTAGGTCCCCACCCGGCCATTCCGGTAGGGCACCAGGGAGACCGGGCACCACGCCGCGGGCGAGGCCAACGTCTCGTCGAGTTGTCCGCCGACGGACTCACCGAGGCTGACGCCGTCGCCGGTGGTCTCGGGCGGCGCCAGGGTCCAGTGTTCTTTCCCGGTCGGGGTTCTCGGGAAGAGTCGGCGACGCCGGTCGACGTCGTTCGGGAAGCCGCCGGCCGCCAGCAGCACCCCGCGGGTTGCGGTCACGGTGACCGGGCCGTCCGGCCGTTGCAGGACCGCTCCGGTGACGGCGCCGTCCTTCTCGGTGAGTTCGGTCGCCGGGGAATCGACCCACATCGTGACCCCGAGCGCATCCGCCGATTTCACCAGCCGGGCGATCAATGCTGGACCGTTGACCAGCTGCATGCCCCGCCGGTAGGTGATCAGGTCGAGCACGTGGAAGGCGACCCGCCAGGCGGCATGGAAGAACGACCTGAGCGAGGTCGTGGTGTGCAGAAAGGCCTGCAGATCAGGACCGGCCATGATGCCCATGCCGAGGAACGACGTCTCGTAGAGCTGCGGGCGGACCAACGGACGCAGATCCTTACGGAGCCGGCGGGCATTGAACGGCTTGGGGCCCACCGACCGTCCACCGGTCCCGGCACCCGGCAGCTCACCCTGGATGTCGGCGATCCAGCTGCCGCTGACGAACTGCAACGAGGTGTGCTTCTCGAAGAACGCGACCATGTGCGGGCTGTTCCGCAGCAATGCCTCGACCCGCGGCTCGTCGTACTCGGCGCCGAGCGCGTGCTCGAGGTACGTCCGCGGTTGGTCGATGTCCTCGACGATGCCGTCGGCCTGCGACAGCGGGTTCAGCGGAGCCCACATCCAGCCACCCGACCATGCCGTCGCGCCGCCGAGCACGGACGCCTTCTCGGCGACGATCACGCTGAGCCCGTGGTAGGCCGCGGTGACCGCGGCCGAGAGGCCGGCAGCGCCGCCGCCGATCACCAGCAGGTCGCACCGTGACGTCGCACCGGGTGCGGCCTGGTTCGTTGATTCGCCGTCAGCCATCTGAACACCTTCCCGTCAGCGCTCCAGTAGACGGGTGACCGAGGCGGACCGTCCACGGCGTTCCGCCAGTCGGAAGGACCTGCGCGCAACTGCTGCGGTAGCCAGACTTGGTTTGAGTTGGTGATCAACTTGCCTGGCCCGTAGCTGTCGCTGGGCGGCAGTCAGCGGCCAACCAAGTTGATCATCCACTCCCGGCCGTGGGCCCAGGCGTCAACCCCGAGCCGCTTGATGCTCAGGTCAGGTGGGCAAGGACCCGGCGGACCACCTCGTCCGGACGATCGTTGAGGTCGAACCAGGTGAACCTCAGCACGGTCCAGCCTGCCTCGGCGAGATCGTTCTGCTTGGTGCGATCGCGCTGAAACCGGTCAGGTTGGTGATGCCACGCCCAGCCGTCGATCTCGATCGCCAGCAGTCGCGCAACGAAGGCAACGTCGATCCTTCGTTGATCTGACGGGTCCCATTGATGGTTCAGCCGCCATCCACTGATGCCTGCGGATTTCAGCAACCTGATGAACAACCGCTCGCTGACCGAAGCCGACCGATCAGCTGCGGCTCGCAGCAACTCGCCGGCTCGCTCGTTGCCGGAGCAACCGATACTTCGGTAGTACGCCGCCCGGACGTGCGCGAACGGGATTCGCTTCTGCAGCACGTGGTCCAGCATGGCGGGACCCTCGCGGCCCAGCGCGACACTGCCGGCCAGCGCCGAGAGCGCCAGTCCGGTCACTTGTGCACCCCGGCACCACGCCTTGTCGGCGGAGTCGAGCCTTCGCCGGATGACCCGGATGCCGGCCCGATTCCGCCGATGTTCGTGCATGGGGATGACGATCTCCACCGTCGCCGGCGGCACGCTGGTCAGACCCCACCACCAAGCGGCGGCGTGACTGGACAGAAACGCCTTGTCACCGCCCCAGAGCGCTGCGGCTCGGACGCGAGCGGCGTCGGTCGGGCGATGCTGGGCCGAGCGGTAGACGCCGGGATGCACTGGCACCCAACGGTCGGTGTCAAGTCGGCGCCGGAGTTGGCCGGGCGTCATCCCGGTGCTCAGAGCCTGCTGCCGGCCGATCACGCCGTCCTGCCGGGCGAAGATCTCCGCGATCCAGGCTTCAACGTCGTTCACGGCGCAGAGCATTGCCGTCTGGGTCCGTGGGTGAACAGGTTGTCCACAGGCCCCGGTCGGGATGATCAACTTCGCTGGCCGATAGCTGCTGCTGGTGAGCAGCCAAAGGCCAAGGAAGTTGATCATCAGGGTGGGGAGCGGGGGGAGGGAGGCGATGAGGCGGACCGTCCACGGCGTTCCGCCAGTCGGAAGGACCTGCGCGAAACGGCTTCGGTGGCCAGACTTGGACAGGTGGACAACGCGCGCACCGGCCAACAGAGCGGCCCCGGCAACGGTGACGACATCGCCGTGGCCGTCGCCGTCGCCGGTTCGCCCTTTGCCGACCGCGCGGGCGTCTCTCCTCCCCTGGTGATCAGTTCGTACAGCCTCGGCACGGAGGTCTCCTTTCCGGATCGGGTGCGCGCCGCCGCGGCGGCGGGCTTCGACGGGATCGGCCTGCGGGCCGAGAACTACTGGGCGGCGATGGAACACGGACTCGATGCGGCTGCGATGGCCGAGATCGCCGACCGCGCTGGAACTCCCGTGCTGGAGGTGGAGTACGTGACCGCTTGGGGTACGGACGCCGACCGGGACGCGGCGCAACAGGACAAGGAGCAGACCGTCTTCCAGATGGCCCGCAGTTTCGGCGTCGGCCACCTCAACGCCGGCCTGCTCGAGAAGCTGCCGATGCCGGTGATGATCGACGCGTTCGGCGAGCTGTGCGACCGGGCCGGTGATCTCACCGTTGCCCTGGAGTTCATGCCCTACAGCGGCGTTCCCGACCTGGCGACCGCGTGGCAGGTGTTGCAGGGTGCCGGCCGGTCGAACAGTGGGCTGATCGTGGACGTCTGGCACTGGGCACGGGCCGGAATGACCGCCGCCGACCTCGACGATGTCCCGGCCGATCGGATCGTGTCGGTCCAGCTCTGCGACGTACTGGCGTCCCCGATGTCACCGCTGCGCGCGGAATCCCTCGGTCACCGGCTGCCGCCCGGAAAGGGGTACGGCGATGCCGTCGGTCTGGTGCGAGCGCTGAACAGGCACGGCGTCCGGCCCGAAGTCGTTGCGGTCGAGGTGATCTCGAACGAGCTGGTGGACGCCGGGGTGGAGCTGGCGGCGCGCACCGTGTACGACGCCGCCCGCGACGTGCTGGCCGCCGCGGTCAGGTAGACCGTAGCAACCGGAGTCGTTCAGTTCGCGACGTCGACCGGCAGGCCGGTGCGCGCTGCCTCGAGCACCGCGTCGACCACGAGCAGAGTTTTCAGTCCGTCCCGGCCACTGCAGATGGGTTGCGCCGCACCACGAATGACGTCCGCGAAGTGGGTGATCTGATTCGCCAGCGGGTCGGTGCGCTCCACCTGCTCGACCGACGAGGACAGCGGTTCCCACCAGGATCGGGCGCCTTCGTAGACCTTCAACCGCATGGTCGGTACCGACAGCGATCCCCTGGTGCCCGCGATGTGATAGCAGTCCTCGTCCGGGAAGCTGTCGTAACTCTTGTTCTCCTGCGAGGTCTGCTCCCACGACCGTGGGGACGCCGCGGTGTCCGAGAGCACGAAGGAGCCGAGCGCGCCGTTTGCGAACGTGAAGATCATCGCGGCGGTGTCCTCGACCGGGAAGCCGCGGGTGGCGTTCGAGGTCACTGCCTGCACCCGGACGATGTCCCCGACCAGCGACAACAGGTTGTTGACCTCGTGGATCAGGTTCAGCAGGATCGGGCCTCCGCCGGCTTGCCGGCGCCAACCGCCACCGGTCTCGAAGTAGTCGTCCGGCTTGTAGAACAGGGCGGTGCCGACCACGGCCACCACCGCGCCGATGGTGCCGCTCTGCACGAGCTCACGGGCCCTGGCCATGATCGGGCTGTAGTTGCGGTGGTGCCCGGTCAGCACCGGGACCCCGGCGGCCTCGCCGGCCTCGACCAGCCGGACCGCGGATTCCACCGAATCGCCGATCGGCTTCTCCACGATCACCGGGACACCGGCGGCGACGCACTCCAGCCCACCGTCCACGTGCATCTGGTTCGGCGTCGCCAGGATCACCCCGTCCGGCTTATCCATGGCGAACAACTCGGCGAGCGAGGAGTAGATCGGCACCGAGAATTTCGCCGCGACCTCCGCGGCCGCCGGGAACGGGTCGACGATCGCAGCCAGCTCGGCCGATGCGCTCGCATCGATCTCTTCGATGTGCCGCTGCCCGATCAGCCCGGCGCCGGCGACGGCGATACGAACGGTCACGTCCGCACGCCGGGCTTCAGGTTCTTCTTGACCTCCGCCTCGTGCAGTTCGTACAGGCCCCTGATGGCCAGCGAGTACCCGGGCACACCGAACCCGACGACGATGCCGCGAGCCACCGGTGAGATCACCGAGTGGTGCCGGAATTCCTCCCTGGCGTGCACATTCGAGATGTGCAGTTCGATCACCGGGACCTGCGCCGCCTCGATGGCGTCCCGGATCGCGTACGAGTAGTGGGTGTGGGCACCCGGGTTGTAGACCACCCCGATCGACTCCCCCGACTTGAAGGCCGGGCCCAGCTCGTGGATCCAGTCGATCAGCTGTCCCTCGTAGTTCGACTGGTGGAACTTGAGTTCGAGTCCGAGTTTCGCGGCGTCGTCGGCGCACATCTGCTCGACGTCGGCCAGCGTGGTGTAGCCGTAGACCTCGGGCTTGCGGGTGCCGAGAGTGTTCAGGTTGGGGCCGTTGAGCACGGTGATCGATGTCATGGGTCCACTCTTGCCGCTCCCGATAGCGGCTGACCAGTGCCTTCCACCTACCGATAACCCAGCAGCGGCCGGCTGATGACACAGCAGCGGCCGGTCGACGGAGGTCGACCGGCCGCTGCGCGGGACTGCTGACGACTACTTCGGATCAGGCAACGGGAGTGTCCACGCCCGTCTTACGGATCCGGTCGTATTCCTCCTTGGGCACCGGGACGGCGTTCTTGTTGCCCAGATCGTTCATGTGGATCCGGAATGTCTCCCGGGAGCTGAACGCCGCGATGGCGGCGATCACCGCCAACGCCAGCGTGATGCTGCCGACCGTGATGACCACGCTCGACTCGATGGAATCGGCCAGGGCACGGCAGGTTTCGCCGTTGACCGTCGACATCGGGGGCGAACTTCTTGTCGACGACACAGGCGGACGGGGTCGGGCCGACCAGCGCGGCGTAGATGGCCGGCAGGAAGGCGGTGACCAGGGTGCCGAGGTTCTGCGAGACCGCGAAGGCGGTGACCCGGGTCTTGGTCGGGAACAGTTCCTGGAAGAAGGACGGGAAGACCGCGTTGTAGCCCTGGTAGACGCAAGCCCCACATCAGGATGGCGAACACGAACGCCATCGACGAAGTTGGCTTCGGCGACGAAGTACAGGTACGGGTACGCCAGGATGCCCGATCCGAGGCAGCCGACGATGATCACCGGGTCGACGGCCGATCCGGTCGGTCAGGTTGCCGACGAACGGGATCAGGATGACGGCGACGACGTTGCCGGACACCGAGATCCACAGATAGTTCGTGGTGGTCAAACCGACGCCGTAGCCGGCGTTGGTGGCAAATGTCGCGCCGAAGGTCGTCACCGCTGTCGGTATCGCGTTCATCAGGGCCATGCAGAAGACGCGGAACATGTCCACGCCGTTCTCCTTGACGGCCATGACGATCGGCGCCTGCGGGACCTCGCCGTGCTCGGCCTCCTCCTGGAAGGCCGGGGTCTCGTCGACGTTCTTCCGGATCTGGTAACCGGCGTACACCACCACGGCGCTGAGCAGGAACGGGATCCGCCAGCCCCAGGTCTCGAAGGCTTCCTTCGGCATGAAGGCGGACAGCGGCAGGAAGATGGCGGCTGCGACGATCTGGCCGGCCTGCACACCCTGCAGAGTGAAGCTGCCGTAGTACCCGCGTCGGCCGAATGGCGAGTGCTCGATGATCATCGCGCTGGCGCCGGCGATCTCGCCGCCGACGGCGAAGCCCTGGATCAGTCGCAGGATGACCAGCAGGATCGGCGCCCAGACGCCGACCGCGGAGTAGGTCGGCAGCAGCGCCACACCGAAGGTGGAGGCGCCGATCAGCAGCATGCAGAGGACGAGAACGTTCTTCCGGCCGTGCGTGTCACCCCAGTGACCCAGCACGAACGCACCGATCGGGCCGGGCGACGTAGCCGACGCCGAACGTCGCGAAGGACTGCACGATGGCGGCCTGCGGGTTGTCCGACGGGAAGAACAGTGTCGGGAAGACCAGTGCGGCGGCCTGTGCGTAGATGAAGAAGTCGTAGTACTCCAGAGCGCTGCCGATCCAGCCGCTGGCCGCGGCCTTCTTCGGTGTCTTGGCGTGCTCTGTCGGTTCGTGCGAACCCGGGGGCTCGACGATCTTGTCTTCCATTTACTTCTCCTCGTCAGGGCTTCCCCGGCGCACGGTGCGGCGGATGTGGAGTCAGTGCACCGCCGCTACATGACCAGGTCAACGACTAGTCCGGCGATTTCCGCTGGACGGCAGGACATCTGCGGAGTGCATCACAGTGCGATCTCACTCGGGTGGTCGACGAGATCACGGTTCGGCGAGCGGACGGTAGCGGGCGGCTCGATCTCGACCGCTTCCGTTCGCCCGGACGTGCTCGATTGCTTGACGGCCAGCGCCACGGACAGTGCACGCAAGCCCTCGATGCCGCTGATCGCCGGCGCTCCGGAGCCGGCACAGGCGGCGGCAAACGCCTCCAGGGTGACCTCGTAGGCGTCCCGATGGAGGGGGAATTCGATCTCCCGAACGCCAGCCGGGCCGATCAGGGCGAGGCTGCCGCCTGGGTCCGCCCGCATGACATCGGTGGCCACCAGGGAGCCCTCGGTGCCGTGCACCTCGAGCCCGTTGCGGGCGAACGGGACCGACCAGCCGATGTCGGTCTGGCAGAGCACCTCGCCCTCGTACCGGATGACCGCCATGCAGGCGTCCTCCGGCACCCTGGCGGGTCCGGGTCCGGGTCCGGGTCCGGGCCGGGGGGTCCGTCTGGAGGCGGGCAGGTCCCAGGAGCCCTGGCGGACCGCGATCGCCGTCGCCTGCAGCGAGGCAGACCGATCGCCTTGTTGACCACGGATGCCACGTGCGGCATCAGGTCGAGGATCGGGTCCACCCCGGTCGGGATCGGTCACCCGCCAGCCGCGCAGCCGCGGTGCGAGGTGGAAGGCGAAGAACACCCGCACCGCTTTCGGCTCGCCGATCGCACCCGCCTCGACCAGCCGGCGCATTCGGTGTGGGTGGTGTGCGACGGCAGGTGGTGATTGACGGCGAGCACGACACCCGCCGCATCGCAGGCCGTCGACCATCGCCCAGGCCTCGATCAGGTCGAGGGCGACGCGGCTTCTCGCACAGCACGTGCTTGCCTGCTGCCGCAGCGGCCAGGGTGTGCTGGCCATGCAGCTGGTTGACGCTGCTGATGTAGACCGCATCGACGTCCTCGCGGGCGAGCAGCTCCCCGACTCCGGCGGCTGCCACAGGGATGTCGTTGGCGGTCGCGAAGACCTCCGCCCGCGACAGGGAACTGCTGGTCACCGCACTGATCGATTGGCCGAGTGCCCGCATGGCGGGCACCATTCGCGTCGCAGCGATGTCGCTGCCGCCGATCAGCCCCCACCTCATCCGCGCCGGCTCCGACCTGCGTCGTCGGCCCGAACCCGACGACCACCGCTGATCACCGGAACTGCTTGCGCATGACGAAATTGACCGCCAACGACAGCACACCGAGCCCGAGGATGAACCAGCCGTACAGCTCGTAGTCCGCGCCGGCCCGCCACAGGGTGATCAGGCCGGCGACGATCATCAGCACGCTGAATCCCATCGCCAGGAACCACCGCCAAAAAGCCGGCACCCCTACTCCGGGATCTGCGAAACGGCCCGAAGCTCATCCGGGGTGGTGGTGCCGAACCCGAAGAACTCGAGGTAGGCCGGGATCTGCTCGAACAACATGTCCTTGCCGACCTGGATCTGGCAGCCCTTGTCGATGGCGGCCTGCAGGAACGGGGTGATCTCCTGCTTCATCACCACATCGGCGACGAAGGTGGTCGGTGCGATCCGGTCCACGTCCATCGGCAGCGGGTCGTCGTCCTTCATCCCGATCGGAGTCGCGTTGACCACCAGGTCGTAGCCCTCGGGATCCTTGGATCCGATCGTCACCTCGACATCGGGATAGTGCGCGTTCAACCGCTGCGCCAACGCTTCCGAGGACGCGGCATAGGGATCGAAGAGGCCGATCCGAGTGATGCCGTCCGCGACCAGGGACGCCGCGATCGGGCAGCCGACACCGCCGTTGCCGACCACCAGCGCGCTCTTGCCCTTGGCGTCGAAACCCTTGCGGGCCAATCCCCTGGTGAAACCGGCGCCGTCGAACTGGTCGCCCAACAGCGACCCGTCCTCGCGCAGCAGCACGGCGTTGGACGCACCGGCCACCTGGGCGATCGGCGTCAACTCGTCGACCAGTTCGGTGGTCGTCACCTTGTGCGGCATGGTCACCAGGGCGCCGCGAATGTTCGACATCTTGAACAGGAGTGGGAAGAACTCGCGGTACTCCTCCGGCTTCACCCCCATCGGAACCACGACCGCGTCGATGTCGTTCTTCTCGAACCAGGGGTTGTAGATCATCGGGGCCTTGAAGGCAAAGGTCGGGTAGCCCAGGTGCGCGATCACCGTGGTCTTGCCGCTGATCATGCAGATCTCCTTCTTGCTTGTTTGGTGTCGGCACTGGGTTGCGGGCGACCCGGGATTGTCGGGTTCACCCGACGTCCGAGCGCTGCGGCCCACGACGTCGCCGCCCGGCGCCGGCGAACCGGATTGTCGGGGCGGCGATGTCCTGGGTACAGGAGCGGCGGGCTGGGGTGCTCCGTCAGCTCTTGAGCTGTTTGGTCATCGCGGAGAAGAAGACCTCCGAGGTCTCCCGGACGAAGTTCGCGTGCGTTGTCGCGAGCGTTGTCGCCCACTCGACGCCGGAGCTCTTCGCCGCCGACTCCTCCATGTCCAGCAGGTTCTTCAGGACCTTCTCGTAACCTTCGAGCCAGGCGAGGCCGTTCTCCTTGGCCTGCGCTGCGACCTTGTCGCTCAGGTCCCGTACCCGTTGGGCGGCTGCCTCGAGGTCGGCGCTGACATCCGGCATGGTCATGCGAGACTCCCTTCCGTCGTTCTCGGCTGTGCCGAGGTTTTCCGCCCCGCATGGGTGGGGTCGCCTGTGATGTCGAGGCGGCTGCCCTGCCCTAATCCGGGACGGACCCGTGGTGTGAGGTTGGCACGCGCATCCGGAGCGGGCACGGGATCAGCGGCTGGTTCCGACCAGTGAAAGGCAGGTCGAGATCGCAGGTGGAAACCGGCGGCGGCGATCGGTGACAGCGGCGCGGAACCCGAGACGCCGGCCGATGGACTCGGGCACTTCGTCCCGGTACATACCACTGACTGGAAGAAGCCAAGATCGCTTCGCGCGGTGATCAGCGACCTTCTAGCGTGAACCGGTCGGCGCGGTGCAGCGTCCGGCGCGGACGCCTGCGTCCGCTCAGTCGACGAAAGGCGACAAAGGATGCGAGGTGACCGAGCGGAATGACCCTGTACATGGTCCAGCGCTGCTTGTTCGACCATCTGCGAAGGCTCGAGGCCGCCGGTGACGGGCCCAAGCCGGACATCGTCACCGAGGGCTACAACCTCACCGACGAGGAGAAGCGCGCCGTCACCGAGCCCGACATCGGCGCCATCTACGCGATGGGTGCCCACCCCGTGATCATCAACGGGTTCTGCCGGGCCCTGGGATACAAGCGGGCCGACTACCGCCCGCTGCTGGAGAATGCCGGCGTCGCCACCACCGCGAAAGGGAAGCCCCGATGGCAGAAATAGTCATGGCCTATGCGGCCGCCCATGCCCCGATGATGACGGCCGATCCCGGATCGGCCCCCCGTCAGCAGGCCGAGAACTTCTTCGGTGCACTGGAGAAGGTGCGCGACGTCGCCAAGGAAACCGACGTCCAGGCCATCGTGATGATGACCGGCGAGCACTTCACCAACTTCTTCCTCGACGGGTTGCCGCAGATCGCGATCGGGCTGGACAACGAGCACCTCGGACCGCCGGAGGTCTGGCTGCAGGTCCCGAAGAAGATGGTGCCGTCCGATGCCGGCCTGGCCGCGCACATCACCGCTTCGCTGATCGAGCAGGGTCAGCAACCGGCGCTGTCCTACGGGATGAAGATCGACCACGGATTCATGACCGTGTACTACTGGCTCGACAACAGCATGGAACTGCCGATGGTGCCGATCGTGCTGAACTGCACGACTCCCCCGCTGATGACGATGCAGCAGTTCTACGACTTCGGAGTCACGCTGGGGAACGCCATCCGCTCGTATGACGGGCTCGAGCGGGTCGGACTCGTTGCCGGCGGCGGGTTGTCGCACTTCGTCGGCGAGCCGCGGGTCGGTGACATCGACGAGGAGTTCGATCACTGGTTCCTCGATCGGCTGGCCACCGGCGATCTCAGCGAGATCCTGAGCATGCCGAACGACGAGCTCGCCCTGGCCGGCAACGGCACCGGCGAGCTGCGGGCATGGGTCGCCCTCGCGGCCGCGATGGGCAGCGCCCCCGGCAAGGTCCTGTCGTACGAACCGGTGTACGAGTGGATCAACGGCATGGGCGTCGTGCTGTACGACGGTGACAACGCGAAGGTCCAGGCCTGATCGAGGTCAGCGCCGGGCGCGGCTGCACGGACTGCGCCCGGCGATGACCGATGTTCTCGCCGAGGTGCTCCGGTGATCGATCCACCGGGATGTTCTCCGGTCATCCTTCTTGAAGAACGTGACGTGCGGGAAGTTGGTAGAAGTCGTTGTGACGGAACACGAATCAACCGGCGCGCCGGCCGGGACGGCGACACCGATCCCCGCGCTGGACGTGCATGCGCACGCCATGCCGCTGCCCCTGCTGGAGTCGCTGGCCGAACGCGGCCTCGCCGACGTGTCGGGGGTGCCGCAGGGCATCATCCGGCTCGACCCGAGGGTCAGCGGGGTCGGCCCGAATGCACCACTGCCGCTGGCGCGATCGATGTACGACGTGCCGATCCGGCTGACCGAGATGGACGAGGTCGGCGTCCAGATCCACGCAGTGTCGCTGCCGCCGTTCCTGTTCTGCACCAACGCCGATGACGAGGCCCTGGCCACCGGCATCATCGCGCAGGGCAACGACGAACTGGCCGGCTATGTCTCCGGTGCGCCCGATCGGTTGCTCGGTCTCGGCACCGTGCCGCTGGGCTGGCCGGGTGCGGCCGACGAGGCCAGGCGGGTGCTCGACGATCTCGGGCTGGCCGGCATCGCCATCGGAAGTCAGGGCGGCGGTAGGGATCTCGATGATCCGGTCAACGACGATCTGTGGGCGTTGCTGTCCGAGCGGGGCACCTTCACCTTCATGCACCCCAGCGGCATGCCGGCGGGTCAACGGCTGAAGGACTTCTGGATGCCGCAGCTGGTCGGCTACCCGATGGAGACGGCGATCGCTGTCGCGCGGTTGGTGTTCGGCCGGGTGCTGGAGCGTTTCCCGTTCCACCTGTGCCTGGCGCACGGCGGCGGCTGCGTGCCGTCATTGCGTGGTCGCCTCGACATGGGTTGGGACCGTAAGCCGGTCGCCCACACCACTGCCGTTCCGCCCAGCGAGTTCACCGATCAGCTCTACTACGACACCGCCGTTTTCAACTCGACGCTGCTCGGCCGGATCGTCGAGGACGTCGGTGCCGACCACGTCATGCTCGGCACCGATCATCCCTTCGAACTCGGCGACTTCACCCCGCGCGACACCGTCGCCGCGCTCGGGCTGGGTGAGTCCGACAACCGGGCGATCCTCTGGGACAACGCCGCCGCACTGCTCGGCCTCCCCGTCTCCTGACGCCCGCGGTTCGGGGTTCTCCGGCGGGGTGACGGACGTGGCGGGTCAGCTCTTACGGGACGGGGCGTAGAGCCACTTCTGCAGCAACCGCGCCGCCCGGGGCATCACCAGCCAGGTGGCGATGGCGGTCACCGGGACCGAGATGACCACGATGTGCAGGAACAGCGGCCAGTCGTTCAGGGCCCAGCCGTAGATCAACGACAGGGTCAGGTTCAGCAGGTAGAAGACCGTCGCCGAGACCAGGAACATCTTCCATTTCGGCGGGGCAGGCGCGGTCCGCCCGGGCAGCGAGAACCAGGTCTCCAGACCGCTGACCCGGTGCATGTCGGTCGACTCGACCAGACCCTCGCCGACCACCAGCATCGCCCGGCGCTCCGGCGAACCCTCCCAGGCCGCAAGGTGTTCGGCACTGTCGAAGCGGAACACCACGTGCCACGGGTCGCCGACATGGCTGGGCCGCAGCCGCCCGGCTCCGAGGAACCCCGGGTAGTTGGCCGCAGCTGCGGTCAGCTCGTCGCTCCAGTCCTCGAAGTCGGACTCCCGGCCGACCGCAACCCGGCGGGCCACCGTCACCGTGACCGGTTCTGCCGGGTCGGTTCGTCGCGCGCTCACGTCGAACCACCTGCCTGCTGCACCGACCGCCAAATCCGAAGGACGGCGGTCAGCCGACCTCCGGCTCCCAGTTCCGCTGCTCCAACGAGTCCCGGATGTGCATCAGGAACAACGATGCCGTCGAGCCGTCAAACGCCCGGTGGTCGTACACCAGCCCGATGATGCCGGTCGGATGGATGGCGATGGCATCGCCCACGGCGACCGGCCGGCGCTTGACGCCGTCGGTGCACAGGATCGCCACGTTGGGCTGATTGATGATCGGCGAGGACGCGTAGCTGGCGAACGGTCCGGGGTTGGTGATGGTGAACGTCGACCCCTTCATGTCCTCGGAGCCCAGCTTCTTCGACCGCGCGGCACCCGCCAGTTCGGTGACCTTCTTGGCGATGCCCCGCATGTTCAACGAGTCCGCGTCCTTGACCACCGGGACCACCAGGCCCTGTTGGTCGAGGTCGACGGCGATCCCGAGATTGACGTAGGGGTGCAGCGTCATGGTCTTGGCGTCGATGTCGATCGAGGAGTTGACCGTCGGGTATGCCCGCAGCGCATCGATGGTCGGCGCGGGAGACGAACGGCAGGTACGACAGTGACGCGCCGGTCTCCTTCTTGAAGACGTCCTTGAACTTGCGGCGCACCTTGTCGACGTTGTCGAAGTCGACCTCGATCGAGGTCCACACCGAGGCCGAGTTGGCCAGCGAGGCCATCATGCCGCCGGCCACCGCGAGCCTCATGCGGGAGAGCGTGACGACCTCGTCACGCGGGTCGTTGGTTCCGGCCGGGATGGGTTGGGTCCGCGCGGGCGCCGGTGCCGAGGCGGCCGCAGCTGCCGGCGCGGACGAAGGAGTGCGACGCGGGCGCAGCCTTGGCGCCGCCGTTGGCCAGCACCTTCTCGACGTCCTCGCGGCGGATCCGGCCGCCGACCCCGGTGCCGGAGATTGCTGCTGCGTCCAAACCGTTCTCGGCGACCAGCCGGCGGACCAGCGGCGAGAGCAACACACCCGGCTGCGCGCCGCCGGGACTGGCCGAGGCTGCGGGCGCGGCGCTGCCGCAGCGGCCGCCGGCGGGAGCCGCGGCCGCGGGTGCCTTGCTCGGTGTGGCCGGGCCGGCGGTGGCGCCGGCCTCGCCGATCCGGGCCAACGGTGTCCCCACCGGAACGGTTTCGCCCTCGCCGACCAGGATCTCGAGCAACACCCCGTCGTAGGGACTGGGGATCTCCGAATCGACCTTGTCGGTCGACACCTCGAACAGCGCGTCGTCCATCTCGATGGTGTCGCCGGCCTTCTTGATCCACGAGCTGATGGTTCCCTCGGTGACCGTCTCGCCGAGCTTGGGCATCAGGATGTCGTGGATGACGCCGGCCGGTGCGGTGACGTTCGGCTCCTCGTCGGACGGACCTTCCGAGCCGCCCATCTGCGGTGCGGCCGGATCCCCGAGCGCCGGTCCACCGGCAGCGGCGAGGTGGTGGGACGCCGACGGCAGCCGGTTGTCCGGCGACGCGCGGAGTCTCGGCCACCGAGGTGATCCGCACCAGCTGGGTGCCGATCGGCACGGTTTGCCCGGCCTGGACAAGGATCTCGGCGATCACACCGTCATACGGGCTCGGGATCTCCGAATCGACCTTGTCGGTCGACACCTCGAACAGCGGGTCGTCGAACTCGACCGTGTCGCCGACCTGCTTGAGCCAGTTGGTGAGTTCTCCTTCGGTAACCGTCTCGCCCAGCTTGGGCATCGTGACGAACCACTCGTCGTTCGACATGCAGTGTCTCCCGGGTGTCTGGACGTTGCTCAGCCGTGCAGCGAACGGCCGGAGAAGGTGATCATGGTTTCGCCGATTGCCTCGGAGAGGCTCGGATGGGCGTGGATCAACCGGCCGACGTCGCTGGGCAACGCCTCCCAGTTGACCGCGAGGTAGCCCTCGTGGAGCAGCTCGCTCGCCCACGGGCCGACGATGTGGAAGCCGAGGATCGGACCGTTCTTGGCCGCGACAATCTTGACCAGCCCGTCGGTCTCGCCGAGGATCATCGCCCGGCCGTTGCCGGCGAACGAATGCTTGTGCACGACGACGTCATGACCGGCGGCCTTGGCCTGCGCCTCGGTCAGACCCGACCAGGCCACCTCGGGGTAGGTGTAGACCACCCAGGGCACCTTGCCGTAGTCGACCGGCACCGGGCTCTCGCCCAGGAAATGATCGACGGCCAGCACGGCTTCGGCGTAGGCGAGGTGGGCCAGCCCGGGGGTGGCCACGCAGTCGCCGATGGCGTAGACACCGGGCTTGGTGGTCAGCATGGTGTTCGTGTCGACCTTGATGAAGCCGCGTTCGTCGATCTCGACACCGGCCTCGTCGGCGCCGATGCCCTCGGTGACCGGCCGCCGGCCGATCGAGACCAGCACCTGGTCGACCTCGATCTTGTCCGAGCCCTTCGGGGTCTCGAACGGCACGATGATCCCGGTCTCGGTGTGCTGGAGCGCGCCGACCTTCGCCTCGGCGTAGATCTTGGTGCCCCGCTTGGCCAGCGACTTGGCCAGCACGTTGGCGACGTCGCGGTCCGGTCCGATCGGCAGCACGCCGTCGTTCATCGCCTCGAGCAGCGTGGTCTGGACACCGAGATCGGTGTACACGGAAGCGAACTCGGCACCGATCACGCCGCCACCGATCACCGCGACGCGCTTGGGCAGCTCGCTGGCCTCGCTGTTGGTGGCGTGGTCGGAGTTGATCACCTTGACCCCGTCGACATCCATCCCCGGGATGCCTCGCGGCACCGAGCCGGTGCAGATGATCACGGCCTTGCCCTTGAGCGACTGGCCGTCGACCTCCACCGTGTTGTCCGGCTTGAGCGTGCCGGCGCCCATGATCACCTGCACCTTGCGGCGCTTGAGCAGGCCGGAGAGTCCGCCGTGCAGTTGCTTGACGATCCCCGCCTTACGGG
>CAVRCD010000001.1:0-512433 GCA_963719475.1 uncultured Actinomycetota bacterium | reverse complement strand
GGTGCCCCCCCAGGGGCTCGAACCCTGAACCAACGGATTAAAAGTCCGCTGCTCTTCCATTGAGCTAGAGGGGCAGCACGGTGCGCTGACCGAGCGTAACGGGGAGGGGGTGCGGGGCATGCCGCGACAATGCGGCAGTCACCGGGCATGATCGGCGACGTGATCGGCCTCCGTCTGCTTCCTCGGCGTGGCGACGTTGCCGCTGGTGGCCATGTCCGGCGGTCCTTCCTGATCCACCGTCACCACCGTCGACGACTTCGCCGACGTCGGCGACCTCGGCGACCACGACGACGACGTCCGTGACCTCGACGAGCCCGAGCACGACCTCCACGACTTCGACGTCGACCACCTCGACGACCACGACGTTGCCCGCCGGGCTCCGGCGTCCCCCCGACGTCGTGGGCTCGCTTCGACGATCTGATCGCCAGTCAGCTGACCGGGCCGCGGCGACCGGGCGGCATCGGTCGCCGTGGCGGTCGACGGGCACATCGTCCACGCCGCCGGCTTCGGCACGCGCACGCCTGACGACCCGGTGGACGTCGTGACGACGACCGACCGCTTCCGCATCGCCAGCATCTCCAAGGTCGTCACGGCGACGGTCGTCCTCCAGCTCGTCGACGCCGGCTTCTTGAAACTCGACGAGCCAGTCGGCCAGCGCCTCGCCGACCTCGTCGGCGTGCCGGCCGGCGAGGGCGTGCCAGCGGTGACCGTTCGCCAGCTGCTCAGTCCACACCTCCGGGTTCCCCGACTACCGCGACCAGTTCTTCGGCGACCGTTTCGCATCGTGCGAGCAGGCCGCGGCGTTCGGCTTGGCGCGGTCGTTGGCCGGGGCGCCGGGGACGAGTCACGTGTACAGCAACCTCAACTATCTGCCTGCTCGGCCTGCTCATCGCCGACACCACCGGCCGGCCGTACGAGCAAGCGGTCGACCGAGCTGCTGCTGCGGCCGCTCGGGATCATCGGCATGCGCCTCGTCGCCACCGTCGACCCCAATCCCGATGAGGTGGTCCACGTGTCGGGCGGTCAGCGCACGTACATGCAGTCGCTCGGCGGCGCCGGGGCTTGGGTCGCCACGCCGTCGGACATGGTGCGCGTCCTCGATGCCCTCGACCCGGCGAGTCCCGGCTGGCACCCGCTGTCGCCCGAGATGTCGCTGCTCATGCGCACGGCGCTCGACGTCCAGTATCCCGAGCCGTCCGAACGGCGTTACGGGCTCGGCATCTTCGTCTGGCCCGACGGCTCGTGGGGGCACACCGGCTCGGTCGAGAACACCCACACGATGCTCGTCCGCCGGCCCGACGGCGTGACCTGGTGCATTCTCGTCAGCGGCGACGTCCCCGAGTCCACCGAAGAGCTCCGCGAAGTGTTCGACCGAGCCCTCGGTCAGTCGCGGCATCGCCTTCACCCGTCCGGGTTCGGGCTCGATCGCTCACGACCCGTTCCATGAACCCCGTCTCGACCGGCGCGAACCCGAACTGGGCAGTAGAGCCCGTCGGCGTCGTTGGTGCGCGAGCAACAGGCGGCGGATCCCGATCGTCCTGCTGACTGCCCACCACGGCGGCGACGAGGTCCTTGCCGAGCCCCCGTCCGCGGAACGGCGGCAGGACCACAACGTCGGCCAGCCAGGCGAACGTCGCCCCGTCGGTCACGAGCCGGCAGAACGCTCGGGTGTCGCCGTCCGGGCCGATCACGGCGAAGCAGCGCGACCCGGCGACCGCCCGCTCCTGCACCGCCCAGGGTCGTCCGCGTGCCCAATACGAGTCGTCGTGCAGCCACTGCCACACGGCGCGATGGTCGATCTCGCGTTGGTCGGTCGTCAGCCGCTCGCCGGGTTCCACGCTCGCAGCTTGGCAGCGATGTTGGCGATGGCATCGAGTGGGAACGGGGAGCCGATGTACAGCGTGCGGCGGTCGACACCGATGGCGGCGAGCTCGGACAGGATCGCCGCCCAACGGGTGGTCGGGGTTCGAGCGGCAGAAACGCGCTGACCTCGAACGGGTTGGCCACGGCGTGCCGGCGAGCGAACCCGACGCGCTCGGCGAGATCCGGGCCGGGCAGCAGGTTGACCCCGTCGGCGTGGTGCAGCCGATGGCGAGCGTCTGGCGATTGGCAGCGCCCGACGATGATCGGCGGCAGACTCCGCGCCGTCGGTCACGGCCATCGTCGCGGCGACCCGTACGTGCTCGCCGGCGAACGGCTCGCCGGCCCACATCGCGCGCAGGGCACCGATCGTTTCGCCGAGGATCGCCCGCCGCGTCGCCGCCGGGGCGACCGGGCGCTCGATCGCCCTGGCCTCCGCCGACCACTCGCTGCTCGCCGCCGCCCCGGCCCCCACGCCGAGCAGGACACGACCGGGCGCCAACGACTGCAGCGAATTGACCGCGCAGGCGAGCTGGGCGGGATGGCGGTTGGCGACGTTGGCGACGAGTACGCCGACGTTGATCCGCTCGGGTCGTCGCCGCGATCGCGCCCAGCGTGACGAACGGGTCGCGCGACCATGGCGCGCCCTGTACGAGTCCGCTGAAGTGGTCGTACGTCCATACGGTGTCGAAGCCCCCAGCATCCGCCGTCTGCGCCGCGGCGAGCATCTCGTCGAGCGACGCGCCGAACGGCACGAGCACGAGGTCGGTGAGCATCGGTGCGATCGTACGAGCGATCGTCCCCGCTGACGGGGGTGGCCGGTTCCTCGGAGCCCCAGCGTCGCTCTCGGTCGTGTGCCCTCCGCAGAACTGGCGGCGCGATCACGAGGCTGTCCCCACGAACGCGTACCGTGGAACCCAGTGGGCGAACAGATCGACACGGCGATCGAGCGGGCGTTGCAGCCCGACGAGCGGGCGCTCGCCAAGATCCGCGGGCAGAACAAGCTGACGGCACGCGAGCGCGTCGACCTCCTCCTCGACCCCCAGTCGTTCGTCGAGGACGGCCTGCTCGCCAACAGCCAGGCCGCGGACAACGGCGGGGCGCTGCCGGCCGATGGCGTGGTCACCGGGCGGGGGACGATCGAAGGGATGCCCGTCGTCGTCGTCGCCAACGATCCGATGGTCAAGGCCGGATCGTGGGGCGCGCGCACCGTCGAGAAGATGGTCAGGGCCACCGAGACGGCGATCCACGAGCAGGTGCCGATCTTCTGGCTCGTCGACTCGGCGGGCGCCCGGCTCACCGACCAGGTCCAGCTGTTCCCCGGACGCCGCGGCGCCGGGCGGATCTTCTACAACCAGGTCCGGCTGTCGGGACAGGTCCCCCAGATCTGCTGTCTGTTCGGCCCCTCCGCCGCCGGCGGCGCGTACATCCCGTCGTTCTGCGACATCGTGTTCATGGTCGACGGCAACGCCTCGATGTACCTCGGCTCCCCGCGCATGGCCGAGATGGTCGTCGGCGAGATCACCACGCTCGAAGAGATGGGCGGCGCCCGGATGCACGTCAGCCAGTCCGGCTGCGCCGACAACCTCGCCCACGACGACACCGACGCCATCGACCAGGCCCGGGCCTACTTCACGTACTTCCCGCGTTCGTGGCGTCACGATCCGCCGGTGTACGAGAGCGATCCGCCGGCCGTCGAGCTCAGCGACGACGTTGTGCCCGAGGACGAGCGGGTCCCCTTCGACATGCACACGCTGATCGACGGCATCGTCGACCGCGACAGCTTCTTCGAGGTCAAGCCGCTCTACGCCAGGGAGCTGATCGTCGGCCTCGGCCGTCTCGACGGCCATCCCGTCGGGATCGTCGCCAACAACTCGGCACACCTCGCCGGGACGTTGTTCGTCGACTCCGCCGACAAGGCGGCGCGGTTCATCTGGCTGTGCGACGCCTTCAACCTCCCGCTGATCTTCCTCGCCGACGTCCCCGGATTCATGATCGGCTCGGCGGTGGAGCGTCAGGGGATCATCCGCCACGGGGCGAAGATGGTGACGGCGGTGAGCGAGGCGACCGTGCCGAAGGTCTCGGTGATCGTGCGCAAGGCCTACGGCGCCGGGCTCTACGCGATGTCGGGACCGGCGTTCTCGCCGGACGCGACGATCGCCCTGCCGACGGCACGCATCGCCGTGATGGGCCCGGAGGCCGCCGTCAATGCGGTGTACGCCAACAAGATCGCGGCGATCGAGGATCCTGCCGAGCGGGAGGCGTTCGTCGACGAGCAGCGCTCGATCTACGAGCAGGACGTCGACCTGTTGCGCTGGCGTCCGAGCTCGTCATCGATGCGATCGTCCAGCCCCACGAGTTGCGGGCCGACCTCATCCGGCGCATCGGCCTGGCCCGCAACAAGGACCGCCACTTCGCCACCCGCCGCCACGGCGTCCCGCCCGTATGAGCCCGCCGCAGCAACCGATGGGTGTCCAGGGGACGGAACGGTCCCCAGAACACCCATCGGTTGTGACGCGGGTGAAGATCCGTGACGTCGTGGCCCGCGACGGCCTGCAAGGTGAGCGACCGGTGCGCCCGGAGCAACGCGTGGAGTTGATCGAGCTGCTGATCGACGCCGGAGTCAAGGACATCGAGGTCGCCTCGTTCGTCAGCCCCACGGCGGTCCCGGCGATGGCCAGCGCCGCCGACGTGGTGGCAGCCCTTGACGATCGAGCGAACGACGTCACACTGTGGGCGCTGGTCCCCAACGCCAAGGGGGCTGAGCTGGCCGCGGCGGCAGGCGTCGATCACTTGACGATCACCGTGTCGGCGTCTCCGGCGTACAGCGAAAAGAACACCAAGCGGACGATCGAGCAGGCCTTCGACGGCATCGCAACGATCCGCGCCGCGGCATCAACGGCCGTCCTCGACGCGGTGATCTCGTGTTGCTTCGGGTCGCCGTTCGAGGGCGAGCAGATCACCCCGGGCGCTGTCGCTGCGCTCGTCGCCAGGACCCACGAGCATCGGCGTCGACCAGGTCACGCTTGCCGACACGACGGGGATGGCGACACCGCGCCGTGTGGCCGAGGTGCTCACGGCCACCGGGAGCGACGTCGGCCTGCACCTCCACGACACCCGCGGCACCGCGCTGCTCAACGCCTGGACAGCGATCGAACTCGGCGTCGACCGCTTCGACACTGCCCTCGGCGGTCTCGGCGGTTCGCCGTTTGCGCCGGCGGCGGGAGGCAACCTGGCAACCGAGGACCTCGCCATGGTGCTCGCCGACAGCGGAATCGAGACCGGCATCGACCTCGACGCGCTGTTGGCAGCCGGACCACTGCTGGCCGGGCTCGTCGGTCACCAACTGCCCAGCCGAGTCAGCGCGGCCGGCGGTGTGGACTGATGCGAGCGAACGGAGCGCTAGCGGAGGGAGCGGCCAGCAACGCGCAGGCACATCGTGGCGTGGCCGGGGAACGCCAATGAGCGGATCGTCGTGACCGTGTCCCGCGGCGAGGTGCTCTGGACGCCGCCCGCCGACGCCTGGCAGACGACGGCGCTCGGGCGCTTTGCCACGGAGCAAGGGTTCGCCGACTTCGACGCCCTGATCCGCTGGTCGATCGACGAGCTCGACGACTTCTGGCGAGCGTCCACGGACTTCACCGGGGTGCGCTGGGTGTCACCACCCCGGACGATCCGCGACGGCGACACAATGCCGGACGTCCTCCCGGTCGTCACGCACGGCGGCAGCACCGCCTTCGCGAATCCGACCGTCACCGCGCTGACCTCGCCCGCGGGTCGCCCGGCGATCGTTGCAACCGTCTTCATCCCCTCCGAGGGTGCCGCCGATGGCGAAGGCGGAGAACTCATCTACTACCGCGAACTGGTCGAGCACGACCCACCCGCCGAAGTCCACGCCGAAACTGCACGCTTGACGCAGTGAATTGTCGGGACGACGACCCCTTCAGCCGACCTCTCCGAATGCCCGGAGGGAAATGCGACGCAGAACGCACGGCAAGACATCGGTCCCAGAATTCGACTGCTGTCCGTGACCGCCAACGCATCGCTTAGCCCGTCTGGTTGCTTTCCCGGCTCTCGGTCGCGCCAATAGTGTGTCTTCCGGCGCGGCACGCGCGCCCGAGGAAAATTGCCCGGCCGTGGCCCCGTCCGACGGATGTCACGCCGTGAAAGACCGGAGACAGCGAATGACCGGAGTGTCCCGCCGCACGTTCATCACCGGGTCCGCGGCGGCCGCCGTGCTGGCCGGGGTCGGTTTCAACAACACCGCCGAAGCCGCGGCCATCGGGAACGACGGGCAGACCTATCGGCTCACCGTCATGGGCACCACCGACCTGCACGGCAACGTCTTCAATTGGGACTACTTCAAGAACGCCGAGTACGACGACTTCCGCGCCACAACGACATCGGGCTGGCCAAGGTGTCGAGCCTGGTCAATGCGCTGCGGGCCACTCGGGGCGATGAGAACACGCTGCTGATCGATGCCGGCGACACCATCCAGGGCACGCCGCTCGCGTACTACTACGCGAAGATCAATCCGATCAGTCGCAAGGTCATCCACCCGATGGCGGCCGCGATGAACGCCATGGAGTACGACGCCGCGGCGCTCGGCAATCACGAGTTCAACTACGGCATACCGCTGCTGCGGACCTACGAACGGCAGCTCGACTTCCCGTTGCTCGCGGCGAATGCCCTGGACGCCAGGACCAAACGTCCGGCCTTCGAGCCCTACACGATCAAGCTGGTTCGACCGCCGAAGGGCCGACCGGTCAGGGTCGGCATCCTGGGTCTGACCAACCCCGGAATCGCCATCTGGGACAAGGCCAACGTCGAGGGAAAGATGACGTTCCCCGGGCTGGTCGAACAGGCGCAGAGGTATGTCCCAGAGCTGCGCCGCCGGGTGGACGTGCTGATCGTGGCCGCGCATTCCGGAGCCGTCACGTCGTCTTCTTACGGCGACGCCCTGCCCTGGCCGGAGAACGCCGCTTCCCTTGTCGCCCAGCAGGTCCCAGGAATCGACGCGATCCTGGTCGGGCACGCTCACGTGGAGATCCCGCAGCGTGAGGTGGTCAACACCCAGACCGGCAAGACCGTCATTCTCACCGAACCGCTGCGTTGGGGCATGCGGTTGTCGGTGATCGACGTCGACCTCGTGCTGGGTCGAAAGGGCTGGACGGTGACCAACGTCGCCTCACAGGTGTTGAATGCCAACACTGTTGCCGAGGACCCGGCCATCGCCAATCTGGTACGGGCCGACCACCAGGCGGTGCTGACCTACGTCGGATCGGTGATCGGGTCCGCCACGGAGCCGATGTCCGCCAAGACCGCGCGGTACGAGGACACCGCTGCCATCGACTTCATCAACTACGTGCAATCCGACGCGGTCACCAAGGCCCTCGCCGGCACGTCCTATGCCGCCCTGCCGGTGTTGTCGATTGCGGCACCCTTCAACCGGGACGCCGCGATTCCGCAGGGCGACGTGACTGTGCGAGATGTCGCGGGGCTCTACATCTTCGACAACACCCTGCAGGCAGTGGTCATGACCGGCGCCCAGGTCAAGGAGTACCTGGAGTTCTCGGCCAACTACTTCAAGGCGGTCACCGGGGTCGGTCCGTTCCCCGCCGACTCAGTCACCAATGCGGTCACACCGTTGGCTCCCGGCGGCACTCCCGACTACAACTACGACATCATGGGCGGCTTCACGGCGCCATTGACGTACACGATTGACCTCGCCAAACCCAGCGGCTCGCGCATCACCGATCTCTCGTACGCCGGTGCACCCATCGACCCGGCGGCCTCGTTCGTCATCGCCATCAACAACTATCGCGCCTCCGGCGGCGGAAACTTCCCGTCCACCGCCGGCAACCCGGCCATCTACAACGCCCAGGTGGAGATCCGCCAGCTGATCATCGACTGGGTCACCACCAACGGCGTGATCGACCCGGCCGTGTTCCACACTGTCGACTGGTCGCTGACCTACAACGGTCAACCGGTCCAGATCAGCGGCTGACCCGCCGACCGGACCTGTCTACCTGACCGGATGGGCAGGGTGCCTGCTCTCCTCCGGTGGGGACCGACTGGCCCGTGCCGGTAGTTTGTCGGTGCTGACCTGTTGGCGCAGCGGGTTTCTTGGTGAGGTGGGGTAGGTCGGTCCGGCATCCGCCGTTCGACTCCCGGTCGCCGCACTCGAGGAGCTGGCAGTGTCGAACGTCGATCCCGTCAGACGAGTCACCTCTGGTCCGTCCGCCGACCGGTTCTGCCCGACGTCGGGCCCGCTGCGGTGATCGTGGGAGTGGGCAGCGAGATCGTCCCTCCGGTCATCGATCCTCTTGCCCCGCTGATCGACGGCACCTACCAGGACGCCCTGGTCACCGTCATCGCACATGACACCGTCCTGCCGGTCACCGAGACCAAAGTGGTGCGCACCAGGAACTTCGAGCTGTGGCGCCACGACTGGCGGCTGGTGCTGCGGCACCGGGTCGCGGAGTGCCTGATCGAGGATTCCCTGACGGACCTGATCAACGAAGAACTGTTCCGGCCCGGATGGGTCAGTGGAAGTGCCGTCTTCGAGAGCATCTTCACTGGCGTGGTGCTGACCTCGAAGCCGGACCCACTCGACGCCTGGGTGCTGTTCTACCGCAACACCATCGCCCGCTATCCGAGTGTCGGGACGCCACCGCCATCCGATCCGGTAGCCGCGCATCAGCACGGACTACTGAACTTCGTGTCGTTGCACCGGCATGCCGACGCACTGGTTCCGGACCGGGCGTCCGTCCTGGAAGTGGGCGCGTGCTTCGGATTTCTCTCGCTGTATCTGGCGCGACTGCCGGGACGAACCGTCCTGGCATCCGACATCTCCCGCGGCACAGTGCGGATTGCTGTCCGCGGTGTCACGACGATTGGGTGTCGACCTCGAAACCTTCGTCGCCGACGCGGCACGCATTCCCCGGCCGGACAACAGCGTCGATGTCGTGCTGCTGATTCATCTGTTGGAGCACCTGGAACCCCGGCACGGCCGGCAGGCCGTCGACGAGGCGCTGCGGGTGGCATCCAGGCGGGTGGTGATCGCGGTCCCGTACGAGACGGAGGCGACCCAGGCGTACGGGCATGTGCGCACCATCGACCGAGACGACCTGCAGGCCTGGGGTGCGCAGGCGCGGGGCTGGGACTGGCGGGTCGAGGACCACCACGGCGGCTGGCTGGTCCTCGACCGGCGGTAGCCGGCCAGGCCAGCCAGACGTCAGATCAGGCCCATCTTGCCGGCCAGGTGCACGGCCTCAGCCCGTCGGGTCACGCCCAGCTTGCGCAGGATGTTCCCGACATGAAACTTGACCGTGGTGTCGGAGATGAAGAGCTTCTTGCCGATCTCCACATTCGACATCCCGCGGGAGAGTAGTTCGAGCACCTCCTGCTCACGCCCGGTCAGCTTCTTGTCCGACTCCTGCGACCCGGAGTGGATGCCGCGGACCATGGCGGCCGCGCTCCGGGCATCGAAAGCGCTTCCGCCATGGCTGATGTCGCGGATTGCGCGGATCAGTGCGGAGGTGTCGACGTCCTTCACGACATACCCGCGGGCTCCGTTGTGGATGGCGGCGAGCACCAGATGGTCGTCGATGAAGGTGGTCAACACCAGCACTCCGAGGCCGGGGTGCTCAGCGATCAGCGCCGCGCACAGTTCCAGGCCCTCGGTGTCCGATCCGGCCGACAGTTTCAGGTCGAGCAGGACGATCTGCGGTCGCACCTGTCGGACCGTCTTCAGCGCGGCCTCGGTGGTGGCCGCCTCGCCCACCACCCGCAGATCGCATTCCCGCTCGAGGATCGCCCGAAGTCCGTCCCGGACGATGGCGTGATCGTCGATCAGCACGATGTCGATCGGCGCCGGATTGTCCGACACGACCGTGGTCGACACTGCTGTGGTCGAATCTGCGGTGTTCGAATCCGCAGTGCCGGAGGATCTTTCGAATGATCCGGCGGCCAGGGCACCGCCGACGACAACCTCGCTCATGGTGACTCCAGTTCGACGGACCGGATTCCCGGGTGGTGATCCGCCGACCTGACCGGCAACGGAATCCGGACCTCGATGCGGACGCCACCCAGCCTGGCCCGTCGAAAAGCCAGGCTGCCACCGAGTTTCTCGGCACGGACCGCCATGTTGGCCAGCCCGCGGTGCCGGCCGTCGGTGAGCGCGTTGCCGCTCGATCCGCAGCAGTCGGCTCAGCGTCATCGGATCGCCGGCGCCGTCGTCGGCGATGCTCAACCGGATCAGCTCGGGGGAGTACCGCAGCCGGACCACCGCCCGGTCGGCGTCGGCATGGGTCGCCACGTTGAACAGCGCCTCACCGGCGATCCGGGCCAGCTCGTGATCGGCGCCGTTCTCGACCGGCACCGACGGCACCCTCCACCCGGACCTGGACCTGCAGCCGCGGACGGTAGTGACCGGCGAGTTCGGTGAGCAGATCCGGTAGCGACGACGGGGATTCGCCGCTGGCCGCATGGTGCAGCGCGTAGATGGCGTCCCGCAGCTGGGCGATCGCCTCCTGGGTCAACGCCTTGGCCTTGTCGAGTTCCTTGCCGAGGGCGGCGGCGGGGCTGCCGATGGCGGCCGCCTCGCCGCGGGCCATCTCCACCGCCATCCCGGCGCTGAGCACGAATTGGCTGACGCTGTCGTGCAGTTCGCGGGCGATGCGGTGCCGTTCGGCGTCCAGCAGTTCCCGCTGCCTGGCCGCGGCGAGCCGTTCCTCGGTCCGCCGCAGCTGATCCGTCCGGGCGGTCAGCGAGGCCGCCTGGGCGGTCGCCTCGTCGTACAGCTCCTGCGCCCGCTGATGCAGTTCGAGGCCGGACTGGTACTGCTCCGAGGTGTGCAGGGCAACGGCCGCCTGGTTGGCCAGGATCCGCAGCACCGAGAGATCGCCCGGCTCCGGCGGCGCCGGCAGGTCGTGGATCGCCACCAGGCCGCCGACGAGCCTGCCCTCCAGGGTCATCGGCACCCGCACCAGTGGGGCTGTCGGACTTCGTCGGCCGGACGAGTCCGACCCGGATCGCGTCCAGTTCGACCCGGACGGCCGCCAGCAGGTCGCTCTCGTCGGACAGCGCCCTGCCGGTGCCGTCGACGACGACGAACCGCGGCCGGGCCCGGGCCAGCGCGCCGTCACACAGCGCCAGCACCACCCACGGCGCGGACAGATGGTCGCCGGCGGTCCGGGCCACCTCCTCCAGCAGCGATCGCGGCCCCTCGACGGTCCGCACCAGCGCCCGGGAGATCGAATCCAGCGCGCGGACGGTGCGCTGCATCCGCTCGTCGGTCCGGATGAATTCGCGGTAGTACGAACGCTTTCCGGACCGGACGCCGGTCAGCAGGGCGAGATCCGGCGGTTCGCCGCGCCTGGCCGGCATTCATGGCCGCGTCACATCGCCGCACGGAACAGCCCTTCGATGTCGGCGGCGTCGGCGCTGCGCGGATTGGTTGTCAGGCAGGCATCCTCCAGTGTCGACAGCGCCAGCCGCGGGATATCGGCGTCGCTGACCCCGATGTCGCGCAGTCCCCGCGGTACGCCGACCTCGTCGCCGAGCCGCCGGACGTAGTCCGACAGCATGTCGGCGACCTCGTCGGCCGGCGCGCCGGCCACCGGCAGCCCGACCGCCAGGGCCAGATCCCGGAATCGCTCCGGGATGGCCTGCGCGTTGTACGAGATGACGTGCGGCAGCAGGATTCCGTTGATCACGCCGTGCGGCAGGTCGAGCAGCCCGCCGACCTGATGGCTCATCGCGTGGGTGGCACCGAGAATCGCGTTGGTGAAGGCCAGCCCGGCCTCCAGGCTGGCCTGCGCCATCTGCTGCCGGGATTCCATGTCCCGGGGTGGTGGATGGTGGCGGGCAGGTATCGGCTGACCAGCCGCACCGCGCTGAGCGCGTGGCCGTCGGCGAGCGGATTGTGCGCCAGCGAGACGAACGCCTCGATCCCGTGCGTCAGCGCATCGAGACCGGTTGCGGCATTGAGCCATTCGGGCATGGTGGTCAGCAGCCGCGGGTCGGTGATCGAGGTGTCGGGAACCAGCGCCCGGCCCATGATGGTGATCTTCACCGCCCGCGCGGTGTCGGTGACGATGCAGAACTGCGAGACGTCGGCGCCGGTGCCGGAGGTCGTCGGGATCATCAGCAGCGGCGGGATCGGGTGCAGCACCTGGTCGACGCCCGCGTAGTCCAGGATCGACCCGGCATTGCCGGACAGGATCGCGATGCCCTTGGCGGCGTCCATCACCGAACCGCCGCCGATGGCGACCAGCACGTCGCACCCGGACTCGGCGTACCGCTGGTATCCCTCGGTGATCTCGGTGTCCTTCGGGTTCGGCGTGACCCCGCGCCAGACCGTCGGGGCCAGCCCGACGTCCCGCAGATGGCCGAGCAGTTCGTGCACCCAGCCGGCATCGTGCACGCCGTCGTCGGTCACCACGAATGGCCGGCGGGCGCCGAGCCGGGCGGCCGCGAAACCGGATTCGGCCAGCGCCGACACCGAAAACGATCTCCGGGGCGTGGAACTTGACCACGGCGTTGACGCGCGGCGCCGCCGGATGGTCGTGCATCACCGATCCGGCGATTCCGTGCGGTTGCGGCCGGATCACGTCCTGGTGCCCGATGGCCACGATGCTCACCTCCGTCGGCCGAGCCGACCCGGTGGGTCGCCCACGACCATTGCTTCCCGCGTCATCATCTCCCGTCGGCCGGCGAAATGGTACGGCGCACGGGTTCCATGGTGTCGCAGGGGAATCCGCCGCGGGCCGCGTGCTCGCGGATGAGCGCCGGCCGGTCGGCCTCGTAGACGCAGAACAGCTTGTTGTCGCCGACGAACGATTCGACCCAGGCGATGCCGTCCCCGAGGTCGGCCACCACCCGGTTGGACCGGGCGCTCAGCTCGCGGATCTCCTCGTCGGAGAGCACACCTGCGCCGGGCAACGAACGTTCGATGACGTATCGGTCCACGGGTCCTCCGTTTCCGTGTCACTGCTGGCCAGGCTACGGCGGAGAGGCGCCGTGCGAACCGCACTTCGGACGGGCCGGACCTACCCGATCGGACAGGGCGCCCGAGGGCCGGCAGCCGGCAGCGACCGGAGGTCATCAGCCGGCATCGAGCGCGGCGGGCCCTGGCGACGCCGCGCGTCATCGCCGCGAAGATCCGCCCCCCTCAGCGGCGGTGGCGCCGGTCGGATCACCCAGGATGCCGTTCTCGCTGACCGCCCGCACGCCGCCGCGCGAGCTGCGGCAGGACAACTCCAGCGGGCGGTGTTGCCGGCGGCGAGCAGATCGGTCCGCACGGTATCCGGTGCCAGGTGCAGCATCAGCGATGTCTCGCGGTACCCGGCGTGCGGATCGGCGCGGGGTCCACCGCTCGCGGCGTGCTGCACCGTCAGCGACCGACCCTCGGACCGCATCATCTCGGCGGCTCGCCGCAGCGCAGGCGCGTTGCCGCCATGGCCATTGATGACCAGGACGTGCGGCCACGCCAGGCGCGTGCCGGACGAACTCCACCAGCACTGCGGTCAGTGCCTCGGTGCCGATCGACAGGGTGCCCGGGAAGTCCCGTGCTCACCGCTGGCCCCGTAGGGCATCGGCGGCGCCAGCCCGACCTGCGGAAGCTGGCATGCACCTGTTCGGCCAGCCGGGTCGCGATCAGGGTGTCGGTGTTCAGCGGCAGGTGCGGGCCGTGTTGTTCGGTGGAACCCAACGGCAGCAACAGGAGTCGACGCGGCGACGATCGACCTCCGGCCAGGTGGCGGCTGCCAGCGGTGACAGGGCGACGTCAGCCGGTCGGGGATGGTCGGTCACTGCCCTCCGCCGTCGGTCGTCGCAGGCGCAACCAGGCCGGCAGGTCCCTGACCTCGGCAGCACCGGTTCCAGGGTGCGACGGGCGAAAACGCCCTGCCAGACACCGATGCTGTAGGCCGCGTCGTCCAGCGTCCTGGCGACCAGCGACTCGGCCGCCGTCGCGACGGCACCGGCGTCCGTCGCGGCGCCAGCCTTCGGCGGCGCGGACGTCCAGCACGACCAGGTAGCCCAGCCCGGCGGCGGCCGCGACGAGCAGCCGCCGGCCCATCCGTGGCGAGAGCATCCCGGCGATGACGGTGGCCGGCAGCATCGGCCGGATCAACCACCTGCCGAGCGCCGCCGCCGGCCCGCAGGTGGCCCTGCGCGGCCAGTTGTCGGGCGTGCCGCGGCGCAGGTCCCGCATGCCCCACGGTGCGATCGCCGCGGTCAACGGCGGCGGCGGCAAGACCCACCAGCGGGTGCACCGCGATCGCCAACAGCCAGGGCCCGAACGACCAGATCGACACGTCGACGTGCCGAAGCGCCCCGGGTGCCGCCGACCGAGGTCGGCGGCGCTTGTCCCGTAGACCCGCGCCGGTCGAGCGCCGCGAACAGGCTGCCCGCGGGCGATGACCGACCCGCACGTCGGGCAGGTACCGGACCCGGCCGAGCGCGGCGAGCCGCCAGACCAGGTCGACGTCCTCGCCGACCTCATTGTTTCGTCGAAACCGCCGACCTCGCGGAACGCGTCGGCGTCGACCAGCATCGCCGCGCTGGGGACGTAGGAGACCGTTCTGCCGATGCCGACGTCGGACGGGCGCCGCCGAGATCGAGCGCGCAGACCCGTTCCTCGAACCAGGCGGCCGGCCCGGACCCCGGCAACGGGTAGATCCTCGGCGCCGCCAGCACGACCGGCGCGGCCGTTCGAGTCGGCGTCCTCGCCTCTGCCGGTGTCCCTTCACGGCGATCCAGTTCGCGTCCGGCATCGTGTCCGCGTCGAGAAAGGCGATCCATGGCGTGCGAACCAGCGCCGCGCCGGCGTTGCGGGCCGCCGCCGGACCACGAGAATGTTTGTGCCGCAGCACCTGCTACGTTCGGCCAGCTCACGGCAGGCCGGCGAGTGGTTCCGGCGATCCGTCATCGACGATGATGACCGGGATATCGGCCGGCAGCCGGCGCAGCAGTTCGCAGCGGTTCCGGCGCGGAACGGGCGGGAATGACCACTGTCACCCCGATGTGGTCGGCGGCGGCGGTGCGGGGCGCACAGCAGGCCGGCGGACTGGAGCCTGCTCGAGGAACTCGCCACCGCCGGTTCCCGCTGCTCGGACCGGTCGGCAATGGCGCGTTGTTCACGGTGCCGCGGACGATTCCGGCGCCCCGGGGGGTCAGGGTGATCACCCGGTACGGCGCGCCACCGGCCAGCGTGGTCCCGTCGAGCCAACGCACGCCCGGACCAAACGCCAGCCGGCCCGGCGGGTGTCGGGCACCGTGGTCATCCGACGAAGCCGCCGTCCACCCGGATCGCTGCGCCGGTCACCGCGGTGGCGCCCGGACCGCACAACCAGCTCACGGCGGCGGCGATCTCGGCCGGTTCGATGAGTCGGCCCAGCCGTTGGTGCGGCGCGAACTGCTCGACGTCCGGCAGGCCGTAGACCCTGGCGCTCCGCTCCAGCAGCGCAGTTCTGGTGCTGCCCGGCAGGACCGCGTTGGCCGTGACCCCGAACGGCCCGAGGTCGGCGGCCAGGGACCGAATGTAGCCCAGGGCAGCATGTTTCGACGAGACGTAGCCGGCCAGCCGGGGCAGCCCGGTTTCCCCCGCCGTGGAGACCACCGCCACGAACCGGCCGGTCCCGGCCGGCGCGGCGAGCAGCAGCGGGACGGTGACCCGGGCGAGATTGGCCACGCCGTGGAATTGGTGTCCAGGTCGATCGCCAGTTCGCCGGGTGAATTCCCAGGCCGGCTTGTCCGAGCCGATGATGCCGGCCACCGCCACCGCCGCCCGCAGCCGGCCGGCCGGAACCAGCTCGACCGCGCCGGCCAGGGCCTCTTCGTCCCGGACGTCCCCGGGGACGGCGTGCGCCTGCCCGCCGTCTCCCGGCAGGCCCGGCCACCGAGTCGAGCTGTGCCGCGGTGCCCAGCGGGTAGCCGACCGCGGCCGCAGATCCGCGCGGGGCCGTCGACCAGCACGAGGTCGAAGCCGTCGCGGCCAGCCGTATCGGCGATGGCGGCACCCATCCCGCGGGCGGCGCCGGTGACGATCGCCCATGGCCGGCCGGTGTCCGGCTGCCCGAGCGTCATGGCATCGCACCGGTCGGCCGTCAGCACCGCAAGTGCCTGCTGCAGAATCGGAATCAGCTCGGCCTCGTCATCGGCGAGCCACTGTTCGTAGGCGGCCAGCGCGGCGCCGAGCGCGAGGTGGCCGAGGGTCCGCGGGATCAGGTCGTCCTGCTCGACCCCGAGTCGGCGGGCGGCGAATCGGGCCACCACCCCGCGCCAGGCCGCGTACCGCAGTGTGGAATAGGCCTGCAGGGCAGGCGAGCTCAGAATCACCGTCATCCGGTTGCGCAGCGACGCGGTGGCCGCGGCGTCGAACGAATTGAAGTCGATGACGGCCGCGCAGATGGCCTCCACCACCGGCACTCCGCCGGGCAGTGGTCGAACCAGGCCGCGAACGACTCGAGCTGGGTATCGAAATCACCCCAGACCGCGTCGTTCTTGGACTTGAAATAGCGGAAGAAGGTCCGCCGGCCGATCCCGGCGGCCGCGGCGATCTCGTCGACCGAGGTGACGTCGAAGCCCTGCTCGGAGAACATCGCGAGGGAGATCTGCTCCAGCTCGGCCCGGCTGGTCACGGCCGGCCGGCCGAGCGCGACGGATCTCCCGGCGACTGGCTCGGTCACATCGACTCCTCGTCCCGCCGCCGGATGCGGCAGGATCAACGCAGCCAACCAGATTCGGTCCGCCAGTGCACCTGCTCACTGAATGCTTGACATTCGGCACTGGGTGCCAATAGTGTCCATTGTGACACGCCGCACAGCGCCTGTCATCCCCGCGTCATCGCAGACCCAGGAGGATCAATCATGCCGGAAACCGCCGTGAAGAGCAGGTTGCCACCGCGTCACCAGCCCGGAGACCACGCAGGAAGCCCCGCTGGAAATCGCGGACCTGCTGGTCGAGGACGTCTCCATCGACGGCATGTGCGGCGTCTACTAATTGCGGAGGCTTCGGCCATGAGCGTTGCGACACCACCGCCCGTCCGCACCGATGCCGGTTCGATGCCGACCTGCCGTACGAACTGCATCCGCGGTCGAGGTTCGGCCGGAGCCGTTCGGCGCGTTGCTGTACTCCTTCAAGACCCGGCGACTGTCCTTCCTGAAGGACCCGCTCCTGGTCACCCTGGTGCGCTCGCTGGCCGACATCCGACGGCCGCCGAGCCTGCCGGGCCGCCGGCATCACCGACCCCGACCGCCGCCATGTTCGATCGGGCCCTGGCCACGCTGGCCGCGACCGAAACCATCAGGGAGCGCCAGTGATGTCGACAGGAGCACCATCATGACCACCGCCGTGCTGCCGCTGGTCGAGCATTTCGCCCAGGGCCTGGACGCCCCGATCTGCCTGACCTGGGAATTGACCTACGCCTGCAATCTCGCTTGCGCGCACTGCCTTTCGAGTTCCGGGCGGCGGGATCCGCGGGAGCTGAGCACGGCCGAGGCCAAGGCCGTCATCGACGAACTCGAGCGCATGCAGGTGTTCTACGTCAACATCGGCGGCGGCGAACCCACCGTCCGGCCGGACTTCTGGGAACTGGTCGACTACGCCACCGCCCACAAGGTGGGGGTCAAGTTCTCCACCAACGGCATCAAGATCGACCAGGCGGCCGCGCGCCGGCTGGCCGCCAGTGACTACGTCGACGTGCAGATCTCGCTGGACGGCGCCACCGCCGAGGTCAACGACTACGTCCGCGGCAAGGGCTCGTTCGACACCGCGATCAGGGCGATGGAGAACCTCGCCGAGGCGGGCTTCACCGGGTTCAAGATCTCCGTCGTCTGTACCCGGCAGAACATCGACCAGCTCGACGCGTTCAAGGCCATCGCCGATCGCTACCAGGCGCAGCTGCGGCTGACCAGGCTGCGGCCGTCCGGCCGGGGCGCCGACGTCTGGGACGAACTGCACCCCACCGCCGCCCAGCAGCGTCAGCTGTACGACTGGCTGGTCCGCAACGGCGAGAATGTGCTGACCGGTGATTCGTTCTTCCACCTGGCCGCATTCGGTGAATCACTGCCCGGGCTGAACCTCTGCGGCGCAGGGCGGGTGGTCTGCCTGATCGACCCGGTCGGTGACGTCTACGCCTGCCCGTTCGCCATTCATGAGTCGTTCCTGGCCGGCAATGTCCGCTCGCCCGGTGGTTTCGCCACCGTCTGGCGGGAATCCGAGCTGTTCCCCGAACTGCGCAAACCGCAGAGCGGCGGCGCCTGCGCGTCCTGCTCGGCATTCGATTCCTGCCGGGGTGGCTGCATGGCCGCCAAGTTCTTCACCGGCCTGCCGCTGGACGGCCCGGACCCGGAGTGCGTCAAGGGTTACGGCGAGATCGCCCTGTCCAAGATCGAGCCGGGCCGGCAGTCGCCGAAATCGTCACTGGACCATTCGCACAGCAAACCGGTCAAGAACGGCCCGATCATGCTGACCCTGAACCGCAAACCACCGAGCCGCAGCTGCGACGAGAACCCCGTCTCCGACATGCTGGCCGGCGAAGTCGGGCGCTCGAGAAAGGGCCTCTCATGAGTAACCCATGGTTCGAGACCGTTGCCGAGGCGCAACGCCGGGCGAAGAAGCGGCTGCCGAAATCGGTGTACGGCGCGTTGGTCGCCGGGTCGGAAAAGGGCCTGACGCTGGCCGACAACCAGGCGGCGTTCGGTGAATTGGGGTTCGCCCCGCATGTCGCCGGGCTGTCCGCGAAACGGGACCTGTCGACAACCGTGATGGGGCAGGCGATTTCCCTGCCGGTGATCATCTCGCCGACCGGGGTGCAGGCGGTGCACCCGGACGGTGAGGTGGCGGTCGCCAGGGCCGCGGCCGCCCGCGGAACGGCCATCGGCCTGAGTTCCTACGCCAGCAAACCGGTCGAGGAGGTCGTCGAGGCCAACCCGCAGACCTTCTTCCAGCTGTACTGGTCGGGCACCCGGGACCAGATCAAGCAGCGGATCGAGCGGGCCAAGGACGCCGGCGCGGTCGGGCTGATCGTCACCCTGGACTGGTCGTTCTCCCAGGGCCGGGACTGGGGGAGCCCGGCGATCCCGGAGCGGATCGACCTGAAGGCGATGATCAAGTACGCGCCGGAGGCGATCACCCACCCGAGCTGGTTGGCGGCGTTCGCCAGGACCGGGCAAGATCCCCGATCTCACCGTGCCGAACCTGGCCGATCCCGGGCAGCCGGCGCCGACCTTCTTCGGGGTCTACGGCGAATGGATGCAGACCCCGCCGCCCACCTGGGAGGACGTCGCCTGGCTGGCCCAGGAGTGGGGCGGCCAGCTGATGCTCAAGGGCATCTGCCGGGTCGACGACGCCCGGCGCGCCGTCGACGCCGGGCGTCACCGCGATCTCGGTGTCCAACCACGGCGGCAACAACCTGGACAGCACGCCGGCCTCCATCCGGGCGCTGCCCGCCATCGTGGACGCCGTCGGCGACAGAGTCGAGATCGTCCTGGACGGCGGGGTCCGCCGCGGCAGTGATGTCGTCAAGGCGGTCGCCCTCGGTGCCCGCGCGGTGATGATCGGCCGGGCCTACCTGTGGGGCCTGGCCGCCAACGGTCAGGCCGGCGTGGAGAACGTGCTGGACATCCTGCGCGGCGGTATCGATTCCGCGGTCCTCGGGCTCGGGCATTCCACCATCCACGACCTGACCCCCGACGACCTGGTCATCCCGCCCGGATTCAGCAGGACCCTGGGTGCCGCTCGCCCTAGCCGAGCTCCCCAACGGCCATCCGGCCGACACCGCACCGCCTGTGGGCGCGCCGACTTCGGCGTGCCCACAGGCGGTTTCGTCGTTTTACCGGCAGGTCGGCCGCCCGTTTGACGCCGCGCGTCGTCTGCCCGGACAGGGTCCACCGGCCCATCCGGCGGCCCTGACGGGAGCAGCCATTCGGGACCTGTCCGATCGTCCAGTTCCACCCTGGTCAATGGTCGAGGTATGGGTTCCGCACGGACGGTTTACGCCGTCAGGCCTTCCGCCCACGGTCGCGCGGTCATAGCGTCAGAGTTGTTCTCCGAAGTTCGCGCTCGCGTTTGGAGACCATCCAATCCCGTGCTCGCCGGCGATGACGCCGCGCGAGAAAAGGAGAACCCATGAAGGTTGAAGAACTGCTCAAGCCGTTTCCCATCAAGGAATTCCATCCGTTCCCCCGGGCGATGCTCGGGCCGGGAGCCTTCGAGATGGTCGGACCGGAGGCCATCAAGATGGGCTTCAAGAAGCCGCTGGTGATGACCTCCGGGCTGCGGGGATCCGGGCTGGTCGAACAGCTGATGGGATCGCTGAAGTACCACGGCATCGAGGCGGTGCTCTACGACCAGGTCGAGTCCAACCCCAAGGACTACAACGTCATGGACTCCGTGGCGATGTACCAGGAGAAGAAGTGCGACAGCTTCATCTCCATCGGCGGCGGATCCAGCCATGACGCCTGCAAGGGCGCGCGCATCTCGGTCGCCCACGACGGCCGCAACGTGAATGACTTCGAGGGTTTCAACAAGAGCGAGAACCCCAAGAACCCGCCGCACATCGCCATCTCGACGACGGCCGGCACGGGTTCGGAGACCTCCTGGGCGTACGTCATCACCGACACCACCACCGACCCGAAGAACCCGCACAAGTACGTGGCGTTCGACGACGCCGCCATCGCGACGCTGGCCATCGACGACCCGACCGTGTACTACACCTGCCCGGTCGACTACACCGCGCAGTGCGGCTTCGACGTGCTGGCGCACGCCTGCGAGCCGTACGTCTCGCGGCTGAACTTCGAGCCCTCGCTCGGCAACGCGATCCGGGCGATCAAGCTGACCGCGGAGAACCTGCGGCAGGCGACCTGGAACGGCAACGACCTGGCCGGCCGCGAAGGCATGATGTACGCGCAGTACATCGCCGCCCAGGCGTTCAACTCCGGTGGCCTCGGCATCATCCACTCCACCTCGCACGCGATCAGCGCGTTCTACGACACCCACCACGGCCTGAACAACGCCATCGCGCTGCCGCGGGTCTGGGCATTCAACATGCCGACGCACTACAAGCGCTTCGCCGAGATCGCCGAGGCCATGGGCGTCGACACCCACGGCATGACCGACGTCCAGGGCGCCGAGGCGGCGCTGGCCGCCGGCATCCGACTGCTGCGCGACGTGGGCATCCCGGAGAGGTTCGTCGACGTCACCCAGGACAGCTACTCGAAGAACCGGCTGGGCCAGGGCCCGACGGAGTACTACAAGAACGCGCCGGTGATCAAGGGCGACAAGGCCGACGTCGACCGGATCACCAACCATGTGCTCGGTGATGCCTGCACGCCGGGCAACGCCAAGGAATGCACGTTCGAGACGGTCCGCCCGGTCATCGAGCACTGCATGACCGGTGACCTGGACGACCTGCTCAGCTGATCATTGACGATTCGATCCGGGCGGCGCCGACCGGCTGCCGCCCGGGCGAACCGAGGAGTCCTTGTTGAGCACCTTCGCCACCGTCGACGACGTCAGTGCCGCACTGTCCGAGCACGGCTACATCCCTGACCGGCGGGTGGCCACCACCGCCTTCCTGATGATGCAGCTGGATCGACCCGCACTGGTCGAAGGCCCGGCCGGCGTCGGCAAGACCGAGCTGGCCAAGGCGATCAGCAAGATCACCGGCCGGCGACTGGTCCGGCTGCAGTGCTACGAGGGTCAGGACGAAACCAAGGCGCTCTACGACTGGGACTACGGCAAGCAGCTGCTGTACACCCAGCTGCTGCGCGACAAGATCGGCGAGATCGTCTCGGAAGCAACTGATCTCGAATCGGCGGTCGACATCCTCGGCAAGCATGACTCGGTCTTCTTCTCCGAGCGCTTTCTGTCCCCCAGGCCGCTGCTGGATGCCATCCGCGGTGACGAACCGGCGTTCTGCTGATCGACGAGATCGACCGGGCCGATGAGGCACTCGAGGCCGTCCTGCTGGAAACCCTCGGTGAGTTCCAGATCTCGGTACCGGAGATCGGCACGTTCAGCTCGAAGCAGCACCCGATCGTGGTGTTGACGTCCAACAACACCAGGGATCTCTCCGCGGCCCTGAAGCGGCGGTGTCTGCATCTGTTCCTCGACTACCCGGAGGCCGAGCGGGAACTGGACATCCTGCGCAGCAAGGAGACCGGGCTCGCCGATGCGTTGTCGGCGCAACTGGTGCAGGTGGTTCGGGGTCTTCGCGATCTCGAACTCCGCAAGGCGCCGAGCATCTCCGAAACGATCGACTGGGCCAGGACGCTGGCCGTGCTCGGTGCCACCGAACTGACGCATCGGTGCTGGCCGACACCGTGTCGGTGGTCGTCAAGTACGAGCGGGACCACGCCCGGGCGATCGCGGCGCTGCCGACCCTGATCGACCCGAACGCGACGGTGCCCGACTCGTTGCCCGAACACGGACATTCCCACGGCAGTCACTCGCACGGCGGGCACTCGCACAGCCATTCCGACGGTGGTGCGCCGCACACCCACGAGGATGACGTCGGCGTCACCCGACGCGCCGAGAAGGACAAACCGGGTCGGCACGGTCCCGGTCACTACGGCACCCCACCGCACGCGGAGGGGGCCGAGCCGGTGCCGGCGGTGGCCAGTGCCGTCTCCAGTGACCGCGGGAAGCGTTCGTTCGCCGGAGGTCTCGGCCGCCGCAGAGCGATCTAGGCGCCGTCGTGCAGGAAACCATTCACCGGTTCGCCAGATTTCTCCGGCTCGCCGGCGTCAGGGTCTCGGTCGCCGAGGTGCTCGACGCCGTGGCGGCCGCCGCGCAGCCGGGCGTTCTGGCCGATCGCGAGACGCTGCACGAGGCGCTGCTGGTCACCCTGGTGAAGGACCGGCGCGACCGGAACACCTTCGACGAGGTCTTCGCGGCCTTCTTCTCGCTGCAGCCGGTGTGGACGTCGTCGGAGGACGAACATTCCCACGCCCACGACGATCTCGTCGACGAGGGCGAGATGAACCGCTTCACCCTGTCCGAGGAGCCATCGCAGACACCGGATTTCGGCCACAGTCACGAGAAGCCCAAGGACATCCGGGACTTCTTCGACGCCTAAGGACATGGCCGAGCAGTACAACCTGCACCAGGAGGCCAACAAGGTCGACCTGGCGGCACTGAGCGACGAGATGGTGCTCTCGGCCGACAAACCGGCCGCCGATTCGGCGGCGCCGCGGGTGCAGGTGGAGACCAGCCACCTGCATGGCGCGTCGATGCCGCACGACCTGGCCGCCGCCACCGGGATGATGCTGGACACCAACCTCTCGATCGCCGAGGAAGCCGCGCTGATGCAGTGGCTGACCGAGGGCGAAGACGACCTGCCCGCAGAGGTTCTGGCCCAGCTCCGCGCGCAGGTGGCCGGGATCCTGGACAAGTTGCCGGAGATGTTGCGGCGGCACCTGGCGGCCTTCGCCGCGATGAACCAGAAATCGATGGAGACCGGCCCGGCCAGGCAGGCCAGGGTCCAACAGGTGTCCGAGGCCGATCGGAACAAGCTGGAGGAGACGCTGCGACAGCTGGTCAAATCGATGGGCGGCGCGCTGACCCATCGCCGCAAGGTCGGCGGCCGGGGCAGGATCGACTCCGCGCGCACCATGCGCCAGAGCATGCGCTACGACGGCATCCCGTTCCGTCCGGTCTCGGTCGTCCGCGCCGAGGATCGGCCGAGGCTGGTGATTCTCGCCGATGTGAGCCTGTCGGTGCGGGCCAGTACCAGGTTCACCCTGCAGCTGGTCCATGGCCTGCAACGGATGGTCCCCCGGGTCCGCACCTTCGCCTTCGTCGACGACATCGTCGAAGTGACCGACGTGTTCTCCGAACATTCCGTCGAGGAGGCGCTCGGCCTGGTGCTCGGCGGTGACGTGCTCGACGTCGACGCGAACTCCGACTACGGGAACTCGCTGGCCAGTTTCATGCTGCAGTACGGCGGCGAGGTCAACCGCCGCACCACGGTGCTCATCCTGGGCGACGGTCGTGGCAACGGAAAGGACCCCCACCCGGAGGCACTGTCCGAGCTCGCCCGGCGCGCCCGGGAGGTGATCTGGTTGACCCCGGAATCGCGGTACTCCTGGGTGCTGGCCGGATCGGACATGCCGCTGTACGAGTCGTTGTGCAGCCGGGTGGAGGTCGTGCCGGATCTGATGTCGTTGGACCGGATGGCCCGCACCCTCACCGACGCCCGCTGACCGGCCGCCGATCGACGTCCGGTCATCGGTGCGGACCACGGGCATCGGTCAGCGGAGGGTCCCGAAGAAGGCCTGCAGATCACCGGCCAGCAACTCCGGAACCTCCATGGCGGGGAAGTGCCCACCGCTGTCGAACTCCGACCAGTGCGCGAGTTTGCCCGCTGGATCGACCAACGACCGGATGGTGGTATCGCCGGCGAACACCGCGTACCCGGTCGGCGGCCCCGGCGGCGGCTCGGACTGCGCACCGGCGTCGGGAGAGACATGCGCCGCCATCGCCCGCCAGGCCTGCATTCCCTCGTAGGTCCCGTGGGCCGACGACGCACCCGCCCCGGTGAACCAGAAGATGCTCACGGTCCTGAGCAGTTCGTCCCGACCGACCGCGTCCTCGGGCAATGCCGCGGCGGGATCGGTCCACTCGTAGAACTTCTCGGCGATCCAGGCGAGCTGGCCGACCGGCGAGTCGGTCAGCGCATAAGACAGCGTCTGCGGCCGGGTCGATTGCAGCTGCAGGTACCCGAGCCCACTCTCCCGGAACTCGTTGAAACGCAGGGCGCGGTCGTGATCTCGATCCGGCACCGCGTCCGGGTCGACCGGCGGACCGAAGGGCGTGCCGGCCGACGTCCCGGTGAGATGGATCCCGATCACCCGACCACCGGCGACCATCGCGACCATCCCGGCGACCCCAGCACCGACATCGGTGCCCTGCACGGCGAACCGCTCGTAACCGAGCCTGGTCATCAGCTCCGCCCACTGCTGAGCTACCTGGAACAGGTTGCCGGCGCCCGGCGCGGTCACCGGCGTGGAGAACCCGTATCCGGGCAACGACGGCATGACGACATCGAAGGCGATCGTGTCGTCGTTGCCGTGGGCGCGCGGGTCGGTCAGCGGACCGATCACCTTGGCGAACTCGAACGGCGAACTCGGCCAGCCATGGATCAGCAGCAGCGGCATCGGATCAGGTTCTGTCGATCGGACATGGACGAAATGAATGTCCTGGCCGCCGATCTGGGTGACGAACTGCGGGAACTGGTTGAGCAGATTCTCCTGCTCGCGCCAGTCGAACCCGTCCGCCCAATAGCCGGCCAGCTCCTGGAGATAGTCGAGCGGTACGCCGCGCGACCAGCCCGGCTCGGGCGATGGCGCCGGCCAGCGGGTGCGCCGGAGCCGATTGGCCAGATCCTCGAGATCTGTTGCAGGAATGTCGATCCGGAACGGCCGGATCAGCTCGTCGTTGTTCATGGATCTCACGGTAGAAGCAATAGCGGAAGGCTTTCTTCCGCATTTCGGAGCAGAATCCAACAGATGTTGGAAACTTCCGCCCGATTGCTCCGCCTGCTGTCGCTGCTGCAGTCGACGCGCGACCTGACCGGCCCGCAGCTCAGTGAGCGACTGGGGGTGACGACCCGCACCATCCGCACCGACGTCGAACGACTACGCACCTTGGGGTATCCGGTCACCGGCGCACCCGGGCGGACAGGTGGATACCGGTTGGGTGCCGGCGCGGCGCTGCCGCCCTTGCTGCTCGACGACGAGGAGGCGATCGCGGTCGCCGTCGGTTTGCGCATCGCCACCGAGGGCGGCGTTGAAGGGATCGCCGAGTCCTCGCTGCGTGCGCTGAGCAAGCTCGAGCAGGTGTTGCCCCCGCGCCTGCGGTACCGGGTGCAGGCATTGCAGGATGCCACCGCGACGTTGGAGTCGCCGGGCCCGACGGTGTCGCCGGATGTGGTGATGGCGATCGCCGGCGCGATCAGGGACCACCAGCAGTTGCGCTTCGACTACACGTCCCATGACGGCGGCAGTAGTTCCCGGACCGCAGAGCCGTATCTGCTGGTGCACACCCGCGGGCGCTGGTACCTGGCCGCCTGGGATGTGGATCGGTTGGCGTGGCGGACCTTTCGGGCAGACCGGATCCTGCCGCGCTTTCCGCACGGCCGCCGCTTCACGCCGCGCCCTCCCCCGCAGGAAGGTCTGCTCGCGCACGTCGAGCGCAGTGTCGGCTCGTCCGTCTGGCGCTACCGGAGCCGGGTGGTCGTGCACGCCACGGCCGAGGCGGTCGCGGCGAAGCTGCCCGGATGGGCCGTGATCGAGCCGATCGGTGACGATCGGTGCGCGGCCCACCTGGGCTCGGACAACCCGTCGATGTTGGCCATCTGGTTGGGAGCACTGGACAAGGATTTCGAGGTGGATCCCGTCGCGAGCCCGGAACTGGCCTCGGCACTGCGTGTCCTTGGCTCCCGTTTCCTCCGGGCTGCCGCCGATTCTCCTGCGGTGCTCTAGCCGCGACCGAAAGTAGGCATACTCGCGGGCGTGATTCTGACGCGTGGGTGGTCGGTGTTCCTGGTGCTGGCCGGAGTGTTCAACTGGGTCGTCTGGCCGCGGTTCGCCGTCGCCATCTGGCAGGACCAGCGAGCGTGGGACGGCGTCATCGGCTCGTCCGGGCCGACGGCATTCCTGCTGGTGCACGTGGTGCTGATCGCGGCGGCCCTGGCCATCGGCACCACGGTCGGTGTGCTCGGAGCACGCGGGTTGATCGCCGCACGCCGAACACCGGCGGGGTGAGGCTCGGCGCTGGGACGGCACCTGTGGGGGCTGCTGCACCTCGCGACCACCAAGAGCGACACGCTGACATCGCAGCCCTGTGGCCGGAATCGAACACCTGTGCGACCGTTGAAGCATGACGAACAAGACCGTTCCCTGCCGGACCTGCAGCACACCGGTGGTGGTGAACGTCAGATCCCGCCCCCGCGACCACTACTGCGGCGACTCCTGCCGGCCACGCTGTGACTACCCGGGCTGCGGGACCCCGGTGAACGGGTGGGGGACCCGGTGTTGGGTGCACCGCAACTACGACATCACCGGCTGAGCAAGGCGATTCGGAGCGAGCGCCACTGACGCCGAGCAAGAGTTGAGGCGACTTATCGGACGACTTTCTGCCTGGATCGCTTGATTTCTCGCCTCAACTCGGTCAGCAGTGAAATAGCACGAATACTATTTCTCAATAATTGTGGCGGACCATTTGCGGCAGCAGCAGCCGCAAACCGGTTGTCACCCAATCCTGGTAGCTGCGTTGGAACTCGGCAGCAGCGCTGAACCAGTCGTCAATCGCCTGCTGCCGTTCCCTGCTGGCCAGGATCATCCGGTCCCGATCGCTGTGATTCTCGACGTTGGGGCGGGTCGCGGTGGGCATTCGGTCTCTCCTTTTCTCTGTCCGGGGTCAGGTCATTCGTCACAATTTCCGGACTGGGGGTGATGACGCGACCGATGCTCACAAAGTGCAGGCGACCGGACAAGAGGCCAGATGGGCGATAGGAGAAATGGCATTCGGTGATCATTTTGGCCGTTACCCAAACCAATCGACCAGTTGGACAAATTCTTATGCGGCAGTCAATTTCCTCGCTGCACTGTCGCGGCGGAAGCAGGACCGACAAGCGGCGGCGCCAACGGGTGCGATCCAGGCCGACGGACGCCGAACAGCAGGCAGGGTGTCATGGCCACTTTCCGCGGCGGATGAGGCGACGGGCTGACCCGCCCGAACGTGAGAACTGTGCTCCCCCGACTGGACTCGAACCAGTAACCGTCCGATTAACAGTCGGATGCTCTGCCAATTGAGCTACGGAGGACCGGCGCCACCGGCAGGCGGCAGCGCTCGACAAGGATAGCCCAGATCTGCCGACGTTCCGAACCGGGCAACCCGGTGCATCAAGGTCCCCGGGATCGATCCGGACGACTCGGGCAGGACGCTGAGCGGACCGTGCCTGCAGAGGACCGGCCGCCTGCCTCCGCCACCGGCGAAACCAGGTCTCGCGGGAATGAGAGACTCATCGCATCACCCGGATGCCCGAGTTCTCCAGGTCGTCGAACTGGGCCCGGCACGCTCGGGTTGCCCACAGCGGCGTGAGGCACCACTGGTGTTCGGGGATCAATGGCGTCGGGCACTACTGAAGGAGGATCCACCGGATGTTTCGCCTCGTGTTGGGCATCGGCATCGGTTACGTGCTCGGGTCGAGGGCCGGCCGCGAGCGGTACGAGCAGATCAAGCGGTGGAGTTCGACTGTCGCCGACCATCCCGCGGTGCAGGGTGCGGCCGGGTTCGTCCAGGCAAAGGTGTCCGGAGTGTTCTCGAAGGACCGGTGACCCGGCTCGACCTGCGCAGTGAGCGTTGAAACACAACCCTGGCGGCGGCCCTACTCCTCGATCTCGCCGCGGCTCTTCTTCGCTCGCTTGACCTCGACCCCACCCATGAACGCCAGCCCGTTGATCCGGACCACCGGCCCGCCGGGCACCCCCTGGACCCGCGCGGTGTCCTCGAAGGCGCCCATGAAGCCGATGCCGTTGACGATCACGGTCAGGTTGTCCGGAACCACGATGTCGATCCCGCCCATGATCGCAACGGCGGTGATGGTCACCTCGCGCTCGGCCAGACGCGCCTTGGTCAGGTCGAGATCGATGCCGCCCATGAGGGCGAGAGCGGTGAACTGACCCGGCACCACCCAGGCGCCGCCGCGGGTCGCGCCGGACATGATGCCGATCGCGACACTCGACGTTGGCGTGCCGCCGACTCTTTCCATCCCGGCCGACGGCATCGGGGCCGGCGACCCGGCAGCGGGCGACTTGCTGAGCGATTTCGGCATCGGCGGCGCCTTCGGCACCAGGTCGGTGTGACCCGGCAGGTCCCAGGTCACGGGCTCCAGTTCGCTGAGGGTCTTTGCGCCGTAGACGGTGTCCAGTCGCTCCTGGAGTTCGCTCACGGTCAGCCGACCCTCGGACATCGCAGTCTGCAGCTTCTGCGCGACCGCCTCCCGATCGGCGTTCGAAGCGCGCAACTTCCCGGGATCGAAATCGGGTTCCTGGTCTTGCGTCACGCTGCGCATCGTATCCGCTCGTCCGACGCCGCTTCTGTCCCAGGAAGATTCGTCCGACAAACCCCGCAACCGGTCAAGCCTGCGAGACCGGTCAGCCCTGAGGCGCGGCCTCGAGATCGGCGGCGACCTCGGCGACCGCCCGATCGAAGCCCGGCGCACCAGGATCGGTGCCGGGATCGAGCCGGACCTGCCTGAGCAGGCCGTTGCGTCCAGGCACCCGCCGCAGGACGACCCAGCCACCACTCCCGGGGTAGGTCACGTGACGGCTGGCCGCGACCGATCGGCGGACCCTGGTGTGCACCACGTCGGTGAGATTGCTGCGCTCGGTCAGGACGAACTCCCGGGTCGGCTGGTCGCGCAGTACCTGGACCCCGTCGTCGAACTCACCCACCACCTCGGTCGGGATGATCGAGAGCACCTGCGCGGTCAGCCGAGCCTTGGCGATCGACTCCCAACCGAGCCGGCCGGCCCGACCGTCTTCGATCACCCACAGGCCGAAGCGGCTGGCCGCCAACAGCTTCCCGTCGGCACAGGGGGCGACGGCCTGAATGTGTTCCTCCGGATCCAGCTGCGCCGCGAGCACCGGCGGCAGCGCCTGGCGCCGCCAGGGCAGGCGGAAGCCGATCGGCGACATCACCCGTCCCCCCTTGCCCGGTCGGCCAGCGCCCGCCGGTAGTTCGCCACCGCTGCGAGGTCCGTCTGCAAGCGCAACCTGGCCTCGGTGTCTCCCGATGCCTCGGCCCGCTGCAGCGCCGACTTCAGGTTGCGTTCGTCCGCAGCGGCCACCCGCAACGCCATCCCGGCGAGAATGGCACCGGCGTACTGGGCGTTGACCGCGTCGAGTTTGTTGCGCGGCGGCTCCACGGCCAGTTCGGTGACCAGTGACCGCCAGGCACCCGCCGGCAGGTGGTCGGCAACCGTGTCCACCCAGGCCGCCTTCGATCCTTCCGACGGCGGACCACCGGCCGCCTCGACGGCGCCGTGGACAGCGGCGTACGCCGGGTTGGTGAACGCCTCGACCCGCACCTGCTGATAGCCGCCGGCCACCAGATCAGGTTGCTGCAGAACAAGTTTCAACGCCTCACGTTCGACGAACGTGGCACTGTCGGTCGGATTGGGTCGGTGCATGTCTGCTGCCCGGACAGTCCCGGGGCCGCCGTCCGAGACCGCGTGCCCGCCGTCGTCCGGTGGGCCGTCCTCGTGGTCCGGAGGCTCCGGCGGCGGTTCGTGGTCACGATGCGATTGCCGGTCAGCTGGCTGCCGGTCGGGCGACCGCCTGTCTGGCGACGGGCGGTCGGGCGGCTGCTGACCGTCCGGGCCGACCGGCCGGCGACCCCCGTTGGGCGTGCCGGGGGCCGAGTCGGAGGCCCGCGTCCTGGCCTCGTCCCGCGCGGCGGTTCGCTTGGCCTCCCGGGCGGCGACAGCGGTGAAGTCCCGCACCCGTTGCTGGATCGGGGCCAGCTCGGAGCCCAGCCAGCCCGCGAGCTGCCGGACGTACTCGTCGCGAAGGGTGCTTTCCTTGATCCGCGCCACCAACGGGACCGCGGCGGTGGTGGCGGCCACCCGGCCCTCCGCGGTGTCCAGGTTGTACTCCTTGAGCGTGGTGGTGATGGCGAACGCGAACAGCGGACTGCGGTTCTCCACCAACGCCTTCACCGCTTCGTCACCCTTGGCCTGCCGCAGCTCGCACGGATCCATCCCGGCCGGCGCGACTGCGACATAGGTGTTGGCGGCGAACCGCTGATCGGAGTCGAAGGCCTTGAGCGCCGCCTTCTGCCCGGCGTTGTCACCGTCGAAGGTGTAGACGACCTCGCCGCGGATCACCTCGGAATCGAGCAGGTAGCGGCGCAACACGCTGATGTGTTCGTCGCCGAAGGCCGTTCCGCAGGACGCCACCGCGGTCGTCACACCGGCCAGGTGCATCGCCATCACGTCGGTGTAGCCCTCGACCACCACGGCGCGGCGCTGCCGGGAGATGTCCCGCTTCGCCAGATCCAGCCCGAACAACACCTGGGACTTCTTGTACAGCGGCGTCTCCGACGTGTTGACGTACTTCGCCTCCAGCCGATCGTCGGCGAACAGCCGGCGCGCGCCGAAGCCGACCACATCGCCTGCGGCGTCCCGGATCGCCCACAGCAACCGGCGGTGGAACTGATCGATCGGTCCTCGCTGGCCTTGCCTGGCCAGGCCCGCCCGGTACAGCTCGTCGAGCGAGAAGCCCTGCGCGGTCAGGGCCTTGACCAGTTTGTCCCAGCCGTCGGGGGCGTATCCGCAACCGAAGTGCGCGGCAGCGGCCAGGTCGAACCCGCGATCGGCGAGGAAGGTCTGCGCCGTTTCCGCCTGGTCGGTGGTCAGTTGGGCCGCGTAGAACTCGGCTGCCGCCTTGTTGGCCGCGAGCAGCCGGGGCCTGGTGCCTCGATCGGACCTGGTGGACGAGCCGCCCTCCATCACCGTCAGGGTGATGTTCGCCCGCTCGGCCAACCGTTGGACGGTCTCCACGAAGGTGAGGTGCTCGACCTCCTGCAGGAAGGCGAAGACGTCACCGCCCTGACCGCAGCCGAAGCAGTGGTAGTAGCCACGGGCCGGGCTGACCTGGAACGACGGGGTCTTCTCGTCGTGGAATGGGCAAAGGCCCTTGAGATTGCCACCGCCCGCGTTGCGCAGTGCGACGTACTCCCCCACCACCTGCTCGATGCGACTGGCGTCGCGAACCCGTTCCCGGTCCGCCTCTGAAATCCGCCCTGCCACGCTGGCGAGTCTATGTCCGGCCGGCAGACGACTTCGACGGTTGTCCACCAGGGCGGCCCGGCGAGAACCCCGACCCCTGCCGATGACGGGCCGTCAGCTGCGCGTCATCGAGTCCCGGCCACCGCCCAGGCCCTGGCCGAGAGTTCGAACGGGCCGGCCGGACTGCCCAGCCGGCGGAAGAACTCCTCGCGCAGCGCCTCTTGTCCGGCGTCGTCCAGGGTCGCCACGTAGACACCGGTGGGCGCGACGCCGGCCAGGAACGGCTCCCACAGCTCGGTCGAAGTCGGCGTACCGCACGGAGGGACGCAATTCGGTGGTGACCACCGACCGCAACTGTTGATCCGCCCACAGGGCGGAGAGGGACTCCGGATCGCTGTAACCCATGCGCACACCCTCGTCGAGCCCGCCACTGCCGCGATCGGTGGCGCGGGCGGCATCCCAGAACGTGCGCAGCAGCGTCATCTCCCCCTTGTAGTCCCAGACGCACGCCGCCACCGTCCCGCCCGGCCGGACGACCCGTCGCATCTCCCGCACCCCGGCGCCCGGGTCGGCCATGAAGTTCACCACCAGCTGGGCCAGTGCGACGTCGAAAGTCCCATCGCCGAAAGGAATCTCCTCTGCCCCGCCGACTTCGACCGCACTGCCCGGGACACGTGAGCGGGTCGCCTGCACGAACGGCTCGGACGGGTCGATGGCGCACACGTAGTCGGCGCCGACAACGGCTGCGAGTTCGGCCGTCAGCAGGCCGGTGCCGCATCCGACGTCCAGCACCCGCTGTCCCGTCCGGACTCCGGCGAATGCGATCAGCTCGCGGCCGAGGGCCGGGCTGTACCGACCGACCAGCTGGTCGTAGGCCTTCGGGCCCTTACGGAACGAAGCCGCGCCGTCGCTGTCCACCGATCACTCCCCACGCCGGGCCCGATTCTCGACCCGGTTCCGGTCCCGCGCAATCCCGTGACGGTCAGCTGGTGAGCCGGCGGTGCCGGGCCATGGCCTGGGCGTCGGTGAGCAGCGAGACCTGATCCAGCACCACCCGGAGCCGTTCGGCGTCCCCGCCGGCATCGTCGTAGCTGCCGGCGAACATCGGGTCGAGAGCCGCCGACCCGCGGTCGGCCATCGCCAGCACCAGTTCCATCAGCAGGAGTTGCTCCTCGTGCTGGATCGCGATCCGCTGCGGATCTGCCATCACGTAGTGCCGGGCAATGGCCTTGAGCACCGCGACCTCGGCCCGCAGCACCCGCGGTACCTGGAGGTCGGCGGTGTAGCGGACCAGCGCCCCCGGGCCGCCGGCGGCCCGGGTCGCCGCGATGGCGCCGGTGGCCAGCCGTCCGGTCAGTTCGCTGGTCAGTCTCTTCGTGGCGGCGTCCGCGACCGGTCCGGCCCGGTGACCGATTCCCGCGGCCACCACCGGGACCGCGAGCAGATCCGCCAGCACGGTGCCGAGGTCGGCCACTGATTCCTCCGAGAACGCCTGCGCAGCAACGGCAATCGTTTCGCGCTCGGCCGGATCGGCGAGTCGCGCCAGGTCGACCCGGCCGGCGCTGATGCCGTCCTCCACGTCGTGCACGGAGTAGGCGACATCGTCGGCCCAGTCCATCACCTGCGCCTCGATGCTCGTCCGCCGCGGTCGTCCGCCGGTCGCCTGATCCACTCGAAGACCGCCACATCGTCGGGGTAGACGCCGAACTTGCCGCCGGTCTCCGGTCGCAGCCACGGGTACTTGATCACCGCGTCCAGCGACGCCCTGGTCAGGTTCAACCCGGCAGGCCGGCCGTCCTCGGTGAGGATCTTGGGTTCCAGCCTGCTCAGCAGCCGCAGATTCTGTGCGTTGGCCTCGAACCCGCCGGCGGCCGCGCCGATCTGATCGAGGGCAGATTCGCCGTTGTGCCCGAACGGCGGATGACCGATGTCGTGCGCCAAGCCGGCGAGATCGACCAGGTCGGCGTCGCAGCCGAGCTGTTCGCCGATCTCCCTGGCAATCTGCGCGACCTCCAGCGAATGGGTCAATCGGGTCCGCGGTACTGCATCCTCGTCCGGCGCGACCACCTGCGTCTTGCCGGCCAGCCGACGGAAGGAGCCCGAATGCAGCACCCGGGCCCGGTCTCGGGCGAACGGACTGCGTCCGCCGGCACCCGCAGACTCCGGCAGCCCGGCGGTCTTGGCCGGTTCGACGACCAGCCGTTCGACGTCCTGATCGGTGTAGCCCTGCGCCACCGCGGCGTGCTCCACCCTCACATCACGGCCGTTCCGACTCCGGACGACCCACCGGTGAGCCGGTAGTACAGCACGCCGAGCGTCTCCCGCAGGACATACCGCGGCGCGGTGCCGGCGCGCAGCGACGGCCCCTCCTGCACCGGCGACACCCGCACGCTCATGCCCAGATCCTGCGCCATCATCCGGGACCGGGCAGCGTGCCACGGATCTGTCACGAGGACCACGCTGTGCCAACCGTTCTCGGCCAGCACCACCTCGGCGGCGCGGAGACTCGCCAGCGTGTCGTCACCGCTGCCAACGGCAGTGAGCGCCGCCCGGTCGATACCCAGATCCGCCAGATAGGCGGCGCCCGCTGCGCCTTCCGTGGTGCGGTCGCCGGTCTGCCCGCCACCGATGGTCAGGATGCGGCGTGCGACACCGTCCCGGTAGAGCTCGGCGGCATGGTCCAGTCGGGCCTGGAACACCGGCGAGGGATCGCCGTCGTACTGCGCAGCACCGAGCACCACGATGGCGTCCGCGCTGGACCGCTCATCGGCCTGCCCCAGTTGGACGATCCGCAGCGCGACGCCGCCGACGATCAGCACGGCAACCAGCAGCAGCCCGCCGACGTAGCGCCCGATGGTCCGCACCGCACGCCCCCGATCGTGTGCCTCCCGGTCGGGATCGACCGACCAGGTTTCGTCGACGCGGTCGCGCCGGAATTCGATCATGCCAGGCCATCGGTGATCGGACGGTCACCACGGCGACGGTTCCCAGCCGGCTGCCCGACAGCTGACAGGGCCTTGTCATGGCGGGCTTGTACGGTGCCGCAGATGCATCGAACGCCCCCGGCCCGCCGCGCCAGGTACCGCACAGACCCGCTACCGGGCGCTGGCCGTCGTGCTGCTCGCGGCCACGGTGACCAGCGCCTGCTCGTCGATGACGGCCGGCACCGCGATCCCCGGCACGACGATGCAGCTGCCGGCCGGCGCGGCGTCGACCTCGCCCGGAGCGGCGACCACCACCGCCGAACCGGCTCCGGGCATCACCGTTCCGTCCACCGCGGCGCTGCCGAACGCGGCATCGGGGGAACCGGACGGGGCGCAGGGAACTATCGGCGACGCCGGAATCGGCGATCCCTACTATCCACTGTCCGGCAACGGCGGCTACCAGATCGACTCCTACGACATCGATCTGAAGTACGACCCGGACAGCAACGCACTCTCCTCGACCGCGACGCTGACCGGCACGGTGACCTCGGACGAAGGCCTCACCCAGTTCAACCTCGACCTGCAACCGACCATGACGGTCACCGGGGTCGACGTGAACGGAACACCTGCGACCTTCGAGCAGCAGGATGCCGAGTTGGTCATCAGCCCCGCCGACCTGGTCGCCGCACAGGGCGCGCTGGTCGTCGAGGTGGCCTACGCCGGGGAGCCGGACCTGATCCAGGGTGGAACTCTCGGCTCGGACAGTGGTTGGTATCGCACGGACAGCGGCGGCGCGATCGTCATCGGCGAGCCGTACAGCGCGTCGTCCTGGTACCCGGTCAACGAGCATCCGGCCGACACCGCGACCTTCGCCGTGACAGCCACCGTTCCCCAGGAGTGGCAGGTCATCTCGAACGGGATTCGGCAGACCGACGGATTGCCCGACCCGGGTGCCGGCAACGCCGTCTTCCGCTGGGCCCTGAGCGACCCGGTGGCCAGTTACCTGACGACGCTGTACATCGACAAGTTCGACGTGGTGGAGGGAAAGCTGGCGGACGGCAAGCCGATCGTGTCCGCGATCGCGCCGGACGCCAACAACGACGCCCGGGAACTGGCCGATAGCACCGGCCAGATCATCGACGTGCTGTCCGGCTACTTCGGCCCCTATCCCTTCGAGGCGGCCGGCGGGATCTTCACCGGGCTGAACACCGGGTACGCGCTGGAGACCGCCACCCGGCCGGTCTACGGCGGCGGGCCGATCGCCAGCTTCGAGACCGTCGTGCACGAACTCGCCCATCAGTGGTACGGCGATGACGTGACCGTGCAGCGCTGGTCCGACATCTGCCTCAACGAGTGCTTCGCGTCCTACGCTCCGTGGCTCTACGACGCGCAGGTCAACAAGACCGACCTGGACGCGCAGTGGAAGGAGCAGATGAACTCGCTGGTCAACCAGCCGAGATTCTGGCGCTCACCGCTGGTCGACATGGGCGCGGGCGACGAGTTCACCCGGGTCTACGACCGCGGCCCGCTGGCCCTGCACGCTCTTCGCGCCGAGATCGGCGACGACGCCTTCTTCCGTCTGCTGAAGGAATGGCCGGCGACCTACGGCGGTAAGAACGCTTCCTTCGACGAGCTCGAGCAGTTCGTGAACACCCTGGCCGGGCGGGATGTCACGCCGTTCATGGACGCCTGGTTCCGCGGAACCACCGTTCCGGACGAGCAGTTCCGCTATCCCGGCAATCTGGGCAACTGACCGACGGCCGGGTTCGACCTGGTAAGTCGTTGTTGATCAACCATGTTGGCACCATTGAAGTCTCGCGAATGGTGCCGACGTGGTTGATCAACTCGGATGAGGGCGGGCGTCTGCGGGTCGCCGAAAGGTCGGACGTTCGGGAGGCCGAAAGGTCGGGCCTGGGGTCGAACGTCCGGGAAGCCCGTTCAGGCGCCGATCAGCCGACCGCTCAGGTAGCTCTGCACCTGGTCGAGGGCGACCCGCTCCTGCGTCATCGAGTCCCGATCACGAATGGTGACGGCCTGGTCGCCGGCGGTCTCGAAGTCGACGGTGAGACAGAACGGGGTGCCGATCTCGTCCTGCCGGCGGTACCGGCGACCGATCTGGCCGGCATCGTCGAACTCCACGTTCCACGACTTGCGGAGCCCCGCGGCCAGGTCGCGGGCGATCGGCGACAGGTCCGCGTGCCGGGACAGCGGCAGCACGGCCGCCTTCACCGGGGCCAGCCGCGGGTCGAGCCGCAGCACGGTGCGCTTGTCGACGCCGCCCTTGGTGTTGGGCGCCTCGTCCTCGGCGTAGGCCTCCAGCAGGAAGGCGATCATCGCCCGGTTCACCCCGGCCGCCGGCTCGACCACGTACGGCGTCCAGCGCTCGCCGGTCTCCTGGTCGAAGTAGGACAGGTCGACGCCGGAGTGCTCGGAGTGCGTCTTCAGGTCGAAGTCGGTGCGGTTCGCGATCCCTTCGAGCTCGCCCCATTCGTTGCCGAAGTGGAACCGGTACTCGATGTCGACGGTGCGCTTGGAGTAGTGGGAGAGCTTCTCCTTCGGGTGCTCGTACTGCCGCAGGTTGTCCCTGGAGAGCCCCAGATCGACGTACCACTCCGTGCGGGTGTCGATCCAGTACTGGTGCCATTCCTCGTCGCTGCCCGGCTTGACGAAGAACTCCATCTCCATCTGCTCGAACTCACGGGTGCGGAAGATGAAGTTGCCGGGGGTGATCTCGTTGCGGAACGACTTGCCGATCTGGCCGATCCCGAACGGCGGCTTCTTGCGTGACGAGGACGCCACGTTGTTGTAGTTGATGAAGATGCCCTGCGCGGTTTCCGGTCGCAGGTAGTGCAGACCGGACTCGTCCTCGACCGGGCCGAGGAAGGTCTTCAGCAGCCCGTTGAACTCCTTGGGCTCGGTCCAGGCGCCCCGGGTGCCGCAGTTGGGGCACGGGATGTCGGCGAGTCCGTTCTCCGGCTGCCGACCCTTCTTCTCCGCGTACTCCTCCTCGAGATGGTCTGCCCGGTAACGCTTGTGGCAGGACGTGCACTCGACGAGCGGGTCGACGAAGGCGGCGACGTGACCGGAGGCCACCCAGACCTGGCGCGGCAGGATCACCGAGGAGTCGAGGCCGACGATGTCTTCCCTGGAACGCACCATGGCGTTCCACCACTGCCGCTTGATGTTGTCCTTGAGCTCGACGCCGAGCGGGCCGTAATCCCAGGCGGACTTGGTTCCGCCGTAGATCTCGCCGCAGGGATAGACGAACCCCCGGCGCTTGGCGAGTGAGACGACGGCGTCGAGACGGGTGGCGGCCACGAGAACTCCTGTGCTGCGGGCCCGGATGTGACGTTCGGCGTCCGGGCGATGTCCCCGACGGTGGATTCCGCGGGGTCGGTCAACGACCGTCGAGCCTAATGACTCCACACGGCGCCGATGACCACCCATCACGCGGCCGCCGTCCGGGCCCGTACCGGTCAGCTCACCGACCCGGGTCGGGCACGGTGACCTCCGGCTCCCAGAACTGATCGCCATCGGCCGCCGCCAGCACCTCGAAAGCCCCCGAGGTGCGGACCTCTGCCCGGGACAGCCACGGGATCAACACCTTGCGCACCTCGAACGGCGATTGGGCGCGGCGATACGCGGCGGCGGTGTCGAATTCGGCGACCAGCAGCAATCGGTTGGCGTCGTCGGTGGACCGGCCCCAGCGCAGGTGCCGGGTGTCGGGCTGGGCAGCCAGCAGCCTGACCGGCTCGGCCGCGTCGGCCAGCGCCTGGTCGGCGGAGTCGGCCGGGTCGACGTCGAAATGCGCGATCAACAGGAACACGGCCGCCTCCAGTGGTGCCGGTGAACACCCATCATCCGGTGGTCACGCATCCGATTGTCACGCATCCGATCACCGCGGCGCCGCGGATCCCCGCCGGCCGGTGCACAACCGTCATCCGGTGGTCACGGCCAGCGTGGATCCCTGCTGGTGCCGGGAGACCCGCACCTGGCTGGGGATCCGCTGACGCAGCTCGTCGACATGCGACACCACCCCCACCACCCGGCCGCCCGCGCGGAGTTCGTCCAGGGTGCCCATCACCAGATCGAGGGTGTCGGGGTCGAGACTGCCGAACCCTTCGTCCACGAAGAGGGTGTCGAGCACCCGGCCGCCCGCTTCCGCGGCCACCACGTCGGCCAGTCCGAGCGCGAGCGCCAGCGAGGCCAGGAACGATTCGCCACCGGACAGCGTCTTGGCCGGCCTGACCAGCCCCGACCAACCGTCCAGGATGTCCAGCCCGAGACCTCCCGCCTTGCCCCTGGCCTCCCGATCGGTGGAGTGGACGAACGTGTACCGGCCGGCCGACATCCGGTCCAGTCGCTGGCCCGCCGCGGCCGCGACCTCCTTCAGCCGGGCGGCCAACACGTACGTCCGCAGCGAGATCCCCAGCGCGTTCTGCCCGCGACCCTGCATGACATCGGCCAGGGCCGCGATCTCGGATTCCCTGGCGCTGATCGGCTCCCGGCATCGCCACGCCGCCTGCAGGCGCCGGGCCGCGACCGCCACCTGCTTGCGGCGTTCGACAGCACCGTGTGCCGCTGTGATCGCCTGCTCGGCGGCGGCCGCCGCATCGGACGCTGCGGCCCGGACCGCGTCAAGATCCGCCGATTCGTCGTCGGTCAGCCCGTCGAACTGCGGGTCCCGTAGTTGCGCATCCACCGCGGCAAACTCGTCGTCGGCCGACCGCACCCGCCGGATCAGCGCTTCGACATCAAGGGCGGCAACGGCAATCGCCTCGTCGAGCTGCTGGAAGCCGGCGTCGGCGACCACGGCCGCCACTGCCCGCGCTGCCCGGTCGGCCTGCTCGCCGGCTACGGCGAGTGCCCCGGCGCAATCGGCGATCGCATCGAGCGCCGTGGCGCGCTCGAGCAGAAAGCTGCGGCGGGCCGGTACCGACGGGTGGCCGGCCCGCGCCCTGGACAGCCGTGCGGCGCGCTTGTCGGTCCGCTGGGTCAGCTCGGAGATCTGTCGGGTGCCTGCCGCGAGCGAGGTGGCCAGATCCTCGCGACGGAGCCCCTGCTCGAACAACGCCTTTCCGGCCGCTTCTCGCAGACCGAGCAAGGCGTCGACGTTGCGGGCCACCGCGGTCAGCCGGTGGTGCCGCTCCGAGCACTCCGTCAGCTCGGCGGTGGCCACCTCGACGGATCGACCGCCGGCCGACTCCAGGTTCCGGGCCATCGACTGATCCAGCTCCCAGCGGCGCTGGATGGCGCGATCCCGCTCGGTGGCCGCCGCCCGTTCCTCGGCCTGCGCCGCCTTGATCGCGGCGGCCGTCGAGGTGGTCGACGTCGGAGCGGCCGGTCGCGGGTGCTCTGTTGCGCCGCAGACCGGGCAACTCTGCTCGTCGACGAGTTCCGCGGCCAGTTCGGCGGCCATGCCGGCGATCCGCGCGTCCACCAGGGACTGCCGCCGGTCGACCGCCGCCTGGTGACGATCGGTTGCGGCCACCGCTGCAGCGGTCGCCAACTCGACCTGCACCTTCAGGTCCGCGGCCGCAGCGGCGGCCTGCAGCACCACCTCGGCCGCGGTGAGCAGGTCCCGAACCGCGGGCAGCTGGTCCCGGGCCGCCCTGGCACCCTCGACGCGCGCCTCGAGTTCGGTGATCCGGGCGGGGAGCCCGGCCAGCCGCTGCTCCGCGTCCACCGCAGCGACCTCGTCACGATGATGCCGTTGCTTGGCCCGATCGAGTTCCACCAGGTCGCGTTCCTGGTCCGCCGCCTCGGTGACGGCGTGCGTGAGCTCCTCGGCCAGGTCACGGTCGGCCTTCGCGGCTGCGCGCACGGCAACCACGTCGTCGGCCAGCATGCCCAGATCGAGCAGATCGATGCTGCCAGCGGGTGGAGCCGCACGGTGCAACGCCCGGTCGGCCGCCCGCCGCCGACGCCCGGCATCGACCAACACCTCTCGAGCGGCGTCGTGGTGCGACACCGCCGACATCACCGTCGCGGTCCGCCCGTGCCGGGCAATCAGGACCCGGTCACCTTCGACGGTGGCGCGTTCCGCCTCCAGCCGGTCCATCCGCTCGCGAAGGGCTCGGCGCCGCTCGATCCTTCCGGCGCGGTCCTGCGCGACCGACAGCGCCGCGGCCGACGTGTCCCGCAGGAGCCGGGATGCGGCCGCTCGGTCGGCGAGCAACTCGGCCCGATCGGCCAGCAGGTCCCGCACGCCGGCCAGCCAGTTCTCGCCGGCATCGGCGGTCGGCTCCAGCCCGGCGGATTCGCCGAGCCGGGCGAGCATCTGCTGGACCTGCTCCTCGGCAGCGCGCAACTGTCCACCGACCTCCCGTCGCGCAGCGGCGAACCAATCCTCGATCCGGCCGAACCGGCCGGTGTCGAAAAGTCGTTCCAACAGATCGCCCCGCTCGGCGGTGTCTGCGCGCAGGAACCTGGCGAAGTCACCCTGTGGCAACAGCACCACCTGGAAGAACTGATCCGCCGACATCCCGAGCAGATCGACGACGGCATCACCGACCTCGTCGGCCCTGGTCAGTCCTTCGGCGGCCCGTCCGACCGGCGCATCGCCGGCCCATCTCAACGAGACCTTGCCGCGCTGCAACGTCATCCCCTCACCACGGGATTTCGGCCGCTCGTACTCCGGCCGCCTGGTGATCTCCAACCGGTGACCGGCGATGGTGACGAGCAGCCGCACCTGGGTGACGACATCGGCCGGAGCCCGATCGCACCGCAGCCGCTTGGCCTCGTTGCGGGGTCCCGGCACCCGGCCGAACAAGGCGTAGGCCACGGCATCGAGCAGCGTGGTCTTCCCAGCGCCGGTGTCGCCCTGGACCAGGAAGAGCCCGTCGGCACCGAGCGCATCGAAGTCGACCGTCTCGGTGCCGGCGAACGGGCCGAACGCACTCAACTCCAACTCGTGCAACCTCATCTGGCCCGCTCCAGCTGTCGCTCAGCGGCCAGCGCGTCGTGCATCAGCGTCAGCTCGGTCGGTGACGGCGCACTGCCCCTGGCTTCGACGACGAAGTCGGAGAGCAGCACCTCATCGGCGCGATGCCCGCCGCCCGACCCGCGGGCCCGGCCGACCGCGCCGGAATCGACGGACGGGACCCATTGCGCGACAAGGGTGTGCGGGAACTTCTCGCGAAGGCGTCGCATGGGTTCCAGCGGGCGGACCGGATCGGTCAACTCGACCGACAAGTAGGCATCGGCGAGTTCACCGCTCGCACACAGGATTTCGGCAAGGGTTCCGCGCAGGGTGGCCAACCGGCGGATCACCGGCAGCTCGACGCGCTCGACGACTGGTCGCCCACCGGCGTCGAGATCCACCAGGTAGGCGCACTTTCGCTGACCGGCCTCGGAGAACGCATACGGCAGCGGCGATCCGGAATACCGGATCCGGTCGGTGACCAGCTGGGCGGTGTGCAGGTGGCCGAGCGCCACATAGTCGAAGCCGTCGAACACGTCTGCCGTCACCGACTCGACACCGCCGACGGCGATCGATCGTTCGGACCCGGCGACCGCGGCGCCGGTGACGAAGGCGTGCGCCAGCACCACCGACCTGGTTCCGGCCGGCCGCCGCGCCAGGTCGGCGCGTGCGTCGCCCAGCGCTCTGGACAACACCTGCTGATGGCTCGCCGGGGTCGGCAACTCCCAGATCGCCCGCGCCAGATCGGGTTCCAGATACGGCACCGGGTAGAACGCGACCGGACCCTCCGGGTCGTCGATCATCACCGGCTCGCCCGCGCGTCGGGCTGCGGTGCGCAGATGCAGGCCGCCGGCGGCGAGAAAGTCGGTGAAGGCACCCAGTCTCGGTGCCGAATCGTGATTGCCGGAGATCGCGACGATGCTGATGCCCGCCTCCCGGATCCGTCCGAGGACCCGGCTGGCGCACTGCACGGCCTCTGGCGAGGGAACCGCACGGTCGTACAGGTCGCCGGAGATCAGCACGACGTCGACGTTCCGCTCGGCCGCGAGATCGGCCAGCGCGCCGAGCACCGCTTCCTGGTCGGCCAGCAGGCTCTGGCCGTGGAAGGACCGACCGAGGTGCCAGTCGGAGGTGTGCAGCAGGCGCATGGGGTCACGGTAGGAGCGGGGTCCGACAGTCACCGGGATCAACGCGCCAAATGCCGTCCCGGATCCCACCGGATCGCCGTCCGACGGATCTCAGACCGCTGCTATGACCGCTGTTCGACCGTCGTGACTCCCGCACGTCCATGCGCGGTCCGACAGGCGCTCGACAGCGTCCGACCAGCGGTCTCAGCCCGCCTCCATCGCCATGATCCGGTACCCGCCCGCCGTCGGTCCGACGACCAGGATCCGCTGCTGCTCGGCCCGCGCCTGCGTGACACCTACCTGGACACCGGCGCTGTCGACGATCGACCGGGCCGGCAGGACGTCGACCACCGCCAGTCGTACCGGGCCGGCCCGAGCCTCGCCGTCGGTGACGGGAGCTGCGGCAGCCGACGGTTCCGCCGCGACTTCACCAGCCGAATCGTCGATCGTCACGCTGACGATCTCGTGAACGCCGTCGCGCACCCGCCAGCCACCCTGCGCCAGCTGATCGATGGTCGCCGCATCCGCGGCCGCGGCCGGCGAATTCGGGTCGTCGTAGACCTGGTCCAGCAGTGCGGCGTCGGCGGCTGCGAAGGCCCGCGCTCTGGCGGCATCGAGTTCGACGACGACCTCCGTCCAGTCCGGCGCGACCTCCGCCTCGACCCCTGGTTGGTCCCGGCCGGTCCACCAAGCGCCGACCTGCACGGCGACCAGGGTGATCAGCAATCCGACCAGCAACGCGATACCGGCCCGCGCTGCCGGGGTGATCCGGTCCGGTTCGGTGACCTGGGGCCGGTCACCCGGTTCGGGATGGAGCACCCGACGGCGCAGCACAGCCCTTTGCTGCGCGGCCCGCGCCCGGATGGCGGATCGATCCCGAGCGACCGGAACCGATGGTCGTTCCGGGCCGGCGTCGACTGTGGCGTCGGCTTCGGCGGTGACCGCCGAACCACCGCTCGGCGATCGTTCGGCGGCGCCGCCGACCGCCAGCTCCTGGTGCACACCGCTGAAGCCACGCCAGCGGTTCGCCGAGGCAGGGACCGGAACCGGCCCGGCGCCGAAGTCGATCGGCGCAGGTTCGTCGATACCGCCGAGGCTTGCGGCGAGTTCGGCCGCATCGGGACGCTGATCCGGGTCGGCGTGCAGCATCGACCGCACCAGGTCGACGAGCTCGGCCGGCCCGGCGTCATCGGGCAGGTCGGGCCACAGTCCGGCCGCCGACTGGATCAGCACGTCCGTCGGATCGTCGGCCGGCCACGCCGACCGACCCGTGAGGCACCGCAACGCGATCGATCCCAACGAGAAGACATCGGAGGCCGGACCCAGCGGTGCGTGGTGCAGGCGTTCACCGCGCACCACCTCCGGGGCCACGTCCCGGCACTCCACCGGCATGCCGTCGTTCAGCTCGGCGATCACCCGACCGACCGACAACGGCCCGAGCAGCGGCCGTCCCTGGCCGTCGAACCACACCGCTTCCGGAGCCACGCCCCCGTGCCGGATCCCGGCAGCGTGCGCAACGGCCAGCGCCGATGCCAGCGGAATCAGCACGGTCAGGGTCTCCGGCACCGAGAGCCTGCCCCGGCGGATCATCAACTCGGCGAGCCGACCGCCGGCCGGCCACGGATACACCGCCGCGACCCGGTCACCCTGCTCCGCCACCTCGATGACCGGCAGCAGGTGCGGATGCCGGATCTCAGCGACTGCCTCGACCTCGGACAGCACCGCGCCCACCTGCTCGATCGGCAGCACCGTCATGGCGATGTCGCTGTGGGACCGCAGGTCGGCGCCGCGCCAGAGCACGGCCGGTGCCGCCCGGTGGCCGACCCCGATCTGTTCGACCGCCTGGTAGGCGCCGACGACGAAACCCATGGGCCGGGACGGTAGGTGGTCGCCTGTTCTGTTCAGTGGAGTTGTCCACAGGCCCGTCGGAGCACCGCGGTACGGTCGACGCATGCGCGATCTGAGCGTGCCCCTGGGTTTCGAGCGGTGCGGACTCGTCGACTATCAGGACGCCTGGGAGCGGCAGCGGTCGCTGGCCGACGCCCGGGCGATGGACACCGTCCCTGACACTGTCCTGCTGCTGGAACACCCGGCCGTCTACACCGCCGGCAAGCGCACCCAGCCGGAGGATCGGCCGACCGACGGCACACCCGTGATCGAGGTCGACCGGGGTGGCCGCATCACCTGGCACGGCCCGGGGCAGCTGGTCGGCTATCCGATCGTCAAGTTGATGGCACCGGTCGACGTCGTGGGCTACGTCCGGGTGCTGGAGGAGGTGTTGATCGCGGCCTGTGCGGACCTCGGTCTCGCCACCGGCCGGATCGCCGGTCGTAGCGGGGTCTGGCTGCCCGCCGACGATGCGCGTCCCGAGCGCAAGGTGGCCGCAATCGGTGTCCGGATCGCGCGCGGGGTAACCATGCACGGTTTCGCGTTGAACTGCGATCCGGATCTCGCCGGCTTCGATCGCATCGTGCCCTGTGGCATCGCCGACGCCGGGGTCACGTCGTTGAGCCTCGAACTCGGTCGGCAGGTGACGGTCGCCGATGCCCTGGAGATCGTGACGCAGCGGTTGCGGCAGGGACTCGATGGGGAGCTGACGGTCGGTGCGGCAGAGCCTGACTTGCGGCAGGCATCGCCGGCGCCCGGTGTCGACTGGCACCTGCACCCCGTACTCGCCGGTCGACAGCCCGGTTGATCACCCGGGCGACGGGCACGGCAGGATGGAACAATGACCGGGCGGTTCTCTGTGTAGCCCGGCGGTCGCCGGGGAACCGGACATTTACGCCGCTCGCGGTTGCAGGGGTTTGTCATGGACGACACGAATGATGAGGAGCAGCTGATGAGCACGACGACAGGGCCGAGGGCCACCGCACACGACCTGGCGGTCAAGGCTTCCGACTTCGCCGAGAAGGTGGCGGACAAGGTCGCCGATGCGACGAGCGAGGCTGCCAGTAAGGCGGCTGCCCTGGCCAGCGATGCTGCGCACGCAGCGACGCCCTACGTCGAGCGCGCAGGTGAGTCGCTGGAGGAATCGGCCAAGAAACTCGGCCGACGTGCCCGCAAGGCCAGTGCGAAGGCGCAGACCAAGGCCGTCAAGCGCGCCAGGATTGCCGAGAAGAAGGCCGGGAAGAAGGCCCACTCGTTGGTCGGAACCGCCACCGACAAGGCGCACGGGCTGGCCGGTGTCGCATCCGACAAGGCCCAGACCGCGCATCGCGCAGGGTGTCGCGGCCGCCGCCGCTTCCGCCGCGGGCGCTGCCGCCAAGGCCAGCAAGTCCGCCGACAAGGCCTCCAAGAAGGCCGACGCCAAGGCCGGCAAGAAGCGTCATCCGGTGCGCAATGTGCTGATCGTCGGTGCGGTCGCGGCGGGCGGCGCCTACGCGTTCAAGAAGCTGCGGTCGAACGACACCCCGATCCCGAACAACTCCCCCGCGCCGACCTACGCACCCAAGCCGGCCGCCGCCAAGCCCGCGTCCGAGAAGATCAGCGATGCGCTGGCCGACGCCAAGGACAAGGCTTCCGACGCGCTGGACACCGCCAAGGACAAGGCGGCCGAGGTCGCCGAGACCGTGAAGGACAAGGCGTCCGACGCGCTGGACAAGGCGAAGGACGCCGTCGACACCGCTCAGGACAAGGCGGCCGAGGCGCTGGACAACGCCAAGGACAAGGCCGACGACGCCGGCGACAAGGTCAAGGCCGCCGCAGACAAGGCCAAGGACGCCGCGGACAACGCCAAGGACGCAGCCTCGAAGGCCGCCGATTCGGCGAAGACCAAGGCCGACGCCGCCGGAGACGACCTCAAGGACGCCGCCGACAAGGGTCAGCACGCCTCGGCGGAAGCCGTCGAAGCTGCCAAGAAGAGGCTGGGTGGGGCTTCGTGACCCTGGCTCCGGAGAATCGCAAGCTGCTGCGCTTGGAGGTGCGCAACGCGGCGGTACCGATCGAGAAGAAGCCCGACTGGATCAAGACCAAGTTGCGCACCGGTCCGGAGTTCCAGAACCTGCAGGCGCTGGTCAAGACGGAGGGTTTGCACACCGTCTGCCAGGAAGCGGGCTGCCCCAACATCTACGAGTGCTGGGAGGACCGGGAGGCCACCTTCCTCATCGGCGGTGACCAGTGCACCCGACGCTGCGACTTCTGCCTGATCGACACCGGCAAACCCGGCGAACTCGACCGCGACGAGCCACGCCGGGTGGCCGAGTCGATCCAGAAGATGAACCTGCGGTACGCCACCATCACCGGCGTGACCCGGGACGACCTGCCCGACGAGGGCGCCTGGCTGTACGCGGAAACGATCCGCCAGGTGCACGCCCAGGCACCGGAGACCGGGGTGGAGATCCTCACCCCGGATTTCTCCGGCAAGCCGGACCTGCTGGGTCAGGTCTTCGATGCCCAGCCGGAGGTGTTCGCCCACAACCTGGAGACGGTGCCGCGGATCTTCCGGCGCATCCGGCCGGCGTTCACCTATGAGAAGTCGCTGGACGTGCTGTCCCAGGGACGGGCGGCCGGCATGGTGACCAAATCCAACCTGATCCTCGGCATGGGCGAGACCCGGGCCGAGATCTCCGAGGCGTTGGTCGATCTGCACTCCGCCGGCTGCGATCTCATCACCATCACCCAGTACCTGCGGCCGAGCCCCCGCCACCACCCGGTGGAACGGTGGGTCAAACCGCAGGAGTTCGTCGAACTGAGCAATGAGGCCAAGCACATGGGTTTCGCCGGCGTCATGTCCGGTCCGCTGGTGCGCTCCTCCTACAAGGCGGGCACGTTGTACAAGCAGGGCGCCGAGGCGCGCGAGACCCGGCGACAGGGCGCGGCGTCGGCGTAACCGGTGCGCGTATCGCAGTGAACCCGGGTCCGTTGCGTCCGCCCGCATCGTTCCCGGGCACTATCCTGGACAGCATGGCCAAGAATGCCGCCAGTGCTGGCGCCTCCTCCAAAACTGCTGATAAGGACGCGAAGAAGGCGGCGAAAGCGGCGAAGCGGGTAGCCGCGAAGGAACGTCGCGGTCAGATCTGGCAGGCCTTCCAGACGCAGCGCAAGCAGGACAAGAAACTGCTCCCGCTGATGATCGGGGCGCTCGTCGGTATCGCGGCCGTGGTCACGCTGTCCCTGATGTGGTTCCTGCCCTGGTGGATGGTGCTGCCGTTCGGCATCCTCCTGGGCGCCATGGCGGCGATGATCATCTTCTCCCGCCGGGTGCAGGCCAACGTCTATCAGCAGGCCGAGGGCACCCCCGGCGCCGCGGCCTGGTCGCTGCAGAACAACCTGCGGGGCAAGTGGCGGATCACCCCAGCGATCGCCGGAACGTCGCACATGGATGCGGTGCACCGTGTGATCGGCCGGCCGGGCATCATCCTGGTCGGTGAGGGCGCCCCGCACCGGGTCAAGCCGCTGCTGGCCCAGGAGAAGAAGAAGCTCGCCAGGGTGGTCGGCGACACCCCGATCTACGACATCATCGTGGGGAACGAAGAGGGCGAAACGCCGCTGCGCAAGCTGAATCAGAAATTGATGAAGCTGCCACGGAACATCTCCCCCGCCGCGGCCATCGAACTCGACAACCGGCTGACCGCCCTCTCGGCGCGGACCGCACAGGCCGGGTTGCCCAAGGGCCCGATGCCGGCCGGGGTCAAGCAGCGCAACATGCAGCGCGCCATGCGGAGGTCGGGCAAGTAACCGCCCGAGAGTGCCGGCGCGAACCGCCGAACTAGCGCAGCCGAAGCACGATCGTCCGGCACAATCTGTCGTGCAGCCCTCGACCGTCGACGTTGACCAGCAGCGGCGGAACGATCAGGAAGGTCAACAGCGTCCGCGGGATCGCCCACAGACCGACGAAATCCCCGCCACCCATGGGCACCACCCGGATGCCGACCGCACCCTGCCCGGGCGTGATGCCGAAGATCCCGACGGTCAGCACTGTCATCCCGGCCCAGACCAGCAGGCTGGTGTTCTGCGGCGGCTCCGGCGCGGTGATCAACCAGGCAACCAGCGCGGACAGCACGATGTCGATGACGAAGGCGGTGATCCGCCGGCCCATCGAGGCCACCGAGCCCACACCGCTGTCCGGCAGGCCGAGCGCCTGACCGGGATAGACCTGCTCGGCCGCGCCGCCCGTGCTCACCATGGCTCCAGGGTAGGACGACGGCGAGCCGGGATGGCATGACGGCGGTTCCACCGGCCCGATTAACCCGCGCGAAACAATCGCGAGATGCCTGGGCAACACGGTTTGCCTAGCGTTGCCTGGCGAGCGATGAGGCCTCCCGGGTCCCGGCACCGTTGTTGACCCTGCCAGGATGCAGTTCGGCGCCACTCCCGGTCGCCCAGTAGGTCCCTGCCACACGGTTGTCCATGACGACAAGGAGCGCGTGCGTGTTCTCTACTCCCGAAGAGCTTGTTGCCTATCTCGGCGAGAACGATGTCGAGGTCTTCGACATCAGGTTCTGCGACCTGCTGGGCATCATGAATCACCTCGCCGTTCCGGCGTCGACCGTGTCGGTCGATTCGCTGGCCGGCGGGATGGCCTTCGATGGATCCTCCATCAAGGGCTTCCAGTCGATCCACGAGTCGGATATGACGCTGCTCCCGGACGTCACCACCGCCCGGCTCGATCCGTTCCGCCGCCGCAAGACCCTGACCTGCAATTTCTTCGTTCACGATCCGCTCACCCTGCAGCCGTACTCGCGCGACCCGCGCAACGTCGCCCGCAAGGCGGAGGAGTACCTGGCCAGCACCGGGATCGCCGACACCTGCTTCTTCGGCGCCGAGGCCGAGTTCTACATCTTCGACAACGTCCAGTTCGGCACCGGCATGACCGGGTCGTTCTACAAGATCGACTCCGAAGAGGGCTGGTGGAACACCAGCCGCGAGGAAGAGGGCGGCAACCTCGGCTACAAGGTCCGGACCAAGGGTGGCTACTTCCCCGTCCCGCCGTACGACCACGCTGCCGACCTGCGCGACGACATGACCGCGAACCTGATCGAGGCCGGCTTCGAGATCGAGCGCGGGCACCACGAGGTCGGTGGCGGCCAGGCCGAGATCAACTACAAGTTCAACACCCTGCTGGCCTCGGCCGACGAGGTGATGCTGTTCAAGTACATCATCAAGAACACCGCATGGGAGGCCGGCAAGTCGGTCACCTTCATGCCCAAGCCGGTGTTCGGCGACAACGGCTCCGGCATGCACGCCCACCAGTCGCTGTGGTCCGGCGGCAAGCCACTGTTCTACGACGAGGCCGGCTACGGCGGGCTCTCCGACACGGCCCGGTACTACATCGGCGGCCTGCTGCACCACGCGCCGTCGCTGCTGGCCTTCACCAACCCGACGGTGAACTCCTACCACCGACTGGTTCCCGGCTACGAGGCCCCGGTCAACCTGGTCTACTCGGCCCGTAACCGGTCGGCCTGTATCCGGATCCCGTTGACCGGCACCAATGCCAAGGCGAAGCGGATCGAGTTCCGCTGTCCCGACCCGTCGGCCAACCCCTACCTGGCGTTCGCCGCGATGATGATGGCCGGCCTCGACGGCATCAAGAACAAGATCGAGCCGCCGGCACCCGTCGACAAGGACCTCTACGAGCTGCCGCCGGACGAGGCCGCCAACATCCCGCAGGTGCCGGCGTCACTGGCCGACGTGGTGAACCGGCTCGAGGCCGACCACGACTACCTGCTCGAGGGCGGCGTCTTCACCAGCGACCTCATCGAGATGTGGATCAAGCTGAAGCGCGAGGAGATCGACGCGATCCGGCTGCGCCCGCACCCCTACGAGTTCGACATGTACTACGACATCTGAGCTCGAGGACATCTGAGTTCGAGGACATCTGAGCTCGTGGGCATCTGAGCTCGTGGACCTCTGAGTCGAGCTCCAGCACCCCGAAAGCACCGCAGAAAGGCCCCCGGCAACCAGCCGGGGGCCTTTCTGCGTCGACCCCCGTTGAACGTTCACGGACCGGAAACACGACGGACACGCCGGGTAGTCCGGCCTCGTTACGTTCGCGAAGTCCGCTCCGTACCCAGCTGCGAAGAAACTGCAGCGCCGTTCAAGGGATGCCTGAAGTGACTGGAAGCAACGTTCGCCTGCAGGCGATCAGAGATGTCGAAGCCTACGTGCCGCCCACCGCCAGCTTTGACGTCGGCGAGGCTCCCGGGGAGATCTTCGGCGCCAACGTGTTCAGCAAGGCGGTCATGCAGAAGCGACTGCCCAAGTCGGTCTTCAAGTCCGTGATGGCGACCATCGAGCACGCCGCTCCGCTCGATCAGGCCGTTGCCGATGCGGTCGCCTCCGCCATGAAGGACTGGGCCATGGAGAAGGGTGCGACGCACTATGCGCACGTCTTCTACCCGCTCACCGGGCTCACCGCCGAGAAGCACGACAGCTTCCTGGAGCCCGCCGGCGACGGATCCGCCCTCGCCGAGTTCGCCGGGAAGACCCTCATCCAGGGCGAGCCAGACGCCTCCAGCTTCCCCAGCGGCGGGTTGCGCAACACCTTCGAGGCACGCGGTTACACCGGCTGGGACGTCACAAGTCCGGCGTACGTGTTGGAGAATCCGAACGGCAACACCCTTTGCATCCCAACGGTTTTCGTCTCGATGACCGGCGAGGCCCTTGACCACAAGACTCCGCTGCTGCGTTCCCAGCAGGCGATGGCCGACAACGCGGAGCGGGTGCTGAAGCTGTTCGGCCACAACCCGGCCCGGGTGGTCTCGTACTGCGGCGCCGAGCAGGAGTACTTCCTGGTCGACCGGCACTTCTTCCTGGCCCGGCCCGACCTGCTGAACTCCGGGCGCACCCTGTTCGGTACCAAGCCGCCGAAGGGCCAGGAGTTCGACGACCACTACTTCGGCGCCATCCCGGAGCGGGTGCTCGGCTTCATGATGGACACCGAGCGGGAGCTGTTCAAGCTCGGCATCCCGGCCAAGACCCGGCACAACGAGGTCGCCCCCGGCCAGTTCGAGATCGCGCCGATGTTCGAGCGGGCAAACGTTGCCGCCGATCACCAGCAGTTGTTGATGACCACGTTCAAGACCATCGCGAAGAAGCACGGGATGGAGTGCCTGTTCCACGAGAAGCCGTTCGACGGCGTCAACGGATCGGGCAAGCACGTCAACTTCTCGCTCGGCAACGCCACCGAGGGCAACCTGCTGCTGCCCGGCGACACCCCGCACGAGAACGCCCAGTTCCTGGTGTTCTGCGCGGCCGTGATCAGGGCCGTGCACAAGTACGGCGGCCTGCTCCGGGCGTCCGTCGCCTCGGCGACCAACGACCACCGCCTCGGCGCCAACGAGGCGCCGCCGGCCATCATCTCGATCTTCCTCGGCGATCAGCTGGCCGGCGTCTTCGAGCAGATCGCCAAGGGCGCCGCCACCTCGTCAAAGGGCAAGGGCACCATGATGATCGGCGTCGACACGCTGCCGATCCTGCCCACCGACCCCGGCGACCGGAACCGCACCAGCCCGTTCGCCTTCACCGGCAACCGGTTCGAATTCCGCGCCCCCGGTTCGATGCAGTCCGTCGGCGGCCCGATGGTGATCATCAACACGATCATGGCCGAGGCCCTCGACTACATCGCCACCGAGCTGGAGACGGCGGTCGGCGACGGCGTCGACTTCGACACCGCGGTGCAGGAGCTGCTGACCGAGATCATCACCAACCACGGCGCCGTCGTGTTCAACGGTGACGGCTACTCCGACAACTGGCAGATCGAGGCCGCCGAGCGTGGGCTGCCGAACCTGAAGACCACCCTGGACGCGCTTCCGGAGCTGATCTCCTACGACGCCATGGAGCTCTTCGAGAAGTACAAGGTCTTCAACCACCGCGAGATGCACAGCCGCTACGAGATCGGCCTCGAGCAGTACGTGCTGACCGTCGGGGTCGAGGCCAGCATCACGCTGGAGATCGGCAGCACCAAGGTGCTGCCGGCCGCTGTTCGCTACCAGACCGAGCTCGCGCTCAACCTGCAGGCGCTGCTGGCTGCCGGTGTCGAGGCCGACCGGACGTCACTGGACTCGGTCTCGGTTCCGCTGGCCGATCTGCGGGTCGCCTTGAGCGCGTTGAGCGAGGCGATCAAGGCCGATCACGGCACCACCCCGCTGGACGAGGCCACCTACGCCAAGGACGAGCTGTTGCCGGCCATGGCCGCGGTCCGCGCTGCGGCCGACATGCTCGAGGGGGTCGTGGCCGACGACCTCTGGCCGCTGCCGACCTACCAGGAGATGCTCTACATCCTGTAGTCCGCCAAGCCTGTAGAAAGCAGCAGTACCCCGCGACAGCACTCAGCAGACCCCCGGCGCACAGCCGGGGGTCTGCTGCGTTCCGACGGGCGGTACCGTGCGATCGTCCGAGCCGAGAAACCGCCCGTGCCGAGAATTCGGCCGTGCCGAGAAAGTAGGCCCATCGATGCCCGTGTTCGCCGTGCACTACCGGTATGTCGACCAGCCGGCGGTGGTCACCGAACACCGTCCCGCGCATCGCGACTTCCTGCGCGGCCTGCTGGATCAGGGCATCGTGCTGGCCGCCGGGGCGTACACCGAGGGCCCGGCGGGTGCCCTGCTGATCTTTCGTGCCGACAGCGCCGCCGACGTCGAACGACTCCTGCAGGACGACCCGTTCCAGGAACTCGGCCTCGTCGAGAGCCATGAAGTCCGTGCCTGGGGACAGGCGATGGGCCCCTGGGCCGGCTGACGACCGCTCCGGGGTTCACCGGACTGGTACCAACAGGACGGGTTCCCAACAGGACGGGTACTGCGCGGGCTGAAGAATCGGCAGCGCAACAGCCCTCGAGCCGGGAAAATCCGGCGGGAAATGGCCGGTCAGGTATCACCCAGCCACATGCCGACTCTGAGGTTGTAATCTGGTTTCGCCTCACCCTGGCGGTGGCATCCTGTCGATCGGACCTGACATGGCCGTTCAAAGCACGTTCCGGCTGCGCTCAGCCGTGCGTGGCTGGTGGCTGCCATGACCGCACCCACTCCCCCCGTGATGGTCGATCCCACACGAGATCCCTTGGCGCCCACGGCAACTGGCGCGCCGGCCCCGGCCGCCAACGGAGCTGCCAGCCCGACAGCAACCGCCGCCGCGGCGACCGCCACCAACGGCGCCGGCACCAACGGAGCAGCCAGCCCGACGACCAGCGCCGCGGCGGCGACCGCCACCAACGGCTACACCGGGATCGACAACGGTGCACCGCTGACCGCGGTGGACACCGACCACGACGGGCTCACCGACGATTTCGAGAAGTTGGCCGGCACCAATCCGCTTGCCGTCGACACCGACGCCGACGGGCTGACCGATGCCTTCGAGGCGCTGCGCAGCCACACCGACCCGCTCGCCGCAGACACCGACCACGACGGAATCGCGGATGCGGCAGAAGTTGCCGCGGGGTCCGACGCCGGGACCATTCCGGGCATCGCCGGGGTCTCGGGACTGGGCGATCACGCCCAGAATGTTCGCACCGGCGTGCTGGACAGCGATCTCGACGGCCTGACCGATCCCTACGAGATCGGTATCGGCAGCAATCCCACGGTGGCCGACACCGACCTCGACGGCCTCGACGACAACTTCGAAGTGACCATCGGCACCAATCCGACGATGTTGGACACCGACCTCGACGGCCTGACCGACGGCATGGAGATCACCTACGGCACGAACCCGCTCGACATGAACGCCGGCACCGGACCGGCGCCGGTGCCCGTCCTGCCGGTGCAGCCGGCGGTGGCACCGCTGGTCGCGGCAGCCGCTCCGGCCGCAGCCGCAGCACCCGCCCCGGCTCCCGCGTCCGCGACGTCGTCGGTGGCGAACCATCCCGGCGGCACCGGGTCGGTGCAGCACATGCTCGACCAGGCGCTGGCCCAGGTGGGTGACCAGTACATCTTCGGCGCCGAGGTCGACGTCAACGATCCCAACCCGCAGACCTGGGACTGCGCCGAGCTCACCAAATGGGCGGCTCATCAGGCGGGCGCGGACATCCCGGGCAGCTCGTTCGAGCAGTACCTGGACCTGAAGGCACAGGGCCTGCTGATCCCCATCGAGGAGGCCGAACACACTCCGGGTGCTCTGGTCTTCCACTTCTCCAGCGAACCGATGGAGGGCGGCGGCCGGCCCTCGGAGGCGCATGTTGCGCTCAGTCTCGGGGACGGCCGTACGGTCGAGGCGCAGAGCGAAGAGGTCGGCGTCATCACCGACGACAACATCGGTGGGCGATTCGAGTACGCGGCGCTGCTGCCCGGTGTCGACTACAGCGGGGCGGGCGCGACCGCCGCGGCGGCCATGCCGGAGGCACCGGTCGCGATGGGCGGCGGCGACGTCCCCGACGCGACCGGGTTGACCCAGGACATGGTCATCTACGGCATCAAGATGCAGGAGTCGCACGGCGACTACCACGCCGACAACCCGACCAGCACGGCGTCAGGGGCCTACCAGTACATCGATGGCACCTGGGACGGCTACGGCGGGTACAGCCACGCCGGCGATGCACCGCCCGAGGTGCAGGACGCAAAGATGCGCGAAGACACCCAGGCCGCCTACGACCGGCTCGGCGACTGGGAACGGGTCATCGCCTCACACTTCTCCGGCGAGAACTTCCAGGAGGGCCCGAAGGAGAACTGGGATCGGGTTCCCGGCTACGCCTCGAACCAGAATCCGTCGGTGTGGGAGTACGTGCACGGGGTGGAGAAGTACATCACCGACGCCGACCCCTCGGAGTTCGGTGGCGCCTCCCCCACCATCCCGACTGCGGCGCCGATGGCCGCTGCTGCCGTCGCGGCTCCGGCCGACCCCAATCAGGCGCTGCAGGAGTTCCTGAACGCCGCCTCGGCGCAGCAGGGCGACAAGTACGAATTCGGCGTCGAGAACAAGCTCGAGGATGCGAATCCCACGTCCTGGGACCGCTCGGAGCTGACCCAGTGGGCCGCTCATCAGGCGGGCATCGAGATCCCCGACGGGTCGTCGGCCCAGTACCTGGATCTGAAGGCGAAGGGTCTGCTGATCCCGGTCGAGCAGGCAGCCAACACCCCCGGTGCGCTGCTGTTCACCTTCTCCAGCGAGCCGACCGCCAACGGCGAGCGTCCGGATGTCGCGCACGTGGCGATCAGCCAGGGCAACGGCACCACCATCGAGGCCGATGACGCCCAGGGCGTCACGAGCATGCCGGTCGGGAGTCGGTTCCAGTACGCGGCCGTGTTGCCGGGTCTGCAGGGCGCCACCCTGCCCGCCCCCGCAGCGGCCGCCGCTCCCGTCGCCGCGCCGGCCGTTCCGGTGGCCGCACCGGCGACCACCCCGGTGGACCCGACGGCCGCGATGCCCGGGTTCCAGATCGACCCCGGAATCGACATCAGCGACCCGAATGCCGACTCCGACTTCGACGGCCTGACCAACCAGTTCGAATCGATGATGAAGAGCAACCCGACCGTCGCCGACACCGACATGGACGGCCTCACCGACGGTTTCGAAGCCAGCATCGGCAGCGATGCGACGAAGATGGACACCGACCTCGACGGGTTCACCGACGGCATGGAGGTGCACTTCGGCACCAACCCGCTGGTCGCCGACCCCATGGGCTCACCGATGGGGCCGTCGATGGGCTCACCCTTGGGCGACACGCTGCCGGCCACCGCCGATCCGAGCGCCCTGCCGGACGATGACCACGCACTGGGCGCCGATGTCGGCGCCGATGTGCACTAGTCGGGCTGCCCGGTGAGCACACCAGTCATCCTGACCGAGAAGCTGCGGCGACCGGAGCCGGCCGGCCTGGCCCGCAAGCGGCTGGAGGCGCCACTGCTGGACAGCTCCACCAGCCGGCTCGATCTGGTGGTCGCGCCGCCGGGGTCGGGAAAGACCACATTGCTGGCGAGAGTGGCTGCGGCATCCACGGTTCCGGTCGCCTGGTACCGGGTGACGGGGGACGACACGGCCGTTGCCACGCTGGTCGCCCATCTCGGTCGGGCGCTGCGGGACTGCCTGGGGATCGAAGAACCCGAACCGACCATGAGCGCCCTGCTCGAGTCGTTGGAGAGCTGGGCGGGCTACGGCGCGATCCTGATCCTGGACGACCTGCACGAGATCGCCGGTTCGGCGGCGGAACGCGTCCTGGAGCAGTTCGTCGAACTGCGGCCGCACGCCCTGCGGGTGCTGATCGGTTCGCGTCGGCAACCGGAGATGAACATCCCCCGGCTGCGGGTTTCCGGACAGCTGCAGGAGATCACCAATGACGACCTGCGGTTCCGCTCCTGGGAGGTGGAGGAGCTCTTCATCTCGGTGTTCCGGGAGCCGCTGTCCCCCGAATCGGCGGCTGCGCTGACCAGGCGTACCGGCGGTTGGGCCGCCGGCCTGCAGTTGTTCCACCTCGCCACCTCCGGCCGCAGTGCGATGGACCGGCAACGCGCGGTCGAGGATCTGGGCGGCCGGTCCAAGCTGGTCCGGTCCTACCTTGCCCGCAACGTCCTGGCCGAGTTGCCCGAGGACCGCCGGCAGTTCCTGTTGCGCACCTGCACTCTGGGCTCGCTGACCGGGGCGCTGTGCGATTCGTTACTCGAGACAACAGGCAGCCGCAAGGTTCTCGATGAACTCGAGCAGCAACAACTGTTCACCTCCTCGGAGGACGACGGCGAGACGTTCCGCTATCACGAGGTCCTGCGGACCCATCTGGAGTGGGCACTGGTCGAGGAATACGGTCCGGCGGGTGCCCGGGCGTGGTACTCCCGAAGCGCCGCCCTGCTCGAATCCATCGGCGATCAACGTTCTGCGGTGCGTGCCTACGCCCGGGCCGAGGACTGGGGAGCTGTTGCCCGGTTGATCCAGACCAGGGGTTCGGGTCCGGACGACGCGGCCGCAGCAACCGATCTGCTGCTGCCGGCCTCGGTGGTCGAGCACGACCCGTGGCTGTCGTTGGCCGAGGCCCGCCGCCGGGTGCGCGAAGGCGCGCTGAGCGCGGCGATCGATGCCTTCCGCCGGGCGGAGAGCCTGCTGGACGAACCCGAGTTCCGCGAGAGCTGCCGCCGCGAACGGTCGGTGGTCGCGATGTGGGGGGCCGTTCGTCCGGTGGGTCGTGCTTTCGATCCGCGGACCGAAACCCGGCACTGGTCCACGACGGTGCGGGTCGCAACCCACCGGATCGCGCAGAACCCGCCGCCCTCGACATCGGCGTCGAACGGATGGCTGCTCCCCGGGAGCGATCCGTCCGCGCGCCCGGCCGGCCTCCCAGCAGATGCCGGCGACCGTCTCGGCCAGGGTGTCGCTGCCCTGCTGGCCGGGGACTTCCGTTGGGCCAAGAAGGTTCTCGATACTGTCGAGGACGATCGCGGAGCGGATTCGACGCTGCGGCTGCTCGCCCAGCTGGCCTCGACCATCATCGATCTGGTCACCGTGGGGTGCGACGACCCGTCGGCCAGGCTCGGCCAGATCGCGTTGGACGCCGAGCTGGCCGGCCTGCCCTGGGTAGCCCGGCTGGCCCGCGGCCTGGGCGAGGCGGTGCTGGTCGCGCTGGGTTCACCGGCCTGGCGGGTCACCGCGTGCGTCGACCTGCTCGGCGAGTGTGAACGGGCCGGTGACGACTGGGGCGCCGCGTTACTCCGGCTGGCTGCCGCGATCGCCACCCAGATCGCCGATCCGACCACCGATCCGATCGACTTCGCCGACGCGGCAACCCGTTTCCGCCGGCTGGACGCGCCGGTGCTGGCGCTGTGGGCGGAATCCCTGCAGGCCTGCGTCCTCGCTCGGGCCGGCGCTCCGGGAGCCGGCGAGTTCGCCCGCCGGGTTGCGGCTGCGGCCAGGGGCGCGGCGCTCGGCGGCGCCCAGGCCCTCGCCCTGACGGCTCTCGCGGTCGCAGGTAGCCAGCACCTCGCGGCGAGCGGCAGCGACGCCGACAATGACACCGGCAACGGTTCGGCCCTGCACGGGGCGATCCAGCTGCTGACCGGCGACGGCATGACAGTTCCGCAGCAGCAACCGATCCCGGCTCCGCCCAGACAGACGGCACCCGCACCGGGCGGCTCGGCGAACCTGGCGCTGACCGACGTCATCAGTGCCATGCCCGCACAACCCGGCGCATCCGCAGGCGGCCCGCCGACCAGGGTCGGTTTGTGGATCAAGTGTTTCGGTGGCTTCGGGCTGGAGATCGACGGCCGGCCGGTGGACCTGACGCCGCTGCGGCCCCGGGCCAGGGCGCTGCTCAGACTGCTGGCACTCTCCCCCGACCGCGACGTGCACCGTGAGCACCTGGTGGATGCGCTCTGGCCGGGGACCGATCTGACCATCGGCACCCGGCGGCTGCAGGTTGCCGTCTCCAGCGTGCGACAGCTCCTGGAGCACGCAGGACTGTCCGGGTCCGACGTGCTCGTCCGCCGCGGGGACGCTTATCGGCTGGCCGTTCCGGCGGGCGGCGGCACAGACGTCCGGCGATTCGAACGCGGCCTGCGCGAGGCCACCGAAGCCGCCGGGCGGGGCGACATTCTTGCCAGCATGACCGCGCGGCAGGCCGCGCTGTCCCTGTACCGGGGCGACATCCTGCCCGAGGACGGGCCGGCCGATCACGTGGTGGCGGAGCGCGATCGGCTCCGGCTGGCGGCAGCCGCGGCGGCGGCCGCACTGGCCCAGGACAGTAGGGCACAGGGTCACCCACGGCAGGCGTTGGCCGCCGCCCGGATGTCCGTCCAGCTCGACCGCTACCAGGACCTGGCGTGGCAACTGCTGGTGGAGCTGCATCAGGCGTCGGGAGACAGCAGCGCCGCCGCGCGGGCCCGCCGCGAGCATGCACAGGCGCAGGCCGAGTTGGAGGACGTCCCGACGTCCTGAGCGCACCGGGTCACCGCGCTGAGGCGCTGCGGCCCCGCTGGCGCGGCGACGACTAGTCCTGCCCGGGCCGATCGGCTGGCCGACGCCCGGCTGCGGGAAACCCTTGCCTCCCAGTTGATCTCCATCATCCCACTGGCGCTGACCGTCGTACCCGACGACTGGGTCGCCGCCGCGGCGTCACCGCACACCACGTCGACGGCGGTGTTCAGCGGCCAACGGTTCGTCAGGTCGTGCCCCTTCACCTTCGTGAAGGTGAGCGGCATCCGCCTGGCATCGATCAGTCGGTGCAGCTGCTGGATGATCTCCAGGTTGGAGACGATCTTCTTCTGGCTGTTGACGTAGTTGTTGCGTTGCCAGCCCTTCTTCCAGGTGGTGGCGCAGCCGATCGCGTAGGACGAGTCGCACTGGATCTCCAGCGGGACGTCCGGATGGTCGGTGAGCGCCAGCACGACGGCCATCAGTTCGCCGATCTGATTGGTCCCCTCCGGCCGCCCACCCGAGGCCCAGGCGCCGTCCGCGCGGACCCAGGCCCAGCCGGTCGGGCCGCCCGGGTTGCGCAGGCAGGAGCCGTCGGTGGCCACCAGCACCGGATCCGGGACGGCCGACCGCTCCGTCGCGATCGGCTCGGCCGCGGGGACCTCGACGCTCGACCGACCGGCCGCCACGGTGCGTCGCTTTTCGTCCGCGACCTCGAAGAGGCCGTCCGACCAGTCCAGCGCCAGTTGTTCGGAAGGTTCTGCCATGACCGACAGCCTGCCGCATCGATCAGGAAGCCTGGAACACCTCGACCCGGTGTGGCACGTGTGCGGGCTTGGACATCGCGACCAGCGCGTCCAACCGGCGGACGTCGAAACCCTCGGGATCGCTGACGCCGAGCCGGACGACCAATTCGGCGGTCGCGGAACCCGGCAACGGTGCACCGGGCTCGATCGAGGTGGCCGCCCCACCGGACTCGATGACCTCGGTGGTGCCGTCGAACAACGCGGTGACCGCGGCGCGGACCCCGCGAACCGTGCCACGCCAATGCAGGATGTCGACGCCCTCCTGAACCAGTTCGCGTTGCCGCTCCGCCGTCTGGTGGCCGTCCAGCACGATGCCCATCCAGCCGGCCAGCCAGGCCAGCATGTCGCCCGGCGCGGTGGACGGGTCGAGGTAGGCGGGCAGTGAATCCAGGGTTGCGATGATCGGCGCGAGTACTTCGTCCAGGCCGGCGCACAGGTTCTGCGCGAAGTAGTCGTCGCGGTACAGCGACGGCAGGATCTCGCCGATCGGGTACGGACTGGCCAGCCCCGGCACCAGACCCCTCATCGCGGCACCTGGTTCATCGCCGGCGAGCTGCCGCCGTCGTGCTGGAGACTCGCTCGACAGGTCCCGGTCATTGCCGGACCCGCACCTGGTGCTCGTAGGAGTACACCAGCGCGGTCGGCGCCAGCGGCAGCCGCTGCACGGCCGAACCACGACGCCCGGTGGCCGGGTCGGCGGGGAACAGCTGGACGCTGATCTCCTCGGCCATGTCCACTCCGGGAATCCGGGCAAGGGCGGCATTGACCTCGTGCGCCTGCACGGACCGGCCGAGCGGCCATCCGTTTCCCTCGGGGCCGCCCTCGAGCGGATCGAAGAGCCGGTACACCGCCGACAGCACCTGTTTGCGGACGTCCTCCGCGCGGTAACGGGCCCTGGCCCGGACGCTGATCACCGCGGTGATCCACTGGTACTCCGGCGGTTCGATGACCATCCTGGTGCCGACGAGCCGTCGCTCGTCGAGGTAGGCGCTGATCCGGTCCAGCGATTCGGCCAGCGGGATCAGATCTTCCCGCCGGATCTTGCCGACCTCGTCCGCCGCGACGAACGGCACGACGAGCACCCGCACACCGCCTTCGTCGGTGCCGACGCAATGCACCCTGGCGATCTCCGGGGCGACCTGTTTGGTCAGCTCGACGAAATCCTCTGCGGTGACGGCGCGGCCACGCGAGCGCAGCACCAGTGGCCCGCGCAGTTTGGCGTCCTCGATGTCCTCGGCCCGCGCACCGCCGACCGCCGGTGAACGGTTCTCCACCCGGGCGACGTAGGGCACGCTGGTCTTGAGCACCCGGACCTGTCCGGTGGCCACGTTCCCGCGCACGCCGCCGCCGGTCCGGTAGACCGCCAACCGCAGGTTCGCTCCCTTGGGCGGGATGGCACCGTACTGCCGCAGGGTTCCGTCGCCCTGTCGCACCGCCGGTCCGAACTGCACCTCGCCGGAGAACGAATCGATGTGGAAACAGGTCTCGTCCTCGGTGGTTTCCGCGAAGTGCTCGACAGCCGCCCAGTCGGTGGAACCGGTCTCGTCGATCACCTGCAGTACACCCGGCTCCTCCCACGGCACAACCGGCCTGCGCTGCAGCGGGAAGCGTTGCGCCGGTGTGCCGTCCGAGACCCCGATGTCCTCGTTCCGGATCACCTGGGCGTGCACCATCCGGGCGGTGCCACCGATGGTGAACGCCGACAGGCCGAGGATCTTCGGCGACTCCCGGTAGGTGGGTTGACCCTCCTCCGGCGGCAACAGCCGGCACCGCAGCCAGCCGGCGCGATTCCTTGCCAGGATGGAGGTCTCGTGGTTCTCCGGGAAGTGCAGGACCACGTCCCCGGCCTTGTTCATCCCGCCGGTGTCGTCCCGGTCCAGGTCGCAGGCAGTCCAGCCGGCGCCGGTCCAGGCCTCCCAGATCAGCGGCGGCCAGTCCGGTCGGACGCCGACACCGCTCACCCGGCAGTTCATCCGGATCACCACGGCACAGGACGGAACGGCGTTCGACAGGCCGATCAGCAGCGCATCTCCCGGCTGCGGCGAGTGCTGGAAGCACTCGAATTCGCGTCCCGAGCGCAGCGCGGTGCTGTGATCCACCGCCTCACCGTTGGCCGCCATCGCGCCGGCCCGCTCGAAGGAGCACGGCACGATGTCCAGGTCCTTGACGGTGGAGAAGACCACCGGGTCGGCGACATCTGTTCGCGGCGTTGCCACCTCGGTCTCCCGGCGGACGACGACCGTCTGCGGCTGGGGTGCGGACAACCAGAACGTGACCTTGCCCCTGGACGCTGCCGGCGGGCGCAGCTCGACGCCGATGAGTTCGAGGAACTTGATGTAGTTGCGATCCGGCACCCGGTTCAGCCGGTAGATCAACTGGTCGACCATCTGCGCGAAGGCCTCGATCAGGGTGACCCCGGGGTCGGACACGTTGTGGTCGGTCCACTCCGGGCAGCGTTGCTGCACCAGTCTTTTCGCATCGTCGACCAGGTCCTGGAAATGACGGTCGTCCAGGTTCGGGGCGGGTAGCACCATGATCATCCACTCCGTTCGGCGACAGCGAGTTCGTGCGGGATGCTCGGCCCGGCGGTGATGGCCGCCGAGTCCGGCTCCTCCGGAATGGTGTAGAAGGGGAACACCAGGTTGCGGGTGTCGTTGTAACCCCTGATCGAGTAATGGATGTCGATGTAGAGGGTGCCGACGTCCGCGTGGTCGAAGCTGACCAGCACCTCGAGCACGTCGATCCGCGGTTCCCACTGTTCCAGGGCCGACCGGACGTCGTTGGAGATGGCGCCGGCGGTGGCCGCATTGATCGGTGCGAACACGTGATCGTGCACCCGGCAGCCGAATTCCGGCCGCATCGGTCGCTCCCCCGGCGCCGTCGCCAGGATCAGCCTGATGGCCTCCTCGATTTCGCGTTCACGAACCACCAGGGCGATGCCGCCGGTCGCATCGGTCGCCAGCGGGAACGCCCATCCGGCACCGACGAAATCCACTCCACCCATCTCAGCCTCCGATCATCACGGTGGGCGCGCCGATCACGATCGGCGCACCGCAGGCGGACATGTCGCCCATCCGGGCCGCCGGCAATCCGCCGATCAGCACCGTCGTCGAGCACGGCGGCGCGATCACCGACGGTGGGTGCACGGCCGGTGGCGGGAACGAGCAGATGTGCGGCGTCGACACCGTTGCCGCCGGCATCCCGGCGATCAGAACGGTCGGCACGCCGGGCGGCCCGATCACCCCGGGGTGACCGGTGGCGTCACCGACCCGAGCTGCTGGTGGCATTTTCGGCCTACTTCCTTGTTCTCGAACGTTTCCGGCCAACGGCCGGGCATTTAGTTGATCTTGACGAGACTGCCCTGCAGGGTGAGCACTCCACTGGCCTTGACCTCGGCGGAGGCGCTGCCCTCCACCTTTGCCGTCGTTCCCTTGAGCCCGACCTCACCGGTGCTGGAGAGCTTGACCGCACCGTTGCCGCCGTCGATCTTGACTCCGCTGGTCGCGGTGATGGTCACCTCACTGCCCTTGAGCTCGAGCTTGGAGCTGGCCGCGTCGATCATCACGCCGCCCTTGCCCTCGATCAACACCTTGCCGTCGCTGTGCACGGTGATCTTGGTGTCGACCGAATCCATCTTGAGCTGCAGCTTGTCTCCGGTGGTCGAGAGGGTGATGCCCTCGGTCCGGCCGTCCTCGTCGATCAGGTCGATCCGGTGGCCGCGGCGGGAGACGAACGAGCGTCGATTGATCGCACCGGAGCTACCGTCGATCAGCGTCGGACCGGTGGTGGGCGGCGTGTCGATCCCGTTGTAGAGACCGCCCAGGACGTACGGCCTACGGATGTCGCCCTGCTCGAACAGCACCAGCACCTCGTCGCCGACCTCGGGCAGGAACATCGCGCCGCGGTCCTTCCCGGCGCCCGGCTGCACGGTCCTGGCCCAGTCGCTGACGTAGGTGTCGGACAACCACGGAAAGGTCAGCTTCACCCTGGCCTGCTTCTCCGGGTCGTTGGCGTCGCTGACCTGGGCGATCACCGGGCCCTGCCCGGAGCGCGAACCACCGCCCCCCGGATGCCAGTCCGTACAGGCTCCGCTCCTGCCTGCCGGTCACCGAGAACGACGTGGTGTAGCCGGTGTTCGGGTCGTAGCGATGGTGCGAGGTGGTGATGGTGTACTTGCCGTCGAACGGGGCACCGACATTGTCGATGGAGATGGCCGTGCCCGCATGAAGTTTCGGGTTTCCCCTGGCCACGCCCTCGAACTCGGCGAAGGCGCCGGCGATCTGCTCGGCGATCGCGGCCGCCGCACCGTCGACCTCGGCCTGGGTGCGGTAGGCGACATCGCTGGCCACGTAGACGGGGTCGCCGAACTTCTTGGCGATGTCGACCGGATTGATGGTCGCCAGCACAGCGCTGGTCGTCGCCGCGGGCGCGGTGGCCACGAATGCCTTCTTCTGCGCAAGATCCCAGCCGCGGGCCTGCACCTCCTTGACCTGCTCGGCCGCGGTGATCAACGACCGGAAGCGCAGCAGGTCGGTGCCGAGCCGCAGCACCAGCGGGTTGTCCGCGGCGGTCTTCCCGCCCTCCGGTGCGGTGTCGGCCTTTTGCGGCTTGCGGAAGTCGAACTTGCCGTCCTTGACGGCGATCTCGTAGCCGATCTCGTTGGCCAGCGAATTCAGGAACTCCCAGTCGGTGACACCCCCCTGGGACAGATGGTCGAAGACGGTGCTGGTGGATTCGACCTTCCCCACCGTCAGTCCCGCCCGCTGAGCGACCTTGGTGGCCACGTCGGAAGCCGTGCTCTGGGTGTAGCTCTCGGTCTTGCGTCCGCGGAACAGCCGGTGCGCCTCGTCATATCCCCGGATGACGGTGTAGGTGCCGGTGCTGTCGAACTCCGCCTCGAGCGCCGTGACCTCGCCCTGGATCAGCAGTTCCGGACTGTTGCTGCCGTCGGTGGCCACCGAGACCTTCACCTTGGAACCGATCTTCGCCCCCGACTTGCTGATCACGATCCGTCCCTGGTCGCGGAACCGCAGGACGAACGTATCCGGCAGCCGCAGGCTGTCATCGACATAGGCGGCGATCAGCAGCGCCTTCGCATCGGCGGGCAGCGGCGAGCCCTCGATCTCGATGACGAAGCCGGAGCTGGTGGGGGCCATGGTCAGTTCACCAGTTCGGCGAGTTCCGCGGCGCTGGGCAGCATCAGCACACTGCCGAGCGGGACCCGGACGGGGTCGTCGATCCGGTTGAAGTAGGCCAACTGTCGCCACAGCTTCGGATCGCCGTACTCCCCGTAGGCGATCGAAGCCAGGGTGTCGCCCACCACGACCCGGTGGATGCTGCGCACGGCGAGCGAACCTGAGGTCGGGTTCTGCTTCGTCAGGTCGCCGGGCATCTCCTGCAGGGACACCGTGCAGACGGCGCGGATCGGGACCCCGGCCGCCGAGAACAGGGTGTATTTGGCGCTGACCGAGGTGACATATGCCGGGAAGCTGGTGATCGCTCCCCACTTGAAGACGACCAGCGGCGGCATCGGCTTGTCGCTGGCCAGCGTCTTGTCGGTGGGAGCGCAGCAGGCGAACAGCTTGTCGACCGCCTCGACCACGCTGCCGTCGTGTTTGGCGGTGGCGTCGAAGAACATCTCCAGCGTGAGCTTCCCCGGTTCCGGTCCCTTGAACTGCGGCGGCGCAGCCTTTTTCGCGCCGGCGGACGCCTCACTGCCCCACTTGACGGTCTTGGCGATGGTGACTTCCTTGGGGTTGAACTGGAAGTCGATGACGCCGATCTCGCCGTCCAGCTTGCGACCCCCGGCCACCTCCGAGGATTCGTACATCTTGAGCTGGGCGCGCTCGACCTTCTGTTTGCTGGTGTCGCCCGTCGGCGAGGGGGGCGTCGGCTTACCGCCGCCACCCCCGGTCACTGGTGAGGTCATCACTTACCTCCGGGCAGAATTCCGTGGTGCGCCACCTCGAGGGTCTCCGTGGCGACCTTCGGGGTGTCGTAGTTCAGGCTGGGGCCGGTCCAGCGCACCGGGATGACACCGTTCAACGACCACTCGGCGACCACCCGCTCGTCCATCGTCATCGCGGAGATCACCATGGTGGTCGGCTTGACGCCGTTCATCATCCCGGCGAACCACTGGGTCAGCTTCTTGCTGTCCTCGCAGATCGGCCGGGTCAGTTTGACGTTGGTGAACTTCATCCGGGTCGGCAGTTGCCAGACCATGGCGTTGTTGCCGCCCTCTTCCCGCTGTTCGATGACGATCTCGCAGCCGAGTCCCTCGCAGCTGTTGAACACCCCGAGTGCGGCTTCGTCGATGGTCACCCGGAAGCACACACTGACGGCGGGATCCTTGGTATCTGCCATATCCGTCTCCCTGACTCGCTTCTTGCTGGTTGCTGTTGTGGGCTTGCTATTGGTGCTGTCCTGCCATTTCCGATCGTGAAACCCTCGTGTTGCCGATCGCCGTCACCGACGGAGATCGGTGACCATGCCGGCCCTCTCGCGGTCCAGCCACAACTCGGACTTGAGCCGCGCGCTGAGCGGGTCGAACAATCGCCTCGCGAGCTCGTCGATGTCGGTCGGCAGCGCTCCCGCAGCCGCCCCTGCGGCGCCGGCGACCGCGCCTGCTGCCCCCGCCACGGCATCGGCGGCCCCGGATGCGGCATTGCCGGCCGCATTCTGCAGGCCACCGATCGCGCCGCCGACGGCATCCGTCGCATTGCCAACGGCGCCCTGCACCGCGGTGGCCGCGTTGTTCACCGCGCCGCCGGCCTGGTCGACGAGACCGCCCGCGGCCGACTGCGCCGAGTCCAGCGCACCGCCCGCAGCGCCCATCGCCTGGTCGGCAACACCTCCGGCGGCGTTGCGCGCGCTGTTCAGGTACCCACCGGCGCTGCTCACCGCATTGTCGGCGAAACCCCTTGCCTGGTCGGCGTATCCGCCGGCCGCCTGGGTTGCCGACGTCACGTAGCCACCCGCGGTGTTCCGGGCGGTGTCTGCATAGCCGCCGGCCGCCTGCCGGGCGGAGTCGACGTATCCGGTCGCCGCGCCCTTGGCGCGATCCATCAGCGACGATGCGCTCGGCAATCCGAAGCGTTGCACCGCCGGCTCGCTGTGAGAGCTCGACCCGAGGGTGGGATTGGTCGGCATGGGACGTCGGCGCTCGGAACACCACCGAGTTCGGCGAATCCGAATAGGCCGCCCCGCTGGCGATCGCGGCTGCACCGGGGTCGAACATCCGCTGCAGCGGCACTTCCTGGGACAACACCTGGCTCGATCCGCTGAACGGGCTCCCGCCGCCCGTCAGCGGCGCCCCCAGACCCGAGCGATCAAAGCTGGGCGACAGTGGACTCGAGGGCAGCGACGGTAGCCGCGACAGCTGCGAACCGGACCCTGCGGCCGAGTTCTCCGATCGCTGCACGGCCGGCACCGAGTGTGCCGACGACGTGCCGGGCGACGCCGACCCGCTCGGCACCGACGCACTCGAGGAGCCAGCATCTTTTGCGTCGGATCCGGTGGCCGACCCGGCCTTCTCGCCGCCCATTGCGCCGAGAAGCGGTGCGATGACGAGGCCCTCGGTCGGCGTGGACGCCTCGGGCTCACTGAACGATTCCGAGCTCACCGTCCGGGATTCCGCGGGTTCGGCGACCGCGCTCGGCATCGGAGATGACGTGTCGGCGGCCCGCTGAACCGAAGGCGAGGGCAGGACCAGCTCGGTGGAGTCGGCAAACCGTTGCACCGTGCCGGGTTCTGCGCTCCCGGTTGCGGCCGTCGATGGGTCGGTGGGCACGTTTCCGGTCTGCATTCGCATCGGCGAGGTGGCGGCCGTCGGTCCACCCGAAGATGCGGATCCCGTTGCGCTGCCTGCGCTCCCGGCGGTCGACACCTGCCGTTGCACACCGGGCATCGAGCCCGCCGAGCTGAGCGGTGCGCCGAGTCCGAGCGGTCGGGTTGACTGTGGCGGGGCTGTGCTCGCCGGGCGAGGCGGCATCGGCTGGTCGACCGTTGCACACCGAACGGGCCCTGCGTCCCGGCCGGGGTGGCCGGATCGAGGACCCGCATCAACGCTGACATCCCGAGCACCGGTGCGTCCGCGGCCGCGTCATTCTCCGCTGTGTCCGCCGGGTCACCGGCCGAGGTGTCGGCGTGGGTCTGGACCACCGGGCTTTGTGTGGTGGCGGCGCTCGAGTCGACCGACCGCTGCACCGGCGCCGCGGCCGGCGGGGCGGGACCGCTGCGCAGATCGAGAGCGGGCTGGGATTCGGGAACCCTTTGCAGCGATGACGTATCGCTCGCGGGGACGCCCTGTGTCGTGGGGGTCGAAGTCGCCGACGGGGCCGTCGACGATCCGATCGTCGGCACTGTCGGCACTGTTGGATTTGTCGGCACCGCTGGAGTGCTCGGCGAGAAGGACGACGGACCGGACGACGTCAGCGGCGCACCCAGACCCGGCGACCGTGTCGGGGCTGGCCCCGCGGCAGATCGTTGCACGTGAGCAGCGAGACCCAGCGGCGAAGGACTCGAGTCCTGGTCGGACGGCTGGTCCTGAGCGGTGGCAGTCGAATGCTCGGCCGCAGCGGCGCTGTCGCCGAGCAGCGGGGCGACATCGTGTCCGCCGCTGGACGATCCGGCATGTTCGGCGTGCGCCTCACCCGATTCACCCGAATGATCGTGGCCCGCATGATCGTGGTCGGCGTGATCCTGACCCGGATGATCGTGATCGGAGTGGTCGGTGCCTGAATGGTCGTGCTCGGCCTCGTGATCTGCGACATGCCGCGAGACGGTGGGCATGGAGGACGGGGATGTCGCAGCGCGGACCACCGGGAAGTCGGTCACCACCGGCCGCGGCGTTGCGGTGTCCTGCACGGGGGCCGAGGTGAAGGCGGTGGGCGCCGTCGCCGAGTAGGAGGTAGTGCTGCTGAGTTGGCGCACGGGCGGGTCGACGGTGGCTGCGGCCGGCTGTTCCGGCGGCAACGACGCCGCAGCGGGCCGGGACGCCGGAGCCGGAGCCGGCTCGTTGTCGGCGAACCGCATGATCGGCGAGAGCAGGCGCTGGACCGCGGTGTTGACCGGTGACGGTCGGGGCGCGACGGCAAGTTCCGGCCCACTGCTCACCGTCTGCGGGACGACCGGACGCGCCAATCCCTCGACATGGCCACTCGGGCCGTCGGGGTCGACCACATGCCCGAGGGGCGCCAGAAAACTGGGATTGTGCGAGGTGGAAAGCGAGGAGGTGAAGGTGTCCAGGGGGGCGATCGGACGGGTTGCGGTGACGGTGGGCCGGATCGGCGGCAGGTCCTGCCAGGCGGCCCGTTGCAACGGGGCGGGTGATGTCGGCCCAGCAGCGGCAGCTGCCGAATTGCCTTGGGGCGAAGACGGTTCCGAATCGCCCCGTCTCCACCAGCGGGCCACCTGTTCACCTCCCTCGTTCGATCCGTTGGTTGATCCGTCCGATCTCCCCGGCAAATCGTTGACGCTCGTGATGCTCGAGATCGAGCAGGTCGTCGAGCGGCCAGTGGAAATGGAAGGCGATGTACGCGACCTCCTCGTAGATCCGGTCGGGCGCGTACGTCACTATTCCCCCAGGCGCCCACCAGCAACATCGACGGCGAACTCGTGGCTACAACTGGGGCAGGTCACCGCGGCGCGGGTGTGCCCCTCCTGATTGATCCGCCGGTACAGGTCCTGCAGGAACGCCAGGTCGGAGGCGAACAGATTCTCGATGATCCCGGCGTGGACGTCGTCGATCGTGCCGATCCGGGTGACCACCCGGCCGAGCAGCACCACCGTGAGGTAGGCCGGGTTCTCCCGAACCCGGTCGTCCCGCAGTGGTACCAACTCGTCGCGCGCCGTGGCAAGGCGCATCACGCCATCGCGATGCACCGTGCCCGCCGCATCGACATAGCCGCGGGGCAACAGGAAACTGAACTCGGTGCGCAGTCCCTGTTCCGGCGCCCGACCGGGCGAGTTGGTCGCCTCGGGTGCGCTCTGGATCGCCTCCAGTGCCGCGACGGCGGAGCTTCGGCGCATTACTCGGGCTCCATCCGCTCGTAGGTGAGCACCAGCTTCTCGGTGAGCACGCTGGTGTCACCGGCCTTCAGGGCGCCGATCTCCAGGCTCTTGGGCCAGGCGGCGGTCAGCTTGTAGCGCTTGACTGCCGTGCCCTCGTAGTCGTAGACCACGATGGCGCCGCCCTTGCGGACGTCCCCCATCTTGCCGAATTGTGAGTCCTTGACCCACTTCTCGAAGCTCTGGTCGCTGGTCAGCGGGCGGGTGAGCGTGCACTCGCCGGCCTTCCACCGACCCGGCAGCTTCTTGATCATGTACTTGCCATCGGGGCCGTTCTGCTTCAGTTCGATGACGTCCTGCTCCATCTTGAGACCGGAGACTTCGGTGATCGCCTTGATCTGAACACCGTCGATTTCCAGGCCGAAGGAGTGACCAACCGAACCGTCGAGATCTGGTAGAGCCATCTGGAGCTCCCTTTCTTGTGTCTGGCGAGCGAGGGGAAATCGGTCTGGCTGTCAGCGGTGCCGATTCTGGCGAATCGGCCGGTCACTGCGCCGGTAGGAAGGCACCTACTCGGCGACGAGGCTGGTGCCGCCGGAGAACTGGGACAGTTGGAAGATCACGAATTCCGCCGGCTTCACCGGTGCGACACCGATCTGGCAGAGCACCTGGCCGGCGTCGATGCCTTCGGCGGGGTTGGTCTCCCGATCGCACTTGACGTAGAACGCCTCGTCGGGGGTGAGCCCGAACAGTGCGCCCTTGCGCCATTCGTTGACCAGGAACGCGCTGATGGTGCGGCGGATCTTGGCCCAGAGCGCATCGTCGTTCGGCTCGAAGACCACCCAGTTCGTCCCGTTCAGGATCGACTCTTCGAGGTAGTTGAAGAGCCGCCGGACGTTCAGGTAACGCCATGCCGGATCGCTGGACAGGGTGCGCGCACCCCAGACCCGGATGCCGCGGCCGGGGAACGTCCGCAGGCAGTTGATGCCGACGGGGTTCAACAGGTCATGCTCGTTCTTGGTGATCTGGACCTCGAGCGAGATCGCGCCGCGGACAACCTCGTTCGCGGGAGCCTTGTGCACGCCGCGGGTGTCGTCGTTGCGTCCCCAGATGCCGGCGACGAAGCCGGACGGCGGCATGTGGATGTTCTTGCCCGATGCCGGATCCGCGGCCTTGACCCACGGCCAGTAGAGGGCGGCGTACTTCGAGTCGTAGCCGGCCTTGTCGACGCGCCATTCCTTGATCTGCTGGGCGTTCAGTCCCGGCGGTGGGTCGAGGATGGCGATCCGATCGCCCATCAGCTCGCAGTGCGCGATCATCGCCAGTTGGACGGCCTTGACCGTCTCCTGGTCGATGGCGCCCTGCTGGTAGGCACTCATCAGGTCGGGGACGCAGACCATGGTGATCTCGTCGACCGCTTCAAGGCCGGAGAAGCCGGTGCGCTCGGCGACATCGCCGACGTAGTCGTCGGTTCCCAGTCGGGGCGATGGCACGGCCGCCGGGGGCGGCGGTGCGTACAGGCTCACCGTCGCGCCGAGGCCCGGGGCCTCGATGGCGGCGCCGCTGGCGGTCTCCTCGATCCGGATCACCTTGGAGGTGGCGTTGACCGCCGTGGCGACGTTGGCCTTGCCGCGGCCGGTGTTCAACCGGTCGAACTCCTCCAGGACCTGATCGCCCTGCCGGACAACCAGTTTGAAGGTGCCTTCCGGAGCGTCGCCCTCCACACCCTGGATGTCGACGGTCAGCGAGCCTTCCGGGGTGGCGGCGTCCAGCGCCACGACCTTGTAGGTGCCGAGCATCGCCTGTGGGCCGGCCGCAATGGCTCGGCGACTGCCGCCACCGTTGCCCGACGAGGCCTGTCCGATCCGGACGACGTAGCAGTTGCCGCCGCCGTTCTGGAAGTAGGCGTAGACGGATTGGGCGAGGTACGAGCCCTCGACGAACCCGCCGAAGTTCCGGACGTACTCCGTCCAGTTCGGCACCAGGGTGGGCTCGTTGAACGGGCCGTCCTCTGCCAGCCCGACGAAGGCGGCGACTGCGGTACCGACCCCTTCGATCGGGCGCGAACCTGAATCGACCTCTTCGACGTAAACGCCTGGAGAGAGGTAGGTCGGCATGCTGCCTCCTTGGTAGACCACCTGAGATTGCAGTGATCGTGCGCCCTTTCAACCGCGCGCGGGATGGTCGGACGGTCGCAACCGGGGGCAGCATTTGATGCCCGTTCGGGCAACCAGAATGCAGTTGCCGTCGACACACGAGTCCAACGAAAGCGGACTGCTCGCGGTGCACAGGGCGAAACCATGCCCGGTGATGTACGCGGCCTATTGCTGCAGTGGGTGGTGGTGATGGTTTCGGCGGGGTTGTTGGTGCGGGTCGATCCATGGTGGGGGAATGAACTCGGGTCGGCCATCGGGTCCGATCCGGATCGCCCATTCTGTCGAATGTGCTTGTTGGTGGTGGTACAGGCATAACAGGACACCGTTGGCGAGTGAGGTGGGTCCGCCGTCGAGCCAGCTGATGATGTGGTGGGCTTGGGTCATGCCGGCGGGTCGGTCGCAGCCGGGCCAGGCGCAGCCCCCGTCGCGGAGCACCAGTGCGTCCCGGAGGTGGGGTGGGAAGAGCCGCTGGCTGCGTCCGACGTCCAGGATGGTGGAGGCGCCGTTGAGGACGGCGGGCAGGATTCGGGCGTCGCACAGGATCCGGCGGGCCATCCCGACGCTGATAGGACCGCCATGGCTCAGGGTCGCGTCACTGAGTTGCCGGGTGAGGGTGTCGAAGTTGATGGTCATCGTGACGTGCGGGACGTGCCCACCGACGGTTGATCCCGAACCTTGGTCGAAGTAGGCGCGGAGCACCTCGACGTGCGCTTGGGCGAGCCGGTTCGCGGGTGACCGCGGATCCTTCACGCCGTTGTCGTCGGTGACGGGTTTGGTCAGGGCGAAGGTGGCTTGCCGGAAGATCTCCACGCCTTCGTCGGTGAAGGTGCCGGCGAACGGGGTCAGCCCGGTGTGGGCGTTCCGGGTGCCGAGCCGGAATTCGGTTCTGGATGCGGGGTCCCGCTCGTCGGGTGCGTGTCCGTCGGGGTTCATGATGTCGTCGAGTCGTTGCGCGACCTTGTTGAGTTGACCGGGGTCGATCTCGTGGGCTTGGTCGACGAGTAGTTGTTCGACTTGGTCGGCGGTGTGCTGGTCGACGGTGCGGGGCCATCCGGTGAATGCTTTGGTGATGACGGCGACGTGGCCCTGACCGATGTCGCCGGCGTCCAGGGCGGCGCCGACGATGGGTAGTAGTGGGGGGATCTCGCCGCCGCTGATCGGTTCCCGCTGCTGCGGTCAGTTTCGCTGCCCGGACCCGGTCGGCTGCATCACCCGAACTGATCCGCAAGACGTCTCGTAGCAGTACCCGGGTCGAGGAGCAGGACAGCTCGGCGGCGACGCCGCTGTCCTCGACTTCGCCGACCCACCGGACCTGCGCGGCGTACAGGGCGCGGCTCAGTGATTCCAGCAGGCGCCCGGTTTCCAGGAGGTCGTCGCGGCTGAATTTGTAGTACGGCGCGTCCCGGAGTTGCCGCATCCCGGACATCATCGAGTCCGCGACGGCTTTCGCCTGCTCCGCGGAGGCAATCGAACTGATGTCCATACCGACGAAGCTATCAGTCGACACCGACAGTCGGCCCTTCCACCACCCCTTGACTCACTCAGAAGTCGAACGGCGAGCCCACCTTTCCTCCGGGCAGAAAGATTCTCGGTTTCGCACCATCATCGACGATGACGAATTCATGAGGCGCGAGACTTTTCGCCAACGATTGGAAGTAGCTTTGGCATTGCAGGCACATGGGTCGACTGACTCCTATTGCTCTGGCTCCGGTACGCGAATGCAAGATCTTCTCCGCGTGTACAGCATCGTTCCATCCAAGGACAACATCAGATTCCGGCGCGGCGTCTCCAGGTCCCGATTCAGTCTTTCGGCGTCGCGGATCCGCATTCAGGAAATGAGCTTTTGGAATGTAGATATTCTTTCCTTCGACCAATTTCCTGACTGCCTCAACGATTGGACTGACTGTCAAACATTCTTGAGGCGTCCCCTGCCGGAACTCCGCCAAAGGATTCGAACTTCTTGTTCTACACGCTCGACATCCGCGGCGTAGTGGACCTTTGCTTCCTTGTATCGATGGCGCTCGCAAACCTGCGATCTTCCGCAGTAACGGCCGGACGGCCTTCTTCGCTTTCGCCGCGACCCCCTCCTTGGAGCGCATGGCTTCCCGCCCCATCGCACTTGCCAGATGTCAGCGTCGTCATGCGACTCGGTTATGTATTCAGTTCATTGTCATGCCATCTGCGCGCTCTGAGGGAGTCACTGGTTGTGTTGACGACTTCATCATTTATCAGGAGCCGCACCCTGATCTGAGGAACGATGTCTCCGCTGCGCTCGCCTAGACCTGTTCCTGTCACCTTCGCTTCTTTGACGAGCGCTCGACCTTCACCATCTCTGCGCGCGCTTGATCTGACTTGGATCTCGGACTGCCTCGCTCACCTTCGATGCCCTGGTCGCGATTCTCGAATCCGCCTTCGCTTTGTCGTGCTTTAGACACGCTGAACCTCGCCATGAACTGCCCAATTCGATCACCGCACCTGATGGGCTCCAGCATCTGTAGAGTCCGTAGCGTTTACCGATCAGCCCGAGGACGGGCTTGAGAACCTTCTCACCGACCTTCTTGCCGGCGAACCGATTCGCGGCAGAGACGCCGCTCGCCATGCCCTTATCAAGACGCTTCTTCTTGCCCTCGGGGCTGTCGTCCCCGCCCAGCACCTTGGCCTTGACCTTGGCGCCGATCCCCTTCACACCCTTGATCAGCGGCCCGGCCAGCTTCAACGCACCCTTGATCACGAAGTCCAGCGCCTTGTTGATCGGTGCCTGGACCGCCTTGAGGATCGACTTGATCTTGTCGGAGATCCCACCCAAGCCGAGAAGGTTGGCCAGGAAGGCGATCACCAGCGGGACGGCCTTGCCGAGCGCGGCCTCGATCTTGGCCGGAACTCCCCCGACGCCACCGTTGGCGATATCGCTCACCGCGTCGATCACGGTACCGACGAAGTCCATCAGGGCGGCACCGCGCTCCATGATCCACTGAACGACCCCGATCAGCGCCTGCACGACCTTCACCAGTGCGCCCGCAGGGTTCAGCATCCCCAACACCCAGGAAATCCCGGCCGTCACGATCTTTTCGACCACGAATTCCTTGATCGGCGTGATGATCAGTTCGCTCAGATTGCTGAGCTGCTTCTTGATCCAGTTCCACAGCCCGCCGATGCCCTGGGTCGCCAGGATGGTGAAGACCTCGATCTTGCTTTCGATGACGTCGATGACCTTGCCGACCCACGGCGCGATCTTGACGATCCGGGCCTTGATGTTGGTCCAGGTCAATCCGAGAATCGAGCCGACCAATTTCAGAATGCCTTTGAAGTCGAACGAATCCGGGAGTTCGATGCCAGCGTTTGCCAATGCTCCGAACAGCCAGCCGAGCAGACCCTTCTTGAGGTGCGTCAGGATATTGCTGGCGAAGCTCATGAACCCCTGCTTGACCGCCGACATGAAGTTCGAGATGAACTTGATCGGATCTTCCAGGATCTTCGAGAATGCCGACGCCGCCTTCGACAACAGGCCCATGAACAGGGCCTTGAGCTTGAGGATGGTGTCGATCGCGCCCATGACGGCGTCTTTCGCCTTGGCGACGAATCCCTTGTTGTTCTCCTGCTCGGCCTTGATCTCCTCGTCGACCTTGCCCTTCGCCTCGACGTACTTACTGGCCAGGTCGTCGACCAGCGACTGCTGCTTGGAATCGACGTCGGACTCGAGCTGGTCGAACTTGCCCGACATCTCCTTGCTGGCCTCGGCTGCCAGCTTCTGTAGATTGGCCGGCTTGGACGCGATGTAGTCCTTGATCTGCTGGCGACCCAGACCGATCCGGGTCTTCGCCCGGTCCAGTTCGCCGCCGATCACATCCGCGACCTTGGAAATGACGACGGTCATCTTCGACTCGTACAGCGCCTTGGCGTCGTCGTAGATCTTGTTGGCCTCGGCAGGCAGACCCGAGAACAGGTCCTCACCCCAACGCACCCAGCCGGCAGGTCCGGAATACCGCTTGTCCTTGTACTTCTCCATCTCCGACTTGTGTTTCGCGGTGAACTCGCTGCGCGCCTGCGCCTCGCCGGCATCGAACTCCTTGGTCACCAATCCGTCGAGTCCGTTGAGGATCCCCTCGACCTCGGATTTGGTCTTGTCGAAGATCTGGTTGATCTCGCCGGAGATCTTCGCCCGCTCGACCTCGTCCTTGGACTTCGTATCGGTCTTCGCGCCGGCGATCCGGCTCATCGCGCCGGTCTTGTCCTTCGTCATGGCGCCGAGGGCCTTCTTGGCGTCCACCCCGGCGCCGACCTGAGCCTGCTGCAGGGTCTGTGACTCGTTTTGCCGGATGGTCTTCGGCGCCGCCACGGCGTGAACCTCGGCGTCCTTCTTCGCCACCGCCGCTTCCTGCAGCTGTGGCTCGTTCGACTTCTTCAGGTGTTCCTCGGTGACCTGGGCGTCCTTCATCGAGGCGTCGACCTCGGCCGGCCCACCACTGAAGTTCACCTGCTCGGCGGGGGCAGGCGCAGGCATCGCGGCTCCACCGTTGGCAGACGGCTGCTGCGGCGCGGCTTCGGGCGCCAATGGTGTGACCGGCTTCTCGGCGCCTGCCGAGGGATCCGGCGCCTTGGTCGACTCTTCCTTGACCGACTTCGCCGAGGTGTCCTTGCCTTCGGACACCTTCGACATGACCTCGCCCTTGACGCCGTCCGCCTTGCCGGACGTGGCGAACTTGTCCGCTTCGTCGAGATTCTTCGGTGCGGCCGCCGCGATGGCCTTTTTCACTGCCGCGATGAACGCCGCCTTGTCGAAGCCTCCCGGTTTGGCGGCAGCCATCTTCTCGACCTGCGCGGCCTTCGCCTGTCCCGCCTTGTCGTCGGAGGGTCCCTTGGCAGCCGCCTGTGCCTTACCGACTTCCTGGGATGGAGGCGCGTGTTTCTTCAGTTGTTGCGCACCCGTCCGCACGGTGCCGGTCACAGCTGTAAATTTCGGGTCCGCCTTCGGATCTGCCGCCGGCGGCGGCACCGGAGGCGCGGTCGAGCCTCCGCCTGCCGCCGCCCTTTGCACCACGGCGTCGACGGGACCGGTGTCGGTCACAGCCGGCGCCGAGTTCGCTCTGCGGGCCGGCAGCGGCCGTCGATCCGCCCGCCGCACCTTTGGCGGCAGCCTGAGGGCCAAGCATTCCGGCCACGGCGGCGTTTCCTGCGCTGCGCTGCAACATCGCCATCGACCGCGGGTTCATCAGCGCGCCGGAACGACGCACAGCGGGCGCCTGCTGTTGACGGGGACGCCTGGACGCCGGGTCAGCGACATCCGGCTCAGATCGGCCCGGCTCGGCGTTTGCCTTCACCGACGCCCACAGCCTCGTTCGAGGTTCGGCCATGACGCGAGGACGCACCGTGTTGGCACGCGGTGGCGGCAATGGACCAGGCGACACATCATGGCGTGAAGTCCCTCCGGGTCGCACGGCGGAGTGGGCAGTCCCATCCTTCAGCAGCACTTCTGTCAGTCACCAGGCGATCACGGTCAGTCGCTGGGGCAGCATCAGGTGCCCGATCGGGCAACGCGCTGGTCACCCGGTTCGAGCCGCACAGGTGGTCACCGATCATCGAGCCGTTCACAGCCCGGCAACGTCGCCACGAACGCTTGCTCCTCGGCCGAGAGCATCTCGACGCCGACCGGCCGGTAGCTCTGCAGAACCTGCAGGGCCGCTGCGTCATTCGCGTCTCCCAGCTCGGTCGACGTGGTGATCTGTGCTTGCGCCATGCTGATACCCGCCGACGTCAGGGCTTGCGACAGGGATCGAAGGTCACCGACCGCTTGGGCGGCATCGATCCGACCATCCGCGATCTGCCCAGAGACCATGCGCGCCAGAGTGTCTGCGGTCGTCGCGGCGATCGTGGCCCGCCGCGAGTACGACTCGACATACGCGTTCTGTGCGAGCGAGATATTTGCGTAGACCATCCCGTCGATCGGCTCCGCCTGTTGGATCCGGGAACCACCATCACAGAGCGTCTGAAACCAGGTCACGGTCAGTTCATCGAATGAGACCGGCGCGTTCGCGGCAAGGGAAAGCACAGACGCCGTGGTTTCCACCGGCGCCGGTTGGTCCGGCACCGGCAGGGGGGTGGACTCGACCGGACTGCTGGGGGTGACGGATGGCGGGGTGGTCGCGCTCTCCGATTCCGGCGGTGCCGCCTCGCTCGAGCCGGATGACGGCGCGACGGACTGCGATGCAGTGATCGGCGGGGTGGTCTCCGCCGCGACAGACGGCAACAACCACGAGCGACCGATGATCGTGCCTGACAACACCACTGCCGCCACGGCGCTGGAAATGCTCAGCAAGACCTGCCGCCGACGATGTGGCGCCCGAGGCGTGATCGGGACAACGGCCGGTTCGGGGTCGGCATCGTCGCAGCCTGCCAGCGCCGCACCCAGCGCAACCTCGTGCTTGGGGTGGGTGTTTACCGCGATGCGACATTTGAAGGCATGCTCCAGCTTCTGCGACACCAGCGGGATGCGGGAAGAACCGCCGACCAGGACGATTGCAGCGAGATCGCCGGCCGATACGCCTGCTGATCGCAACGCGTGCCCGGTTGCTTCGATGGTCAGTTCGACGGCCGCATCGATCATCGCCTCGAACTCGCTGCGGGTGATGCGGTAGGTCGTCGACAAACCCTGCAATCGGACAGGAATGACCGCTTCCACATCCGCCGAGAGCGCCTCCTTGGCATCCACACACTCTCGCCGCAGTGCCGCGATCCCGGGGTCGTCCGGCTCGACGTCGCAGTTCAGCGCCGACAGTCCTTCGACGACCGCCGAAATGATCAGCTGATCGAAGTCGGCGCCACCCAGGAAAGGGATACCCGTTGGCTTGCCGAGGATCTCGAACCCATCGTCGGTCTTGACCAGTACGCAGACGTCGAAGGTACCGCCGCCGAGGTCGTAGATGCACATGCGGTCGCCGACCGCCACCGAGTGATGCGCGGCGTAATGATGAGCAGCAGCGACCGGTTCGGGACAGGTCCGAACGGCGGTCAGTCCTGCGAGTTCAGCTGCGGCCACCAGCTTTTCGACGTTGAAGGTGGTCCAGGTCGCTGGATGAGTCAACGTCACCTGCGCCGGTCGCTCACCCACCCGTTCCACCGTTTGCTCGACGACCCACCGCAGGACGTGCGCGGTCAATCCTTCGGGAGTGAATGTCGCGCCGCCGGCGTAGATCGGTGTGGTGTCACCGACTCGCCGTTTGAACTCGCGGGCGATCCCGGTCGGATCGGTGGTCGCCTGTCGTTCGGCGAGCTCACCGACCGACAATCCGCCGTCCGGCGCGACATGGACGACAGTCGGGATCTCCATGGCCCGATTACCCAGTCCGACCATGCTGGCAAGACCGGTCTCGTCGACGGTGGCGGCGGCCGAGAACGTCGTGCCCAGATCGATTCCCAGCGAGTATTTGATCACCGCAACCTCCCTCGTCCTTCTCTGGCGACGTCAGATCTGATGCCGCAAACAGTTCATCCGCGATGCCGGCCGGTCACCGGTCGGCGGCGGTACGCCACGCTGAGCACGCCCCCGACGCTGACCAGACCGATGCCCATCAACAACGCGGCAGTGGTGTTGACGCCGGTGTAGCTCAGTGACATCGGTCCGTCGTAGCTGATGCCGCTGAAGGCAGCGGAGGATTCCGCAGCCCCGGATCCCGGCGGAGCGATCACGGTCAGGGGCACCGAGGTGGTCACCCCGCACGAGACGCCGACAACCTCGATCGTGTGCTGGCCGAGCTCCGTGTTCTTCGGGATGACGACCGCTGTCTGGAAGGTGCCATTGGCGCCCACGGTTGCCGTCCCCAACTGCACCGGATCGGAATGCAGCACGATCAGTACCTGCTCGCCGGGGGTGCCGCCGGCGCCATTGACGGTCAGCGTCTGACCCGGGTAGACCTCGCTGGCGGACAATGAGACGCCCGGCCGCTGCCCGGTTTGCGGGTTCGTGGACGGTGCATTCCACCAGGTCGGTGCGACAGTGTCGGTCACCGTGACCTGTTGGGTGCCTGGCTGCTCAGTGACTGTTTGCTGGTCGGTGACGGTCTGCTGATCCGTCAGTGTCTGGTTGGTGCCGGGCGCTGTGCTCACGACTGTCTCAGTCGTTGGGACGGTGACGGTCGAACCGCCGGCAAGAGACGGTGGTCGGCACCTCCACCGTGGTCGGGACGGTGGTGGTCTCAGTGACCGTCTCGGTTGCGGTCGCTGTCTCAGTTTCTGTGACGGTCTCCGTTTCGGTGACGGTCTCGGTCTTCGTCACCGGATCAGGAAACTCGATTCCGCATTCTTTTGGATTCTGCAGAACGTAACGGCCGTAGAAGCAGGGATCGCCGTCGCCGTCTCCGTCGCCACCACCGTCGCCATCGCCATCGTCCGTCGCCGTCGCCATCATCGCCATCACCTGGGTCGGGGTCGCCGCCAGGATTGGGGTCAAGCACGAGCGCCGGAGCGACATCATCGCCTCTGATATCGGAGAACCCGTTGACCGGATCCCCAGCGCCGGCTCCTGCATCGTCGGCTCCGTGGGCGGTCCCGCCGTAGTAGAGCATCGTGAGCGCTGCGGCGAAACCGATGACGACCACCGAGAAGGAAGCTGTCGCTATCCGACCAGGTTGTCGATGCGCGTTGGTGCCCCTGCCAGCTCTGATCATGACGTTGCCCATCTGGTCACCGACGGGACCGGCCCGCCGGCACACGAAGTACCTGACAGACCACAGATGAGCTGGGCGATGACGAGATACATCATCTCGGCCGGTGGGATCGCTGGACCAACGTGGGATGGCTCAGGAAGCAGTCTGTTGAGTCCGGTGGTGCGTGTGGGCGGCCTCCAGAGGGTGCGCTGGGCACCGGCCAACTCCTGCGCTGGTGAGCCCCCAACAATTGAGGAAGAATTTGATCTCACCCAGCTGTATCAAACTGCACCGAGCAGGATCAGTGATGAGTCGGTTTCCGGTTTTTGTATGACCTCGGGAGCAGCCGAGAAGGGCCGAGTGGATGTCCGAACTGACGAACGTCGATGAACTGGTCTCCGCCGCGGCGAGCGGCGATGCCGAGGCCTGGGACCTCCTGGTCAAGCGGTTCCTGCCACTGGTGTACTCAGTCATCGGTTCCTTTCGACTGTCGAAAAGCGATGCCCAGGACGTCAATCAGTCGGTGTGGCTGAAATTGGTGGAACATTTGGGCGACCTCCGCGATGCACGCGCCCTCCCGGGCTGGATCACCGTCACGACGCGCAACGAGGCACTGCGGGTGCTCAAGTCGCGGGGTCGCACGGTCCAGATCGACCCGCTCAGCAATCACGTCTTCGATGTACATGCGGCGTCGGCGCCAGTCGACGAAGATCTGCTGCGAAGCGAACGTCGGCAGGTTTTGCGTGACGCCCTGGCCGAGCTCCCGTCGAACCAGCGCGATCTGCTGCTGTTGTTGGTCGCCGATCCACCGGTCTCCTATCGGGAGATCAGCAAACAGCTCGGAATTCCAATGGGCAGTATCGGACCCTTCAGATCGAGGTATCTCGAACAATTGCGGACCACCACAGCGTTGACCGCGTTCTTGAAGTCCGACAGCGATCGAGAACAATTCGGGGGACGATGATGGCCCGTTTCGATGATGACGACGATCTGATGGCGGAGCTGTCGGCAGCGGTGGCCGAGGAACGACTGATTCCTCCCGGCGCCATTGACGATGCCCGGGCGGCGTTCCTCCTCCGCGGAGTGGACGAGGAGTTGGAATTGCTGACAATCCTGTACGACTCGCTGCTGGACCAGGAGTCGCTCGTCCGCGGAGCTGAACACGCGTCAGTGCGGACCCTGACCTTCAGCCGAGGCGAGTTCAGCGTGGACATCGAGGTGGCCGAGGACCTGATCATCGGCCAGGTGATTCCGCAGCAGTCGGCTCACGTCACACTCGCCTCGAGAGAGGCGACCGTCTCGTCCACCGACACCGACGAGTGGGGAAGCTTCACGCTGCCGCGGCCGGGATCCGGCTCGGTTCGGCTGATCTGGCAGACCGGCACGGAAAAGCTCGTCACCGACTGGTTCAACCTCTGACCTCGGCCGATCGCGCAATCGTGCCCGACGCACAGGGCCGGAAGCTGGTGGGTCACCTCTGCCGCATCGCCACGACTTCATCAGATGGTCAGCGATCCGGCCACCGACCAGGTGCACCACACACCGGTCTGGACGAACTCGACCACTCGTCGACCGGCTCATGCGAACGGGGTGAACCGTTCGCGTCAGTGAAGAGTTACGTTGGCAAGCAGTCGTGGGCCTTGACCGTGCTGCGATGAGCACTCCTCTTCCGGCTCGGTGAAAGGGACCCAGCATGCCGACCGACAAGCCCAATATCCTGCTGATCATGACCGGGCACATGGACGCGCCGTCCTACCCGCCGGACTTCAAACCCCAGGCGATCGTGGACAAGGTGGTCATTGCAGCGGCTCAGCGGCATGGGAACTAGGTCCAGACGCCGAGACAGGCGGGCAGCCGGTACGGCGGGGCTCCCCGCCGACCGGCAGTCCGGCAACACCAGCCGGTCACCCGAGGACGACCACCCCGGCATGCGATGGATCCCGGGCGGCACGTTCCTGATGGGTTCGGACGCGCACTATCCCGAGGAAGCGCCGGCCCACCCGGTCACCGTCGACGGTTTCTGGATGGACACCCACGCGGTGACCAACACACAGTTCGGCAGGTTCGTCCGGGAGACCGGGTATGTCACCGTCGCCGAACGCAGCCCGGACCCAGCTGAATACCCCGATGCCGATCCGAACCTGCTCGCGCCCTCGTCATCGGTGTTCGTCCAACCCCGGCACCGCGTCGACATGACCAACCCCTACAACTGGTGGACCTACATTCCCGGCGCGCAGTGGCGGCACCCACAGGGTCCGGCCAGCTCGATCATCAAACTCGCAAGCCATCCCGTCGTGCACGTCGCCTGGGCAGACGTCGAGGCCTATGCGGACTGGGTCGGCAGGGACCTGCCGACCGAAGCCGAGTGGGAGTTCGCCGCGAGGGGTGGGCTGGACGGCGCACCCTACGCATGGGGTGATGACTTCACACCGAACGGGCGGTGGATGGCCAACACCTGGCAAGGCGAATTTCCCGTTCACAACACCGGCGACGACGGCTACCAGGGCACGGCACCTGTTGGCTCGTTCCCCGCCAACGGGTACGGCCTTCGCGACATGATCGGCAACGTCTGGGAGTGGACCACCGATTGGTACATCCCGCACGATCAGCTCTCGCACACCTGCTGCACCATCGAGAATCCTCGCGGAGGACGGCGCGAGGACAGCCTCGATCCTGCGCTGCAAGGAATCTCGATCCCCCGCAAGGTCATGAAGGGTGGCTCCCACCTCTGCGCACCCAACTACTGCCAGCGTTATCGGCCCGCGGCACGAATGCCACAACACATCGATACATCGACCTCACACCTCGGGTTCCGCTGCATTCTCCGACCCTGAGCCGGTCACTCCGTTCGTCGCAGCGGAACCGCGGAAACGAGAGGCTCAGCCTTCCGCAGCCTCTTCCTCTTCGGGTGCTTCTTCTCGCTGGACGAAGGAACCCTGGGCGGTTTCCTCTTCCTCTTCGGGCGCCTCTTCCCGCTGCACGAAGGAACCTTGCGCGGTTTCCTCCTCGGGTGCCTCGTCGCGCTGCACCGCTGCTCCGCCGGCACCCGCGGCGCCGACCTGGGTGGTCGGCGCGGGGCCACTCATCACCTTCTCGGCGTTGGCCGAGGCCTCCCGCTCGAACCGGTCGGACGGATCGCTGACCTTGATCCCACCGCCGGAGTCGGACCCGTCCACCGGCCCGCTGCGCTGTTGGATGACGTGGGTGAGCTCGTGGGCCAGCATCGTCTTGCCCTCGGCCGAACCGGGGTCGTACTTGTCGCGCTGGAACACCACGTTCGAGCCGACCGTGTACGCATGCGCGTTGACCGACTGCGCGGATTCGTGGGCCCGGGAATCGTTGTGCACCCGGACGTCCGAGAAGTCGTGCCCGAGCCGGCCCTGCATCTCCTCCTTGACATCGGGGGTGAGCGGACTGCCCCCTCCGGAGTTGACCACGTCGTGCACCGGAGAGCGTTCCTCCTCCAGCATCGCGCCGACGCCGCTGTTGCCGACAGCACGCTGCAGGCCGAGGATTCCGGCGCTGTCCAGCACGTCACTGCGCCCGGTCGCGGCGGCCTGCATCATCTGGGACGGTGCCCTCGACTCGAGTCTGGCCGACCGGGGGCGCAGCGACGATTCCTCGGATTCATGATCGTGGATACGCATGCAACATCCCTCCATGCAGCCGGGCCCACCATTCACCTGCTTCGATGGTCCCACTTCCACGGGAGAAGCGGCAGGGGTTTAGGTCGGCCGGAGGGGTCGCAGCCGTTGCCCTATCGGGCAGCGGGCACGTCAACCCTTGCGGGGTTTGGCGAACAGACCGCCGACGAAGGCGATCGCGCAACCGGCGAAGACCACGAACAGTCCGACGCTCGGCTTCCCGGTACCGTCCTGCAGCGCCACGGCGACCGCGAACGCGGCCAGCAGGATCGCGGCCACCAGCGCAGCCAGCCGGGTGAGCCGACCGGTGGATCCGGTCAACCCGAAGATGGCCAGTGCCGCCAGCAGAATGACCACGGCCCCCGCAGAGATGAGTGGATCCAGCGCATTGGGCAGGTCGGTGAACTCCACTCCGGGCGCGACGCCGTTCGATGCGACGTCGATCGCCGGCAGGCTCCACTCCAGGCCGGTGATGTTGGGGCTGACCTGATCGCCGACACCGTCCGGGATGTCGATCGAAGCGCCGGTGTGCCACACCAGGAACGAGCCGGCGATCATCAGCCCGGCTCCGAGCAGGGTGAGCAGAATCCGCCACATCGGCCGGCGATCCGACGATTCCTGGACGAAGTTGCCGGCCACCTCGGTGTCGCGGAAACCATCCGAGGCGACGATCGAGAACGGCCGGTTGGCCTCTTCCCCACCGTCGGGACGCGGTGCCGAGATCTGCACCTGCACCCGACCCGCCTGTCCGGGCGGGAGTTCGAGGACCGGGGGGTTGAACCCGAACCGCACCACACGTTCCGGATCGTGCCCGCCGAACTGCACCCGACGATGACGCGATCCACCGCGGTTGTCGGCGGTGACGGTGGCGATCCCGGTGCCGCTGTTACGGACCCGGATGATGCTGGGGTCCAATCGCAGCGTCATCGGCTCGTCGGGGGCCGGCGGTGACGTCGACTGAATGAAGGTCCCGTCCGCCTCGACCTCCTTGGCCCCGTCCGAGGCGGACACCGAGAACTGCCGGGTCAGCTCACGTCCGGGTTCGGGCGGATAGGCGTCGAGACGGCCGGTGGCCCTGGCGATCTGACCCTGGCCCACCTCGACGACCGGTGGCCAGAAGGTGAAACCGATGGCCCGCTCGGGATCGGTGCCGGCCAACGTGATCTGGCGCGGCCGGATGCCCTGCCGGTTGTCGACGATCACCTGGAACTGTGCAGAGGTGTTGTCCCGCACGCGAACCAGGCTCGGTTCGAGCTTCAGCGCGACCGGCGTCTCGACCGGCGCCGGGGAGGTGACCTGGATGAAGGTGCCGCTCGCCTCCAGCTCCTTGGAACCGTCGGCGGCGATCACCGTGATCTGCCGGGTGGCGTCCTGGCCCGGGTCGGGCAGTGGCCCCTCCAACCGCACCCGGACCCGGCCGATCTCGCCCGGCAGCACGTCCAGCGAGGGCGGCGAGAAGGTGAATCTGACCATCCTTTCCGGGTCCCGGCCGGACAGGAAGACCCGGCGGACCCGGGTGCCGCTGCGGTTGTCGATGATGGCTTCCAGTTGACCGACGGCGGTGTCCCTTGTCCGGACGACGCTGGGATCCAGCCGAACCGCAACCGGGGTGTCCACCGGCGCGGCCGATGTGGTCTGCACGAACGTGGCGCTGACCTCGAGGTCGGCGGTTCCCTCCGACGTGGCCAGCACTGTCAGGGTTCTGGTGCTCTCCTGACCAGGCGGTGGCGGTGGTGCCTCGATCCGCAGCCGCGCCCGGCCCAGTTCACCGGCCAGCACGTCGATCGACGGCGGGGAGAACGAGAAATGCACCAGCCGTTCGGGATCGCGGCCACCCAGGAAGATCCTGCGGGTCCGGGTGCCACGCCGATTGTCGATCGTGATGTCGATCTGACCGGTCGGGCTGTCCTTCACCCTGACCAGGCTCGGTTCGATGCGCAACGCCATCGGCACCTCGACCGACGTCGACTGGACGAACGTCACCAACGATTCGACGATGTCCTCGCCGTCGGCCGCCGACACGGTCAGTTGCCGGGTTGCCTGCTCCCCCTGTTCCGGGGTCGGCGCCTCGACCCGGACCGCGGCACCGGCGGTGCCGCCGGCCGGAACGTCGAGGACGCCGGGTGAGAAGAAGAATTGGACGAGCCCCTCCGGGTCCCGACCGGCCAGCGTCACCCGGCGGTTCTGATTGCCGGCGGAGTTGTCGATGACGGCCTGGAAACGGCCCGCCTGGCCGTCTTTCACCCGCACCACACTGGGATCCAGCCGAAGTACCAGCACCGACTCGATGCCCGGAACCGTGAGATCGATGGACTGTTCGACCATCACCTCGGGATGGGCCACCGATTGCACCCGGATCAGCAGCGCCGACCGGCCGGCCGGGATCAGACGACCGCCCGGGATCCGCACCGAGAGCCGGCTGTGCTCATTGCTGTTGGGCAACAGGCGGACTTCCGGCGCGGACGTGACAAGCCAGTCGGGCGCGGTCGGTGTCGTCACCCGGAAGGCGTCGACGATCGGAGAGAGGTTGAAGATCTGTACGTCGACACCGATCTCGTCCCCGCCGGGAAGCACCTCGACGGCCTCCGGCACGATGGCGATGCGCACGGCCTCGGCCGCGGCGCGCGACTGTTCGGCCGGACTGCCGCCGACCTGCGCCGCTGCCGGTCCGGTGTCGGCCGGCCGCTGGTCGGACCGGGTTCCGGACGCAGCGGCCGTGGCGGCCACCGCAAGCGCAGCCACCCCGTTCTCGGTCGAGTCACCGGGGGTGGCGTCATCCGATGGTGTCGCCACGGTGGGAACAGGTCCGGTCTGAGCGGCGGCGTCCAGGACGTCCGCCGTTTCCGGATCGGCATCGAGGTCGGTCTCGGTGGTGTCCTCCCAGGGCAGGAACGACTGACATTCGACGCAGAACTGCGCGCCCGGCTCGTTCCGGGTTCCGCAGACTTCGCAGATGTTCTCGTCCATTCGCCCTCCCTCGACCTGATGGCCGACCCCATTCATCGAATACCGCCGGCGACAGTTGAATCATGACGCACGACGGCCGTCGATGGCGTCAGCGCCGCTCGAGTGACCCGAAAGAGTGCGCCGGCGGACAGGAGGCAGGGATGGGCCGTCTCGGACATTTCCGGGGCAATTCAGCGCCGGGTCGCCGCGGGCGCCGGCCTGCTGTAGTACTGACCGAATTCCCGCTCCAGCACCAGACGGCCGAGTTTGCGATATTCCTGCTGAATCGCGGAGATGAGTTCGGGCATGCCGATCGGCCCGGAATTCCCCGCGGCGAGGTACCCGGCGGTGGTTGCAGCGGAGCGAATGTTGCCGCCCGACAGGGTGAATGATCGGGCACAGAATTCCAGGTCGAGATCGGGCGCGCACGGCACCGGCGGCCGCAGGCACTGCTGCCAGATGGCCAGCCGGGAGTTCTCGTCCGGCGCCGGAAAGTCGATGATCATGTCGAGTCGCCGGGTGAACGCGTCGTCGATGTTCGACCGCAGATTGGTCGCGAGCACGGCCAACCCGTCGAAAGTCTCCATTCGCTGCAGCAGATAGGCACTTTCGATGTTCGCGTACCGGTCGTGCGCATCCCGCACCTCGCTGCGCTTGCCGAAGATCGCATCGGCCTCGTCGAACAGCAGCACCGCGTTGACTCCGCCGGCCTCGGCGAAGATTCGCTCCAGGTTCTTCTCCGTCTCGCCGACGTACTTGTCCACGACGGTGGCCAGATTGACCGTATAGAGATCGAGTCCGAGCTCCCCGGCGATCACCTCGGCGGACATCGTCTTGCCGGTGCCGGAATCACCGGCAAACAGCGCTGTCACGCCCCGGCCGCGACCACCGCCCTTGCGCATCTTCCACTCGATCAGCACCCGGTCCCGATTGCGGGCCCGAGAGGCCAGATCGTGCAACTGGCTGCGCGCCGACTCGGGCAGCACGATGTCGTCCCAGCTGACCGCTGGTTCGATCCGGCGGGCCAGCCGCTCCAGACCGGCCGCATTCTGCGCCCGCGCCCCGCGCCGGAGGTCTTCGGCGGTCGGTCGCCCGGTGCCCAGCAGGGACGCGGCCGCCGCTGCCCGCACCGCCCGGGACACCTGGCCGGGTCCGAGGACGAAGTGCACCGGAATCGTCGACTCGTCGAGTTCGCCACCGGAACCGCCGGTGGAAGCCGCAGCGTTCCCCTGCGTGCCACCACCGAGTTCCGTTGCCCACAGGGCGATCCGCTCCGTCGGGCTCAGCGTGGGCGCATCGATGACCAGCGGCACGCTGTCGGTCCAGTTCGGATCCCAGGTCACGGTTCCGACGATCGTCACCGGCAGCGGCAGGTCGGCCAGCAGCCGCAGCGCCTCGGCATGACCTTCGGACAATGCCTCGACCGGGCCGGCCACCACACCGGCGCCGCGCAGCAGCGCCTCCCGACCGAGCACGGCAACAGCCTGCTCCGGATCCCGACCGGCCGCGGCGCGGGCCAGATCGACCCCGACCACCGGCCGGCCGATCGCCTGCAGCGCGGCCGCAGCGACCGACGGCCCGATCCCGATGCCCGCCTCACGGACATAGATCAACCGCTGCCCGGCAGTCAACGCCCTGGCCAACCCCACCGCCTGTTCACCGGCGAACGGCACCGGATCGGTGAGCAGACCCACCAGCGCCGGATCAGCGGCATCGTCACCGAGCAGGTGTGCGGCCACCCGGTCCGGCACCCGCAGGGCCCTGGTCAGGAACGGCCGGTCCGCGTCCTCGACCTGGACCAGCGCCCGGTCGATCAACGGCGCGCCGGGCAACAGCCTCGCCCGCGCAGTCGAGGACGCGGAGGAGACGTCGGCCAGGGAAAGCGCAAGTCCGACCGTCGCGCGCCGACGGGTGACGTCGTCATTCAGGTAGCCGTACAACCGCTCGAACCTGCTGTCCAGGTCGGGCACCAACGCGATCACCAGCAGTTCGACGTCCAGATCCGTCAAGGCCGCCTCGGATGCCAAGGTGCGCAACCGGATCGGTGTGCCCTCGGCGATCGACGCGTCGGCCTCCGCCTCGACCGCCTCTCTGGCGGCCCAATCCGGCCGGGGCGGTTCGGTGGTGGCGGCCAGCAGCTGGTCGACGACCTCCTCGGTCAGGTACAACCCGCGGAACGGATCGTCGGGGGCGGGATCGTCGGCGCGGCGGTGCAGGACCAGCGCGCGGATCCGATCCTCGACAAGGCCGACTCGACGCAGCAGATAGCCGAGGCTGGTGTCGCTCACTGCTGGCTGATCCCGCCCTGACGACGCCGACGTGCCGGCGGTTTGGGTTTGTCGGCACTGGCCTTGGACCGCGAGGTCGGCTTGTCGTTGCCACCTTCGGCAGCCTTTGCGCCGGCATCTTCTTCGGCAACGGCCGTGCCGGTGGCCGCCGCCCGTTCGGTGGCCGATCCAGGTGTGGATCCGGGATCAGCGCCACGAGTTCTGGCGCTGGAGGCGAACTCGCGCCACGTCATACCGCCGGGGGCAGGGTCGCCGGTCTTCGGGGCGGATCGTCCACCGCCACCTGCCGGACTCCGCGCCGAGGCGTCGCCGGAACCACGCGTGGCCGATGCGGATCGAAGACCCGCGGCTGCCCCGTTCATCTGCTCGCGTTCCTCGGTGGGCGGCCAGGAGCCGTTCACGCCGCCGATCGAGATCCGGCCCGGCTTCACCACCGGTGGTCCCGCCTCGTACCGCTGCCCGGTGTCGGTCGGTGCGCTGACGACGACATCCAGCGACGGCTTCAGCTCGCCGCCGAGAGCGGACCAGACATCGGCGAACGAGCGGTCCTCAGGCGGAGGCAAGGCCACCGTCATCGGCACCGGCAAACCCATCTCGGCCAGCGGGCCGGTCACCAGGTCCGTTGGAATCGCGTCATGGCGCAGAAAGCAGGAGAGCAGTGCCGCCAGCAGCCGGTGCTCGTCCTCCGGGCGCTGGGTCCAGGCGGTCACCAGGTAGGACAGTTTGAAATGGCGCGGCGGCAGGTGCCGGTGGGTGATCCGATCCCGGGCGTCGTACTCGTTGATCAAACCGCGTTCCCGGCGTCGCAGATCTTCCCGGATGTCGTAGAGGTAGACATCGATCGTCGGCACATTACGACGGCTCGCCCAGTCCTTGGTGGGTGCGTCGAACACCACCTCGACCTCGGTGCCGTCGGTCGCCTCCCGCTCGATCAACGAGCGCAGCGCCAGATCGACCTCATGAATCACCTTGATCACTGTGCCAACCCGCCGCCGTCCGGGCCACCCGGTGCGGGACAGACTGCAGGGCACAGCTGACTGCCCGATCGGGCATTTCCGTTGCACCACCACCGGCAGCCACACCGGCACGCAGCCGAGAATTCGTGCCGCATTCCCGGCGAATCGCGTAGTTTCTGCGCCAGGGATCCGCGCACGATCGCCCGTTGCGCGGCGTCGCCGCCGACCGAACGAACAGCTGAGAGGCCGATCGATGACCGACCCGATCATTCAGTTGGAGACAACCCAGCTGACGGTCGAGCCCGGCGGCCAGGGCCGCACCCTGGTCACCGTGCGGAATCTCGGCAACATTGTCGAGGGATTCGCGCTGCAGGTGCTGGGCGAGGGTGTGTCGGAGTGGTCGGAGGTGACCCCCGCCGAGGTGCAGGTCTACCCGGAGCAGGAGGCCACCGCCGTGGTGGTGTTCTCGCCGCCGGCCGGCAACACCACCCGCAGCGGCAGCTTCCCCTTCGCGGTGCGCGCCGAGTCGGTGGTCGACCCGGACGTCTCCGCGGTTGCCGAGGGCGATCTGGAGATCGGCCGGGTCTTCGGCCTGCAGACCAAGATCACCCCGGTGACGTCCTCGGGTCGGTGGCGCGGCAAGCACTTTCTGGAGATCACCAACTGGGGCAACGCACCGGTTCAACTCAAGCTCACCGCCACCGATCCCGATGAGAAGTTGGCGTTTCTGATCGGGCCGGAACTGATCGACCTCCCGCTCGGCGTGACCGCACACGCGCAGTTGCGGGTGCGCACCCTCAAGCCGTTCCTGCGCGGCGCCCAGGTGCGTCATCCGTTCCAGCTGGTCGGCGAGCCGGATCCGCCCGAAGTGCAGACCGGCCCGCCGTCGATGATTCCCAACCCGCGCCGGGCGACCATCGACGCAGCCTTCGTGCAACGGCCGATCCTGTCCAAATGGACGATCATCGTGGCGTTGCTGTTGGTGGCGGCCATCATCGGGGCGATCGTCTGGGCATTGACCAGACCCTCCGAGGAGGAGATCGGACTGAGCCAGGGGTCACCGAAAACGCCGACGCTATCGGTGGTTCCAGGGGATGCAACCTCGGTGAAGCTGCTCTGGCAGGCGCAACCCAACATCCAGACCTACAACATCATCCGGCTCGACGCGCAGGGCAACAACGAGGGCGTGACCCCGGTCGACGGGCAGCTGGAGGCGCAGACCATCGGCGAACTTCAGCCGCTGACCCAATATTGCTTCCAGCTGCAGGCGATTCGGGCGGACCAGAAGAGTCCGCTGTCCGAGAAGCAGTGTGCGACAACCACAGCAGCCCCCGAGGCCTCCCCGTCGCCGTCGCCTTCGCCGTCCGCGGAGGTCTCACCGTCGCCCTCGGCAGGTCCGAGTGCCTCTCCCAGCGGGGAAGCTCCCGCGAGTTCCGGTGCGGTGCCCAGCAGCCCCGGTGGCGCGGGGCAATCCGCGGGCCAATCGGGCGGAGCCGGCCTTCCCGGTGTTCCGGGAGTGCCCGGCGGAAACGGCCAGGCCGGTGGGGCGACCACCGCACCCAATGGTGGCGGCCAGACGACGGGTCCGGGCGCACCGACCACGCCGGCCAACGGGACCGTTGTCCCGCCGGACGGCGGCGGGTTCGGTCCGTCCCAGGCCATCTCCGTGTACGGCTACTTCCCCGCCGCCGACTCCGAGGCCCAGGGGCGCGCCGAGTTCTTCCGCCAGCAGCAGGTCGCGGCCGGAATCCCGGCACAGGTGCTGCGCACCCGGGACTTCCCGCGCCTGCAGATCATCCCCGGCAGCACCCCAGCCGACACCTTTGTGGTCTACGTCGGACCGTTCAACACCCTCGCCGAGGCGCAGAACCGTTGCGCCACACAGCCTTCTCTGGGCACCCAGTGCCGGGCAGTGATCCCCAGCCCGCCCGCCTGAGCTCGATCGCGCGCGGAACCAACCTCCCGCTGATCCCGATCTGAGGGGTCAGCCGCGTTCGAACAACCGGAGCTCGGTCACCGAGATCTCGTCGTCCGGCTGGTCGGTGGCCGGCGGGTAGGCATCGATGATCGACAACATGACCTGGCTGGTATCCGACTGCATCGAGGTCCTTTTCCTGCAGCCCGGGCACGTCCTCCAGGACGATCTGTTGGCACTGCCCGTTCGAGTACGACAGCTGAATGGTCTTCGGCCGCCACTGCAGCATCCGCCGGGAGTCGCCCTCCGGGAGGCCGGCCGCCACCGAGATCTTCTTCACCGTCACCGAACCCGAAGGAACCAGCAGGATCGACGACGCGCCGGCCAGCGGCGGCGAGTCGCAACCGACCGTGCCCGGTTGCTGGTTGAGACCCTGCGACCAGATGACCGTCCATGCGGTGTCGGACAGGTTGTCCAGCACGTTCTGCGCGGTGTCGACCGGCGGATTGGCCGCGCTGCTCGGCGGGGCCGAACTGTTCGGGCTGCTGGGCGTCGCGCTGCCGGGGGTGGTGGTGCCGGTACCGCTGCCCGGCTGCGGTTCGGTGTAGGCGTCCAGGTTCTGCACCTGGGTGGTCTTGCCGACCAGGTCGTTCCAGTTGTTCACGGCCCACCCGACCGGGTTCTGGCCGATCAGCGCCAGGGTGCCGACGATCGCCCCGATCCCGAGGAAGGCGAGGCCCCAGCGGATCAGCCGCACCCGGACCGGAAGGCTGTGCCGATAGGCCGCCCGCGCGGCCCGCCGGGTGTTCGGGGCCGGCTTGAAGATCTTGCGCCACCACGGCAACCGTTCCGGCGGCGCCTCGTTTCTCGCTCCCCCGCCGTCGTGCAACGTCGGACCACGAAGGGCGAGCCCGCATTTGCTGCAGAACCGCAACGACACGCTGTTGACGACACCGCAACGGGGACAGGGACCCTCGGTCGGTGGTGGCGGCTCGGGCGGCGCCTGGTAGGCGGGTGGACCTTGCGGCGGCTGGCCCTGCTGGTCCTGCGCCGGCTGGCCCTGGCCACCCCATCCCGATCCCGGCCAGCCACCCGGCTGCAGTCCCGCCTCCCGGGCGATCGATCCGGCGTTGAAGCCGCCGGGCAGCTGCGTCCCGAACGTCGGTGCGGCAGCGTTCCAGGCGCGGGCGGCCGATTGACCCGCGATCTGTTCGCCGGCCGCGACGACCGGCTGGGTCGGGCGCCACGATTGACCACCCGGCTGCCCGGCAGGCGGCCCCGGCGGCGGCGCGCCGGCCGGCGCTCTGGGCGTCAGGGGCTGGTTCGCGGCGGCCGGTGGTGCCTGCGGGGTTGTTGGCGGTGCGGTGACCGGTCCTGGACGCGGTGGAGCGGCCGGCGTCGGCTCCGGCGCCGCCTCCTCCTGGCCGTCCCAGGCGAGAAAGGCGCCGCAGGCCGAGCAGAACTCCGTCCCGCGGGCGTTGCGCTCCCCGCAGTCCGGGCAGATCGTCTCGCTCACCGTTGTCTCCCTGACTCATCCACGACGTGTCGCAGGCCCCCGAAACGGCTTCGCCGCCCGTCGTGGGCATAGTGAATGATGACGCACAGGCCCATCTGCGCGCACCGGAGAAAGTCATCGGGAAATCTGAACGTGAAGCTGTGTTCCAGTTGCGGAGTCAGCAACGACGACGACGCGGTGTTCTGTGCCGCCTGCAACTCCTTCCTGGATTGGGAAGAGGACCAGCCGACCGCGACTCCCGCCGTCGCCCCGCGGGCGCCGATCCGGCCGGCCCCGGAACCCGCATCCACCCCGCCCGCCGCGGGCGGGCCGGGCTCAGCGCCCGGCCAGGCGTCGGCATCGACCGCTCCGCAGAGCACCGGTCGGGCACCTGACCCGACCCCCCCACCGGTCACGCCCCGTGCCGCGGCACCGACCTCCCCGGTTCGGCCGGCCCCGCAATCGCCCCCACCGCCGCCCGTCCCACCACCCCGGCAACCGCCGCCGGCAGCAGGGCAACCCGCGGCGGGACGAGAAGCTCCGTCGATCAGCCCCGCCCCACCAACCAGTGCGACCCCGCCGCAGCCACCTACTGCAGCCTCCGCGGCTCGGGATCTCACCGGGCGGCAAGTAGCGGTCCCCCGGACCCGCACCGACCCCGACGATTTCGCGCCCGAGGAGCAGTTGGTCAACCAGGCCCTCGCCGGCCTGAACCGTGGCCGGGAGCTGGCCGTCGCCAAGGATCGCGGCGATCTGGCCAGGACGCTGGACGGCGCCAGGGCCCGCCTCGACCAGCGCTCGATCAGCGTGGCCATCGTCGGTGAGTTCAAACGCGGCAAGAGCACGATGGTCAACGCGCTGCTGCTGGCGGCCGTCTGCCCGGTCGACGCCGACGAGGTGACCGTGGTGCCGACCCTGGTCCGATACGGCGAGACCGCCGGTGCCACCGCCTATTTCGAGGCCTCCGGACCGGAGGGCGAGCCGCTGACCGAGCCCGTGCCGATCGATGCGATCGCCGACTGGGTGTCCGAGACGGGCAACCCCGGCAACGTCCGCGGGCTCCGCTCGGTCGAGGTCCGGCTACCGCGCCGCTTTCTGCGCGCCGGGCTCTGCCTGATCGACACCCCTGGCGTCGGCGGGTTGGACTCGGCGCACGGCATCATCACCCTGGGGGCCCTCGACCAGGCCGACGGCATGCTGTTCGTCACCGACTCGTCCCAGGAGCTGACGGCGCCGGAGCTGGAGTTCCTCCAGCAGGCCCTGCAACGGTGTTCGCGGGCGGCCTGCATCATGACCAAGACCGACCTCTACCCCGAGTGGCGGCGGATCGCCGAGATCAACGAGGGACACCTGCGGGCGGCCGGTCTCGATCTCCCGGTGATCCCGGTGTCCTCGTTCCTCCGGCTCGCATCCCGCCGCGACCAGAGCCTCGCGGAGGAATCCGGCTACGCAGGGCTGGTGGACTTCCTGGGGCACGGGGTGATTCGCGCGGCCAACGCCCAGGCTGCCGCCGCCGCCGCGCGGGACGTCGACTTCGTCTCCGACCAGATCGGGCAACAGATCCAGGCCGAGCGGGCGGTGCTGGTCGAACCGGCGCGGGCCCAACAGGTGGTCGCCGAACTCACCTCGGCGCAGGATCGGACGGCCGGGCTGGTCTCCCCGACAGCCACGTGGCAGCAGACCCTTTCGGACGGTGTGCAGCAGCTGTTCGCCGACATCGAGCACGACCTGCAGGGTCGGCTGCGGACCGTGCTGCGGGACGCCGAGGACATCATCGACGCCGGCGATCCCAAGGATTCCTGGGGCGACATCGAGGTCTGGTTGCGCCGTCATGTCGTGGCCGCCGCCGTCGCGAACTACGACACCCTTGCCGAACGGACGTCGGATCTGGCCAATGACGTCAGCCTGCGGTTCAGCCTGGACGCCGGAGGCCCGATCACCCTGGCGCCGATCACCCCGCAGGGCGACATCTCGCAGGTCATCCTGGCCAGCAAGGAGGGGTTGTCGCCGCCGGGCGGCCGCTTCGGGCCGATGATGCTGGCCGCGAGGTCGGCGATGTTCGTGCCGATGGTGTTGTTCGGCGTCGCCGGCAGCCTGCTCGGGATCAGCACGCTGGTCGCCGCACCGTTGTCGGTCGTCCTGGCGGCCGGCATCGGTCAGAAGATCATCCGGGACGAGAAGAAGCGGCAGGTGGCGCACCGTCGGCAACAGGCCAAGATGTTCGCCCGGCGGTACGTCGAAGAGGTCGGCTTCATCATGAACAAGGAATGCCGGGACGCACTGCGCAGGACCCAGCAATACCTCCGCGATGATTTTCAACTGCGCGCCATCTCGTTGCACCGGTCCTCCACCACCGCTCTCGGGGCGGCGCGCCAGGCGATGCAGCTCTCCGGCCCGCAGCGATCGGCCCGGGTGTCCCAGCTCAGTTCGGAGGCCGAACAGCTGCGGCAGGTCGACGCCCAGGTGGCGCAGTTGGTCACCCCCACCGACAACGGACCGGCGACTCCGGGAGAGGGAGCCCGCCGTGGATGACCAGCTCACCACCGACGTCGGCCGACTGCTGCGGGCCGCTGCCGCCCAGGCGACCGGTCCCCGGGCCCACGCCGAACTGCAGGAACTGTCCGCCCGGCTCACCGGCCCGCTCCGGCTGGCCATCGCCGGGAAGATCAAGGCCGGAAAGTCGACCCTGCTCAACGCGCTTGTCGGCGAGGAACTGGCGCCCACCGACGCGGGTGAGTGCACCCGGATCGTCACCTGGTACCAACGCGGGGAGCAGCCAAGGGTCACGATCCACCCGCGATCAGGGCCGCCGGAGACCGCGTACTACACCCGGGAGGGCGGCGCGCTCGAGATCGAGCTGGCCGGGCACACCCCCGATGACGTCGAGCGACTCGAGGTGTCCTGGCCGACGAATCGGCTGGCGGAGATCACGCTGATCGACACCCCGGGTATCGCGTCGATCTCGACCGATCTGTCCGCCCGCACGCTCCGGGTGCTGACCCCGGAGGACGACCGACCGCCGGTCGTCGACGCCGTGCTGTACCTGCTGCGCCACACCCACGCGAGCGATGTGCGGTTCCTGGAGTCGTTCCACGACGACGATCTGGCGCACGGCACCCCGATGAATGCGGTCGGCGTGCTGTCGCGGTCGGACGAGATCGGCTCCTGCCGGCTGGACGCCCTGGAGGTGGCCGAGCGGGTGGGCCAGCGCTACCAGTCCGAACCGCGGCTGCGACGGCTGTGCCCGGTGATCGTGCCGGTGGCCGGGTTGTTGGGCCATGCCGCGGTCACCCTGCGCGAACCGGAGTATCGGGCCCTGGCCACGCTCGCCCACGCCCCGCGATCCGACACCGACCAACTGCTGTTGACCGCTGATCGATTCACCATGCGGCCCAGCAGCATTCAGCTGACCGAGATCGAACGTCAGCACCTGCTCTCGCGTCTCGGGCTGTTCGGGGTACGGCTGTGCGTGGAGCTGATCCGGCTGGAAACGGTCAGATCCGCGACCGATCTGTCGCTGGAACTGTCCCGCCGCAGCGGACTGGACCGGCTGCGGACCGTCCTGCTGCGGCAATTCACCGATCGCAGCCGGATTCTCAAGGCGCATTCCGCGTTGACCGCACTGGAGTCCATTCTGCGGGCCGGCGGCTGTCTGCAGCCCGACAGCATCCGCGCGGGTGCCGAGCAGATCACCTCCAGCGCACACGCTTTCGAGGAGGTGCGGCTGCTCGACCGACTGCGTACCAACGCCCTGGAGGTGCCGGAGCGGCACGTCGACGAACTCGATCGCCTGCTCGGCGGTTCCGGTCACGACCCGGCCAGTCGCCTCGCACTGTCGGAGAATCCGTCGTCGGCCGAGATCACCGAGGCGGCGCTCATCGCGCTCGGCCGTTGGCAACGCCTTGCCGAACACCCACTGTCGTCACGCAATGTGCAGGTCGCAGCCAGGGGCGCCAGTCGCACCCTCGAGGGGATCCTGGCGCAGGCGGCTGCCGGCACCGGGCAGTGGTAGGCGGGCCGCATCGTCGACGCCACGGCCCTTCAAACCACCACCCGTCGGCGCGAGCGCGCCGCGCTCCGACTGCAGTCGGCGAAACGTCTGATTCAGATCAAGCCTTCTCGCACCGCGTAGGCGACCGCGTGCGACCGGTTCCGTAGCTGCAGGCGGGTCGTCACGTCGTGCAGGATGTTCTTCACCGTCCGCTGGCTGTAGGACAGGCGTCCGGCGATCTCCGCGGTGTCATGGCCGCTGGCCACCAGCTTGAGCACCTCCGCCTCCCGGTCCGACAAACCGGAGAAGGCAAGGCCCCGCGGCGCCAGCACCTGACGTTGCAGCCTGCCGACCTGACCCAGCAACCGGCCCAACAGATCCGGCGGCACCTCACCCTCGCCGGCGGCGACGCGGAGCAGGGCCCGGGCCAGGCTGTCCGGGGTGGTGTCGCCGCGGCGCAGCAGGCCACCGACACCGACCTCGGCAGCGGCAACCAATGTCGTGTCGTCGATCACCCGGGCGACCAGCACGGTTCGCGGGACCGACCCGCGCTGCAGCGCGCGCAGCACCCGCAGCACTTCATCGGTCAGCACGTCGGCGACGACCACCGCGACGACTGCCTCCCCCAGGTGTTCCGCGTCCACCACCCGGATCTCCGGGCGCTGACGCAGCTGGCTGATCACCCCCGCCTGCGAGATCGGGTCGCTGGCATACACATACGTGGCCACGGGTGTTTGCATGAAGCCTCCTTTGACAAAGACCGGCCGTTCGGACCTGCCGGTCGTGAACCCCCACCTGCCTGATGGGGCATCATGAATGGGCATGCTCAACGTCCGCTCAACGGCGTTTGGGTGATATGTCCGACCGCTCAACACGAGTGACGGACGCGCTCAACAAACAATCAACAGGGCGCGATGACGTTTACCCGATCGGCGTGTATCAACCACGATCGCGCTACAGTTTCAATCGCAGTGGGTGGTGTACGGGCGGTTGATGCGCCGGACGGCGAAGCCACGTCACCTGTTCGCAGCAGCCCGCCGTGGCACCCTGCCGGGTCGGATCAGGTCCGGGTGCCGGAGTCGGAGGGCGGGCCGGTGAACCGCTTCTCCAACCCGAGCCAGCAGTCCACATAGCCGTCCTGCAACTCGGGCAGTTCCGCGGCGTAGCGCGAAACTCTCTGCGGGAAGCGGGTTTCGAACATGAACGCCATGGTCCCCCGATAGCGAACCGGTTCCAGGTCGGCCGTACTTGCCTGCTCGAAGGCCTCGGCGTCGGGTCCGTGCGGCAACATGCAGTTGTGCAGGCTGAAGCCGCCGGGGACGAACCCCTGTGGCTTGGCGTCATAGACGCCGTAGATCAGTCCCATGAACTCACTCATGATGTTCATGTGGTACCAGGGCGGCCGGAAGGTGTCCTCGGCGACCATCCAGCGATCCGGGAAGACCACGAAGTCGACGTTGGCGGTCCCTGGGGTCTCCGACGGCGCCGTCAGCACGGTGAAGATCGACGGGTCCGCGTGGTCGAACAGCAACGGTCCCACCGGGGAATAGCGACGCAGGTCGTACTTGTACGGGGCGTAGTTGCCGTGCCAGGCCACGACATCCAACGGCGAATGGTCCAGGGCGGTGCACCACAGCGAGCCGCCCCACTTCACGTACATCTTCGACGGGGCGTCCCGATCCTCGTAGGCGGCCACCGGCGTCAGGAAATCACGCGGGTTGGCCAGGCAGTTGGCGCCGATCGGACCACGCTCGGGCAAAGTGAAGGTGCCCCCGTAGTTCTCGCAGATGTAACCACGGGCCGGACCGTCGATGAGTTCCAGCCGGATCTTGATACCCCTGGGGATGACGACGATCTCACCGGGTTCGACGTCGATGACGCCGAATTCGGTCCAGAACCGCAGACCACCGGACTCGGGGACGAACAGCATCTCGCCGTCACCGTTGTAGAAGTACTCGTCCTGCATCGATCTGGTCAGGAAGTAGAGGTGGTGCGCCGTTCCGGCGTGGGTCAGCACGTCACCGGCACTGCTCACCGTGCGGACGCCGCCGTCGATCAGCGACTGCGCGACGTCCGGGATCGGCACCGGACTCCACCGCAGCGGGCCGATCGGGATCTCGACATCCGTGTCTGGGGCGCTGCGCCAGAGGCCGGCGTCCACCTTGGCGAACCGTCCCCAATGCCGAACGGTCGGCCTGATCCGGTACAGCCAGGATCGTTCGTTGCTCATCCGCGGGGCCGTGAACGGAGATCCACTCAACTGCTCGGCATAGAGGCCGTAGGCAACCTTCTGCGGTGAGTTCCGGCCCACCGGCAGCGCTCCGGGCAGGGCTTCGGTCTCGAATCCGTTGCCGAAGCCGGTCTGGTACTCGGTCGTGGCCATCCGCCCATGGTGGCTGCGCGCCCGCCCCGCCGCCACCCCGGAGACGCCGGCGGGGAGCTGAGCCCCCGACGGCTCAGCTCCCCGCTGGCAAATCCAGAAAATCGATACTGCAGAACTTCAGGTCACCGGCACTGCAGAACACCGGCGACGGTGACCACGGGTGTGCTTCGGAGCAGATGCCCGGTCAGCTTGCGAGCAGATCCTGGCAAGCCGGGACCTCCGCCATCGCGGCTTGCAGGTCGGCGCTCTGGAAGTCGGCCAGCCCGAAGTCGCTCTCGCCCAGTTGCTGGGTCTCGAAGTCGATCTGGTCGATGATCGCCACGATGGTCTCCGCATCGGGCGCCACGTCGATGGCGATCGCGCCACCGGCGTTGATGTCGGCCAGCGAGATCAGGTAGTTGAGGTAGCCGTCGTGCAATGCCTGACCGCCGTCGACATTCGGCGGATCGAGCAGCGTCATCCGGTCGGTCATCCCCAGAATGGTGTCGGCCAGCGAGGCGTAGTAGTCCCGGTAGGCGGTGCGGAACTCCTCGAGCGGTGCGTTCTCGTCGACCGACGGCAGCGCGAACAGCGCGCCGAACAACGTTCCGAGATCGGTGCAGCTGTTCTGCAGCCACACCACCGTGGTGGCGTCCACGCCGGTGGGCTCGACGACCACGGTGACGGTGGGATCGAAGGTCACCGACGAGTCGTCGATGGTGGTGGACGGGCTCGAGCTGCTGGCCGTCGTCGGTGTGGCCGAACTGCTCGCGGAAGTGGACGACGGGGAGGTCGACGCGGAGGTCGACGCGGAAATCGACGCAGCGCCGCTGAGCTGCTGACGACGGCGGCGCCGGCGGACGCGGTTCCGGGCGTCGGTGCCGAACAGGCGACGGTGAAGACGGAGACGGAGAGCAGGGCGGCGGCGGCAATGCCGTGGCGGAAGTTCACGAGAAACACCTTCGGGGAGGGCCCGCGGCTGGCGGGCGGAGATCGGGATCCGGGGGCCGCCGATCACCAGGTCGATCCGCGCCCCGCACGTCCGGCGGTTCAACCGGACGGCGGACAAGAGTCGGCGCGCCCGCACCAAGGACATCGCAACGGAAAATGAGACCCAGGTCACTTCCTGCGACAAGTGACTGCGTCGCAGCGCGGATCAACGACAGTTCTTGCGGTGCGAACGGGCCAACAGCGTGGTTTCTTTCGGGGTCAGCCTTCGGTGGGAGCTCCGCCGACGATGTCCCGGAACCGCTCCCAGCGAGCGGTGTATTCCACTCCGAACCTGCGTTCCGACCTGGCCCGGCGGCGGGAGTCCGCCCCGTAGAGATGGCGGGCCCACCACGAGTGCGGCTTGGCCAACCGGAACGCGCCGACGATGCCGATGGGCTGGTAGAGGATGCCCAGCGCAGCCGTGACGATCTTGCCCTTCAGCAGGCAGATCACGGCGGGGATCACCGTGATGGCCACCAGCATCCAGAGCAGCCAGGAGAACTCGCCGAGGTCGTCACTGTTCTCGAACACCTGCAGCAGATCGACGAAGGAGCGGGCCGACGCCGAGATGACCAGCACCCAGGCGACCGCATCGATCGACTTGCGGCCCTGCCGTCCCCAGTAGACGTCGTCCAGGTGCAGCCACAGGGCGAACTCGTCGAAGGCGAGTCCGGCACCGATGCCGAAGCACAACGCCAGCACGTCGAGCAGTGCGTCCTGAGGTGTGGTGGTGACCAGCAGCAGGCCGCTGATGAACATCAACGAGATGCCGAAGACCTGGTGGTGGATGTGCACCCCGCCGATGGTGATGTCCTTGATCGGACCGGATGCCTCGACTCCCGATGCCGACCGGTGCCGGATGAACCGGGTGATCCCCCTCGTTACGGCAAACGCGCCGAGCACCCCGATGAACACCCACAGCGCGGGACCGATGTCGATGAACTGGCCGAGCAGAACGCTCTTGATCAGCTCCTGGGTCAGCAACCAGCCAACGCTGTCGGTGTCGATACCGACGTCGGTCAGCATGATCATCACGGGAAGCACAGGCAGACCCTATTGCGGTCGATCGGTCAGGTTGTCGCACCCACCGGCTGCTGACCGGTGCCGACTGCCTCGCGCCGGGCGGTCACCGCGCCGGTGGGCCGCTCCCTGATTCGCTGGCTGATCACCTGGGTGATGCCGTCCCCGCGCATCGAGACGCCGTACAGGGCATCGGCCGATTCCATGGTGAACTTCTGGTGGGTGATCACGATCAACTGCGAGGAATCGCGCAGTTCGGTCATCAGGCCGACCAACCTGCGTCAGGTTGACCTCGTCGAGTGCGGCCTCGACCTCGTCCATGATGTAGAACGGGCTGGGTCGGGCCCGGAAGATGGCCACCAGCAGCGCGACCGCCGTCAGCGATCGTTCGCCACCGGACAACAGCGAGAGTCGCTTGACCTTCTTTCCGGGCGGCCGGGCATTGACCTCGACGCCGGTGGCCAGCATGTCGGAGGGGTCGGTGAGCACCAACTCACCCTCACCACCGGGGAACAGCGTGGCGAACACGGCCTTGAACTCGCGGGCGACGTCGACGTAGGCCGATTCGAAGAGTTCGAGGATCTTCTCGTCGACCTCCTTGATCACCGACAGCAGGTCCTTGCGGGTGGCCTTCAGGTCCTCCAGCTGGGTGACCAGGAACTTGTGCCGCTCCTCGATGGCGGCGAACTCCTCCAGCGCCAACGGGTTGACCTTGCCCAGCGCGGTGAGGTCGCGCTCGGCGCGCTTGAGGCGGCGTTCCTGGGACGGCCGGTCGTAGGGCATCGGCGGCGGCGCGGTGACCTCTTCCCCGCGGTCCTTGGCCGCCTCGTATTCGGCCATCTCGTCCAGGGTCGGTGGCACCGGGACCTCGGGACCGAATCCGGCGATCAATTCGTCGGCCGGGACCGAGAACTCCTCGACCGCTCGGGAGGCCAGTTGTTCGGCGTGCATCTGCTGTTGGGCACGCAGCACCTCGCCGGTGTGCACCGCGTCGGTCAACCGGTCCCACTGCACCTGCAGTTCGGAGACCCTTGCCCTGGCAGCGGTGAGTGCGGCTTCGGCTCCGGCGCGGGCTGCGGTCGCCCGGTCCCGTTCGACGGCAGCCTCGGCCAGCGAGACCTCGAGCCGGTCGGCGACCCGGCGGCCGACCTCGACGACCCGGGTGGCGACTGCCGAACTGGCCGTGCGTCGCGCCTCGGCGGCCGCGAGCCGAATCCGGTGCTGCCGTTCCTGTCTCGCCGACCGGCGCAGGGCCTCGGCGGTGCCTGCGGTGGCCCTGGCCCGTTCCTCTGCGGTGCGCTGGACCAACCGGGCCTCCACCTCGCGCTGCCGGGCCAGGGCGGTTCGCTCGGCGAGTGCGTCCCGCTCGGCCGGGTCGACCTCCTCCGGCGCCTGCTCGGATTCGACGGCGTAGAGCCGGTTCTCCAGATCGGACAGGCTGCTGCGATGCTGATCCCGGGCCAGTTCGGCGGCCTCCCGCTGTCGCTCGAGTCGCTCCGCCTCCGCTGCCGCCGATCGCGCCGACGAACCGAACCGGGCGAGTTCCTCGGCGACCGCTGACATCCGGGCGTCCGAATGATGCAGCGCCGCAAGGGTTCTGGCCTCCTCATCGCGACGTTGCTGCAATTCGGCCTTGGCTCCGGCCAGGGCGGCCTCGAGCCCGGCGATCTGCTCGACGGTGCGTGCGAGCTCATCGGCGGCGCGGTCCCTGGTGGCCTGGATCTCGAGCATCGACTGGCCGCCGGCACTGCCTCCGTCGGCCCAGTCGGGGCCGATCAGATCGCCGTCCACGGTCACCGCGCGGACGTCCGGGATGTGCTCGACGACGTCCATCGCAAAGGCCATGTCGGGGACGACGGCGACCCGGTCGAGCGCTCGGGCCAGCGCCGGTCGCAGCGCCTCCCGGACGGTGAGCAGGTCGATCGCCCATCGCGACCCGGTCGGCAGCTCGGGCCAACCGCGTCGATCGGGCAGCTGCCGAGGACCCTGCACGACCACGCCGGCGCGACCACTCCCGTTGCTCCGCAACAGTTCCAGCGCCTGGACGGCGTCGTGCACCGAACTGACGGCGACCGCCTCGGCGATCGCGCCGAGCGCCGCGGCGACCGCAGTCTCATAGCCGGGGGTGATATCCAGTGCATCGGCGACCCCGCCGAGCAGACCGGGCAACTTCTCGCCCGCGTCCAGCAACGCTTGCGTGCCGTCCCGGCGATCCAGCCCGAGGGCGAGTGCATCGACCCTGGCCCGCAGGGTCGAGGCACCGGTCTGGGCGGTGCGCAGCGCATCGGTCAGCTCTGCGGTGCGGGCCTTTGCGGCCGCAGCCGCTGCGGCCGCCTCCTCGTGCGCCTCGTCCAACCCGACCTCGGAGGAATCGAGATCACCCACCGAGTCCTGGGCGACAACGAAAGCGGCTTCGGCAGACGCCGCCCGGTCGCGGGCGTCGGCGACGGCGCCGGCCAACCTGGTGACCTCGTCGTCACCGGCGGACAACCGCGAGCGGGCCGCGTGAACCTGCCCGGCCAATCGGGCCAGACCTTCACGGCGGTCGGCGATCAGCCGGTTCGCGGCGACGAACTCGTCCTCCGCGGCGCGTAGGGCGCGCTCGCACTCGATGCGTTCGGCGGTGGCCGCGGCGAGCTCGTCGGCGGCCGCCTCGACCGTCTCCTGCAGCGCCTCCTGCTCGGCCTCGGCCCTGGCAGCCGCCGCCTCCAGCTGCTCGGGGTCCCGGCCCGTGCCGGCGTCCCGGGCAGGTGCGGCGAGATTCCGGGCCCGCTCGCCGGCCAGAGCGATGGTGCCGCGCAGCCGTTCGGCCAGGGCCGACAGCGCGAACCAGGTGTTCTGTGCCTGCTGCAGTGCGGGGGTCGCCTCGCGCAATGTTGCCTCGGCCGTTTCCGCCTCGGCGCTCGCCGTGGCCAACGCGTCCTGCACCCGCTTGCGGTGATCGATCGCGGCCTGCTCGTCGACCGCGTCCTGCGCGATCTTGGCCGTGATCTGCGCCAGGTCGTCGGCGAGCAGGCGCATCTTCGCGTCCCGCAGGTTGGCCTGCACGCCGGCCGCCCGCCGGGCAACAGCCGCCTGCCGACCCAACGGGCCCAGCTGGCGGCGGATCTCGCCGGTCAGGTCGGTCAGCCGATTCAGGTTGGCCTGCATCGCGTCCAGCTTGCGGACGGTCTTCTCCCGCCGTTTGCGGTGCTTGAGCACCCCCGCGGCTTCCTCGACGAACGCCCGTCGATCCTCCGGTCGGGCCTGCAGCACCGCGTCGAGCTGACCCTGCCCGACAATGACGTGCATCTCACGGCCGATGCCGGAATCCGACAGCAGTTCCTGGATGTCGAGCAGCCGGCAGGATTTGCCGTTGATCTCGTACTCGCCCACGCCGTCGCGGAACATCCGGCGGGTGATGGAGACCTCGGCATAGTCGATGGGCAGTGCGCCGTCGGTGTTGTCGATGGTCAGCGTGACCTCGGCGCGGCCCAGTGGCGGTCGATCCGCGGTGCCGGCGAAGATGACGTCTTCCATCTTCCCGCCGCGCAGCGCCTTGGCGCCCTGTTCGCCCAGGACCCAGGCGATGGCGTCGACGACATTGGATTTGCCGGAGCCGTTCGGTCCGACGACGGCGGTGATGCCGGGTTCGAAACGAAGCGTGGTGGCCGAGGCGAAGGACTTGAAACCCTTCATCGTGAGGGACTTCAGATGCACGGTGGCTCGTTCCCTCCCTGGCCGTCGGCTACGGGCGCCGACCACCCACGAACCCGTGGTTGACCGTCGGCGCCAGCGTCATGGTGACGTTACCCGGCGGCCGGACTCCGCCACGGTGACTCGCCGGGCGGCGTCGCATTCGGCGGGGCGGAGGGCGTGACCGGCCTCACCCGGGTTGCTTCGTTGCCGGCAGGTCGGTCAGGTCGACAACCAGTGCGCGGTGATCGGACAGCGGTAACGCCGGCGCGCTCGAGTCCTGCACCTCACCGAACTGGCCGCGGAGCAGTATGTGATCGAGTTGCTGGTCGGGCTCGTCGACGGGGAAGGTCGGATGCCCGGCGAGCGGCCGGTACCCGGTGATGTTCGCCGGTAGCCGGCCCGCCATGTTCAGGTCGCCCATCAGGATCACCGGGTCGGGAAAGGCGGACAGGTCCCGGCGGACCCTGATCAGCTGCCGTCGTCCCCAGCCGGGCACGAACGAGAGATGCGTGTTGGCCACCACCACGTCCCCGGCCGGCGTCCGGAACTGGCCGATGATCACCGATCGGGGTTCCTCGTGCACGACGATCACCTTGCGGGCATGCCGCAGATACAACGGAAACTTCACCGGGATGCGCGGTAACCGCAGCACCTGCCAGGCCGACGCCGGGTAACGGGACAACAGCGACACCCCGTAAGCGGCGGTGTCCGGCAGTTCCCGACCGGTCGCCGCCATCCAGGTGGCGCCGGGGGTACCGGCCAGCGCCGCCACGAACCGGTACGACACCGCGCCCATCGCGTTCGCGGCGACCGCCGTCAGATCCGCCATGTTCGAACGGGTCTGCAGTCGGTCGACCTCTTGCAGCGCAAGCACATCGGGGTTCAGGGTGCGGACGGCGTCGGCCAGCCTGCCGACGTCGACCAGCCCGTCGGAGGGCGACCTCCCGTGCAGGATGTTGAACGTTGCCAACCGCATGCGTGGGAAAGTACCCCGATGACGCCGATCGACTCCGAAGACGCGAACGTCGCCGACCCAGCAGCTCCGCGCGGCACTGCGGCGCTCTGCCTCCGCACTCAAGGCAGCGGAGGTACCGTTCGCGCTGGCCGGCAGCTACGCGCTGTGGGTGCACGGAGCCCCCGAGAGCACTCACGACGTGGACATCGTCGTGCCGGAACGGGCCGTCGAGCAGGCAGCGCGCACCATGAGCGACGACGGCTTCGAGGTCGAGCGGCCACCGGAGGACTGGTTGTTCAAGGCCTATCTGGACGGGGCCATGGTGGACGTCCTGCACCGCCTGAACGGCGTTCCCGTCGACGATCTGGTGCTCGATCGCGCGGAGGACCGGGAGGTGCTGGGCCTGCGAATCCCGGTGCTGCCGCCCACCGAGGTGATCTCGACCAAATTGCGGGCACTCACCGAGCGGTACTGCGACTTCGGCGAGCTGCTGCCACCGGTACGGGCGGTACGGGAGCAGTTGGACTGGCCGAGATTGCGCCGGGAATCGACCGACAACCCTTTCGCCGAAGCCTTCCTCGGCCTGGCGGACCGGCTGGGCATCTCCGGGGATCGGGTTGACAACGGAAGCAATGGGGTACAGCTCTCAGATGGTCACTGAACAGTCCGAACGGGAGAACAAGTACGAAGCCGAACCGGGCTTCGTGTTACCCGATCTCGCCCAGTTCGTCCCGGCAGGCGGCCGGTCCGAGCGGGCCACCGTCGGGCTGGACAGCGTCTACTTCGACACCGGCGACCTCGACCTGCTGCGGTACGGGGTGACCCTGCGCTGCCGGACCGGCACGACCGACACCGGCTGGCAGTTGAAGGTGCCCGATGGCGACGCCCGCACCGAGATCCGACTCGATGACACCGGTTCGCAGACCACCGTCCCCAAGGAGCTCTCCGCGCTGGTCGCCGGCGTCCGTCGTGGAAAGACGTTGCGGCACATCGTCACCATTCGCACCGACCGTGCCGCCACCAGGATCATCGACGGTGCGGAGACGGTGATCGTCGAGGTGGCCGACGACCGGGTCGATGCGGTTGCGCCCGGCCGTCGCACGGCGACCATCAGCACCTGGCGCGAGATCGAGGCCGAACTCGGTCCCGGCGGCAGCGAGGAGATCCTCGACGCCATCGACGGGACATTGCGACGTTCCGGTGCGCGGACCTCACCGAGCGCGAACAAGGTGGCCCGGGCGCTGAATGCCGCCGAACCGGTCGCACCAGCGCTGGGTGACCGCACGGCGGGCGCAGTGATCCTGGCCTATATGGCCGCCCAGGACCGGCAACTCGTCGAGGGTGACCTGAGCCTGCGGCGCGAACGCGGTGGGATCCACCCGACCAGGGTGGCCACCCGCAGGCTGCGCAGCACCCTGCGGATCTTCGCGGACTACTTCGATGCCGACCGGGCGCAGGCGCTGGACGAGGAATTGTCCTGGTATGCCGGTGTTCTCGGCGAGGTGCGCGATCGTGAGGTGCAACGCGCCCGGTTCGCGGCAGCTGTCGCCGAGCTACCGCCCGAAGAAGTGCTCGGGCCGGTCGCAGCCAGAATCGATCAGGTCCTGCTCACCGAGCAGATCAAGTACCAGAAGGCGCTCCTACGCGCGATGAACACCAAGCGGTACTTCGCGCTGCTGCGCGAGGTGCAGATCTGGGTGACCGAGCCGCCGTTCACCGCCCTCGCACAGGAGAAGCCGGCCCGGCTTCGGGCGGCTGTCGCCAAGGCCGGGAAGAAGGTCAGCAAGCACCTGGCCGGTGGACTCGGACCCGATGGCGACGACGAGGAACTACACAAGGCACGCAAGGCCGGCAAGCGGGCCCGCTACGCCGCCGAACTTGCCGCTGCGGTCCTCGGCAAGGGCGCGAAGAAGAGTGCCGACCGATTCGAGGAACTGCAGGACATTCTCGGCGAACACCAGGACAGCGTCGTCGCCGCGGAACTCCTCCGGCGCCTCGGATCCGCCACCGCCTCCCAGGATTCGGACAACGGGTTCACCTACGGGTTGCTCTACGCCAGGGAGCAACGCAGCGCGGCGGAGAGCCGACTTCAGGCAGCTTCGTGGAAGGCCCCCTGACCACTGGGCCGAATACCCGAACCGTCGGTCGGGACTGATCTGGCTGAGTGAGGTGCTCCGGAAACGGGAACTCTCCCCCGCGAACACCCGGTGGGGGTGCACAGCACGAGGGGAAGCCGATCATGACGATGGGCGACAGGATCCGGCCCAGCCGCAAGGCGGACGACCAATCGGACGAGGCGATCCCGAAAGGGAACACCGGCATCGACCCTGCCGAGAAGGGCGTGCGTGACGCGCCGGCTCAGGAAGCGAGCGCTCCGCACATCGAAGAGCAGGCGCTCATCGACGCGCCGGGTAGCTGACCGGCGCCGCATCTGATTTGCCTCAAAAGGGCTGTGTCATCGCAGGAATGCGGTGTCATCGCAGGAATACAGGGTCACCTCAAAAAGGCGGCGGCGACGCCGGAGTCGACGGGGATGTGCATTCCGGTGGTTTGGGAGAGGTCTCCGGCGGTGAGGGCGTATACGGCGTCGCCGATGTGTTCGGGCAGGACCTCTTTCCCGAGCAGGGTCCGTTTGGCGTAGTACGCGCCGAGGTCTTCTTCTTTCACGCCGTACACGGCGGCGCGGGAGGCGCCCCACCCGGCGGCGAAGATCCCGGACCCGCGGACCACCCCGTCCGGGTTGATCCCGTTGACCCGCACCCCGTACTGACCCAGTTCCGCGGCGAGCAGCCGGACCTGGTGGGCCTGGTCGGCCTTGGTCGCGGAATAGGCGATGTTGTTCGGACCGGCGAACACCGAGTTTTTGCTGGAGATGTAGATGATGTCCCCACCCAGTTGCTGCTCGATCATCACCCGCGCCGCCTCCCTCGACACCAGGAAACTGCCTTTCGCCATCACGTTGTGCTGCAGGTCCCAGTCCTTCACGGTGGTCTCCAGCAGCGGCTTCGAAAGTGACAGCCCCGCGTTGTTCACCACCAGATCCACCCCACCGAACGCCAGGTTCGCCGCGGCGAACATATCCACCACGCCCTGCTCATCGGACACATCCGCGCTGACCGCGACCGCGACGTCCGACCCGCCGAGTTCGTCGGCCACGGCCTGCGCGTTGTCCAGGTTCAGGTCCGCGATCACCACGCACCCGCCCTCGGCGGCGATCCGGGTCGCGATGGCCTTCCCGATCCCGGAGCCGGCGCCGGTGACCACCGCGACCCGGGTGGCCAACGCCTTGGGTTTCGGTTGGCGTTGCAGCTTCGCCTCCTCCAGGGACCAGTACTCGATCGCGAACTTCTCCGCCTCACTGATCGGCTGGTAGGTGGAGACCGATTCCGCGCCGCGCATCACGTTGATCGCGTTCACGTAGAACTCCCCCGCGACCCGGGCGGTCTGCTTGTCCTTGCCGTAGGAGAACATCCCCACCCCGGGGACCAGCACGATCGCCGGGTCAGCACCCCGGATCCCCGGGGACTCGGGGCCCGCGTTCCGGTCGTAGTAGCCCTGATAATCGGCGCGGTACGCCTGATGCAGTTCCACCAACCGGGCCTTGATCTCGTCCACCGACGCCGACGCCGGCAGGTCCACCACCAGTGGCTTCACCTTGGTCCGCAGGAAATGATCCGGGCAGGACGTGCCCAGCTCCGCCAGTGCGGCGAGTTTCTCCCGGGCCAGGAACTCCAACACCACCTCGGAGTCGGTGTAATGCCCGACCTGCGGCCGGTCCGCGGACGCGATCCCCCGGATCGTCGGTGCCAGCGCCGCTGCCTTCGCCCGCCGCTCCGCCTCGGGCAGTGCCTCGAACCCGGGAACCACCGCCCCGAAGGGTTCGGCGGAGCCGTTGTCGACCAGGAACTGCTCCGCGGTGCGGATGATCTCCAACGAATTCTGCTCGGCCTGTTCGCTGGTGTCGCCCCAGGCGGTGATGCCATGCCCACCCAGGATGCAACCAATGGCCTGCGGGTTCGCTGCCTTGATCGCCGCAATGTCCAGGCCGAGTTGGAACCCCGGGCGCCGCCACGGCACCCACACCACCCGATCCCCGAACGCCTTACGGGTCAGTTCTTCCCCGTCGACCGCGGTCGCCAACGCGATCCCCGAATCCGGGTGCAGATGATCCACATGCGCCGCGTCCACCAAACCATGCATCGCGGTGTCAATCGACGGGGCGGCGCCGCCCTTGCCGTGCAAGCAGTAATCGAACGCCGCGACCATCTCATCCTCCCGGTCCACGCCGGGATACACGTCAACCAGGGACCGCAACCGATCCAACCGCAGGACAGCGAGGTTCTTCTCGGTCAGGGTGCCAAGGTCACCACCGGACCCCTTCACCCACAACAGCTCCACCGGTTCCCCGGTGACCGGGTCGGTCTCGGTACCCTTCGCGGAGGTGTTCCCGCCGGCGTAGTTGGTGTTCCGCGGATCGGCACCCAGCCGATTCGAACGGCCGATCAGATCCTGGGCGGTGGTGGTCTGCATGGCAGGTCTTCTCCTACAACAGGTGTCGATCGGGCGCACTGATGGTGGCGACTTCTTGTCGCCTCTCGAAGGTCGGAACGTCGTCGAAAGCCGAAGAACTGCGGTGGCGAACCCGGCGGCTACCGTGATCCGCCGTAACGGCGATTGGTGATGCCGTTCAGCAGAGCGGCGAACACCAGCACGGTGCCCAGTGCGAGGAGCTGGTACTGCGAGCCCTCGTTGCCCACGAACGCGAGCAGGATGCCCGCGTTGAGCCAGACGATCAGCAGAGCCGCCAACACCACGCCGGCGACCCGACCGATGCCGCCGGTGATCGCCACCCCGCCCAGCACCGCGATGGTGATGGCCGGCAACGCCATCCCTGACCCGGAGACACCGGCATCCGGTCGGGCCGAGGCGAACTGCGCCACGGTCACCACCGCGACCAGGCCGGAGATCACCCCTGCATACACATATGCCTTGAACCTGGTGTCCTTGACCGGCAGTCCGGCCCATTCGCCGGCGGTGTCGTTCGTCCCGATGGCGTACAGCCGCCGCCCGTATGTGGTGCGCGCCAACAACAGCCAGACGGCGATCACCGTGGGGATGAGGAAAGTGAAGATGCCAAGCGGTACGTCGGGCAGACCGCCGCCGATCAGCGGCAGCTCGACCGACCTGGAGATCGAGAACAGCTCCTGGATCGGCGGAGTACTGATCGGCCGCTGGTTGTTGATCACGATGGCCAGCGACTTGAACGCGTAGTAGGTGGCCAGGGTGGCGATCAGTGCCGGGAACTTGATGTAGGCGATGAGGAAACCGTTCAGCGCACCGCACAACCCACCGAAGGCGGCGGTGAGCACGATCGCCAGCCACAGCGGCCAGCCCCACTCGCCGTACGCGAAGCCGAAGACCATCCCGGCCAGGGAGACGATCGCGCCGACGGACAGGTCGATGCCGCCGCGACCGGACAGGATCACCAGCAACTCGGCGAGCCCCAGCATCACCAGTGGCACGGCGTTGATCAAGGACGATGCCATGTAGTCGCTGTCGTACGGGGCGGTCAGATACCCACCGGAGTCCATGATGAAGAACACCACGACCACGACCACGATCAGCACTGCCAATAGCACGATGCGCTGCGTGAGGAGGGCTCGGATCACCCGTGCCGCAACGGATTCGGTACTCCCGGATGGCCCGGGTGCGGGCTTGTCCAGAGCGGGGGTGGTGGTCATCCGGCTCTCCTCGCCCGTTCACGGATCAGGTCGGCGCCGACGGCGACGATGATGAAGACACCGACGAAGAGGTCGGACAGCTGGGAATTCCAGCCCAGTTGGGTGACGCCCGAGGTGACGGTCTGCACCAGTAGTGCGCCGAGCAACGTGCCGAGCACGGACCCACGACCACCCATGATCGAGGTACCGCCGATCACGACGGCGGCGATGACGGCCAACTCCTTGCCGTTCCCCACGGACTGATCGAGGGTCGATGTGCCCTGCGCGATGACGAAACAGGACGCCAGGCCGACCAACAGCCCGGTCACCACATAGGCGAGCAGGATGCGTCGCTGCACCCGGACACCGGCCAGCCGCGCGGCATGTGCGTCGCCCCCGATGGCGTAGAAGTGCCGTCCCCCGGCGGTGTGTCGCAAGTACCACCAGGCGATGCCGGCGATGACGACGGTGATCAGGAACGCGTGCGGCACGCCCAGTGTTCGACCGGCCACACCACGGCCGAAGACGTCGAACGTCTGCGGGATGCCGTTGACGGTGCTGGAGCCGAAGATCTGCAGCCCGAGGAACAGGAAGATGTTGGCGGTGCCGAAGGTGATGATGATGGCGTGCACCCGCCCGTAGGCGATCAGCAGGCCGTTGACCAGCCCGAGCACCGCACCGACGATCACCGAAACCAGCACCGCCAGGGGCAGTGCCAGCCCCTGGTCGACCAACAGCTTTGCGGTGATCACCGAACAGACCATGATCGCGGCGCCGACCGAGACGTCGATGCCGCCGGTGATGATGATGATCGTCATCCCGATGCCGACCAGCGCGATGGGAGCTGTCGAGACCAGCAGCGGCTGAATGGATCCGGCCGTGAAGAAGGCAGGGGTGGCGAACGCCAGCACGATCCACAACGCGGCGATGACGCCGATCAGCACGAATTCCTGGCCCGATACCGGTGACGGCAGGATCCGGCCCCTGACCTTCAGTGGCGACGCCGCTGGTTCTCCCGCCGGTGGACCCGGATCGGGTCTGTTGTTCACGGTGAGGCTCATGCTGCCCGTCCTTCGTCGTCGGCGGCACCGGCGGCAGCGGCCAGCACGTCGACCTGGGTGGCGTCGGGGCCGAACTCGACGGTGGTCGTGCCGCCGCGGACCACCTGCAGGCGGTCGGAGATGCGCAGCGCCTCCGACAGATCGGACGTCACGACCAGCACAGCGGAGCCGTTCTCGGCCAGTTCGGTGATGATGCGGTGGATCTCCTCCTTGGCGCCGACGTCGACGCCCTGGGTCGGTTCGGCGAGCACCAGCACCTCGGGTCGTTCGACCAGTTGCCGTGCCAGTACGACCTTCTGGGCATTGCCGCCGGACATCGCTCCAATCGCCTGGCGCTCGCTGGGCGTCTTCACCGCCAGCCGGGCAATCATCTCCTTGGCCACGGTCTTCTCCCTGGCCGCGGTCGACGAACAACCCGAATCGGGACAGCAGTTTGAGGTGGCCGGCCGAGATGTTGAAAGCGATGGACTGGAAGGAGAACATTCCCTCGAGCTTGCGGTTGGCCGGCAGCAGCGCGATCCCCAACTTTTGCGCGTCCTGTGGGCTGCGCGGTGCGATCGGCCGGCCGTTCAGCAAGATCTGACCGCTGGTCGCCCGGTCCATGCCGTAGATGCAGGCCGCGATCTCGGACACCCCGGAACCGACAAGCCCGTACAGTCCGACGATCTCGCCTCGCTTGACCTGCACATCGACGTCGTGGAACTTGCCGGTCCTGGTCAAAGAAGTCAGCACCAGCGCGGGCTCCCCGTCGGGTACGGACCGTTCGGGCCGATCGTCGGACAGGATTCCGCCGACCATCAACTCGGCGATCTGCCGCACCGACAGATCGGTCGATCGGATACGTGCCGATCGTCTGGCCGTCGCGCATCACGGTGACCTGCTGCGCGATCCGGAACAGCTCGTCGAGGCGGTGCGAGATGTAGATGACCGACACACCGGCGGCGGTCAGCCTGCGCACCACGGCGAACAGTACGTCGATCTCGGCGTCGGTCAAGATGGCCGACGGCTCGTCCAGGATCAGCACCTTGGCGTTACCGGCCAACGCCTTCGCGATCGACACCTGCTGCTGTTCGGCGATGGACAACGTTCCGACCGGAACGGTGGCGTACTTCCCGGGCAGCCCCAGCAGTTCCAGCAGTTCGACGACCCTCTCGTTCTGCGCGGACCAGTCGACCCGGCCGCCCTTACGCATTTCCCGGCCGGTGAAGATGTTCTCCGACACGGTCAGCTCGGAGAACAGTTGCGGCTCCTGATAAACGGTCGCAATCCCCAGAGCCATCGCATCGGTGGTCGAGTTGATCGACACTTCCGAACCCTCGAACACGACCGTTCCGGTGTCCGCCGACTCCACCCCGGAGATGATCTTGATCATGGTCGACTTCCCCGCGCCGTTCTCACCGACGAGGGCGTGCACCTCGCCGGTCCGGACGGTGATGTCGGCGTGCCGGATCGCGCGAACCGCACCGAACCGCTTGGAGATCCCGGACAGTTGCAGGCGGATCGGACCCGCGTCCTGGCTCGCAGTGTCCGAGGGGGTGCTCGCCGGTGGCGGTTCGATGGTGGTCACTGCCGGTACTCCTTCTTCGCGTCACGGGTCGGGTGAAGCGACCCGGCGACCCGGACGGGAACGAGCTCCGTCCGGGCCATCGGGTCCACCTGCTCTCAGTAGCTGAACTGGTCGACGTTGTCCTTGGTGATGGCCAGCGCCGGCCCGAGCAGCAGGGTCTTGGTGGCGTCGTCGTAGGCGATCGACGGCAGCTTGGTGCTGACGTCATTGGTCGCCGCGAAGGCATTGCCCTCGGCCAGCTGCGCGCCGGTCCATGCCGTCAGGTAGCCGAGGTTCTCGACGTCCCAGAGGATCGACGCCGATGACGATCCGTCGGCCAGGTACGGCTTCATCGACTGCGGGGTGCCGAGGCCGACGGTGAAGACCTGCCCGACCTTGCCGGCGTCCCGCACCGCCTGCGCGACACCGGGCGCCGAGGAGGTGCACTCGCCCACCAGGCCGGTCAGATCCGGGTGCGCATTCATCAGGTCCGTCGCCATCTGGGTGGCCTTGGCCTGATCCTCACCGGCGTAGACGATGTCGACGATCTCGGCCTCGGGGTACTCCGACGCCGTGTAGGACTTCTGGACATCGATCCACGAATTGAGGTTCTCCGCAGTCTGACCGCAGGACACGATCGCGTACTTGCCCTTCCCGCCCATCGCCCCGACGACGGCGTCGGTCAGTCCCTCGCCGATGCCCTGTGCCGATGCCTGGTTGACGAATGCCTCGCGCACCGAGCCGGGAGCATCGGTGTCCGCGGTCGCCACGTGAATGCCGGCATCCTTGGCCTGCTGCAGCAGCGGCGCCATCGAATCCGGATCGTTCGGCGCCACGATCAGCGTGTCGACCTTCTGCTGGATGAACGAGCGGACGATGTCGGCCTGGGCGGCCGCATCAGCCTGGGTCGGACCCTGGTAGAGCCATTCGACGTTGCCGAGCGCCTCGGCGGCCGCCTTGCCCCCGGTGTTCATCGCCTCGAAGTACGGCACTCCTTGCAGTTTCGGCACGAACGCCACCTTGACCGTCGCTCCGGCCGCACCACCGGACGAGGCCGCAGCGCTCGCGGCCGTCGTGCCGGCCGCGGTGCTCGCGGCCGTCTCCTCGTTCTTCTTGGTGCATGCTGACAGCACCAGGGTTGCAGCGACGCCGATCACGGCAATCGTTGCAAGTCTTCGACCTTGACGCATGTGGACTCCTGGGGGAACAGGCCGGGGGGCCGTGGTGATGTCCACCCGGTCGGGTGGACATGGGGGTGAAGCGATGGTGGACAGGCATTGATCCGATCCGTGACGGACAGGCGGTTTGATCGCGCCGAACTGCAGACCTGCTTTCGGAGCGAGAGGACCGCACTCGCCGGGTGATTCGAGTGAGGTCAAGGGCTGGCACGTTGCTGCCGAACCCGCTGCTGTCGCCGGTTCGGTGCGGCGACACCGATCTCGACGACCTGCGCGTCGGCGGCGGAGACCGGCACCGTTGTCACCGGTACACCGAGATCGCGCCATTCATCGACGAATTCAGCGGTGACCCCGTCGTCGGTGTACATGGCGGTGATATCCGTCGACGGGGTGAACGAATGCAGGCCGAACCCGCTGATCTTCGACGAATCGAACAAGCCGTGGACGGTGTCGCAGGCCTGCGCCATGAACCGTTTGGTGTGTGCTTCCTCCGCCGAGATGTCCATCAAACCATGGATTGTCGAGACGCTGACCACCCCGAAGAAGCCTGCGGTGATCCGTCCGCGGCCGGCCAGCACGTCACCGATCGGACCGACCACCGACCCCGCCGATCGACGGACGACACCACCCGGCAGCAGCACCATCGCCGTCGAATGCTCCATGAACAGCAACGCGTGCCGCAGTCCATTGGTGATGACCACGAGATTCCGCCGCCCGAGCAATTCCTGGGCGAGATAGTAGGTGGAGGTCGATGAGTCGATCGCGATCACGTCGCCGTCCCGGACCACGGGCGCGACCGCTCGCGCAATCGCCCGTTTGCTCTCCTGTGCGTGGCGAAGTCGCATCTCGAACGCACCCTCGTCGCTGGCACCCACACTCACGGCACCGCCGCGGACCCGGCGGAGGAGGTGGCGCCGTTCCAGGACCTCCAGGTCCTTCCGGATCGTGACGGTGGAGACCCCGAACTGGCTGGACAACTCGTTGACCGAGACGTGCCCGGTGGACTTCAGGGATGCCAACACTGCCTGTTCTCGTGCGAACTCGTCCAATGACGCCATCGTGCCCACCTCCTTGTGGAACCCACCGGCCGGCGTGATGCAGATGCGGACCGGGCGAACTCTTGAAGGCGAAGCTAACTGGTGCGAACCGGTAGGTCAATGAACAAATGAGAAGTGAAAGTCATTCGGTTTCGAATGTCGCACGGATCACTTTCCGGGCCTCGGTCCGTGGGCAGAACGGCGGCCGGACGGCCGAATACCGGCTGCCGGCCCGACTCCGTCAGGCGATCCGCGGCTACCCTGACCGTTCGACAGATCTCCGGGTTCGGCGGAAGGAGCGCGGTGGCCGATCAGCAAGCATCGGGCCCGGCGCCGTCGACTGCGGACCAGGATCTGCTCCCCGGGTTCCGACGAGCCTCCATCCGCACTGCGCCCGACGTCGAGATCGCCTTCGCAGTGGCAGGTTCCGGCCCTCCGATGTTACTGCTGCATGGTCATCCGCAGACCCACGCCATCTGGCACCGGGTGGCGCCCACGCTCGCCCGCTCCTTCACAGTGGTGCTCGCCGACCTGAGGGGGTACGGCGATTCGAGCAAACCACCGGGCGCTGCGGACCACGCGAATTACGCCAAGCGGGCAATGGCGGCGGACATGATCGCCGTGATGGCCGACCTCGGGTTCCAGCGGTTCGACATCCTTTCCCACGACAGAGGAGCACGGGTCGCCCACCGGCTCGCCATGGATCACCCTTCAGCCGTTCGCCGCCTGGTGTTGCTGGACATCGCGCCAACCCTGGCGATGTACGAACAGACGAGTGAGGACTTCGCCCGTGCGTACTGGCACTGGTTCTTCCTGATCCAACCGTCGCCATTGCCCGAACGACTGATCCAGGCCGACCCCGCGGCCTACGTCACCGACCTGATGGGTGGCCGAAGTTCGGGTCTGGCCCCCTTCGATCAGCGCGCGCTGGCCGAATACCAACGCTGCCTGGCCTTGCCCGGATCCGCCCACGGCCTCTGTGAGGACTATCGCGCGGCCGCCGGCATCGATCTCGAGCACGACCGCGCCGATCGCGCAGACGGACGCACACTGACTGCACCGCTGCTCATCCTCTGGGGTGCAAACGGTGTGGTGGAAAGATGTTTCGACGTCCTGGCCGAGTGGCGACGGGTGGCCGGAGATGTGCGCGGCCAGACCCTGCCCTGTGGTCACTACATCGCGGAGGAAGCACCCGACGCATTGCTGGAGCAGATCCTGCCGTTCTTCAACGCCACTTCCTAGACGCGGACCCCGGGGACCATGCTGCCGCGCCCGGGGCCACCGACGCCGCCTCCGGAACGTCAACCGGACCGACGACCGGAACCGGCGGCTGAAGGTCCTCCGAACGACGGCATCGCCGCACTACCGTCGTTCGGAGGGAGTCAAAGTACGGTCAGCGGCTGACCGAGTCCTCCCGACGCGGCAGCTTCCACCCGGGCCGGACGAAGTGGCAGGTGTAGCCGTTCGGATAGTGCTCCAGGTAGTCCTGGTGCTCGGGCTCCGCCTGCCAGAACGGTCCTGCCGGACGAACTTCGGTGACCACCTTGCCCGGCCAGAGACCTGACGCATCGACGTCGGCGATCGTGTCGTCCGCGACCGCATGCTGCTGTTCGTCGGTGTAGTAGATCGCGGACCGGTAGCTGGTCCCGATGTCGTTCCCCTGCCGGTTCCTGGTGGTCGGGTCGTGGACCTGGAAGAAGAACTCGAGAAGATCGCGGTAGCTGGTCACTGCCGGATCGAAGACGATCTCGATCGCTTCGGCGTGCGTTCCGTGGTTGCGGTAGGTCGCATTCGCCACGTCGCCACCTGAGTAGCCCACGCGCGTCGACACCACACCCGGACGACGTCGGATGAGGTCCTGCATCCCCCAGAAACATCCACCGGCCAGAATCGCCTTCTCCGTCACTGCGGTCACCTGTACTCCCTCGTTCGCGGATACCGATCGTGTCTGCTTCACCATCAACGTCACCCGACCATCGGGCATTCCACCGACCGTCCCGTGCCGCCCGGCGGGCGCTACGCTCGGCGGTGCCCACCCCGGCCGGCCGTCCTGCGAGTGCGCCACCGACACCTCGATCGACACTGCCGTCCTCGCCGTCGAAAGGATCCGCGCGCGACATGTCGGCCGAATCAGCAGGGGTCGCATCTCCCGTCGACGACCTCGACATCATCGATCAGCTGCGCGCCCTGGCGTTGTTCGACGGGCTCACGACCGATCAGCTCCGGGAACTGCGTGCCGTCGGGGATCTGATCCGGTTCGACCGCGACGAGGTCCTGTTCCGCGAAGCGCGCCCGGCGGAAAACTGGTGGCTGCTGCTGGACGGATCGCTGGATCTTTCCCGCCACACCGGTCACGAGGACACGGTGATCGGAACCATGAGCACACCGGGTCAATGGGCCGGGGGATTCCGCGCGTGGGACCCACACGGCGTTTACATGGCGACGTGCCGCGGTAAGGCTGCGGGTCGGGTGCTGCGGGTCCCGGCCGATCGACTCGGGGAGTTGGCGAACTCCTGGTTTCCGTTCGGGGTCCATCTGATCCGCGGGCTGACCCAGACGGTCCGCAACATCGAAACCATGGCTCGACAACGCGAGGCGCTGGTCTCGCTGGGCACCCTCGCGGCCGGGTTGGCGCACGAGATCAACAATCCGGCATCGGCCGCAACCCGGGCGGTGGACGCCCTGCAGGAGACCTCGGAGCAGCTCACATCGACCCTCGTCCAGCTGGCCGGCAGTCCCATCTCGGCCGAGCAGTTCATCGCGCTCGACCGGCTCCGCCGACGCGGCAGCGAGCAGCCGGCGGCGATGGATCCACTCGCCGTGGCCCGCCGCGAGGACGCCGTCTCGGACTGGTTGGTGCAGCGCGACATCGACCGGGACTGGGTGATCGGTCCGCCGCTGGCGGCAGCGGGACTGGACGTCGCCTGGTGCGAGCAGGTCGAGGCCCTGTTGGGCGAGCAATCGGCGGCGGTCGGGCTGGAATGGGTGGCGAACTCGCTGACCATGGAGACCCTGCTGGCCGAGGTGAAGGAATCGACGCGCCGCATCTCAGATCTCGTCGGCGTCGTGAAATCGTACTCCCAGATGGATCGCGCCTCGATCCAGATCGTCGACGTCACCGAAGGTCTGGACAGCACCCTGGCGGTTCTGGCCGGCCGAACCAGTGGCCTCGAGGTGATCCGCGATTATGCCCCAGACCTTCCCAGCATCGAGGCGAATGCCGGCGAACTGAACCAGGTCTGGACCAACGTGGTCGACAACGCCATCGATGCGATGGACGGTTCCGGCACGCTGCGGGTCTCGGCCAGGGCCGATCAGTCGTTCCTGCTGATCGAGATCGCCGACAACGGAACGGGTATGACCGGCGACGTTGCCAAACATGCCTTCGACCCGTTCTTCACCACCAAGGAGGTCGGAAAGGGAACCGGCCTGGGACTGGATATCTCGCGGCGCATCATCGTCGACCGGCACGGCGGTGCAATCGAGATCGACAGCAGCGCAGGAGAAACAGTACTGCGGGTTCGACTTCCCCTGACCACCTCCGGCGGACAGTGATCTCGTCGGTCAGCCGCCGAACACCCGTCTCACCCGTCCCCCGGCGGCATCCAGCAGCGTACGCACGCTCGACCGGGGCGTGAAAGATATTGCCGCGGTGGTCAATTCGTCGACCTCGTCCCCGGAGAGCTCGATATCGGATGCCTCGACGTTGGATTCGAGTTGCTCGACGCTCGATGCTCCGGGAATGATGACCACCCGGGGGTGCGCCAGCAGCCAGGCAAGTGCGATCTGCGCGGGTCGGACGTCGTGGTGGCGAGCGACATCCCGGACGACGTCCAGCAACGGCGAGACCCGGCGCAGATTCTCGGTTCCGAACAACGGGTTCATCGAACGGACACCGCCGGGGCGATTGTCGGGTCCGTACTTGCCGCCGAGCAGACCCTGGGCCAAAGGACTGTAGGCGATGACGATGCGACCGCCTGCCTCGGCGAACGGCACCAGATCGTCCAGCGGGGCGGGGTGGGCGAGGGAGAACTGCACCTGGTTGCTGACCACCGGCCGGCCGAGAGCCGCATCGGCCGCACGCCAGCGCGACAGCGAGTAGTTGGACACCCCCACCGCGGAGATCAGGTGATCGTCGAGCAGATCCCGAAAACCGGGCATGGTCACCGAATCCCGTACCAGCGGATTCGGCTGATGAATCTGGTACAGCGGTATGGTGCGAAGCCGCAACCGTTCTGCGCTGGCCCTGGCCCGCCAACGGACGATCGGCGGGAACGGTGCGATCGGAAAGATCTTGCTGGCCACCACGACCCGGTCCCGGTCGTCACCCAGTGCCCGCGCCAGGATGCGCTCGCTTCGACCCCACCCGTAGATCTCCGCAGTGTCGAACAACGACACCCCTAGTTCGAGCGCTCGCCGCACGATGCGGCCGGCCTCTTCCTGGGCGTATCCGGTGCCGTACCCCCACTCCGTCGAACCGAACTGCCAGGTACCGAGCCCGACACGGCTCACCGTCCCCAGTCCCTCGACCTGCAGCCGCTTCATTCTGTAAGTGCGCCCGACAGCGGATGGGACGGGTGCCGGACCGACGCCGCCCGCCGAGCGGGAGACACGTTGGCCGCAATGCTGGTCAGTTCGACACCGAGTCCACCGGTCGTCCACGAGAAGACCTGTGCAACAGCGCATCTCGCTCGTTTTCGGTCATTCCGCCCCAAACGCCGTAGGCTTCCTGAACCGACAGCGCGTGTGAGCGGCATTCGGCGAGAACCGGACAACCGGCACAGACCTGCTTGGCCTGGGCCTCTCGCTCGTGCCTGGAGACGCCCCTGTCGTTCCACGGGTGGAAGAAGGAGGACGTCTCCATCCCCCGGCAGGCGGCACGCAGTTGCCATTCCCAGAGCGCTTCGTTACGCCCCGGAAGTCGTCCCAGGTGAGTCATCTCGAATTTCCTACCAATGAGTTCGGGGGCGGGGTGGAGTGCGGTCGCGGATGGATTGGTCGGTCCGACCCATCGCGATCCGGGCTAAACCGATTCTGCCGAGCAGAGTGTGACACCCATCACCACGGAATGCTACAGCGGGTTCACCGTCGGTACGGACGGGGTGAGTTTGCGACCGGAACCCCGCGGTGGGCGACCGGGCCCCGAAAGCCGTTCTGCCGGATCATGTGTTGGTCGCGACCCGGCATCCGCCGAAAACCCGGGCGAAACAGCAGGTTCACGAAAGATCGTGTGGCACCGCGTATTTACGGCCTGCCTCTGAACAAATGCCGGGCGGATTCAGTAGGACGCCAGGTCGGGCACTCGCAGGTGCGGCATCACCATGTCGAAGTCCCGCACCACGATGATGTTGTTGCCGAGCGCCTGCTGCCCGTCCGAGCGGGCCAGCCGCCTGCCGACGGCGTCCGGATTGTCGTAGGCAACCGAGACCGCTGCCCGGCCCCATTCGCGATTCACCAGCAGGCTGGCGCTGCAGAAGCCGCGAATCTGGTTGAGCGCCGGCAGGGTCACCGAGACGAAATCGTCGATCAGCATGTCGGCGGCGCTCGCATCGACCTTCAGCCAGGTCACCCTGGCGCACGAGGCGGTCCCCGAGCCGTGCTGACGATGCATGGCGGACACCTCCCATTCCTCGAGCTCCGGGGCGGCGCCGAGGATCTTCCCGGTTCGGTCCCGGATCGGCCGGATCTTGCTGACGCTGGCGTGCATATCGTCTCTGGTCTGCCAGGCGGTGGTGATGATGCACATGCCCGATGTCCGGTCCGCGAGCACCGACATCCCGATACACCGCGGCATCGCAAGGATGGTGGGCACAGCCTCGTCCCGCTGGTAGGCAACACCGGCGTCGATGGTGTCGGGGCGTCCCTGGAATGTGGCGGTACGTGCGAATACGGTCACTCCGGCACCTCTCCACGCGGGGGCGCCGTCGCAGCGCCGCGAGATCTGTACTGTCCACCATCTCCATGGGGCTGGCCACGGCGACGGTCGAAATCACAGTATCCACCAGGACGGGACCGGCCCCAAGGGACCGGCGGACCGGGCGCGACACGCCCAGGTGATCACAGTGTGCGCATTGCTTAGCGGAGCACAATGATGATCAGGGGCGGACCGGACTTCGCCGCCCGGCTGCCGCCGCGAGATGGTGTCAGGGAGGCCAGATGTCCCTTTTGTCGGTCGTTCGGGGTCGACTGATGACGGATACGCCGCGGCCCCGTCGACGGCGCTCCCCCCGAGCCCGGTGGTCTCACGTTGTGACGGTCGCCGCCGTGACGATGACTGCGTTGACGATCTCCGCGCTGACGGTTCCGGCGAGCCAGGTGGCATCGGCGCAGACTCCGGTTGCGGACGACCGGGTGGGGACCGACCAGACGGCCGAGCTGGCGGTCAGGGCCCAGCGGGCAGCCGACTACGGGGCGGCCAATGCGGCGGCCAACGAGGTCGAGCAGGCAGTCGCGATTGTCGACCGGACAACCGGCGCGATCGTGGCCGAGAACAACGGCGGACAGGTCTTCAACTCCGAGTCGATCCTGAAGCTGTTCACCGCAGCGTTCTATCTGACCCGAGCCGAGGGAATGCCGGACAGTTGGCTGATCGATGATCTGCGCACGATGATCACGACATCGGACAACGGGATTCAGACCGACCTGTGGGACTACGAGATCATCCCGACGATCGCCGAGCGCTACGGACTCACCGACACCAGCAACGGCTACGCGGCGAGTCCGGAGAGCTGGGGCTCCGATCTCACAACGGCCACCGACCAGGCGATGTTCCTCTACCGGATGTCGATCGATCCCGAGGTGGGGCCGCTGCTGATGACCTGGATGGCCTCGACCACGCCGACGGCAGCCGACGGCTTCGACCAATCCTTCGGCCTCGCCGCGCTCACCGGTGACCACGGCTCCAAGCAGGGCTGGAGCGACCCCGACTGGTCACCGGCGAACATGCATTCCGTCGGCTGGACCGGCCGCTACTTCGTGGCGATCCTGCAGACCTCGCCGACGGCGACCTACGCGACGATGCGGGCGACGTCGACGACCACGGCGAGGTCGGTGGCCGAGGTGGTCATCACGTCGGTCGGCGCGGACGCGGCCACCACGTCGGCACATCACGTCAACCGGGGTGAATTCGGTCGATTGATCAGACATTCCTTCGAGAACTCCGGCGTCGGGCAGGGTCTCGGGATCGGCATCGCCGTGGTCGACGCGGACGGTACCCGGGACTGCTGACCGAGCCTGCTCAGGTCAGCCGGCCGAGGTGAAGGTCACCACCACCGCGCGGTTGGCCGGATCGGTGGCGGGTTCGACGATGGGCTGGCTGTCGCCGTACCCGACGACCTCGGCGATGTTCTCCGCCGGCACGTTGAGCTCACGCAACAATGCAGCCACCTCTGTCGCCCGCCTGGTGGACAGATCGACCGCCACTGCCGGGTCGCCGCCCGCCACCGCCGCGGTGTGACCGCCCACCGAGATCTTGGTGGTGCTGTCCAGGGTGCCGACGCACTCCCCGAGCGCGGTCAGGGTCGCCGACTTGTCGATCAGCGTCGCCTCGTCCGGGACGAAAAGGGCGGGCGAGGGCAGCGTGCAGGTGCGGATCGCGCCCTGCTGTTCGGAGTTGATCTTGTCGTTGGGATCGGGGATGGCCACCGCGGTGATCGTTCCGCTGCCCGCTGCGGTGCCCGTGCCTTCGAAGAAGGTGACCTTCGACGCCCCGGCCGCGTTCGCGATCCCCTCCCAGACCGCCCGCTGGTAGCCGACCTGCAGCTCGGTGAGCGGTTTCTGGCCGCCGGCCACCGGGGCGACGACGAACGTCACCTCACGGCCGGTCAGATCGGGCAGCGCACCGGCGTCCGTCGCCGCCTTGATCACCGCCGGCGGCGCTTCGTCGAACGCCAACTGGTTGAAGTCGAGGGCGCCCTGCGTGTCCAGCAGCGGTGAGAAGACCCAGACCGGAGAGCCCGCCGGTGACGCGATCGCCGCCAGGCCGGCCAGCGCGTCCCGACCCGGCACTGCGGCCTGCAGCTCGTTCATCTGCTCGGTCAGCCCGGTGACGGCCGCCGCGGCATCCCCGGTGAGAGCGATCGGCTCGGTGCTGGTGCTGCCGTCACCGGCGACCGACACCCACTCCACTCCGCTGCCGGAACCGCCCAGTTCGGTCAAACTCGCCACGATCGGTTCCGGGACGACGATCTCGGTCTCGTTCGACGACCCCGCAGTGCTCACCACGCTGCCGGCCACCGTCACCGGCTGCGCGGCGGTCGATGTTGCCGCCGGTGTGCTGGTGGCTGATCCCGCACCGCTGGAGCAGGCCGTCAGGACGCCGAGTGTGACACCGAGCGCGGCGACGGCGATACGACGGCCGCGCCGTCGGGGATGCGAAGTGGTCATGAACCCCAGGCTAGCCAGCCCGATCGTTGCGCAACCGGAACTCGCCTGCGGGCGGGCAGGTTTGCGAAGCAGGCTGCTCGTCCCACCCGAGTGGAACTCAGCGCTCGGTGAAACCCTTGAACCCGCCGCGCGCGTCGGCGAACCTCGCGACGACCTGGTCGACCCCGCCTGGCGTCCGCGCGCCGCGCAGCCGCTCCAGCAGCGCGTCACAGGCATCTCTACTGCCCTCGACGACGACCTCCACCCGGCCGTCGGCGAGGTTGGTGGCCGACCCGACCAACCCCAGTTCCAGCGCCTGGCTCCGGGTCCACCAGCGGAACCCGACACCCTGCACGAACCCGTGCACCCACGCGGTCATCCGGACGGCGCCCGGATCCGGCTCGTCGGTGGTGGGTGCATCGTCATCGGCGCGGCCACGTCCCCATCTCATCGGGCCATCCTGCCTGCGGCGGTGATCCGTCCGCCACCGAGGTTCGGCACCGAGGCTCGCCACTGTGGCTCGCTGCCACCTCGGCACCGGCGATCGCGGCTCACCGACTCCGGCCAGGTGCTCAGACCGTCGCGCGGTAGACCGTCAGCTGCCGGTCGGAGATCTCCAGCTTGACAGTGTCGGTGGGGTCGGTGATCTCGCCGTCGTGCGCGGTCGCCCGCGGTCCGGACAGCGACTCGATGCGTGACCTTCGCGCTCTCCAGCGATCCGAAGACGTGGCTGCGATCGACCAGTCCGACCAGCGAGTAGAGCACCGCCCTGGTCCGGGACAGCCGGCGGTCGGCTCGCAGGTACTGCACGTCCAGCACGCCGCCGGCCAACTGCTCGCGCCAGGACGGCGCCAGCCCGCGCGGGATGTACCGGCCGTTGCCGATGAAGACCACCCAGACCGGCATCTGCTCGCCGTTGATCACCAGCTCCAGCGGCTTCTCGTGCCGCAGCGTGCGCACGATCGCATAGGCGGTCGCCGGCCACTTGCCGTACTGGTGGGAGTAGCGGTCCCGGCGGCGGACCATCTCCGGGTAGCCGCCGATGATGGCGGTGTTCAGGAACCCGACGCCGTCGATGAAGGCCATGTCGACCCGGCCGGCCACCCCGGCCTCGACCGCGGCGACGGTGTGCGCGTCGGTGTCCAGGCCGAGCGCCTTGGCGAAATGGTTCAGCGTGCCGGCCGGGAACACCGCCAGCGGCAGGCCCCGCTGGTGGGCGATCTGCGCGACCGAGGCCACCGTGCCGTCTCCGCCGGCCACGCCGAGCGCCTCGGCCTCGCCGTCGATCAGCGACCCGAGGTCGGTGTCCGGATCCCAGTGCAGCACCGTGGCCTGTCGGCAACGCCGTGCTGATGGCGTCGGCGGCCCCGTCGCTGCTGCCGGAGGCCTGGTTGACGATCACCGTCAGCCCCTTCGCCGCCGGGCAGCGCCGGCGCGTTACCCGGCGCCATCAGCGCCGGACCCCACGGCTTCACCGGCCACAGCTTGCGACCGACGACGGCGCAGGTCAGGCCGACGGCGGCGCCCGCCCAGACGTCGGAGCGGTAGTGCACGCCGACGTGCACCCGGGAGTAGGCGACGGCGGCGGCCAGCGGAACCAGGACCGGGCCGGCCACCGGCAGTTCCATGGTGGCGCCGGCCGCGAAGGCCGCAGCCGATGCGGCGTGCCCGCTGGGGAAGGACGACGTCCAGGGCATGCGACCGATCCGCCGGGCCAACATGGTCCGCTCCGGATCCGGGCGTCGCCGACCGATCAGCGGCTTGATCACCGTGTTGGAGACGAAACTGGCGGCACTCGAGCGAGGCCATGCCGCGGAGCGCCGGCCCGCCGGCTGCGCTTGCCGGCCAGCACACCGACCGCGGCGATGCCCATCCACAGCAGGCCGTGGTCGGCGGACTTGGTCAGCAGCCGCAGGGCATGGTCGACCGGCTCGGCGACCGGGGTGACGGCCGGGAATGATCATCGGGTCGGGAATCTCGTCGGTGACGCGCACTGCAGCGACAGTACGGCCCGAATCGCGCCGCGCTCAGCGGGTTCGGCCGGTGTTCCTGGGCGGGCGCTGGCAGTTCGGGCAGAAAAAGGACGAACGGTTCATGAAGGCGTCCCGACGGATCGGCGTGCCGCACCGCGGACACGGCCGGTCCTGCTGGCCGTAGGCATTCAGCGATCGGTCGAAGTAGCCCGACTCGCCGTTGACGTTGACGTACAGCGCATCGAAGGACGTCCCGCCGACAGCCAGCGCCTGCGTCATCACCTCGGTGGCCGCCGAGCAGCACGCCCTCCGCCGACCGGCCCGGGTCATGCCGCGCGGTCGGCCGCGCGTAGTGCACCTTGGCCCGCCAGAGCGCCTCGTCGGCGTAGATGTTGCCGATCCCGGACACCACCGTCTGGTCCAGCAGGGCGCGTTTGATCTCGGTCTTCTTGTGCCGGATCGCGGCAACCGCTTGCGTCCATCGAGAATTCCGGGTCCAGCGGATCCCGGGCGATGTGCGCGATCTCGGCCGGCAGCTCGGCGCCGCCCGGCGGCGAACGCCATCCCGCCGAAGGTGCGCTGGTCGAGGAAGTCGATGTCCGGACCGTCGTCGTCGAAGGCGAACCGGATCCGCAGGTGCGGGTGGTCGGCAGCCGATCGCGTCGCCGGTCGGATCCGTCGGTCGGCCTGGGAACGCCGGTAGCTGGCGAATCGATCGGGGCCGGCGCCGACCCGGAACTGGCCGCTCATTCCCAGATGCGCGATCACGGCATCGCCGTCGTCCAGCGCCCACCACAGGTACTTGCCGCGCCGGCGGACCGCGGTGATCGCAGTGGCCGGGCAGCACGGCCCGGAAGTCCGCGGCACCGCCGGCGTGCCGGCGCACGGCGCGATCGTGGAAGACCTGGACTCGGCGATCCGTCGGCCGACCAGATGGGTGGTCAGTCCGCGGCGGACGACCTCGACTTCGGGTAGTTCAGGCACCGGACGGTCGCGGGCCTTCACTGGGATTCGAACTGCTGGGATTCGAACTGCCGGGTCGACTGCCGGGTGTCGACCGGTCGGCCGATCTGCTGTCGGCACCACGCGCGGGGTCGGCCACGGCAGCGTTGTCGATCGCCAGGCTGTCCGTCATCGGCGCACCGGTCGGGGTCGCCAGTTGCGCACCGGCGGCGTCGACCGGTGACGACTGACCGTTCGCCGGGGCAGCCTGCAGGCTGGTGTAGGCGGCCGCGGCGGCGTTCTGCTCGGCTTCCTTCTTGGTCCGGCCGGAACCCTCGCCGCGGGCCGACCCGGAGAGCAGCACCTTGGCCGCGAACACCTTCGCGTGATCGGGGCCCTCTTCGGTGACCCGGTATTCGGGCACGCCGAGGCCACGCTCGGCCGACAGCTCCTGCAGGGAGGTCTTCCAGTCCAGCCCGGCGCCGAGTTGCGGCGCGGCGGTCAGCAGGTCGGCGAACAGCCGGTGGATCACCTGCTCGAGTGGTTCCAGGCCGTGCTGCAGATAGACGGCGCCGATCACCGCCTCGACGGCGTCGGCGACGATCGACGACTTGTCCCGGCCGCCGGTCATCTCCTCGCCGCGACCGAGCCGCAGCTGCTCGCCGAGGCCGATCCGCCGGCCGACGCCGGCCAGCGCATGCATGTTGACCACGGAGGCCCGCAGCTTGGCCAGCCGGCCCTCGGGCAGGTCGGGATGGGTGCGGTACAGCACGTCGGTGATGATCACGCCCAGCACCGAGTCGCCCAGGAATTCCAGGCGCTCGTTGGTGGGCAGCCCGCCGTTCTCGTACGCGTAAGACCGGTGGGTCAGCGCGAGCTCGACCAACTCGTCGGACGAGCTCGACGCCGAGTGCGGCGCTGATGACCGCAGGGTCAGGGGTGTTGTTCGCCGCTGCCGCCGAACCGGCCGCCACGGCACGTCGGGTCAGACCCCGACGACCTGGCGGCCCCGGTACTGCCCACAGGTCGGTGCACACGGAATGAGGGGGGTCAGCGCGCCGCAGGCCCGGTTCGGGCAGGTCACCAGGGTCGGCACGGTGGCCTTCCACTGCGAACGACGCGAACGGGTGTTGCTGCGCGACATCTTCCTCTTCGGGACAGCCACGATCGATCTCCTTCTCGTTACTCGCCGGATCCGGCAGTGTGGCCGGTCCGTGCTCTCGGGTGTGTTCGGTATCGAATCTGTCCCGCAGAGCGGCCCAGCGAGGGTCCAGTATCTCATGCGAATGACCGGGTTCGAGATCATCGAATCGCTCGCCGCACTCCGCGCACAGGCCAGGGCAGTCCGGCCGGCACAGCGGCGCCATCGGCAGCGCGAGCACCACCTCGTCCCGGACCAGCGGCTCCAGGTCGACCAGGTCGTCCACCAGCCGGGGCAGTTCGTCGTCGTCGGTGGTGGCTGCGGTGGTCGAATCGGGGTAGGCGTACAGCTCGCGGATCCTGGCGATGACGGGTTCGGTCAGGTCGATCAGGCACCGCGAGCACTGCCCGACCGCGACCGCGGCCGCGGTCCCGGAGACCAGCACGCCCTCGGCGACCGCCTCCAGCCGCAGGTCGAGGTCCACGTCGGCGCCCGGCGGGACCGCGACCACGTCAAGGCCCATCGGCTCGTCGACCGGCGCGGCCAGCCGCAGCGCGCGCAGGGTGCCCGGGCGTCGACCCAGCGCCCGGGTGTCGATCACCCAGGGCGAGTTGGACTGCGGGCGGGAATGGCCTGACATGGTCACGTTTCTGTCTTCGTCGGTGGATGGGGGTGCCGCACTGCTGCGGCCGACGCCCATGACGCTTCGCGCCCACCATGAGTGGCGGCCAGCAGCGCAGGGCAACTTTTCCAGAGTAGTCGACAGCGTTGCCAGAACCAATTTGACGACGCCGGCCGTGGAGCGCGATTGCGGTCAGTCCCGCCTCATGGCCCTGCCGCGGACGGGCGCGAGGACCCCGTCCCGGTCGTCTCGGTCAGTCCCGGAAGTCGGCAACCCCCCCGCTGCGCAGGGCGGTCCGACCGCGGCCGATGGTGCGCAGCGTGGTGGTCAGGGTCTCCTCGAGCGATCCCAGGGTGGTGTCGACGTAGCTGTCGCACTCCTGGCGCATCCGGTCGGCGTCGGTGTGCGCGCTGTCCAGGATGCGGGCGGATTCGGTGTAGGCGGCCTGCACCACCTCGGTCTGCGACACCAGCCTGGCCTGCTCGGCCCGGCCGTCGGCCACCGAACCCTCGTAGCTGGCCCGGCCGGCGGCGATCGCCCGTTCGGCCTCCGCATGCGCCCGGGCCAGCAGCGCGTCGTGCTGCTCCTGACCGGACTGCACGATGCGGGCCGCGTCCTCCTGGGCCCTGGCGACCAGCCCCTCGGCGTGCGCGGTCGCCTCCTGCACCAGCCGGTCGGCCTCCGCCCGGGCCCCGGTCACCGTGGCCTCGGCGTCGGCATGCGCGGTGCTGACCAGGCGGTGGGCCTCGGCCTGCGCGTCGCCGACGGTCTTGCGCCGCGTTGCTCGGTTGGCCTCGCCGATCATCTGATCGCGATGGTCCAGCACGTCCTGTGCGTCGTCGACCTCGCCGGGCAGTGCGTCCCGGACGTCGTCCAGCAGCTCGAGCACGTCACCGCGCGGCACCACGCAGGAGGCCGTCATCGGGACTCCCCGGGCTTCCTCGACGATGGTGACGAGCTCGTCCAGGGCCTCGAAAACCCGGTACATGATCGGAACCTCCTACGGGTGAACGCCGAAACGACGCCAGCGCGGCGTGGCTTCCTGTCAGGCGCACCATCGGGCGCGACCCATTTCCCAGTCTGGCAAGCGCCGGACCGGCATCGGCGCCAACACGCCCGGCCGACGCGGTGCGCAGCATCACCCCTTGCCCGTCGCGCCCGCTTGTGCGGCGCCACGGCGGTCAGCGGGTGCCGGCCGCCAGCTTGCCGGCCAGCGCGGTGGCGACCACGTCGGGCAGCAGGTGTCGAGACGTCCCCGCCGTAGGTGGCGACCTGCTTGACCAGCGACGACGAGACGAACGAGTACGCCGGGCTGGTCGGCAGGAACAGCGTGTCCACCCCGGTCAGGCCGTGGTTCATCTGCGCCATCTGCAGTTCGTAGTCGAAGTCCGACACCGCCCGCAGCCCCTTGACGATCGCGGCGATGTCCGTTCGTCGGTGCAGTAGTCGACCAGCAGACCGTGGAACGAATCGACGGTGACATTCGGCCACTGCGCGTGGTCGCCGCGCAGCAGCTCGAGCCGCTCGTCGAGGGTGAACATGCCCTTCTTGTCCGGGTTCACCAGCACGGCGACGGTCACCCGGTCGAACAGCCCGGCGGCCCGGCCGATGACGTCCAGATGACCCAGCGTCGGCGGGTCGAAGGAGCCGGGGCAGACGGCGTGTGTCATGGGGCGCGACCGTAGCAGAGCAGGGTGTCGCCGTACTTCCTGGTGCGGACGCCCTCGAAGCGGCTCCGGCCAGACCGGCTCGCCGTTCCGTTTGCTGCGCTCCAGGATCAGGTCCGCGTGCGGCGCCAACAGCCCGGCGCCGTGCAGCCCCAGCAACACGCCGAGCAGGCGCATCGGTGGACAGGTCGTACGGCGGGTCGGCGACCACGACGTCGAACGGACCCGCGCCGGCAGCGCGGGCGACGAACGCTGCGACATCGCCGGGTACGACGGTCAGGGTCGGCGCGGCAGATCCGGCGGGCCGGCCGCCGGGGCGGGAAGCGGCGTTCTCCAGGGTTGCCACATTGGCGCGCAAGGCGGCCAGCGCGGCGCGGTCCTTTCCACGAAGACCGCCGACGACGCGCCCCTGGAGACCAGCTCCAGGCCGAGCGCCCCGGACCCGGCGTACAGATCGAGCACCCGGGCACCCTCCAGCCCGCCGGCCGCGGTCAGCGAACTGGCCAGCGCGGCCCGCACCTTCTCCGAGGTGGGCCTGGTCGTGTCGCCGGCCGGGGTGACCAGCCGGCGGCCGCCCCAGAGGCCCCCGACGATCCGGGTCATCGTTCACCCTCGAGTTGAGGTCGAGGGCGCCGGTCGGCGTTCCGCACCCGTCAGTCACCGTCGTCGGTGCCGTCCGGTGCCGGGCCGTCCGGTGCAGGCCGAGCACCAGCACCAGATCGCCGCCCTCCACCTGTTGCACCGTGATTGATGGCCGTCCGCTGCACCCGGCCGGATCGCGGCGCGGTGATCGAGGCCTCCATCTTCATCGCCTCGATGGTCGCGACCGTGGCACCGGCCGCACCTCGTCGCCCTCGGCGACGGCCAGCGTGACCACACCGGCGAACGGCGACGCCACGTGCATGGGGTTGCCGGCATCGGCGCGCTCGGCGACCGGCACGTCGACGTCGACGTTGCGGTCCCGGATCTGCAGCGGCCGCAGCTGCCCGTTCAGCGTGGTCACCACGGTCCGCAGACCGCGTTCGTCGGCGTCGCCGGTGGCCTCCAGACCCAGGTAGAGCTGGACGCCCGACTGCAGTTCGATGACGTGCTCGACGCCGCGGCGCAGACCGTAGAGGTAGTCGGCGGTCGGCAGCACGGACAGGTCGCCGAACTGCTGGCGGGAGGCGCGGAACTCCTTGGTCCGGCCCGGGGAACAGCAGCCGGTTCAGTGTCGCCCTCGGGCTCGTCGGCCAGCTCGTGCGGCGTCCTGCTCGCTCGAGCTCACCGGCGACCGGGGTGAACGTGCGGCCGGCCAGTGCCTTGCTGCGGAACGGTTCCGGCCAACCGCCGGGCGGATCGCCGAGCTCGCCGGACAGGAAGCCGATCACCGAGTCGGGGATGTCGAATCGTCCCGGGTCGGCCTCGAATTCGGCCGGGTCGACCCGAGCGCCGACCAGGTGCAGGGCGAGATCGCCGACCACCTTCGACGACGGGGTGACCTTCACCAGGTTGCCCAGCATGGCGTTCGCCGCCGCGTAGGTCGACTCGACCTGCTCGAACTGGCCGCCGAGCCCGAGCGCGATGGCCTGTTGCCGCAGGTTGGACAGCTGCCCGCCGGGGATCTCGTGCCGGTAGACCCGGCCGGTCGGCGCCCGCAGCCCGGACTCGAACGGCGCGTACAGCGCGCGCACCGCCTCCCAGTACGGCTCCAGGTCCTCGACCGCCTTGAGCCGCAGACCGGTCGGCCGGTCGGTGAAGTCGGTGGCCGCGACCAGTGCGGACATCGGCGGCTGCGAGGTGGTGCCGGCCATCGGCGCACTGGCCGCGTCCACCGCGTCGACCCCGGCCGCGGACGCCACCAGGTAGGTCGCGAGCTGACCGCCGGCCGTGTCGTGGGTGTGCAGGTGCAGCGGCAGGTCGAACCGCTCGCGCAGCGCGGTGACCAGCGTCCTGGCGGCCGGGGCGCGGAGCAGTCCGGCCATGTCCTTGATCGCCAGCACGTGGGCGCCGGCCTCGACGATCCGCTCGGCCAGCCGCAGGTAGTAGTCCAGGGTGTAGAGCTTCTCGGCCGGGATCGGACAGGTCGCCGGTGTAGCAGAGGGCGACCTCGGCGATCGCGGTCCCGGTCTCCCGGACCGCGTCGATGGCCGGCCGCATCTGCCCGACGTCGTTGAGCGCGTCGAAGATCCGGAAGATGTCGATGCCGGTGCTCGCCGCCTCCTTGACGAAGGCGTCGGTGACCGCCTGCGGATAGGGCGTGTAGCCGACGGTGTTCCGGCCGCGGAGCAGCATCTGCAGCGCGATGTTCGGGATCGCCTCGCGCAGGGTGGCGAGCCGTTCCCAGGGGTCCTCGGCCAGGAACCGCAGCGCGACGTCGTAGGTGGCCCCGCCCCACGCCTCGATGGACAGCAGTTCCGGGGTGAGCCGGGCGACCGCCGGGCCGATCAGCGCCAGATCGCGGGTCCGGACCCTGGTGGCGAGCAGCGACTGATGGGCGTCCCGGAAGGTGGTGTCGGTGACCTTGAGGTCGGTGCTGGTGCGCAACCACTCGGCGAACCCGGCCGGACCCAGCTCCTGCAGTCGCTGCCGGGTGCCGTTCGGCGCCGGCCTGGCCGAGATCGACGACGGGCAGCTTGCCTGCCGGGTCGATCAGCGTCGCCGGACGGGTGCCGTGCGGCCGGTTGATGGTGACGTCCGCCAGGTAGGTCAGCAGCCGGGTGCCGCGATCGGCGGAGTGCCGCGCGGTGAGCAGCTGCGGGTGGGTCTCGATGAAGCTGGTGGTGACGCCGCCGGCCGCGAAGTCCGGGTCCTCCAGCACGGCCTGCAGGAACGGGATGTTGGTCGCGACGCCGCGGATCCGGAACTCGGCGAGCGCCCGCCTCGCCCTGGCCACCGCCTGCGGCCAGTCCCGGCCGCGGCAGGTCAGCTTCACCAACAGCGAGTCGAAGTGCGCGCTCACCTCGGCGCCGGAATGCACGGTGCCGCCGTCCACCCGGGTTCCGCCGCCGCCGGGCGAGCGGTAGGTGATGATCTTGCCGGTGTCCGGCCGGAACCCGTTGGCCGGATCCTCGGTGGTGATCCGGCACTGCAGCGCGGCGCCCCTGATCTGGATCTCGTCCTGCCGCAGGCCGAGGTCGTCCAGGGTCTCCCCCGCGGCGATCCGGATCTGCGAGGCGACCAGGTCGACGTCGGTGATCTCCTCGGTGACCGTGTGCTCGACCTGGATCCGCGGGTTCATCTCGATGAACACGTGCCGTCCCTGCTCGTCGAGCAGGAATTCCACGGTGCCGGCGTTGACGTAGCCGATGTGCCGGGCGAAGGCCACCGCGTCCGCGCAGATCCGCGCCCGCAGTTCGGGATCGAGCCCGACGGCGGGCGCGACCTCGATGACCTTCTGATGCCGGCGCTGGACCGAACAATCGCGTTCGTACAGGTGGATGGTGCCGGCCTGGACGCCGTCCGCGGCCCGGTGATCGGCCAGGATCTGCACCTCGATGTGTCGCGGCTCGATGACCGCCCGCTCGAGGAACACGGTCGCGTCGCCGAACGCGGACTCCGCCTCCCGCATCGCGGTGGCAAGGGCTTCCGGCAACGCGTCGGGGGTGTCCACCCGGCGCATTCCGCGGCCACCGCCGCCGGCGACCGCCTTGACGAACACCGGGTAGCCGATGGCCTCGGCCGACGCAGTGATCACGTCCACATCGGCCGATGGTTCGGACGACTCCAGCACCGGCACCCCGGCTGCCCTGGCCGCGGCCACCGCCGTCGCCTTGTTGCCGGCCATCTCGAGGACCGAGGCGGACGGGCCGATGAAGGTGATCCCGGCGTCGGCGCAGGCCTGGGCGAGTCCCGGATTCTCGGACAGGAACCCGTATCCCGGGTAGACCGCGTCGGCCCCGGACGCAAGGGCGGCCCGGACGATCTCGTCGACGTCCAGGTAGGCGCGGACCGGATGGCCCCGCTCGCCGATCTGGTAGGCCTCGTCGGCCTTCTGCCGGTGCACCGAGTTCCGGTCCTCGTAGGGGAACACCGCGACCGAGGCGATCCCGAGTTCGTAGGCCGCCCGGAAGGCACGGATCGCGATCTCGCCGCGATTGGCCACCAGAATCTTCGAGAACATCGCACCACTTTCGGATTTGCCCGGCTGACGCCCCGATCCGGTCTTGCGTGACCGGCCATCGAGGGCCTCGAGCCTGGTCGGACGGCCCGCCATCGCAACCTAGCGTGCTCGAACGGCCTCCTCCGAGGTGGGCCGGGAGCTGGGTCCGACTACCGGACCGACTGGCCGGCTCCGCGTCCAACCCCCGCGCCAGCACCCGACTCATCACCAGCCCGGGCAGCATCGGCACCACCGTCAGCAGGACGACGATCAGGACGAGAGTCAGCACGTTGGTGAACAGCAAGGTGGGGCTCCTCGGGGTGGTGTCAGTTGTCTGGTTTTTCGCGGTGTTGCTTGTGGTGTGGCGTCGTTGCTGAATTGATTCAGCTGCAGGGTGGACGCCGAGGCCCGGCGGAGGTTGCGATGGTGGCCGACTGCTGTGGCTCGCCGTGGCCCTTCGGCCCGCCGGTGGGCTTGGGTTTCGCCGGGGTCAGAGCAACGCGCGGTGGGTCAGAGCAACGCGCGGAACGTCAGGACAACGCGTGGAACGTCAGGACAACGCTCCGGCACGTTGCCCCGCGCGCTCAGACGTTGTCCGGACAACCGTTGCGACCACCGGCGAGCGACCCAGCACCCACCGCGCAACCTCCGTGGTCACAGCACAACCTCTCCGGGACGTTGCGCTGACCACACGGACGTTGTCGGGGATCGACACAGGCGCAGCGACCGTCCCGGTCGCCGATCGCCAACATGGACTTCGAACCCTTGTCCGACTTCGGGCCTCAGCCCTTGTCGAGGTATTCCTGACTCTCGGCCGCGATGACCAGGGACACCATCTGGGCCAGCCCGGGCCATTGCTTCATCTCCGGGTCGTCACCGACCAGGCCGATGGCGTCTTCCCTGGCCTGCTCGATGACCTCCTTGTCGCGCAGCAGCGACAACTGCTTCAGCGCGGTCGAGCGGCCGGCCTGGGTGGTCCCGAGCACGTTGCCCTCGCGGCGCAGTTCGAGGTCGGCCTCGGCCAGCTTGAAGCCGTCGTTGGTGGCGGCGACGGCGTCCAGTCGGGCGCGGCCGACGGTGCCGGCCGGGGCTTCGCTGATCAACAGGCAGACCCCCGGCGCGCTGCCACGACCGACCCGACCGCGGAGCTGGTGCAGCTGGGACATCCCGAAGCGCTCGGCGTCCATGATCACCATCATGGTGGCGTTGGGGACGTCGACCCCGACCTCGATGACGGTGGTGGCCACCAGCACGTCCAGGTTGCCGGCCGCGAACGCCGTCATCACCTCGTCCTTCTCCACCGGCGACAACCGGCCGTGCAGGATGCCGAGCCGGAGATCCGCCAACGGCCCGTCGTGCAGCATGGCCGCGACCTGGTTCACCGCCAGCGGCGGGCGCCTGGTGTTCTCCGAACCGTCGTCGTCGGCGTCGGGATCGAAAGTGCTTCCGTCCTCGAACATCTCGGTCTCGTCGTCGTCGCCGATCTTCGGGCACACCACATACGCCTGGTGACCCTTGGCCACCTCTTCGCGGATGCGTTGCCAGGCCCGCTCCACCCACCCCGGCCGATCTGCGGCCGGCACCACGGTGGTGGAGATGGGCGAGCGACCGCGGGGCAGTTCGGACAGCGTCGAGGTGTCCAGGTCGCCGAACACCGTCATCGCCACCGTCCGCGGGATCGGCGTCGCGGTCATCACCAGGACGTGCGGCGGATTGCCGTCCGGGTGTTTGGTCCGCAGCGCGTGCCGTTGCTCGACCCCGAACCGGTGCTGCTCGTCGACGACGATCAACCCGAGGTTGTTGAAGAACACTCCCTCGGACAGCAACGCGTGGGTGCCGACCACGATCCCGGCCTGACCGGAGACGATGGTCAGCAGCGCGTTCTTGCGCGCCTTGGCCGGCATCGAGCCGGTGAGCAGAGTGATGGCGGTCGCCCGGTCGGACGCGCCCAGCTCGCCGCCGCGACCCAACGGGCCGAGGACGTCGCGGAGCGAGCGGGCGTGCTGGGACGCCAGCACCTCGGTCGGCGCCAGCATCACCGCCTGCCGACCCGAGTCGAGCACCTGCAGCATGGCGCGCAGCGCGACCACGGTCTTGCCCGACCCGACCTCGCCCTGCAGCAGCCGGTTCATCGGGTGGATCGTCGCCAGGTCCTTGGCGATGATCTCGCCGACCTCTTCTTGGCCGGCGGTCAGCTCGAACGGCAGGTTGGCATCGAAGGCGGCCAGCATCCCGTCGGTGATCCGGGGACACGGCTCCGCCGGGAAGTTCCTGGCGTCCGCCCGCCGACGGGCCAGCACGAGCTGCACCGCCATCGCCTCGTCGTACCGCAGGCGTTGTTGCGCGGCGTCCAGATGGGTCTGATTGCGGGGCCGGTGGATGTCCCGCAGCGCGGTTTCCAGGTCGACCAAGCCGTGTCGGGCCAACAGCACGTCAGGCACCGGGTCGTCGATCCGGGACAGCAGGTCGAGAGCCGCCCGCACACAGTGCTGAACGGCGGTCTGCGTCACCCCTTCGACCAGCGGATATACCGGGATCACGCCACCGGGGAACGACTCGATGACGTCGAGCGCGTCCTTGCTGTCACCATCCGAGCCGCCATGCCCGTCGTCGACGATGGCGACCGTCGGGGAGCTCATCTGGATCGTGGTGTTGAACTTGCTGACCTTGCCGGAGAACATCGCATCCGTGCCCGGCCGGAGCGTCTTCGTCCAGTGGTACTGATTGAAGAACGTGCAGGTCAGTTGCTTGTTGCTGTCGCCGATGATGACGTTGGTGATGTGCTTGACGCCCCGGCCCTTTCCCCGATTCCCGCCCCGGGCGAACCCCAGATCGCGTTCGGTGACCTTGACCACCCTGGCCCACACCGTGGCCCGCTCTCCGACCACGAGCGAGGCAAGGTCGGTGAGCTTGCCGCGCTGGTCGTACTTGCGCGGGTAGTAACGCAGCAGGTCGCCGACCGTGACGAGATTGAGCTTCTCCACCAGGCGCGCCGCGGCCCGCAGTCCCAGGGCCGTCTTCAACGGACTGCTCAGGTTGATGTCGGCCACTGCACCTCCTCTGTCACTGCTCCATGCCTGTCACTGCACCATGCCTGTCACTGCACCATGCCTGTCACTGGAACGCTCCTGATCCACTGCCGGGATCATCTTCGCTGCCGGCACCGACAGCACTGCGCCGACCCGCTGGGGCGCACGAACGTCAAGCTCACGGCATCAGTCGCGGTTGCTGATGGCCAGGTCGAACGGCGTGCCGTAGGCGAACACCTGCCCGATGACCTCGGCCGGTTGCTCGGTGTGCAGGTGGAATCGTGGCCAGCTGTTGCGGCTGTCCCGCCCGGGCCAGACCACCAACTCACTGACCAGACCGGCGAGATCGTCGGAGAGCGCGCGCATGTCGGCCGGCGCCAGACCCATGGTGAAGGTGATCTCCGCGTCGAAGATCGAGCCGCGATTCTCCCCTGGCTCGGCCCCGCAACTCGCCGGTTCCCCGGCCGGTTCCGGATCGCGGGTTTCCAGTTCCAGCGCCACCAACAGGATTCCGAGCAGCCCCCTGGTGCGGTACTCGACCCGGTCGATGGGGTCATCCGGGACACCGATCCGCCACCCCGCCATCGCGACATCCGCGGCCAGGCTGGTGATCTCCGGCAGTCCCGCGCCGTCCACCACCAGTTCGGCGGCGGCCACCCCGGCCTGCCGAGCCGATTCGGCGGCCGTCGGCTCGGTCGCCCGCCAGCCCGGCTCCCCCGGCAGCTGCGCCGGCGAGACGATCTGGCCGTGCAGGGCCGCAGCACCCGCGTTGAGCCCCGCGACCAACGCCATCGCTCCGACATCGGCCAACCCCGAAGCACCGAGGTCCGAGGTGTCGGCACCGGAGAATTGCCCGCCGAACAACTCGCCGGAAGCTTCGCTGTCCAACGTGGCGGCGAAGGCCGCCCTGGTGCCGGCAACCCCGGCGGCCAGCGCAGTCAGGTACTCCAGCACGAGTCGCGCCGGCACCTCGGTCAGGGCAGCGTCTGGACGCGGAAAGGTGTCCTGATCAGCGGCAACGGCGGCCAGCACCTGCTCACCGCCGAGCCGAACAGCCTCAGCTTCCTGATCGGTCGGCTCGATGCCCCAGTGCGGCATCACCGGCTCATCCCGGTTCCGCGCCCGGCGGAACCAGCGGCCGACCAGATCGGCGTCGAACGACATCATGGGAACATGGTGCACCCGGCTCGCCGGGCGTCGAAGTTGTCCCGGGCTGACTGGGCGCAGGATTTGGTCCCGCGCCGACGGGTCAGTACCCTGGGGAGGTTGCCCGGCGCACGTCGGGTCATTGACGACTGCTGTGATCGGCCCATCGGGTCGCTCGTTAATTTTCGACAGGTGGTGTTCGGCGTGGCTGCCGTATGTGACGTGTGTGGCAAGGGTCCGGGCTTCGGCATGAGTGTGTCGCATTCGCACCGCCGGACGCATCGGCGCTGGAACCCGAACATCCAGCCGGTTCGCGCGCAGGTTGCCCCCGGCACCGTGCGCAAGGTCAACGTGTGCACCTCGTGCCTCAAGGCCGGCAAGGTCGTCCGGGGCTGACGCCCGACGTCGGTCGGCAGTAGCTCCGACCGACCATCAATCAGTACGAAAAGGCGGGTCCCGGTCGGGACCCGCCTTTTCGTCGTCTGCCGGCGGTAACTGCCGGCCGAACCATGGCTCAGTCGAGCCGCATCATCCAGCCGTGCGATCCGACTTCTTGCCGTACTGCAGGGCGGTGAGTTCCTCCCGCAGCTGCATGGTCACCGGGCCGGGTTTGCCGCCGTTGATCTCGAACCCACCGTCGGCGTGCAGCACGGACCCGACCGGGGTGATCACCGCCGCCGTTCCGCAGGCGAAAACCTCGGTGAGCTCGCCGGATTCGTTCTTCTTCGCCCACTCGTCGGTGGAGATCCGGCGTTCGGTTGCCGTGTACCCCAGCTCCCGGCACAGCGTGAGCAGGGAGTCGCGGGTGACGCCCGGCAGCAGTGAACCGCTCAGTTCCGGCGTGACCACCTCGATGGTCGATCCAGAGCCGAAGACGAAGAACAGGTTCATCCCGCCCATCTCCTCGACCCAGTGCCGCTCGACGGCGTCGAGCCAGACCACCTGGTCGCACCCCTTCTCCGCGGCCTGCGCCTGCGCGGCCAGGGACGCCGCGTAGTTGCCGCCGAACTTGGCGGCGCCGGTGCCACCTGGCGCCGCCCGCACGTATTCGGTCGACCACCAGACGCTGACCGGTTTGACGCCGCCCGGGAAGTAGGCGCCGGCCGGAGACGCGATCACGCAGTAGGTGTAGGTCGCGGACGGGCGCACACCCAGTCCGACCTCGGTCGCGAAGATGAACGGCCGCAGGTACAGCGACGCCTCGTCACCGGCCGGGACCCACGCGGCGTCCATCGCCAGCAACTCGCGGAGCGACGCGAGGAACAGCTCCTCCGGCAGCTCCGGGATACCGAGCCGCTTGGCCGACCGGTTGAGCCGGGCCGCGTTCTGGTCGGGCCGGAACGAGGCAAGTGTTCCGTCCGGCTGGTGATAGGCCTTCAGACCCTCGAAGATCTCCTGGCCGTAGTGCAGCACCATGGTCGCGGGATCGACGGAGAACGGGCCGTAGGGAACGACTCTGGCGTCATGCCATCCGGACTCGGTGTCGTAGTCGATCAGCACCATGTGATCGGTGAAGTACCGCCCGAAGCCCGGATCGGCGTGGATCTCGTCCCGACGGCTGACCGGGATCGGCGCGGGATGCGGCTCGCGCCGGAATGCCGGCACAGCGGAAGAAGAGGACGCGGTCGTCATGCGCCAACAATATCGCAAATAGTAGGACGTCCGAGTATCGGGTTGATTGCGAGATGGTTGACCGGCGGCGGCGTCGGGTCAGCGGACATGGGCGGGCACGAAGGGCGGCTTGACGACCTTCACCCGCATCCGCCGGCCACGGACGTCGACCGCGAGTTCGTCGTCGGCCAGCACGCCGGCGATGGTGTCGATCAGAGCCAGACCGATGCCCTGCCCCAGCGACGGGGAGAAGGTGCCCGAGGTGGTCTCGCCGATCCGGTTGCCGTCCGCGTCGAGCACCGACAGATGGCTGCGCAGGACGCCGCGATCCAAGGCCAGCAACCCCCAGGAGACCCGGTGCGGTCCCTGCTCCTTCTCCGCGAGCAGCGCGTCCCGGCCGAAGAAGCCGGTCTTGCGCCAGCCGACCGCCCACCCCACTCTGGCCTGCACCGGACTGATGTCGGGTCCGAGATCCTGGCCGTGCAGGGCATATCCCATCTCGGTGCGCAGCGTGTCCCTGGCCCCGAGACCGGCCGGCCGGCCGCCGCGCAGACCCGCCTCGTGCACCAGCGCCGCCCACAGCGCGGGCGCGTCGTCCCAGGCCGGCACGAGCTCGTAGCCACGTTCGCCGGTGTACCCGGTGCGGCAGATGCGAACCGGCCGACCGTCGAGCTCCCCGTCGATCCACGACATGTAGTCCAGTTCGAAGGGCAGCCCGAGGGCCTGCAGGATCTCCTCCGACGCAGGTCCCTGGACCGCGAGCACGCCGTAGTCGGTGTGCAGATTCGCCACCTCGACGCCGGCCGGCGCCGCAGCCCGCAGAGCTTCCACCACCGCAGCCGTGTTGGCTGCGTTGGGGATCAGGAACACCTCGTCATCGGACACCAGGTAGGCGATCAGATCGTCGATGACGCCGCCGTTCTCGTTGCAGCACAGGGTGTACTGCGCCTGACCCGGGCGCAATTTCGCCAGGTCGGCGGTCAGGCAGTCGTTGACGAAGGCCGCCGCTCCCGGCCCGCTCACCAGGGCCTTGCCCAGGTGCGAGACATCGAAGATGCCGACCGAGGTTCGCACCGCGGTGTGCTCGGCCACCACCCCGGCGCCGGCGTAGGAGATCGGCATGTCCCAGCCACCGAAGGCGCCCATCGTCGCGCCCAACGCGACATGTTCGGCGTGCAAGGGGGAGTGCAGCAACGTTTCCTCGGTGTCGCCGGTGTCGCCGGCTCCCAGCTCAGACATGGCCCGACGGTAGCCTGCGGGCCGCGATAGCGCCCGCGCCGACTACGGTCGTTGTTCGAAGCGAACTTCCGTCACACACACTTCTGTCAACCACAAAGGAAACGAATCCCACCGATGACGAGACTCACGCTGTCCACCGCGTCCCCGACCACGGCCAAGGCAGATGCCGTCGTGATCGCCGCGTTGCAGGGTCCGGACGGACCCGTCGCCGACGACGCGGCGTTCACCGCGGCGATCGAGGCGGCCGCGCTGGCCGGTGCCACCGGCAAGCCCGGTTCGGTGACGACCATTCCCGGGGCCGGCCTGGTGACCGCCGATCGGATCGTCGTGGTGGGCATCGGCAAGGCGCCGGAGGGCACGTCGACCGAGGCGTCGGACGCCGAACTGCGCGAGCGGGTCCGCAAGGCCGCGGGCGCCGCGTCCCGCGCCGTCGCCGGCCACGGCAAGGTCGTCTCCACCCTGTCGGCGATCGACCTGACTGCCGCCGCCGAGGGACACCTGCTGGGCGCCTATGTCTTCGACACCTACAAGAAGCCCGGCAAACCGCCGGTCGAGTCCGTCGTGCTGACCGTCGGGTCGGCTGCCAAGGCGGCCAAGGACACCCTGGCCCGTGCCGTTGTCGCGGCCGAAGGGGTCGCGTTCGCCCGCAGTCTGATCAACAGCGCACCGAATGATCTGTATCCCGCCGAGTTCGCCCGGCGGGCAACGGCAGCAGCCGAGGCGGCCGGGCTGACGGTCGAGGTACTCGACGAGAAGGCGTTGGCCAAGGCCGGGTACGGCGGGATCCTCGGCGTCGGCGCCGGCTCCACCCGGCCGCCGCGGCTGGTCAGGGTCAGCTACTCCCCCGCCAAACCGACGGCCAAGGTCGCCCTTGTCGGCAAGGGCATCACCTTCGACTCCGGCGGCATCTCGATCAAGCCGGGCGCGAAGATGGACCAGATGACCAGCGACATGTCCGGTGCGGCAGCAGTTGTCGCGACGGTGGTGGCTGCGGCGAAGCTGGGCCTCCCGGTGGCCGTGACCGCCTATGCGGCGCTGGCCGAGAACCTGCCGTCGGGCTCTGCCTACCGGCCGGGCGACGTGCTGCGGCACTACGGCGGCGTCGACGCCAAGGGAAAGAGCACCGGCACCGGGAAGACCGTGCACGTGCTGAACACCGACGCCGAGGGCCGCCTTGTGCTCGCCGACGCGATCGTCCGCGCGTGCGAGGACGATCCCGACTACCTGCTGGAGGTCTCCACTCTCACCGGCGCGCAGGTCGTGGCACTCGGCAAGCGGACGATGGGCGTGATGGGGACGCCGGACCTGCGCGACCGGGTCGCCGAACTCGGCCGGCACACCGGTGAAGGCGGCTGGGCCATGCCGTTGCCCGAACACCTGCGGGACGGGCTGGATTCGCCGCTGGCCGATCTGCAGAACATCGCCGGCGATCCCGGCGGCGGCATGCTGGTGGCCGGCCAGTACCTGGCCACGTTCGTCGCCGACGGCGTCAAGTGGGCCCACCTGGACATCGCCGGGCCGTCGTTCAACGACGCAAAGCCCTACGGCTACACCGGATCCGGTGGCACCGGCGTGCCCGTCCGCACCCTGCTGGCCGTCCTGGCCGACGTCGCGAAGTAACCGGCGCCGTCAGACCCCCGCGCCGATCAAAGTGCTCGGCGCGGATGAACGTAGCGGTTTTGGGACGTTTGTGACAGGAGTCGACGAGTTGGGCCGCGCCGAAGGAGATGATCGGCGCCAGAGATGGGCGTAGCCGGGTCGAAGGTGGGTGGCGTCAGCCGTCCAGGAAGTCCCGCTCCATCTGCTCGAGCACGATGTTCTGCTTGCGGGAGAAGTCCCGCATCCGCTGGGGATAGCCGACCTGGGTGGCGTCGTAGATCGGCAGCGCGTTGTCGCGGGCAAACTCCTGCGCGGCCTTCGGGGAGCCGATCCGGCGGCGGGTGAACTCACCATCATGGGCGACCAGGACGACGCTGGTGCCGGTGACGGCGGTTTTCGGCTCGACGAAGACCTCCACGCCGCGACGGGTCGACGCCCAGTGCGCGAGCTCGACGTTGACCGCCTTGCGATCGGCCCTGCTCAGCCGCCCCGCCTCCGCGTTGTCCGAGGTGCGCTTCGAGCCCCTCAGCCACGAGAACATGCCCACCGTCGACTCCTGTCGGTCCTCCGCTCCGGCGAACGCCGGATTGCGATCGATGTCCAGTCTTCCTGATCCGCCGCTCGGCCGGCCTGGCGCGCGCTCGACCCCGCCGCGCACCCGCGGGGCGGCGCGGCGGCAAGGATGCCAAGATGGACAGCGCGCGTTGACGGACGCCGAACGGGCTGATTTCGATCGGCGCGATCATCGGCGTCCGGCGACCGCGAACCGCAGGGAACGATTCAGCCGGAGCAGATTCAGCCGCCAGCGAGATGCGACATCGTGGCCGATTCGCCCGTGGTTGGACCGGGTATGGGAACACGACAACGTTCAAGCAGAGGGAGCATTCACACATGACCGATACCAACGTCGACCTGGTGGTTCTCGGCGGGGGGTCGGGTGGTTATGCCGCCGCCATCCGCGCCGCCGAGTTGGGTTCGTCGGTCGTGCTGATCGAGAAGGAGAAGGTCGGCGGGACCTGCCTGCACTGGGGCTGCGTGCCGGCCAAGACGCTGCTGCACGCCGCCGAGGTGGCCGACGAGGCCCGTGAGGGACTGTCGATCGGGGTCAAGACCACCTTCGACGGCGTCGATGTACCGGCCCTGCTCAAGTACAAGGACGGCATCATCAACCGGCTCTACAAGGGCCTCACCGGACTGGTCAAGTCCCGCGGGATCACCACGGTCGAGGGCGAGGGCAAGTTCGTCGGACCGAACACCGTCGTCGTCGGCGGCGATCGCTACATCGGCAAGGACGTCATCCTGGCCACCGGCTCCTACTCCAGGACGCTGCCGGGCCTGACGATCGAGGGCCGGGTCATCACCTCCACCCAGGCGTTGAGCCTGGAATGGATTCCGGAGAAGGCGATCGTCCTCGGCGGCGGCGTCATCGGCGTCGAGTTCGCCTCGACCTGGGCATCCTTCGGCGCCGAGGTCACCATCGTCGAGGCGTTGCCGACCCTGGTCCCGCTGGAGGACCCGTGGGCCGCCAAGCTGGTGGAGCGGGCGTTCCGCAAGCGCAAGATCGCCTTCAAGACCGGCGTCCGGTTCCAGGGCGTCACGCAGGACGACTCCGGCGTGACGGTCACCCTGGAGGACGGCACCACGCTGACCGCCGATCTGCTGCTCGTCGCGGTCGGCCGGGGCCCGTACACCGCGGGCTGCGGTTACGAAGAGGCCGGCATCACGATGGATCGCGGTTTCGTCATCACCGACGAGCGGCTGCACACCAACCTCCCGCACGTCTACGCGGTCGGCGACATCGTCCCCGGCCTGCAGCTGGCCCACCGCGGGTTCCAGCAGGGCATCTTCGTCGCCGAGGAGATCGCCGGCCTGAACCCGGTGGTGATCCCCGACGAGAAGATCCCGAAGATCACCTATTGCGACCCGAACGTCGCCTCGGTCGGTCTCACCGAGGCCAAAGCCAAAGAGGTGCACGGCGAGATCGAAAGCTATGTCTACGATCTCGGCGGTAACGGCAAGTCGCAGATCCTCAAGACGGCCGGCGGGATCAAGGTCGTCCGGGTCAAGGACGGGCCCATCGTCGGCGTCCACATGGTCGGTGCCCGGATCGGCGAGCTGATCGGTGAGGCCCAGTTGATCGTCGGCTGGGAGGCCTACCCCGAGGACGTCGCACCGATGGTGCACGGCCACCCGTCGCAGTACGAGGCAATGGGCGAGGCGATGCTGGCGATGGCCGGCAAGCCGCTGCACGTGCACGACTGACCCACCACGTCACCGCCCCGAGCTTCGGGGTGGCCAGCAAACGATCACCCGCACACGACCAGCACCCCCGGTCAGAGGTAGGAGAGCAACGCAATGTCCCACTCCGTCCAGATGCCGGCCCTCGGCGAGAGCGTCACCGAGGGCACCGTCACCCGTTGGCTCAAGAGCGAGGGCGAGTCGGTCGAGGTCGACGAGCCGTTGCTCGAGGTCTCGACGGACAAGGTCGACACCGAGATCCCCTCGCCGTACGGCGGGGTGCTGGAGAAGATCCTGGTCGCGGAGGACGAGACCGCCGCCGTGGGCGCGGAACTCGCGATCATCGGCGACGGTTCCGGTGCCGGCGCGGGTGGCGCGGCGTCGGGCGGCAGCGGCGAGCTCCCGCCGGATGGCGAGGGCGCGCCGGAGCCGGAGCCGGACCCGAGGCCGCACCCGCCGCGGAGGCGGCACCGGCAGAGGCGCCGTCCACCGAGACCGAGACGCCGGCCGAGAAGCCGACGGCCGGCACCGGTGACTCCAGTGGGTCCGGCACGTCGGTCACCCTCCCGGAGATGGGCGAATCGGTCACCGAGGGCACCGTCACCCGATGGCTCAAGGCCGTCGGCGACGAGGTCGCGCTGGACGAGCCGTTGGTCGAGGTGTCGACGGACAAGGTCGACACCGAGATCCCCTCCCCCGTCGCCGGCACCCTGCTGGAGATCAGCGTCGGCGAGGACGAGACCATCGAGGTCGGCGCCCAGCTCGGCGTGATCGGTGACGCCAGTGCCGCACCGGCCAAGTCCGAACCCGCAGCCGAGGCCCCGAAGCGCAGAGGCACCCAAGGCAGAGGCACCCAAGGCCGAGGACAAGGCCCCCGCCTCCGCCCCGCCGGCACCGACCCAGGCGCCCAACGTCGACGCACCGAAGGGGCCGGCCCAGCAGCCGGCCGCACAGGCGATGCCGCCGGCCAAGGTCCCCGAGGGCACCTACGTGACCCCGGTGATCCGCAAGCTCGCTGCCGACAGCGGGGTCGATCTGGGATCGATCAAGGGCACCGGCGTCGGCGGACGGATCCGTCGCGAGGACGTGACGGCTGCCGCCGAGGCCGCCAAGGCCGCGGCCGCGACCCCCGCTCCAGCAGCCGCACCCGCCGCTGCCCCGGCGGCGGCGCCGGCGGCTGCCGCAGGCTCGAGCGTGGCCAAGCCCGACGAGGCCGCAGCAGCGCTGATCGGCACCACCCAGAAGCTGCCCAGGATCCGGCAGTCGATCGCCAAGAACATGAAGTTCGGCCTCGACACCGCCGCGCAGCTGACCACGGTCATGGAGGTCGACGTCACTCGGGTCGCCGCACTGCGGGCCAGGGCGAAGTCCGGCTTCGCGGCTCGGGAGGGTGTCAACCTCTCGTTCCTGCCGTTCTTCGTCAAGGCCGCGCTGGAGGGGCTCAAGGCCCACCCGGTGGTCAACTCGACGCTGGCCGACGATCTGAAGGAGATCACCTACCACGGGAGCGTCAACCTGGGCATCGCGGTCGACACCCCGCGCGGGCTGATCGTGCCGGTGATCAAGGGCGCCGACGACCTGAACCTCGCCGGGATCGCCCGCAAGATCGCCGATCTCGCCAAGCGCACCAGGGACAACAAGATCGGGCCGGACGAGCTGTCCGGCGGGACCTTCACGGTCACCAACACCGGGTCGGTCGGCGCCCTGTTCGACACCCCGATCTTCGTGCCGCCGCAGTCGGCGATCCTCGGTACCGGGGCCATCGTCAAGCGGCCGATGGTGATCAAGGACGCCGACGGCAACGAGGTGATCGGCATCCGCTCGATGTGCTACCTCGCGCTGTCCTACGACCACCGCAACATCGACGGCGCCGACGCGTCCCGATTCCTGAATGCGGTCAAGAAGCGGATCGAGGGTGGCGAGTTCGAGGGCGATCTGGGCCTCTAGCGGCCCTGGTCACCGGGGCCGGTACCGTCGCACCGGACGAGCAGGGTGACGCCGTCGGGAAATCCCGTCGGCCGATCCCGCGTCCGACTTCATCCGCCATCGATTCCCCGGGGGTCAGCGCACACATGCACATCGTCGCCGCGGGGGTGAGCGGGTACCTCGGCACCCAGCTCACCGCCGCCCTCACCGGCGCCGGGCACAAGGTCACCCGGTTGGTGCGTTCTGCGCCGAAGAGTCCGGACGAGAGCCAGTGGAACCCGCACTCGGGCGATCTCGACTCGTCGGTCTTCGATGGCGTGGACGCGGTGGTCAACCTCTGCGGGGCGGGTGTCGGTGACCATCGCTGGACCGCCGACTACAAGCACCTGCTGACCACGTCACGGGTCAACCCGACCCGGTTGCTCGCCTCGGAATGCGCCAGGCTCGGCATCCCGGTTCTGGTCAACGCGTCCGCGGTTGGCTACTACGGCCCGCACGGCATGGAGATCGTCACCGAGGAAACACCGCCCGGCGACACCTTTCTCGCCCAGCTGTGCGTCCAGTGGGAGGCGGCAACGGCGGTCGCACGGAACGCGGACGTGCGGGTGGTGAACATCCGTACCGGACTGGTGCTCGGCAAGGACAGCGAGCTGTTGTCGAAGTTGTCGTTGCTCACCCGGCTCTGGCTCGGCGGCACCCTCGGCTCGGGAAAGCAGTACTTCCCATGGATCTCGGTGACCGACGAGATCGCCGCGATCCTCTACCTGCTGACCCACCCGGTCAGCGGCCCGGTGAACCTGACCGCCCCCTACCCGGTGACCAACGAGCAGTTCACCAAGACGCTCGGCGAGGTGCTGCACCGCCCGGCACCGTGGCTCGTACCCGGGTTCGCCCTGCATCTGGTGCTGGGCGAGTTCGCCGAGGAGATGCTGAACGGGCAGCGGGCGCTGCCGCTCAAACTGCACGAGTCGGGGTACGAATTCGCCTACCGCACCTTGCCCGAGGCGCTGGCCGCCGAGCTGCGCTGACCAACCGCGTGGTCAGTGCTCGTAGGGATCGTCGGGCTGACCGACCGTCGTCGCGGTGGTGAGCGTCACCGTTGGGACGTAGCCGTTGTCCAGCGTTGCGGTGTCGGCGACGACGGTCACCACGGCGTCGACCCAGGTGTTGTCCGGGAACGGCGGATCACCGGCCACGTGCAGCTGCATCGGATTCGCGTCGGCGGCGCAGCAGCTGATCACCATCCGCGCGATCGTGTAGCCGTCGGTGTATCCCTCGCCGGCCGGAGCGATGAAGCCGGTCACCGTCACCGGGGTGTCCTGGACCGAGTTGTCCGCGTCGTAGAGCGCCCGGAGCACGAAATCCTTGATCGTCACCGACGGATTGGTGCCCTCCAGCGCCGGAAAATGCATCGTCCGCCGGGATCCCGTGGAGTCGGTGGCCGATCCGCTGCCGTCGTTGAACTTGTAGCCACCCCCGCCGCCACTCGCGTCCTGGCTGCCGGATTGTTCACGGGAGACCACGTCGTAACCGGCCAGCCCCTGCGAGCTGGCGTTGCGGGCCACCGCGTCCGCGCCGAGCGCGGGCGGCGCCACCAGCAGCAGCACCAACACCGGCACCAGGATCAGCCACGGCGCCTTCGAGGTCGAATGGTCATGGCCGTGGGCGTCACCGGCAGCGTGTGCGTCATGGTCGTCGGCCGTTGACGCATTCGTGGGGGTGAGTTGATCGTCCCCGCCACCGGCAACGGGCGGGACCTGCTCGGTGACAGCGGCCGACGCGGCCAGTTTGCGCGCCCGGTCCGCCTTGACGTCCGCCAGGATCGCCAGGATCAACGACCCGACGCCGACCACGACCAGGATGCCGCCGCCGATCAGCAGCAGCGGTGCGAACCCGGGCTTCACGTAGGAGGTGAAGCGACCCGACAACGTGATCGAGATCAGCAGACCGCCCAGCAGTGCTACGACGATCGACTGGGTCTCGGTGTTCATCCCACCGCCACGCCGCCCGTTCTTGTGACCGGACATCACTGCCACCCCCAGAAGGCCAGACCGACTCCGGTGCCCACCAGGACGGCCACCACGAACGTCAACGGCGCGAACCGGACGGCGAACTTCCGGCCGAAGATGCCCGCCTGCATGGCGAACAGCTTGACGTCGACCGCGGGTCCGACCGTCAGGAAGACCAGCTTGCCGATCACCGGGATGGTGGAGAAAGCCGCGGCGACGAAGGCGTCGGCCTCCGAACACAGCGCGAGGATGAACGCCAGCCCGGCCATCAAGGCGATCGAAAGGAACAGCGACGAGCCGATGCTCTCCATGATGTGCGCCGGGACGATGGTCTTGAAGGTCGCGGCGGCGGCGGCGCCGATCACCAGGAACCCGGCGGCCTGGGTGAAGTCGCCGAGCATCGTCGACAGGAACACCCGCCAACCCGACTGACCGTCGGCGGACACCGGCACCCGCGGCTTCATCCACTCCGGCCGGCCGATGCGCTCCCAGATCCAGCCGACGATCACCGCGGTCAGCAGCCCGGCGATCAGCCTGGCCCAGACCATGTTCGGCTCGCTGGTGAACGCCACCGCGGTGGCGATCAGCACGATCGGGTTCACCGCCGGCGCCGACAACATGAAGGCCAGCGACGCGGACGGTCGCACTCCACGCTCGATCAGCCGGTTGGAGATCGGCACCGAACCACACTCGCAGCCCGGAAGTGCGGCCCCGCAGACACTGGCGACCGGGACGGCCAGCGTCGCGTTGGCCGGCAGGATCCGGGTGAACACCGAGGCCGGCACGAAGGCGGCGATGGCCCCGGAGACCACCACTCCGAGAACAAGGAACGGGGTGGCCTGCACGCAAATGGCCACGAACACGGTGGACCAGCTCTGCAGCACCGGGTGGCCGAGCAGCGACTCCAGCGGTCCACGGAAGACGATGGCCAGCAGCAGGACCGCGCCGAAGATCTCCAGCGAACCTGGCCGGTACTTCTTCTGATCGGGCAACAGCGGGCCGCCGAGTGACGCCTGTACCCCGGTTTCGGTGTCCCGAACGGTCATGCGATCACCTCGCTCGAGGCGGTGGCCGGGGGGTCGATCACGCCGCCGAACCGACGCTGCCGGGAGGCGTACTCCTGGCAGGCACGCCACAGGTCGCGCCGGTCGAAGTCGGGAAAGAGTGTGTCCTGGAAGACCATTTCGGCATAGGCGGACTGCCAGATCAGGAAATTGCTGGTGCGCTGTTCCCCCGACGGCCGCAGGAACAGGTCAACGTCGGGCATGTCGGGTTCGTCGAGGTAGCGCGCCAGCATCCGTTCATCCACCTTCGCCGGGTCGATCCGACCGGCCGCCGCCGCCACCGCGATGGCCTTGGCCGCGTCCGCGATCTCGGCTCGCCCGCCGTAGTTGACACACATCGTCAGAGTCAGGACGCGGTTGGCCGCGGTCAGTTGCTCCGCGACCTCCAGCTCCTTCACCACGCTGCGCCACAGCCGTGGCCGCCGGCCCGCCCAGCGGACCCGGACCCCGAGGGCGTGCATGTCGTCCCGGCGTCGGCGGATGACGTCGCGGTTGAAGCCCATCAGGAACCGGACCTCCTCCGGCGACCGCTTCCAGTTCTCGGTGGAGAACGCGTACGCCGACAGGTGCCGGACGCCGATCTCGATGGCGCCCTCGACCACGTCGAACAGTGCGGCCTCGCCGCGCTTGTGACCCTCGGTGCGCGGCAGTCCGCGCGATTTCGCCCACCGGCCGTTGCCGTCCATCACCAGGGCGACATGGTTCGGGACGGATCCCGGCGGCATGGCCGGCGGCTGGGCGCCGGACGGGTGCGGCACCGGCGACCGGGGACGACTCGTGGTGGACGTCATGTGCTCACCACACCGGCAGCCGGACCATGCCGATCACCGACGCGTTGATCAGTACCGAACTGATCAGTGCCGCGCTGATCGGTACCGCGCTGATCACTGCCGTGCTGATCACCGCCGTGCTGATCACTGCCGCGATCGACCATCACCAGCGAGCGCAGACCCCGTTCCAGGTGCCACTGCAACAGCGCGGCCACCAGGCCCGACGCCTCCCGACGGGAGGTGTTCTCGGCGTCCTCGGCAACCGTCCAGTTCCCGCCCGCCAACGCGGCCATCAGAATCAGGGTCGCCGGTGCCGGACGCACCGTGCCGACCGATCCGGCCCCGCGACAGTCCGGACAGAGCAGACCGCCTGACGGGATGTGAAAAGCCGCGTGCGGTCCGGGATCGCCGCAGCGGGCGCACTCGGTCAACGCCGGCGCCCAACCGGCCAGCGCCATCGCCCGGAGCAGGAACGCATCCAGCACCAGCGACGGGTCGCGGGCGGTTTCGGTCAACGCCCGCAGCGCGGACACCACCAGCAGATACAGCCGCAGCGACGGCTCCCGCTCCTCCGACGTCATCCGCTCGGCCGTTTCGACGATCGCGGTGGCGCAGGTGTACCGCGGATAGTCGGCGACCAGCACCGGCCCGAACGGATCGAGAGTGACGGCCTGCGTCACGATGTCCAGGTTGCGGCCGGCATAGAGCTGGAGATCGACGTGGCTGAACGGTTCCAACCTGCTGCCGAACCGGCTCTTGGTCCGGCGCACGCCCTTGGCCACCGCCCTGACCCGACCCTCGTGCCTGGTGAGCAGGGTGACGATCCGATCGGCCTCACCGAGCTTCGTCACCCGCAGCACCACAGCAGAGTCGCGGTAAACGGGCACCAAGCCATGGTGCCACTGCGTGGGTCCCGCACCGCTCATCCCATGCCGGTCGTGATCCGGGGAGTGCGAGATCGCCGGTGGGGCGTGCACTAGCCTGGGATGGACACGGACCGATCCATTGTCGAGGCCAGGATCGGTCATACCCGGCCTCACCCGCAAAACCCAGTCGCCGAAAGGTGGTCGCATGAGTACGCAGACGCAGGCGAGCGAGCATCGTAGGCGCGCCGGCGCCGGTGGGCGCGGTACACCGCGCAGGGCAGCTGCCGGGGCGCAGAACGTTGAGCCGAACATGCCGGGAGCCGACCAGTGAGCGCTGCCCCCACCGTCCGCCGGGCACTGCCGGAGGACGCCGAAGCGTTCGCGGCATGCCATCTGGCCTGCTGGCGCGAAGCCTACGAGGACCTGTGGGGCGCAGAGCGGTTCGACGAATTCGACGTGCAGCGGATGGCAGTCCGGCGGCGCAAGGAAATCGAGGCCGGCGTCGCCGACCATTTCCTGGTCGAGTCGGATTCAGCGGTGATCGGGATCGCGATCGCCGGCCCGACCCGCGACGACGATGCCCCCGCCGGGCGTGAGCTCTATGCGATCTACGTCCGCGAGTCACATCAGGGCACCGGGCTGGCCGACGACCTGCTGCAGGCCGCGCTCGGTGACGGTCCGGCACTGTTGTGGGTCTACCGGGACAATCCGCGGGCCAGCGCCTTCTACGTGCACCGCAACTTCATCCCCGACGGCGAGGAACGGGCGGATTCGGTGGGCATTCTGGAGATCCGGATGGTCCGGCGCTGACCCGGCAGTCGCGTCGAGTGCCACCTGAGCAGGGAAATCGGGCCGGGATTCAGCGGAAATCCCTGCTGTCATGGCACTCGAGTTCACCAACCGGAATGCTGGCATGCTGAGACGGTGAGTCGAGTCACTGTTCGCACCGCGATCCGCCGCTTCGAGAACGGGACCTTCGTGTCCCGGCCGGATGTGGTGGCCGGTGAGGAACCCCTGGAGATCCGGATCGCCGGCCGGCCGATCTCCACCACGATGCGCACCCCCGGGCACGACATCGAGCTGGTCCACGGATTGCTGCACGCCGAGGGCATCATCACCGGGCCGCACGATGTGATCGCCGCCCGGTACTGCGCCGGGGTTGATTCGGCAGGGCAGAACACCTACAACGTGCTGGACGTCGCGCTCACCGATCCGACCGCCGCGGCCGACCTGATCGCACCGCGGGCATTCGTCACCAGCTCGGCCTGCGGCGTCTGCGGGACGTCGTCGATCGAGGCCCTGCAACGGGTGACCCGGTACGCACTGCCGAGCGGGCCGCTGTGGGATCCGCAGCTCATTGCCGCGCTGCCGGACCTGCTGCGCACCCAACAACTCACGTTCCGCAAGACCGGCGGCCTGCACGCCGCCGCGTTGGTTCGGCCGGACGGTCAGATCGAACGTGTCCGGGAGGACGTCGGTCGGCACAATGCCGTCGACAAGGTGATCGGCTCGGCGATCCTGGCCGATGAGCTGCCGATCAGCGATCGCGCCCTGCTCACCTCGTCCAGGGCGTCGTTCGAGCTGGTGCAGAAGGCCGTGATGGCCGGTATCGGGATGCTGGTCGCGGTGTCGGCCCCGTCGTCCCTGGCGGTGCAACTCGCGACCGAGACCGGGCTGACGCTCGTCGGGTTCACCTCGGCACGGGGTTTCAATATCTACTCCGGGGGCCAGCGGATCTCCGGGTCCGGTCGCTGACCCGTCGAGCGAGCGCGACGACTCGACCCGTCACCGGGAGGTCGGCATCGCCCGTTCGGTCCAATCGACCACCCGATTGGCAGCCGGGTATCAACCCGTATGCCGATAACCTCCTGGCGGTTACGATCCCCTTGGCCCATCGGTACCGCGCCCGCAGGAGTGAGCAATGAAGAATCGTTCCACCATCACGGCAGCCTTCGCCCTGGCCGCCGCCACCATCCTCGCGGTCGCCGCGTGTGGCAGTTCGGTCTCCGGTTCGGCGCAGCCCAATCCGGCGGCTCAGACGGCCGCCATCCCCAGTGTCGACCTCACGTTGCCGAGCGAGCTGCCCAGTGAGCTGTCCGAACTGAACTCGGTGCTCTCGGATCTGCCGACCGACCTGACCCTGCCGACGGATTTGACGATCCCGACCGACTTCCCGACCGATCTCACCTTCCCGACCGACTTCACCGTGCCGACGGAGTTCAGCGATCTGACGAATCTGAGCATTCCGGGCTACAACAGCGACTGCCTGTCGGTGGCCAGCGCCTACGCGAGCATCAGCCTGGCTCTGCTACCGGCATTGTTCGGCGGCACCGAGCAGTTCAACGCCGGCGACCTGCAGAACAGCCTGGATTCGCTCACCGGCCAGGTCCCCGCCGAACTGGCACCGGACATCCAGGCACTGGCCGAGGTGGCGACAGAGGCCGGCGGGAAGTCGCTCACCGACGCCGCCAGCCTGTTCGAGAGCGAGAAGTTCACCACCGCGCAGAACAACATCGACCAGTGGCTGACCGCCAACTGCAACTGATCCGGCCGCCGCACGACACAACGACGCCGCGCCCCCGACAGGGTGGCGCGGCGTCGTCCTTCGGATATCGACCTGTTGCGGGCGCGGCCGTCAGGCCGACTTCTCCCGGGGCGTGCGCTTCGGAGCTCTCGGCACGATGGTCGGATAGACGTTGGAGCGCACCGTTTCTGCGCTCACCACGACCTTCTCGACGTCGTCGCGGCCCGGCACCTCGTACATCGCCGGGAGCAACACCTCTTCCATGATCGCGCGGAGCCCGCGGGCACCGGTGCCGCGCAGAATGGCCTCGTCGGCGATCGCGTCCAGCGCGTCCTCCTCGAACTGCAAGGCGACGCCGTCCATGTCGAACAGCCGCTGGTACTGCTTGGACAGCGCGTCGCGTGGCTCGGTGAGGATCTTGACCAGCGATTCCTTGTCCAGGTTGGTCACCGACGCCACCACCGGCAGCCGGCCGATGAACTCGGGGATCAAGCCGAACTTGATCAGGTCCTCCGGCATGACGTCGGAGAAGATGTCCGAGCCGTCGATCTCGAACTTGCTCCGCACCTCGGCCCCGAAGCCCAGCCCGCGCCGGCCCACGCGTTCGCCGACGATCTTCTCCAGCCCGGCGAAGGCTCCCGCGACGATGAACAACACGTTGGTGGTGTCGATCTGGATGAATTCCTGGTGCGGATGCTTGCGGCCACCCTGCGGCGGCACCGACGCCTGGGTGCCCTCCAGGATCTTCAGCAACGCCTGCTGCACACCCTCCCCGGAGACGTCACGGGTGATCGACGGGTTCTCGGACTTGCGGGCGATCTTGTCGACCTCGTCGATGTAGACGATGCCGGTCTCCGCCCGCTTCACGTCGTAGTCGGCGGCCTGGATCAGCTTGAGCAGGATGTTCTCGACGTCCTCGCCGACATAACCGGCTTCGGTCAGCGCTGTGGCGTCGGCGATCGCGAACGGCACGTTCAGCATCTTGGCCAGCGTCTGCGCCAGATAGGTCTTGCCGCAACCGGTCGGCCCCAGCATCAGGATGTTCGACTTGGCCAGCTCGACGGGTTCCGGACCGCGGTCCGGCCCGGCCTGGATCCGCTTGTAGTGGTTGTACACCGCAACCGAGAGCGCCTTCTTGGCAACGTCCTGGCCGATGACGTACTGGTCCAGGTACTCCCGGATCGCGGTCGGCTTGGGCAGCTCGTCGAGCTTGACCTCGCTGGTCTCGGCGAGTTCCTCTTCGATGATCTCGTTGCAGAGGTCGATGCACTCGTCGCAGATGTAGACACCAGGACCGGCAATGAGCTTGCGCACCTGCTTTTGGCTCTTCCCGCAGAAAGAGCACTTCAGCAGGTCGCCTCCGTCACCGATGCGTGCCATGAGCCCTCTCGATCCCTTGCGCTGAAGCCCTCGTCGGACCCACTCTCGTAGGACCCGCTGTGCTGGCCGCCACCCGTTCGGTCACCGACTGAGTCGCCTGCCGATCCGATGGCCTCGGATTTGACCTTGCTGACGTTACCTGTTGGACACGCACCAGTCGCTGGTTTGGCAGCCACGACACGGGCCCACCCCCACAACATCGCCGGGCGGATCCGCAGCTACCTGACAGTGACGACATTCCTCCACAGGGTATCCGGCTGCGCCCCGCACGCCAGGGGAAATATCCCAGATGGAAGCCGGGACCCGGGGCGTGCAGGACGAGCAGTCGTCAGGCGAGCTTGCGGTACTCCAGCACCTCGTCGATCAGCCCATAGTCCTTGGCCTCGGCCGCGGTGAGGATCTTGTCCCGGTCGATGTCCTTGCGAACCTCTTCCGGCGTCTTGTTGGAGTGCCGCGAGAGGATTTCCTCCAGCGCGGACCGCATCCGGCCGATCTCGGCGGCCTGGATCTCCAGGTCGGACACCTGGCCGTACACACCCTCGGTGGCGGGCTGGTGGATCAGGATGCGGGAGTTCGGCAGCGCCAACCGGCGTCCCGGAGTGCCCGCCGCCAACAGCACCGCGGCGGCCGAAGCGGCCTGGCCGAGGCAGACGGTCTGGATGTGCGGCCGGACGAACTGCATCGTGTCGTAGATCGCCGTCATCGAGGTGAACGATCCACCCGGTGAGTTGATGTACATGATGATCTCGCGGTCCGGGTCGGTGGACTCGAGCGTCAGCAGCTGGGCCATCACATCGTTGGCCGAGGCATCGTCGATCTGCACGCCGAGGAAGATGATGCGCTCCTCGAACAGCTTGTTGTACGGGTTCGATTCCTTGACCCCGTAGCTGGTGCGCTCCACGAAGGACGGCAGGATGTAACGACTCTGCGGCAGGTTGAGGGCATTTCCGTGGGCGAGCCCACCGGGCATCTGGTGGCCGGTTCTGTTGATGGTCATGTCTTGGTCTCCTTCGAGGTTCCCTGGATGGATCTACCGGTCACTTCTTCAGAGACGGCTTGTCGGGATCCGCGTCGCTGGCGAGCGCGGCTGCTCCCCCGGTGTTGTCCGCCGCCCGGGCGACGACCTTGTCGATGAACCCGTATTCCAGGGCCTCCTGGGCGGTGAACCAGCGGTCCCGGTCCTGGTCGATCTCGATCCGTTCGATCGGCTGGCCGGTGTGCTTGGACTGCAGCTCGGTCAACTCCCGCTTGGACTTGGTCAGCATCTCGGCCTGGATCGCGATGTCGGCAGCGGTACCGCCGACGCCCGCGCTGGGCTGGTGCATCAGGATCCGGGTGTGCGGCAGGGCGGCCCGCTTGCCGGGGGCACCCGCCGTGAGCAGGAACTGGCCCATCGAGGCCGCCAGCCCCATCGCGGTCGTCGCCACGTCGGGCTCGATCCACATCATGGTGTCGTAGATCGCCATCCCGGCCGTGACGCTGCCGCCGGGCGAGTTGATGTAGAGGGTGATGTCCTTCTCGGGGTCCTCGGCGGCCAACAGCAACAGCTGCGAGGTGATCTCGTTGGCATTGGTGTCCCGCACCTCTGAACCCAGCAGGATGATCCGCTCCCGCAGCAGTCGCTCGGACACCGAGTCCGACAACGACATTCCAGGAGTACCGCGCAACATCGGTGCACTGAGCCCGGGGGCGATTGCTTCCAGCCGCTGAACGGCCTGGACGGCCTTCGAGACAGCGAGGGGGTGACGGTGACTCACGGACAACTCCTCTTCGATGACCCACATCGCAGCGATGGTGGATGGATTCTCTCGTTCGGTGAACCGGCGGACCTGCCGGCCCGAGTGGGAATCTCACCCGACAGTAACCACAGGTCAGGTCGGGACGGTGCCCTGGTGGGCCGCTGTTCGCTGACGGCGTGACCGGCACCGAACGGCGGCGCCGGCCACCGGTTGGTGACCGGCACGGATCGGGTCAGCTCCTGGTCGCTCCCGGGGTGCTCGCCGCGTCGGCCTGCGCCTCGACGACGATCCTCGTCGAGTTCGTCGGCGGCGGCGTCCTCGAGCGCCTCGACAGCCAGCTCCTCGCCGGTTGCCTCTTCGAGTGCCTCCTCGAGGATTTCCTCGTCGATGGCCTCCTCGACCTCTTCTTCGATCAGTTCTTCGTCGGCGAGCTCTTCTTCGACGATTTCCTCGGCCAGTTCGTCGGCGACGAGTTCCTCGGCGGCTTCGTCGGCCTCGTCGATCGCCTCGATGCCGAACAGCGCGGCCACGTCGAGCACCTCACCGGAGGCGTTGGTCACGGTGGCCTGCTCGACCGCACCGGCCAGCGCCTTACCGCGGCGAACCTCGGCGAACACCGCGCCGAGCTGGTTCTGCTCCTGCAGTCGCCCGAAGTACTCCTCCGGCGCGATGCCGAGCCGCTGGGAGTTGAACATCACCCGCTCGGTGAACTCCTCCTGGTTGACCCCGACCTGGTTGGCCTCGGCCAGCGCGTCCAGCAGCAGCTGCACCTTGACCGCCTTGACCGCACTCTCCCGCAGCTCGGCGTCGAACTCCTCGCGGGTCTGACCCTGGCCCACCACGTGCGCGCTGAGCGCGTCCTCGTCGTGGTCGAAGGCATGGACCGCGTCGTGCGCGCGCGAGGAGAACTCGGCCTCGACGATGCTCTCCGGGGTCGGGATCTCGGTGGCCTCGATCAGCGCCTCGAGCACCTTGTCCCTGGCCTCTGCGGCCTGGGTCCGGTTCTTCACCCGGCGGATCTTCTCGGCCAGGTCGGTGCGCAGCTCGTCGACGGTGTCGAACTCACTGGCCAGCTGGGCGAATTCCTCGTCGACCTCGGGCAGCTCGCGCTCGGAAACCGACTGCACCGTGACGGTCACCTCGGCCTCGCGACCGGCGAAGCCACCGGCGACCAGCTCTGTGGTGAAGGTGGCGCTCTCCCCGGCGGACAGCCCGGTCACCGCTTCGTCGATGCCGTCGACCAGATCGCCGGCGCCGACGGTGTAGCTCAGTCCCTCGGTGGTGGCGTCGTCCAGTGGCTCGCCATCGACGGTGGCGACGAGATCGATGCTGACCAGGTCGCCGTCGGCCGCTGCGCGCTCGACCGGCGTGGTGGCCGCGAACCGGTCGCGAAGGGCATCGACCTGCTCGTCGATGTCCGCATCCGTCACCTCGACGTCGTCGACGCTGACCGCGACGTCGGCGAGCGACGGCAGGGTGATCTCCGGGCGCACGTCGACCTCGGCGGTGAACGCCAGCGCGTCGCCGTCGTCGATCCGGGTGACCTCGATGTCCGGCTGTCCGAGCACGGTGAGGTTGGCTTCGGACACCGCCTCGCCGTACTTCGCCGGTACTGCGTCGTTGACCACCTCGGTGAGGATGGTGCCGCGGCCGAGCCGGGCGTCCAGAATCCGGGCCGGCACCTTGCCCGGCCGGAAGCCCGGGATCCGGACCTGGCCGGCGAGTGCACCGTAGGCCTTGTCGAAATGCGGCTTGAGCTCGTCGAACGGAACCTCGACAGTGAGCTTCACCCTGGTCGGGTTCAGGTGCTCGACGGTGCTCTTCACGTGCTGTACTCCTCGTGGGGCGCGGTGATCAGGCGGCTCGATGGTGCCGGACGATCGTGATTGTTTCTCTGTGCTGTGCTGGTGACCGCCCATCACGCGTCCACCGTTACCCGGCGTCGTGCGCAGGGCGGAGCCGCCGTCGATTCTAGGCCAGCGGGCCGGGCGCGAATTCCGTGCGCGGACCGTGCTGACCACCAGCGGTGGTCGGGGTGACAGGATTTGAACCTGCGGCCTTCCGCTCCCAAAGCGGATGCGCTACCAAGCTGCGCTACACCCCGGCGCCAACCACGAATGCCCGGCGGCGTGCCCAAGAGAGCCTAGCCCAGCCTGGGCGCTGGGTTGGTCGACCGAACCAGGCGCGGACGGCTAAAGTATCGGCGGACCGATCAGGTTCAGATGTGGCGTCAACAGCGGCGCTCGACGGCGGGATGTGCTGCCGATGTGGCAGAATTCGCCATCGAGTTCGTTGTTTTCCCAGGTCAGCGCGGGCGTAGCTTAGTGGTAAAGCCTCAGTCTTCCAAACTGATGATGCGAGTTCGATTCTCGTCGCCCGCTCCGATGACGAAGCCCAGGACGGTGACCCCGGCCCTGGGCTTCGCTCGTTACCAGAGCTGGAAAGGATGCCGGTCCATGACGCTGTCCGACCTTGATCCCGCGGCGCGACACCGCCAGATCGCAGCCGTGTTCACCGACCGGGTCCGGGCGGCCGGTTCGTGGGACGCTCCCGCACCGGTGGCCGGCTGGGCGGCCCGCGATGTGGTCGGCCACCTGGTCGAGTGGCTACCGGGCTTTCTGTCCGCCGGTTCCTCGGTCGAACTGCCGACTGGTCCGACCGTTCAGGAAGACCCGGTCGCTGCCTGGCAGGTGCACTGCGACGGTGTGCAGGCGTTGCTGGACGATCCACGGACGTCGAGCCTGATGCTGGTCAACCGGCACGTCGGTGAGGTCCCGGTGGACCAGGCGATCGATCGGTTCTACTCCAGCGACGTGTTCCTGCACACCTGGGACCTGGCCCGGGCCACCGGCCAGGACGATCGCCTCGACACCGCTTTCTGCGCGGTCCTGCTGTCCGGGATGGAGCCGATGGAGGACCTCATCCGCTCGTCGGGCCAGTACGGCCCCCGCTTCCCGACTCCCGACGACGCGGACGTCCAGACGCGACTGCTCGGCTTCATCGGTCGTGATCCGTTCTGGACGCCCACCACGGTCGACTGAGTTTGCGGCGTTCGGCGCAGCCTTCTGCCGGGTGCGGCCACAGTTGATCAGGCCGACCGGCGGGTGATCACCCGAACGGAACGATGTGAATCGCGGGGTCGTCATCGATTCTGCTGACAATCGGTTGCACGCTGTTGCCGCACGTTCCCGATCCGGTGATGTGCGGCGGGGCCGGCGCGGCCGACGGCGACGACATGATGCAATCGGACGACCGAGAACACTTCGACGATCCCGGGACGACCTTCCTGGACCGGACGGGCACTCCTACTCCAGCCGAAAACTCCACCCGAAACCTCACGGTCATCCCGCCGGCGCCGTCGGGTTTGCCAGAACGGGCGCCGATCACAGCGCGCCCACCCCGGAGCTGACATGGACCAGTTGGACCTCGCCAGAATCCAATTCGCCACCACGAGCATTTACCACTTTCTCTTCGTTCCGGTGACGATGGGTTTGGCAATTCTGGTTGCCGTGCTGCACACCAGGTGGCACCGCTCCGGCAATCCCGAATTCCGCCGGCTGACCAGGTTCTTCGGGACACTGATGCTGATCAGCATCAGCGTCGGAGTGGTGACCGGGCTGGTGCAGGAGTTCCAGTTCGGGATGGATTGGTCGGCCTACTCCAGGTTTGTCGGTGATGTGTTCGGCGCGCCACTGGCCATGGAAGGGCTGGCCGCATTCTTCCTGGAATCGACGTTCCTCGGGCTGTGGCTGTTCGGGTGGAACGTCCTGCCCAAGCGGGTCCATCTGTTCACCGCCTGGATGGTTCCGGTCGGTGCATTCCTGTCGGCCGCTTTCATCATCGCCGCGAATTCCTGGATGCAGAATCCGCGCGGGTACACCATCAATCCGGACACCGGACGCGCCGAACTGAATTCGATCGGCGAGGTGTTCAGCAATCCGATCTTTCTCTGGGGTTACGTGCACGTGCTGCTGGTGGCGCTGATCTTCGGCGGGGCGGTGCTGCTCGCGGTCTCCGCCTGGCATCTGCGACGCGGGCACGAGGTGGGCGCGTTCCACAGCACCGCGAAACTGGGCCTGCTCGTGCTGCTCGTGGCAACGCTGCTGCAGTTCCCGGTCGGCGGCCGACTCGGGATCAACGAGACGACCTATCAGCCGATGAAGATCGCGGCTGCCGAGGCCAATTGGGACACCTGCCAGCCGTGTTCGTTCTCGGTGATCCAGATCGGCGGGTACAACCAGGACGAGACCCCGATCAAGATCATCGAGATCCCGCACCTGCTGTCGATCCTGGCCACCGGCACCTGGGACGGCGAGGTGCAGGGGCTGGCCGCGGTGAACGAGCAGTACAACCAGGAGTACGGGCCGGGCTACTACGTGCCCAATGTCTTCATCCAGTACTGGTCGATGCGGGCCATGGCGTATGCCGCGACCCTGGTGTTCCTGATCGGGCTGTGGGGCGCCTTTCTGCTGTGGCGTCGCAAGTTCGACACCTCCAAGGTCTTCCTGACGGTCGCGGTCTGGACGGTGCTGACCCCGTTCGTGATGGCGACCGCGGGCTGGCTGCTCACCGAGAGCGGTCGGCAGCCGTGGATCGTCCAGGGTCTGATGCTGACGAAGGACGGCCTCTCCGGGTCCGGTTCGGCGACCCAGGTGGCGATCAGCCTGGGCATCGTCGTACTGCTGTACACGACGCTCGGAGTGATCGCCGCCGTCCTGATGGTCCGCCACGCCCGACGGGGGCTGCCCAGTGAACCCGCCGAGAGTCCGCCGGTCGGCACTGACCGCCCACTGCCCTCGCTGACGTACTGACGGGCCTGGGATGACGACCCTCATCGGCACCACCCCGAACCCCGCCACCGCAACGACACCCCCGGAGCAGGCGAGATGACCCTGAGCAACGTGTGGTTCGTGATCGTCGCGTTCTTCTGGACCGGCTTCTTCGTCCTCGAGGGCTTCGACTTCGGGGTGGGCGCTCTGCACAAGATCGTGGGCCGCACGGACCTCGAGCGGCGGGTGGCGATCAACACCATCGGACCGGTGTGGGACGGCAACGAGGTCTGGCTGGTGGTGGCCGGGGCGTCGATGTTCGCCGCCTTCCCACCGTGGTACGCGACCTGGTTCTCGGCCCTCTACCTTGCGCTCTGGCTGCTGCTCGCAGCCCTGATCATCCGCGGCGTCTCGTTCGAGTTCCGGGGCAAGTCCGACCGCCCGGGCTGGCGCGCCACCTGGAGTTGGACGCTGACGATCGGCTCGCTGATGGCACCGGTGCTGTTCGGGGTTGGTCTTGGCGATCTACTGGCCGGCCTTCCGATCGATGCGGAGGGAGACTTCACCGGAAGCTTCCTGGACCTGCTCACCGGCTACGGCGTCTACGTCGGGGTCACGCTGCTGACCCTGTGCCTGTTCCACGGTGCGACCTTCCTGTCCATTCGCAGCACCGGCGTGGTGCTGGAGCGTTCGCGGGCACTGGCCCGCCGGCTGTCGCTGCCGGCGGCGGCGCTGGTGGCCGGGTTCGTGGTGTGGACCTACGCGCTGGCCAGACCCGGGATCTGGGCGGTGCTGGCGCTGGCCGTCCCGCTGCTGGCGGTGGCGATCGCGGTACCGCTGGTCCGCAGCGACCGGTCCGGCGGCCGCGCGTTCGCCGCGACCGCGGTGAGCATCGGCGGTGTGATCGCCGCGCTGTTCGCCTGCCTGTATCCGAACCTGCTCATCTCGACGACCGACAGCGCGTACACGCTGACCGTCGGCAACTCCACCGCCAGCCCCTATTCACTACAGGTGATGACCGTCGTCGCGGCGGTGATGGTCCCGTTGATCCTGCTGTATCAGGGCTGGACCTACTACGTCTTCCGCGCCCGGGTGGTCGGACCGGCCGGCACCGCGGACGACAAGGTCGCCACCGAGCTCGCCGGCGGCTGACAATCGCTCGAGGCTCAGGCCTTTCGCACCACCACCACCGATCGGGGACCCACGTCGACAGTGCCGCCGCTGATCACCCGACCACGGCGCTCCGGTTGGTACGAGTCGGATTCGACGGCGAACTCCTGCGCACCGTCCCAGCTCGTCGCGAACGTCAGCGGCTCCCACCAGGCGTTGATCAAGAGCGCGAGATCGTCGTCCACCAATAGGGAACCGTCGTCGCCGACATCCGGGTCCACGGAACCGGACAGCACCATCGCAATGCTCTTGGCACCGTCGTCGGCCCAGTCCGCTGCCGTCATGGGATCGCCGGAAGGCGTGAACCAGCGGATCGCCGTTGGGTCCTTCGGGTAGTCACGGCGGCGGAGCACGGGATGTCGGTGCCGCAGAGCGATCAGCTGCGCGGTGAAGTCACGCAGCTCCAGGTCCAGGTCGGACCAGTCCCACCAGGCGATCTCGTTGTCCTGGCAGTAGGCGTTGTTGTTCCCCCGCTGGGTCCGGCCGACCTCGTCACCGCCGAGCAGCAGCGGCACTCCCCTGCTCAACAGCAGCGTCGAGAGCATCGCCCTCCGCTGGCGAAGCCGCAGCGCGGTGATCGCCGCATCGTCGGTCGGACCCTCCACCCCGCAGTTCCAGGATCGGTTGTCGCTGGTGCCGTCCCGGTTGTTCTCGGTGTTCGCTTCGTTGTGTTTGTCGTTGTAGGACACCAGGTCCGTGAGGGTGAACCCGTCGTGCACGGTGATCAGATTGACCGAGGCATCCGGCCCGCGCCGATGCCTGGTGTACAGGTCCGGCGAACCCGCGAGCCTGGTCGCCAGATCGGGCAACACACCGTCATGGCTGCGCCAGAAGTCGCGGACGGTGTCCCGATACTTCCCGTTCCACTCGCTCCACCCGGCGGGGAACCGCCCGACGTCGTAACTGTCACCCTGACCGACGTCCCAGGGTTCTGCGATCAGTTTGCTCTGGGCAATCACCGGGTCCTGCCAGACGAGATCGAAGAAGGCGGCGACGGTGTCGAAGCCGCCCTCCTGACGGGCCAGGGTCGGCGCGAGATCGAACCGGAAACCGTCGACGCCCATCTCGGTCACCCAGTAGCGCAGCGAGTCCATGATCAATCGCAGGCAGCTGGGATTGCCGACGTTCAGCGCGTTACCGCAGCCCGAGGTGTCCACATAATCGGCCCGGTCGTTCGGGTCCAACCGGTAGTACGCCTCGTTGTCCAGGCCCCGCAGGGACAGCGTCGGACCCATCGGTCCGGCTTCCGGGGTGTGGTTGTAGACGACGTCGAGAATCACCTCGATACCGGCAGCATGCAGCGCCCGCACCATGTCCTTGAATTCAGTGACCTGGCCACCTGGGTCACCGGCCCGGACCGCGGCCGAGTACTCCGCATGCGGGGCCAGGAACCCGATCGTGTTGTAGCCCCAGTAATTGGTCAGTCCCCGGTCGACCAGAAATCCTTCCGGAACGCTCTGTTGCACCGGGAGCAACTCGACTGCCGTGATACCCAGCCGCTGCAGGTGGTCGATCGCCACCGGGTGGGCGAGACCCGCGTAGGTGCCCTGGATCTCGGGCGGGATGTCCGGGTGCAACCGGGTGAAGCCCTTGACGTGGATCTCGTACATCACGGTGTCGGCGAGATGCCGATCCGGGCGGTGCGCGTCGCCCGGCAATCGGCCCGCCGAGTCGGGACCGACGGCCGGTGAGGGTGCGACCATCACCGACCGCGGCATCGCCTCAGCAGAATCCAGATCACTGCGCTCGTCGGGTTTGTCGACGTCATACCCGAGCACGGCCGGGCCGAACGACACGACACCGCTGATCGCCCTGGCGTAGGGATCGATCAACAGCTTCGCCGGATTGCAGCGTTTTCCGGCGGCCGGATCGTACGGACCGTGCACCCGGAACCCGTACTGCTGGCCGGGTTGCACACCCTCGACGAAACCGTGCCAGATTCCGGCATCCATCCCGGGCAACCGGAAACGGGTCTCGGTGCCATCGGCATCGAACAGGCAGAGCTGCACCTGGTCGGCGACCGCGGAATAGACGGCGACGTTCACGCCTCCGTCGGTGAAATGCACACCCAGCGGAAACGGCCTACCCGGTCGGACGGTGACGGACATGGGATGGAATCTAGGCGACCGGGACCCGTGGGCGCCTGACACGATCGGGTGTCGTCGCCTGGCATGGTCCGCCCAGTAGCGTCTGCGGAATGGGGACTGCCCGGCGCGACCCGCGGCCTCGGCGACGCTGATGTCGTCGTGGACGATCGCCGGACGCCCTCCGCCCGACACCGCGATCCCGCCCGCGCTGCGGGCACTGGCGGAAGGTCGAGCGCTGGAACCGGTCTGGGAGAACGAGCTCGGGGGCCTGACCTTTCGGCTGACCGGCAACGGGGCCGACGAGTACGTCAAGTGGCAGCCGGCCGGCACCGGGATCGACCTCGATGCGGAGGCCGGGCGGCTGAAGTGGGCGATCGACCACCTTGCGGTGCCGCAGGTGCTCGGCCATGGCAGCGATGCCGATGGTGCCTGGCTGATCACCCGGGGGATGCCCGGCACCAACGCGGTCGCCCCGCGATGGACGCGGGATCCGGCCACCGCGGCCGCGGCCATCGGTCGCGGCTTGCGGATCATGCACGACACGCTGCCGGTGACCGGCTGCCCGTTTTCCTGGTCCGTGGACGACCGGCTCGCCGCCATCCTCGAGAGCGCCCGAGCGGGCCTGCTGGATCCAGCGGAATGGAACCCCGACCACCGCTCGCTCGGGATTGCCGAGGCCCTGCGCCTGCTGCAGGAGCGCCCCCGGATCGACCGGATGGTGGTCTGCCACGGCGATGCCTGCGCACCGAACACCCTGTTGAACGAGGACGGAACATTTGCCGGCCACGTCGATCTCGGCTCGCTGGGCGTGGCCGACAGGTGGGCCGACCTGGCCGTCGCCACCTGGAGTTCCACCTGGAACTACGGACCCGGCTGGGAGTCGGTGGTGTTGGACGCGTACGGGATCGAGCCCGACGCCGAACGCATCGCCTACTACCGGCTGTTGTGGGACCTGGGCTGACAGCTCGGGGCCTTTCGACGTGCCCGCGGACCGAACGGTTTCGACGGGAGCCCACGCTGCTCGCCGACGATCACCCTCGGCAACACCCGAATGACGCCGGAATCACACGAATGGGACGATGAGTGGCCCCGTTATCAAGGGCACAGTCGTTCGGGGCGGTACGGAGCTGCGCGGACCGACGGAGCCGGTGCTGCCGGTTCGCGGGCCGGCAGAGTCTGAGGGGAGGCGTCAATGAGCCAGGTTGTCGTGGTGGGCGGCGGAATGGCCGGCGTGGCGTGCGCGATGGAGCTGGGCGACAAGGGCATCGAGGTGCTGCTGATCGACCGGAACGACTACCTGCAGTTCCAGCCGCTGCTGTACCAGGTCGCCAGCTCACAGCTGCCGGCCGAAGATGTGGCCCGCCCGCTGAGCGAGGTCTTCGCCGATCACCCGACGGTCGCCGTCGTCCGATCCTCCGTCACCACCATCGATTTCGGCGCCCGGCGGGTCACCACCGAGAGCGACACCTTCGACGGTGTCGACTATCTCGTGCTCGCCGCCGGAGCGCAGGCCAACTTCTTCGGTGTCACCGGCGCCGGCGACCATTCGTTCCCGCTGTATTCCGTCGCCGACGCCGAACGACTCCGCCTGCACCTGCACGGCCTGTTGCGCGTGCACTGCGCTCCCGAGCCCGCGCCGGAACCGCTGAACGTGGTCGTCGTCGGCGGCGGACCCACCGGCGTGGAAACGGCCGGCGCGATCGCCGAACTCTTCAACGCCCTGCGTGCGGACGGACGGCTGGGCGATGCCGCCTCGGTGCACCTGGTCGATCACGGCAAGGCGTTGCTGAATCCGTTCTCCGACAAGTCCCACGAGTACGCCCTGGCCAAGCTGACCGACCACGGGGTCAAGGTCACCTTCGGCGTCGCCGTCACCAAGGTCGGCCCCGAAACGGTCGAGCTGTCCGACGGTTCCACCCTGCCGACCCGAACGGTGATCTGGGGCGGCGGCGAGTCCGCATCCCCGGTCGCAGCGTCGACCGGGGCCACACCCGGCCGCGGTGGCCGGATCGATGTCGAACCGGACCTTTCGGTGCCCGGCTTCGACGGCGTCTTCGCGGTCGGCGACGTCGCCAACATCCCGGGTTCCGATGGCCGCGCGCTACCGCAGCTGGGTTCGGTCGCCCAGCAGTCCGGGAAGTGGGCGGGCAAGAACATCGCGGCACTGATCAAGGGCAAGAAAACCACGCCGTTCCACTATCACGACAAGGGCATCATGGCGATGATCGGCCGCAATGCCGCGGTCGCCGAGATCGGTCCGCATCGGCACCAGGTCGACGGACCGATCGCCTTCGCCGCCTGGCTCGGTCTGCACGCGATCCTGCTCAGCGGCACGCACAGTCGGGTCGATGCGTTCCTGAACTGGGCCGACGACTACTTCCACCACAACCGGGCACCCGATCTCGAGCTGGATGGCACGCCGTCCCGCATCGCCTGGGCCGCCGACCCCACGGACAAGGCCGCGATCTGACCGCCCGCCCGTTCTCGGCTCCCCGGCCGCCAACCACCGCACCCTGCCGCCGGTCGCCGATGCTGTCGACCGTCCGCAGCCACCAGATCCAGATGCCCTGACCTGCAACGATTCTGCACGCTCGCGCTACCCGGAAAGAGTGATCATGGCCGGCACCAAGAGTCCCGCCACAGCCAGCGGCACCCCGAGAACCCCGTCGCGATCGCGCGCGGCAAAGCCCGGCGCGGAGAAACAACGGTTGGTCGAGGCCGACACGGGTGTCGCGCCCTGGCGGGACTGGGGTCCGTACCTGTCGGAGCGGGCGTGGGGCACCGTGCGCGAGGACTACAGCGCCGACGGCGATGCGTGGTCGTTCTTCCCGCACGACCATGCCAGATCCCGGGTGTACCGCTGGAACGAGGACGGGATGGCCGGCTTCTGCGACGAGACGCAGAACTGGTGCCTGTCACTGGGACTCTGGAACGGCGTCGATCCGATCCTGAAGGAACGGATGTTCGGCCTTGCCGGCCCGCAGGGCAACCATGGTGAGGACGTCAAGGAGTACTGGTGGTATCTGGACGGGACGCCGACGCACTCCTGGAACACCTGGCGTTACCACTACCCGCAGCGCGAGTTCCCGTACGGGGATCTGGTCGCGGAGAATGCCAGGCGCGGCAAGCTCGACCCCGAGTACGAACTGGTCGACACCGGCATCTTCGACGAGAACCGTTACTGGGTAGTCACTGTCGACTACGCCAAGGGTGCACCCCGGGATCTGCTGATGCGGATCACGGTGGAGAACGCCGGGCCGGAGGAAGCGACCCTGCACGTGTTGCCGACCTTGTGGTTCCGCAACACCTGGTCGTGGGGGTACGACCATCATCCGAAGCCGACGCTGCGGCTGGACGGCAACCGGATCGTCGGCAGCCATTCGGTGTCCGGTCCGTTCGTGCTGGTCGGTGACGGCGCGCCCGAACCGTTGTTCTGTGAGAACGAATCCAACAACGGACGCCTGTTCGGCAGCCAGAACGAGACGCCCTATCCCAAGGACGGCATCAACGACCACGTGATCCACGGTGCCGGCACGGTGAATCCGCTGAACGAGGGGACCAAGGCGGCCCTGCACTACACCGTGACGGTACCGGCGGGCGGTTCCACCACCATCAAGGTGCGGATGGTCGGGGTGCCGCATCCGGCCATCGACGTCGACCCGCTGGCGCCCAGCGTCGAGTCCATCCCGCTGGGCCGGGAATTCGACGTGATCGTCCGCGACCGGAAGAAGGAGGCGGACGCCTTCTACGCATCGGTCATCCCGGCCGGTACGCCGGCCGAGGAGGCGAAGGTGGCCCGGCAGGCGTTCGCCGGGCTGCTCTGGGGCAAGCAGTTCTTCCACTACGACGTCCAGCGCTGGCTGAAGGGTGATCCGACCCAACCGCCGCCGCCGCCCGGCCGGGGGGCGATCAGGAACGGCAGCTGGTTGCACCTGAACAACCACGAGGTCATCCTGATGCCGGACCCCTGGGAGTACCCCTGGTTCGCGGCCTGGGATCTGGCCTTTCACTGCGTGACCCTGGCGCACATCGACGCCACGTTCGCCAAGGCCCAGCTGGTGCTGCTGCTGCGCGAGTGGTACATGCACCCCAACGGCCAGATCCCGGCCTACGAATGGAACTTCTCCGACGTCAACCCACCGGTGCACGCGTGGGCGGCGAACAAGGTCTTCGAGATCGACGGGCGGACGGACTTCACCTTCCTGGCCAGGATCTTCCACAAGCTGCTGATCAACTTCACCTGGTGGGTGGACAACAAGGACCACGGCGGGAACAACCTGTTCCAGGGCGGGTTCATGGGGCTGGACAACATCGCTCCACTCGACCGGTCGGCGTTGCCGCCGTCCGAGGGTTACCTCGAGCAGGCGGACTCCACCGCCTGGATGGCGATGTACGCCCAGGGACTGCTGGAGATGGCGTTGCGGCTGGCGGTGCACAACCGGTCGTACGAGGACGTCGCGACGAAGTTCTTCGAGCACTTCCTGGCCATCGCCGGGGCCGCGAACAACGCCGGCCTGTGGGACGAGACCGACTCGTACTTCTACGATGTCCTGCACCTGGCGGACGGGACCGACATCCCGATCAAGGTCAAATCCCTGGTCGGCCTGGTGCCGATCAGCGCGGCACTTTCCTATGACGGAATGCCGTTGGTGGATCTGCCGGACTTCCAGGAACGAGCCAGTTGGTTCCTGAACAACCACCCGGAGTACCGGCAGCTGTTCCACACCCGGGACATCGCCGGTCGACGCCACCGGCTGCTCGCCCTCGTCCCGCCCGAACGGCTGATCCGGCTGCTGGACAACGTTTTCGAGACCGACGGCCTGCTGTCGGACTACGGCATCCGGGCCATCTCGGCCTGGCACCGGGAACATCCGTTCAGCGTCGAGGTCGGCGGCACGATCGCGTCCGTCGACTACGAACCCGCCGAGTCCACCACCAACCTGTTCGGCGGCAACTCCAATTGGCGGGGTCCGATCTGGATGCCGTTGAACGTGCTGCTGGTCGAGGCATTGCGCAACTACGACAACCTGGCACCCGGCGAACTCACGGTGGAATACCCGGCCAACTCCGGTGAACGGCGCACCCTCACCGAAGCCGCCGACGACATCTCCCATCGGCTGATCTCCATCTTCCTACCCGGACGGAACGGTCGGCGCCCGGTCCACGGCTGGTACGACCTGCTGGCCACCGACCCGCGATGGAAGGACAACATCGCGTTCCACGAGTACTTCCACGGCGACACCGGGATGGGCCTCGGCGCCGCACATCAGACCGGATGGACGGCGCTGGTCGCCCACCTGATTCTCACCACTCCACCCAAGAACACCTGACCGGCAGAAAGAGAAGACCACCATGACACTTGCAGGCAAGGTCGCCATCGTCACCGGCGGCAACAGCGGTATCGGAAAGGCCGTCGTCCTGGAGCTCGCCGCCCAGGGCGCCTCCATCGTGATCGACTACGTGTCGCACCCCGAAGCGACCGACGAGTTGGAGAAGCAGCTCGCGGCGCTCGGTGAGGACCAGGTGATCGGCGTCGACGCCGACGTCAGCAAGGTTTCCGACCTGCAGATGCTGGTCGATTCCGCGGTGAAGCGGTTCGGCCGGTTGGACATCATGGTCAACAACGCGGGCGTCGAAACCCGCACCAACGTGCTGGAGACCACCGAGGCGCAATACGACTTCGTGCTCAACGTGAATCTCAAGAGCGCGTTCTTCGGCACCCAGATCGCCGCCAAGCAGATGATCGCGCAGGGCGGCGGCGGCAGCATCATCAACATGAGCTCGGTGCACGAGGACTGGCCGATGCCGGGCAACACCGCCTATTGCCTGTCCAAGGGCGGTGTGCGGATGCTGACCCGCACGGCCGGGCAGGAACTCGGCCCGCACGGCATCCGGATCGTCAACGTCGGCCCTGGTGCGGTCGCCACCCCGATCAACACCGCGACGATGAACGACCCGGTTGCGATGAAGACGCTGGACACCGCGATTCCGCTGGGCCGGATGGCCGAGCCGTCCGAGATCGCCACCGTGGTGGCGTTTCTCGCATCCGATGGCGCGTCCTACATCAACGGCACCTCGATCTTCGTCGACGGCGGACTGATGCACTCCAGCCCGGGCCTGTAACCCAGCACCGACGTTCGTCATCGGAAAGAACATAGAAGTTACCGTGCGAGCAACCTTCCGACACGAGGCGGGGAGTGACACTTGACCCGTCAGGCAAGCATTTCGCGCCATCGAAGTCACCGATAATGCCGAGCCGGGCGGTCGAGATATCTCAAACTGGGTGGTACCTCTACCGACATGTGACACGGTCCCGGTCGCTCACGATCGCCCGAGTTGTCCTGCGCCGGCAGTAGAAGCAGGCAGACGGTGAATCGACAGCAAATGGCCCCGGTGGTCCGTACGCACAAGGGCGTGGTGCGTGGACAGTGGGACGGTCGGGTCGGGGTGTTCCGCGGCATTCCATTCGCGGCTCCGCCGGTGGGACCACGACGGTTCCAGGCGCCGCAAGCGCCGCAAGCCTGGGACGGGCTGCGCGAAGTCGATGTTTTCGGCCCGCCGCCGCCCCAGTCGTCGCCCGGTCCGCCGCTTCCCAGCCAGCCCCGAGCTTCGACCCGGCACGACCCCTCCGATTGGTTGACGCTCAACATCTGGACACCCGATCCAGGTGGGGCCGGGTTACCGGTGATGGTGTGGATCTACGGCGGTGCTTATCTGTTCGGTTCCTCGGCCGAGCCTGGGTTCGATGGCAGATCACTCGCCGGCGCCGGAGTTGTCATTGTCACCGCCAATCACCGGGTCGGCGTCGAGGGGTACGCCGAACTTGAAGGCGCCCCAGCGAACCGGGCACTGCTTGACCAAATGGCTGCGCTTCGCTGGGTGCAGGATGAGATCGGTTGCTTCGGCGGCGATCCCGCGCGGGTCACAGTGTTCGGCGAATCCGCCGGTGCCGGTGCGATCGCAGCACTCATGGTCATGCCACTGGCGAACGGTCTCTTCAGCCAGGCAATCGCACACAGCGTGCCCGGAACCTACTTCAGCCCCGACCTGGCCCACGACATCAGCACAGAACTCTTCGAACCGATCGGCTTGAAGCCCACGGTTTCTGCCCTGGTCGATGTTCCGCCCGAACGACTCCTCGATGCAGTGGCCCAGTTGGAGCGACGGATGCCGCCGATCAATCGGTGGGGACCATTTTCACCGGTTGTCGACGGCGAGATGTTGCCCACCGACCCATGGACCGGGCTGGCCGCCGGCGCCGGGCACGGTGTGCCACTCATGGTCGGGCACAACCGCGACGAATGGCGACTGTTCCTTGTTCTCGGAGGACTGGTCGGTTCGGTCACGGACGAAATGGCAGGAGAGGCGATGGAGCGCGTGGGGCCGGGTCACGACCCCGCTCGGCGGATGCGGACGGCCTATCCGGAGGCCACTGCGGAAGAGCTGTACGTCGTGGCACATTCAGACAGGATGTTCCGCATGCCGAGCCTGCACCTCGCGGTCGCGCACACGGCAGGCGGCGGCCGCGCCCATCTCTGCGAGCTGACCTGGCCCGCGCCCGCGGCGGGCAAGGTGTTCGGGGCCTGCCACGGCCTGGATGTTCCGCTGGTCTTCGGAGTGCTGGATCAGGGCATGGCAAGGCAGCTACTCGGAACTCCCCCGGGTGCCGACGCCATTGCGGTCTCAGCACAAATGCAGTCAGCGTGGACGACGTTCGCTCGTGACGGACAGCCCGGATGGGACCCCTACGACGATCAGCAAAGAGCCACGCGAATTTTCGACGTCGGTGAACTCGGTGGCGTCCAGATCTATCCAGAGGAGGCGTCCCGGCAGCTGTGGCTCAACACACCGATCGAGGTGCTCGGACGGCAGGCTGAGTAGATTCAGGAACGGATCAGACATCGATTGCTCCCGACTGCGGCGGTTTCTCGAGCCGGTACCGCCAAGAGGCGGGAGTGCGGACGTCGCGGGGTGGGGCCGGCCGCTGCTGGATCAGACCCGCACAGCAAACAGCCCGGGCCTGTTGATCAGGCCCGGGCTGTCAAGAAATTCGAGTCTTCGCTTCGTCAAACCGGTAACATGCTGTGCTGGGAACATCACCATCGGTCACCCCGGCCCTGTCCCTAGAGACCGGGGCGACCGAGGCTCCCCCACTCACTCCCCGGCCGGCGGTTTGACGGTTCCGGACGCCGGGGAGTGAGGGCCTATCCGATCCGGCCCGACCGGTCCGGGTTTCCCCGAACGCGGCCGCACCGGATCACGTCGATTACTGCGCCGATGGTGTCGGTTGGCTGAACACGAAGGCCATCACGTACGACTTCGTGGTGCCGTTGTCGATCTCCGCCGGCAGGTTCGCCAGCTGCTCACGAGCGGCGGCCGGATCGGCCAACGCCAGGTACTGGACCATGTACTCACCGAACTGCGCACCGTAGCCACCGGGTGCTCCTTCGGCCAGGTTCGCCTTGATCCGGTCGACATCGCCGGCCAGGTAGGTGGAGTACGAGCCCATCGGGATCAGCTGGATGCCGAGCATGGCGCCGGGCTCCGGGCTGAACCAGGTGGCGTAGTCCCGCTTGCCGCCCCAGTTCAGGGCCGCGATCTTGTGGGTGAACGCCGGGAACTCGCTGAAGTCGGCGTTGGTCCAATAGAGCTTGGCCGAGTTGGCCTCGGCGCTCATCATCCAGACCGCCTGGTCGTACATGTCCGTGTTGCCGCGGACCTTCTCCCACATCGCCAGGGCGTTCCACGCGCTGACCGACTCGCTGCTGGACTCCTGGTTGTTTCCATCCGCGAACGGGCTGGACCCGGAGGCCCACGCGTGACCGGAATACGGATCGAAGTTCCGGTACTGCGGGAACTCGGCAGAGGCATCCGACGACGCGATGTCGGCAACCAGCAGGTCGGCAACCGGGGCGAACGAATCGGCCAGGGCCGGGTCGTTCTTCGCGACGACCGCCGCGGCGTAGAGCAGGTAGCCGTAGTGGAAGTGATGGTCGTTCAGCTCGTCCGAGCCGAAGGACGCCTCCAGCCCGATGATCGACTTGATGCCGTCGTCGTAGACGAAGCACTTGGTGGCGGCCGTGTCACAACCCTTGGGGTTGAACCACTTCTGCAGTTCGGCGGTCAGACCGGTCCGCAGCGTCGCCGCCACGTCCGTCACGCCGAGCTGCTCGGCCAACGTCATCAGGTTCGCGGCGCGGTAGAGCATCTTGCCGCCGAAGTAGGTGTCGGTGGCGGACGCCGCGAAGTCGATCGAGGCGGCGTCGGTCTTGATCTGTTCGACCACCGCTGCCTTGTCCTCGTCCGACAGAGTGGACAGGTCCAGCTCGGCGGAGGGCTCGGTGACCGGCGCGGTGGTGGTCAACGAGCCGCCGGTGTAGACATCCATGGCGCCGTAGATGCTGGCGTAGGTGCCGGTCGGACTTGGCTCCCCCATCGACGGCCTGGTCGGCCATCGGCACGATCACCGTGTCGCCGCCGTTCGCGGTGACGTAGTTCAGTGTGGTCTTGGCGGTGTCGCCGTCGATCGAGTGATCCACGGAGGTGCTGACGACCGGATCGGCGGCAAACTTCGCCAGCGATGCGGCGTCGGCCCCGTTGGGTGCGCCGTAAAGGGTCATGGTCGACCCCGACTTCAGCGTCACCTTGCCGGCGTCCACGGTCGCACCGCCGCCGATCACCAGGCCGTACTCATGGCCGGCGACCGTCGTGGTGAAGAAGTCAGTGGAGCTACCAGCCTGAAAGACCGGCTCCAGCGCGATGGTCTGGTCGGCCGCCGCCGTGTAGGTGACGAACGGCGAGCCCTGCACCAGCACGACCGAGCCGAGAGCGTTGCCCGTGGCGTCGCTGTAGGTCGAGGTGACCGACAGTGTGTCGTACGCGGTGACCTGCATCTTGGCGGCACCGAGCGGGACCTGGATCTGCGGATTGCTCCCGCCCATGATCGTCTTCTCGGACGCGGTGACCTCGGGCAGTCCGAGTCCGAAGCCCTCGTCGGTCAGCGCCGCGGACAGCGGCATCGGGAAGACCGGCTGCGGCTGGTCGCCGAAGACCAGACCCGAGAACCAGCGGTTGGTCGGCGGCACGAGTCCGTCGGCGAGCCGGGTCGGGGCGATCTTGGCGACGTTCTTCTGGGTGATCCCGGCCAGATCGGCCTGGATGTCGGCGGGTGATGCCGCGGCGGTGACCGCGGCATCCCCCGAACCGGCGGATTCCGACGAGCCGGAGGTCGGCTCGGTGGCGGTGTTCGACGTGCAACCCGCCACCAGGGCGGCCCCCGCGATCAGCAGCAACGGCTTGGTCAGCGTCGCGCGGAGAGTTCGTCGTTCTGAGACTGAGGTAATGGCGTTGTCGTTGATATTCATCTCACTCACGGTTTCGATGTTGTAGGTGGAGCTATGAAGGTTGTTGGTTCGTCAGAGTTCAGCGCTGCGCTCCGCGAGGGAGACGTCAGGCCTGGACTCCGAACCAGCCCGTCACGGTGTTGGTCACGTCGGTGACGACGCCGTCGTTGGTCAGGTGCAGAGTTGCCTGAACCGGGGTACCGACCGCGAACAGTCCGGTCCCGTTGGCCAGCTCGTCGCTGTACGCCCTGATGATCGTCCGGGCCTCACCGTTCTCGGTGCTGACCTTGATCTGGCTCACCTGAGCGGTGATCTCCTGGTTGTTCGGCAGCGTGATGTCGATGTCGGCCTGCGCCGGGATCCGCGCGTAGTCCTTGGCCGACAACAGGAAATCCGCCTCGACGTACATCGTGCCGGCCTGCTGGACGGTGGCGATGGTGGAGTTGGCCGGAACGAAGGCACCGGAGGCATAGGCGATCGAGTCGACCTGCCCGGCGTTGGTGGCGGTGATCACCAGGGTGTTCTCACCCTTGACCTCGTGGGTCAGGTTCTCCTTGGTCACCAGGCCCTGGGCCAGGTCACGCTCCAGTGCTGCCGACTCCACCTCGAAAAGCGGCTGGCCGGCGGTGACCTGGTCACCGGTGTGGACGTACTGCTGGGTGATGGTGCCGGAGTAGTCCGTGCCCACCGGGTAGTCCTCGGCAACCAGTGAGGCGGACTTGCCCGCCACCTTGCCGCTGTTGTAGTTGACGAGCATTGTCAGGCCGGCGGCCAGGACGACCACCGAGAGAAGGCCAAGTGCGAGACCGATTCGCTTACGCCAGGTCATGAGTAACTCCAAGGAATATGTGGACCCGGGTGTGTCCGGGTCCGCGCGGCTCCCTCGTCGAGGGCGGCCGCAGGGACAGTTGTCTGCTCAGTTGTGGATCTTGTGGTGCGCTCCGGCTGTCGGTGCCGGCGCCGATGTGTCTTGTCGGTGACCCTTCGGTCCCCGACCAGTCGTCAGCGGGTGCCGACCGGCTGCAGGGCGTCGTAGGTCCGCTCGGCAAGGCCGTTGCCTGCCTTCGGTCCGGCCTTGAGGGCCTTCTTGGCGGCGCGCTTGGCACCGGCCTGGGGCAGCCCCTTGGCCTCGCGGCGGTTGCCACGTGCCTCCCGCATCGCGGTGAGCACGAACAGGCCCAGGATGAAGGTGTTCAGCAGGTTCCAGAACAGCGCCAGGGTGAAGGCACTGACCGTGAGGGCCTGCCAGATACCGACCACCGAGGTGATCGCCAGGAAGACGAAGGCCATCAGCTGATGGGTGATGAAGTTGAACGGCGACGCCTTCTTCTTCATCGAGCCGGTGACGTGCCACTTCTGATCCTTGTTGAAGATGGCGTTCACCAGCGCCCGCCCGTAGATCGGGAAGGAAGCGGTGGCCAGCATCAGGGTCTCCCAGCGGAACGATCCGATGGTGTAGAGCGCGACGACGACCTGCATGAAGTAGAAGCCGAGGTAGTACATCAACCAGGTGCCGAAGCTGACCCCGGAGTTGATCGGCGCCAGGCCGAAGTAGATCTGCAGCGGCGGAACCAGCAGCAGCAGGCCGGGGGCGACACCCATCAGGTAGAAGGTCGCGGTACCGAAGTACTGCAACCGCTGGTCGAGGGTGAGCTTGAGCTTGCGGGAGAACGGGTTGCTCTTGAACAGGATCTCGAAACCGCCGGTCGCCCAGCGCAGCTGCTGCTTGGTGTACGCCTCGATCGTGGTCGGGGTGTCGCCGATCGCCAGCACGGTGGAGATGTAGGTCGACTTCCAGCCGTACTCGTGCAGCTTCAGTGAGGTCCAGACGTCCTCGGACTTGGACTCCGTGTACATCCCGCCGATCTGTTCGATCGCGGCCCGCCGGTAGATCACGTTGGTGCCGACGCTGAACGCGGCGTTGAAGCGGTTCTTGCCCGGCAGGATGAACCGGTAGAACACCGACTGCATGTAACCGGCACCGCGGGAGATCAGGTTGTTCAGGTTTCCGTACGCCTGCGGGGTCTGCACGAAGGCGATGTTCGACTCCGCGAAGAAAGGCACCGTCTGGTACAGGAAGTCCGGCGCCGGCACGAAGTCGGCGTCGAGAATGACGAAGAATTCGCCACTGGTGACACTCAATGCGTTGTTGATGTTGCCGGCCTTGGCGCCGGCGTTGCCCTCGCGGACGATGTATTCGGCGCCGACCTCGGCGGCAAGGGCCCGCACGTCGTCGGACTTGCCGTCATCGAGAACGTAGGTGGTGTGCTTGCCGTGCATCGCAACCGCAGCGGTCACGGTGCGCCGGATGGCGTCGAGATCCTCGCCGTAGGTGGTGATGTAGACATCGACCGGGGCCTGCGTCTCGTGCAGGTAGAGCGGCAGCTGGGTGAGATCCGTGCCGGGCTCGATGGTCTTGTTCTGCGGACCGTAGAGCCGTGTCTGGGCGTTGTGGAACCGGTAGCCGCGCGGATTGTGACCGCTGGACAGAATGGTCCACAGGGAGATCAGAGCCTGCAGGATGATGATCGACTCGGCCGTCAGGACGAGCAGATACGGAATCCAGTTACCGCGATTGGAGAAGTCGAAAAGGAAGGTGGTGTACAGCAGGACACCGATGGTGGCGACCAGCACCAGCATCATCAGTGAGGGTGAATCGCGGGCGCCGCGGCGGCGATCATCGGATTCACGGGATTCGAGGTCGGGTGCGGATGGCAACCGTTCGTCTGGATCGTTGTGTGCTAGGGACATGGTTGTTCACTCCCCCAAAGGAAGAGATCTGGGACGGCTCGGGCGGGTACTCCGGATTCGGGTGACCGGAGTTGTCGAATGATCAGCCACTGAGAATTGGCATCGGTGCCGTGTGGTCGTGATCCGACGTTCGTCATCGAACGCTCGTGGTGAACCTGTGACCTTCCAGTCCGGCAAGACCGTCAATGCTTGCCTTCGTGGTGGTAGCTCCTAGTCTCCTGCATCGATCAAGTACTGACAACGTGCGCCAGTTCACTGGGCTCGGCATCGACTCGAAGGTGAACAGCCGTTATTACGGACAGCTACCGCCCCACCTGCGCAAACACAAATGGGAGCTCGTTGAACATATTTCGGGCCGATGGCCAGATACGCTCCGTGACGGTTCCCACATCGTCGTATCGACAACTTCGCCGCCTGATGTGCGTCACCACCACCCGAACGGCCATCCCCGCAGGTCAGCGGCCCTGCGGCCGAGTCTGCGCCGGGCGGGCGCGCCGAGAGCGGCGCCCGGTGCCCATTACGCTGATCCCGCCGATCGGTCCCTGGTCGGTTCCCCCGATCCACCGTTGCGTGGGACGGCACGGAACGTTCTGATGGAGGTACGTCACACGATGCGTAAGGTCGCGCTGCTCACCGCGGGAGGTTTCGCCCCGTGCCTGTCGGCGTCCGTCGGCGGTCTCATCGAGCGTTACAGCGAACTCGCCCCCGAGGTCGAGATCATCGGCTACCGGCACGGCTACCAGGGACTGCTCAGCGGCGACATCCTGCCGGTGACCCCGGCCGTCCGGGCTCGCGCCCGGTTGCTGCACGAGTTCGGCGGGTCGCCGCTGGGCAACTCCCGGGTGAAGCTGACCAACACCAAGGATCTGATCAAGCGCGGCCTCATCACCGAGGGCCAGGACCCGCTGCAGGTGGCTGCCGAACGGCTGACCGCGGACGAGGTCGACGTGCTGCACACCATCGGCGGCGACGACACCGCCACCACCGCCGCCGACCTGGCCCGGTACCTGAAAGACAACGGCTACGACCTGACCGTGGTCGGGCTGCCGAAGACCATCGACAACGACATCGTGCCGATCAAGCACTCGTTGGGCGCCTGGACCGCCGCGGAGCAGGGCGCCGCCTTCGCCCGCAACATCGTTGCCGAGCACAACGCGAACGCCAGGACGCTGATCGTGCACGAGATCATGGGCCGGCACTGCGGCTGGCTGACGGCGGCCACCGCCGGTGCCTACGACCGCTGGCTCGGCTCCCAGCGCTGGCTGCCCGAGTTCGGGCTGTCCCGCGAAGCGTGGGGCGTGCACGCGGTGTACCTGCCGGAGGCGTCGTTCGACCTGGAGGCCGAGGCCGACCGACTCAAGGCCGTGATGGATCAGGTCGGGAACGTGACCATCTTCCTGTCCGAGGGCGCGGGACTGGACAGCATCGTCGCCGAGATGGAGCAGTCGGGCGAGCAGGTGCCGCGCGACCCGTTCGGTCACGTCAAGATCGCCGAGGTGAACCCGGGTGAGTGGTTCGCCAAGCAGTTCGCCGCCCGGCTCGGCGCCGAGAAGGTGCTGGTCCAGAAGTCCGGCTACTTCGCCAGGTCGGCACCGGCCGACGAGACGGACCTGCTGCTGATCAAGTCGATGACGGACTACGCCGTCGGCTGTGCGCTGCGCGGCATCTCCGGCGTCGTCGGGCATGACGAGGAGAACGGCGACCAGCTGCGGGCGATCGAGTTCGACCGGATCAAGGGCGGCAAGAAGTTCGACCTCGCGGACCCGTCCTACGTCGACCTGCTCGCCCGCATCGGCCAACCGGAGACCGCTCCGATCGCGTCCTGACTCCCCCGCTCCTCCACTCGCCGATCGGCCCCGAACCGGTCAGGGTTAACCCGGGCGACAATCGCCGCCCTGGTACGGCAGGGTGGTCGGGTGAACGAACCGCACCCCACCCCGGCCCCCCTTCAGGTCACGACGCTGTCCGCCGACGATCTCGAGGACATCCTCGACATCGACGCCGCGGCGTTCGGTCAGGACCCCCCGCAGGACTTCCTCGATGTGGCGATCATCCCGTGGCTCGAACTCGATCGGTTCGTCGGCGCTCGTGATCCGGCGGCCGACAACGAGCTGGTGGCCGCGGGTTGCATCTTCTCCAAGCAGATGACGTTCCCCGGCGGTCTGGTGCAGCCGGCCGCCGGCGTCTCCTGGATCGGGGTCCGTCCCGGGTGGCGGCGCCGCGGGTTGCTGCGCGGCCTGATGACGGCCCAGTTGCACGGCTTGCACGAGACCGGCGGGGAGGCCGTGGCCATCCTGACCGCCAGCGAAGCAGGTCTGTACGGCCGATTCGGCTACGGCCAGTCGATCAATCGTCAGCTGTTCCAGGTGGCCCACGGCGCGGCCTTCCATTCTGGGGTGACCACCGACAACGTCATCGAGATCCGGGCGGACCGCGCACCCGACATCGTCAAACCGCTCTACGCCAAGGTGGCAGCGACCCGACCGGGGTACCTGGCCAGGACCGACGAGGTCTGGGCGATGCGGTTCTCCGATCACGAGCTGCTGCGGGACGGCGCGTCGAAGAAGCGCTGGGCCGTGCACCCGGACGGCTACGCGGCCTACCGGGTGAAATCCGCGTGGACGGAGCGGGGGCCGAACTTCTCGTTGCAGGTCGACGAGATCTGTGCCGCGACCGATCGCGCGTTCGCCTCGCTCTGGCGGTACCTGCTGGACTTCGACCTGACCCGCCAGGTGAAGTACGACAAGGGGTGGATCGACGATCCGCTGCTCGACCTGCTGCACGACCCGCGCAGCGTCACGGTCAACACCAGGGATCACATCTGGCTGCGGATCGTCGACCTCGACCGGGCAATCGGGCTGCGCACCTACAGCAGCCCGGCGCAGGTGGTGGTCGAGGTGACCGACGGATTCTGCCCGTGGAACCAGGGCACCTGGAGGTTCGACCTGGGCGGCGACGGCGGAACGGTCTCCCGGACCGATGCGACGCCGCAGGTACGCCTGGACATCAGGGACCTCGGCGCCTGCTTCGTCGGCGGAACCCCGCTCGCCCGGCTGGTGACGGCACAGCGGGTCACCGGCGAGCCGACTGCCCTGCTGGAACTCGGTGCAGCCCTGGCCACCCCGCTTGCGCCGTGGTGCCCGGAGGGCTTCTGATCTGACGCCGATGGCGCCCGGATGAGATCTGGCCGGCGGCGCCGCCGGAAGTTCGCCGGCGGATCAGGCAAGCTGTCCTCATGGCCGGCAGCTCGCAGGACCCGACCGCACCACACCGCCGGCGCCGGCGGGCGGCGCGCAGAGCGGCCGGCCCTCCCGCGCAGGCGAGCACCGCGCCGATGGCCGATCCCGAACGGGCCGCCGATCAGGAATCACCGACCGACCCGGCGGGTGCCGATCCACGGCCCGCCGGAGACACGGGCAGCCGCGCTCGCCGCGGATGCGGGATCGGCCGTCATCGAGGCGTTGATCGCCGATCCGTTGGCGGCCCCGCATGTCGTCCCCGCCCACCATCCAGATGCGGCCGGCAGCGCGGAGGTCGTTCACGGTTCGCCCGGATCGGCTCCGGCCGGACCCGGCCACAGCCATGCCGGCTCCCCCGGGAACGGTCCGGCGCACCCGACGGCCCCGCACCGCGACCGGCCTGACCGGTCCGGTTCGGCGTCCGGCGAAGCGCCACGTCGATCCGGTCGGTCGTCCCGGGAGGAGTCGGCCGAACGATCGCTCCGCTCACTGGTGACCACCCGCTCCAGCCAGGTGTCGCCCACCGCTGCGCTCCGGGCCAGAGAGGTCGCCCTGCCCTCCGCCGACGACCTGGCCGCCGCCGAGCGGGACCTGGTGATCGTCCGGCGGCATTACGTCCCGCCCACCGCCCTGTCCACCGGACGCCGACAGGAATGGCCCAACAAGCGCGGTTCGGCCGGCGGTGGTTCCGGCGCCGGTGGTGCGGGTGCCGGGTCGAAACCCGGCGCCGGCGGTTCGGGCTCCTGAGAAGCGAGTTGGAGAGAGTCAGTCGCTCACTGCTCGACGTGCCTGCTTGATCTCCGACCGGTGCCGTTTGCTGTCCAGCCGACGCTGTCGTGCGCCGGCGCTCGGCCGGGTCGGCCGCCGACGCGGGCCTGGCGGCGCGACCGCGGCTCGCAGCAACGAGGCCATCCGGGTCCGCGCCGCATCCCGATTACGGATCTGTTGCCGATGCTCCGACGCGCTCACCGTCAGCGTCCCGTCGACCAACCTGCCGGCCAGTCGCTCGATGGCGGTGGCCAGCACCGGTTCCGGCCAGCCGGGTAGCGAGGGCAGGTGGACCGACAGTTCGACTCGGGAGTCGGCAGTGTTGACGCCCTGACCACCGGGACCGGACGAGCGGGAGAAGTTCCACCGCAACGCTTTTGCCGGGACGATCAGGGAAGGACCGACCATCAGGTCGCCGAACGGATTCCCATGGGTCGGCACGGGCTTACGGCACGACCAGGACCGGGAACTTCTGTCGTGCCACCACCGCGCGCGACACCGACCCCGAGGCGATGCGATGCAGGAAGTCGGAGAATCCGGTGTGCCGTTTGCCGACCACCACGCAGGCCGCGTCCCGCTCGTCGGCGATCCGGACGAGTTCGGCACCGGCCTCACCGGTGGTGGACAGCAATTCCCAGGTGACCCCGGTCAGGTCCCCCGATGCGGACAACGCGCGGATGAGTTCGGCCTCCACCGCGTCCTCCGCCTCGTCGTTCACGCCGATCTCTTCCGGGATCGGCACGTAGCCCTCGACCATCGGCATGGCCCGCCGCCGGACATGCACCAACAGCAGCGGGCGGCCGGTGGCCCGGGAGAGGAAGACCGCGGCACGCAGTGGGCGGCCGCAGGCCACCGCGTCGTCCACTCCGGCGACGATCGGCCCGCTGCGCAGATCGATCGGCAGCGGGATGCCCTGCGGGGACAGGCCGGGATCGGGTCGATCGGTGCCGGGGGCGGTCGAGATGCCCGGCGGCCGGGGAGTTGCCGGAGCGGGTTCCGGGGACGAGGGCGTCGCAGTCATCAATTCCTCCGCGGCATGATCGTCACCCCACGCGAAAAGTACGGGGATGCTGACCTCCACCGTGGCACATCCAGATCACGGTTGCGATAACGCACGCCGCAGAGATGGTGCCGATCTGTCCCATTCGGCGCGGCACCATCCCCATCCCGGGTTCGTTATGCCTGCGGGTCTTCGGTCCTGGTTCTGTCTTCAATTCAAAGAAATACGGGAAGGAGGCGAGCTTGACCGCCGCGTCCCAGAGTTCCCCGGCTTCCTCGCCGCGCGGAATCCGGGTGATCACCGGGCCGAAGAAGGCGGAGCCGTTGATGTGGATGGTCGGCGTGCCGACGTCGTCGCCGACCGCGTCCATCCCGGCATGGTGGCTGGCCCGAAGGGCGTCGTCGTATTCGGTGGAATCGGCGGCCTCGGCGAGCTCTGCGGGCAGTCCCAAGTCGGCCAGCGTCTGCTTGATCACGAGTGACCGGTCCTCGATCTTCTCGCGGTGGATCTTGGTGCCCATCGCGGTGTAGATCGGCGCGAGAACCTCGTCGCCGTGGGCCTGGGCGGCGGCGATCGCCACCCGGACCGGGCCCCATGCGGTGGCCAGCCGCTTGCGATAGTCGTCACTGATGTCCTTGTTCTCGTTCAGCACGGCCAGGCTCATCACGTGGAAGCGGACATCGATGTTGCGAACCTTCTCCGCCTCCAGCACCCAGCGCGAGGTTGCCCAGGCGAAGGGGCAGGCCGGGTCGAACCAGAAGTCCACCCGGTCCTTGGTCGTCGGCGCGGGGGCCGCAGCCCCGTTGCCGGCCGCGGCGGGCAGATCACTGAACATTGACGTTGTCACGGTTTGACTCTTCACACGAACTCCTCGTCTGATGGGCGCAAGACCGACTGCCGGGCCGAACTGGCCACGAGCAGCGTCGCGTCGCCCACGGCACAGGTGGCCGCCAGTCGCGGCAACCCTTTGTCACTCGAACTTGTTCCCGGTCTGCGTCGGCGGAACCGGACTGTGAGGAACTCCATCCGGTTCGGGCCGCAGATTGGGGAGGAATGGACCTGTCGGGGACGCCGGGCACAGGCGTGACATTCCGCCACCGGCGTGATCGGCGGCCGGCATGGTCATAGCATCGCAGGCGTCAGATTCCCCACCCGCCACCACCGCTGTCGATCAACGACCGTCGCATCTCCTCGGAAGGACCCGTATGTCGCAGGCGCCCAATCTCACCCGTGCACAAGCCGGCGAGCGCTCGAAAACCATCAGCACCACGTCGTACGACATCGCCGTCGACGTCACCGACGGTGCCGGCGGTCCGGGTGAGAAGACCTTCGGGACCACCACAGTCGTTCGCTTCGATGCCGAGCCGGGATCGAGCACGTTCATCGACTTCGTCGGCGACGGCATCGCCACCGCGACGCTGAACGGTCGCCCGCTCGATGTCGGGAGCTGGTCGACCACCGGCGGTCTCGCGCTGGACGATCTGGCCGCCACCAACGAGCTCGAGATCGAGGCGGTCGGCCTCTACACCAACACCGGCGAGGGTCTGCACCGGTTCGTCGATCCGGTCGACGGCGCCGTCTACCTGTACTCGCAGTTCGAGACGGCGGATGCCAAACGGCTCTACGCCTGCTTCGACCAGCCCGATCTCAAGGCCCGGTTCACCGTGGCGGTGACAGCGCCCGCCGATTGGCAGGTGGTGGCCAACGGCGCGACGACGTCCACCGAGCCCGGGCCGGCCGGTGCCACCGTGCACCGATTCGCCACCACCGAGCCGATGAGCACCTACGTCACCGCCCTGATCGCGGGTCCGTACCACGTGGTCCGCGACCACCACGACGGCATCGATCTCGGCATCTTCTGCCGCTCCACGCTGGCCGAACATCTCGACGCCGAGCGGCTGTTCACCCAGACCAAGCAGGGCTTCGACTTCTTCCACAGCGCCTTCGGGGTGCGGTACCCGTTCGGCAAGTACGACCAGCTGTTCGTGCCCGAGTTCAACGCGGGAGCCATGGAGAACGCCGGGGCCGTCACCTTCCGCGAGGAGTACGTCTTCCGGTCCAGGGTCACCCAGTACCAGTACGAGCGGCGCTGCGAGACGATCCTGCACGAGATGGCGCACATGTGGTTCGGCGACCTGGTCACCATGCGTTGGTGGGACGATCTCTGGCTGAACGAGTCGTTCGCCACCTGGGCATCGGTCGTCGCCCAGGTGTCGGCCACCGAGTACACGTCGTCCTGGACGACGTTCGCGAATGTGGAGAAATCCTGGGCCTACGTCCAGGATCAGCTGCCGTCGACCCACCCGATCGCCGCGGACATGGTCGACCTGGCCGCCGTCGAGGTCAATTTCGACGGCATCACCTACGCCAAGGGCGCGAGCGTGCTCAAGCAGCTCGCCGCCTACGTCGGTTTCGAGGAGTTCCTGACCGGCCTGCGCGCCTATTTCGCGGCGCATGCCTTCGGCAACGCCACCCTGGAGGATCTGCTGGTCGCGCTGGAGGAGACCTCCGGGCGCGACCTGCACCGCTGGGCGGCGGCCTGGCTGCAGACGACCGGCCTGAACACCATCAGCGCGGACCTGGACACCGACGATTCCGGTCTGATCACCCGCTTCGAGGTGGTGCAGTCCGGCGCGGCGCCGGGTGCCGGGGAGCGACGCCCGCACCGGCTGGCGATCGGGGTGTACGACCGCGACGGCGACGGCCAGTTGACCCGTACCCACCGGGTGGAACTCGACGTGGTCGACGAGCGCACCGCGGTGCCGGAACTGATCGGTGTCGATCGCGGCGCGCTGGTGCTGCTCAACGACGACGACCTGACCTATTGCAAGGCAAGGCTCGATCCGACCTCGCTGTCGACCGCCATCGACGGCATCGCGCAGATGACCGAATCACTGCCGAGAACCCTGCTGTGGTCAGCGGTCTGGGAGATGACCCGGGATGCCCTCATGCGGGCACGGGATTTCGTCACGCTCGCGGTGCGCGGCATGGCCACCGAAGATCAGATCGGCGTCCTGCAGCGGGTGCTGGCCCAGCTCCAGGTCGCCGTCGGCTCCTACGCCGACCCGGAATGGGCGGCGCAGACCGGCTGGGCCACAGTGTCTTCCGCGCTGCACCAACTGGCGGTCGGAGCGCCTGCCGGCAGTGACACGCAGCTGGCCGCCGTGCAGGCGTTCGCCGCCGCCAAGCTCGATGCCGACCAACTGACGGTGATTTCCGGCTGGCGCGACGGGACGGCTCCGCTGCCGGGACTGGTGGTGGACACCGACCTGTCGTGGACCCTGCTGGGTGCGCTGGTCGCGCACGGGTCCGCCGGCTCCGCGGAGATCGACCGGGCGGAGGCGGCCGACCCCACGGCGTCCGGGATGCGGCGCGCCACCATGGTGCGTGCCCTGCTGCCGGACGCCGCGAACAAAGCGGCGGTGTGGGAGCGGCTGATCGATGACGACGGCATGGCCAACGCCCTGCAGGACGCCGCCATCGCGGGCTTCTCGCATCCTGCCCAGCGCGAGTTGCTCGAGCCCTACGTCGAGAAGTACTTCGCCGAGGTGGCCGGTGTCTGGGAGCGCCGCTCGATCGAGGTGGCACAGAAGGTTGCGGTCGGCCTGTACCCGAGGTGGGCGACCGAGCAGCGGACGGTCGACCTTGCCACGAACTGGGAGTCCGGGGATCACCCGGCCGCGTTGCGCCGCTTGGTGTCCGAGGGACGAGCCGGTACCGAACGAGCCCTGCGGGCCAGAGCTGCGGACGCTGCCGACAACGCCGGCGGCTGACTCGCGGATCGCGGGGCACGGCCAGGAGCTGGTGCCCCGCGGTGCGGTCACCAGGTGGAGCGTTCCGGAAGGGTGCCGGCCTGGTCGGCCAGGATCCGGATCCCGGTGACCAGTGCGCCGGCGATGTCGCCGTCGGTGCACGAGGAGACCACCGCCAGCACGGCCAACCGCGCGGCCCGATCACTGACCCGCCTGGCGGCTTCCGGCCCGGTCGCGACCTCCACCACCCGTTGTCCCGGCGAGATCGCCAGCAGCACGCCACTCGGGGCATCGGCGCCGAGCCCGGAGAGCAGGCCCTCGGCGAAGCTGCCGTGAATCCGCACCGAGATCGCCCAGGTACGCCGAGAAGCGCAGGCCGGTAAAGCGTTCGGCCTCGCGCATCACATCGTCGAGGAGCTCGAGCTGGGTGGTCGACAGCGGCTGATCAGCCTGCCCGACCGGCCCCACCTGCGGGCGCTGGTCCCACGGGACGACCGACGACCGGCCGGCCGCAACCAGTTCACCATGTGCCATGTGCGCCACCTCCCCTGGTGCCGGGCGTATCGCCGGCCGCCGCTACCACGGGCTGGTCGCCGGCCCACCAGTGGGCCGTGTAGTCCCAGGTCTGTCCCGGCCGGTAGCGCGGGCGCTTCTTGGCCCGACCCGGCAGCATGACGCAGACCGCGATCAGCGCGTAGATCAGCACCGGGATCCCGACGAACACCGCCAGTGTCTCAAGGATGGTCACGTGATCACGGTATCGGACCCCTGTCCGCCCGGCTGAGCAACCCGGCGTTTCAGCTGCGTGGCGTCACCGGGCCCGGGTTCGGTCGACACGAAGGATCGGACAACGACCAACCCGAGTACTGCGATCATCGCCCCGGCCAGCACATACACCGACGGGATTCCCCACCGCTCGCCGACGACACCGCCCAGTGCAGCGCCGATCGGGATCACCCCCCAGGCGACCACCCGGAAGGCGCTGGACACCCGGCCGATCATGGCGTGCGGCGTCCGACGCTGTCTCCTCGTCGCCGACAGGACGTTCCAGGTTCCACCCGCCAAACCCATCACCGCATAGGCGATCAGGGCAGCGACGACGTTCGGGAAGAAGCCGAGAACGAACATGGTGATGCTGATGCCGAACAACGCCAGCATCATCACCTGACCGCCGCGCAGCCGGGAGTCGGCCCGACCCACCAGGACGGCGGCGATCAGCGTGCCGACCGAGTAGGCGACCAGCAGCATCGGGTAGAACGCCTCCGACATGCCCAGAGTCGACGTGCCGTAGAGCACCAGGACCGCGTCGGTCGCCGCATTGGCGATCGACCATGATCGAGACCGTCACCACCAGCACGCGCAGCACCGGATCGGAGACCAGCTGGGCCAGTCCGGCCCGGATCCGAGCCCAGGGTCCCGGTGGCTCAGCCGATACAGAAGGCGTACCCAGTGCGCTGTCGGTCAGCGTGGTGTCGGTCAGCGTGGTCTCGGTCAGCGCGGGGTCCGCCGACCCGGCAACCGGTGGAGTGCTGATCGTGCTGACGATCCCCGCGGCGATCAGGAAACACGCGGCGGATACCGCAAACGGCGCCCAGGGCGCGAGCAGGAACAGCACGCCGGCCGCCAGCGGCCCGGCCAGGTCGAGGGCCAGGGTCTCCACCGTGACGAACCTGGCGTTGGCCCGTTCCAGGTGGGCGTGCGGAACGATCCGCACCAGACAGGGCCTGCGCCGATCCGTCGGCGAAGGTCTCGGCGGAGGTGATGGCGAATCCGAACAGGCACAGCAGCGGGATCGTCGCCGAGCCGGTCACCACGGTGCCCACGAGGGCGAGGGACAGCACGGCGCGCAACAGATGGGCGGTTGCCATCACCCGCGCCGGGTCCAAACGGTCGACCAGGGCACCGGCCGGGATCGCCACGAGTAGCCACGGCAGGGTCGTTGCCACGGCGACCAGCGCCACCGACGCCGCTGACGAATTCACCGATACGGCCAGCAGTGGCAGCGCAATCACCCGTAGGCCGTCACCGGTCAGGGAGCCGGCCCAGGTCATCACCAATCGAGAAAAGGACTCAGGGAGCTGGGAACCAGCCCCGCCCGGCGGCGCGGCCAGCTCGCGGGCGCGCAGCTGACGCGCTCGCTTGCTGCCACATGGTCGTGGCCTCCCCCCGGATGCCGCCAAGATTGTCCGGCTGCGGCGCCATATCGAACTCAGTGTGACCTGTGGTTAACACACTGCCACATCCAGGCCCGAGTTCAGTTGATCTTGCCTTGGAGGCACCCTGCCGTCGATCCGACACCCGCGACAGCACGCCGCCGAAGGATCCACGGCAAAGTTTCAGCTAGATGGAATGCGCTTTGGGGTGATTCCATCACTCGACTGGTGTTAGGCCAAATGGCTCTTTTCACCCGTACGCCAAAGAAAGGCCCTCTTCATCGTCGAAAAGGCCTCGGATGTCGGTCACGCTCAGTCAAATATTCGACTGGGCCATTCAGGGACCGGCCCAAATGGCAACCTATATTGGTGTTGCAAGCCAAGCCGACAAGAAGCCCCAGAGTCATTGTGGCCCACAGGGTTTGGAAGTCGCAAGGGAGATTTTGGCAGACGAAATGCCGGCCCGTTGCAGTGAGTGATTTATCCAGATTCCGTCCACAATTCGCCACCCATCGTCACCCCTTGTCGTCAAGGGGACACAGCACTCAAGGAGAACCTCATGAACGCCACTCGTGGAACCCGCATCGGCCGTGGAACCCGCATCGGACGCGGCACCAGGATCGGCCGCGGAACCCGCATTGGCCGCGGAACCCGCATCGGCCGCGGCACCCGCATCGGCTGAGACCTGCCAGCCATGAGTCACCCGGTCGAGTGATCATCGGGGCCGAGACACTCGGGACGGCTCAGTGCGGACCCCGTACCATCGGTTCGCCGCAGTCCAGGCTCTAGGCGGCGAAAGCCAACCAGGGTTCCCAGGCCGGATCCGCATCCTCGGTCGACCACAACCGCCCGAAAGCCCCACGACGGGGCGGTCCCGGAACCAGCTGCATCGACCAGCCCAACTCCTCGAGCAGCCGGTCCGCCTTCCGGGTGTTGCAACGCACACAACAGGCGACGCAGTTCTCCCAACTGTCGGTCCCGCCGCGACTCTTCGGGACGACATGGTCCACGGTCTCACCGCGACCCTGGCAATACACACACCGTCGGGAATCCCGGCGGAGCACTCCCGCCCTCGTCACCGCCGGCGGCGCCGGGTAGGGCACCCGCACATACCTGCGGAGGCGGACTACCGCCGGCACGGAAACGCTGACCGACGGCGACCTGATCACCGTCGCGCCGGATCGCTCCAGCACACACTCGGCCTTACCTGCAACGACGAGTACCAGCGCCCGACGCCCGGTCACCACGGCAAGAGGCTCGTGGCTCGCGTTCAGCAACAGCACGCGCACCAATGTCGTGACGACCCGCTTCGGCTCGGGCTCACGCCGGGCAAGATGCAGGGCAGCGGGGCGGACCGGAGTCGGTCCGCGGCCGCCGGGGCCGGTGCCGTCCATTGGCTACCTCCGTCGCGGACGCGGAGCCGGTAACGAATGCCGTGTCGGAGATCACCCGACCAACGAACGGCAACGATCTGCCGTCCTGTGCACTGCCGAACATCTCTGGCCGAGCACCCAACCTGCAGGTCCCAGCCGTCTCGAGAATAACCGGACAGGCCCGCCGTTCCCGACGGCCACACCGCCGAGGCCATCCGACGAACGCGGAACGGGGCGAACAGACCGTCCGCTATCGCTAGCGTGGGAGCCGGAATCTGCGGCCGAAGTCCGCGGCCCGCCGACCCCGAGGGACAACAGACAGTGCAAATCAACGCGCCGGAGTGTGCGGCCGACGCCGGTTCGGTCTGTCAGTGGCTATGGGACAAAACAGGCGTCGACGTACTCGCCGCCCACAGCGATGCCGTCGTGTCGGCCACCGTGGACATCGTCCTGATCGTGATCCTGGCCATCGTTGCCCGGTTCCTGCTCTACCGGGCCATCAACCGGTTGACCCGGCTGACCATCGAGGGAACCTCCACCTCAGCGCTGCGTCCGCTGGCATCGGCTCGCCGGGCTTTTTCCCGAGGCCTGTCCGCGGAACGGCGCGACCAGCGCACCAAGGCGATCGGCTCGTTGCTCAAGTCGATCAGCTCGTTCCTCGTGGTCGGCACCGCCGCGGTGCTGATCCTGGCCGAACTCGGCATCGACATCGCCCCGCTGCTCGCGTCGGCCGGGATTGCCGGCGTGGCACTGGCGTTCGGCGCACAGAACCTGGTCCGCGACTTCCTCGCCGGGATCTTCATGACCCTCGAGGATCAGTACGGGGTGGGCGATGCCGTCGACCTCGGCTCGGCCAGCGGCACCGTGGTCGCGGTCAGCCTGCGCACCACGACCGTTCGGGCGGCCGATGGCGGGATCTGGCATGTGCGGAACGGCGAGATCCTCCGGGTGGGCAACACCAGTCAGGGCGAGGCCGTCGTCAACCTGCAGATCCCGATCCCGTATGACGCCGACAGCGCGCGGGCCGGAGCGATCGCCCTCGAGCAGGCAACGGAGGTGTCGCAGACCGAGGAGTTCTCGGCCGCCATCATCGAGGCGCCGAAGTTGCTGGGCATCGTCGACGTCGCCGCCGGCGTGGTCACCATCGGCGTGAGCGCAACAGTCCGCGTCTCCGACAAGGACGCGTACGTCCGAGCGGTGCGGGCAGCCGTCAAGTCGGCCTTCGACCGGGCTCGGGCCGAGGATGCCGCGATGGACTTCCGGCCGCCGGTGGTGACCCCACCGGGCGAGGCCGGCTGAGGCGGGCCGATCGGCGTGGTGGGCGACCGCCGGCGATACGGGACAATGGCCCGGTGAGTGCTCCCGCAACCTTCTACGACGAGATCGGCGGACACCCGGTGTTCGCCGGGATCGTCGAACGCTTCTATGCCGTCGTCGCCGATGATCCCGTTCTCCGCCCGCTGTATCCGGAGGAGGATCTCGGACCGGCCGAGGTGCGGCTGCGGATGTTTCTCGAGCAGTACTGGGGCGGTCCCAGGACGTACTCCGACCTGCGGGGGCATCCGAGGCTCCGGATGCGGCATGCGCCGTTCGTGATCGGGCAGCGGGAACACGACGCCTGGCTGGACGCGATGCAGATCGCCGTGGACGGCGCCGGACTGGACGAGCAGCACCGCGAGCGTCTGTGGGCCTATCTGGTGATGGCGGCCGACAGCATGGTCAACTCACTGACCTGAGCACCCCGCAGGCGGCGTGGCGTGCCGACGCCGGCCGACGCCGGAATGTTCCCATGAGATATGCGACGGTCGACGACTCTCGCCGTCCTGCTGGGGACGGCGGTGGCCCTGGTGGCAGGGGCGACCGGGTTGGCGTTGGCACAGGTGACCGGCGGCGACCCACGGACGCCCGGCACTGCTTTCGAAATCGCCGCCGCGGCGCGGTCGACGGCATTTGTCACTCCTGCCGCGGCCGATCCGGCAACCGCCGGGTCGATGGTCAGTGCCTCCGTCCAGACGGTCATCCTGGTCACGGTGCCGGAGCTCAGCACCGATCCACCCGACGAACCGTCGGCCGCGGAGACACCGCCGGCCCCCGCTCCCGAAGCCACTGCGACAGCGGCACCCAGCCCGACGCCCGAGCCGGCCCCCACTCCGACGCAGGAGCCGGCACCCGCGCCGGCGCCGGCCGATGTGCCATTGGCACCGCCCTACACGGCGGTGCTGGGCTGGACCGGGGTCGGACAGATCGCCTACCTGACCTTCGACGACGGACCTGGCCCGTACACCGGCCAGATCCTGGACATCCTCGCCGCGGCCGGCGTCAAGGCGACGTTCTGTCAGCTCGGCACCAAGGTCACCGAGAATCCGGCGCTGGCAGCCAGAGTGGTGGCCGAAGGACACACCCTGTGCAACCACAGCTGGGATCACCACTCGCCGTTCGACGCACTGTCCCGAGACGATCTCGACCAGCAAATCGGGCAGACCCAGAACGCCATCGCGGCGGCGACCGGCGTCACCACCCGGTATTTCCGTGCGCCGGAGGGCAGGTTCGGTGACCCCGCCGGACCGGTGCTGCAGGCCGCGCAGCGGGCCAGGACGGTACCGCTCGGCTGGGCAGTCGACTCGGCGGACTGGCGGAAGCCGGGTGCAGCGGCCATCACCTCCAACGTCCTCGGCTCGGTGACTCCTGGGTCGGTGATCCTGATGCACGACGGTGGTGGTTCCGATCGCCAACAGACTGTCGCGGCACTGCCGGGCATCATCAGCGGGCTGCAGGCGGCCGGCTACTTCCTCGCCCCGCTCCCCACCGACCCGGGCGGCTGACGGCGCGCTCTCCGCGGGGGCCGGGAAGATCAACTTCGTTGGCCGCTGACTGCTGCTGAGCAGCAGCTATCGGCCAGTCAAGTTGATCACCGATGATCGGTTACATCAGCAGCGGGAGCAGCGCGTGCCGCCGGCGCACCACGGCCCCGTAACGGGCGTCGATCCGGGCCCAGGAGTCGGTCGCGCTGATCCGCACCACCTCGTCCGGAGCGGCGGGAGCGAACCCCATGCCGGACAACGCGAAGACCATCCGAAGGCTCAGGGCGACCCGCATCCCGTGGCCGGACACCGTCAGCACCTCGGTGTCCAGCAGCGCGGTCGACGCGGCCCCGGCCGGCCCGGGACGATCCCGGGCGCCGGTGGCGCCCTCCTCGGCCAGCGCGGCGAGCACGGCGGCCGGCACCTCGTCGACCACCACCCAGCCGGCCGGTGGCGGCAGTTGTGAGCGCCACGCCGCGTCGACCACCGGGCCGGGATCGACGTCCGCAGCGGTGGCGATCGCCAACCCCGTCAACAGGTTTCCGGCGTGCACCGTGACGTCTTTCGGTACCAGGGTCCCCTTGATGGCCCGGGTGACGAGCGCGTCGAACGGCGTCCCGGCCCACATCCGGACGGTGCCGTCGTCGACCTTGAGCCGGATCAGGCCGGCGCTGTCCCACCTGGCCACCCGGCCGGTGAAGGCGGTGGCATCGTCGCGGTCGGCACGCTCGGCCGGGGTGAGGGTGGCCACCGGTCAGCTGCCGCCGGTCGTCACGGGGTCGTGCAGGTACTGCATGAGATAGGCGCGTTCGCGGTCGTCCATCCGACGCGGGCGAAAGGTCACCGGATCGACCGGGACCAGCACCGACAATGCCGTTGCCACCGTTGTTCCCGCGACGCTGACGATGTAGTCGACCGTCATCGAGGCCTGACCCAGCCTGGTCAGTCCCATCGACACCGTCACCGGCAGTTCCATCCCGATCGGCCGCTTGTAGTCGATCTCCAGCCTGGCCACCACGATGCCCTCGGTCAGCCGGTTGACGCCGTGCCTGGCCGCCTCGGCGAACAGCCAGTCGATCCTCGCCTCTTCCAGCAGGGTCACCGTGTGGGCGTTGTTGACGTGCCGGTATGCGTCCAGATCCGACCACCGCACCCGTACCTGCGTCACATACCGTCGGCTCACGCCACGCTCCCCGCTTCGCTCTCGCCACGACCACCCGGCAGACTGCCGCCCAGCAGTCTGCCGCACGGGTGGGACCCGCCCGTCCACACCCGGTCGGGCTCGGGTCACCGGTGAACTCAGCGGATCATCGATCGGATCTCGCGGGCCGCCACCGACAGGGCCGCGAGGTCGCCGCCGGACACCGCGGAGATCTCACCGAGGGTGCGGCGGGCACGGGCCAGCCTGGAGGCGTTCTCGTCCTCCCACTGGGCGATCTTGCGGTGCGCGTCCTGGTCGCCGGAGGTGGTGGACAGCACGTCGGCGGTCAGCAGCCGCAGTGACCGGTACAGGTCGTCGCGGAGTGCCTGACGCGCGAGCGCGTGCCAGCGGTCCCCTCGTTCCAGGGCGGTGACCGAGGTCAGCAGGTGATCGAAGTCCAGGTGCGCCGACAACGCGTAGAGCAGTTCGGCGCACTCCAGCAGGTCCCGGCCGGTCTCGGCGGCCACGTCGACCGCATCGAGCAGGCTGAACGCATGCAGCGAGTAGGCCACGGTGCCCGCCAGTTGCTCCGGCGCGCCCATGTCCAGCAGCTCGGCGGTCTCCCTGGCGACGGTCTCGTAGTCCTCACCGCAGACCAACTGCGGCAGCTTCGGGGTCAGATCCCTGACCGCCTGGGCGTACCTGGCGATCTCACCGAGCACGTCCAGCGGCTGCGGCCGCCGGGTCAGCAGCCAGCGGGACGACCGGTCCAGCAGCCGGCGGGACGAGAGATACAGCAGGTCCTGGGTTTTCGCCGGAACCCGGTTGTCGAGGGCCGCCACGGCGTCCCACAGCCCCGGCAGGTCGAACACCGCACTGGTGATCGTGTAGGCCCGGATGGCGTCCTCCGGGGTGGAGGCCATCTCCTCTTCCAGCCGGAACGAGTACGTAATGCCCGGCCCGGTTGACCATGTCGTTGACCGTCTCGGTGGTGACGATCTCCCTGGCCAGCGGGTGGGCGGTGATGGCGGCCACCGCCTCCGGTGAGCCGTCCCGCATCTGCCGCGGGAAGTACTCGGCCAGTCGGGCGGCGAACGCCGGGTCGTCCGGCAGGTCGCCGGACAGCATGGCCGCCGACAACCCGGCCTTCACATAGGCCAGCAGCACGCACAGTTCCGGACCGGAGAGACCCTCGCCGGCCGCGATGCGCGCGGTGATCTGGGCGTGCGTCGGCAGGAACTCGATGGTCCGGTCCAACCGGCCGGCATCCACCATGGCGTCGATCAACCGCGCGTGCACCGACAACATCACCCCGGCGTGCAACCTGGAAGCGCCGAGAACCCGGTTCTGGCCGCGGTTGTCGTCCAGCACCAGCGACGCGACCTCATCGGTCATCGAGGAGAGCAGGTCGAGTCGGCCCTGCTCGTCCAGTTCGCCGGATTCCATTCGCTGCTGCAGGGCGATCTTGATGTTGACCTCGTGATCGGAGGTGTCGACCCCCGCCGAGTTGTCGATCGCGTCGGTGTTGATCCGGCCGCCGTTGCGGGCGAACTCGATCCGGCCCAGCTGGGTCACACCGAGATTGCCGCCCTCGCCGACCACCTTGACCCGCAGGTCGATGCCGTCGACCCGCAGCGCGTCGTTCGCCTTGTCACCGACCGAACTGTGCTGCTCGGTGGAGGCCTTGATGTAGGTGCCGATTCCGCCGTTCCACAGCAGATCGGCCGGCGCCAACAGGATCGCGTGCATCAGCTCGGCCGGCGAGAGCGCCGTGATGTCCTCTTCGAGACCCAGAGCCTCGCGCATCTCCGGGGTGATCGGGATCGATTTCGCCGACCGCGGGAAGACCCCACCGCCGGCGGAGATCAGTGCCGGGTCGTAGTCGGCCCAGGAGGACCGCGGCAGTTCGAACAACCGCAGGCGCTCGACGAACGACTCACCGACATCCGGGTTCGGGTCGATGAAGATGTGCCGGTGATCGAACGCCGCGAGCAGTCGGATGTGTTGGCGAGAGCAGCATTCCGTTGCCGAAGACGTCGCCGGACATGTCGCCGACGCCGACGCAGCTGAAGTCCTCCGCCTGGGTGTCCACCCCGAGTTCGCGGAAGTGGTGCTTCACCGATTCCCACGCCCCGCGGGCGGTGATCCCCATGGCCTTGTGGTCGTAGCCGACGCTGCCGCCGGAGGCGAACGCGTCGTCCAGCCAGAAGCCGTAGTCGTGGGCGACGCCGTTGGCGATGTCGGAGAAGGTGGCCGTGCCCTTGTCGGCGGCGACCACCAGGTAGGAGTCGTCGTCGTCGTGGCGGACCACCCGGTCCGGCGGCACGATCAACCCGGCATGCCGGTTGTCGGTGAGGTCGAGCAGGCCGGCGATGAACATCCGGTAGCAGGCGACACCCTCCGCCAGTTGCTGCTCCCGGTCGACCTGCGGATCGCCGGTCGGCACCGGCGGTCGCTTGACGACGAAGCCGCCCTTGGCCCCGACCGGCACGATGACGGCGTTCTTGACCTCCTGCGCCTTGACCAGGCCGAGGATCTCGGTGCGGAAGTCCTCCGGCCGGTCCGACCAGCGAAGCCCGCCGCGGGCGACGTCCCCGAATCGCAGGTGCACGCCCTCCAGCCGCGGCGAGTACACCCAGATCTCATGCGCCGGAATCGGTTTCGGGACGCCCGGCACCTTGGTCGGGTCGAGCTTGACCGACAGGAAGTCCCGCCGGTTGCCCTCCTCGTCGAGTCGGTAGGCGTTGGTCCGGGCGGTCGCCAGGATCACGCTGAGCAGGGTGCGCAGGATGCGGTCGGCGTCCAGGCTGGTGACGGCGTCCAGGGCGGTGGTGATGCCGGCCGAGATCCGCTCGGCCTCGGCGGCCCGCTGCTCGTCCGCGCCAGGGAAGCGGTCGGGGTCGAACTGCACTCCGAACAGCAGCGCCAGGTCGGCGGCGACCCGCGGGTGGGAGCACAGCACCTGCTCGACATACCGCTGCGTGTAAGGGGTCCCGATCTGCCGCAGGTAGTGCGCGTACGAGCGGAGCATCGCCACCTCACGCCAGTTCAGCCCGGCGGCGAGCACCAACTGGTTGAACCCGTCGACCTCGCTGCGGCCGGACCAGGCGGAGATGAACGCCTCGGAGAACCGGGTCCGCAACTCCGGGTCGTCGGCACCGCGGGAGACGTCGTCGTGCGGGAAGCTGAGCCCGAAATCGTAGATGCGGGAGAGACTTCCGTCGGACCGGCGGACCTCGAACGGTCGCTCGTCCAGCACATCGGCGCCCAGCGTCTGCAACACCGGTAACGCCCGGGACAGGGTGACCGCACCCCCGGTGACGTACAGCTTCAGCCGCCACTCGCCGACGGCCTCCTCCTCGCTGCGGGTCATCTTCAGTGCCAGGTCGTCCGGCCCGGTCAGCTCGTCCAGCAGTCGCAGGTCGGCGACGGCCTCCTCGACCCGGTAGGACTCCTTGTAACCCTCGTCGAAGGCATCGGAATAGCGGGACAGCGCGCCCGCGGTGTCCAGGTCCTCGTCGCCGCCACCGACGACGGCTGCGACCAGCCGGTCCTCCCAGGTGCGGATGGTCCCCCGCAAGGCCTTGGTCAGCGTCGACATGTCCGGCGAGAGAACGGTCGCCGGATCGGTGCTGACGGTGAAATGGACTGCGGCCAGCAGGGAATCACCGACCCGCGCGGTGTAACGGATGCCCGTGCCGTTGAACGCGTCCAACAGGATCTGCTGCATCGCCAGCCGACAGTCCGTGGTGTAGCGATCCCGGGGCAGGTACACCATGACCGAGACGAACCGCCCGTAGGGATCCGGCTGCAGGAATGCCCGGAGCCGACGCCGGCTGGCCAGCTGCAACACGCTGCTGACCACGTCGACCACGAGATCCGGGTCCGCCCAGAACAATTCGGCACGCGGGTAGGTGGAGAGCAGGTCCATGGCGCGCTGCCCGGTGTAGGTGTCCGGGGCGGCGCCGAGGGTGGACAGCACGGACTGCACGGTCAGCCGCAGCATCGGGGTGGTGGTGATCTCGGCGTTCAGTGCCCGCGGCGTCAGCACCCCGAGGAATCGGTGCTCGCGGATGACCGATCCGTCCGGCCCGAGGATGCGGGCGCGCACCTCGAACGGCGGCACGTCCCGGGTCAGGGCAGAGCCGGATGACGCCTGGGTCAGCAACAGGTGCGCGGGCTGATCGCCGGTGGCGAGCCCGGTCAGCTTGTCGGCGACGTCGCGTTGGCCGGCGACGGAATCCCGCAGGATGCCGAGGCCCGATCCCTTGACCGGGGTCGGAGTGGGGCCGCCCTGGATCTCGTAACGCTGGTAGCCGAGGAACGTCATGTTCCCGGAGATCAGCCAGTACAGGAAGTCGGCCGCCTCCGACACCTCCTGCGCGGATCGCGGCGAGAACGTCCCGCGCAGTTCGGCGGCCGCGGTGGCGGCGGCGCCGGTGAGCGCCCCGCCGTCGCCGACGACGGCCCGGATGGAGTCGAGCGAATGCCGCAGGGTGTCCTCGATGGCTTCGGCGCGTTCGGCGTCGGACAGCCGGTCGATCAGGACGTGCATCCATGACTCGCGGTAGGTGGTCGCCGTCTCGGAGGCCCGGCCCGATTCCCCGGCGACGTCCAGCAGGACGCCGTTCGGGTCACGCTTGGTGATCAGGATCGGGTGCAGTACCCGGTGCACGGTGACGTCGCGGATGGTCAGCGCGCCGATCACCGAGTCGACCAGCGACGGCATGTCGTCGGTGACGATGTTGATCACGGTCTTGGTGTCGGTCCAGCCGACAGCGCCTTCGCCGGCGGACGGCGCCGGGTTGAACACCCTGATCTTGACCTCGCCGGGCCGCCGGTTTTCCCCGACCCGCCAATGGCCGTCGATGATGCCAAGGACATCCTCGGGAGTCTTCGGCTGATCCTCGGCCGGCACGTGCCGGAAATAGGCCTCGATCATCGTGGCCCGGTCGGGTCGCATCGCCGCCGCGCGGGCGACGGCCGAGTTCGGATCGAGCTCCGGAAGGGTGTTCCCGACAGTTCCGGAGCCAGCGCGGGTGCGTCCGTCTGTGTCATCGGTCGATCCCGTTCATTGCTGGCCCTCCACGTCCCGGACGCGGTTCGGCGCGTCCCTGTCCGGGCGCGACGTTGCGACCGGAGTTCGGGAGCGAGCCTATTCCTTCGAGCGGGTCGGCACCGGGGTTCGCCGCGGCGATGGTGATCCATCTCGCCACGGGGCAACCGCCGGGGCGGATGGCGCGTCGCCCCGCCCCGGCGGCGCCCCGACTCAGTCCCGGGTGAGCTTGCGGTGCGTCACCCGATGCGGCCGGGCCGCGTCGACACCCAGCCTGGCGACCTTGTTCTTCTCGTAGTCGGAGAAGTTGCCCTCGAAGAAGTACCACTGCGACGGGTCGTCGTCGGTGCCCTCCCAGGCCAGGATGTGGGTGCAGGTGCGGTCCAGGAACCAGCGATCGTGGGAGATGACGACGGCGCAGCCGGGGAACTGCTCGAGCGCATTCTCCAGGGAGCCCAGCGTCTCGACGTCCAGGTCGTTGGTCGGCTCGTCGAGCAGGATCAGGTTGCCGCCGACCTTCAGGGTCAACGCGAGGTTCAGCCTGTTCCGCTCACCACCGGAGAGCACCCCGGACGGCTTCTGCTGGTCGGGACCCTTGAATCCGAACGCCGACACGTAGGCGCGGGACGGCATCTCGACGTGCCCGACCTTGATGTAATCGAGGCCGTCGGAGACGACCTCCCAGACATTCTTCTTCGGGTCGAGGCCACCGCGGTTCTGATCGACGTAGGAGAGCTTGACCGTCTCGCCGATCTTGACGGTTCCGGAGTCCGGTTCCTCGAGTCCGACGATGGTCTTGAACAACGTGGTCTTGCCGACGCCGTTCGGGCCGATGACGCCCACGATGCCGTTGCGCGGGAGGGTGAACGACAGGTCGTCGATCAGCACCCGGTCGTCGAAGCCCTTCGTCAGGTCATGGGTTTCCACCACGATCGAGCCGAGCCGCGGGCCGGGCGGGATCTGGATCTCCTCGAAATCCAGCTTGCGGGTGCGTTCCGCCTCGGCTGCCATCTCCTCGTAGCGGGCCAGCCGGGACTTCGACTTGGCCTGCCTGGCCTTGGCGCCGGACCGGACCCAGGCCAGTTCCTCCTTGAGCCGTTTGGCGAGTTTGACGTCCTTGCGGCCCTCGACGGTCATCCGGTCGGACTTCTTCTCCAGGTAGGTGGAGTAGTTGCCCTCGTAGGGGATCAGCCGGCCCCGGTCGACCTCGGCGATCCACTGCGCGACGTTGTCCAGGAAATAGCGATCGTGGGTGACCGCGAGGACAGCGCCCGGGTAGGAGGCCAGGAACTGTTCGAGCCACTGCACGGACTCGGCGTCCAGATGGTTGGTGGGCTCGTCGAGCAGCAGCAGGTCGGGCGCCGACAGCAACAGCTGGCACAACGCCACCCGGCGCCGCTCGCCACCGGAGAGAATGTCGACCGGCGAGTCACCCGGAGGGCAGCGCAGCGCATCCATCGCCTGGTCGATCTTCGCCTCCAGGTCCCAGGCACCGGCGTGGTCGAGCTCCTCCTGGAGCGTGCCCATCTCTTCGAGCAGTTCGTCGGTGTACTCGGTCTCCATCTCGACCAGCACCTGGTTGTAGCGCTCCACCTTGGCGTTGATGCCGCCGAAGGCGAGCTGGATGTTCTCCAGCACGGACTTCGTCTCGTCCAACTGCGGCTCCTGCATGAGGATGCCGACGGAAAAGCCCGGGGTCAGGAAGGCCTCACCGTTGCTGGGGGTGTCGAGCCCGGCCATGATCTTCAGGATCGTCGACTTGCCGGCACCGTTGGGTCCGACCACCCCGATCTTCGCGCCCGGGTAGAACGACATGGTGACGTCATCGAGGATGACTTTGTCGCCAACGGCCTTCCTGGCCTTCTTCATCGTGTACACAAATTCGGGCATTCGCCGGTCCTCTCGCTGCTGATCTCGTCGTGCGCCTGGCCGCGCAGGCGCGCCCCGTCTGGAGCGCACAGCGCAATCCCCCGACCGCATGAGCGAAAGAAGGCGGCGCGACGCCGTCCTACAGTCTGCCGGACTCGAACGGGTGGTCACGCCGTCCCGGCGGTGCGCCCGCGCCCTCCCCCCTGGCCGGTGCTCCGAATGCCGTGCAGACTGGACGGAGAATAGTAAAGAGATGGTCAAGGGGTGGCGTGTGGCGGTCGATGCGGGAGGCGAACTCGCAGCGCTTCCGGCCGCCACTTCGCCGAGGTTGCCGCCCGTCCGGGCCGACGAGTACGACAGCCACGAGGTGCGCCTGGCCAACCGGCGCGCGGCCGCGGACCGTCGCGCCCGCACCCGGGGGCGGTGGTGGTTTCCGCTGTTCGTCGCGCTTGATCGCGGTGTCCGGATGTTGGGTCGTGCTCAAGAGCGACCAATGGATCGCCGACGAGTTGGTCTGGCCCACCAGTGGTGCACAGTTCGTCGAGGTCGGCCCGCTACCCGCCGACCCGACCTCCACCGGCGACCGGGTGATCATCGTGGTGGCCGGCCTGAACCGGAAGAGCGGCACCGGTGTCGCCGCCTCGTTGATGCCGTCCTTGGCGGCCGACGGGACCAGGGTGTTCAGCCTGGTCTACGGCAGCGGGATCAACGATCGGGACATCCTGGAGAAGTTCGACACCCTGCTGGCGCAGTACCGGCCACGGGAAATCAGCTTCTTCGGCAGCAGCATGGGCGGTGATGTCGTCCTCGGCCTGGCAGCGCACACCCAGGACCTACGGGCGGACTACCGGCGCGCGCTGATCGCAGCGTCCGGCACCTCAGCATTCGATTCGTCCGCGCTCGATTCATCCGGCGCTCGATTCAGCGGCGCTCGATTCGGCGACATCGGAGCCGCCGGCGCTGGATTCGCCGGCGCCTCGGACTCGGTGGGCAGGCCGGGAACGGTCAGCAGCCCGGAGCCCGTGGGCACCCGTCCCGGCACCGGCAGCGCGGGACGATCGGGTCGGCGGCGGCGCGGCGACGGCCGGGCGGCTGTTGCTCACCCCGGACGAGGTGACCGGGTCGGCCGGCACGGCCGGCGTCGCCGTCGAACTACCTGGCCCGCTGAATCCCGCGATGATCACCGCAGCGGCGGGTGACACCTACGCTCCCCCACCCCCGCGTCTGGGCACCATCTATCTCGACTGTGCACCGCTCGGCGTCGACGACGTCCGGGACTCCTCTCGGACCAGCGCTGATGCCCTCACCGCCCTCATCGAGGCGCTGGACAGTGAGGGCGGCGTCGCCGTCAGGATGACCGCCGAACTGCTCGGTCAGCAGCAGCAGTGGTCCTCCGGTCGGTTTCCCTTCGTCCAGGTGCGGGGCGACGACTTCCGCTTCAAGTTCGACCAGGTGTGGCGGGAGAAGATCGGCGCGCCCGGAATCTCCACCCAGCTGATCAAGGACCAGTACGGTGTCATCCGCCGCACCGACATCGATGCCATCGTCGACTCGCTCGGGCCCGGCATCCGCATCGTCTACTTCCTGCCCGAGCAGCGGCACGACGATCGGACGGTGCGGGTGGAACGAGTGGAGCAACGACTCCTCGAGCTGGCCGACCAGAGGAACCTCGACGTGCAGATCGTGCCCATTCCCGGCGGACACCACGCCAGCGCGGAGAGCGATCCGGAGGTCTACCGCAAGGCCATCGATGAGGTCTCCGTCGGCGGCAACTGACCGCGTTCAGTCGACAGACACCAGGAGGCCGCCACGGTCGGCGGGCTGTTGGTCGCCCCAGTCGCCGGGGTGCTCACCGTCGTCACCCGGTTCCTGAAGTTCGGACGGCTGACCGTCCTGCGGCGCGGACGAGTCGGCGCCGCCGGCGGCGTCTGCCGTCTCCCTGGGTTCGAGCGCGACCCGGGCGAACCGCGCACCCATCCTGGCCACATCGAGCCCGACGACATCAGCTTTGACCTCGGTGAAATATGCGGTGGCGCCGTCCTTCTCGAAGCGCCGGGTGGTGATCCGACCGGTCACGACGATCGGATCCCCCTTGCGCACCGTCTTCAGGACGGCGCCGCCCAGGCCCTTCCAACAGACCACCGTGACGCCGAATTCGTCGCCGTCGACCCAGACGTTGGCGGCCTTGTCGAACCAACGCTCGGTGGTGATGATGCGCAGGCTCACCCGGTCCGGCGAATTTCCCGAGATCTGTGGGTGGGTGCCTGCCCGACCCACCAGTGTCACCGCAGCTGCGTCCCTGCTCATCGTCATCCCCTTTGTTCACCCGGCCGGATCATCCGGCACTCGGCCTGTCGTGGACGCTGCCAGTCGAGCAGGCACCGGCCCAGCACGCGCAGCGCGCTGGGGACCGAATTCGGACAGCGGAACAAACCGGCCGGGTCAGTTGCCGGCGTCAGAGGTTGTCGAACGGCGCGGCGTAGCGGAATCGTCCGGTGACCCGCGGGTCGTGAGTGCGCAGCGGGAGCGCCTGAAAATACTTGCCCCACTCGGGATCCGGCGCCTGGATCTGCAGGTCAGCGGCCGGCACGAAGCCGAAGCGGCCGTAGAAGTCGGGTGACCCCAGCAAGATCAGGGCGCGTTCACCGCTGGCATCGGCGGCGTCGATCAACGATCGCATCAACAGACTGCCGATGCCTTGGCCCTGCCGATCCGGAAGCACCGCAACCGGCCCGACGCCGACCAGCCGGGTCCGCCGATCATCGTCCAACTCGCCGTAACTGCTGGTCAGCTGGCCGACGATGCGACCGTCCTGCTCGGCGACCAGGGTCAACTCCGGTATCCAGCCCGGATCGGAACGAAGTTCGTCGTTCAGGCCCACCTCGACGATCGGCCCGGCGGCCCGGTCAGCCGAGCCGAAAGCGAGCCCGATCAGTGCCTGCACGGCGGTCGCGATCCGCCTGCGCCTCGGGCCGGATCAGCACGCTCACACCGGCCCGTCCCGACGATTGGGCTCCTCCGCGTCGGACACGGCGGCATGAGGCACGGCCGCCGACCGTGAAGCGTCCTGCTCGGCGAGGCCGGCGAGCATCCGGTTGTAGGCGTCCAGTTCCTCGTCGTTGCGCCGGTCGCCGATCCGATCCGACCTGCGGGCCTCCTTCTCGTCGCTGCGCGCCCACTGGGACAGCAGCGCGATCATCACGATGATCATCGGGATCTCGGTGGCACCCCAGGCGATGGCGCCGCCGAGCCGCTGATCGGCGACCAGGTCGCTCACCCAGGGCAACGACAGGCTCTGGTAGTAGTCCAGGGCCATGGCCTTGTTCGAGTTCATCAAGCGCGAGCCCGAAGAACGCGTGGAACGGCAGCGCCCCGATCAGCATCGCCAACTTGATCATCGGCTGGACCCGTCGCGGCGACGGATCGACACCGATGATCACCCAGTAGTACAGATAACCGATGAACAGGAAGTGCAGGTTCATCACCAGGTGCCCGAGGTGCGAGCCGATCATCACCTCGAACAGCGAGGAGAAATACAGCGCGTAGAACGAGAGCACGAACAGCGGGAACACCACCAGCGGGTGGGTGATGAAACGCGCCGGACGGCTGTGCAGCGCGGCCGCGATCGCCTCCCGCAACCCTGGCGGTCGGCCCCGGCCGGCGGCGGGCAGCACCCGCAACGCCAAGGTGACCGGCCCACCCAGCACCAGCATGATCGGCGCGATCATGCCGAGCAGCATGTGCGCCATCATGTGGATCGAGAACTGCGCCTCGGCATACTTGCCCAACCCCGATGACGTGGCCAGCACGACCATCAGGCAGCCGATCACCCAGGCCACGGTCCGGCCGACCGGCCAGCTGTCCCCGCGGGAGCGCAGCCGTCGAACGGCCAGCAGGTACACGATGGCTGCGGCGATCATCGCGGTGCCCAGCAGCCAGTCGAACCGCCACTGGGTGAGCAGGCCGACAGAAGCTCGGCCCGGCGTCCAGGTCGTAGCCGAGGACGATCTCCAGGCTGGTCAGTGCTCGACCGGACGGCGGCGGTGTCGCCGTGCGGGCAAGCGCTGACGCCACGCCGATCGTGACGGCCATGATCCCGATCTCGACGACGGCCAGCCGAATCAACGGCCGCCGGTCGCCGTCATCGGTGATCTTGGGCAGGGTCCGTTTCCGGTGCAGGTAACCGATCATCCCGAGCACCGTCAACAGGCCGGCCTTGAGCAGCACCAGTCGCCCGTAGTCGGTCGTCCAGAGATCGGAGACGTAGTCGATCCGGACCCAGGCATTGCCGAAACCGGACAGCGCGACCGCGATGAACGCCCACAACGCGATGGACGAGTACCGCCCGGCGATCACCTGCAGGTGCTTGACGTGTTGACGAGCCAGCCCGAGGAACGCCACCAGGCCGCCCACCCAGAGGCTGATCCCGACCAGATGGAACACCATGGTGTCGATCGCGATGTCATGGTTGCCCGACTGCGACGAATGCCCGGTGTCGCTCTGCGCGATCACCGCCGCCAACGCCGCGGCCAGCAGCACTGCCGCCCAGCCCGGGTGCAGCACCACCCGGGACAACAGCGCGATCAACGTCGCCACCAGATGCCGCGATCAGCGCGGCACGGACGCTGTCCAGGATCGAGATGCCGCTGATCACCCAGTCCGCCGACAGCGATTCGTCGATCGGCCGCCCGAGGGTGTCGGACAGGATCAGCGGGATCAGTGCAAACCCGGAGACCGCCCAGACGGTCGCCGCCAACGACGCTGCCTTGATCGCCCGGTACCCGCCGACATCGAGCAGGCCCGATCGCTGCGCGGGCACCAACCAGGCCGCGGCCAGCAGCCAGCCCACCGTGAGCGCCGCCGAGAGGTCGAAGACCGCCTTCACCGCGGGCAGCAACAGGTCGGTGAGGGTGCCGGGGCTGGGCAGGCCCGGAATGTCGGTGCGGGACGGCACGATCGCGGCCAGCGCGGCGGCGACACATCCGGCGATCAGCACCGCGGCGATCACGACGCCGGTGACCGTCCACGGATCGTGCTGTCGCTGCTCGGTCTGGGTGGCCGCCGGATTCAGCGCCGCCTCCCCGTCGGCCCCGGGTAGCGGTCCGGTGCTCGACGCGGCTGTGTCGTCGGTCGGCTGGTTGGCGGCGCCGGTGGCGTCGCCGGCGTCGGTCGACGTCACATCTGGCACGAATTCACGATACTGCGCACCGCGCTTCGCTCCGGCCCAGCGGGCGTTCCACAGGCTGGTGACGATGCGAAGTCAGCGCGGCCAATTCGCTAGGCTCGACGACGCACGAGCGCTCGTAGCTCAGTTGGATAGAGCAGGGGACTTCTAATCCTCAGGTCGCAGGTTCGAATCCTGCCGGGCGCGCATTGTGATGTCGCAAGACATCGGCGACATCCGGACCCTCGTTTCGTGGGTAAGGGCGGTTCCGAGCGATGCGGCCGGCAGGTCGTCAGTTGGCTCCCCAGATGTCCTCCAAATAGCGGTGATCACGCCGCAGACCGGCGAGCCAGGACTCTGCCTCCTCGGCGGTGGCACCGGTCTTGTTCGAATAGATGTCCTGCAGCGTCGCGCGCACCCCCGGCGCCAGGGTGCGCGCATTGCCGCAGACGAAGATCTGCGCGCCCTTGTCGATCAGGTCCCAGGCCTCGTCCTGGTGGGCGAGCAGTTCGTGCTGCGCGTACTTCCGTCCGTCGGTCGATTGGCGGGAGAACGCTGTGTGCACCGCTACCTGCGCCGACCGCCGGAAGTCCTCCAGCTCGTCGACGTACAACCGATCCGCCGCCGTGCGGCAGCCGAAGAACAGCAGCGAAGGAGCCAGTGTCCCGCCGCCGGCCCGCTGTTCGGCCCGTTCCTGCAGGAACCCGCGGAACGGGGCGAGACCGGTGCCGGCGCCGATCATGATCATCGGCACGGTCGGGTCCGCCGGCGGCCGGAACGGGATGGTGGGCTGCCGGGTGAACACGAACACGGAGCTGCCCGGCTCCATCGCCTGCAGGTAGGTCGAACACACGCCGTCGAAATCCCCGACGCCGCACCGGGCGGGAGCGTGCAAGACGCCCTCGGTGACGCTGCACGTGTGCGGGCTGGCCAGCGGCGACGACGAGATCGAGTAGTACCGCGGAGTGAGCGCCGGCAACAGGTCGAGGTAGATCGGGAACGGCAGCCGGCACGACGGATACCGCTCGAGCAGATCCAGCACCGACAGACCGGCGTCGCGCACCGTGCTCCGGTAGCGGGCCTGCGATTCGTCGTCGGCGCCGGTCAGCGCGCTCAGCTCGCCGCGCTGCCCTGGATCATCGGTGTACTCGGCGAGAACATCGATGTCGGCGCGGGTGGCAACCGCCTGCAGCTCGACACAACTGCCGAGGATGCCCAACAGCGGCGCCGGCTCGTCGATCGGCAGGTGAGTGTGGGCGCCGCTGGTCGCGGCGATCGTCAGGTACATGCCGGCGTCCAGCTTGAAGTGCCGCATGACCCGGCGGATCAGGACCAGGCTGTTGCGTGGCAGCACCCCCAGATGATCGCCCGCCCGATACTGCATATCGGCCGGCAGGGCCACCTCGATGTGTCGGGTCGACCGGGTTCCGGCGGTGCCGTCGGCCGTCAGCTCGATGTTGCGGGTGACCAGTGCGGGGGTGGCCTCGTAGGAGAGGACGACCGGGTTGGTCAGTTGCCGGTTGACGATCGAGATCGACAACCGCGGACCTGTCGGCGCCTGCTCTGTCGACTCGGTCGGCAGCTGCAGGGCGGATCCGACGTCGGCCCACAGGTCGGCGTGCCACGACCGGTACTGATCGTCGAAGTCGCCGTTCGCGTTGCCCTCGCCGCGCGGATGGATCCGGGTCGCACCCTGCCGCTCGAGACCGCTGTCCAGCGCTTTGGGAACCGCCTGATACGTTGCGGCCCAGTCGGTGTCGCCGCATCCGAAGACCGTGTACGACACGCCGGCAAAGGCGTCGGCAGGCCTGGATGCCGCACCCAGCCCGGCCACAAAAGCGGTCGCGTTCTCCGGGGGCTCACCGTTGTAGGAGGAGCTGACGATCAGCACGGCGCCTTGCGTGGGCAGCTGGAGGCCGTGGTCGTCGAGCGCGGCGACGGTGACCTGGTAGCCGCGCTCGGTCCCCTCCCTGCCGAGTCGGTTGGCGATGCCCTCGGCCGTTCCCAGGTTCGACCCGAAGAGCACCAGCAGCGGCGTGCCGTGACCGGTGGCAGCCGGCCGCCGTCGTGATTCCGGCGCAGGCGTCGCCGCTGTAGCGGTGGGAGCCGGGATCGTCACCCGGAGGGCGTGATCGGTACGCGGTCGCAGCTTGATCCAGAAGTCGGCGGGTTTGACGGTCAGGGTCGACTTGGTGTGCAGCTGGTAATTGCGGTGATCGATGAATTCGAACCGTTGCAACACCAGGCCAAGGACGAGAGTTGCTTCCTGAAGGGCGAACTGGCGGCCGATACAGGCGCGCATCCCGGTTCCGAACGGTCGATAGGCGTTGGGCGACACCGACTTGAAACGCTCCGCCCGGAATCGGTCGGGGTCGAATTCCTCGGCGTCGGCTCCCCACACGTTGCGGTCGCGGTGCAACATCGGCACCAGCACCGACAGCCCGGTGTCCTTCGGGAAGGCGTACCGACCGCCGACAACGGTGTCCTCCAGCGGTGTGCGGGTGAACATCGGCGCGGTCGGCCACAGGCGCAGGGTCTCATCCAGGATCTGCCGCACGTAGACCAGCCGGTGGATCTGGTCGTAGCTGGGTTGGGTCTCGCCGCCGAGCACGTCGTCCACCTCGGTCCGCGCCTGCTGCGCGAACTGCGGGTTCTTCATCAGGAAATAGATCGCGAAAGAGAGCAGCCCGCTGGTGGTCTCGTGGCCGGCCACCAGGAAGGTCAGACACTGGGCGACGATGTTGTCGTCCGGAAGCGTCATCCCGCTCTGCTTGTCGACGCCGGTGAGCATCAGGCCGAGCAGGTCGGTGTTGTCTGCCTTGTCGCCGAGCCGGCGCCTGTCCGCCATCAGCCCCTTGACGAGATTGACCTGAAACTCCTGGTCCTCCTTGGATTGTCGCCGAGCCTGGATCCGCAACTTACGCTGGATCGGCAGCTCCTTGGCCTCCTTCTGCCGTTCGGCGAGGTTGCGCACCATGGCTGCGACGAACGGGTGCGGGGTCTCCCGGTACAGCGAGTTGAAGCGGTAGTCGAAGCCGCAGAGCGCGATGGTGTCCAGGGTCAGGGCCGTCATGTCCTGCGGGACGTTGACCTCGTCATCGGGATTGAGCCGGGACCACTTGTCGACCAGTTGATCCGCGATGTCCACCATCCGGGGCAGGTAGCCACGCATCGCCTGCTGACTGAACGGTGCCATCAGGATGTTGTGCGCGCGACGCCACATCGGATCGGCGGTCTCACTGGTGAACAGACCCTGGCTGGTCTGGCCGTCCTGCCCGACCTTCAGCCCGGCCCCGAGTTGTTTGCCGAATCGGCTGTCGTCGCAGATCTCCTCCATCAGATCCGCGCCCGAGACGACGACGCGGTCGTTTCCCGGAATCTGCAGGCGGTAGATCGGGCCGTATTCCCGACCCCACTCGACCAGCTTGTCCACCGGATTCGGCGTGTTCAGGTCGAGCAGATTCCCCAGGAACGGCATGCCGTGCGGGCCGGGGAGCTGATCGATGGTCAGGGGAGCCGTCAACGCAGCCTCGCTTCAGTCAGGGTGATGAGCCGACCCAGCACCCCCGGCTACGCACAGTCAATCGTGTACACAGCGCAAACGGGGCGGAATCACCCTACAGCGGTCGTGCGTGACGCAAAAGGTCAGCTCGGCCCGACAGGGTCAGCGGCGCTTGCGCTTCTTGGTGGTCTTCGGCGTCCAGGCATCGAACCAGGCGTTCATCATGCTGGTGGACTGTCGCTTCGACTCACGCTTGATCTCGCTGGTCGCCTTGCCCCGCGCGGTGTTCGCCGCCCGGTTGGCCGCGCTGAGATAGGCACTCATGAAGGGGTTCTTGGCCATCGCCTGGGCTCCTCGTGGTTTCAACATGACCGTCGGTCCGCCCGCATCGGGAGATGCCGGTCGTCGATCGCTCTCCTCCAGCGTTACCCATCGAGCCGCGTCGCCAACCGCTCTGTGTCAGCCGTCACCTTCGGCAAAGACCGCGCTCAGGAACGGGTTCCAGAACTTTCCGGTCGGGTCGTAACGCCCGACGAGATCACGGAACTCGGCCGCTCGCGGGTACCTGGCCAGGAGCTCGGCGCCACCGATCGCGAAGAGCTTCCCCCAGTGCGCCCGCGGCTGCGAAAGGCGCGAGTGCCTGCTCGATGACGGGCAGTAACGCAGCCACCTCGACGGGATGATTGCGCCAGGTGAAGCCCAAGCACACGCTCTGCCGCTGATAGGCCGGGCTGAGCCACAATTCGTCGGCGGCGCAGGTCCGGATCTCGGTGGCGTGCAGGTGCGGGTCGATGCGATCGCCCAGCGCACGCAGCTCGGTCAGCGCAGCTGCAGCGTGCGCGCGATCGACGAACCATTCGCTCTGCAGTTCATCGCCACCCGCGGAGGGCGCCGAATCCAGCCGGAAGTGCGACAACCGCTCGGACCACGGCCCGGGGATGCTGCCGCGAACATTGAGGTTGTGCCCTTCCGGCAGGTCGGCGTCGTCGTACCAGGAACCGCCGTACAGCGATTCGGGCACCGCAGCAGGCTGCCTCCGTCGCCCAGTCGCACCTTGCACCACAGCTGCTGGACGGTCGGCCCCGCGTAACGGCCCATCAGGCTGACGCTGTACGCGCTGGACATGATGTCGTCGAACTGCTCGAGTGCCGTCGACCAGGGCACATTCAGGTAGATGTCCTGACGCACCGTGAAGGTGGGTTGGATGTCCAGGGTCAGTCCGACGATCACGCCGAACGCACCGAGACCGACGGCGATCGCTGCAAGATCGGCGGCGGATCGATCGATCGTGGTCCGCTCGCCGTCGGCGGTCACCAGATCGATCGCGGCGATGGACGTCGACAGGATCCCGTTGCGGTCGCCCGAACCGTGGGTGCCGGTCGCGGTCGCGCCGGCCACCGAGATGTGCGGCAACGAGCCCATGTTCTGCAACGCGTAGCCCTGTGACTGGAGTTCGCCGGCCAGCACGCCGTAGGACGTGGCGCCGTTGACCCGAACCGTCATGGCGCTGTCGTCGATGACGATCTCCGCGGGGAGGCCGGCGGTGGAGACCAGGGTTCCGGGCGTGTCGGCGATCGTGCTGAACGAGTGTCTGGTGCCGATGGCCTTGATCCGCGACGAGTTGGCCACCAGTTCCTGCAACTCCGGCACACTCGTCGGGCCGGCCATAGATGCCGCCCCGTAGCCCACGTTCCCGGCCCAGTTGCGCAGCGTCTGCGTCACGGAGCCGACCCTTTCACGAACGGCATCGGCACACCCGGTCGAGCAGGTCCCATCTCCCACGGCTACCTCAAGTGGCTGCCCGCCGGCTGCTCGTCGGTCACCGCGCGGGTGCGGGTCGCAACGGTCAGCACGACGACCAGGACGGCCAACACTCCCGCCGTGACGTACAACGGGGCCGGCACGAAGGAATCCGCGAGGACGAGCACTGCGGCGACCCCGATCGCCCACGGAATGATCCGCGGCCGCCCGGATCCCGAGCGCAGCGCACCGACCGCGATGAGATAGATCGCCACCGGCACGGTGGTGGCCATGCTGGAGACCACGTAGCTGATGCCGTGGGTCAGTTCCCGCTGATAGGCGACCGCAACCACCAGCCCGGCGCCCACCGCCGCGGCCGACGCGAAGACGACGTAGTGCCCGTACCCCCACAGAAAGCTGGCCCTTGCAGTGTTCAGCCTGGGCGGGGCCTCGTGATCGAAATAGACCCACCACAGGCAGAACATGGTGACGATCCCGGCGATCGCCAGGCCGATGATCGTGCCGCCGTCCTCGGTCTCGTCCAGCGCGCTCTGGAACGCCAGCGTCGCGGCCGTCACCGATTCGCCGAGCACGATGACGGTGAAAAGCCCGTACCGCTCAGCGATGTGGTGCGGGTGGAAGGTCGTCATCGCGCCCCGCTCGGCGAGCACCGGGACGGCCAGTTCGGCGACGATCAGCACCAGGAACACCGGGACGAAGAGCCCGTCCGGGACCACCAGGGTCAACAGCCAACCGATCTGCACGATCCCGATGCCGATCGCGTACCGCAGTGCCGTCCTGCGTCGTGGCGGATCCGCGGCCGCGGCCCGCAACCATTGGATGACCATCGCGAGTCGCATCACGACGTAACCGATGACGATGACCAGCGTGTCGTTGTCCGCGAACAGCCGGGGGATCCCGGACGCCATCACCAGGGACCCGGCGATCTGCACGAGAACGGTGACCCGGTAAGGGACGTCGTCGTTGTCGTAGGCAGAGGCGAACCAGGTGAAGTTCATCCAGGCCCACCAGATGGCGAAGAACACCATCAGGTACTGCCGAACGCCGGTGAGCACGTGGTTCTCGACGAACGAGTGATCCAGGCCGGCGGCGGCGAACGCGACCGCCACGACGAAACAGAGATCGAACAGCAACTCGAGCGGGGTGGCCACCCGGTGACGCTCGTCGGCGTCGCGGGCCCGCATGGGCAGGTACCAGGGTCTGCTGGCGGTGGTCTCGCTCATCGGATCGAAGGGTCCATTCGCGACGGGTGACGGCGGCCCTCGGTGGCCCCACTCGGACCCACCGACCCTAATCGGCCGTCCCCTGCCGCTCACACCGCACTAGCGAGCCCGCTCCAACCTGGCGAACACCTGGTCGACGTCGTCCAGGAACCAGACATGACGGCCCTGGTTCGACTCGATGACGAACGCGCGGAGAGCCGAACTCGCGGCGACCCGCTCGCCGATGGCGCCGACGATGGCCAGCTGAAGGTGGTAGTTGACGAACTTCTGCAGCACCTCGCCGGCCAGTCCGGTGCTCAGAGTGAAGAAGTCATCGGTCAACCTGCTCACCGGGATCACGATCAGATCAGCTTGACTCCCCCACGCCTGTCCGATGATGTCCAGTGCACCCTGCGCATCGGTGATCGATGGGCCGGCAGGATCGCAGACCAGCACGGTTCGCTCCGCCGACATCCGCACGTCATCGGTCATGGTGTCCGACAATCATTGGTCCGCCGAGGAAGTCGGACTTCGGAATGATCATGATTCGGTCCCGACGAGCGCGTCGATCAGCCTCATCACCTCGGCGGTGTCGGCCGGGCCACCGATCACAATGAGCTTCATGGCCGCCCTCTCTTCGTCGTAGATGGATTGGATTCGCAGCAGTTGATCGGTGACGTCCCGACCGGTTGCGGCAGCGCCCAGCAGGGTGGTCAGCCGATGCGCATCCGCTGCGGAGATCGCGTCGATCTGCACGACGCACGAAGCCTCCACCCGCCTGCTGCGCTGGGTGTCCTGCGCGGGAGCAGTCGGCAACGCCCGGCCGGTCAGCTCCTCCAGATCGGTCCGGGCGATGCGGTACTGCTTGCCGATCCGCACCGCCTTGAGCCGGCCGTCGCGAACGTAGTTGCGCACGGTGCGGACGTGCAGCCCCAACCGCTGCGCCACCTGCTCGACCGAATACCACTCGTCCGTCATCCGCTGCCTACATTCACTACCCGCTCATGTGTACCCGAAAATACTCTATTGCTCCCTATATTCCAAAATAAGGCGGAAGGTGAGGAACGCAGCTGAGAATGACGAAGCCCCGGGCGAGTCTGCGTCACCGCAGTCCACACCCGGGGCTGTCGTCACCATCGGTTCGCCGGCTCAGCGACCGGCGGGTTCCCCGCGCCGGAGGGCCCTTGGAAAAGGCGGTAGGTCAGAAGCCGCCGAAATCGCCGCCACCACCGAAATCCCCGCCGCCACCGAAATCGCCGCCACCGAAGTCCCCGCCACCCGAGTAATCACCACCCGAGTAGTCACCGCCCGAGTAGTCACCACCGGCATCGCCACCCGCGTCTCCGCTGCCGTCGGCCAATCCGGCGTCGTATCCGGCGTCATAGCCGCCACCGATTCCGGCCATCCCGGCGAACAGGCTGGAGGCGACCAGGTAGGTGCCGACACCCCAGGCGCCGGCGACCAACGCCGGCTTCCACCAGGGTTCGGAGTACCAACCCCGCGGCACCGGCCGTCCGGCCACCATGCCGCCCGGGTAGTAGTGCTGGGTCCGCTCGCCGGGGTTCGGCGACGCCTCGTACTCGTGACCGTCGACGTCGACCGCTCGGTTCTCCGACACCGCTCCGGCCTGCTGCTGCCCGGGGATCGCCGGCAGCTCGGGCCCGGGATCGATGCCGAGCGACGTGCGCGCCGCGCGCACGTAGTACAGCCCCTCGTAAGCGGTCTGCTGCGCCAAGCGGTACTGCTGCACCGTTTTTGCCTGCTCGACCTGCGACCCGGCAGCGGTGAATCGTTCCGCGGCGTCCGACAGGGCCTGCCGGGCGGCCGGGTCGTCCTTCGGGTCGAGGGAGTACACCTGACCGCCGAGCCGCTCGACCCAGCGACGGGCCTCGGCTTGCGAGTCCTCCAACGACCGCGCCGATGCCACCCCCCGCTGGCGCAGGTAGAAGAACCCCGCGGCCACTATCGCGGCGATGATCACGATCCACAGGAGCGAGTCCACTGTGCTGCCCTTCCGATATCTGTCGGTGCCGTTCGTGGTGCTGCTATCGCACGGACAACGGCGTTGCCGTACACACCGGGCAACGTTTCGCCGGCCGGGAACGTTCCGCGGTGGCACATCGTCCGATCGTTCAGCGGCGTCGTTTCCGGGTGCCGAACACCGATCGGCCGAGCGCACCGCCGAGGGACGTACCCAGCGATTTCATGAACGAGGTGACCACCGGGTTGTTCAGCACGCCGCCGATCCCGCCGGGCTCCTCGGCGGGAGCTGCGGAGCGGCCGCGCGGCCTGGGCGCGGTACCGACCGGCGGTGTGTCGTCCAGGTACGGGTTGTACGGCTCCGGGGTGAGCGTGGGCCACCCGTCCGCACCGATGGTCGTCGGCGGGGCGGAGGTCGGCGTCGGCACCGTCGGTACGTTCGCCGGCGACACCCCTGGCGGCGCGACCTTGGCGGTGAGCATCTCGTAGGCGGATTGCCGGTCGACGTCCTGGCCGTACTTGGCCATCAGCGCCGACGCCGCGACGGCGGCTGCGACCTGGGCGGCAGGGGCCGGAGCCATCTGCGATCGCGGTGCCCGGACCCTGGTCCAGGCGACGGGAGTCGGTGCACCCTTCTCCGACAGCACCGTGACGATCGCTTCGCCGGTACCGAGGCTGGTGAGCGCGCTGGCCAGCTTGTAGTCCTCGGTGATCGGGTAGGTCTTGACGGTAGCGGACAACGCCTTCTGGTCGTCCGGGGTGAAGGCGCGCAGCGCGTGCTGGATCCGGGCGCCGAGTTGGGACAGCACCGCGCCGGGGACATCCGTCGGCATCTGGGTGCAGAAGAACACGCCGACGCCCTTCGACCTGATCAATTTGACCGTCTGCTGGACGGCTTGCAGGAAGGCCTTTGACGCGTCGGCGAAGAGCAGATGCGCCTCGTCGAACAGGAAGACCAGCTTCGGTTTGTCCAGGTCGCCGACCTCGGGCAGCTGCTCGAACAGCTCCGCCAGCAGCCACATCAGGAAGGTCGAGAACAGCACCGGGTTGGTCTGCAGACCGGACGCCGCGAACAGCGTGATGATCCCGCGGCCGTCCGGGGCGATCCGCAACAGGTCGTCGACGTCGAGTTCCGGCTCGCCGAAGAACCGGTCGCCGCCCTGCGCGTCGAGGTTGGTCACGGCCCGCAGGATGACCCCGGCGGTCGCCTTGGAGACCCCGCCGAGCTCGCGCAGGTCCTCCTTCCCCTCATCGCTGGTGAGGTGCATGATCACCGCGCGCAGGTCCTTGAGGTCCAGCAGCGGCAGCGTGCGCTGGTCGGCCCAGTGGAAGATCAGGCCGAGCGTCGACTCCTGGGTGTCGTTGAGCGACAACACCTTCGACAACAGGATCGGGCCGAACGAGTCGATGCTGGCCCTGATCGGAACCGCCTCGCCCTGGCCGGCCAGGCTGACGAACTCAACCGGGTAGGACGCGGGCGCCCAACTGTCACCCGTCTCGGCCGACCGCGTCGTGATCCGATCCCCCGGCGTGCCCGGCACCGACAGACCGGTCAGGTCGCCCTTCACGTCCGGCATCAGCACCGGCACCCCGGCAGCCGACAGCTGTTCGGCGATCACCTGCAGGGTCACCGTTTTGCCGGTGCCGGTGGCTCCGGCGACCAGGCCGTGCCGGTTGAACATCGCCAGCGGAACCCGGACCAGAGCGGCCGGATCTGCGACACCCTCGATCACCACCGCACCGAGGACCACGCTGGCGGCGGCAGTGTCGTAACCGGCGGCGATCCTGGCGGCCGCGCCGCCGGCGGCTGCAGATGTGGTCATGTGGATCCCCCCGGGGCGAACATCCTCGGAGCCTATCCACCGTTCCCCCGGGTCGCAGGGAGCCGTCCCGGCCGGCCGGTGAACCGATCGATGACCGGGCCGGGCGACGAGGGTTGCCGCGGGTCCGGACGAGCGCTGACGGTGGGTGCGACTAGGGTCCGATCCGTGAATGACCGACTGGTGTGGGTGGACTGCGAGATGACCGGCCTGAGCGTCCGTACGGACAAGCTCATCGAGATCGCCGCGCTGGTCACCGACAGCGACCTGAACATCCTCGGCGAGGGCATCGATGTGGTGATCCACGCCGATGACGAGGCGCTGGCCGCGATGCCGGACGTGGTGGTGGCGATGCATGCCAAGTCGGGACTGACCGATCGGGTGCGGGAGTCGACGATCACCCTCGAGCAGGCGGAGCAGATGGTGCTGGAGTACGTGCGCGAACACGTCCCGGAAGCCAACACCGCTCCGTTGGCCGGCAATTCGATCGCTACCGACCGCGGCTTCATCAGCCGCGACATGCCGATTCTGGACGCGCACCTGCACTACCGGATGATCGACGTGTCCAGCATCAAGGAACTCTGCCGACGGTGGTATCCGCGGATCTACTTCGGCCAGCCGCCCAAGGAGATGACCCACCGCGCGTTGACCGACATCACCGAGTCGATCAGGGAACTCGCGTACTACCGCGGCACCGCATTCGTGCCGCCACCCGGGCCGAACGCCGACCAGGTGCAGGCTGTCGCCGCGGAAGTGGCGACCCGCTACCGCTCCTGATCAGGCGAGGTCGCTGATCGCCGGTGCCCGGCGGTCGGTCAAAATGTCCCGATGCGAACGGGACGTGGATTCGAACGACTGGTCAACTTCACCGACGCGGTGATCGCCATTGCCGTGACGCTGCTGGTGCTCCCGCTCGTCGAGATCCCGCAGCGAGCTCGGCCGAAGGAGAGCACCTGGGCGAGGTCTTCGCCGACCACCGCGCGGAGTTCGGCGCCTTCGCGCTGAGTTTCCTGGTGATCTGGATTCTGTGGCTGGCCCATCACCACACCATGGAGTACTTCAAAGCCTATGACCCCACGCTGATGCGGCTGCACATGATCTGGTCCTGTTCACCATTGTCACCCTGCCGTTCAGCACCCAGCTGTTGAGCACCCAGGACAACGGCGACGGGGAAGTTCCGCTTCTACGTCGGCACGCTGTTCCTGTCGTCGCTGATTTTGTTGGGGATCGCCTGGCAGGGTCGTCGCAAACATGAGCTGCTGCATGCCGACCGGGCCGAGGTGCAGGAATGGTTGAGCCAGGCGGCCATCGTTCTTTGCGGCCGCCGTGCTGGGGGTTTCGTTCGCGCTGTCGCCGTTCTTCCCCACTCCGCGCCCTGTTCGTGCTGCTGTTGCTGCTGTTCGAGAGCGTCGCCGACCGCATCACGGCCCGCCTCAGCGGGAGGCCGGCCGCGACCGAGGTCTGACGCGGTCATCACCCGCGACCCCACCGCGATAGGTCAGCCGAGCAGCGCCGGACGATGGCGCTGCACCCAGCCGGTCCGCTGCTCCCAGGCACGCGCCAGTTGGAGCAGGGTCAGATCCTGATGGTTCGGGGCGATCACCTGAATGCCCATCGGCAGACCGGCGTCGTTGAAACCCACCGGAAGGTTGATCACCGGGTAGCCGAGCAACGTTCCGATGGCGGTGACCTCCATCCACCGGTGGTAGGACGACATGGCCACCCCGTTGACGGTGTCCGGCCAGTGCAGGTCCGCGTCGAAGGCGAAGACCTGGGCAGACGGCAGCGCCACCAGGGAGAACCGGGAGAACAGCTTCCGGAACGCCTGATGCATGGAGGTCCGTTTGACCGATGCGTTGTACACATCCAGCGCGGTGATCGGCGGGTTGCCGTCAGCGCCCGTGAAGAGTCCGTCGATCTCGTAGATCGCCTCCGGTTTCAGCGCGGCCCGCATCGCTGGGTTGCGATGGATCGACGCCAGTTGGCTGCCCATCAGCCAGTGCCGGTAGATCAGGAAGACCGGCCACAGGTCGGCGTTGCCCGCGAACGAGGTGGCGGTCGGCAGCCTCGGATGGTCGATCACCTCGATGCCCAGCTCGCCGAAGGTCCCGAAGGAACGCTCGCACAGCTCGAGTACTCCGGGTTCCATCGGCAGATATCCACCCAGATCGCCCAACCAGGCGACTCTCCCGCCGGCGACATCGACGTCCAGCTGCTGGCTCCAGGTGCCGGCATCCTGCTCGATGGACAGCGGCGCGCGGTCGTCGTAGCCGGCCATCGTCTGCAGCAGCGTCGCGAGATCGGTTGCGCTGCGGGCGATCGGACCCTCCACCCCGAACTGTTGGAGGAACACGTCGGTGTTCAGTCCGGGCACCCGGCCGAACGACGGTCGCATGCCGAGGACGTTGTTCCACGCGGGCGGATTGCGCAGGGAGCCGAAGAAGTCGCTGCCGTCGGCGACAGGGAGCATCCGCAGGGCGACGGCGACGGCTGCGCCGCCACTGCTGCCGCCGGCGGATCTGGTCTGGTCGTAGGCGTTGCGGGTGGTACCGAAGACATTGTTGTAGGTGTGCGACCCGAGCCCGAACTCGGAGACGTTCGTCTTGCCGATGAAGATCGCGCCGGCCGCCCGGATCCGTTCGATGGCCAGCGCATCCCGGGACGCCGGCGGAGCACCGAACGGCGGCCGGAAGAAGCCCTGGGTCGTCGGAAATCCGGCGACGTTCGCCAGGTCCTTCACCGCATGCGGGAACCCGTGCATCCAGCCCTGCCGATCGCCGGCGGTCAGGTCCCTGTCCTTGGCGAGGGCCTGGTCGAGCAATTCGTCCCGCGGGCGCAGATTGACGATGGCGTTGACCTCGGGGTTGAGCCGCTCGATCTGATCGAGGTACGCGGTCATCACCTCGACACAGGAAACGTCGCGCCGCGCAATCGCATCGGACAACTCCACCGCGTCCCACTCGACGATGCGGTCGGATCGGTGATCGGCGGTCGGCGCAGCTGCGGTCGTGTCCACCGCACCAGCATTGCCTGTCCGATCACGGACATCGGCATCAGCACCACCCCGGCCGGTGTCGTCAAGAGGCGCAGACGGTCGCAGCCGTGGGCCAAGTCGATGTCGCGGATCGGTTAGACTTCCTCGGTCCGCGCGCCGGTCGATCCTTCGATCGGCTGGTCGTCGGCAATGGTGGGCGTAGCTCAGCTGGTAGAGCTCCGGCTTGTGGTGCCGGTGGTCGCGGGTTCGAGCCCCGTCGCTCACCCACCGGTCCGGCCCCCGACCTCTGGTCGGGGGCCGGACGCATTTGCGGCCCCGGACCGCCGGACACATCCCACGAGCCGGTGTGATCGTCCCGAAGCCTGCCCGACACGACCGCGTCATCCCCGACTGCGAGGGTCCACTCGAAGCCGCGCCGGACAACACGGCGCCACCGAGGAGGTCACACGTGGTTGCTGCCGCGCCGTCGGTCACCGTCATCTCCGGATGCGCGATCGCCACCGTCGACCCCAGCGGCAGCGAACATGCCAGCGGTCACCTGGTTCTCGAGGGTGGTCGGATCACCGCGGTCGGATCCGGACCGGCACCGGAAAGCCTGCGGCAACGCGCCGATCGTTGGGTCGACGGCACCGGCATGCTGGCCACGCCGGGCCTGGTGAACACCCATCACCACCTCTACCAGTGGATCACTCGCGGCTACGCGCAGGACGCGACCCTGTTCGGCTGGCTGACCTCGCTCTACCCGGTCTGGGCCGGCATCGACGAGGAGACGGTGGAAGCATCCGCCGCGGCCAATCTCGGCTGGATGGCACTGTCCGGCTGCACCCTGAGTACCGATCACCACTACGTCTTCCCGCGGGCCGGCGGCGACGTGCTCGGCGCCACCATCACCGCGGCCCGCACCATCGGGCTCCGTTTTCATCCGACCCGAGGATCGATGGACCTCGGCGTCGCCGCCGGTGGGCTGCCGCCCGAGAGCGTGGTGGAGTCGACCGACGTCGCGTTGGCAGCGACCGCGGCGGCCATCGAGCGCTGGCACGATCCGTCACCGGATTCCATGCTGCAGATCGCCGTCGCGCCCTGTTCGCCGTTCTCGGTGACCCGCGAGCTGATGACCGGCGCCGCCCAGATCGCCAGGGCCAACGGCGCCCGCATGCACACCCACCTCTGCGAGACCCTCGACGAGGAAGCGTTCTGCCAGGAGAAATACGGCCGCAAGCCGGGCGAATACGTCGAGGACCTGGGTTGGCTCGGGCCGGACGTCTGGTTCGCCCACGTCGTCTGGCCCACCCCGCAGGACATTGCCCGGTTCGCCTCCACCGGCACCGCCGTCGCGCATTGCCCGACCTCGAACGCCCGCCTCGGATCGGGGATCGCACCGGTCGCCGACATGCTCGCTGCGGGAGTGCCGGTGGGACTGGGTGTCGACGGATCGGCCTCCAACGAGTCGGGTCGGATGGACGAGGAGCTGCACCAGGCGCTGCTGGTCGGCCGGCTCCGCGGCGGATCGACATCCATGAGCGCCCGGCGGGTGCTCTCGATGGCCACGATGGGCGGTGCCCGCGTGCTCGGCCGGCAGGACGACCTCGGCTCGCTGGAGGTCGGCAAGCTCGCCGACATCGCGCTGTGGCGGGTCGACGGGGTCTCCGGGATCGACATCGCCGACCCGGTCTGCACTCTGGTCTTCGGCACCCGCTCGCCGCTGGAGCTGCTGCTGGTCGGCGGACAACCGGTGGTCGAGAACGGGCAACTGGTGCGCGCCGACATCGCCGACCTGGCGAGGCGTTCCGGCGCCGCTTCGGCGACTCTCGCCGCCCGCGCCGGTCTCAGCCGGTAGTCACCAATGCGCCGATGTGGTCCGCGGCCCGCTCACTCGACGGGGGTCAGCGCGAACACCGGATGGTGGTGTGCCTCGGCCGCGAAGTCCGCCGCCGGCGCATCCTTGGTCGCGGCGAAGTAGGACCTCGTCGCGCCCGCGATGCGGAGGTACTCCTTGAGCACGGGACCGGCCTCGGCGGCCGACACCTCGGTCACCAGATACATGGTGGACACCCCGCGGCGGCTCACCGTCACCCGTCCGGCCGCCCTGGCGTTCAGCACCCAGGACACCGGCCCGTACGGCGCCACCAGCCACTTCTGCTCTCCCTCCTCGACCAGGGTCGCCGGGGTGGAGTGCAGCTGACCGGTCTTCCGGCCCTTCGTGGTGAGGATGAAGGTGTGTGGGATCAGGCCCCAGCGGGTCAGCGGCATGACCACCCGGTTGGCGATCCGCTGCGCCCTGCTCGGATGGAATCGCTTTGCCGGCCAGACATCTCGACCCATGCTTGACGCCGGGTCGGACCTTCCCCCGGGCTGCTTCCGGCCCGTTGTCGCCGTCCCCGCCGGCTGTCGTTCCGGTCATCGGTCCCACCCTTTCCACCCGCTCAGCTCGATCACTTCAATCAGGCAGGATCGTCCTGGACGCACAGATAGTCCATACCCATCGCCTGCCGAACGCGAAGCAGCGTCGAGTCGGCGACAGTGCGCGCCTGCACCACCCCGTCGAGCAGGACGCCGTCGAGGTAACTCGGGTCGGCGAGCAGTTCCAGCCGTCGGCGGCGGACATCGCGCAGCGACTCGTTGATCACCTCGGCCGCCCGCCGCTTCAACAACGCCGCGCCGCCATCGGAGATCTCGTCGGCGACAGCGGCCGGTTCGACTCCGGTGAGCTCGGCGATCACCAGCAGCAGATTGGCCACCTGCGGCCGGGCATGCGCGTCGAAGGTGATGTGCCGCAACGAATCTGTCCGGGCAGCACGGATCTTCGCCACCGTCTCGTCCTCGGTGGCGCCGAGCGGGATCGTGTTGCCGCGGGTCTTCGACATCCGGGCGCCGTCGGTGCCCAGCACCGCCGGTGCCTGGGTCAGCACCGCCTGCGGCTCCGCGAACACCGACCCGTACCGGTCGTTGAACCGGCGCGCGAGCAACCTGGTGAGCTCGATGTGCGGCAGCTGATCCTTACCGACCGGGACGAGAGTGCCGCGCAGCGCGAGGATGTCCGCGGCCTGGTGTACCGGGTAGGTCAGCAGTAGCGCGCTCATCGAGCGCCGGGATGCCAACGACTCCGCCTTGACCGTCGGGTTCCGGTGCAACTCGGCTTCGGACACCAAAGACAGGAACGGCAGCATCAGCTGGTTCAGGGCAGGCACCAGTGAGTGCGGAAAGATGATCGACCTGTCCGGGTCGATGCCGGCCGCGAGGTATTCGGCGACCAGGTTCCGCACCCGATCGCGCAACGGTCCGGTCGCGTCGCGATCGGTGATCACCTGATAGTCGGCGATGACGATGCAGACCGGTATGCCCTGGTTCTGCAGCCGGACCCGGTTGGCCAGGGTGCCGAGGTAGTGCCCGAGGTGCAGCGGGCCGGTTGGCCGGTCACCGGTCACCACCCGTCGGGACTGGGCGAGAGTGCTGTCCGTCAAGGGGATCCGGGCGATGCCGATGGCTGGGTCGGCGGTGAGGGTCATGGAATGGCTCCTTCGGAAGTGGTGGCTGCCGATGAGGCGGCCACCTCCGCGAGGAGGTGCGGTGATCAGACCAGGCCGCTCATCGGCGGCCGGAGGTCGGTGACATCACGGATACGCCGTCAGGCGATCCGCCACCAGGAGTGGTGCGGGGTCAACAGGGACCGGGATGTCATGGCTGGGAACGGTAGCAGAGCAAGCCCGCTCAGGGCACGCATCTTTCGGGTCGAGGCCGTCGCTGCGGCGGTCGTACCAGGCACCGATCATCCGGACCGTGAGGCCGTGGCACACCACACTCAACGCGACGGTCGCCACCATCACAGTGGCGACGCTGTCGTTCTCCGGTGTCGTCAACGCGATGAAGGCCAGCAGTCCGAACACGATGGAGGCAAGGCCGCGCGGCCCGAGCCAGCCGATCACCAGCCTGTCACGCAGCTCGACATCGCTGCCGACGAGCGCGATGAAAACCGGCACCATCCGGACGACGGTCAGGCCGACAGCGGCGTAGGGAACGGCGCCCCACAGCCCGCCGTCCTCGATGGTGTCGTTCACCACCTGACCGAAGATGAACCAGACCACCAGGGTGAGCATTGTTCCGATGTCCTCGGTGAGGTGCAGCGCGTCGGCCGGGAGGCGCCGGGTCGCCGCGCCGAAGCAGATGCCCGCGACGAAAGCGGCGATGAATCCGTTGCCGGCGAACAGGATCGCCACTCCGTAGGACAGCAACGGCAGGGCGAGAACGCCGACCCGCAGCGCCGAGGGCTCCGTCCACCCGGCCGTGAACACCTTGATCATCGACCAGGCGCCCGCGGCGCCGATCGCCAGACCGACCAGCACCGCGACGAACACGGCCGGCAATGCCTCGACCAGAGCTTCCAGCGGCGGTTCACCCGCTGCACCGGCGGTGGCTCCGGCCAGGCAGATCAGGAAGACCGGTGCGACGAGGCCGTCGTTGAACCCGCTCTCCACGTTCAGCGACTCCCGGACCCGAGCCGGTATCCGCTTGTCCCGCAGCACGGGCCCGGCCGGCGCGAGATCGATCGGGACGGTGATGGTCGCGAGAAGCGCGAGCACCCAGTAGTTCTGCTCCGGGAAGAACACCAGCCCCGCGACCCAGGCCAGTCCGAGCGAGAGCGGCAGGGCGATGGCCAGCAGCCGGATGATCACCCCGCGCTGACGCCGGAACGCCTTGGCCGGTACCTCGGTGGCGTCCAGGAACAGCAGGATCGCCAGGATGACCTCGACACCGCTCTCCGCAGCGGAGGTCTCGAGATTGATCACGAACAACGGGTCGGAGCCGGCGGTCAGTGCCATGCCCAGCAGCACCATGGCCAGCGGCGCCGTGATGCTCCACCTGGTCAGCCGTCCTGCGATCAGCGCCCAGCCGAAGAAAATGATCATGACAGCGACCAGACCCGCCATCGATCACCTCATCCGGCCACCTGACGGCCCGCCCCATGAGCCGATCTGCAGAGACGGTAACCGATGGCTGCAGGTGAGACCGGCTCGAGCAGTCTGTCGTGTCCAGGCCCTCGGACCAGGAGTCGACATGGATCGACCGCGCCGCCACGTTCGGCGATCATGGCGGCGCGGTCGGTTCTGGTGCCGGCGGCGGTCAGCCGCCGTGGATCACGTCGACGAGTTGTTCGGACTCCTCGTCGGTGAACAGCCGGGACCTGATCAGGAACCGCTGTCCGGTGGGCGACTCCACGCTGAAGCCACTCCCCCGCCCTGGCACCACGTCCACCGTCAGATGGGTGTGGCTCCAGTAGGCGAACTGGGATTCAGACATCCAAAAGGGAATCGGTTGCGGCAGGCCGGCATCCAGCTCGCCGAGCCGGACATCGACTGCGCCGATGCGGAACTCGCCCTGCGGGTAGCACATCGGTGACGAGCCGTCGCAGCACCCACCGGACTGGTGGAACATCAGCGGCCCGTGGATCTCGGTGAGCTCGGTCAGCAGGGCGACAGCCTTTTCGGACAGTTCCACCCGCGGCAACCGCCCGGTCGATTCCTCGACTGGTGCGGGTGCCGCGGAGCTGTTGGCTACGGGCATCAGAAGAAGCCGAGCGCGTTCTGCGAGTACGAGACCAGCAGGTTCTTGGTCTGCTGGTAGTGATCCAGCATCATCTTGTGGTTCTCCCGGCCGATGCCGGACTGCTTGTATCCGCCGAAGGCCGCGTGCGCCGGATAGGCGTGATAGTTGTTCGTCCACACCCGGCCGGCCTGGATGCCGCGGCCCATGTTGTAGGCGGTCGCGTTGTCGCGGGACCAGACGCCGGCGCCCAGGCCGTACAGGGTGTCGTTGGCGATCTTCAGTGCATCGGCCTCGTCGTCGAACGAGGTCACCGACAACACCGGTCCGAAAATCTCTTCCTGGAAGATGCGCATCGAGTTGTCGCCCTGGAACACCGTCGGCTGCACGTAGTAGCCGCCGGCCAGATCGCCGTCCAGCTCGGCCCTGGCGCCGCCGGTGAGCACCTTGGCGCCCTCGGCCTTACCGATGTCGATGTAGGACAGGATCTTTTCCAGCTGGTCGTTCGAGGCCTGCGCCCCGAGCATCGTGCTGGTGTCCAGCGGGTTGCCCTGGATGATCTTGCCGGTACGGGCGATCGCGTCCTCCATGAAGTTGGAGTACATCGAACTCTGGACCAATGCCCGGGACGGGCAGGTGCAGACCTCACCCTGGTTCAGGGCGAACATGTTGAAGCCCTCGAGGGCCTTGTCGTAGAAGGCGTCCTTCTCCCGGGCGACGTCGGCGAAGAAGACGTTGGCGGATTTCCCGCCGAGCTCCAGGGTGACCGGGATCAGGTTCTCCGAGGCGTACTGCATGATCAGCCGGCCCGTGGTGGTCTCGCCGGTGAAGGCGATCTTGCGGATCCGGTTGGACGAGGCGAGCGGCTTGCCGCATTCGACGCCGAACCCGTTGACGATGTTGAGCACGCCGGGCGGCAGCAGGTCACCGATGATGTCCATGAGCAACATGATCGACGCCGGGGTCTGTTCGGCCGGCTTGAGCACGATGGCGTTGCCGGCGGCCAGCGCGGGGGCGAGCTTCCACACCGCCATCAGGATCGGGAAGTTCCACGGGATGATCTGGCCGACGACACCCAGCGGCTCGTGGAAGTGATAGGCCACCGTGTCTTCGTCGATCTGCGAGAGGGACCCTTCCTGGGCCCGGATCGCCCCGGCGAAGTAGCGGAAATGGTCGATGGCCAGCGGGATGTCGGCGTTCAGCGTCTCGCGGACCGGCTTGCCGTTGTCCCAGCTCTCGGCGACGGCGATCTTCTCGAGGTTCTGCTCGATCCGGTCGGCGATCTTGTTGAGAATGACGGAGCGCTCCGCGGGCGAGGTCTTGCCCCAGCCCGGCGCGGCTTCGTGGGCGGCGTCCAACGCCAGATTGACATCCTCTGCGGTGGATCGGGCGACTTCGGTGAAGACCTGGCCGTTGACCGGCGACACGTTCTCGAAGTACTGACCCTTGACCGGCGCGACTCGCTCGCCGCCGATCCAGTTGTCGTAGCGGGCTTCGAAGCTGACCACACTGCCGGGCTGTCCGGGTGGAACGTAAACCGTCAAAGTCGACCTCCTCGTCGATGTGCGCGACCCCCCAAGGAGCCGCACTGACATCAAGGTAGAAAGGCGAGAGTTGCGGCAACGTTGCGCAGTGGTGACCGCGATCACGTCGAAGCGAAGACTTCTCCGGCGTTGTCCGTCGCCGCGGGGAGATCGCGCACCCGCCAGACGACGGCGAGCGCCGGGTCCGGCGCCGGTTCGACCCGGTCGACCACGAAGCCCTCGCGCTCGTAGAAGGCGCCCGCTCGTTGGTTGGCCGCGAAGTGCTCGAGGAACAGCCGCTCGGCGTCCTCGGGAAGCTGCGCGATGAGGGCTTGGAGGAGGCGCGGCCCGACGCGCTGACCGCGGTGGGCCGGGTCGACGTAGAGCTTGTAGATCACGTGGTCGGCGCCGGCGCGGCCGCGCTGCCCGACGCCGACAATCCGGTCACCGGCCTCAGCGACGACGACGAGACCCGCCGACACTGCCCCCTCGATGTGCGACTCGTTCCACCAGTGACGGACCTGCGCATCCGCAGCCGGCGCACCGATCAGCGGCGTGTAGTGCGCTCGGATGTGCGCCTCGCCGAACCCACAGACGGCCGACACGTCACGCCGGTCCGCATCCCGCACCACGACGTCGGCCACTCTCGTCATGGTGCCGCAGAACAGGATCCGCCACCCGTTCGGGCGTTGCACCGCCAGCACCTTTCTGCGCACCTCGCTCGCGGAGTGGGGATCGAGGGGAGATCGATCAGTCGGTGTCGGCCCAGTCACCCGCACCGGTGATCTTGGTGATCCGGTAGTGGGCGATCTGCCCCGGAGGCGGATCAGGCATCGGCGGGAACTCCGTGCCTGGCCCGATGTAGGTCTGTGCCAGCCGGTGCAGCAGTTCCGGGGCGCCCCCTTCGGTCACTTGCACGTTCGCGTGCACCACCAGGTACTCCCGCAGGCCGTAGGCATTCGTGACCGACGACTCCATCGAGAGCGACACCCGCGGGTCCCTGGCCATGTTGCGCATCTTGAGCTGGTCGGTCGCGAGATGGCCGCTGACCAACTCATCGCCGTCCAGGCCCACCCAGATGATGGAGACCTGGGGCGAGCCGTCCTTGTTCAGGGTGACCAGGTGTGCGAGCGGTCCCGATTCGATCAACGATCGCGCGGCAGAGTTGAGCCTGACCATGTCAGGACTGTGCCACACCGACCGGTGGTCGACCAGAGCATCCGGGTGGGGACCACGAGTCGCGACGAGAGGGGTGTGTCGGTCCGGGTCGGTACCGTTCGGCAATTCGTCAGGGCAGCATCGTTCGGGGGGCACGTGGACATCGATCCGAAAGTGGTGATTTCCGGTCAGCGCCCGGAACTGACACCCGCGCTGACCGGTGCGGAATTGCGGCGGTGGTACTTCTTGCGTGACGAACTCGCCGCCTTCGCCCGCCGGCTAGGGGTGAGCGCGGCGGGCGGGAAGCAGGAACTCACCGAACGTCTCGCCGCTGCCCTGGACGGGAAACCACTGCCGTCACCGACCAAGCGGGCAACCAGCGCTACCGATCAGCTCGAGGGAGACCTCACGCCGGACACCGTGATCCCGGAGGGTCAGCGCTGCAGCCAGCACCTCCGGGCGTACTTCCAGGCTGCGATCGGGAGTCAATTCCATTTCGACGCCGAGATGCGCTCGTTCATCTCCGGTCACCCCGGCGCCACCCTTGCCGATGCGGTCGACCACTGGCATCACAGTCGAACGATGTCCCCCGGACCCATCGATCCGCAGTTCGAGCTCAACCGTTTCACCCGGCAGTGGTACCTGGATCACCCACAGGGTTCACGGGACGATCTCCGCGCCGCCTGGATCGCCTACCGTTCGGCCCCCGCTGACGAACGCGGCCGCGCCTGATTGGTAGGAGCCGAAACGGAGAGCTCCGGGCAGGCCGGCACGGATGTGGCACACATCCCTCGCCATTCCCCTTGCGTCGATACCCCAGAGGGGTATTCTGCCGTTAGTACCTGTTACCCCTACAGGGTATGCCACGAGGAGGACGGGCAATGACGACGACGGCCGAATACCAGGTCAGCGGGATGAGCTGCGCGCACTGCGAGACAGCCGTCACCGAGGAGGTCACCGCCATCCCCGGCGTGCAGAGCATCGAAGTGTCCGCAGCGACCGGTCGACTGCTGGTGATCGGCTCGACCGAGTTCGACGATGCGCAGGTGATCGCCGCGGTCGACGAGGCCGGCTACCGGGCGGTGCGATCCTCCTGATGAAGGCACCGCTGAAGATCGGGATCTACGCAGCGGCTCTGGCGGCGATCTTCGGTGTCAGCTACGTCGCCGCCGGGGCGTTGGTTCCGGACGCGGTCGCCGCCGACTGGACCGCCCGCGCGTCGGCATCCACCGTCGAGCACGGCGAGCAGCACAGTGACGACACCATCGATCCCGCCGGCATCGGGGCGCCGGCCCTCCCGGGGCTGGCCACCGAGCAGCAGGGTTACCAGCTCCGGGAACTGGCGGCCCCGATCGGGGTCGGCGAGCAGGGCGTGCTCTCGTTCCGGCTCACCGGCCCCGATGGAGCCGGCGTCGCCGACTACGAGGTCGCGCACGAGAAGGAACTGCATCTGATCGTGGTGCGCACGGACGGCGCCGAGTTCCGTCATGTGCATCCGACCGATGACGGCGATGGTCGATGGTCGATCCCATGGCGGTGGGACACCGGCGGCTCCTATCGGGTGTTCGCCGATTTCGTCCCGGCCCGGCTCGGCGCCGGCATCACGCTGACGAGCACCGTCACGGTGTCCGGCGAGGTGTCGCCGAGGCAGGCGGTCTCCGACACCGTCGACGACGTCGGGGAGTTCACGGTCAGGCTGACCGGCTCAGTGGTTGCCGGCCAGCAATCCGCCCTGACCTTCGACGTCGCCCGCGACGGCGAACCGGTCAGCACCTTGGAACCGTATCTGGGGGCCTTCGGTCACCTGGTTGCCCTGCGCGACGGCGACCTCGCGTATCTGCACGTCCATCCCGTCGGCGAACCCGGAGACGGGTTGACCGCCGCCGGTCCACAGGTGCGCTTCCTCGCGCAGACCCCGACCGAGGGCAATTACCTGCTGTACCTGGATTTTCAGGTCAACGGGCAGGTGCACACCGCCGAATTCGAAGTGAGCGCAAGCGCTCCCGTTGATCCCGGACCGCCCGACGGCAGTCACCCGGATTCAGGGCACTGACCAACCCGGCATGACCCATCGTTCTCGGAGGACCACATGACGACATCTGCAGCATCACCGCAGATGCTGACCGCATCGATCGAACTCGACATCGGCGGGATGACCTGCGCCGCGTGCGCGATGCGGATCGAAAAGAAGCTCAACAAGCTCGACGGGGTGTCGGCGACCGTCAACTACGCCACCGAGAAAGCCAGGGTCAGCACTCCTCACGGGTTCGACCCGCAGACACTGATCGCCGAGGTCGAGCGCACTGGTTATACCGCAACACTTCCGGTCGATATTGTGGAGGAGCCGGATCGGGAGACGGAAGATCCCGAGTTGCGCAGCCTGCGGACCCGGCTCATCGGCAGCATCGTCCTGTCGGTGCCCGTCATCGCGATGGCGATGATCCCCGCCCTGCAGTTCACCTATTGGCAGTGGGCCTCGCTGGTCCTGGCCGCACCGGTGGTGGTGTGGGCTGCCTGGCCGTTCCACCGGGCGGCGCTGATCAACCTCCGCCATGGTGCCGCCACGATGGACACTCTGGTGTCGGTGGGCACCCTGGCTGCCTTCGGCTGGTCGCTCTACGCGCTGTTCCTCGGCACCGCTGGGCTCCCCGGTATGACCCACCCGTTCGAGTTCTCGATCGCACCCGGCGACGGCGCCGACAACATCTACCTGGAGGTCGCTGCCGGCGTCACCACCTTCGTGCTGGCCGGACGCTACTTCGAGAAGCGCTCGAAACGGCAGGCCGGCGCCGCTCTGCGGGCAATGCTCGAACTCGGCGCAAAGGATGTCGTCGTGGTACGGGACGACGTCGAAACCCGAATCCCAGTCGCGGATCTGCTGATCGGTGATGCCTTCATCGTCCGTCCCGGCGAGAAGATCGCCACCGACGGGGTGATCATCGACGGCACCTCCGCGGTGGACGCATCGATGCTCACCGGTGAATCCGTACCCGTGGAGGTCACCGCAGGTGACACGGTTGTCGGCGCGACCCTCAACGCGGGTGGGCGATTGCTGGTCCGCGCCACCAGGATCGGTTCGGACACCCAATTGTCCCGGATGGCCAGGCTGGTGGAAGATGCCCAATCCGGCAAGGCCGATGTCCAGCGACTGGCCGACAAGGTCGCCGGGGTGTTCGTGCCGATCGTGATCGGGATCGCAGTCGCCACCCTGGCCGGCTGGCTCGGGGCCGGCTTCCCGGTGACGGCAGCGTTCACCGCGGCGGTCGCCGTGCTGATCATCGCGTGCCCATGCGCCCTGGGACTTGCGACGCCGACCGCTCTCCTGGTCGGCACCGGACGTGGCGCACAACTCGGAATCCTGATCAGGGGGCCGGAGGTACTGGAGTCCACCCGGGCGGTCGACACCATCGTGCTGGACAAGACCGGGACCGTGACCACCGGCCGGATGACGCTGCTCGATGTCCAGCCGGCCGTCGGCACCGTTCGCACCGAGGTGTTGCGGATGGCCGGTGCCGTCGAACACGCCTCGGAGCATCCGATCGCGCAGGCGATCGTCAGGAGCGCGACTGATGAGCTCGGATCGCTGCCAGTGGTGGCGTCCTTCCGCAGTTTCGAGGGCGTCGGCGCGCAGGGGATGGTGCAGGGTCACCAGGTACTGGTGGGCCGCAAGTCATTGCTCGCCGACCATGCTGTCGACATCGACCCCGAGCTGATCGCCGCCCAGGCGGACATCGAGAGCGCCGGCCGAACAGCGGTTCTCGTCGCCTGGGACGGTGCGGCCCGCGGAGTGCTCGGCGTCGCCGATGCGGTCAAGTCCAGCAGCGAGGCGGCGATCCGCCAGTTCCGCGAACTCGGCCTGACCCCGGTCCTGCTGACCGGCGACAACCGGACCGTCGCCGAGCAGGTTGCCCACCAGGTCGGCATCGACCGGGTGCATGCGGAGGTCTCACCGCAGGGCAAGGTCGAGGTCATCGCCCAGCTGCAGGCGGAGGGCAGGGTCGTCGCCATGGTCGGCGACGGCGTCAACGACGCCGCCGCCCTGGCCACCGCCGATCTCGGGCTCGCCATGGGCACCGGAACCGACGTCGCGATCGAGGCGGCCGACATCACCCTGGTACGTGGGGATCTGCGGTCGGCAGCCGACGCGATCCGGCTGGCAAGAAGAACTCTCGGCACCATCAGGACGAACCTGTTCTGGGCCTTCGCCTACAACGTGGCCGCCATCCCGCTCGCGGCGCTGGGACTGCTCAATCCCATGCTGGCTGGCGGGGCGATGGTGCTGTCCAGTGTCTTCGTCGTCAGCAACAGTCTGCGGCTGCGGACTTTTCGCTCCACCGCATCAGGAACCCGCCGTCATCGTCCGACCCGAAGACGTTCCGACCGCGATCCGGGCGTCCCGGAAGGCAGGTAACGATGACGACTGATCACCACACCCACCAGGCTCCCGCCGAGCACCACGTTCAACTGGTGGTCACGGCTCGCACGTCGATCATGTCGGGCAGTTCCGCCGGTTGTTCTGGATCATGACGGTGCTGGCGGTTCCGGTGGTCGGATTCTCACCGATGTTCGCGTCGATCGTCGGCTACGACCTGCCGCACGCGGGATGGATCGAGTGGGTCTCCCCGGTCCTCGGCACCGTGATGTACGCGGTCGGCGGCAGACCGTTCCTGACCGGCGCGGTGGGCGAGATCCGCTCCCGCAGGCCGGGAATGATGCTGCTGATCGCGCTGGCCATCACCGTTGCCTTCGTGGCGTCGTGGGGTGCCAGCCTCGGACTACTCGATCACGACCTCGACTTCTGGTGGGAACTCGCGCTGCTGATCGTCATCATGCTGCTCGGGCACTGGATCGAGATGCGTTCACTGGCGCAGACCACCTCCGCGCTGGATTCGCTCGCCGCACTGCTCCCCGATGAGGCCGAGCGTGTCGAAGGTGACGGGGTGGTCGTCGTTCGGCCTGCCGAACTCGAGGTGGGCGACGTCGTCGTCATCCGGCCCGGTGGTCGAGTGCCCGCCGACGGCCGGATCGTCTCCGGTGAAGCGGATCTGGACGAATCCATGATCACCGGCGAGTCCCGCGCCGTTCGCCGTACCGTTGGTGACCCGGTGGTGGCCGGCACCGTCGCGACGGATTCCGGGCTGCGGGTCAACATCACGGCAGTGGGCGAGGACACCGCGCTGGCCGGCATCCGCCGGCTGGTGGCGGACGCGCAGAACTCCAGTTCCCGCGCACAGCGGATCGCCGACCGGGCAGCAGGCTGGCTGTTCTGGTTCGCCCTCGGTGCCGGTCTGCTGACGGCGATCGTCTGGACGGCCCTGGGTATGCCCGATGAGGCCGTCGTCCGGACGATCACCGTCCTGGTGATCGCCTGCCCGCATGCTCTGGGACTGGCGATCCCGCTGGTGGTCTCGATCGCGACCGAACGCGCCGCGCGCGGCGGTGTGCTGGTGAAGGACCGGCTGGCGCTGGAAAGCATGCGAACCGTCACCACGGTGGTGTTCGACAAGACCGGCACCCTGACCAGAGGAGAGCCGACGGTGACCGCGGTGGAGGTCAGCGGGCAGTGGACGCCCGATGACGCCGTGCGGTTGGCGGCGGCCGCCGAGAGCGATTCGGAGCATCCGTTGGCGAAGGCGATCGTCGCGGCCGCGCGCCGGCGGGGACTACCGGTCCCACCCGCCGACGACTTCCGGTCATCGCCGGCAGTAGGGGTCTCGGCGAAGGTCGACGGTCAGCTCGTGCAGGTTGGTGGCCCGTCCCTGCTGGCGGCGCAGGGTGCAGACGAACTCGCCGTCGCCCGGTCCTGGCGGCTGGACGGCGCGATCATCCTGCACGTGCTGGTCGACGGGCAGGCGGTCGGTGCGTTGAAACTTGACGACGAGATCAGGCCGGAATCCCGGCAGGCCGCCGAAGCACTCCGCGCCCGTGGCATCGAGGTGGTGATGATCACCGGTGACGCCGAGGCGGTCGCCCGATCCGTCGCTCAGGAGGTAGGTGTCGACCGCTACTTCGCCGGGGTCCGCCCCGAGAACAAATCCGCGGAGGTCGAGCGGCTGCAGCGGGAGGGCCGGACGGTCGCCATGGTCGGCGACGGGGTCAACGACGCCCCCGCGCTGGCGACGGCCGACGTCGGAATCGCGATCGGTGCCGGTACCGACGTGGCGATCGCATCGGCAGGTGTCATCCTCGCGGGCGACGACCCCCGCTCCGTCCTGTCGATCATCGATCTGTCCCGTGCCGCCTACCGGAAAATGCAGCAGAACCTCTGGTGGGCGGCCGGTTACAACCTGATCGCCGTCCCGCTGGCAGCCGGCGTGCTGGCCCCGATCGGGTTCGTGCTGCCGATGTCGGTGGGCGCGATCCTGATGTCGGTCTCCACCATTGTCGTCGCCCTGAACGCCCAGCTGCTGCGCAGGCTGGACCTGACACCGCGGGACCTGCAGCCTGCCGTCCCGCACGGACAATTCACCGTGCCCGGCCGCGAGCATGCCCGCCAGAACTGACCCGAGAAAGAGCAGGAGAACATTCATGGATCACCCACCGGCAACCGACATCTCAGCGGTCGAACCATCATCGAACGGCCCGGCACCAGGCCACGCTGCCGCCGATCATGCCGTCGGTCATGGCTACATCACCGACAAGGAGAAATACCTGGCCAGGCTCAAGCGCATCGAGGGCCAGGCCCGCGGAATCCATCGGATGGTGGACCAGGAGCAGTACTGCATCGACATCCTCACCCAGATCTCCGCGTTGACCTCTGCGCTGCGCAGTGTTGCCCTCGGGCTCGTCGACGACCATCTCAAGCATTGCGTCGTCGATGCGGTGAAGCTCGGCGACGACGCCGGCGAGGCCAAGATCAAGGAGGCAACGGACGCCATCGCCCGCCTGGTGCGGTCCTGAATCAGGGCTGTCCCCCGGAGAGTCAGGGCGCTGTGGAACGGCCGAATTCGGCCAACAGTCGGGTCTGGGGATCCGCGTTCTCCTCGACGGCAGGCCGGTCGGCGACGGCGCCGGCCGCCCGGTACCCGGCGGCCATCCCGGCGAACCAGGACGCGGTGACCTCGACCAGCTCCTGATCCATGGTCTCGTCCTGACCGGTTGCCCTGGCCAGGTCCCAGCCGTGGACGAGCAGATCGGCGATCAGGCCGAGCAGGTACTCGCTGCCGGGAGCGTCACCGAACGACAGGTGAACGATCCGCTCCATCGCGCCGGGCTCCCGGACGGCGGCTGCAGCCGGCGGCGCGGCCGCATCCCACGCCTCGATGGGATTGTCCCCCAGCAGGTCTCCGTCCAGCCTGGTCCCGACATCGGCAATGGTGGCCCCCTCGAAGAGCGGCACCACCCACAAGATCTCACCCACCAGGTGATTCACCAGCGTCCTGACGTCCCAGTCGGCACAGGGTGTGCCGGCACTCCACTGGTCGCCGGAGATCCGGTGGACCCGCTCACCGAACGAGTCCTGCGCCCGGACGTAAAGGTTGGGGATGTCCATTCTGAAGGCTCCTGCCGAAGGCGGTGACAACCTGGTCCGCCAGCATTGTCCTCTTTGCCCGTTTCGAAGTCCACTTTCGAACTGTGGTGATGTCAGGCTCGCCGAGGTGTGTCCCGCGCTCCGTCGTCCAGTTCGACGTGCGGCCGGGTCTGCCAGAGGGCCCACTCGCCGCTGACGTCGCCGGCGGTCCGCAGCAGAGCGGGCAGGTACTCGGCGAGCAGCGTCTCGGTCGACGTCTCCGCCGCGTGGACGGTCACGTTCATCGCGGCCCGCACCGTCCCGGAGCCGTCCCGCACCGGGGCCGCGACCGATCGCACCCCGGGCGCCAGCTCCTGGTCGGCCAACGCCCAGCCCCGAGCCCGCACCTCGATCAGCTCGTCGGCCAGCTGTTCGGCGCTGCGTCCGATGTACGGCGGCAGCCCGGATCGACTGGGCTGCGCCAACTGTCGCTGCGCATCTGCGGTACTCAACGCGGCCAGCAACACCTTGCCCTGTGACGTCTGCGCGGCCGGGAACCTGGTGCCGATGTCGACCCGCAGCGCGATGATCTTCGGCACGGAAACCCTTGCCATGTAGACGATGTCGGATCCGTCGAGAACGGCCATCGATGACGATTCGCCGGTGCGGCGGACCAGTTCGGTCAGGTGCGGACGGGCGATCTCCCACAGGCCGAGCGCAGACACGTACGCCGTACCGAGACCGAGCACCTTGGGGGTCAGGGCGAATTGACCATCGACCGATCGCACGTACCCCAGTTCTTCCAGGGTGAGCAGCAGTCGTCGCGCCGTGGGCCTGGCCAGCGATGCCGCGGCTGCGATCTCGCTGAGGGTCATGGTCCGATGGTGCGCATCGAACGCGGTCAGGACGTCGAGTCCGCGAGCCAATGCCTCGACGAAATCCGGGCCGGTCCCCCGTCCGGCCATTGCCTCGACCCCCGCTCCCCAGTCGCGTTGCCGTCAGTGCTGAGTTCCTGCTGTTGAATCACTGCCGTCTGAATCACTGCCGTTGAATCACTGCCGTTGAATCACTGCCGTCGGGTTGCCGCCGAACCGATGAATGCCGGCGCGTCAGCCGCTCGTTGTCGGTTCGCCGAAGACCGTACCCCGAGCGGTGCGGGTGGCCGCCGATTTGTAGTCCGTGTAGGTGTAAGGATTGTCGAGTACCTCGTCGGCTTCCGGCAGTTCGGGATTCATCCCGGCATTCCAGGTCGGCTCACCCAGGGTCGATTGCAGGTGATCGACCGTCTCCTGGATCGCGGTGCGCGCACGGTTCAGGTCGGTACCGACCAGCCGGTGCGCCTGCTTCACGATCCGGCCGTTGACCAGCACGGTGTGCACGTCGCCCCGTTGCGCCTGGAAGGCGATGTGGCCGTAGGGATTCAGCATCGGGAAGGAGACCGGCGAATCGTCGTTCTTGATCAGGACCAGGTCGGCCTTCTTCCCCGGCTCGAGGCTGCCGAGGTCGTCGCGACCGATCGCCCGCGCGCCACCCCTGGTGGCCCACTCGACGACGTGTTCGGCACGCAGATGGGTGTTCGTCACCGTCGCACCCTTGGCGTGGGCCTCCAGATGCTCGCGGGAGCGGTCGGCGCCGAGCGTGGTCCGCATGGCGGAGAAGAGGTCACCGCTCCACCAGACGCTGGTGTCCATCGACAGCGAGACCGGGATGTCGTACCGACGCACCTGCCAGGTGGGTGGATAGCCCTGCCCGGCGCTCTGCTCCGATTCCGTCGACACCGAGATCGAGCCACCGGTTGCGGCGATCCGCTGGTAGGAATCGGTACTCAGCGTTGCCGCGTGCACGTACACGGTTTCCGGTGTCATGAAACCGTTCTCGTACATCAGCCGGATGCCGTCGTCGTTGGTGGCGCCCCACACCCCGGCATGCGTGCTCACCGGGAGCCCGAGTTCTCGCGCCACCTCGAACGCCGCCCTTTCCGGGAACGACGGGTCGCCGGTGACGTCGAATGCCAGCTGCACGCCGAGCATGTCGTTGCGCGCGTCCTGCAGCCGGCGCAGGAACTGCTGCACCTCCGGAGCAGCGGTCCATTCCCACGGACCCGCCTGGATGTTGCCGTAGGCCAAGACGAATCGGCCCGGCACCTCGGCCAGACCGGCTGCCGCAGCCTCCGCGTGTTCGACCGTCTGCAATCCGTGCGACCAGTCGACGGTGGTGGTGACACCGGCTTCCAGCGACTCGAGCGCCGACAACATGTTGCCCGCGAACACATCTTGCGGCCGGAACTCCCGGCCGTGTTCGAGGTAATACCAGACGAAGTACTGGGTGAGGGTCCAGTCGGCGCCGTACCCGCGCATCGCGGTCTGCCACATGTGCCGGTGGGTGTCGATCATCCCCGGCATCACGATGCCGCCGGCGGCATCGATCTCAGTGGTTCCGGCGGGAACCTCCAGCGCGTGCCCGACTGCTGCGATGCGATCCCCGGTCACCAGCACGTCCGCCCCGGTCAGCACCCGGCGGGCATCGTCCATGGTGACGACGGTGCCGCCGCGGAAGACCGTCGACCCGCCATCGTGGCGGCCATCTGCGCTGTCGTCCACGGGATCGGTCACCGGCTCCTCCTCATCGAGCAGCACGCGGCGGACAATTGTCCGCATCGCGGCATGTGTAGAAGAACATGCTGCTGCCGGCATCATCTGTCAAGACCGGTCTCGAAGATTCGACGCAGCGAACGTTGACAGCGCTGGCGATTGGCTCAACACTGCACCTGCGGACATCTGTCCGTTCGGCTAGCTCAGCAGGAGAATCCATGCAGAACGCGGCACCGCCGGCACCTGACGAGCCGGTCGTGACCGGGCCGTTGCGCGGGCTACTCGTCGCCGATTTCTCCAGAATTCTCGCCGGGCCCTACGCCACCATGCTGCTGGCGGACCTCGGCGCCGACGTGATCAAGGTCGAAGGTCCCGCCGGTGACGACACCAGGACCTGGCAGCCGCCGGTTCGTGACGACGTCTCGACCTACTACCTGGGCGTCAACCGCAACAAGCGGTCGATCGCTCTCGACCTTCGGGACGACGAGGATCTGCGCCTGGCAAGGGAACTGGCGAACCGCGCCGACATCCTGATCGAGAACTTCAAGCCGGGCGGCCTCGCCCGGTTCGGCCTGGACTACCAGAGCGTCGCGGCCGACAACCCGGCGGTGATCTACGCGTCGATCAGCGGCTTCGGCAGCGGACCCGGGCAGGCCGCGCTGCCCGGATACGACCTGATCGTCCAGGCCATCTCCGGTCTGATGAGCCTGACCGGCGACCCCGATGGGCCGCCGTTCCGGGCCGGGATCTCCGTCTTCGACGTGATGGCCGGCCTGCACGCCACCATCGGGATCCTCGGCGCGCTGCACCAGCGCGACGACACCGGCCGCGGTCAACACGTCGAGGTCAACCTGTTGTCCTCCGCCCTCTCAGCCATGGTCAACCAGTCGAGTGCCTATGTGGCAGGCGATGTCGTGCCATTCCGGATGGGCAACAGCCATCCGAGCCTGTTTCCGTACGAGCCGATGCCGTGCGCCGATGGCGACCTGATCATCACCGCCGGCAACGACGGCCAGTTCGGCAAACTCTGCACCGTGCTGGGGCTGCCCGAGCTGATCGACGATCCGCGGTTCGCACACAACAAGGACCGCACCGCCAACCGGGATCTGCTCCGGCCGCTGTTGGCGCAGCGACTACAGACCCGATCGAAGGCCGACTGGTTCACCGACATCATCGCGGCCGGTGTGCCCTGCGGGCCGATCAACACGATCGACCAGGGAGTGGCGTTCGCCCGGCAGATCGGCCTCGACCCGGTCGTCGATGTCGGACCGCCGGGATCATCGATACCGTCGGTCCGCAACCCCATCACCTTCTCCGACAGCGCCCCGAGCTACCGGCTGCCACCGCCCGCGCTGGACGAGCACGGTCGGCAGATCCGGGAGTGGCTCGGCCGCAGCGAGCCGGCCACGGACAGGACAGTCGGATGACGGACCCCACCCCCGGTTCCCCACCTCGCTGGGCACCTCGGACGCCGATCAGATCCGGCTGCTCGGACTGGATCTCACCGCAGACCTGATGGGGAAGGTCGGGTTCGGCGAGCTCGCCTTCTGGCTGGTCGCCATGCGCCGCCCCACACCGGGTGAGAACCGCGTCTTCGAAGCCGTTCTCGTTGCGCTGGCCGATCACGGTTTCACCCCGACCGCGATCGCGGCCCGCTTGACCTACCTGTCGGCGCCGGACTCGCTACAGGGCGCCCTGGCAGCGGGCCTGCTCGGCGGCGGGTCGCGCTTCCTCGGGGTGACCGAGGACTGTGCGGCATTCCTCCAGGCCGCCTTGACCGACGCGGCGGGTGACCTGCCGACCGACGACGCGGGGTGGGATGCACTCGCCCTGCAGACCGTGCGGCGGGCCCGGGCTGCGGGCAGATTCGTGCCGGGCCTGGGCCATCCGGTGCACAAGGTGCTGGATCCCCGCACCCCGGTGCTGATCGGCATCGCCGAGCAGGAGGGACTGCGGGGCCCGTACCTGAAATTGTTCGAGGCCATCGGCAGGGTTCACGAGCAGGTGCTCGGGCGCCGACTGCCGCTGAACGGCGCGGGCGTGTGCGGGGCCGCGCTGGCCGACCTCGGCCTGCCGGTCGAGATGCTCCGCGGCTTCGCGCTTCTGGCGCAGGGCAGCCGGCCTGCTGGGGCAGATTGCCGAGGAGCGACGGCGGCCGATCGGGATGGATGCCTACCTGAACATCGATCGCAATGCCGTCTACGTCGACCCGACGGCGTCCGATCCCGGCACCGCGCCGGGTTCGGCATGAGGTCGCTGAGACCGGACAAGCTCTAGGAAGGAACAGTTGTGGCCGTTGTGGCAGCGGTGATCGCGTCCACCCATCACCCGTTCTACTACCGGGCCAGCACCTCGACCGGCGCCGATCGACCGCCGTTCGCCGACGAGTGGGTCGCGAAGATCGAGAGATTCCGGGACACCCTGACCCGGGCCGCGCCGGACGTGCTCGTCATGGTGGGCAGTGATCATTTCCACCAACTCTGGCTCGACAACATGCCGCAGTTCCTGGTCGGCAAGGCGCCGTTCTTCGATGCGAATTTCTACAACGAGGAACGCGAATTCGGATTGCCGCAGGATGACGTTGCGCGGCGAGGAGGACCTGGCCGCACACATTCTGCGGCAGGGTCTGGACCGCGGGTTCGACCTCGCGTTCAGCAACGAACTCCGGATCGATCACAGCATCACCTGCCCGATCATCACGCTGCGTCCGCAGGCGGATCTGCCGATCGTGCCGGTGTACACCAACATCTTCGCGCCGCCGATGCCGCAGCCAGGCAGGTTCGTCGAACTCGGCCGAACTCTGCGGGCGCTGGTCGAGAGTTGGCCGGACGAAAGACGTGTCGCGATCATCGGTACCGGCCACCTCTCGCTCGAGCTGGGCGGACCACGACAGTTCGGCGAGCACGGTCCCGACCCCGAGTTCGACCGCAGGGCCGTCGAGTGGATCGCGAGCGGCGACATCGACGGCTGCCTGGCCGAGGTGACGCTGGACAGCCTGCATCAACCCGGCAATGCCACCCACGGTTTCATGGACTTCATGTTGATGATGGGTGTCGCCGGCGATGGCGTGCGGGCCGATCACGTGGACACGCTGGATCTGTTCCACACCATGGAGGCCTACTTCACCTGGTATCCGAACGGAGTGCCGGCATGAGCAAATACCTGCTGGACAAGTTCCTGTTCACCGTCGATCGGGACCCCGAGCTGGTGGAGCGCTACCGGACGGATCCGGTCGGGACCGTTGCCTGGTGGGAGCAGAACGTCGCCGGGCAGTTGCTCAACTGCACGACCGCGGAACGCACCACCTGGCTGTCGTTCTCCGAGGAGGAGCGTCGGGTCCTGCAGGAGCACGACCACGTTGCACTCTTCGCGATGGGTGCCCATCCGTTCCTGACCCTGACGCTGTTCATCGCGATGTTCGAACGCGATCACGGTCCGCTGGAGTACCAGCGCGCGTACGGAGCGGCCATGAAGCACCTCGCCCTGCCCTATCCCGACATCGCGACCTGAGATGGACGCAGCCGTTCAGATCACCGTACGCCGCAGCACCACGATTCGGCCGTCACCCGGATCCGGAGCCGTTGCCCGGCAACAGCATCGTCCAGGTGACCGCGGCCCCGATCGTGCCGCTCGATCTGCTGTGCGCCGGCGGGACGTCCTACTTCGGTCCGCCGCCGCTCCCCTACGTCCCCGGGGTGCAGGGTGTGGGCATCGTGTCGGAGTCGTCGACGTATCCGCGGGGAACGCGGGTCTTCTTCACCACCGATGCCGGGATGAAGCCGGGCGACGGCAGTCAGGCCCAGCTCTGCGCTGTCCGGGACGAGGACGTCGTCGTGATCGACACCGATCTGGCCGACACCGCCGTTGCGGCGCTGGGGCTGTCGGCGGTGGCCGCCTGGATGGCGTTGAGCTGGCGGGCGAACCTGCGCAGCGGTGAAACGGTGCTGGTGCTCGGCGCCGGTGGTGCCGTCGGTCAGGCCGCCATCGGCGCCGCCCGGGCTCTCGGAGCGGGCCGGGTGGTGGCGCTCTGCCGATCGGAGGCGTCCGGCCACCGGGCGGAGCAGGCGGGCGCCGATCGGGTCGTCCGGATGCCCACGACGGATCCGGCAGGGCTGATCGCCGAACTGCGGACGGCCTGCGCCGGGAGTGCGGATGTCGTCATCGACCCGGTGTTCGGTGACGCCGCTGTCGCCGCGATGGCAGTGCTGGCCCCTGGAGGCCGGTTGGTCAATCTGGGCGGTGCGGCCGGCGACACCGCCACCTTCTCCTCGTCGTCCCTGCGCAGTAAGTCGGCTTCCGTCCTCGGCTACACCAACAACTCCCTGCGACCGGAGCAGCGAGCGGAAGCGGTCACCGCCGTCCTGGGCCATGCGCAAGCGGGACGGATCAGCGTGCAGCACAAGGTCCTTCCGCTGGCTGATTGTGTCGACGGCTGGCAGCTGACGGTCGACGGTGGCACCCGGGTCGTCCTCGCACCCTGAACCCCGCGCCGATCATCGCGCTCCGCGCGGACGAAGTCGTCGACTTCTGTCACACCAGCATCATTCTCGCCACGATGATCAGCGCAGAAGGAGATGATCGGCGCGGGGTTCCGGGGCTCGGCGCCGGCGATCGGCCGCCTGATAGAGGATCCGGCGGTCCGCGACAGGGCCTCGGTCAGGCACAGTGGAGGGATGCTCGACAGTCTGGCTCCCGCACGTCGCAGGCTCGTGTTGGCGGTCGTCGCGCTGATTGCGGCCGGCCTGGTGCTCGGCGTCGTCCTGGTGGTGACCGGCGCGGCAATCAGCCACCCGGACGGAGACGGACCAGAGCCGGCCAGGGCCGGTGTTGCTGGTCCCCGGATACGGCGGCTCGACGGCGTCGCTCCGCGGCCTCTCCGCCCGGCTCGCCGCGGCCGGCAGGGACGTCACCGTGGTCGGGCTGCCGGACAATGGCACCGGTGACATGGTTGCCGCCGCCGGTGTTCTCGACACCGCTGCCAGGACGGCGCTGAGCAGGACCGGCAGCGACAGCGTCGACGTGGTGGGGTACTCGGCCGGCGGAGTGGTTGCACGCCAGTGGGTGGCCGACGGCGGGGCCGGCATCGCCCGTCGGGTGGTCACGCTGGGTTCGCCGCATCACGGCACCACCCTGGCCGACCTGGCCGGCGTCCGCCGGACTGGCCAACTGCCCGGCCGCCTGTCAACAAATGACCAGTGACAGCGACCTGCTGCGCCAGCTGAACGCCGGTGACGAGACGCCGACCGGGCCGACGTGGGTATCCATCTGGACGACGCAGGACGAAACCGTCACGCCGCCCGACTCCGCCGCGCTGACCGGCGCGCTGAACCTACCCGTGCAATCGGTCTGCCCCGAAGCCGTTGTCGCGCATGGTGAGCTGCCCGATTCCCCGATTGTCCAGGGGATGGTGCTCCTCGAACTGGAAGCCGGGCAACCGGTTCCGCTCACGGCCGCGGACTGCCCGCGTCTCGAAGAATCCTGATCTGCGCCCTCGATGGCGCGGAGTATTGCAGTGGAGAACATCAATCGAGGCGATCGTCAGCTCTTGATGTCCTTGGTGGCGAAGTTTGCCCACGCGCCGGCCAGCAACACCCCCACGTAGACGGCCTGCAGCCCCAGACCGCGCACGATGTCCCGCCAGAGGATCGGGTCGCGGAAGAAGTCGACGAACGAGAGCCAATACCTGGTCGGCAGGTAGGGCGCGATCGGCGACGCGGCGTCGAGGGTCAACAGCAGGGACGATGCGATCAGAACCGCCAGCGCGCCGATCGTGGCGCCAAGGGGCGAATCGGTGAAGGTCGAGAAGAACAACGCAAAGCTGCGACCCCACACATCGAGACGGCGACGTAGCCGATGGCCAGCACGGTCCGGCCGGCCAGCTGGGACGCGGTCAGGGTGGTACCCGACACCGAGGTTCCGGCCAGCGGTTGCACCTCGAACAACGTCACCCCCAGCAGGTAGCCCACCGCCGCCACGATCACCACGGTGACCAGTGCGAAGGCAAGCACCGCAACCAATTTGGCCACCAGCAGCCGGGTACGTCCGGCGGGCCGAGCCAGCAGGTACCGCAACGTGCCGGCCTGCGCCTCGCCGGCGATCGAGTCCCCGGCCACGACGGCCACCGCGATCGGCAGGAACAGCGGCAGCACGATCGCCAGCGCGGCCAGCGGGAACAGCGCGCCGTTGGTCAGGACGGCGGACAGAAACGCCGGGCCGCGACCCGGCCTCGGCGCGAGATCGGTGACCGCCAGCAGCACCGCGACGATGACCGGAAGGGCATTGAGGATGCGCGATCGTGGCCCAGGTCCGAGGACGGCGGAACAGTTTTGCGCAGTTCGACCCCGATCACGGCGCCTCCACCCGGTCCGGGCTGGCGCTCGCAGCGGCCAAGCACCACCGCCTCGAGGGTTGGTCGCTCGAGCGCCAGGCCGGTCACCGGGATTCCGGCCTCGACCAGTCGGGCGTTGACCTCCGCCGGGTCGGCACCGCTGACCACCACCCGCTCCCCCTCGACCGTTCGAACCCGGCCGTCCATGGCGGCGCGGACCCGCTCGGGTTCGGCGCTGGTGACGACGGTGCAGCCGGTCGGCGCGGTGAGCACGTCGAGCTGGTCCTGCAGCACCAGCCGGCCACGGTCGAGGACGCCGACCCGCGTTGCCATCTGCTCGATCTCGGCCAGCAGATGGCTGGACAGGAACACCGTCGTCCCCTCGCTGGTTCAACGCCAGCAGCAACTCACGGATCTCGGCGATGCCCTGCGGGTCCAGGCCGTTGGTCGGCTCGTCGAGGATCAGCAGTTCCGGCCGGCGCAGCAATGCGCCGGCCAGACCCAGTCGTTGCCGCATGCCCAGCGAGTACCCCCGCACCGGCCGCCGGCCGACGCCGGCCAGCCCCACCTGCTCGAGGACGTCGTCGATTCGTCGTTGGCGGGTCCGTCGGGCTCCGCCCGGACCGGAGGCGTCCAGCAGGGCCAGGTTCTCCCGGCCGGACAGATGCCCGTAGGCGGCCGGTCCCTCGATCAGCGCTCCGACCCTGGGCAGCACCTGCCGACCGGCCCGCGGCATCCGTCGGCCGAGCACATCGACCTCGCCGCTGGTCGGCAGGACCAGGCCCAGCAACATCCGCACGGTGGTCGTCTTTCCCGAGCCGTTGGCACCGAGGAATCCGTAGACGTCCCCGGCGCGCACGTCGAGGTCGATGCCGTCGACCGCCCGCACCCGCCCGTAACGCTTCGTCAGCGCCCTGGTGGCGATCACCGTCGTCATGGTCGCCCGGCCAGCGCCGCGAGTTCGGTCGCCGCCTGGTGCAGCGCATCCGCGGTCACCGTGCCGGCGAGCAGGGTGGAGTTCCTGGTTGCTCCGGCGGCCAGCAGGATCCCCACCGGTCCGACCGCGAACCGGATCCCGAGGTCATCTTCGGTGGCCTGCGGATCCTGCCCGGCGGCCCGGCGAAGGTCGCCGGCGAGGCCGGACGGCAGCGGAACGACGGCGAGCAGGGTGATGCCGCGCCCGTACAGCCCGACCGCGGGTGGGGCGCCGTCGAGGGTGCGCCGGGGCAATCCGGCCAGGCTGTCCGGCAGCGGGATGGGCGAGAGTTCACGGCCGGCGTTCTGCAGCAGGTCCCGGTTGTCGTCGGTCCGCAGCCGTGCGCCGGTCGGCGGCGTGAAGGAGGTGACATCCGCATCCGGTGTCGCCAGGTCGAGATCGACGAACCGGGTGTCCAGCGCGGCATTGACGGTGTCGCCGCCGAATACCTCCACCCGCAGCGGCAGCCCGGTACCGGCATCGATGTAGATGTCGACCCGGTCCACCGACGAGGCGGCCGGCGACGGCACCAACCGCACGCCGAGTGCGTCCCGTCCGGCAACCCGAATCGCACCGATCCGGGACAGCTCGTCCGGTTCGGCCTCGGACAGCAGTCGTCGGCCCAACCCGCTCGGCAACAGATCGGGGGCACTGGGCAGGGCAAGCGGAGCCGTTTCCGCCCTGGTCGCCCGGTTGGCCTCGTACTCCCAGGTCCAGGTACCCGACGGGTCCCGATACACGCCGGTCTCACCGCCCGCGGTCACCACATCGACCCGGTTGTCATCCAGACCCCGCCACCACACCCGCATCTCGGTGCGATCACTGAGCAGATCGGCCAGCGAACTGAGCTGATCGGTCGCCGGCAACGCCAGACCGCCGGTGGACTCGACGAAACCGGAGTACGGCAGATCGGCGCTGTCCAGGGCGGCGGCGCGCAGATCGGCAGCCGACCGGTCATCATTCGCCGCCGGCCAGGCGGCCACCAACGCGGGCAACGCGAGCAGCACCGCCACCACGGTGATGACGAGGCCCCAGCGCCGTGCGGCACCGTCTCCTCGTCCCATGCGGCCAAGGGTACGGAGCGCCCTGCCAGGACAATGGCGCAATGACGCACGACGTTCGGCAGGTGGGCTATGACGACGCCGATGCCCAGCAGCTGGTGGACCGGGTGCAGCAGGAGTACGTCCGGCGGTACGGCGGACCGGACGACTCACCGCTGGATCCGGCCGAATTCCTGCCGCCCGACGGCCTCTTCGTGGTGGGGTACGACAACGGCCGGCCCGTCGCCATGGGCGGCTGGCGGCTCAGCGAAACCGCTCGCGCCGAACTGGGTTTCCAGGGCCGGGTGGTCGAATTGAGGCGGATGTACGTCATCCCGGAGAGTCGGGGCCGCGGGTTGGCGCGCAGCGTGCTGGACCATCTGGAGACGACGGCAGCAGTCGCCGGCGCGGACTGGATGGTTCTGGAAACCGGGTCACCACAACCAGAAGCCGTTGCGCTGTATCGATCCTCCGGGTACGAGCCGATCGCGGCGTTCGGCCACTACGCGACGAGCACCCGCTCGATCCATCTCGGCAAGCGGCTGTCCCCCGCACCATGACCTGATCCGGAGGCCACTCAGCAGCAGGGGCCCGCGCTGTGACCGCGCTCACACACTAGGCAAGAACTGACCAGGGCTGCGTGCCGTACCCCCGATCATGTACCGACTATTCCTGGCCGTGGCGGCCACAGTGCTCATCTCATTGGCGATTGCCGTCGACAACGCTGAGCTGCGCGCTCGTCGCCGCGATCTTCCTCGCCGGTTCCTTGTTCTCCTGGTGGGCGGCGGATTCGTCCCCGGTGGTCTGCCTCGGCCCTGTCGCAGCCTGCGACTGTGGCGACGACCTGTAGCCGGAGTTTCAGCACACGGCCGCGGAGGGCGCAGAGCCGGTCACCAATTCGAAGACGTAGCTGGCGTAGGCATCAGGTTCGGCGACCAGACTTCCGGCCGACAACCCGGCGAAGGCCTTGGCATCGCAGTAGGTCTCGAAGATCTGGTTGACCGAGGGCCCGTACCGATGAGCCCACTCGTGCACCAGGACGAACGCCCGATCCTCGGCCCCGAGGGACCACCAGGCCGGGCAGAGGTGGATGTTGAGCACCGTCACCGCCATCGAGCCTTTCGAACAGGCTCCGTTGGCGAAGGATTGGGTCGGCTCGCACTCGTAGGTCGTCTCCGAATTCTTGGTGTGCATGGCGGTCAACACCTGCCGAACCCGGCCGAACCAGAGCTTCTTGTCCGTGTTGCTGACCGGCGGAACGGTGACCTTGAAGTACTTCCTGGCCAACCGGACAATGTTCGGATCGGTGGAATCGGCGCTCTCCATCGCGGCAATGGACATCATCGTCCGGGCCCGGCCGTGCGCGGCGTGCACCTCGGTCGCCGGGTGTTTGGCTCCTGGGCCGGATCCGCAGTCCTCGACCTCGTAACGCTGCAGGTCCTCCGTCGCGACACGCTGCACCGCCGCGTCCTCCGGCTGTTTGCCATCGGCCCGGTCCTGGCCGGGATCGTGCTCGGCGTCGTACTCGGCGCGTTTGTCGTCCGAGCAGTTGCACGGCACCGGGCCGCAACGCTGCGCGATCGGCATCGGACCGGGTCGCGCCGCCGAGGCGGACAGGCTCCTGGCCACCGCGGCATTGCCTGCCGACCGCTGAAGCTGCAGCAGCATGGAGGTCGAAAGGAAACGGGAGGTCCGAGCGTCGATGGACGTCGGCCGTCTCGGCACCGGCGGCGTCGCGACGCCGGACCGGTCCCTCTCCATGAGTGCTCGCGCGGTCATCTCATCTCCTCGGCGTCCGTCCATGATGACGCCGCACCGCCGACGGCAATAGGTCCGGCCGCGGACTGTGCCCATTCGGGCAGCACCGGGTTCCGACGTCGACCAGTTCGCTCAGTCCAGGATCCATTCCGGGGCGCCAGTGCCGCTCGGTTCGTAGCTGCAGTTCAGGCCGGTGGTGATTCCGGTGCGAAGTTGCACGGCGATCGATCGGTCGACCGACTCGATCCGATCGATGGCATGCGAAATCGCCTTCTGCACCGCGATTCGCGCACGCTCCTGGCTGGAACCAGTAGTTCGGGTCCGGCCGTCCAGGCCTGTCGATCGGGAGATCTCGCCCAGCAGGGCATCTCGTTCGACAACAGCGCCGTCGAGGCGACCGATGTCGGACCATTGCTCCGCCTCGGCGATCTCCCGGTCCAGATCGGCCAATCGCGAACGATAAGCGGCCAGTGCCTCGCGATCGATCATCTCGCCGACACCGGATTCGACCACTGTGCCGGTGCCGCCGGCAACGAGATTCAGGACGTTGATCTGCTGGCCCGGCCGGGTGAGCAGTTCCCTGAGGTAATCGAAGCCCCGCAGTGCCCGCAGCGGGGCAGCAGACCCCTCCGGACCGACCAACCACAGTCCGCCCGGAATCGGGTGCAGGTGGCACCGCACGGAACGGCCCGGCATTCCCGCGTCCGGGACGATCGAGGCAGCCAGTCGCTGCCGCCACCACTGCGCGCCGAGCCGTTCGTAGGTCTTCATCGCCCGTGCCCGGAGCCGACGGGCGGTGTCCTGATCACCCAGAAAAAATGCTGCACGGCAAAGAGTGTCGTCGGTGACGCCGTGGAACATCACAGCACCGGCATTGATCACCGATCGGCCCTCGTACGGTGCGAGGAGATGGCTTGCCGTCTCGACGATCTCGCGGTCGGCAACGGCGAGCGCTGCTTCCAGCACGCACTGCAGGATCAGCAGCCAGTTCACGTCGCGAGGCAGGTCGATGAGCACCTGCCCGTGGAAGGTTTCGGTGAGCAGACGCGCGCGGTCGAGATTGCCGGCGCAGACCCAGAGGAATGCGGCCTCCGCGCCGATCGCCGTGATCCCTTCCGAGCGCGCGAAGGCCTCACAGTCGGAAGCCCCGGCGGCGCACGTGACAACGTCGCCGGATTGAGCCGCGGAATAGCTCGCCATGGCTTTGAGCACCATCCAGGCATCTGCGAGCGACGCCCGCTCTGCCGCCGCCGCAGCGATGTCGATCAGCCGGCCGGCAGTGTCGGTCCGGCCGCGGAGCAGGTCGAGCATCAGCCGTCGGGATGCTGCGAAGAACATCGCTCGCGCCGACTCCTCACCGAGCAACTCGAGGGCGCGCATCTGCCGGTGCATCGCGGGGATGTCGAGGGTCTCGCAGGCCACCTGCAGGCCCCAGAGATGCGCCTGCAGGCGGACATCCGGGTCGAGAACGTGGGCTGCGGTGTCATCCAGACGCGTCGCCAGCAGTTTGCGGGCCTCGAGTTCATCGGGTCCCCAGTGCGCCGCGAGAGCGGCGTCCAGGCAGTCGGCGAGCAGGTCGGGCGCATCCAGACGCGCCGCCCGCTCGATCGCCTCATCCGCGAACTGCACGGCGCGCGAGACCTGCCCGGCATATGCCCAACAGCGGGCGAGCGCCGCTGCCAGACGCGCTCGCGTCGCGTCATCGGTGGTGCGTGCCAGTACGTCGTAGAGCTGGGCCGGCAACTTTCCCGGCTCGGCGCCGAAGAGTTGCACCGCGGCCGCGCCGAGTACGGCCCTTGTCCAGCGGTCCAGATCGCCGGCTGTGCGGCAGATCGCCGCCGCTTGGTCGTAGAGCCCGGCCGCGACCTCCCCCCGACCGGCCGCGCGGGCAGCGTCGGCACGGTCGAGGAGAACGTCGGCGGCGACCTGATTCACCACACCTCATCCTAGGTTTCCCGGGTGCCGCGGCACCGGTCAGGGCCGCAGCAGTTGTCCGGAATCCGCGAGTTCCCGCTGTTTGGCCTCGTCCCAGTCACCGGTGCAGTAGATGGACAACTCGACGATGCTGTCGCCGATCACATCGGCCCGGATCATCTCGCGGCAGTACCAGCGTTGGCCCTCGTTATCCCAACGTTCCTCGAATTCGATCGTGAAGCCGCGCGACGTCGTTTCGATGCGTTCGACCCGAACCTGACCGGGAAAGGGGTGGCCCTCCGCCCGGACGGCCATGACGTCGGCGGCGGAGTCGGTCTGGACACGCCATTGGGGTAGTGAGAGGTCGGTAAAGACGTCTGGCGCGAACAGGCCCTTCGGCGCCTTTCCGGTTTCCAGGTACTCGATGAGCCGCGCGACCACTGCACTCGGATCGTGACGGCGGCTCACCGACTCCGGCGCAATGGTTGTCATGCCGACACCTGCTCGGCCAGGTTCCTGCCGATGACGGCCATCGTCGCCTCCAGGTCGGTGGTGGGGCTGAATTCGACGATGCTGGTCCCTGCGGTCAGCAGCGGAAGATGCCCCGGCGGCGCGTAGTAGGCGTCACCGGCGACGTAGGTCTCCTCGTGATCGATCCACCGAAACGTGATCTGACCCTCGGTGACAACTCCCCAATGGTCGCAGGGGCAACGGTTCTCGGGTAGTCCGACGAAGTACGGCGCGGGATCGACGTCCTGCCTGAACTTCTCGAAGCCGACGGTGTACTCGCCGAGCGGTGCGTACCGCCCTTCGATCTGCGGTTCGTCCATCGCTACTGGCGTGCTACTGCGATTGGCACTGGGCATGTCGGCCTCCGTGGGGTGAGGTGGAATGTTGACACCCCTCAGGCGTGACAATCAGCGGAACATCGTGACGACACCGCACCTCGGCGCGTCACACAGGACGTCACAATCCCCCCACCGCCGACGTCGGCGGGTCGCCCCACCAACCGAGATCGGAGAAGAACCTCGCGACCTCGGCAAGATCGACGTCGGCGTCTTCGGCACGGTTGACCGCCGGTCCGGCCAGCCACCACGGCGCGCCAGGGAGCCCAGCAGAGAGATAAGCGCGACCTCCGGGTCGATAGCTGTGCTCGGAGTTTCGCCGCGTCGCGATCACGGTCCCGTGGGCGGGTTCCCACACCGTGACGGACTCCCCTGTCGCATCGACCACCACCGCATCGAACCAGCGCCACAGCACCACACCTGGTTCGCCGGCGTCGCACGCAATGGCCACCAGATGCCCCGGCCTCACCCGTTCGATGCGTGGCCGCGGAAACGGAGCGGCATACGGCACAACGAGACGCCGATCGTCGACGAACACCGTGCACTCGTCCTCGGTGGTGTCCAGGACGATGGCCAATCTCAGCCTCTTCGTGTCCTCGCGGTCCCCGGGAGGTGTTCATCCGGTCAACCGCCCTGCGGGAGTGGCGTCAGGTCAGAGACTTCGCTTGTCCACCCGAATTCCCCGCCACCGTGGATGTCGCAGGGTTCCGTGCCGGGTGATCTCGCCGTAGACCACTTCACCGACGATGTCCGGTCGCAACCAACGAGCCGCTCGCACGTCTGCGCCCGGCGGCAACGGCTGCGTCACCGGCGACGACCCGGCCGCCAGCGGCGCCAATTGCGCTGCCAGGTCGACCAGCATCCTGTCGGTGAATCCGGTGCCGACCTTGCCGACGTACCGCCATCCGGTTCCGCTCGGCACCGCCAGCAGCAAGGATCCGATCATCCCGTCACGTCTGCCCTTGCCCGGTTCCCAACCGATGACAGCCACCTCGATGTCCTGCTCGTTCTTGATCTTGATCCAGCTGCTCGAGCGTTTGCCCGGGAGGTATGTGCTGTCGGATCTCTTGGCAATCAACCCTTCCCAACCGTCGGCCTTCGTCCTGGCGAGCACGTCCGCAGGCTCTCCGTGCAGTTGGGGCGGGACGGTGCAGTGCTCACCGTCGACCCGCAGCGCGTCCAGGACCTCCCGTCGCGCGTCGTACGGATCGTCCAACAGTGCCCTCCCATCGAGCAGCAGCACGTCGAAGATCAGGTAACTGACCGGAACGTTCTTTCGAACCCGCTGCACGGCAGCACCTCTCAGGCCGAGTCGTTGCTGCAACAGTCCGAAGTCGGTGCGGCCCCCATCACCAAAGGCAACGATCTCGCCATCCAGAACGGCCCGGCGACCACCGACCAGTCGGGACAACTCGGCCAACTCGGGGAATGTCGCGGTGATGTCCCGGTCGGTGCGGCTGCGCACCACCAGGCCGTCGCCGTCGATGTCGGCGACAGCCCTGACTCCGTCCCACTTTCCTTCCAGCCGCCAGGTCACCCCTGCGGTCAGCGAGGACAGGCCGCCCAGTGTGGCGAGCATCGGCGACAACGCGGCGGTCATGGGCACGACCCTGCCACATCGAAAGTCGCTCGGCGGGGTCGATGCGGGTCCTGCACTCCGTACCACCCGGTGACCGGACTACGTAGCAACTACGGATGTGTCGGGTCCGGGCCGCGGGCAGGCTATTGCTGACGGAGATGATCTGGGGGATGTCATGGTGGATCAGATCGTGCGGGCCCGACCACGCGATTCGCGAGAAGCCTTTCCCCTTCACCGTTCCGATCCACCGGGGTTGCGAGTCCTCCGCCCGGCGCAGTTGGTGGCCGTCCTGGAATATGCCGAGCATACGGTCGGAATCACCCAGCCGGCTGCGGTGCCGTCGATGCTCGAATTGCTGGCCCAGGTGGTCGGCGCGGACACCTCCACGTTGACCCGCATCGACCTGCGTTCCGGGCAGGAGGTCGCTGTGCTGTGGCCGGCGGAGAGAGCGGAGTCGGCCGCGTTGGCGGGCTACCCCTCCGCCGCCCGCACGCATCCGCTGCGCCCACTGCTGGCCCAGCAGGCGCGATCGGGGATCAACCGTCCCACTCCGATCAGGATCTCCGACGTCCTCGCGCGCACTGCCTGGCGCAGCTCGGTGCTGTTCGCGACCAGTCACCAGGGAGTCGACGATCAGATGTGCGTGTTGACAGCGGTGCATCGGCACACGATCGAACTCCTGGTGGTGAGCCGCTTCCGCGGATCGTTCACCGACCGGCAGGTGGCCCTGCTCGACGCGGCGGGCATCCATCTGGCCGCTGCCGTACACCGGATGGATCAGCAACTCCTTCCCGCGATGCAGGTTTCGCCAACCCTTCGGAAGGTGATGGCATCGGTGGCGATCCCACGGGGGTCCGAGGGGCCGAGCGTCGTGGTACCGACCGCCCGTCAGGAACAGATCCTCACCCTGGTCGCAGCCGGTCTCACCGACGCCCAGATCGGGCGTCGACTGGGGCTGACCGCCGCGACGGTCTCCAAGCACCTCACCCGCACCTACGCGCGGCTGGGCGTGCCGAATCGGGCGGCAGCCGTCGGTCTGATCGGCCAGACACAGCAGCTGGCCGGACCTCACCAGGTACTCGGAACTCAGCAGTTGTCCGGAACGCAGCAGGTACTCAGAACTAGGTAACTCCGAATCTCGGCAGCCCGCTTCGACTCCTTTCCCCCGTTCGCCAGAGAACTGGTGAATGACGAACAAGGAGAGGACTCCAGCAATGTCAAGAAGTACCCGGATCGCAGCCAGGATCGCCGGTCTCGCACTGGCGGCATCGGCCCCGCTGATGTTGGCGGCCGGATCCGCCCAGGCGAGCTCCGCGGCAGCAGCCCCCGATCTCGATGTCACCAAATGCGAGGTCGTCCGCGACTACGTCAACTACGGCGACGGGATCAACTGGTATCACTTCAACATCGTCTACACCAATGAGGGCAACGCAGCCTCGGGGCCGTTCCGCGCGGCGGCCCAGCCGGTGTGGTCGACCCACGGCGTGTTCGGCAACGGCAACGAGGTCCGCGAGGAATTCGACAGTTCGTCGTTGGCACCCGGACAGTCGGTGAGCGCCCACTACTGGGTCACCGAGAAGGTGGTCAACCAGCGGACCTGGGGCATCTTCCTGGACATCAAGAATCAGGTTCCCGATTCCCAGAAGAACGACAACTTCTGCTCTGCCTGGGTCAACAACACCTGATAGCGCCGTCGGCCGGGAGATCGCCACGTTGGGGGGCGCTCTCCCGGCCTTCGCGTTTCTCCACCGGGGCGCTCCTCCTCGCCGAACCGGGTCGAATGACCACCACCCAGAACGGTGCGTCGACATCTCTTGACTTCCCACAGGTTTGCCGTAACACTTAAGCATGTGATTAAGTATCAGCCGGATCGATTGGACCGGATGTTCCACGCCCTCGCCGACGGCAGTCGCCGGGCGATGGTGGAACGCCTGGTCCGAGGCCCGGTGTCGGTCAGCGAATTGGCTCGCCCGCTTGCCATGTCGCTGCCGGCGGTTGTTCAGCACCTGGCCGTCCTGGAGTCGGCCGGCATTGTCACCTCCGAAAAGGTCGGTCGGGTGCGCACCTACCAACTCGCCGTCGACGCGCTCGAGCCGGCCGGATCCTGGATCGGCCGACAGCGATTGCCCGCCGAGCGACGGCTCGACCGACTGTCCGCCTTCCTCGAGGGCGATGACGGCCGGGAGGCAACCGATCTCGATCAGCACCGGTCCGAACCCAGCACAACAGTCAAGGAGTCATGAGATGGACAGCACCATCGAACGCAGCCAGACGCACGCCACCTTCGTCATCGAACGCGATTATCCGGCCCCGATCGAGAAGGTGTGGAATGCGCTCAGCGACAACGATTCTCGGCAGCAATGGTTCTCCGCGGGTGAAGTGTTCACGGTATCGGATCAGTCCCATGATTTCTCGGTCGGCGGGCACGGTGTCGAGGAGGGGCAGTGGCACGGCGGACCGCGCTCCCGATTCCATTCGACGTACACCGACATCGTCGAACTCGAGCGGATCGTCTTCACCTATGACATGTGGGTCGACGGCCGGCACATGTCCACCTCGCTGACCACCATCGCGATGACTCCACAGCCGGGCGGCACCCATCTCACCTACACCGAGCAGGGAGTGCATTTCGACGGCCTGGACGATCCGGCCGGTCGTGAGGAAGGCACCAGAGGTCTGCTGGATCAACTCGGGCACTTTCTGCACTCAACGACACCCGAAGCCTGACAAACCGTCTCGGAATCGAGGAGATCATCGTGACACTGGTGACGGCACAGATGTCGGTATCGCTGGACGGTTTCTATGCCGGCCGCTGCGATCCGACGATCGAGAACTGGATCGAAGGGACGGAGGCCGCCGGCTTCTTCCGGATCACCCGGTGGGTGATCGACGCCATGGCCTGGCGGGACCGTCAGGGCTTCCGGGGCGGTGAGCCGAGCCAGAATTCCGATGTCATCGCCGAGACATTCGACGCGGCCGGCGCCTACGTGATGGGTCGCCGGATGGCGGACGGTGGCGAAGTGCCGTGGGGCGACGATCCGCCGTTTCGCGCCCCGGTGTTCGTGGTGACCCACCGACCGCGACCCAGGCTCGAACGCCGGGGCGGAACGAGCTTCACCTACGTCACCGACGGAATCCACAGCGCGGTCGAACAGGCACGCTCCGCGGCCGGGACGAAGAACGTCGCCGTCGCCGGCGGTGGATCGATGGTCCGCCAGGTGCTGAAGGCCGGCCTGCTGGATCAGCTCGAACTGCACATCGTTCCGGTCGTGCTGGGAACCGGAATGCGTTTGTTCGACGCCGATCTCGGTCTCGGCGATGAAGAGGCGATCGAACTGACGCCGTCCCGGGTGATCAGTACCGCGGAGGTCACGCACGTGCGCTACGACATCAAGGGACGTGCTCCGCTCGTCCTGGACAACCGCGGGCGGGACGATTCGGCGTCGCCCGGGTGACACTTGACCACAGGTCGCAAGGGACGTGGCGTCACACCAGCAACCGTGGGTCATCCAGCAACGGCTGGAAAGCGAGTTCGGCAGCGCCGGTGAGAGCGGACGCGCCGAGTTCGGCAGCCCGCAGTTCGACCTGAGCAGCCTGGTCGAGGAATGAGTGGCGGGCGATGCCGGTACGTAGCTGCGTCTCTGCCGCGGCGAGCAGATCCGCGTACAGCCCACCCAGCACGATCCGGTCCGGATTCAGGACGTTGACCATCGAGGCCAGCCCGGCGGCCAGGCGTCGGGTGATGAGATCGACCGCCGAGCCGGACCTCGGGTCGTCGCGCCGGCGGGCGATCACCGATCGGGCGGCCTGCAGCGTCGGTTCGTTGGTCACGATGTCCGCCGCGGCCAGCAGCGCGACGGGGTCGGCCTCGACCTCCAGGCACCCCCGATTGCCGCAACGGCAGAGCCGGTTCCCGGGGGGTACCGGGGTGTGTCCGATCTCGAGGGCGTAGCCCGCGCTGCCCAGATGGAGCCGGCCGTCGACGACCAGTCCGCCGCCCACCCCGACCTGGCCGGTCATCACGTAGAGCATCTGCGCCGCCCCCTGTCCGGCGCCGTGCCGGGATTCGGCGAGCGCGGCCAGGTTCGCGTCGTTGCCGACCGACATCCGGACATTCCCGTGGCCGCTCGCCGTCAGCAGGTCGACGAGCATCCGACGAACCGGCACCGCGTGTGGCCATGCCAGGTGGTGGGCGGCGAGCGCGGTGCCATCCGATCCGACCGCGGACGGCAACGCCAACCCGATGCCGAACGGCGGTCGCACGGCGTTCGTGAGCCGTTGCGACAGGACCGACCCGAGCAGACCCAGAACGGATTCCGGGGTTGCCGGCGCCGGCAGGGCGAACTCGTCGATCCGGCCGAGCGTCCCGCCCAGTTGCGCCTCGGCGACCAGGACGGTCTCGGCCTGCAGCTGGACGGCCAGCACACCCGGAGCATCGGGATGGATCTCGACGGCATGCGAAGGGCGTCCCGTCGAGCCACCACCGGCGTCGCTGCGCTGGATGGCCGCGCTGCGGATCAGTCTCAGCGTCTGCAGCTCCCGCAGCACCAGTCCCGTTGCGGTACGGGTCAGACCCAACCGCTCGGTCAGATCGGTGCGCAGATCGACCCGATGGGTGTGCACCAGGGTCAGCGCCCTGGCCAGTGAGGTGTTCTGCCGATCCGGCGCGGTCGTGGGGACGGTGGTCACCGGGCTAGTATGCCTTTGTGAAGCGATTGGACAAAGCTGCACCGGGCGACGGACCGGCAACGGTCATGGTGCGCGACCGGCTCACCTTGGTGCTGTATGCGGCGTTGGGGATGCTCGGCTTCCTGCTCAACGGCATTGGGGCGGTACTCGCCCCGCTGCAGGAACAACTCGGGGTCAGCCGGGCGGAAGTCGCGTTCTACCCGAGCCTGTTCGCGGTTGCGCTGGTGATCACCGGACTTCTGGGCGGTCCCTTCGTGCGGCGGGTGGGTCACCGGATCGGGCTCGTCGTCGCCATCTCCGGCCAGATCGCCGGTGCGCTGCTGCTGGCATCCTCGGTTCGGGTGCTCACCCTGATCGGTGCGGCCGTGCTCGGGCTCGGATCGGCGTTGATCATCGCGTTGGTGCCAGCTGCACTCGGCGCGCGTCACCCGCGGTTCACCACCGCAGCCCTTGGCGAGGCCAACGCGGTCAGCAGCTTCGCGAGCCTGCTGGCCCCGGCAGCGGTCGCCGGCGCGATCGCTCTCGGCGCCGGATGGGCGGCCGGCTATCTGCTGCCGGTGATTCCCGTGGCAGCCGCACTTCTCGTCGTGCTACTGCTGCAGCGCCGGGATTGGGAGCAGACCTCCGACGCGGCCGGTCGAGCGGCTGAGCCGAAACCTGGTCCGGGACTGGAGCCGGGCCGACTTCTCCCCCGCTGGGTCGCCTTGCTACTGGCGGTCAGCGTGGAGTTCTGCCTGGTCTTCTGGGCCGCCGACGCGTTCACCGAATGGCACGGAGCAAGCCCAGCCGCGGCTCCGGTGCTTGCCGCCATGTTCCTGTTGGGCATGGCCCTGGTCCGGGCGGCATCCTCCCGGCTCACCGCCGGCCGGCACCCGCAGGTGGTGATGATGGCGGCCTGCGGTGTCGCGGTGGTCGGGTTCGCGGGGTTCTGGGCCTGGCCGAACACCATCGGGGCCGCGATCGGCCTGCTGATCGCCGGTGCCGGGGTCGCCCTGCTCTATCCGGCCGCCCTCGCCCGATTGGTCGCCGCCTGGCCGCAGGACCGGGACCGGGCCGCATCCCGGGGCGCGCTGGCCTCCGGTGTGGCGATCGGCGGAGCCCCCTTCCTGCTGGCCGCGTTGTCCGATGCTTTCGGTCTCCGAGCGGCCTACCTGATCGTCCCGGCGCTGCTGGTGGTACTGGCGGTGCAGACCGTGCTGAGCCTGAGAGCAACGGTGCGACAGCCGGTCTGAGTTGACCATCGGTCGGGTCGTTCGCGACCTGCGTCCGCGCCGACAATCCCGGCCCCGGTGGCCGATGTCACGATCCCGCCCCGCGCGGCGCGGCCGGGTGGACCGGCGGTTCCTTACGATGGGCACAACACCCTGGACCGGATGGGAGGCTCGATGTCCGAACGGCTGCATCGAATCCATGCGGCGCTGCGGGAGAGCAACGTGCCGTGTGCGCTGGGCTCCCGGCCGGGTCTCGGCCCCGTCCTGCTCGCCGGGACACCCGACAGCGACAGCTGGGACGTCATCCTCAGCGATACCGCAGGTGAACTTCGGGTGCGCGACGCACGTGGTGTCCAGCGCATCCCCGCCGGGTCGACGGACAGCGTCATCGCCGACACCGTGAAGCTCCACGTGGTCAGTGCCTGGGCCGATCAGGGTGATCCGGAGGCACGAGCGGTCATCGAGAAGCTGACGGCCGGATCGGCACGCCACGGCTCCCGGGCCCGGGCGGGACAAGCACAGGCAGGACGACGACCACCGCCTCGAACACAGGCGCGTCGAACACAGCCCCCGGCACCGATGGACGTGTTCGACCTCTTCAACCCACTGCACTTCGCCGGCCAGATGCTGGATGTCGCGGAACGGTTCGGAGCGCTGTACTCCCCCGGGCGCCCCACGACGCTCAGCTACACAATGTGGAGTCCGTGGGGAACCGTCCAGGGCCGGTACACCCACCGCTGACCTGTCTGGACGAGGCAGTCGCGGCATCGATCGACCGTCAACCGTCGTGCCGCCTGGCACTTTCCCGAACCACCAGAACCGGTTCCACCAACGGCGCATCGCTCGGTGAGTCGTTGAGGGCGGCGAGCAGCATCTCGATGCATTGCCCGCCGAGGGTGTCCAGGTCCTGCCGGATGGTGGTCAACCCGGGAATGAAGTGATCCGCACCGGGCATGTCGTCGAAGCCGACGATCGACACCTGATCCGGGACGCCGATCCCGGCATCGTGCATCGCCCGGACGAACCCGAGGGCCATCAGGTCGTTCGCCACGAAAATGGCCGAGGGCAGACGCTTCCGGCCGACCCACTGGGTCCCGATCCGGTAGCCGCTGGCCGCCGTCCAGTCACCGGCAGCATGAGGTCCGGGACGCAACCCGGACTGTGCGAGCTCGGCGTGCCACCCCTTCAACCGGGCCGTTGCGTCGAACCACGGATCCGGCCCGGCGATGTGACCGATTCTGCTGTGGCCGAGTTCGACGAGATGCCTGGTGGCCAGGCGTGCGCCCTGCTCCTGGTCGATGGCGGTGATCTGCACACCGGGCGCCGGCTCAGCGCCCGCAGCGACCATGACGACCGGGATGTCGGTGACGAATGGCTCCGCCATGTGGGCCAGCGCGGCTTCGGGGGCGATCACCACGATGCCTTCCACTCCCTGGTCGTGGAAGTGCCCCAGAACGTCGTTCACCGCGGCCGTCTCGATACTGGGCAGGGCAGCGACGCTGAGATAGAACCCGGCGTCGCGCGCTGCCCGCTCGACGCCGATCAGCGTGCTGCTCGGGCCCCAGAACGGCGAGACGCTGGTGATCACCCCGATGGTGTTCGACCGCCGGGTGACCAGGGTCCTGGCCGCGACGTTGCGTCGGTAGCCCAGTTCCGCGATCGCCTGCTGCACCCGTTGTCGGGTGTCCTCGCGGACGCTGGGACTGGAATTGATCACTCGACTGACCGTCTGGTGACTGACCCCGGCCAGTTTTGCAACGTCATAGAGGCCAGGTGGCCTTGCCCGCGGGGCGTTCGACACTCCCGTGCCCTCTCTCTCGGCCTCTTGGTGGGCGTCGGCGACCGGCCGCCTCAGCGGCGCCTTCGGGTGACGATGAATCGCTGCAACACGATGAAGAACAAGACCAGGACGCCGATCATCACCCGGGTCCACCCGGTGTTCAGGTCGCCGTCGAACTCCTTGTAGGCGTAGATCGTCGCCAGGACCAACACTCCGAGCATCGACCCGAGGACGTAACCGGAACCGCCGGAGAGCAGCGTTCCGCCGATCACCACTGCGGCGATCGCGTTCAACTCGTAGCCGATGCCGGCCACCGGGTCACCGGAAGCCGTGTAGAAAGCGAACAGCAGCCCCGCGATCCCGGCGCAGAACGCGCTGATGACGTACACGCTGACCTTGGTGCGGTCGACCCGCAGACCCATCAATCGCGAGGAGGGCTCGTTGCCGCCGACCGCATACACGGTTCGGCCGAACCTGCTGTAGTGCAGCACGATGAACGCCACCAGCAGCAGCGCCATCGCGATGAGGACCGACGGCGTGGTGTACACGTCGGTGATCCGCACCTTGCCGCGCAGATTGACGGTCTCCTGCTCCCAGAGATTGATGTGCGCGAGATTCATGCTCTGGAAGAAGCTGTTGTCGATGGCGATGGACCGGTCGGTGATCACCAGGCACAGGCCGCGGGCAAGGAACATCGCGGCCAGCGTGGCGATGAAGGGTTGGATCTCGAATCGGCTGATCATGATGCCGACCACCAGCCCGAGGGTCGAGGCCGCCAGCAGGACGATCGGGATGACCAGCACCGCCGACCATCCGGCCTGCAGCAGGCTCGCCGCGATCACCGAGCCGAGCGCCATCACCGCACCGACCGACAGGTCGATGCCACCGCTGAGGATGACGAAGGTCATCCCGATGGCCAGCGGGATGAGGAAGACGTTCTTGCCCAGCAGGTCGAAGATCGCCTGCCCGGAGGTGAAATTCGGATACAGCAGGCTGCCGACGATCAGCATGATCACCAGGAGCAGGGCGGTGACCCCGATCTGGGTGTACTGCTCGAAGCGTCCGAAGCGTTGACGGGACCGCGGGGCACCGGTGACGGGTGCCAGTGATGTGCTCATGACGTTGCCTTCACGGTCTTGGTGTCGGACCCGTTGCTGGTGTCGGACCCGTTGGTGTCGGGGGTCGGGTCCGGGACGGTGGGCGAAGGGATCTGCAGCTCTTTGGTCGCGGCCGGTGGAGGCGGCTCGTGGTGCGTTCTGGTCGGGGTTCGACCCCACCGCAGAACGTTCAGCAGCCAGGCCCTGACCCGCGACGACTGCAGCAGGCAGACGATGATGACCACGCAGGCCTTGAAGACATCGGTGCTGCGGGCCGAGATGGCGATCACCACGAACGCGTCCATGGTCTCGATGATGAACGCGCCGATCAGCGTGCCGGCCAGCGAGAACCGGCCGCCGGCAAGTGATGTGCCGCCGATGACGACCGCCAGAATGGCGTCGAGTTCGATGAACAAGCCGATCGAGTTCGGGTCGGCGGAGGTCGAGTTGGAGGTCAGCATCAGCCCGGCGAGGCCGGCGCACAGCCCGCTGAACACGTAGGCCAGGAAGATGATCGGTCGGGCCCGGACGCCGGCCAGCCGGCTTGCCTCCGGATTCACGCCGACGGACTCGATCAGCGTGCCCAGCGCGGTCTTTCGGGTGAGCACCGCGGTGAGCGCGAAGATGCCGCCGGCCAACAGGATCGAGAACGGAACGGCCAGCAGGTAGCCGCCGCCGATCAGCTTGTAGGCCGGGGAGTTGTCCGGGTAGAGGATCTTCTCGTCGGTGATCACCTGCGCGAGGCCGCGGCCGGCGACCATCAGCACCAGAGTGGCCACGATGGGCTGGATCCCGAGGACGGAGACCAGGAAACCGTTCCAGGCGCCGGCGATCAGCGCCATCAGCAGGGCGACGGCGACCGCGGTCAGCACCACCGTGACCGAGGCCCCGTCGGCCGACGAGATGATGTACATCGACGCCCAGGAGCCGGAGATGGCGGCGACCGCACCGACGGAGAGATCGATCCCGCGGGTGGCGATGACCAGCGTCATTCCCAGCGCCACGAGAACGATCGGAGCCGCCCGGCGCAGGATGTCGACCGGGGCCCCGTAGAGGTTCCCGTCCCGCAGGGTGATGTCGAAGAAGGAGTGGTTCCAGAGCAGGTTGGCCAGCAGCAGCGCGATGAGCACGACGGCCGGCCACAGGAGTCGATTGCTGGTGAGCTTCTTCATGCGGGCTGCGCCTCCGCTGCGATGATGTCCATGATGTCCTCGACGGTGGTGGACTCGCTGTTCACGATCTCGGCGACCTTCCGGCGGTCCCGCAGGATGCCGATGCGGTGCGACAAGACGAAGCACCTCCTCGAGTTCGGCGGAGATGAAGATGACCGCCATCCCCTTCTCGGACAGTCCGGCGACCAGCTTCTGGATCTGGGCCTTGGCCCCGACGTCGATGCCCCGGGTGGGTTCGTCCAGGATCAGCAGGTTCGGTTCGGCGAGCAACCAGCGGGCCAGCAGCACCTTCTGCTGATTGCCGCCGGACAGGTTGCGGACCAGGGTGTCCGGGCTGGTCGGCCGGATGTCGAGGGCCTTGATGTACCGGTCGGCCAGCTCGTCCTGCTGGCGCCGGGGGATCTGCCGGGTCCAGCCGCGCTCGGCCTGCATGGCCAGCACGATGTTGGCCCGGACACTCAGATCGCCGATCAGCCCCTCGGCCTTGCGGTTCTCCGAGGCGAAGGCGATCTTCTGGTTCAGCGCCAGCCGCGGGCTGCGCAGCTTGATGTCCTGCCCGGCGATCGTGGTGGCCCCGGTGTCGCTGCGATCGGCGCCGTAGAGCAGGCGGACCAGTTCGGTCCGTCCGGAGCCGAGCAGCCCGGCCAGGCCCGACCACCTCACCGGGGTGCACCTCCAGGTCGAAGGGCTCGATCGAACCCTTGCGGCCCAACGCCTTTGCGGTGAGGAAGGCGCCGCCTTCGATGCGTTCGACGGCCTCGCGCTTGGTGCCCTCCTCGAGCGCCTCCAGCGCAGCGAGGTCCTTGCCGATCATCTTGGAGACCAGCTGCAGCCGGGGCAGTTCGGCGACCAGGTATTCGCCGACCAGCTCACCGTTGCGCAGCACGGTGATGCGATCGGAGATCTGGTAGACCTGGTCCAGGAAATGCGAGACGAACAGCACGGCGACGCCCTTGTCGCGGACCTGCCGGATGACCGCCATCAGTTCGGCGACCTCCTTGACGTCCAGCGACGACGTCGGTTCGTCCAGCACCAGGACATCGGCGTTCACGTCGATGGCCCGGCCGATGGCCACCAACTGCTGGACGGCGATCGAATGCGCGCCGAGCAGCGACCCGGGATCGATGTCCAGGTTGAGACCGCTCGAGCACCGTTGGCGGTGTGCTTGCGCATCCGGCGCCAGTCGATCATCCCCAGCCGGCGTGGTTCCCGGCCGAGCATGATGTTCTCCGCGACCGTCAGGTTGGTCACCAGGTTGACCTCCTGGTACACGGTCGCGATACCGGCCTGCTGGGCCTGCGCGGGTCCGGAGAACAGAGACGTCGCTGCCCTTGACCGAGATGGTGCCCGAATCGATGGCGTACACCCCGGTCAGCGCCTTGATCAGGGTGGACTTGCCGGCGCCGTTCTCCCCCATCAGCGCGTGCACCTCGCCCGGGAACAGCCGGAACGAAACGTTCTGCAGTGCCTTGACTCCGGGGAAAGAGATGCTGATGTCGCGCATCTCGATGACGGGCCGGTCGGAATCGGCCAGCGGATTCGGTCATCGCCGGGCTCCTTTCTCACTGCGGTTTCTCAGAGCGGTTTCGCGCTGGGAAAGCGGCGAGCTCGGTGTGCCCGTAGGGGCACCGGTACGACTGCGACACAGTCGGTACGACGACACAGGTACGACGACGGGACGCCCGGATCCTCGAAACACAGATCCGGACGTCCCGATTATCGGCTAGTACAGGCGGGTCGGGCAGTGCCTCGATGGCCTGCTGCTGATCGAAGGTGGTCTCGATCGTCACCACCCGCGCCGGGATCTCCTGGCCGGCGAGCACGGCGCTGGAGGCCTGGAACAACTGCTCACCGAGCAGCGGTGAGCACTCGACGATGAAGTTGATCTTGCCGGCGGCCAGTGCTTCCATGCCGGCCTTGACCGCGTCGATGGTCACGATCTTGATGTCCTTGCCGGGCACCTTGCCGGCGGCTTCGATGGCCTCGATGGCGCCCAGACCCATGTCATCGTTGTGGGCGTAGACCAGGTCGATGTCGGGGTAGGTGGCCAGGAAGCCCTCCATGACCTTCTTGCCGCCGTCCCGGGTGAAGTCGCCGGTCTGCGAGGCCAGGGTGGTGAACTTCGCGTCGGAGCCGAGGATGTTGGCCCATCCGGTGGCCCGATCGTTGGCCGGAGCGGAACCGGTGGTGCCCTCCAGGACGACCATGTTCACCTTGTCCGCGTCGGCGAACTCCTTCTTGCGCCCAGGTCGCCGCCTTCTCGCCCTCGAGGATGAAGTCGGAACCGATGAACGTCTTGTACAGGCTGGGATCCGAATCGACCGAGCGGTCGGTCAGGACGACCGGGATGTCGGCGGCCTTCGCCTCCTGCAGGACCGCGTCCCAGCCGGTCTCGACCACCGGCGAGAACGCGATCAGGTCGACGCCCTGGGTGATGAAGGTCTTGATCGAGGAGATCTGCTTGGCCTGGTCACCTTCGGCGGAGGTGAACTGCAGGTCGACCTTGTACTGCTCCGCCGACGACTTGATGGAGTCGGTATTGGCACTGCGCCAACCACTCTCGGAACCGACCTGGGCGAAACCGATCACCGCGCCGTCGAGCACTGCGGGATCGACGGGGGGCAGCTCGCCGCCCGCCTCGGCGGAACCGGAGGCCGCCGACGACGCACTTGCGCTACTGGTAGCGGCCTTGCTCGACGAGGCGGCGCTGGTGGCGGCCTCGCTGGTGCTGGACGATGCGGTCGTCGCACTGCTTCCGCATGCCGTCAGGGCGATCGCTGCGGCTGCTGCCGCCGCCAGGACAGCCAACTTTCTCGTGACCACGGATGTTCCTCCGACGCTGGATGACCCCGTCACAGAAGTGTTGCGATCGTCGCGAGCCGGCCACGGCCGAGTGCTGCAACGAGTTCTCTCGCAATCGTCCGACGGAAGGCTCCTGCGCCGCCGGACCCAGGGGGCGGGCGGCGAAAGAGGCCTCCGTTGGCCGACCTTCCGATCACAGACGCTTGGTGATGAGGACGGGTGGACGCACCCGCCGTCGTAGTGTTAACGCTCACACATCGCAATGTCAAGTAGCCGCCATCACATTTTCGCATCGACGGTTTCGGGCCGGCCGAACCGTTCCACCCACTGGTCCATCAGGCGCCGATTCGACAGGTGAGCAAGGAAAGTTTCCCGACCAGACTCTTCCCTGAGTGGATTGTGAGCGCTAACATCGCATCCTCGGGAGGCGTCAAGCCGTGACGACGCCCGGAATCCGTCTACCTCCGACCCGCGTTCCTCAGGGTCAGGACTGCAGTCGTCGACAAGACCGGACCAGAAGGGACCGGCGCCTCCGGGCGCCAATGAGATGAGCACACACGAGAATGTGGATCGACCCGACGCCTGTGTCGTCGGGGTCGACTACGGGACCCTGTCCGGGCGCGCCGTCGTCGTCCGGGTCCGGGACGGTGCGGAGCTCGGTTCCGCCGTCTACGAGTATCCGAACGCCGTGATCACCGACCGACTGCCGGGTACCGACCGGGCAACTGCCGCCGGATTGGGCCCTGCAGGTCCCGGCGGATTACGTCGGCGTGCTCAAGAGTGCCGTCCCACAGGCCGTCGCCGCGGCCGGCATCGAGCCCGCGTCCGTCATCGGGATCGGCACCGACTTCACGGCGTGCACCATGGTGCCGACAACCTCGGACGGAACGCCGCTGTGCGAGTTGCCCGAGTACGTGGACCGGCCGCATGCCTACGTCAAGCTGTGGCGGCATCACGCCGCCCAGCCACAGGCCGACCGGATCAATCGAGCTCGCCGAAGACCGCCGCGAGTCCTGGCTCCCCCGCTACGGCGGCTTCATCTCCTCAGAGTGGGAGTTCGCCAAGGGCCTCGAGCTGCTGGAAGGCGACCCGGAGATCTACCAGCGGATGGACCACTGGGTGGAGGCCGCGGACTGGATCGTCTGGCAGCTCTGCGGCAGGTACGTCCGCAACGCCTGCACGGCCGGCTACAAGGGCATTCTGCAGGACGGTCGCTACCCCGACGGCGACTTCCTGGCCGCCCTCAATCCCGATTTCTCCGGTTTCGTCACCGACAAGCTCGATCATGAGATCGGTCAGCTGGGTCAGCGGGCCGGCCGGATTGACCGCCGAGGCCGCGGAATGGACCGGCCTTCCGGCGGGCATCGCCGTTGCCGTCGGCAATGTCGACGCCCATGTCGCCGCGCCCGCCGCCTCATCGATCGACCCCGGCCAACTGGTCGCCATCATGGGTACCTCCACCTGCCACGTCATGAACGGCGACGAACTGCGCGAGGTCCCCGGCATGTGCGGGGTGGTGGACGGCGGGATCACCGCCGGTCGCTGGGGTTATGAAGCCGGCCAGAGCGGTGTCGGCGACATCTTCGGCTGGTTCGTCCGGACCGGAGTGCCTGCAGAGTACGAACAGCGGGCGGCCGCGCACGGCGTGACCGTGCACGAGTACCTCACCGAACTCGCCGCCGGGCAGCGGGTCGGCGAGCACGGACTGCTGGCTCTCGATTGGCACAGCGGCAACAGGTCGGTGCTGGTCGATCACGAACTGTCCGGCCTGATCGTCGGGCAGACATTGGCCACCAGGCCCGAGGACACCTACCGGGCGTTGCTGGAGGCGACCGCCTTCGGCACCCGCACCATCATCGAGACCTTCAACGCCGCAGGCGTTCCGGTCACCGAAATGGTCGTCGTCGGCGGTCTGGTCAAGAATGCGCTGCTGATGCAGATCTACGCCGACGTCACCGGTCTGCCGTTGTCGCTCGGCGGATCCGAGCAGGGTCCCGCGCTCGGCTCTGCCATCCACGCCGCGGTCGCCGCCGGTGCCTACCCCGACGTCCCGGCCGCCGCGGCCGTGATGGGCAGCCGCATCGACAATGTCTACCTGCCCGATCCGGCGAATTCCGCTCTCTACGACGAGATGTACGCCGAGTACCGGCGAACTGCACGACTACTTCGGTCGCGGTGGGAACGGCCTGATGCGATCCCTGCGCCGACGACGCCGCGAGGCGACCAGCAGGCAGGTGCGGGTATGAAGCTCTCCCCACAGACCCGTCAGCACATCGAGCGGCTGCGGGTCGAGGTCTGTGATCTGCACGCCGAACTCGTCCGGTGGAACCTGGTCGTCTGGACCGCCGGCAATGTCTCCGCCCGGGTCCCGGGCGCCGACCTGCTGGTGGTCAAACCATCCGGGGTCGACTACCAGCGGCTGACCCCGCAGAACATGGTGGTCACCGACTTCGACGGGACGGTGGTCGAGGGCGACGACGCGCCGTCGTCGGACACCTTTGCCGCCGGCTATGTCTACGCGCACCTGGATTGGGTCGGCGGTGTCGTGCACACCCATTCCACCTACGCGACCGCCTTTGCCGCCCGTCGTGAACCCGATACCGTGCGTGCTGACCATGATGGCCGACGAGTTCGGTGGCGAGATCCCGGTCGGCCCGTTCGCACTGATCGGCGACGACTCGATCGGTCGCGGAATCGTGGAGACCCTGCAACACCACCGTTCCAAGGCCGTCCTGATGGCCAACCACGGTCCGTTCACCATCGGTCGCACCGCAAGGGCAGCGGTCAAGACCGCTGCCATGTGCGAAGAGGTCGCGCGGACGGTGTCCATCGCCCGGCAGGACGGAATCCCCCACCCGATCGACCAGGCGCACATCGACGCCCTGTACCAGCGTTACCAGAACGCTTACGGACAAACCACACTCAGCAAGGGACGGTCAGCTTCATGACACCATCAGCCATGACCCGGAGCGGCGCCGGTGCCGGCCAGGTCTGGTTTCTCACCGGTAGCCAGGGGCTCTACGGGCCCGAGGTGGTCACCCAGGTGCAGAGCCAGTCCCGGCAGATCGCCGATGCCCTCGACGCCGCGAAGGAGATCGGCTTCTCTGTCGTCTGGAAGCCGGTTCTCACCTCGGCCGACGGCATCCGCCGGATGATGCTCGATGCCAACAGCGACGACGACTGCATCGGTCTGATCGCCTGGATGCACACCTTCTCCCCGGCGAAGATGTGGATCTCCGGGTTGGATGCGCTGCAGAAGCCCTTGCTCCACCTGCACACCCAGGCAGGTGAATCGCTGCCCTGGTCCGAGATCGACATGGACTTCATGAATCTCAACCAGGCAGCGCACGGCGACCGCGAATTCGGCTACATCCAGACCCGGCTGGGCGTCAGCCGGAAGACGGTCGCCGGCCACGTGACCCATCCGGAGACCCTTGCCGCCGTCGGCGCCTGGGGCCGCGCTGCCAGGGGCGCGGCCACCATCCGTTCGCTGCGGGTGGCGCGGTTCGGCGACAACATGCGCGACGTCGCGGTGACCGAAGGCGACAAGGTCGAGGCGCAGCGCCGCTTCGGCGTCTCGGTGAACACCTACGGTGTCAACGATCTGGTCGCCATCGTCGACCAGGTCGACGAGGCGGAGATCGACTCGCTGGTGGCCGATTACGACGAGCAGTACGCGGTCGTGCCGACCTTGCGGGCGGGCGGAGAACAGCACGACTCACTGCGCTATGCCGCTCGGATCGAGCTGGGCCTGCGACAGTTCCTGCAGGCCGGCAACTTCGGCGCCTTCACCACGAACTTCGAGGACCTCGGCGGCCTGCGTCAGCTGCCCGGTATTTCAGTACAACGGTTGATGGCCGATGGCTACGGATTCGGCGGCGAGGGTGACTGGAAGACTTCGGTCCTGCTGGCCACCCTCAAATCGATGGGCCGGGACCAGGCGGGTGGCACCTCGTTCATGGAGGACTACACCTACCATCTGGCTCCCGGCGAGGAGAAGATCCTCGGCGCCCACATGCTGGAGGTCTGCCCGACGATCGCGGCCGGGCAACCACGCTGCGAAATTCACCCCCTTGGCATCGGCGATCGACAGGATCCGGTCCGGCTGGTCTTCGACGCCGAACCCGGTCCTGCCGTGGTCGTCGGCCTGGCCGACATGGGTGAGCGATTCCGGCTGCTGGCCAACGAGATCGACGTCGTGCCGCCGGATGAGCCGCTGCCCAAACTGCCGGTCGCCCGGGCGGTCTGGAAGCCGCGCCCGAGTTTCGGGATCTCCGCCCAGGCCTGGCTGACCGCCGGCGGTCCGCATCACACCGTGCTCACGAATGCCGTCGGCGTGGAGGAGATCACCGACTTGGCCGACATTCTGCGCACCGAGCTGCTGGTGATCGACGAGGACACCAGAATGCGTGACTTCCGCAATGAAATCCGCTGGAACCAGGCCTATTTCCGGCTGGCTCAGGGATTCTGAGACCGCATCCGCCGCTCTACCAAGAGGGCGGGTGCGCTCGCCGCTCCGACCTGCGCGGATGGGCTCTCCGGCGCCGTGCGGCCGTTCCACCTCTACGGTGGGACGGTACCCCGCACCCGTCGGAGAGGAGTCCGCGATGTCGGGCGAAACGTTGCCGGCCGTCGGCTCCGGGCCCGGTCGGGCCCGGCAGAACCAGATCTATCGAGCCGGGGTGCTGGGTCGGCGACCCGCCGTTCCCACCGACTTCGCCGCACTCGAGCGACGCGCGCGCCGGGCCAGCACGGCGCGCGGATGGGCGTACGTCGCCGGCGGCGCGGGCCTCGGCCGGACGATGCGCAACAACCGGGAGGCCTTCGACCGGTGGACCATCGTGCCGCGGATGTTGCAGGGCGTGGAACGACGTGACCTGTCGGTCGACCTCCTCGGAACGCCACTGCCGGCACCGATCCTGCTTGCGCCGGTCGGTGCCGGTCAGCTCATCACCGAGGACAGCGACCTGCTGACCGCGCGCGCGGCCGCAGCGACCGGCATCCCGTACGTGTTCACCAATCAGGGTGGCACTCCCATGGAGGAGACGGCCGCCGCGATGGGTGAGAGCCCGCGCTGGGTGCAGCTCTACTGGAGCACCGACGAGGAACTCGTCGACAGCCTGATCGATCGGGCGGAGAAGATCGGTGCAGGAGCCCTGGTGATCACCGTGGACACCACCGTATTGGGCTGGCGGCCACAGGATCTCAATCTGGGCTCGCTGCCGTTCGCCCAGGGTCTCGGGATTGCCCAGTACACCTCGGACCCGCGGTTTCGCGAGCTGGTCGCCGAACGAGTGGGCCGCCGATCGGCCGAGAAAGCTGACCGCACGATCACTCTCGGCGCGATCAGATCGCTGCTCTCGATCACCAGGCATCACCCCGGTTCGTTCCGGGACAATCTGCGGTCCCCACTTCCCCGGGCCTCGGTGGAGACCTTTCTCGACATTTATTCCAATCCGCGGCTGAGCTGGAGTCACCTCGCCACGCTGCGGGACCGCACGCGGTTGCCCGTTGTGCTGAAGGGGATCCTGCACCCCGATGACGCGCGCAAGGCCTTCGATCTGGGCGTCGATGCGGTGGTGGTGTCGAACCACGGGGGTCGACAGGTCGACAGTTCCATCGCTTCCCTCGACGCGCTGGTGGAAGTACGGCGGGCAGTCGGCCCGTCGGCCGTCGTCCTGATGGACAGCGGCATCCGTTCCGGCGCCGACGTTTTCACGGCGCTGGCCCTCGGCGCCGACGCCGTCCTGCTCGGCCGCCCCTACCTGTACGGTCTCGCGATCGCCGGACAGCGCGGTGCCCAGGAGGTGATCGCGAACATCATCGCCGAACTCGACCTGACGATGGCGCTCACCGGGGTGCGAGCGATCGAAGACATCACTCCTGAACTGCTGAGGCCGAGGCCGTAGTTCGCCCGCAACACCCACCTGACGCGAGGTCCTCGATCAAGGCGTGACCGTCGTCATGGGATGCCGGTGCAGAGTTTCAGCGCAACGCCATTCAGTGCAGGGGCCCGATGATTTCCCGAAGCGTGTCGGCCTGCTCGCTGGTCCAACCTGGCGGTTGCAACAGCGTGGCCCAGCCGTCGACGAATTCCAGGGTGTAGCTGTGCCCGTGACCCGGCTCGGTATCGACCGGTTCCAGCATGTCCATGGTGACCTGCCAGAAGGTGACGAACGGTATCCAGATCATTTCGTCGGTCACATCACTGCCGGGCGGTTCGGCCAGCCAGTCCGGTCGGTGCAGGATCAGATCCGGGCTCAACCAGACGATCGGGTCTGAGGCGTGTTGCAGGTACAGCACCCGGGTGCCGTCCCAGGGTCGATCGGCCGGTGGAATCTCCGTCGCCGGGTTGTTCGCGAATCGGACCGTCCGACCGTCCCGGAACACCGGCTGCACCTCCGGGCTTCCCGGATCACGGCCGTCGGTGAACTCCCGGTTCAGCGGGTTGAAGGCCGGTGATCCGGCGAGCAGGATCCCGTCGGTGCGGTTGGCCATGTCCGCCTCACCGCTGAACGGCGCCTCCGCCGCGTACGAGCCCAGGCTCAAACCGAACGCGTAGAGCTTCGGGCGTTGATCGGCCGGCAGCGCGGACCATCTCTGGTAGACCGCATCGAAGAGGGCGCGACCGGCCTCCCGGGCCTTCACCTGATCGACCAGGAATGACGCCCACGAGGGCAGGTAGGAGTACTGGATACCCACCGCCGCCGAGTCACCGCCGGTCTCGTACTCGAAGCTGGTCATCGCGGCGGGGTCGACCCACCCGGTTCCGGTGGTACCGGCGACCAACAGGTACTCGCGCTCGAAACCCCCCGCCCGCTCGAGGTCGTCGACGGCCAAGCTGGCCCGGTCCTCGACGTTCTCCGCCGATGCGATCCCGGCGTAGGCCCGAATCGGTTCCGGCGCAGTCGTTCCCCAGAATGAGCCGATCTCGGCGGCGGTCGGGCCCTTGCCGGCGAAGTTCCGGCCCTGATACCCCAGACTGTCCCAATCGACCAATGATCCGGGGCCACCGGATCGCAGCGAACTGGTTGGCTGGGTTGCGGTGTCGCTGGTACCGGTGTCCCGCACGGCGAAGATCCGATCGGTGACGGCGAGAATGCCGTCCACCAGGACCCCGCTGAACACACCTACCGTCAAGACGGCGGCCAGCAGCCAGCCCAATGCCTTCGCCGGTCGCGGCCCCATCCATCGGCTCAATCGACCGGCGACCCACCAGAAAAAGTGCCTGATCCCCCGCGCGGCGGCCACCAGGCCGACGAACACCAGGGCCGCCAGCAACGGCAGCAACAGCTGTGAGGTGAATCCATCCGGCTGGGCGTCCATCAGCTCCCGGATCTGCGACTGCCAGCGCCGGCCGAGCAGGTAGGAGACGACCAGGAGGACCGTTCCGACGATCGCGAACGCCAGCCACGAACGGCGCCGGGTCGGGCGGGGCGGTCGGTTTGCGAATTCCCGCCACACCCGAGCACCCAGCACGCCCAGGCCGTACCCGATGGCGGCGGCGAGGCCGCAGACCACACCCTGGTATCCGCCCGGCCGAGGCACCAGCGACGGAGTGAACGACAGACAGGCAAAGGCCAACGCCGTCCAGGCGCCCGGCAACGTGTACCGGAAACGGCGATGCGACGGCTGCAACGCCGTCGATCTCCCGGTTGAGTCGGTCTCGGCCGAATCTCCTTCGCGATCCGGGAGATCGGTTCTCCCCGGGAGGTCAGGCACACCGTCGACCGGTTCCTGGACTTCGGTGACATCGGACCGTGTCATCGTCTTTCATCCTTTGGTTAAGTTTCTCGGAGTTTGCACCGGATTATTCGCTGTGACCGTCACGAAAGGGTCACCGAAAGACGGCTTCCCGGAACTCTTCTCGCTTCTGACAGGCGACCTTGATGCTTTCGAGTTGTTCGTCGGTGCAGTCGAGGTCGAAGACATCGCGGATGAAGTCGGCGAGATCTGGTCGGTAGTCGTGGGCCCAGGCCCGGTAGGCGCCGGGGATCTGCGCGTTCTTCATGTCGATCAGTGACTGGTAGAAGGTCGTGACCAATCGCCACTGCATCGACGGCGGGATCCCCCGTGGTGAACGACCGGGGATCGCCTGCTGTACAGGTCGCTGCGGACCGAGCCAGGCGGGTCGACGATTGATCAGGCGCGGTCCGAACTTCGTGACGCCGTCGTTGTCGTGACTCAGCAGGACGTAGCGGACCCGCTCCTTGCCGTCATCACCCAGGTCGCAGAACTGTTCGTAGTCGTTGACCATCGCGATCAGGCTCTTGTCGACGTCCGGGCGCGGACCTCCGGTGACCTCGTGCATCCAGGCGCTGGTCTCCGGCGTCCCCACCCACAGGGCACGATCGATCCCCAACGCCTGCAGGCCGAGGGTGCCCCAGCCGATCAGGACGTTCTGACTGGTCAGCGCGCCGAGCGATTCCCCGAACAACACCACCTTCGGTCGATTCGCGGGCGACATGGCGCGAACCCGTTCGAAGATGCGGAGCCAGAGCAGGCGGTTCTGCTCTGCTGCGGCCTTGACCTTCCCCAGCGACAGCGGCGATGGTCGCTTGGAGTACTGCAAAGTGACGCTCGCGACGTCACCCCTGGTCAGATACTGCACGCAGGCGGTGGCGACATAGTTGACGTACCCGGTACCGGTGGGCGAAACCAACAGCAACAACGAGCGCGACCACGCTTCGGTGCGATCCATTTCGGCCAGCGCCAGATCGACCCGTTCGGCCGGGGTCGACGCGCTGTCCAGCCCGACGAAAACCTGAATCGGACTCGCCTGCGGGTCTTCCTGCATCACGGTCCTGATCGACAGGTCCGGGCGGACCTGTCCGTTGACCTCGGTGGGCCGATCGGTGAGCGGTGTGGGACGGACATGCGCGATCGCGTGTCGACGACCCTCGCGGCCCAGGGTGTCCCACCGCACGAGGCTGTCCGGGTCGCCGCTGATCATCGGGCCGGTCCAGAGGCCCGCCGCCGACTCGTCGCCGAACTTCTCGAATCTCGTCGTGCCCGCTTCGATGTCACGCATCGCTCGACCCCACACGGCATGGGTCCCGACCCCGACGCCGGCCAACACCGCCGCGTGCGCGGCCCGGCGCCAGAATTCTTCGTCGCCCGGCAGCGTCCGCGTGCCGAGCGCACCGAGCCTGCGGGCGATCCATCCCTCCGCCGCTGCACCCCCGGCCAACGTCAGCACGATGCCCATACCCGCGGCCAAGCCCGCCAGCGGATTGGCAGCCGCCGAATCACCACCATGCTCCGGCGGGTGATGGGCCTGCCGCAGTCGGTCGACGATGACCGACATCGCCAGGCCCACCGGAAGTCCCACCGGAAAGCGGGCCAACCGACCACCGGCCGACAGGCGATCGTCCATCGCCTTCGTCGCGGCAAGCGCGCCGCTCAGCAGGGTGGCGCCGGTGCCGGTGACACCCAGCCGCAAACCGACCTGACGGACCAGCGCACGCGCCTGATCGTCGTTGTCGCGAAACCTGAACAGACCCGCCAACCCCAAACCGATCGGAACGACGGTGACGTCGAGCAGTAGCGTCGCCGCCCGCCTGCGCTGCTCGTCGGACCACGATTGCGGAAAGGGAAGGATTCTGGCCAGCAGCGAGCCGCCGATGTCGATGCCGTCCTGCGCAACCACCGAGACGACGTACTGAGTCACCGTCGACAGTCCGGTGATGATGCCCTGATCCACCCACGTGCGCTCCGACAGCGAACGAGTGAAGGTGCCCGGCACGGTGGCCGACGCGACGACCAGACCCACCTGCGGTCCGCGCCCGACGATCTGCGAGCTGTCCATGATCCTCCTGCTCACCCGTGCCTGACGCACCGTCACGGCGGTCACCCCATGGTGTCAGCCCAGGACCGATCCTTCCGCCGACCCCGACGGTTTCGGGTCGGGCAATCGCATCATCCGCAGCGAGTTGACCAGCCCGATCAAGCCCGCCAGGATCGGGATGAGCAGGGCGACCTGAAGAGCCAGCGGCCGGGCATCGGTGTTGATCCTGATGATCTCCGCCTGGATCTCCGGCGGTTGCCCCGCAAGTTGTTCCGCGAGTGCGGTGTTGCTCATGACCTCGGCGTCCTCCTCCAATGCGGCCGCGACCTGTTGCTGTTCGGTGGCGGACAGCACCGTGCTGGACGACGCCATGCTGGTGAACGCGATCGACAGGGTGGCCAGCATGATCGCCCCGGCGAACGCCAACCCGAACGACAGGCCGAACGATCCGGCAGCCGAATTGACTCCGGCGGCTTCGCTGACCCTCTCCTCCGAGATCGGGGCCAGCGTGTAGTTGTTCAGCTGCGAGACCAACAGGCCCAACCCGGATCCGGCGATCACCAACGGGAGCAGGAGATACCACCCGGAATCCGCCCGCGGCACGATCGGAATCAGCACCACGAGACCTGCGGTCAACAGGAGGAACCCCCACCGGACGATGCCGGCCGGACGACGCCGGCCCGCCCGCTTCCCGGCGAGCAGCGCTACGCCGAACATCGTCAACGAGAGCGGGGCCAGCGACAGGCCGGCCTGCATGGCGTTGTACTCGAGGACCATCTGCAGATAGATCGGCAGCGCGATCATGGTTCCGCCCAACGCGATCTGCTGCAGCATCTGCTCCGTGATCCCGAGCCGGAAGACCTTCGAGCGGAACAGGTCGGGGTCGATCAGCGCAGCCTTGCCGCGGCGCTTGCGGCGCACCAGCCAGAATCCGAACCCGGCCATTGCCACGGCGCCGACCACCAGCAGCGCACCGACCGCTTCGCCACCCTCCTGCCACACCAGAATGCCCAGGACGATCCCGCCCATCCCCAGCACGGACAGGATTGCGCCGACGACGTCGACCTCTCTGGGGCCGGTGTAGGGCACGTCCTTGACAAGTCTGATGCCGGACAGCACGACCGCGATCACCACCACCTCGAGCAGGAACCCGACGCGCCAGGACAGGTAGGTGGTGATGAACCCGCCCAACAACGGACCGACGGCGGCGGCGATGGCGGCCGCCGCGCCGACCAGGGCGTACACCTTCTTCTGCGCAGCGCCCTCGAAGTTGCCATGGATCAGCGACTGCATCGCCGGCAACAGCATCGAGGCACCCAGCCCGCCGACCACCGCCCAGAAGATGATGATCGCGGTCAGGCCCTGGGCGAGGGTCATCGCCAGCGCTCCGACCGCATAGCCGAGAAGTCCGAGAACGTAGGCCCTTTTTCGGCCGATGAGGTCGCCGACCTTGCTGCCGATCAGGATGAACGCCGCAGAGACCAATGCCTCCAACGCGATGGCCGACTGCACACCGCTGACCGTGGTATCCAGATCGCGCACCACAGCGGCGATCGACACATTCATCAACGAGGTGTCGACGACCAGAACGAACATCGCCATCGCCAGCAGGATCGCCAGTTTGCGATTCAGCGGTGCCTCGACGGGAACCCCGGCGTCATCAGTCATCAGCAAGACCCGTCAGTGCCTCGGTGTCGCGCGGTTCGGAATCCGACGGCGTGATCAGTGTGTCGATCGGGGTCAACCCATGCGAACCGAGCAGGGACAACACGGCAAACAGACCATCGGCATCCACAGTGGTACCGCTGATCACGGTCGTTCTGTGATGGATCGCAAGGGTGGCGAAGCCAGGAAGGATCGATTCAACGACGGGACCGATCCGGCCGGCGACGCGAATCTCGTAGGACGACATCACAGGCCTCCCTGTCAGGAGTCGGTCCGGGTCTCGTCCGGTGCCACCCTGTCGGTGCCGAGTTGCCGGAGGCCGCGCAGTTCGATGCCGAGGCCCTGCAGTCGGTTGATGATCCCGATGAGCGCCGCCTGATCCGGTACCGGTCCCTGCAGCACTGTCTCCAGGGATTGCGTCACCACCCGGACAGCCCCGAGTTCCTCCAGCACACCTCGCGGGAGCACACCGGAGACCCGGATCTCGAACTCCATGACCGTCATCTGGCTGCTCCCGAGCACCGCATCTCGTCGTCCCGGACAACGCTGTCACGGCGAGGACGACTCCGGCTCCCCCGAACCGGATGAGAGCGTCTTCCGTGCTCGCGTCCATCAGACGGGTTCGGGGCTCAGGAGTTGACACTGGATGAGGCCCGTTGAGGCGACACGGCCCGAGCTGCGTCGACGATCGAGGTCGCCGGCGCCCGGCGCCGCCGGATCCACTTGGTGAGTTCGATGACGATCGGCAGCACCACCGCGAGCCCGAGACATTCCAGCCACTGCAATCCGGTCAGCGACGTCGTGAGCAGGCCCGCCTGCAGGCCGGGCAGCTGAGTGGCCAGAATGATCAGCGCAACCGGCACCGCCGAGATGGCCAGCGCCTGCAGGATCGGTGCGGTCAGCCCGCTGGTCGGGTCGCGGCGGTTGGTCAGGGCGTTGAACACGGTGCCCAGTCCCATGACGACGAACGTCATCGTCATGGATGCGCTGGCCCGGTCCACGCTCGGTGCGTCCGGCCCTGCCACCAGGGGCACCAGCGCCGCCAGGAAAAGTACTGCGCCATAGAGGATCCAGAACCCGATCGCCGTCCGATTGGTGATCGGGATCTTCGGGTCCCGAGGCGGCCGATCCATCACGTTCGGATCTCCCGGGTCGACGGTGATGACGACAACGCCGGCCGCCGTGGCGAAGAACAACAGGAACAACACCATCGTGGGGGTCAGTGCCACACCCTGGTTGATGTTGAAAGCCGTTGCCGCGATGAACAGCATGACCAGCGACAGCAACTGGGTCATCTGGAACCGGACGTACGAAATGATCTTCGCGTACACCCGGCGTCCGAGTTCGACGGCATGGACCAGGGTGCCGAAGTTGTCGTCGGTCAGGATCATCCGGGCGGCTTGCTTGGTCACTTCGCTGCCGCTGCCCATCGCCACGCCGATGTCGGCCTGCTTGAGTGCGGCCGCGTCGTTCACGGCGTCCCCGGTCATCGCAACGATCAGCCCCTGGCTCTGCATCACCCGGGCGAGACGCAGCTTGTCCTCCGGCGAGACCCGGCCGAACACATGCAGCTCGGGCAGTCGGCGTTTCAGCTCGTCGTCGGACAGCTGCTGGAGTTCGGCGCCGCTGATCGCCCCCGGTCCGAGGCCGAGGGTCTCGCCGATCGCCCTGGCGGTGACCGCGTGGTCGCCGGTGATCATCCGCACGTCGATGCCGGCAGCGAGTGCCACGGCCACGGCAGCCTTCGCCTCCGCCCGCAGCGGATCGATGATGCCGACCATTCCGACGAAGGCGAGATCGTGGGTCAGGGACATCGGATCGTCCGTCATCGACTGCATCTCGTCGTCACTGATCAAGCGCGCTGCGAAAGCCAGCACCCGCAGACCCTTCTCACCCATCCGGGCGTTCGCCGATTCGATCCCGGACCGGACCTCGTCGATCGGCACCTGGGAGCCGCTCAACGGTCCTCCGGATCGGGTGCACCGGGCCAGCACGACATCCGGCCCGCCCTTGACCAACTCGATGACCCTTCCGTCCGGATCATCCGGCACCCGGTGAAAGGTGGCCATGAACTTGTACTCGGAATCGAACGGGACCTCGGCGATCCGCGGAAAGGCACGTCGGGTTTCCTCGGCATCGACACCGAGCTTGGCGGACAACACCACCAGGGCCGCCTCGGTGGGATCGCCGACCACGGCCCCGTCATCCGCAACCGTCGCGTCACTGGCCAGCACCAGCCCCAATGCCAGCCGGCCGAAGTCGGGCACCGGACTCCCGGCCACCGAGCGGATGGCACCGGTCTTGCCGTAGCCAGAGCCGTCCACGCTGAACCAGGAGGCCCCGGAATAGATGGTCGAAACCATCATCTGATTCATCGTCAGGGTGCCGGTCTTGTCAGTGTTGATTGCGCTGGTTGCCCCGAGGGTCTCGACATCGGTCAGGTTCTTCACCACGGCCTTGGCTGCCGCGAGTTGTTTCGCCCCGTACGACAACATCCCGGAGACGAAGGCGGGCAGCCCGGTCGGGATCGCCGAGATCGCCATCGCCGTCCCCAGCAGCAGTAGCTGGGCGGCCGGCACCCCCCGGATCAGGCCGACAACCACGATGAACACCACTGCGGTCCAGGCGATGATTCCCAGGACGCGGGTCAGGGTGTCCAGTTCCTTCTGCAGCGGCGACCTGGTCCGGGTGACGGATGTGAGCATGGTGGCGATCTGCCCCATCTGAGTGCTCATCCCGGTCCCGGTGACCACCATCGAGGCCGTACCCCGGGTGACAGAGGTGTTCTGGAACAACATGTTCGAGCGGTCGCCGAGAGAAACCTCGCCGGAGACTATCGCAGCGGAGTCCTTGGGCACGGGTGCGCTCTCCCCGGTCAGCGCCGCCTCCTGGACCTCCAGCGTCGCCGACCTGACGATCCGCCCATCCGCCGGCACGATGTCGCCGGCCTCCACCTGGACCAGGTCCCCGGGGACGACGTCGACGGCAGGTACCAGGGCAAGGCTCCCGCCTCGAACCACCTTTGCCTGCGGCACCTGAAGGTTCGACAGTGCATCAACGCTGGCCCTGGCTTTGAGTTCCTGGCGCGACCCCAGAACCACGTTGAGCAGGATCAGCAGACCGACAATGACTCCGGTGGAGATCTGGCCGATCGCGAAACTCACGGCCGTGACCGCCACCAACATGATGTTCATCGGGTCCCGCAACTGGGTCAGCGCGACCGTCAGGACCGACGGAGGCTTTTCTCCGGTGATCTGATTCGAGCCATATCGGGCCAGCCGGGCCGTCGCCTCGCCGCTGGTCAACCCGCTCGACGGGTCCGAACCCAGCTCAGCGGCGACATCGGCTGCTTCTCGGGCATACGGCCGAGCCGAGTCCGGTTCCGGGCCGGGTTCTGAAGTATCCGTTTTGCTATTGGTCATCGCGGTTGATCCCCTTCTCGACCCGTGCAACGTAGCGAGCGCGGCTCGCTCACGACGACCCGGGTCAGGTGGTCCAGCACCTGGAACGCCAGTTGGCTCGGACGACCAGCGGCCTTGACGATGGCATCAGCTCGGCCATTCCGGCCGATGTCGGTCGGGATCGTCACTCCGATACCCGTATATGGTCGTCGATGTTCTCTCGAATGAGCGGATCAGTGTGCTCGGTCATGGAGAGCCCTCCTCGCAATCATCGTTGGAGATTGTCGTGAGTGCACAGTTCAGCGGTCTTCTGCGATTGCGGGCGTCCCCACCCGCAGTGCCGCCCGGATTTGTGCGACGACCGCGTTTGGAGCGACGCCTGGCCGCCGCCTCCCGTCACCCGGTCACGCTGATCAGCGCCGGTCCCGGTTACGGCAAGACCCTCACCGCGGCCTTCTGGGCGACACACCGGCCGGAATCCGAGCGGGTGGCGTGGTTGTCGGTTGACGAGTCCGACAACAATCCGCAGGCATTCTGGTCCGATCTGCTCGGCGCTCTCGCCATTGTCGGTGCACTGCCCGCCGGCAGCACGCTTCTCGATGTCGTGCCAGCAGCGGGATTCGGGCCTCGCGAGGCGCGACAGGTGAGAGCGGGCCTGGCGGAGTTGACGGAACCGGTCACCCTGGTCCTGGACGATTTCCATCTGGTGGACGACCGCCGGGTACTCGAATCGATCGGCCACCTGCTCGAGCGCCAACCACCACAGTTGCGGCTCGTACTCCTCACCCGCTCCGACCCGACCCTCCGGCTGCACCGATTGCGGATCAACGGCGATCTCACCGACCTGCGCGCCGACGACCTGGCATTCACCCGTGAGGAAGCCGTCGAGATGCTGCATGGCAACGGTCTTCATCCGTCGCCGGCAAAGTTGGGCGTGCTGCTCGACCGGACCCAGGGTTGGGCCGCAGGTCTGCAACTGGCGATGATGTGCCTGGATCCGCAGGACGTCGACCGCGGGATCGACGGCTTCACCGGTCGGGACCGACTGGTCGCTGAATACCTGATCGAGGAGGTGACCAATCGACTGCCCGCGGCCGACCGGGAATTCCTCTTGGCCGTCAGCATCGCCGACCGGATCAGCGCGGCGCTGGCGAACGAGCTGACCGGACGAAGCGATGGTCAAGTCGTTCTCGAGCACCTGACCGCCCGCAATGCCCTGCTCGTCGGTTTGGCGGGGAGCTCCGAGTGGTTCCGAATGCATCCGATGCTGCGTGACCTGCTGTCGCACCGGTTGGCCCTCGAGCAACCGGGCGCCGTGCAATCCCTGCATCTTCGTGCCTCACAGTGGTTTGCCGGACACGGCGAACCGATCCAGGCGATCCGGCATGCCGCGGCCGGCGAACACTGGGACGAGGCGGGACGGCTGCTCACCGCGACCGCATGGCCGCACGCACTCGACTCGAGCGGTCCTGCCCTGGTGGCGGCGCTGGAACCGATCGCCGAGCATGCTCAGAACTACCCGACAACCGGCACGATGCTCGCTTGCGCCGTCCGGGACCTGCACCGGCGGGACTTCGAGTCGATGATCAGGTCGACCGACGCGGCCGACGAACTGCTGGTCGGAGTTCCACTCGATGATCGCTATCCGGCCGAAGCGCTCATCGGTCTGCTCCGGGTGGCGTACTCCCGGATCCGAGATCCTTTCCTGACTTGCAATTCCGCGGGCCATTTGCTCAGGGTGCTCGACCTCCCGGCAGCTCGGCAGCTCCCGACTGCGCGACAGCACCGGGCAATCGCCACCGCCAACCTGGCGATCGGTCAACTGTGGTGCGGAGAGTTCGAGTCGGCTGAAGCAACCCTGTCAGCGGTGCGGGTCCGGTGTCAGGAGTTGGGGCTCGGGCTGACCGAACTCAGCGCCAACGCACACCTCGCGCTGCTCGACGTGATTCGCGGTCGCCTTCCAGAGGCGTACCGCCGCGCCCGTGCCGCACAGGACATCGCCCACCGCTCCGGCTGGATCGGCGAGCCGCAGGCATTGGGGCTCTTTGTCGCGCTCGCCCTGGTCGACCTTGAACAGGGTCGGTTCGACAATGCCGCCGCGACGATCGACGACGGCTTGCAGATCAGTCGCAGCGGATCCGATGCCGCCTGTCGCGTCGCCCTTGGCCTCGCCGCCATCGGTGTCGCCACCGCCCGTCAGGACGCCGCGGGCACTGGTGCCGCCCTGCTGCAGCTGGACGCAATCCAGGCTCAGTCAGGCGAGCTCCCGGTGATGTTGGCTCGATGGTGCACCGTCGCACGCGCGGAGGCCCACCTGATCACCGCCGATCCCGAGTCGGTGATCACCCTGATCGGAGATCCGAGCGGCACCAGGGGATTCACCTCCGCGCTCGAGTCGATCGTGCTGGCAAAGGCCCGGCTGATGATGGATCAACCCGGCGCCGCGCTGGAACTACTCGAGCCGATCCTGGCGCGAGGTCTGCCGTACCGCGGACCGGCGATCGAGAGCCGGGTGTTGGCCGCTGTGGCCACCGACCGACTGCACCGCGATGCTGCGGCACTGACCGAGCTCACCGAGGCCGTCGATCTTGCCTCCGTGGTCGGAAGCAGCAGGCCGTTCCTCACGGCCGGCCCCCAGATGTCGGGTCTGTTGGCTCGCCACCGGCATCTGATCGCCCGGCATCTCGACTTCACCCGCGGCCTGACCCCTGACGCCCTGGAACCCGCTCCGGTCACCGATCAGCCAGCACCCCTCGAGCCGCTGACCGAGCGCGAACGGGCCGTCCTCGGGTATCTGCCGACAATGCTCAAATCAGCCGAAATTGCGTCCGATCTCTACGTCACCATCAATACCGTCAAGTCCCACCAACAGGCCATTTACCGCAAGCTCGGGGTGACCACCCGACGTGACGCCGTCGACACCGCGCGCGCCTTGCACCTGCTCTGAAGCCCATTGCGCACTCACGCACCGACGAGAAGCTGACCGATCACGGCTCGCCGCACGAGTACCGGTAGGAACACCCGCACTCTGGCATCGTGATGACGCGCCCACTCCGCGTCGACCAGTGCCCGAACCGTTGTCACGTCGGGTGCCGTTCCACTGACGCGACGGACGTGCGTCACGACCTCGGCAACGATCTGGTCCAGACCGGCCTCCGAGCCGTCGAACCTCGGTTCCACCTCGATCGACACACCACCACACTCCTTCCCAGAGCGTCGATTCCGACCGCGCCCTGCCGGCTCTCGGGTTCGAGAGTCCGCTCCGGCGCGCGGCGACGGATCATCCACTTCGAATGATCCCGGTGGTCGCGGATGGGCGGTTCATACCAATCGAATGATGTCGTCGGCCGGACGCGCAGCAGGATCGGGTCACCACGTGTACCGATCCTTCGAGGAGAATCCATGGCATCCACACAACGGGCCGCAAGCGGTTCCAACACACCACCATCAGGCGCGTCGACCGCTCCCAGCAGCACCGCCGTCGGCCTGACCGTCTTCGCCGCCGTCATGATGATCATGCTCGGAGTACTCCAGGCGATACAGGGAGTGGTCGCTCTTTTCAATGACGACTTCTACGTCGTCGGACAAAAATGGGTCTTCGAATTCGACCTCACCACCTGGGGATGGATTCACCTTGTCGTCGGTGCCGTCGTCGCGGTCGCGGGAGTCTTCGTCTTTCAGGGTGTCCTGTGGGCACGGCTCGTCGGTATCGCGGTCGGGGCGATCAGCATCGTGCTGAACTTCATGTGGCTGCCCCACTACCCGATCTGGAGCCTGCTCATCATTGCGCTTGACGTCTTTGTCATCTGGGCACTCACCGCTCACGGTCGCGACATCGCCTCCTGAGACCAACGGCTCGCGCCACACCTCCGAGGCCGCGCCGCCCCCACAGTTCGCGCCGATCAACGTCGCCCGCGCGGTTGAACGTCCCGGATATGGGACCGGAGTGACGCGAGTCGTCGATGTTCGTCCGCGCGGACGGTCAGACCACCGGCAACCCCGCCTGATTGCCCGGAGCGGCCGGCGGGTACCACCGCCACGGCCGTCCTCGCCCCACCGGCGCAGGCTGACGGCCGACAGGTGTCTGCCAGGGTTGTGGAGGTCAGCGGAAATGATCGTGGACTGTGCTGTGTATCGAGGAGGTCGTCGCCAGTCATCGGAACCGATGACGCTGGAGGAGGCCGCCGCTGCCCGCGAACCGGGGTCCTTCGTCTGGCTGGGTGTTCACGAGCCGACACCCGCTGAACTGGCGGAGATCAAGGAGAAGTTCGCGCTGCACGACCTCGCGGTCGAGGACGCGCAGGAATTCCACCTACGACCCAAGGTCGAACAGTTCGACGACGACGTGCAGTTGGTCATCCTGCGGACCGCCCGTTACGACGACGGCCGGGAGGAAATCGACTTCGGAGAGATCAGCATCTTTCTCGGTCCCGAATTCGTCATCACGGTCAGGCAGGGAGTGGCCAGCGAACTCCGCGGCGCCCGTCACCGACTCGAACGCCGACCGGAGTTGCTGGAAAGCGGGAGCACCTCGGTGCTGTGGGCGATCCTGGACCAGGTCGTGGACGGCTACGCACCGGTGATCGGCGAGGTGGAAAAGGACATCGAACAACTCGAGTCGACGGTCTTCTCCGGGGCAGTTGCGCCGACGGAACGTATCTACTTTCTCCGACGCGAGGTGACCAATTTCTATCGGGCCGTGCATCCGCTGCTCGCCGTGGTCGCAACGCTCGAGCGCAGCGTCCCGGAGGATCTGCTGCCCTACCTGCACGACGTGCACGACACGCTGGCACTGGTGAATGAAGAGGTCGGTGCTCAGCGCGACCTGCTGACCACCGTCCTGGAGGCCAACATCGCGGTCATCTCCGTCGAACAGACCAAGATCGGGGTGCTGCAGAACACCACCATCGAGCAACTCACCAAGCTCTCGACAGTCTTCCTGCCGCTCACCTTCATCACCGGCTTCTTCGGTCAGAACTTCGGGTGGCTGGTCGACAACATCAGCAGCGCTGAAACCTTCGCCATTTTCGGGATCGGCACGCTGCTCACTTCCTGCCTGGCCGTGCTGGTCTGGTTCCGGGTCACCGCTCGTCAACGAGCGCGGGAGATCATCGGCTCCGCGGCGCCCCTACAGGAGGTGTTGGCAGGCTGAGACTCCCTGGCCGAGACTCCTCGTTGGACCGCAAAGATCTGGGTACCTGACGGTCATGCACGCACGCGAATCTGACCCGCCGGACATCATCGCCGGCTTGGTCGTCATCGGTAGCGGACCCGCCGGGAAGGCAGCGGCCGAGGCCTACCGGGAGGCCGGGGGGACCGGCCGGGTGGTCATCGTCACCGCTGACGATGACCCACCGTATGACCGACCACCACTGTCCAAGGCCTTCCTTCGCGGCGAATCCGACGTCGACGCGCTGGCCATGGAATCGCCGTCGTTCTACACCGATCGCCGGATCGAACTCCTGCTCGGGGAACCGGTGTCCGCGCTGGATCCGTCCCGAGCCGTGGTGACAACCGGGTCCGGCCGGACGATCGGGTTCGGACGGTGCATCATCGCGACCGGCTGTCGCCCAGCGGATCTGCCGGTGCCAGGCGCCGACCATCCGGACGTGATGCGGCTTCGATCCCAGCGTCAGGGTCGGGCGTTACGGGACGCCGCGCAAGTGGCGAGGACGGCGGTCGTGGTCGGCTCCGGGTTCATCGGATGCGAAGCAGCTGCCTCCTTGGCGATCCGCGGCGTCGACGTCACCATGGTCACCGCCGAGGAACGCCCCCAGTTGGAGCGGCTCGGACATCACGTGGCCGGGCGCCTCACGGAATGGCTGGCCGACTCCGGCGTTCGCCTGATGACCGCGGCGAAAGTAGCCGAGATCCGCGACGGAACCACGCTTCTGACCGACGACGGGTCAAGGGTGAGCGGTGACCTGTTGCTGTCGGCGGCCGGAGTGGTGCCGCTCTCCGAGATCGGTGAGCGGGCCGCCCTGCGGATGGACCAGGACCGGATACTGGTCGACGAGCACATGGCGACGAACTGTCCCGGGATCTTCGCCGCGGGCGATGTCGTTCTCGCCCACAACGCCGCGGCCGGCAGGGCTTTGCGGGTCGAGCATTGGGGTGACGCGCTTCGCATGGGCGAAGTGGCCGGACACTGTGCCGCCGGACAATCTGATTCCTGGGCAGGGGTCCCTGGCTTCTGGTCGGAGATCGGCGATCGCACCCTGAAGTACGCCGCCTGGGGCGATGGATTTGATCGGGACGATTTCGTGCAGCACGAGGACGGCGGGTTCACCGTCTGGTACTCCACCGCCGGGATCGTCGTCGGCGTGCTCACCCATCAGGCCGATGATGATTACGACCGCGGGTCCCAGTTGATTCTGACCGGCGGGCAGGTTCCACTGCCGTCGCTGAGCCAGACCACCTGAGCCCCGACGGGAACAGGCGGCACCGGTGGTCTCCGCTGCCGCCTGATCCGGTCTGCCTGTTGTAGGGAACTCCTAGTTCACGGTCACGGTGGTGGTCGCAGTCGGCTCGCCATCGCTGCCGGCCGCGGTGACGGTGATCTGCGCGGGCGGCGTGCTTGCCGGAATCCGCAGCGTGACCCTGGCAGCGCCCTTGGCATCGGTGAACACCGAACCCAGGGTGGTGGCGCCGGACGACAACGTGACCGTGTCGTACCGGTCGAACCCGGCCACCGTGAACGTCACGAACCCGCCGGCCTGCACCTTGGTCGGGCCGGCCTTCAGCGTCGGCGGCACATCCGCAGTGATCTTCACGGTGGTACTGCGCACCTTGTCGACGTTGCCCGCTTCGTCGGTCGATCGGAAGCTGACGACGTAGTCGCCGACCTCCGCGACGGTGATGGCGTCGTCGGCGCTCACCGGTGTCCACGCACCGTCGTTCAGCCGGTACTCGATCGTGGTCACGCCGGACAGCGCATCGGTTGCCGAGAAAGCCAGTTTCACCGGGTTTCTCGGCGTGCCGGAGGCGGCGGGCGTGCGACCGACCGAGGTCACCGGCGCCACCTTGTCGAGTTTCACCGTCACGGTTCCGGACGATCCGTCGACCACGACGTTGCTGCGCAAGAGGCGGTGGTCGACGGTGTGGACGCCATTGGCGGCGATGGTGAACGACTTGGTCGCCGACTTCCAGCTCCCGCCGTCGATCCGGTACTGGGCGACGGTGCCGGCCGGCGCGGTGAGCGCGAGCACGACGGACTGGTTGTACCAACCGGCCGGTGACGCAGGGCCGGCCGAGGTGATCTTCACCGTGGCCTTCGGTCCCGCTGCGGCCGGCACCAGAGCCGATGCCCCGACACTCACGTTCCCCGCCACATCCACCGTCTGGTAGGCGACCGATGCCGCAGCAGAACCGACCGTCACTGTGGTCTGCGCGCCCGGAACGGTCGTCCAATCCGCAGCGCCGTCGATCTTGTACTGGATGGCGGCCATGCCGGATCCGGAGTCCTCGCCGGTCAGCAGAACCGTCCTGGCGTCGGCATTCACCTCCGCCGCCGCGGTCGGGACGGTCGCGTCCACGTTCACTGCTTGCGACACCACATCCGAGACGTTGCCGGCCGCGTCGACGGCCCGGAACGACGCGACATGGGTTCCGTCGACGGCGAACTGCTGGACCGCGTAGTCGCCCCAGGACTGGCCGCCATCCAGGCTCACCTGCAGCGCCGGCAGCTCGCCACTGTCGTCCGTCGCGGTTGCCGAAACCTGGACCGCCGATCGGTACCAGCCGTTGGAACCGTCCGGCACCGCCGGATCGGCCACGACCGTCACCACTGGCGGTGTCGTGTCGCCGGTGGTGGTCGCCATCCGGATGATCGACACCGAATTCGCCGGGAACGTCCGGGTGAACGTCGACCCGATACCGCTGACCGTGGAGTCCACGGCTGCGATGGGCTGCGCCGTGCGGCTGTTCACCGCGTTCGGGTCACCGGTCACCACGGACATCCGTGCTTCCGGCTCGACGGCGGTGGCTGCCCAGGTTGACGGTGGTGACGGCCGGAACGTTCTGCGCGTTGACCACTTTGAGAATGAGATCGCCGGTGGCGTCATCCTTGGTCAGCACCTGCGCGAATGGTTCGAGCACCTTGTTGTCGTTGAACTCGCCCTGCAGTTGGCCGTCGAGGTAGAGCCGGACCAGCGTGCCGCGAACCTCGACCTTGACGTCGTAGGTTCGGTTCGTCGCAATGCTCTGCTGTTCCTGCGCGAGCAGTGTCTCCTTCGCGCCGTTGGTCGCCTTCTCGACGACATGGCGGGTGTTGTTCCAGCCACCCAGGTTCCACCAGTAGAAGTTGCCCGAGTCCTTGACCCCGAACCCGATCAGGAAGCCCTTCCGCACCGGCCAGTTTGGTGGCCTTCAGGGTCACGTCGTATTCGGTCGCAGAGACCGCCTGCCCGGCCACCAGGGTGTCCTGCGCGCTGGTGCTTGTCTGGGTGTAACTGCCGTCGGCCGCCGACCACGACCCTCTGTTCGTCAGGGCATTCCAGCCGTCGGCGTTGCCGTCGTCGAAGTTGTCCTCGAACAGCGTGGAACCGTCAAGCGCGGTGACCTTCACGTCGTCGTACCTGGCGGAGGTGTTCCAGGTGGACAGCCCGACGCTGCCGGTGATGGGCTGCGGTCTGCTGCACGTCGCCGGTCGCCGTGGTGGGCACGACCCGGTCACCGACGTTGTTCATGAATGAGCTTCTGCACTTCGTAACTCGTCGAGCCCCAGGATTCGTCGTTGTCGAACCAGATCATGTCCGGCCGCCACTGGACGTTGTCGACGTTGGCCAGCAGCGGCGCATAGGACGCCATCTTGACCACGTCGGCGTTACGTTCCAGTCCGGTCATGTACGCGGCTTCCGACAAGCGCGTTGAACAACCTGTTGTCCAGCGATGCGTACTCCCCCACCCAGACCTTGGGTCCGTTGCGGTCGTAGGAGTCGTACCGGTGATTGTTCTGCAGGAACCAGGTCGGGCTGTTGTAGTAGTGCTCGTCGACCATGTCCACGTTGTTGTCGCGGTTCTGGGCCCAATGCTGGTCGAAGGCGGCGCCCTGGTCATCGGGACCGGAGTTGCTGATCAGCATGATGTTCGGGTACACGGCCTTGATGGCGTCACGGAACTGGACGAAGTTGGCCATGAACTCAGCGGGGTAATTCTCCTCGTTGCCGATCTCGATCCGGTCCAGGTTGAACGGTGCCGGATGACCCATGTCGGCGCGCAGTTTGCCCCACGTCGAGGTGGTCGGTCCGTTGGCGAACTCGATCAGGTCCAGGGTGTCCTGGATGTGTCGGTTCAACAGGACGGGATCGGTGGGCGTCAGCCCCTGGCCGCAGCCGTTCAACAGGGCAGGAACGTCCGGCACCGGAATCGCCCCGATGTCCTCGGCGAACTGGAAGTACTCGAAGTAGCCGAGCCCGAGAGACTGGTTGTAGCCCCAGAAGTTGGCGTTCGTCGCCCTGGTCTCGACCGGACCGACCGAGTCCTTCCACTGGTAGGACCTGGCCCGCTGGTAGTTCGATGCTGCGTCATACCCCTGATGGGTGTTGACGTTGACGATGCAACCGCCCGGGAAGCGAACGAAACCCGGGTCCAGGGCGGCGATCTTCTCGGCCAGGTCCTTCCGGAGCCCGTTCGTCCGGCCGTTGTAGGTGTCCTTCGGGAACAACGACACCATGTCCAGCAGCAGTGTTCCGGTGCCGTCCGCGGTGACCGACAATCTCGCGGCGTCGGTGGTCTGAGATGCGGTCAGAGTCCCGCTGTACTTCACCCAGCCGTCGCCGGACACGACCAGATTCAGCGTGTCCGAGACCGGGTCGCCACCGGCGGTGCGCAGCGATACGGACAACGGGGTGCCGGCCGGCGCGGTCGTCCGGGCGAAGATCGAGAAGTCGTAGGCGGCCGACTCCGCGGCGGCGACACCGTTGTTGTAGCCGGCATTCTGGATTCCGAAGCTGCCACCGGCCGGACTGGTGAGGTCGAGCTTGAGATAAGTGCGATTCCGTTCGTTCATCCGCGCTGCGTCATCCACCGTGGTCGCAGTACCCGTGCCGCCATCGGCACTGACGGTGCTCCACGCGGTCATCCCGGTGTAGGAGCCGTTGTCGATGGGCAGGAATTCGAACGACCGGTTGCGCACCAGTTCGGCGTACAGGCCGCCGTCGGCCGCCCAGTTGATGTCCTCGAAGAACACGCCGTACATCGAATCCGGTATCGCGGCGCCCTGTTTGCCGGGATCCAGGTCGATGGTGTACTCGGATTCGGCATCGGAGGGGAATGCATCGAGCAGTCGCTCGTGCTCTGCCACGGTGATCGGCAGCACCGTGCCATGCCGCGGATTGCTCGGCAGCTGCGCCGACGGGACCGAAGTCCAGTTCCCGGAGGCGATGTCGTGGGTGTCGAACAGGATGTACCCCTGCCCGCCGTGGTAGCTGGGCTGATCGATCAGCAGGTACCAGTGGTCGGGGTCCTCGTTGTCCTGGAACGCGGATGGTCCCTCACCCTGGTTGAAGGTCCCACCCCACGGGTTCGGCTGGCCGGCAGCGATGTGCTCCTTGACCAGTTGCCAGCCCGGCGTCGTAGAGGTGGTGGGTAGGGATCCTGCAACGACGGCGTTGACGTCGGTCGTCTTCTCCTGGCGAATGTCGAAGGTCGCCTCATCCTTGATGAAGCGGTAGTAGGTGTCGCCGTCCCGGACGATGTCGGCATCGATCATGCCTCGCCCGTCCCCCCGCTTCACGTCGACCCATGGTGCGGGTTCGCTGAATGTCACGAAATCGCGGGTCGTCACCGACATCATCCGGTTGTAGCTGGTCGAGAAGTTCCGGGAGGCAACATCTGTCGTCGGGTAGAGGTTCGATGCCCAGTAGACGATGTACTGGCCGGTGGAGGCGTCCCAGGTTGCCTCGGGCGCCCAGGTGTTCCCGGCGAGGTCCGTGGAGACCTTGACCGATCGCTGATTTCCCCAGTTCACCAGATCGGTGGACTCCCAGATCATCAGGTTCCTGCTGCCGGATTCCTGCGCCTCGCCGAAGTTGGTCCCACCGTAGAGGTCGAACATGTTCAAGTCGGTGGCCAGCATGAAGAACCGGTCGCCCTCAGGGGACCGCAGCACGAACGGGTCCCGGAGGCCCTGTTCACCGAGGGTCGACTGCAGGACCGATTCACCATTGTTGAGCTGCTGCCACTGCAGTGGGCTGTTGCCCTGGCTGGTCGCGAAGGAGATCTCTTCGTCTCGGGTCGTGCTCTCGCCCTTGAAGTACGGGAAGAAGTACCCCTCGAAGTCCAGCGGCTCGGGCAGCGGTCGCACCGTGGCATCCACGGCTCTGATCACGGACGCGTCGCCCTTGCTGACCGTGGCGGTCAGTGCGGCGGTGGCGGCCGGTTGTCCGTTCGCCGGCCTGGTCACCTCACCGGTCGTGGTGACGACAGCGGGCGCGGACGTCGACCAGGTGATGGTGGAGCCGTTCTCGCCGACGGTCGGCAGGGTGATGTTGCCGCGTACGTCGTCGATGTGCGGAATCGTGATCGCGGCTGCGTCGAGCTGCACCGCCTGCTCGTCGGTGGCACCACCTTCGGCATACAGCGACTGGATGTCGGCATCGGTCAGCACAGCGGAGTAGACGGCGAGATCTCGAAAACCACCGCGGTAGAACTGATCCGGATAGGAGGAGCGTCCGAGGTAGCCGACCAGATCGGAACCGAACTCGCTGATCGTCCTGGTCGTGGCGACGGTGCCGATCTTGGTGCCGTTGTAGTAGCCGGTGATCGCCGTCGGTGTGATCACCGTCGTGTACATGCCCCAGTTGTCGTCGGTGGCCGGTCCCGGAATCCCGCGGCTTGCGACGGTCGGGGCGATGCCGGATTCCGTGGTCCACGGACTGCCAGCCGACAGACCGTCGGTGAGGACCGACTTGAACTGTCCGGCTGGATTTCTCGGGTTCAGCAGCCAGTACTGGGAAGGCAGGTTCTCGGTGGTGCCGAAGAACATCGCCGCGTGATTGCCGGCTGCGGTGTCGTTCTTCAGCCACAACGAGATGCTCAGGGTGTCATGTCCGTCGAACATCCCGGTCGGGAACTCGACGTAGGCGGCCCCGCTGCCGGTGGCGCCTCCCGGCAAGGTGAGGACATCGCCCGCGACGGTCGCACCCGTGCCCTTGATCGCGGCATCAAAACCGTTCCCGGACGAATCCGGTACCGATGTTCCGGTGGCAGCCGAGAAGTCATACTGGGCCAGCGGAGCCGCCGACACCTCCTGGGCAGCAGCAGTCATCCCCACCCCGGGCACGGACAGGCCTATGGCCGTGAGCAACGCAACCAGCAGCACAGCTGCCGGCCGTCGGGTGATCGGGCGACCGGTCATGGAAGTTCCCCTCGTATGGCGATGCGGTGCAGGCGACATCAGTGAGCTGTCCGTTCGTCGCGAGCGATGAGGTGGCTGGCGATTCGCATGTTCACGTCCTCCTTGACGGTGCACTTCGACCCAACGGCGGGGCACGCTACCCTCGGATGTTAACGTTCACATCCTGACTCGCAGTGATGCAGGCGTTACTGTCTGGGATCGGTGGTGCGATGTTAGCGCTAACGCGGCGGCTGGTCCAGCCTTTCTCCGAAGTCCGCCCGGACAACGACGCAAGCCAGCGGGCGGCACACCGGCGATCTTGAGAATCGGCGGCGGTTGTGCAGGGTCGGTAGGCTCGGGTCGTCAATGGGCGGATGTCGTCGAGGAGTCGTGATGGCCACCGAGGATGAGATACGCGCTCGCGTCGAAGCGGCGGACCAGGCGCGCATTCAAGTGCGGGCCGACATTGCGGCGAAGGTCGCCACGCTCTTCGCGAAGCAGGCACAACTGCGGGACGAACTGTCGGAGACCGAGAGTCTCCTTGCAGCAGCGCTCGTCGAATCGGATTCGGTGATGACCCGTGCCGAACTATCGACCTTCACCGGCGTCGAGGACACCCAACTGAGGCCGGACGCCGCTACCGAAACCGGTCGGCAACGCAGCCGAAAGTCGGCCGGTACCCGCAAGAGCCGACAGAATCACCCGAAGACACCGGCCTCGCCCATTGCCATCAGTTCGGACTTCTGAGTCGGCCTCATCGGGCAAGATCACCGGCGTTTCGCGCGGCGACGGGCGTGCTCGGTTCCGATCACCCAGGCGGGCTGTCCGATAGAGTCCGGTTCGTCCACTACAGCGTCGTCACCCACGTGCGACTCAGAGGGGCCCAAATGTCGGAAGAGATCGGCAAACAGCGGCAAACGCCCGAGGACGCTCTCGCGCAGACATTGGCGGACCGACGAGGTCAAGGATCCGCCTGGGTCCGGGCACTTCGCGAGCTGGGAGCGGTCGACCGGGCGGTTTACCGCGCGGTCGCCGACACTCCCACACCTGCGTTGGACGATCACGTGCGCCGGCTGTCGAACGCGGCGAACTATTCGCGACTGTGGCTGGGCCTGGCCGCGGGTATCGCCGTGCTCGGCAAGCGGGGTCGGCGAACCGCGCTCGAAGGTGTTCTAGCCATCGGCGCGACATCGGCAGCGGTCAATCTCGGCCTGAAACCGCTGGCTCGCCGACGGCGACCGGATCGCGCCGGCCTTGCCTCATTCGAGTCCCGCTTCGTCTCGATGCCGGAGTCGACGTCGTTCCCGTCCGGTCATTCGGCGTCGGCTTTTGCCTTCGCGTACGCGGTCGGTCGGCATCTGCCGGGGTTGGCCGTGCCGATCCGACTGCTGGCCGGCGGGGTGGCCTACTCGAGAGTGCACACCGGCGTGCACTACCCCGGCGATGTGGTCATCGGGTCGATCGTCGGTGCGGGAACCGCTGCGATGGTGGCAGCGGCCTGCGACGGGATCGCTCGATCCTTGGATCAGCGGCAAGGCGCCACCGACTGACCGCAGCATGAGCCATGACCGGACTTGATTGTCATCTCGGACATTTCGCCGCTGAGCGTCGGGGCCGAGCGCGCCCGATCTCAGGGTTGACGTCGGGGTCCTCCCCGACTCGAGCGCCGGCGCCACCGACCAGGATCGGGGAATGACCACGAACACGCAGCCGAACGTGCAGGCGCCGACGGTCTCGCCCGTTGCCGAACGTGTTTCCGGCCGACAGATCGCGGCCCGAGCGTGTGCGATCGTCGCCGCGGTGCTCGGCCTCGCCTACGCCGCGATCAGCATCATCTGGGCCTTCGGAGGTACGTGGCTCCTCGACACCGTCGGTGGTGAACTGGCCGCCGGGGGCCGTGCCGGAGCATGGTGGGTGATCGCGATGCTGTGGGCGGCGATCGTGGCGAAGCTGGTCGGCGCGGTGCTGCCCCTCGTTGCAGTGTCACGGGCGACGGGCGGTAGGTTCCGCCGACCGGTCCGACTGCTCTGCGGCGTGGAAGCCGTCGTGTTGACGACGTACGGCCTGGTGTTGACAGTGGCCGGGGTCCTCGTGCAATCCGGAGTCATTCAGGCCTCGGCAGATGCCGACCACCGGGCACTTGCCTGGCACGCCTACCTGTGGGATCCGTGGTTCGCCCTCTGGGGCATTCTTGTCGGCGCCGCGCTCCTGCTGTCCCGACACCGCTCGGACTCAGGGGCCTCGCTACGGCGTTGACGATCCCGCAGACGTACCGGCCGGCACACTCGGTTCGGTGGGGTGGGATGACCGGTCGTCCTCGACATGGGCGCGTGGCACCAGCAACGTCAGGACAACACCGACGACGGCCAGCCCGGTCAGGATGTAGAAGATGGAGTCGACAGAGAGGCCGGCCGCCAGCACGAACCCGCCCAGCAACGGCCCGCTGACCCCACCCAGCCGGCCGAATCCGGCAGCCCAGGCGACGGCAGCACCTCGCATCTTGGTGGGGAACTGGTTCGCCACCAGGCCGTAGATCAGCAGCGACGTGCCCGTGGTTCCCAGGCCGACGATCGCGACGAAGACGAGCCGCACGGCCAACGGCAATTCCAGAGTCATCAGCGAGATGAACACGCCGCCGATCAAGAAGCAGATGGCCACAACCGGTTTCGGGCCCAACCGGTCGGCGAACCGGGACGCCGCCAGCGCACCCACGATTGCGCCCCCGCTCAACACCAGCAGGAAGGCCAGCGAGCCCTTGGCATTGAATCCCGCTTGCTCCATGAGCACCGGCAACCAGGTGTTGAGGAAGTAGTTCAGACCCTGGGCCAGGGCGCTCATCAGCCCAGTGATGACAGTCGCGAACCAGAAGGTGCGGCTGAACAGGCCGGCGAACCCGACCTTTTCCGCCTTCGCCTGGGGCCGAGCTGCGTCCGGCATCGGCAAGCCGGTTCGCTCCGAGACTGCCCTTGCTTTGTCGATCTGACCCTTGGCAACCAACCACGGCACCGACTCGGGAAGCTTGAAAAATGCCAACGGCAACAGCGTCACCAGCGGCAACGCCCCGATCAGGAAGAGGCCCCGCCAGCCGATCGAGTCCAGCAGAACGATGGCGATGAAAGAACCCAACAGGCTCCCCAATGGGACGCCGCAGTAACTGATGGCGCTGCAGAGATTCTTCTTTCCGGCCGGCGCGACCTCGGCGACCAAAGCTCCGGTGGTGGCGATCAGCGCTCCCATGCCCAATCCGGTGACGAACCGGAATATCCCGAAGGTCGTGGTGGTGGTCGTGAACGCGGTGACGGCCATCCCGACGGAAAACCAGGCATAAGCGGTGAGCATGACCTTCCGGCGACCGACGATGTCACCGAAGGCGCCGGCGAGCAGCGCCCCGAACAGCATGCCCAGCAGGGCATAGCTGCCCAGCGTTCCGGCGACAGCTGGTGTGACCTCGCCGATCTGGCTCGGGTCCTTCAGGAAGGTCGGCACCACCGCGCCGTAGGCGACCAGGTCATAGCCGTCGAAGACCATGCCTGTGGTGACCAGGGCGACGGCCCACACCACCGTGCGTTTGCGTTTGGCGTCCGGCAGAGATGATGCGATTGCAGGCATGTCGGTCTCCTTGTGAGCGGCGCCGCCGAGGGCAGCGCACCGCTTGGGCATGGCGGGATCACCGGATGTGCACCGGCGATGTCATGGGGGTGGGTCGGTCGGAGTGCTGAACGTCCTGGGTTCAGGACTGGTGATGCTCCCGGCCGCCGTTCGAGGACGCGGGCAGGTCCCTGCGCGGCGCGAGAGCCAGGCGCAGCCAATCGGGCAGCGCGACGGCGGTGTGCTGAGGATGGGTCCTGATCCAGACATGACGGGTCTCGCCGCGGGCGAAAAGCCCTTTCGCGTCGATGAAGTCATGCCCGACGGTGAAGCTGCTGCGCCCGGTCTCGATGACCTGGCTGACCAGGTCGAATTCGTCATCCATGGTCACCGGTCGCCGATAGTTGCAGTGCGCGTCAACGACGGGTGTGGACCACCCTTCGCGCAGGAGCATCGATGACGGGTGCTGCAGGTCATGGAGCAGTTGGGTGAATCCATGATCCATCCACCGAAACATCCGAGTGAAATTGACCTGGACGAGATCGACATCGGTCATCAGGACCCGATGGTGTGTCGTGGTGATCGTCCCTGTGCTCACGGCAGGTCACGCGAACGCTGACAGGCCGGTGACGTCCCGGCCGATGATCAGGGACTGGATGCTGTCGGTGCCCTCGTAGGTGTGCACGACCTCCATGTCGGTCATGTGCCGTGCGACGTGGTACTCCAACAGCAATCCGTTGCCGCCCAGGATGTCCCGCGCCTCCATGCAGATGGTGCGGGCCTTCTGCGCCGTGTACATCTTTGCCAGCGATGCCATCGGTCCGGTGAGCTTGCCCTGCTCCTGCAGTTGTGCCATCCGGAAGCACATCAACTGGATGGTGGTCACTTCGGCGAGCATGTTGGCAAGCTTGTTCTGCACCAGCTGGTATCCACCGATCGGCTGACCGAACTGTTCCCGGCGACCGGCGTAGGTCAGGGCGGCCTCGTAGGCGGCGACAGCGTGTCCGGCAGCTTCCCAGGAAGCACCGCCGCGGGTCGCGGTCAGAACCCGGCTGACGTCGCGGAAGGAATGGGCTTCGGCCAGCCTGTTCTCCTCCGGTACCCGGACGTTCGTCAGGGTGATGTCGGGCTGCCAGATCGCACGCTTCCCGATCTTTCCGGTGATCAACTCCGCCGAATACCCCTCCGGGTAACCGGTGGTGGCCTCCAGCGCGACCGCATCCTTCTCCACGACAAAGCCCTTCACCTTGCCGTCGGCCACATCTCGTGCCCAGACGATGACGACATGGGCGATGTTGCCGTTGCCGATCCACCGCTTGGCGCCGTTCAGCACCCAGTGGTCACCGTCGCGGCGGGCCGTCGTCTCCAGGCCGACGGAATCCGATCCGTGCGCGGGCTCGGTGAGGGCGAATGCCCCCACCTTGTCCAGCCGGGCCATCGCCGGCAGCCACCGCTGCTTCTGCTCTTCCGACCCCAGCATGTTGATCGATCCCATGGCAAGACCGTTCTGGACCCCGAGGAAGGTATTCACACTGCCGTCACCGCGCGACAGCTCCAGGGTGACCATGCCGGCGGCGAGTCGGGAGAGGCCCGGGCATCCGTATCCGGAGATCGCGCCGCCGACCACGCCCAGCTCGGCGATCTTGGGGACCAGCTCGAACGGGAACTGCGCCCGTTCCCAATAGTCGTTGATAACGGGCAGCACGTCCCTGTCGACGAATGCGCGCACCCGGTCTCGGATCTCGCGCTCTTCGTCGGTGAGCAGTTCGGCCAGCAGGTAGTAATCGGTCCCCCGCGGCGTGGTCAACCCGGCGGTGAGGTCGAGCCGCGCATCAGGGGCCGTCTCCACCGGCTGTGCGAGAGTTTCTGTGCTCATGTCGTTTTCACCTGTTCAGTCGGCCTGGGCGTCTTGGTGCCGGCCTCGTCGTAGTCATACCAACCACGGCCGGTCTTCCGGCCGAGGTCCCCGCGCTCGACAAGTGCCGACACGCTCTTGCTTGGCTGGTCTTTCGGGTCTCCGGATTCGGCGTACCGGTCCTTCTTGGTCAGGTAACCGATGTCGATCCCGGTCAGGTCCATCAGTTCGAACGGGCCCATCGGGTAGCCGAGGGCGGTACGACAGGCGGTATCGATGTCCTCGACGGATGCGATGCCGTTCTCCAACAAGAAGATCGCCTCGTCGCGCACCGCGCCGAGAATCCGATTGGCGATGAACCCGGGAATCTCCCGGTCGAGCAGCACCGGCACCTTGCCCAATCGGCGAGCGAGTTCAACCGCGGTAGCGACTGTTTCGTCTGACGTCTGCGGACCGCGAACCACCTCGACGCACTTCATCACCAGCGCCGGGTTGAAGAAGTGCACGTTGCACACCCGATCCGGGCGACCGGTCGCATCCGCGATCCGGGAGGACACGATGTTCGAGGAGTTCGTGGCCAGGATGGCGTGCGGCGGCGCCACTTGATCGAGGTCGGCAAACAAGCGCCGCTTGATCTCCAACTTTTCAACGGCCGCTTCGATGACGAAATCGGCCTGGGCTGCAGCGGTTGTCAAGTCGGTGCTGAAGGTCAGCCGCCCGAAGGCCTCCTCGACCTGTGCGTCGGTCCGCCGGTTCTTCTCGACGTCGCGGCTCATCCGCTGTCGCAGTTGGGCTTCCGCCCGATCCAGCGCATCCCTTGCGATGTCGGTGATGGTCGCGGCGTATCCGGCGAGTGCGCAGAGCATTCCGATCTGCGATCCCATCGCACCCGCTCCCACGACGACGACGTTCTTGATCTCGGTCATCGTCATCGCCCCCGGAACTGCGGGCGGCGCTTCGCCAGGAAGGCGTCCGCACCCTCGTTCTTGTCGTCGGTGGTGTACAGCAGGGCCTGGGCGAGCCGTTCGACCACCAGCCCCGTCCGTTGGTCCGCGTCCATCCCGGACCGGATCACCAATTTCGCGAGACGGACGGCGAGCGGGCCCTTGGCCATGATCTGTCCGGCGACGGTTCGAGCCGTGTCCAGCAACTCGGGCCCGGGTACCACGGAGGTGACCAGGCCGATCTGTAGGGCTTCGGCGGCGTCGATGAGCCGACCGGTCAGGATCATTTCGATGGCCCTGCCGGTGCCCACCAGACGAGCCAGTCGCTGGGTGCCACCGGCCGCCGGCAACACCGACAAGTTGGTCTCCGGCAGCCCGAAACGTGCCGTGTCGGCAGCGATCCGGATGTCGCAGGACATTGCCAGCTCGCAGCCGCCGCCGAGGGCGAAACCGTTGACCGCGGCGATGGTGGGCTTCTCGAAGGCCTCGACGTCGTCATAGAGGTGCTGCAGATCGGAGCTCAACGCGGTGTGCAGGGTGTAGGTGCGGACCTGGGCGATGTCCGCTCCGGCCACGAAAGCCTTCTCCCCGGCGCCGGTGAAAACCACCACCGCGACGGAATCGTCATCGCGGAAGGCATTGAGGGCTGCCCTGATGTCGAGTTGCACCTGCCGGTTGACTGCATTGCGGACGTCCGGTCGATTGATGGTGATCACCGCGACACCGTCGGTGACCTCGGTGAGCAACGTTTCGTAGGACGAGACATTTCGTGGTCGAGATGGCAGTTGACATGTCGTCGACCCTCATCGGAAGGCGGGCAGGCCGGTGATGGCCTGTCCCATGATCAGGGTGTGGACCTCGTCGGTGCCCTCGTAGGTGCGGACACTTTCCAGGTTGTTGGCGTGCCGCAGCGGCGAGTAGTCCAGGGTGATGCCGTTCCCGCCCAGCATCGCCCGAGCTTCCCGGCAGATCTCGATGGCTTCCCGCACGTTGTTCAGCTTGCCGAACGAGATCTGCTGCGGGTGCAGGGTTCCGGCGTCCTTCAGCCGACCGGTCTGCAGGGCGACCAGAATCCCCTTCTGGATCTCCAGCACCATGTCGGCGAGCTTGCGCTGGGTCAGCTGGTAACCGGCGAGCGGCTTGTCGAACTGGTTCCGCTGCTGGCTGTACCGCAGCACGGTTTCGAAGGAGTCGCGAGCGGCTCCCATGGCGCCCCAGATGATCCCGTACCTGGCCTCGTTCAAACAGGCGAACGGACCTTTCAGGCCAACGACATTCGGCAGCACAGCGTCCGCGGGCAGCCGCACGTCGTCGAACGTGATGTCGCACTGGATGGAGGCCCGCATCGACAGCTTCGGCTCGATCGGAGTTGCGGTGAATCCAGGCGTGTCCGTCGGCACAACGAACCCGCGGATACCTTCATCTGTCTGCGCCCAGATCACCGCGACCTGCGCGATGGAGGCCAGCCCGATCCACCGCTTGGCCCCGGTCAGCACCCAGTCCGATCCGTCCCTACGGGCATAGGTCGTCATACCGCCGGGGTCGCTGCCGGCGGTGGGTTCGGTGAGACCGAAGCAGCCGATCAGCTCGCCCTTCGCCATGCCCGGGAGCCACTGCTGCTTCTGCTCTTCCGACCCGTGCTTGTAGATCGCGCTCATCGCCAGGGACCCCTGCACCGAGACGAAGGTCCGCAGGCCGGAGTCACCCGCCTCCAGTTCCATGGCCGTCAGGCCGTACTCGACGGCGCTCCGGCCGGGACAGCCGTACCCCTTGAGATGCATGCCCAGCAGCCCGAGATCACCGAACTCGGTGGCGATCTCCCGCGGGAAGTGCGCATCTTCATACCAACGCGCGATATTGGGGCGGATGCGCGCGTCGACGAACGCGCGGACCTTGTCCCGCTGGGCAAGTTCATCGGCGGTGAACAGCGAATCCAGGTTCAGGTAGTCCCTGGCCCGTTCGCTGATCGGGGTGGGCGCGGCGGTGACGGCCCCGGCGTAGATGCCAACGGCGCTGGTGGCACCGTTGACATTCGCGGCCTCGGTGGTGGTGGTCATGATCATCTCCAGAAAATTGTCAGGGTGTGGATCAGGCGGATTCGAGGAGGACGGAGATGCCCTGGCCGACGCCGATGCACATGGTGGCCAGGGCACGGCGAGCGCCGCGGTCGTGCAGTTCGATGGCCGCGGTCAGGGCGATCCGGGCGCCGCTGGCGCCCAGCGGGTGACCCAGCGCGATCGCTCCGCCGTTCGGGTTGACGTGCTCGGCGTCGTCGGCCAGACCGAGCTGCCGCAGCACGCCGAGAGCCTGCGCGGCGAAAGCCTCGTTCAGCTCGACCACGTCGAGGTCCTCGACGGTCAACCCGTTGCGGTTCAGCAGCTTCCGCGTTGCCGGCACCGGGCCGATGCCCATGATTCGGGGCGGCACCCCGGCAACTGCGGCTGAGGTGACTCTGGCAAGCGGAGTCAGGCTGAATCGCGCGACGGCCCGCTCGGAAGCGATCAACACAGCGGCCGCACCGTCATTGACCCCGGACGCTGTCCCGGCAGTCACGGTGCCGCCCGGATTGATCGGCTTCAACCGGGCCAACGCTTCGAGCGAGGTCGCCCGCGGGTGCTCGTCGGAGTCGACCACGACCGGCTCGCCCCGCCGTTGCGGGATGCTCACTGGCACGATTTCCCTGGCCAACCGGCCCGAAGTGGCGGCCTTCGCGGTGCGTTCCTGCGAGCGCAGCGCGAACGCGTCCTGGTCAGCCCGGCTGATGCCGAACTCCTCAGCGATGTTGTCCGCGGTCTCCGGCATCGAGTCGGTGCCGAACTTCTCCCGCATCACCGGGTTGACGAACCGCCAACCGATGGTGGTGTCGTGAATCTCGGCGCTTCTGGAAAATGCCGTGGTCGCTTTGGGCATGACGAACGGGGCACGGGACATGCTCTCCACGCCGCCGGCCAACACCAGGTCCGCGTCACCGGAGCGGACCGCCCTCGATGCCATGGCAATGGCGTCCAGGCTGGACCCGCAGAGCCGGTTGACCGTGCCGCCCGGCGCCGAGACCGGCAGTCCCGCGAGCAGGGTGGCCATCCGGGCGACGTTGCGGTTGTCCTCGCCGGCCTGATTGGCGCAGCCGAGCAAGACGTCGTCCAACTCGTCCCAGTCCACCGACGGCAGCCGTCCGCTGAGTTCGCGCAACACGTGCGCGGCGAGATCATCCGGACGGACGGCCGCCAACCCGCCGCCGTACCGGCCGAAGGGAGTGCGCACCCCGTCCACCAGGAACGCCTGCTGGCCGGCCGAGGCCGTCATGACGCACCGATGATCGCGTCGCGGAGCCGGAACTTCTGAATCTTGCCGGTCGACGTCGATGGCAATTCGGTCATCACTTCCAGGCTCTCCGGCCAGTACTGCCTGGCCAGGCCTTTCTCGCCGAGGAATTGCTGCATCTCGGTGAAGGTGAACTCCTGCACCCCGGGCTTGAGGACGACGCACGCGCAGGCCCGTTCCTGCAGCCGGGGATCCGGAATGCCGACCACCGCGACGGTCGCGATCTTCGGGTTCTCGTAGAGCGCGTTCTCCACATAGGCGACCGGGATGTTCTCCCCGCCGCGGATGATGACGTCCTTGGTCCGACCGGAGATCCGCAAATAGCCCTCGGCGTCGATGCGGGCGATATCGCCGGTGTCGAACCACCGACCTTCGAACAACTCCCGGGTCATCTCCAGCCGTTTGGCGTAGCCGGCGAACAGGAACGGCCCGGTGACCTGCAGGCGGCCGTCGGTATCGGCCGGCAATTCGGTGCCGTCGACGTCGACGACCCGGATCCGCATCCCGGGCAACGGGTAGCCGTCGCGCTCGATGACCTTCTGCTCCGGGTCGCCGGGGATGCCGAGAGTGACCAGGGCGTCCTCGGTCTGACCCCAGCCGCTGACAACAGCCAGCTCGGGCCACCGCTGCTTGGCCTGCCGGACGATGGCCGGCGGGATCGGGGCGCCGAAGCAGCAGAACCGGACCAGCGAGGACACGTCGTGCGCGTCGATGTTCGGCGCGTTCAGCGTGTCGTGCAGGAACGGCGTCGCCGCCGAGGTGCAGGTGATCCCGTGTTTCTCGATGAGTTCGACGAACTGTTCGTTGCTCCACACGTCCTGGTACACACCCGTCGCGCCGAGCTGGGTCTGCAGGCGGACGCCGTAGAGCAGACCGGTGAGGTGCGCAACGGTGGATGCCATATGGATGACGCTGTCACTGCTGACCCCCAACCGCTCGGGCAACGGCGCGATCGCCGCGACGAGGGTGTTGTGGGTATGCATCACGCCCTTGGGCTCGCCGGTCGTTCCTGAGGTGAACATCAGCAACGTGACGTCGTTCGGGTCCGGACGCGCCGCGGTGAGTTCGGCCGGGTCGCGGCGCTGCTCCCACGGGGTGTCCATGAACGATTCCCAGGACGGGTTCGCGTCGCCGGGTTGGCCGTCGACAACGAACACGTGCTGCAGGGCCGGCCAGCTCGGTCGAAGACGGTCTGCCATCGCCGGGTAGTCGAACTTGCGGAAGGTCCTCGGGATCACCAGCACCTTGGATTCTGCGAAACCGACCATGAAGCCGATCTCGCGGTCCCGGTAGATCGGAATCAGCGGGTTGCTGATCGCACCGATCCTGGTCGCCGCGAAATGCAGGACGAGAAATTCGATCCAGTTGGGCAACTGGAAGGAGACGACATCACCGGACTGCACCCCCAATTCGAGGAGACCTGATGCGCAGCGGTCGGTTTCGGCCTGCAGCTCGCGGTAGGTCAGCTGCCGGCGGGAGTCGATGGCGGCGATCTTGTCCGGGGTGCGGGCCACTGCCTCGTCGAGGAAGTCGGTGATGGTGCGGTTGGACCAGTACCCCGCTGCGGTGTACTCATCGATGGTCTGCGCGGTGAGGATCGTTGCGAACGTCATTTCGAGGTCTGCTCTCAGCTCATCGTGAGACCGCCGCTGACGCTGACGGTCTGGCCGGTGATGTACGCGGCGTCATCGGAGGCGAAGAAGGCGATGGCATTCGCCAGGTCGGAAGGGTCGGCGAGCCGGCGGAACGGGATCGCCTTGGTCAGTGCCTCGCGGAGTTTCGGGTTGTCGCCGCCGATGGAGGCGAACAGCGGGGTGTCGGTGGGGCCGGGGCACACGCAGTTGACGTTCACCTGGTGCCGGGCCATCTCCCGGGCGGTGGCCTTGCTGAAGGCGATGACGCCGCCCTTGGCAGCCGAGTACACCGCCTCTCCTGACGAGCCGACGCGACCGGCATCGGAGCCGAGGTTCACCACCGAACCGTAGCCCTGGGCCGCCATGATCGGCAGTACGGCCTTGGAGGTGTTGAACACGCCGTAGAGGTTGATGGCGATGACCCGGTCCCAGTCCGCCTCGTCGCTGTCGACGAACGGACCGACCTTGTCCCACCCGGCGTTGTTGATCAGAACGTCGATCCGGCCGAACTTCTCGTTGACCGTACCGACCATTTCGGCAACCGAATCCTTGCTGGTGACGTCGACCCGCAGGCCGACGGCACCGCCGCCGAGTTCCTTGGCTGCGGTCTGCGCCGCCTGCTCGTCGATGTCGGTGACCACGACGGTTGCGCCTTCGCTGGCCAGTTTCTCGGCGATGCCGCGGCCGATGCCGCGCCCCGCGCCGGTGATGATCGCGATCTTGTTGTCGAGCTTGCCCATGAGTGTCTCCTTGGTTGTTCGGTACGTGGTTGTGGTCGGTGGTGTGGTCGGTTGGTTGGTGTCGGAAGGTCGTTCTGCCCCCGGCCAGGTCGGCGTGACCAGGCCGGGGGCGGCGAAACGGTGCGGCGTGCGCCGTCGGGTTCAGGGGGCCAAAGCCCGTCCCAGCTTCTGCCGGGAGATGATCAACTTCATGATCTGCGCGGTGCCGTCACCGATCTGCAGGCCCAGCACGTCACGCAGGCGTTGCTCGATGGGCTTCTCGGTGCGGTAGCCGAACTGGCCGTGCAGCAGCAGGCAGTTCTGGACCACGTCGAAGGCGGTCTTGGGTGCCCACCACTTGCACATCGCGGCTTGCGAGGTGTGCGGCAGGCCCTGGTCCTTGAGCCACAGCGTCTGGTAGCAGAGCAGCCGCGCTGCGGTCGAGCAGTGTCTCGGCCTCCGCCAGCGGGAACGCCACGCCCTGGTTCTTGCTCAACGGCCTGTCGAATGCCTCGCGCCGTGAGACGTACTCCCAGGTTTCGTCGACGGTGACCTGGGCAAGTCCGATGCACTGCAGGCCGATCAGCGCCCGACTGAAGTCGAAGCCCTGCATGACCTGGGTGAAGCCCTGGCCCTCCTGGCCCAGCATGTTCGCTGCCGGCACCCGGACATTGTCGAAGTGTGCAGCGCCGCGACGCACCGGCTTGGTGCCCATGTCCGAGTACGCCTCCTTGGTGACCCCTGGCTGGTTCAGCTCGACCACGAAGGCGCTGATGCCGCGGCCACGTCCTTCGTCGGCGGTGCGGGCGAAGACCACCGCGGCGGCGGCATCCCCGCACAGGGACAACGATTTCACCCCGTTCAGCACGAAGTCGCCGCCGACCCGGTCGGCCCGCAACCGCGGGTTGCCGGCATCCGATCCGGCATGTGGCTCACTCAGCCCGATTCCGACGATCTCTTCGCCACTGCAGATCTTCGGCACCCACTGTTCGGCGACCTCGCCGACTGGCGTTGCCGGCCAGGATCTGGCCGACCAGGGATCCGACCACCTGGACGTAGGCGACGTTGAAGTCGCCGGTCGCGATCTGTTCGGTGATCAGACCCGAGGTCAACCGCTCGACGCCGCGGCCCCCCAGTTCGACGGGGATCTCGGGGGCGATGAACCCTCTGCTTCCCATTTCCAGCCGGACGTCTCGTTCGATTCGTGCTTCCTGCTCGCGCGCCTGATAGCGCGGCGCCAGCCGGTCGAGGGCAAATTGCCCGGCCTCCTTCACTACGGCCTGTTGCTGTGCGGTCAGTGCGAAATCCATGACGTCCTTCTCCGTTGAATCGACGCTGGTGGAACCTGCTGGTCGGGGCAGTTCGGGCTGGGGTTCAGTGCCAGTTCACGTGTGAGGCGAAATCGGCCGGACGCTTCTCCGCGAAGGCAGCTGCGCCTTCCAGCCCCTCCGGTGACGCGGTGAACAGGTCGAGCGCCGACATCGCGAGATTGCTCAGGCCGGCCTGGTGGTCGGTGTCGGCGTTGAACGATTGCTTGAGGAAGCGGAGCGCGGTGGGACTCTTCTCGGCGATCTCCCTGGCCCAGCTCTTTGCCTCCGCCAGCAACTGATCGGCCGGGACCACCGCATTGACCAGGCCCCATCGCTCGGCCGTCGCCGCGTCGTACATCCGGCACAGGTACCAGATCTCCCGTGCCCGCTTCTCACCGACAACCCTTGCCAGATAGGCGGATCCGAAGCCGGCATCGAACGACCCGACCTTCGGGCCGGCCTGGCCGAATCGAGCCGTCTCGGACGCGATGCTCAGGTCGCACAGCACGTGCAGCACATGGCCGCCGCCCACCGCGACACCGTTGACCGCGGCAATCACCGGCTTGGGGATGTCCCGGATCAGCTTGTGCAGGTTGCCGATCTCGAACATGCCGCTCTCGGTGGGGCCGTAGTCACCGGTCTCCGCCCGCTGCTTGACATCGCCGCCGGTGCAGAACGCCTTCTCCCCCTCACCGGTCAGGATCACTGCCTGGACACCCTTGTCTGCCCAGGCAAGCCGGAACGCCTTGATCAATTCTTCGACCGTGCGACCGCGGAAGGCGTTGTAGCGGTGCGGGCGGTTGATGGTGATCACCGCGACCGGTCCGTCGATCTCGTACCGGATGTCTTCGTAGGTCTGACCCATCTCATTGTCTCCAGTCATTGTGCCAGGCAGGTAGTGTTTTTTGAATGACTCCTCATTCAGAACTGATGGCTACGCTAGCGGCACCGCATGCCGACGTCAACCCCGCCGACGAACTTTTTTGCTGGACCTCGCGAAGTTCCGGCTGGTAGACCGGTTAGGATGAACGGGAGTTCAATTTGTAACGTCGATGGAATAGCCCGAAAGGGGCAGGGATGACCGACACAGCCGTGATCGCCGAGGGCCGGGAGGCTGCCCGCGTCGCCAGAGTGACCGCGCGGGTCAATCGGCGCCGTCGGCAGATTCTGGCGGCGGCAACGCATCTCATGCAGCGGTCAGGCTTTCACGCCATCTCGATGCAATCGGTGGCCGACGAAGCAAAGATCAGCGTCGGTCTGATCTACCAGTACTTCGGCAACAAGGACGACCTGCTCCGCGGTGTGGTCGTCGATATCCTGGAGGACTTCCGAGATCAGATCCCCCGGGCACTGGAACAGGCCGGCGCCGATCCGGTCGAACGGCTGACAACCGCCTTCCGGACCTGCTGCCTGGTTGTGGACGCCAAGCGGGCGGCGGTGAACCTGACCTACCGAGAGAGTAAAACGCTGTCGCCAGAAGGCCTTTCCCAGATCAAGACGCTCGAATTCGAGACGGCCGAGCCGATCCGCCAGGTCTACCGGGACGGCGTCGCGGCCGGTGCCTTCCTCGACATCGACGCCCGGCTGGTAGCGCACAACATCCTGCTCACGGCACACGGCTGGGCCCTCAAACACTGGAACCTGAGCAGCTGGCTCACTCTTGACGAATACATCGAGCAGGAGTTGGCAATGTTGCTGGCCTCGGTCCGGGCAGATCGATCGGATGCCCGGCAAGCAGTCGCGAAATGATCCTGTCGATACTGGTCAGAAGGTTGCGGCCGGGAGTCACCTTCGAGCAGTTCAAGGCGGCGTGGTTGGCCGAGGCCGATCATTTCGGGATGCCGATCACCGTGTCGCACGCCCAGCGCATCGATGACGACCGCGAGATCGTCTCGTACTCGCTGATCGACGCGTCGCTGTCGGACGTCATGAACGTTCTCGCCGTTCCATCGGTGGTCACCGGGGAGCAGCAGCGGCACGACCGCATCGAGCAGGTGATCGAGTCGACGGTGGCCAAGGGTCTCTACGAGGTCGTCGACAGCACGACTCTGACCTGACTCAGTCCGGGTTCTGTTCCCCGGGCTGTGGGCGCGAAGCTGATCTCGATGCCAGCGCTTCGGCAAGGGATCAGCGGGCCGGCGAGGTACCGGCAACCTTCCGTCGATCAGCACCTCCGACATCGAGAAGCTCGGCCCAGTCATGGATCTTCACCCGGTTTCGGCCGTCCGGCTCACCCTTCACGATCTCCGCCCTGTTGATCTGCTCCCAGCCGGCCCAGTCGATGACGTCCACGCCACGACGCCGGAGCAGGCTCAGCAGCTTCTCGGTGTCGCGATGAGGTGCCTGCGGCAGGGTAGGCAGGTCGGCAAGCAGGGTGGCCACCGTGTCCGACGCGTCCCTGCGATTCGCCCCGATCAACCCGTTGGGGCCGTGTTTGATCCACCCGGCGACGTACATCCCGGGAACGGTCCGGCCATCGGACAGCACCGCACCGTGCCTGTTCGGTATGACGCCCGAGGTCGCGTCGAAGGGCAGGCCTTCGGTCGCCAGCCCGAGGTAACCGATCGAACGCACCACCATCTGCACCGGTAGTCGTTCGATCTGCCCGGTACCGACCAGCCTGCCCGTGCTGTCGAAAGCTGTTCGTTCGACATCGAGGCCCTCGACCTGCTCGGTGCCGACGACGGCATGTGGCCGGAGCATGAACCTGAAATGCAGCCGCTTACTCCTCCCCTGGGATTCCTGATCCGCAAAGGAGCGCAGAACGTCGACCGCGTGGTGCCGGGCCGGGTCGCCCATCAGTTCGTCGTGTGCTCGCTCGTCCATGATCAGTTCGTCCGACCGGAGCATCACGTCGACGTCGGCAAGTCCCGCGAACTCGTGCAATTCCTTACTGCTGAACCTCGCCTGCGCCACACCCCGGCGAGCCAGGATGTACACGTCGCGTACCGGGCTACCCGCCAGTTCCTTCAGCACGTGTTCGGGCACATCGGTGATCCGCAGCCGCTCGACCGATGTGAGGAGCATGCGCGCGACGTCCAGCGCGACATTGCCGGCGCCGATGACGGCGACACTGCTTGCCGTGAGGGCGATTCCGTCGACCGACGCGTCGGGATGACCGTTGTACCAGGAGACGAACTCGGTGGCGGGGATACTGCCCGGAAGGTCCTCGCCCGGCACGGACAGCCGGCGATCGGCGCTGGCGCCACTAGCCAAGACAATCGCGTCGTAGTAATCGTGCATTTCCGCAAGCGTGACATCCCGGCCGAGCTGGACGTTGCCCAGGAACCGGACCTCCGGTCGAACCATCACCCTGCGCAACTGTTCGATGATCGACTTGATCTTCGGGTGGTCCGGGGCGACCCCGTACCGCACCAGCCCGAAAGGCACCGGCAGTCGATCGTAGATGTCGACGTGCACGGGAACAGCAGCGTCCACCAGTGCCTGCGCCGCATAAATACCGGCCGGGCCCGCTCCGATCACTGCGACCCGTGCCACACGCGCACCGTTGCCACTGTCGGCTGTCACGATGACTCGCTCCGTGCCACCGTCGCGGCTCCTTCCACCAATTGAGGTCGATGGTAGGACGGGTGGCACGAGACGCGCTCCATCCAGGCCCCGCCGCGCCGTGCCGACCTGTGACGACCTCTGGCCCACGGGCCGGGATCGCTCTCTGCGTAGGCTTGTCCCGTCCGCCCAGTTCGCCGTGCAAAATGAATGATTGCACTAGTCCGTTCGTGAATGCAGGGCCCTCTGCCGGCTACTGGCCTTTGATTTCCCGGAACTGGGCGCCAGCCGCTTCAGGGATTCCAATGTCAAGTGCTGCAGACCTTCTCGTGCACCGGTCTGATCTCACGCAGGTGCGACGCCGTCCTGCGGTGATACCGAGCATCATTGGGGACACCGACCGTTCAGTCCCGTCGGCTACCCCGATAGGGCTATTATCATTCCTATGGCTCTAGTCACCCGTGTTTACCTCGTCGACGATCTCGACGGTTCCGAGGACGACGTCAGCACCGTCATGTTCAATCTCGACGGCAAGGACTACGAGATCGATCTGTCCGCCGGCAACGCCGACCGGCTCCGTGGAAAACTGGCGAAGTTCACCGATGCGGCGTCCCCGGTGCGGTCGAAAGGCACCCCCGCGCAACGCGGTTCGCGCGCCGCGCGGCCGAGGACCAGTCGTGACCAGACCCAGGCGGTCCGTGATTGGGCTCGTAGCAATGGACACGAAGTGTCCGATCGCGGCCGCATCTCCCGGTCAATTCAAGAGGCATTCAACGCTGCCCACTGAGCCCGTTGCGGCGACTCCGGGCGCTGACGACGACTGCTGCTCGCGGCTCGAGGTCAATCTTTCGGCAGCGATCGATCGGCGGTACCCGGCGCGGTGGCCGGCCCATTGCGCTCCACGGGTGTCGGCCGATGCTGGCCTTCGGCGAGATATTCGAGACGGCGCAGGGTTTCGGTGTTCCGCCAGTTCAGCAGCACGTCGAGGATCGGTTGCGGGACGAGCACTCCGGGACCTTTGACGGCATCTTCGGTGATGGTCACCCGACACCCGGCGGGAATCTGCTCGACCTCGATGAACACGTCCGCCTCACCCGCGGGCCAGGCCCGGGCACGAAGCCGTACGGAGCGCAGCGGATCGATGTCGACGATGCTCGTGGTGTCATCGATCAGCAAAGGCCATGCCCCCACCGAATGATGAATTTTGGCGTCGATCTTCGGCCAGGTTGCGTCGACGTCCCGAATTCTCGACGCACCCACCACCCATACCGCGAACAACCATCCGTCCTCGAGGACGGCGAAGACGTCCTCCGGCGTGCAGTTCATCTCCCGCTGGGTCCTGGACACATTTCCTGCTCTCTGTATCCGATCGGTCGGCACTGTTGCCCCCGCCTGGGATATACCCCGCACGCCGGGTAGGAAACCACCAGTGCCTGGTCTCGCGGCGACCGTCGAACCGTCGCGCACGTGAGCGCCCGTAGCATGGCCGTACCGCGCGGAGGCATCTGTCACCACGGCGGCACTTGAGACGGACCGAGGACGACTGCGGCGCTGCCGGTGTCGCTACCAAGATGAGGGAGTGTGCATGCCGGGGGCGGGCCTGGTGCTGCCGTGGTGGGTGGGTCCACTGGTCATGCTGTTCGGTGCGCTGTTCCTGGCCATGGGCGGCTCGACACTGGTCGGTTCGCGGCGGCGACAGCGGAACTGGCTGCCACAGACAGGGCGGGTGGTCGGTTCCCGACTGGACGGCGACGGACAGATTCGGGCTCAGATCGCGTTCCACTTCGAGGGCCGGCCGATCACCTTTTGGAACCGGTTCACCACCGGCACCGGTATCGACCCGGTCGGCCGGGATGTCGACATCCTGGTGAACCCGGCCGACCCGACAGATGCAGTCGTCGTCCGGGGAGCCGGGCGGCCGTCAGTTGTCGGCTGGGCATTCGTGGCGTTCGGCGTGATTGCCGTCGTCGTCGGGATCATCCTGATTGTGACCGGCTGACCAGCCCGATCACTGTTGACCGGCACGCTGGGCCGCCAGGAATTCTCGCCCCGGCGTCGGGTCGATCCCGAAGGATTCTGCGTAGCGCTCGTGAACCTGCTCCCACGGCTGATGTGCCGCCTCTTCGGAGAGGTGGCCGCCGTCCAGCAGGGGCTCGAGCCGCGAGAGGTAGGCGTCCCATCCGGCGGCCGTCTGCGCGGCGCGGGTGCGGTCATCGAAGACATGGATGAAGATCAGCCGACAACCGTCGTCGGCGGGGGCAAGGTCGAAGCTGTACTGCTCACCGGCGAACGTCCAGGCCAGCCGATGAGGTTCATCGACCTCGGTCACCTCACCGGTGAGTCCGTAGGCCTCGAAGGTCTCGCCCGTCGCAGGCGTCCAGTCGGCCGCAGCAGGGAACCATTGCTCCAGTTCGGCCGGCACGCTGATCGCCCGCCAGACCCGCTCGACCGAGTGGGCGAGCGTGCGCTCGAAGCGCAACGCCGGTCGGTCGTCGATGGTCTCCAGGGTTCCGTCCGTCATGGGTTCTCCTCCAGGTGTCGTTCCAGGGCGTCGAGACGCTCCGACCAGAACCCGCGATAGGGCTCGAGCCATTCATCGACCTCGGCAAGGGGTGTTGGACACAGCGCGTAGAGCCGCTGTTTGCCCACTGCTCGCACCACGACCAGCCCGGCTTCGCGCAGAACCTTGAGGTGCTTGGACACCCCGGGCTGACTGAGCTGAATGCGGTGCACCAGCTCTCCGGCGGGCCGCTCGCCATCCCGCAGCAGGTCGAGGATCTGTCTGCGGTGAGGCTCGGCCAAGGCGGCGTAGGCGCTCATGCGGTTCATATTACCATATAGCAATATGATGGCATCACGAACGATGTCGCGATGACGGGACATCGCCCTAGATTGAGCTGATGACGCCCGCGTTCTCCCTGGCATCGTTGGACCAGACCGCCGCGGAGATGTCGGGCCGGACCGTCGAAGCAGTGCAGGCCGAGGCCCAGCGGCAGATCCCGGCGGGTCGCTACGGCCGGGCCGGCGGCATTCGGCGCGGTCGCCGCCTTCCTGTGCAGCGAACCGGCCTCATACGTCACCGGTACGGCGACGAGATGTGACGGCGACATGGTGAAGAGCCTTTGACGCTTCCGACTTGGGCTGCCCGGAACTGATCCGAGCCCTGCAAGTGCCTCTGCGACCGACGTTCAATCAGCAACACCACGACCATCACTTGATCGTGAGATCACTGCTGGCATCGGCCGGATCATCGGATCCTTGCTGCCGGACAACCCCCACCCGTGGACGGATATCGACGTGGAGTTGGAAGATGTCGGGCCGGCTGTAGTGGCCCACCGGGTCGAAGAACCGTCGGGCCGCATGCACCGACGCCAGGTCGAGATCGGCGTAGAGGATTGTCTCCTCGCGTCGGGCAGGTCCGGCCATGATCTTGCCCGTGGGGTCGACGATGACGCTGTTGCCGGGCTCCACCCATCCGTCACTGTCATCGTCGACCGTCCACAGGCTGTCCCGGTGCGGAAAGTCGTCCGGAATCTGATCGACGTGCAGGCAGGGATTCACGCCGATCACGTAGCACCGGCCCTCCAGAGCGATGTGTCGCATCGTGGCTATCCAGCCATCGCCCTGCGCGAGAGTCGGGGCGGCCCAGATGTCCACGCCCTGGCTGTAGAGGTAATAGCGGGCGAGCGGCATGAAATTCTCCCAGCACGTCAGGCCGGAAAGCCTGCCGTGCGGCGTATCGAAGACCGGGAGGGTGGAGCCGTCGCCCATCCCCCACACCGTGCGTTCGGAACCGGTCGGCATCAACTTGCGGTGCTTGCCGAGCAGCGCACCGTCCGACGCGAAGTACAGGGTCGTGTTGTAGATGGTCGAGCCGTGCTGTTCGCGTTCCTGAACGCCGATCACCAGGTACGTACCGGCGGCGCGGGCCGCCTCTCCGAGTGCGTCGGTGACCGGCCCCGGTACGACCACAGCCTGATCGACCAGCATCGCGTACCAATCCGCGTCGCCGTCCCAGATCGGTCTCGAGTCGATCCAGATGGGGGTCCCGGGAATGAACGCCTCAGGAAACACCACAATGCCTGCGCCGCCGTCGGAAGCCTGCTGCAACAACGTGATCGCCTTTTCCAGGCAGGCGCGTTGGTCCATCAGGATGTACGCCGCCTGAACCGCGGCGATTGTCACCGTTGCCATCGCTGTCCTCCGGTCACCTCGCGGTACTGAGCCGGGTCGACCTGTCAGGGCACCTGAAGTCACCTCAACGGTGCCGTCAATCCTTCAGCAAAACAGGACAACCCTCCCAGATATCAGCGTCGATGTCGCGACCTTTCCGGCGCGGTCCACGAGGCCTCCGAGAGCGGCTTGCCATCGATCGCCGCGGAGTGCACGGTGGACGAGGACGGCAGAGGAGACCCGATGGCAGAACTGTTGGTGGACTTCATCACCTCGCTCGACGGCTACGCCGCAGCAGAGGGCTGGCCCGGCTACTGGGGCCTCGAGGGACCCGAATACCTGGCGTGGCTCGATCGGTCGGAGGAACGGGACTTCACGACCCTGATGGGCGCGACCACGTACCGGTTGATGGCGGAGTTCGCGGCCTCGTCGGACGATCCAGGACTCGTCCAGATGACCGAGATGTCCAAGGTGGTGTTCTCCTCGACTCTGCAGGATCCGTTGGCGTGGGCGAACACTCGCCTGGTTCAGCAGGACCCGGTCGAGGCCGTTCGCTCGATGAAGCAGGACGATGACGTTCCGCTGCGCACCCTGGGGAGCCTGACCCTGTGCCGGTCGTTGTTGGCAGCGGGCCTGGTCGACCGGTTCCGGGTGGTCGTCTTTCCGGTGATCACCGGCCGCACGGGTCGGGAGCGGATCTACGACAAATATCCCGATGTGGCCCTCGAGATGGTCGCCAGCACGACGTTCGACCGCAGGGTGCAGCTTCTGGAGTACGTGCCCACTGTGCTGGACGGCCCTCCGGGTGGCGGCACGTCCGCCTGACTTGATCCGTCGGCCGGACCGTACCGACCGCCTGGTCGATCGGACCGTAGGGCTACCCGGTCGGTGCCGTGGGATGCAACCATCTGCACATGTCATCAGCACCGTCACCCAGCTGGACGCAGGACCTACGGCAACGCCTCGACGAGCTGCTCGACACCTATCGGAACTCGTTGCGCGACAGCCTGTACGGCCTCAGCGAGGGCGAGGCGCGGCAAAACCTGGTGCCGTCGAAGACCACACTGCTCGGTCTGGTCAAACACGTCACCTACGTCGAGGGTGTGTGGTTCGACCAGGTGGTCACCGCTCGCACCGCCAAACAGATCGGCATTGCCTCCAGCCCTGACCGCTCTTTCACGCTGACCAAGACCGACACCATCAGCTCGATCCTGGCTGCGCATCAACGGCGGTGCGAGCTGTCGAGGACGACGATGTCCGCCCTTGCTCTTGACGATGTCGTCGATGGGCGCGGCGAACGCACCGTATGGGCGCTCTACCTTCAGGTCCTGCGCGAGCTCGCCCACCATTCCGGCCACGCCGACATCCTGCGCGAGCAAATCCTCGCCGCTCGGATCCAGAGCTGAAGCTCCGCAACCGGTCTCAACTTCGCCTGGTTGGCAGGCATTCATCGCCAGCCGAGTTCCGGCGCGACATGTCGCAGCACGCTGTCGATCAGGTGCGAGTTGTAGTCGGTGCCGAGCTGATTCGGAATGGTGAGCAACAGGGTGTCGGCAGCGGCGATCGCTTCGTCCTCGGCGAGGTCCCTCACCAGGCGTTCCGGCTCGCCCGCGTAGGTCTTGCCGAATCGGGCCTTGCCACCGTCGAGTTGACCGACCTGGTCCCGACTCCCGGCCTCGCGTCCGAAATAGGCCCGGTCCAGGTCACTGACCACCGGAAAGATGCTCCGACTGACCGAAACCCGCGGCTCGCGTGCGTGTCCGGCGGCCTTCCAGGCATCCCGGTAACGCTGAATCTGTTCGGCCTGCAGCTGGTGGAACGGCACCCCGGTGTCCTCGGTGAGCAAGGTCGAGCTCATCAGGTTCATCCCCTGCTCGGCCGTCCATTCGGCGGTCGCCCGTGATCCCGCGCCCCACCAGATCCGCTCGCGCAGGCCCGGGGATTGCGGCTCGAGGCGGAGCAGCCCTGGCGGATTCGGGAACATCGGCCGCGGGTTGGGTTCGGCGAACCCTTCGCCCTGGATGACCTGAAGGAAGACCCGGGTGTGTTCACGGGCCATGGCAGCGTGATCGGAGCCCTCCGCGGGCTCGTAGCCGAAATACCGGAACCCGTCGATGACCTGTTCCGGCGATCCTCGGCTGATGCCGAGCTGGAGCCGACCACCGGAGATCAGATCCGCGGCGCCGGCATCCTCGGCCATGTACAGCGGGTTCTCGTACCGCATGTCGATCACGCCGGTGCCGATCTCGATCTTGCTCGTGCGGGCGCCGATTGCGGCGAGCAGCGGAAAGGGAGAGGCCAACTGGTTCGCGAAGTGGTGCACCCGGAAGTAGGCGCCGTCCGCCCCCAGCTCCTCGGCCGCTACCGCGATCTCGATGGACTGCAGGAGGGCGTCGGCCGCCGACCGCGTCTCCGAGTGCGGCGAAGCAGTCCAATGCCCGAACGAGAGGAATCCGATGTTCTTCATGCCACATGCAACCTCAGCAGACGCCGAGACTCCAAGCCGGACGCTCCGCGCTCGCTTCGACGTATGCAGTCTGAGTGACTTGCAGGTGCAGATCTACCCCAGCCGGCAGGCCTGATCGCGCCTTCGCACGCGCCGGGCAAGTACAGCGCTCGAGCCTTAGGACCTCGATCCGATGCGCTCGTCAACGGAGGACGAGCGAACGACGAGCGACGGGGTGAATCGTTCCTGCCTGTGCTGGTGCGGCTCCCCGCTCTCGAGCGCCGCAATCTCGTCCAGCAGGAACTCTGCGGCGCGCCGTCCCAGTTCGACACGGGGCTGACTGACACTGGACAGCGGCACTGCAGCAGCGGCGGCGAACTCGATGTCGTCGTAGCCGACGATGCTGATCTCTTCCGGCACAGCCACTTTGTGCGTGACCAGGCCCTGTAGCAGGCCGATCGCGACGAGGTCGTTCAGAGCGAAGACTCCCGTCGGACGTTCGCCGTCGGGCATCGCGACGATGTCGAGTGCGGCAGAGCGCCCGGCCTCGATGTCGAGCCGCTCGGTGGAAAGCGTCAGCAGCGTCGCGTCCGGATTGCCGAGCAGCACGGCACGGCCGGCGCCATCTCGACGCTCGCGAACCTGCGCGATATCGGCGGTACCGCCGACCGCAGCGAGTCGACGGTGCCCCCGCTCGAGCAGGTGCTGCGCGGCGAGTTGGCCGCCGACGAAGTCGTCGACGGACACGGTGCAAGTGTCGTGGTAGGCGGCGAAACGGTCGGCGAGAACGACGGGCATGTCCAGGCGGCGGGAAAGTTCCTCTTCGGGACTGCTCGAGACCGGAGCGAGGATCACCCCTCGCACCCGCAGTTGCTGGTACAGCTCGAGAGCCGCGCGCTCGCGTGCCGGGTCGTGCGCGCTGTCGGACAGCAGCACCGAGAGGCCGGCAGCCGCGGCGACTTCACCGACACCGCGCGCCAAATCGCTGAAGAACGGGTTGGCGATATCCATCACCACGAGCCCGATCGAAGCGCTGCGCCCGGCCCTGAGCTGTCGGGCAGACTCGTTACGCACCCATCCCAGCTTGTCGATCGCCTCCATGACGCGGCGTCGAGTCTCCGGAGTGACCAGTTCGGGCTTGTTCAGCACGTTCGAGATGGTCCCGACGGATACCTGGGCCAGGGCCGCGACGTCCTTCATGCTGACCGATGGCCGCTTGCCCATGCATCCTCCGATCCTTTGCACGACATGCTAGCTGCCCCGAGTTGAAACGCTCAATCACTCGACGACGACGTGTCAGCGACAAGGTGCTCAGCTGCGCGAGCGCCATCGGTCCTGTCTACCGCGCGGTTCCGACGGTGAGCCGTCATTGAGCCGTAAAGAGCAGCCGTGGCCGACCGTCGGTGCTGAGAACGTTTCAGTCACCGCTGCGACCGGTCAGCCGGGGCACGAAGGTGCTGGTCCGGGTGGCACGGCGCAGTTCTGCACGCAGGTCCCACAGATCGCCGGTCAGCACGCCGTGCGTGCGGGCCTGCACCAGGAGATTTCCCAACGCCGTGGCCTCGACCGGACCGGCGACAACCGGTCGACCAGCGGCGTCGGCGACGAGCTGACAGAGCAGCCGGTTCTGCGACCCACCGCCGACGATGTGGATGACATCGATCCGCTTGCCGGAAAGGCGCTGCGCATCAGCGATTCTCGCCGCAAAGGTGACAGCGAGGCTGTCCAGGATGCAGCGGACCACTTCTGGGTGGGTGCCGGGCACACGTTGTCCGGAGCGGCGGCAGGCATCGATGATGCGCCGCTCCATGTCTCCTGGCGCAAGGAACTCCGGCGCGTCCGGGTCGAACACCGGTCCGTCCGTGGGGAGCTCGGCGGCCGCTGCGAGCAGGTCCGTCAGACTTGGGTCGTGACCCTGGAGTTCCCAGGTGCGCAGCGATTCCGACAGCAGCCACAACCCCATCACGTTCCGCAGATATCTGATCGTGCCGTCCACACCGCGTTCGTTGGTGAAGTTCGCCGAGCGGCTCTCCTCGGTGAGGACAGGTGCGTCGAGCTCGACGCCGACCAGACCCCAGGTGCCGCAGGAGATGTACGCGAAATTCGGGTCCTCGGCCGGCACCCCGACGATGGCGGACGCGGTGTCGTGGGATCCGACGGTGGACAGGGTGAGCGGCCGATTCAGACCCAGCCGATCGGCGACCGCCGAACTGAGATCCCCGACGATGGTGCCCGGCGGCACCACCCGCGGAAGCAGACCCGTGGGCAGGCCGAGGGCGTCGATCAGATCGGTGGACCACTGCCCGGTTCGGGCATCCAGCAGACCGGTGGTGGACGCATTGGTGTCCTCGGCGACGCGCTGTCCGGTCAGCCAGTAGCCGAGCAGGTCGGGAATGAGTAGTGCTTGCGCACCGTCGACGTGGATGCGTGGGTCGGCGGCAAACTGGTACAGGGTGTTGAACGGCAGGAACTGCAGACCGTTGGTCGCGTACAGCTTGTCGGCATCGACCGCGGCATGCACGGCGTCGATCACCGGTGCGGTGCGGGGATCCCGGTAGTGCCGGGGGTTGGCAGCCAATCCGCCGTCGACGCCGACGACTCCGTAGTCCACTGCCCAGGAGTCGATGGCCACCCCAGCAAGGCCACCGTCGATCCGGGCGGCGTCCTTGATGCCGTCGAGGATGTCCTGGTAGAGACCCAGGATGTCCCAGTACAGGCCGTCCGGGAGGGTGACCGGTCCGTTGCGGAACCTGCTGACCTCTTGCATCCGGAGAGTTCCGGGACCGACCCGGCCGTGGATGACACGGCCGCTGGAGGCGCCGAGATCAACCGCGGCCAGACCGATCTCGGTGCCGCTCATCGCAGGAACGCGGCGGCGACGCCGGAGTCGACGGGGATGTGCAGGCCGGTGGTTTGGGAGAGGTCGCCGGCGGTGAGGGCGTACACGGCGTCGCCGATGTGTTCGGGCAGGACCTCTTTCCCGAGCAGGGTCCGTTTGGCGTAGTACGCGCCGAGGTCTTCCTCTTTCACGCCGTACACGGCGGCGCGGGAGGCGCCCCACCCGGCGGCGAAGATCCCGGACCCGCGGACCACCCCGTCCGGGTTGATCCCGTTGACCCGCACCCCGTACTGACCCAGTTCCGCGGCGAGCAGCCGGACCTGGTGGGCCTGGTCGGCCTTGGTCGCGGAATAGGCGATGTTGTTCGGACCGGCGAACACCTGTTTTTGCTGGAGATGTAGATGATGTCCCCACCGAGTTGCTGCTCGATCATCACCCGCGCCGCCTCCCGGGACACCAGGAAACTGCCCTTCGCCATCACGTTGTGCTGCAGGTCCCAGTCCTTCACGGTGGTCTCCAGCAGCGGCTTGGACAGTGACAGCCCGGCGTTGTTCACCACCAGATCCACCCCGCCGAACGCCAGGTTCGCGGCGGCGAACATGTCCGCCACGCCCTGCTCATCGGACACATCGGCGCTTCACCGCGACCGCGACGTCCGGCCCGCCGAGTTCGTCGGCCACGGCCTGCGCGTTGTCCAGGTTCAGGTCCGCGATCACCACACACCCGCCCTCGGCGGCGATCCGGGTGGCGATGGCCTTCCCGATCCCGGAGCCGGCGCCGGTGACCACCGCGACCCGGGTGGCCAGGGCCTTGGGTTTCGGCTGGCGTTGCAGCTTCGCCTCCTCCAGGGACCAGTACTCGATCGCGAACTTCTCCGCCTCACTGATCGGCTGGTAGGTGGAGACCGATTCCGCGCCGCGCATCACGTTGATCGCGTTCACGTAGAACTCCCCCGCGACCCGCGCGGTCTGCTTGTCCTTGCCGTAGGAGAACATCCCCACCCCGGGGACCAGCACGATCGCCGGGTCAGCACCCCGGATCCCCGGGGACTCGGGGCCCGCGTTCCGGTCGTAGTAGCCCTGGTAATCGGCGCGGTACGCCTGATGCAGTTCCACCAGCCGGGCCTTGATCTCGTCCACCGACGCCGACGCCGGCAGGTCCACCACCAGCGGTTTGACCTTGGTCCGCAGGAAATGATCCGGGCAGGACGTGCCCAGCTCCGCCAACGCGGCGAGTTTCTCCCGGGCCAGGAACTCCAACACCACCTCGGAGTCGGTGTAGTGCCCGACCTGCGGCCGGTCCGCGGACGCGATCCCCCGGATCGTCGGTGCCAGCGCCGCTGCCTTCGCCCGCCGCTCCGCCTCCGGGCAGTGCCTCGTACCCGGGAACCACCGCCCCGAAGGGTTCGGCGGATCCGTTGTCGACCAGGAACTGTTCCGCGGTGCGGATGATCTCCAACGAATTCTGCTCGGCCTGCTCGCTGAGTGTCGCCCCAGGCGGTGATGCCATGCCCACCCAGGATGCAACCGATGGCCTGCGGGTTCGCCGCCTTGATCGCGGCAATGTCCAGGCCGAGTTGGAAGCCGGGGCGCCGCCACGGCACCCACACCACCCGATCCCCGAACGCCTTACGGGTCAGTTCTTCCCCGTCGACCGCGGTCGCCAACGCGATCCCCGAATCCGGGTGCAGATGATCCACATGCGCCGCGTCCACCAAACCATGCATCGCCGTGTCAATCGACGGGGCGGCGCCGCCCTTGCCGTGCAAGCAGTAATCGAACGCCGCGACCATCTCATCCTCCCGGTCCACGCCGGGATACACGTCAACCAGGGACCGCAACCGGTCCAACCGCAGGACAGCGAGGTTCTTCTCCGTCAGGGTGCCAAGGTCACCACCGGACCCCTTCACCCACAACAGTTCCACCGGTTCCCCGGTGACCGGGTCGGTCTCGGTGCCCTTGGCGGAGGTGTTCCCACCGGCGTAGTTGGTGTTCCGCGGATCGGCACCGAGCCGATTCGAACGGCCGATCAGATCCTGCGCGGTGGTCGTTGGCTCACTCATGAAATGTCTCCTGGGTCAAAGATGGCTTCAGGTTCAGCGGTCATGGGATCGCGGCGCAACTGTTACGCCGGGTGGTGCGTGCTGGTGTGACGTCGTTGCAGGTCAGGCGCCCCAGGAGGCCTGGGTCCCGCCGACCCGTTCGGCAGCGACCTTGGCCGCGTATCCAGAGTCGGCGAACGCGCGCAGCGGATCCCGCGGCAGGCCGAGGTTCTCCCGCCGGTCGGCGAGGATGCCGCGGACATCTGTTTCGTAGGCGTCCATCAACACCCCGTGCGCACCGAGGACGTCGCCGGCCTCCTGCGCGGCCTTGAGAGCGTCCTGGTCGACGAGCAGCGCCTTCGCGGTCGCGGCCTGCACGTTCATCACCGACCGGATCTGCCCGGGGATCTTCTCCTCGATGTTGTGGCACTGGTCGAGCATGAAGTTCACCCCGGATCCGGGCAGATGCGCCTTGGCCTCGGTGATCTCGAACATGATCCGGAACAATTGGAACGGGTCCGCGGATCCCACGATCAGGTCGTCATCGGCGTTGTACCGGGAATTGAAATCGAACGCGCCCAACCGGCCCTGCCGCACCAGCTGCATCACGATGAACTCGATGTTCGTCGACTGCGCATGATGCCCGGTGTCCAGGATGACCTTCGCCCGCTCCCCCAATGCCAGGCAGTGCAGCAGCGAGGTGCCCCAGTCCGGGACGTCCATGGTGTAGAAGTACGGCTCGAAGATCTTGTACTCCAACAACAAACGCTGATCGTCGTCCAACGCCGCGTAGATCGCGGCCAAGGAATCCGCCAACCGGTCCTGTCTGGCAGCCATCGAATCCTGCCCGGCGTAATTGGTACCGTCCGGCAACCAGATCTTCAGGTCCTTCGACCCCGTCGCCCGCATCACGTCGATGCACTCGAGGTGGTGGGCGATCGCCTTGGTCCGAATCTTCGGGTCCTTGTTCGTCAGCGACCCCAACCGGTAGTCGTCGTCCTGGAACAGGTTCGAGTTCACCGACCCGATCGTCACGCCCAGTTCCTTGGCGTGCGCCTCCAAAGCGGCGTAATCATCGACCTTGTCCCACGGGATGTGGATCGACACCTTCGGCGCCAACCCGGTCATCGCGTTCACCTGCGCGGCGTCCGCGATCTTCTCCCACGGATCACGCGGCGTCCCCGCAGTGGTGAACACCTTGAACCGGGTACCGGAGTTCCCGTACGCCCAGCTCGGCACCTCGATGCCGAAGTCGTCGAGATCGGAAAGGGCACTGAGGGTGTCGGCCATGGAAAGGACGTCCTTGTCTTGATGGATGCAGGCAACTGGCTGTGTCACAAGTCTGTATTGAGACGTTTCATTTGTCAAGCATTGGACTCAACATTGCGGAGCCACTCCCTGGATCTGATCAGCTCAGTCGGACGTCGGCCCAACCTTCTGCACGGCATAAAACGACTCATTTCCGCAGCTCGCAGTCGCGCGGTGACGAACGCCGGGGGCCACCCGTCATCCTGGCTGGATCCGCCTGCATCAGACGTCGAGTGACATCACAGCAGGGTCATTTCGCCGTATCGGGTTGGTTCTCCCTGCGCTGATGGCAATGAACGGTGGTTCAGTCCGCAAGCCGTCGGCATGTCTCCTTTGATGGTTTCAACGGGTCGTGCAAGCGCGAGCGAGCCCAAGTGGGTGATGAATGCGCTGATCCACGCTACGGACAGCTACATCTCGCGCGAGATGCACCGCGTATGGAGTTCGTCGAATTCCATGCTTGACGGCATTGAAACGATCCATTACCGTTCCATTCAACCCGCTGGTAGGCGCTACCCACCACACGACAGCCGCCCGGGTCGACAACGTCAGCACTGCGAATTGCCCATCCCGGAGGGGCCGTCAAGGCCCGGTCACCGTCGACAAGGAGACGTGCACATGAACACTGCACCAGTTGAGAGTCACTGGGCCCGCACAGGAGGTCGGGCATCGCGACCCGAAGCGTGCCGCGCTCAGCGGATGGATCGGCAGCGCCCTCGAGTACTACGACTTCGCGCTGTACTCGTTGTCCGCGGCCCTGGTGTTCCCGACGGTCTTCTTCCCGTCGGGCAACCCGACCATCGCCCTGATCGCCTCGCTCGCCACCTATGCCGTCGGGTACTTCATCCGACCCATCGGCGCGGTCGTGCTCGGTGCCTGGGGCGACCGGCACGGCCGCAAGAACGTCCTGGTCTGGGCGATGTTCCTGATGGGCCTGTCGACCTTCCTGGTCGGCGTACTGCCCACCTACGCACAGGTCGGCGCCCTCGCGCCGATTCTGCTGGTCGTACTCCGCATGGTCCAGGGCTTCGCCGTGGCCGGCGAGCTCGGCGGCGCCAGCGCGATGATCGTGGAGCACTCCCCGGACGCCAGCCGCGGGTTCTTCGCGAGCTTCAGCCTGCAGGGCACCCAGGCCGGCTCGATCCTGGCCACCGCCGCGCTGCTACCCCTCGCCGCGTTCCTTCCCGCCGACGCGTTCCAGACCTGGGGCTGGCGGATCCCGTTCCTGCTCAGCGCCTTCGTCATCCTGGCCGGCTACCTCATCCGCCGGCAGGTGCAGGAGCCGCCGGCCTTCGCCGCGCAGGCCGAGACCGCAGCCAAGCGCAAGCTGCCGTTCATCGACCTGCTGCGCACCCATCCGTGGGGAACCGTTCAAGTGCATTCTGATGACCTTCACCAACGTGATCGGCTCGGCGACGCTCGTTTTCGGTGTGTCCTACGCGACCGCCAAGGGCTACGGCATCGGCTTCACCACCAGCGACATGCTCTGGGTGACGCTGCGGCCAACATCGTCGCGGTGATGACCATTCCGCTCTTCGGCGCACTGTCCGACCGGATCGGGCGCCGCTCGTTGATGATCTTCGGCGGGACTCGGCGGCGGCCTGCTGTCCGGCCTCTACCTGTACACGGTCGAGCAGGGGAACCTGTTCCTGGTCATCCTCATGGTCATCCTGGTGCAGGGCCTGCTGTTCCAGATGTGGAACGCCACCTTCGCCACCTTCTTCCAGGAGCAGTTCCCGATGCGCATGCGGGTCACCGGGTTCGCGGTGTCGCAGAACGTCGGCCTGGCGATCGCGTCCCTCTTCCCGACCCTGTTCACGGCCATCGCTCCCCCGGGATCGACGAATGTGCCGCTGGTGATCGGCTCGGTCACCTTCGGCATCGCCCTGGTCGCCGCGGCCGCCGCCTTCTTCACCCCGGAGACCAAGGGCACGGCACTCGCGGACCTCGGCCAACGTGACCCGGTCGCCCAACACTGATCGGCGGCAAGCGATGACCGGCCGCTGTCCGGGACCGTTGTCCCGTTGGACATCCTGAGCACCATCCATCGTCCCGATCAGCACTTCGGAGGTTGCGATCATGCGCTACTGCTTCACTTCCCGGGTCGATCCCCAGGCACCTGGACAGCTACCGCGAACGGCACGCCGCGGTCTGGCCGGAGATGCTGACGGCGCTGCGCGACTCGGGGTGGCGCAATTACTCGCTGTTCCTCGCCGACACCGGCCTGCTCATCGGCTATTTCGAAGCCGACGACAGGGACCTCGCGCAGGCCCGGATGGCGGCGACCGAGGTCAACGCCCGGTGGCAGGCCGAGATGGCCGAACTGTTCGACGGGAACGGCAACCCGGATGAAGGATTCAGCTACGTCCCCGAGGTGTTCAACCTCGACGACCAGCTCGCGCCGCCGGACTTCCCGCCGACCCGGGGCCCAGGAGCCCAACCGGATCTCGGTCCGTAACCGTCCGAGTCCTCCGACGGAGCACGTCGTGCGCAGCGAAGTCACCGTCGACGGTGTGCAATTCACCGAACACTCCACCAACAAGATCAAGGAAGATCGATGCTGCTGACACGACAGCAACACCGAAGGTGTGGCCGGTGAAGCACAGCCCGCTGCTCCGGGCCCCGGAACGGTTCGTCACCAGGACTGAGATCCGCGAGCTGATCCATCGTCTGACCACCAATCTGGTCTCGATCGAGGACACGACCGGCGAGTTCCTGCTCCGCCTGGACGACGGACGGGTCATCGACACCAAGGGTTGGGCCGGCTGGGAATGGACCCACGGCGTCGGTCTCTACGGGATGTGGCAGTACTACAACCAGACCGGCGATCGAGGCGATGCGCGACATCATCGACTCCTGGTTCGCCGCAAGACTGGCCGAGGGCACCACCAAGAACGTCAACACGATGGCCCCGTTCCTCACCCTGGCCTGCCGGTACGAGGAGACGGGCGACCGCACCATGGTGCCGTGGCTCGACACCTGGGCCGAATGGGCCATGCGCGACATGCCGCGCACCCCGCACGGCGGCATGCAGCACGTCACCCTCGCCGAGGAGAACCACCATCAGATGTGGGACGACACCCTCATGATGACGGTCCTGCCACTGACCAAGATCGGCCTGGTGCTGGACCGACCGCATTACGTTCGCGAAGCGACGTTCCAATTCCTCACCCACGTCACCTATCTGATGGATCGCGAGACCGGGCTGTGGTTCCACGGCTGGTCGTTCGACGGTCACCATCACTTCGCCAAGGCGCAGGTGGGCCCGCGGGAACTCCTGGGTGACGATGGTGATCCCCGACTTCCTCGAACTCCTGGACCTGCCGGCACGACGATCCGGTTCGCCGGTACCTGATCCAGGTGCTCGACGCCCAGGTGGCGACGCTCGAGCAGCTGCAGGACGAATCGGGGTTGTGGCACACGCTGCTCGACGACCCGTCGTCCTACCTCGAGGCCTCGGCGACCGCCGGGATCGCCTACGGAATCCTCAAGGCGGTCCGCAAGGGCTATCTCGATTCCCGCTACGCCGCGACCGCGGAGAGGGCCGTCAAGGCGATCGTCGCCAACGTCTCCGATGACGGTGAGCTGCAACAGGTCTCGTTCGGCACCGGCATGGGATCGGACCTGGACTTCTACCGGGAGATCCCGCTGACATCGATGCCCTACGGACAGGCCATGGCGATCCTGTGCCTGGCCGAGTACTGCCGCACCTACTACTGAGCCCGACACCCATTGCAGAGCAGCCACTCGAGCCAGACATTCTGCCTCGCGACAGTATTCGCTTCCAGGAGAAAACAGTGATTCTCGATTCCTTCCGGCTCGACGGCAAAGTCGCCGCTGGTCACCGGCTCGACACGCGGGTTGGGCCAGAGTGCGGCGGTCGCCCTGGCCGAGGCGGGCGCCGATCTCGCACTGCTCGACCGGAGCGCGGCGATCGAGACCGCCCAGCAGGTCACAGATCTCGGCCGCCGGGTGCATCCGATCGAACTCGACCTGAGTCGAGGCGACCCCGGCCGCAACTCGACGATGCGATCCAGTCCGTGGTGGACACGTTCGGACGGGTCGACATCCTGGTCAACAACGCGGGGATCATCCGGCGTGCGCCGCTGCTGGAGCATCAGGCCGCGGACTGGGATGCGTGCTGGCGATCAACCTGGACGCCGTCTTCCACCTGTCGCAGGCCGCCGCCAAACGCTTCGTGGCCCAGGGCAGCGGGAAGATCATCAACGTCGCCTCGATGCTCTCGTTCCAGGGCGGGATCCTGGTGCCCGGCTACACCGCGAGCAAGCACGCGGTCGCCGGACTCACCAAGTCCTTCGCCAACGAACTGGCCGCGCACGGCGTCAACGTCAACGCCATCGCCCCCGGATACATGGCGACCGACAACACCGCACAGATCCGCTCCGACGAGGCCCGCGAGAAGGCCATCCTGGATCGCATCCCGGCCGGCCGCTGGGGCACCCCGGCCGACCTGCAGGGCCCGTTCGTGTTCCTGGCCTCAGCGGCCTCGGACTACCTGAACGGCGCGATCATCCCCGTCGACGGCGGCTGGCTGGTCCGCTGACCTGCCGCATCCCACCACCCGAAACCCAGCATCCGGAGATCATCATGGAACAGCGTTACGCGACCAACCCGCAACAGCTCCCCACCTTCGACACCGACGACCTGCGCGCGCAGTACCTCGTCGACGAACCTCTTCATCCCGGGCGAGATCACCGCCTGCTACACCCATCACGACCGGGTCGTGCTCGGCGGCGCGGCCCCGCTCGACGAACCGCTGCCGCTGCCCACGTTCGACGAGCTGCGCGCCGAGTACTTCCTGGCCAACCGCGAACTCGGAATCGTGAACGTCGGCGGCACCGGGACGGTCACCGCCGACGGCGAGACCTACACCCTGCCCAACGGTGCCTGCCTCTACGTCGGCCGCGGCACCCGGGACGTGGTCTTCGCCAACGACTCGGCGGATCCACGACGCGCCCGAACGCACAGTTCTACCTGTTCAGCGCACCGGCGCACACCACCTATCCGACCCAGCTGGTGCTCAAGGGCGAGGGCAACGCACTCGAACTCGGCGACCAGCTGACGAGCAATCGACGGACCCTGAACCAGTACATCCACCAGAACGGCATCCGCTCCTGCCAGATCGTCATGGGCGTCACCGAACTGCATCCGGGGTCGATGTGGAACACGATGCCGGCGCACACCCACGACCGGCGCACGGAGTGCTACCTGTACTTCGACGTACCGGACGATGCCCGGGTGATCCACCTGCTCGGCGAGCCCACCGAGACCCGGCACCTGGTGGTCGGCCGACCGGCAGGCGGTCATCTCGCCGTCCTGGTCGATCCACTCCGGCGTCGGAACCGCGGCCTACTCGTTCGTCTGGGCCATGGCCGGAGAGAACCAATCGTTCGACGACATGGACGCCGCTTCGGTGGTCACCCTGCGGTGATGTGTGGTGCGTGGCGACGATCGCTGTGACACAACGAGTTCAATCGTGACGGTTCCAGCCCGAAAGGAGCGGTTGCGCTGGTCAGAGTCCACGAGCCGCAGCGGTTCCAGCACGGCGGACGCTGTCGGCCCGGAGTCCGCTGCCACGGGGTAAGTCTTGCCCGTCAGGAGTCCTGCCCGCGGCGAACCATTTCGGTGATCCAGATCGGCGCGAAGGGAGACGTACAGCCAGGCGGGGTCGGGTAATCCTTGAGAACCTCCAGTCGCTCACCGATGTCAATGGCGCGCGGGCGAAACTGCGGCATGATCGATACCGATCTGCGCCAGGCAGTTGTTCATCGCCCATTGCAGGCGGTCCGGCGCGTCCTTCATCTCCGACTCGATGATGTCGAGCAGCCCGGCAAGATCGACAGTCTCCGGCTGACGTCCGACCCGCTCGCTGGTCAGGGCCCACCCGGCGCTGGCCACCAACGGATCCGGATCGGCGAACCACGCCTGCCGCAGCTCCTCGGCGTGCGGGCTCTTCTTCACCACATAGTTGACCAGCCAGTCGTGCACCTTCGGCGTGCGAGCCTGCCGGAGCATGGTGTCCAACTCGCTCCGGTCGAACGCTTTCGGACGGCAGATCAGGATCGCTACCAGCTTAGCCGCCGTGTCATCGGTGTCCCAGAGAGACTTCGCGAGTTCCTGCTGCGTCTTGAGCTGCTTGGCGATCGCCCGTAGCCGAGTCAGGTTCACGCCGTGGTCGTCCCCGTGCTTCTCGTTGACCGCACGGAACTTGGGGTCCTCGGCGGCCGCCAGCAGGGCCATCACGTCGTCCACAGTCTCACCGGCCATACCGATCTCGCCTCTCGGTCAATACTGCAGCAGCTCGCGGACCTCGACGTATCCGTAGGTGGGCAGCCTGTTCGCCCACTCGGTTGCCCTGTCGATGTTTTCACATTCCATGATGTAGAACGCCTGGATCTGCCGCTCGCCGGACGCAAACGGGCCCCGCTGGACGGCTCCTTCGATGTCGTGGCCGGAGATGGCTGTCTGCACCAGCCTTGCCTCCGACGCCGCCGGCGTCAGAGCGCCGTTCAGTACGAAGGCGCCGGCCGCCTTGACCTGCTCATCGAAGTCGACCCAGGCCCGCAGGTCGCTGTCGTCCCCACCGGCCGCGTCCGTGTCGGCCCACATCAACATGAGATAGCGCATACCGAAGCCTACTTCCGGATGCATAGCTGAGATGCTCCGGCCGGTCGATGAGTGGACTCAGCCGAATCAGGACAGTTCGAACGAGACATATGGGAGGTCGAGCAGTTCTCCGAGACATGGGCTGCCGCGGTACCACCATTTGTCCCCGAGGAAGTGAGCACCGCCGTAAAGGAACAGACACCCCGTGGTACCGGTATTTTTCGTGATGCGATTGACGAGGCCCGCCGCGTGCTCATCCCGTTCACCCGCGTGTTTTGGCCGGTTCGAGAAATACTTGTCGATGAAGTGCACGGGGATGCCGTTCTTCAGCGCAAGGGCGGCCACCTCCCCCAAATCAACGGCATTCTCGTACATTGGTGCGGCATCGGTGACAATGTCAGAAGCACGGGCAAGGTCCAGCGACGGACGTACAGCCGCATCCAGGAGTTGCTGCTTTTCGCTGTCACACTCGAGGAACAATCTGTGAACAACGCCCGCGGAAATCAGTGCTTTGGCAAAGTTTCGGGCACGAGGATCGCGGTGATCTTCACCGACGCCGAGCGCACCACCTTTGAGATGGCGAATGGCTTGATCTGAATTGATTTGCTTCCACGACATGACGAATCTCTCCTCGAGAGTTTAGTGTTCGGCTGACAATGAAGAATACGGAGCCTTGTGGCTATAGGGAATTCGAACCGACGATCTCGGAGGGGAGATCCACCTCGCCCTGAGCTGTGGCTGCCTGCGACGGCGAAAGCTTTTCAGTGACGACCTCGAATGTGAACGGCGGGTCCGGTGTATCGAACGACACGCCCTGCAGAATCCAGGTGTTCGCGCCGAGTGTCACCGTGAAATTACCCGTGGTGCGTAGGACCGGCAGTGCGGATTCGACCCAACTGGCGTGATTCGGTTGGACAGTGACGGTCTGCGAATCGGTAAATTTATGACTGCTCGTCCACGTGCGGCCGTAGGACGTCGTGGTCGACAACTCGACGATTTTCATGATCGAAACCTTGACCTTCGGGTTGATGGTGATGCTGTCCGAGACGGTTGCGGTCTCCCTGATCAGCAGTTCTCTGGTGACTGGGTCCGCGGAGCCGTTGATCATCTTTGCGATCGAACTGACCGGGTGCCGGGCCGAAGACGCCTGAACCTGCGCTGTGGGTTTGAAAGAGCACATCGCACCCGCTTCGGCGCAGAAGTCGAGAACAGCCGCCTGGGCTATGGGATCGCTGGCCGGCACGACCTTGGTCCCCGGTTTGTCGGAGATCACGATCGCCTCTCCGCCGCCCTGCACCGGTCCGAAGTTGCTGGTCGCGGTGGAGTACCGCTCGAAGCCGGCGACCGTCAGCTCGACCTTGACCGAAGCGTCGCTGGAGGTCCCGCCGAACAGCGCGATGATTCCGTGGCCGTGTCGAACACTGCTGGTCACCTCGAATCGCATTGTCTGACCGGGTTCGAGCACGCCGTTCACTGCGGGCCAGGAATCCTCGTCCAGTACGGGCTGGCCGGCGATTCCCTCGACTCCGAGGAAGGTCAGACGCTCGCTGCTGCGATTGGCCACCCAGAAACCCCGCGTCGAGGTAGCAGACATGTCGTCGTCGCCGATGGCGGTCATCGTCATTGACACCGGCTCCATTGGTGCCGCGTGACAACCGACGATAGACCGGCCAGACCGAACATGCTGGCAGCAGCCAGGATTGAGCACGTCACTTTGGAGATGGCGCGCATCGGTATCAATCTCTCTGTGTACCCGTTGCCGGGATTTCCGGAATTGTGTGGGTTTGTCCTGACCAAAGAGTGTCAGTCGGTTGGTCGACCGAGAATCGTTCATCGGGTGGACCGACCGGCTGATCGACGTGTCCACCGTTGGGTTGACGGGGAGAGTCCGATCGGCGTCACCGTCACGCGAGGTCACCTTCGGACCTGCGACCGGGGCGGGCGAAGCCGGTCGATCGACGATCTGTCGACTCAGCGCGAACGACGCTTCTGCGAGGCTGTCCGCATGACTGAGTTGTTGGTTGTGGTCGTGACGGCGCTGTTGGCAATCGCCGCTGCCACCGTTGTGGGTCCGCGAGTGGGAATTGCGTCCCCTCTCGTACTGGTGGCGATCGGCATCGCGGCGAGTTTTCTGGCGGTGTTCAGTTCGGCGCACATCGAGCCGGCGTGGATCCTCGAGGGCGTCCTGCCGCCGTTGCTGTACTCGTCGGCTGTGTCGATGCCTTCGATGAACTTTCGCCGCGAGTTCGCGGCGATCAGTGGCCTGTCGGTGCTGCTGGTCGTCGGCAGCGCGCTCGTGCTCGGGTTGTTCTTCACGCTGGTCATTCCGGGTCTCGGGTTCGCGTGGGGTGTCGCACTCGGCGCGATCGTGAGCCCTACCGATGCCGTGGCCACCTCGATCATCCGGAAGATGCCCGTGTCCAAGCGGGTGGTGGCCATGCTCGACGGCGAGAGCCTGCTGAACGACGCCACGGCACTCGTCGTGCTACGTACCGCCATCGTGGCAACGGCCGCGACGTTCTCGTTCTGGGGCGCGGTCGGAGCGTTTGCCTACTCGGTCGTCATCGCGGTGGTCATCGGCGGCCTACTCGGGTGGCTCAACCTCGTGGTGCGTCGACGGGTGACCGATCCGACCGTGAACACCGTCATCTCCTTCACTGTTCCATTCATGGCCGCCATCCCCGCCGAGTTGCTGAATGCGTCCGGCCTTGTCGCTGCCGTCGTCGCCGGCCTGGTCACCGGAATTCGCGCGCCCCGCTATCTCTCTCCGCAGAACCGCGTGTCGGACTCGCAGAACTGGCGCACAGTGGAGCTCGTCCTCGAAGGCGCGGTGTTTCTGACGTTGGGCATCCAGATCACGTCGATCGTCACGAATGTCGAGAACGACCATGCCGGGGTCGGGACCGCGGTACTGGTTGCGGCCGGCGCGCTCACCCTGACAGTCCTGGTCCGAGCGGCCTACATCATTCCGCTGCTGGGGATTCTCCATGCGAGATCCCGGCAGGGCGAGAAGATGCGACCCCGGCTCGAAGGCCTCCAGGAGAAGATGGCCACGTCGGATGGAAAGCAGGAAACCCTTGACGAGCTCCGGGGACGCCCGGGACGCAAGCTCTCCGAGCGGGATATCGACAGGTTCGCCGTGCGGATCACCCGCGGGCTCGCCGACATCGAGTACTTCCGCCGCGAGCCACTCGGCTGGCGGGAGGGCACCGTGGTCGTGTGGGCGGGCATGCGCGGGGCGGTCACCGTCGCCGCGGCCCAGACGCTTCCGGAAGACACCCCGCAACGATCGGTGCTGGTGCTCATTGCCTTTGCGGTCGCAGTGATGTCGCTGCTGGTTCAGGGCGGCACCATCGGTCCGCTGGTTCGCCTCATCACGCCGAAGGTCGACCAGGCCGCAGTCGACGAGCAGACCAACGCCGAGCGCACCCGGATCATGGAACTCCTGCGGTCGAGTGCTGACACGGTCCCCGAACCCCCCGACCTGGAGACAACCCCTGAGGGGTTCGCTGTCGCAAAGGGCCACCGGCTGGCTGTTCTCGCAGCGCAACGGGCGGATCTCCTGGAGGCGCGAGACAACGGCACCTTCGACGCGGACGTTCTGGAATATGCGCTGGCAAATCTCGACGCCTCGGAGATCGCCATCCAGATGCGCGGCGGACCGGCCGGCTGACGCACGAGGAGCCGATCACAGATGCGGTGGCCACAGCACCACGGCTCGTGATCCCGCCTCAGCGATGGCGGCGCCGTCCAGCACCGTCCTGGACTCGGGGACGTCGTGAGCGGGCCAGGAGCACACCACCTCGAGCGGCCCAGAGGACGGCAATGGCGACAACCAGAGCGACTGATCGAGCGAATTACCAGTGCCTCTCAGAGCGAGAGGAGACAGCGAAGGCATTTCGGAGTCGCTGTCGGCGGGATCGGCCGGAGAGAGCCGGCTCCCGACGTGGGTGGCTGCCCGGCCGTCGGCGTACTCAACCCGGAGGACCAATTGCTGATCGGGATCGGGCCGGCCCGAAAGGGCAACCAACATCTCGGCCGACCTCTGCTTCATCGTGCCTTGCGGCCCCTGACGAAACCGGATCGCCAGATCGAACCCCAGCCCGCACGTGTACGCGTCCCCACCGATCATGGCGATGACGACGTCGTCGGTCCGGGCCAGTATGGCGTTGACCGCCACTGCTTCCGGGATCTCGTTCTCCGGCAGCACTCTCCGCACGGAAGTCGGTATGCGCTCATCGGCGGTGTCGTCAGCGCCCGGGTCACCCGAGCCTTGCGCGTCCATTCGTCCAGCATCCTCGTCCTGGACCACACTGGCACCCTGCGGTACACCACCGCGGAAACGGCGCCGGTCAATCCCTGAGCAGCCGAGCCCAGGCAGTGCGGGTCAGCTGCCGCCGGACGGCCCTCCACGGTCCCTGGGAGTGCAATGCCGAGGTGGCGGCATTCCATCCGCAGGCGCCGTGCACACCGCCTCCGGGATGCGCCGACGCCGAGGCGAGAAACAGCCCTGGGACCGGAGTTTCCGGTCGGCCAAGACCGGGAGTCGGCCGGAAGATCAGCTGTTGGTGCGGATACGACGTCCCGCCGTTGATCGCGCCGTTCACCAGGTTTGCGTTGTGTGCTTCGAGATCGCCCGGGTACTGGACGAACGTACTGATGACGCTCGAGCTGAACCCGGGCGCCACCTGTTCGAGATGCTCCTCGACCCGCTGGACATGATCGTCCAGCTGGGTGATGGTCGTTCGACATGGTCTGGGGCACATGGGTGTAGGCCCACGCCGATTCGGTCCCGGCCGGCGATCGGGTGGGGTCAGCGGTGGTCATCTGGCCGAAGAGCACGAATGGATGCGCCGGTTGCCGACCGACGGAGAGATCCGCGGCGAAGTCGACGAACCCGTCCAGGTCGGTGCCGAAATGCACGGTTCCGGCGCCGACCGCCCCCGGCGACCGCCACGTCAACCGGCCGGTCCAGCGCCCAGTTGATCTTCAGGGTGGGGTTGTCCCATTGGAATCGCTCCAGGCTGCTCTCGTGACCTTTGGCGGAAGGTGTTGCAGCCCGACGAGATCCCGGTACAGCATCGGGCGCCGCGACATCCGCGACGATCGGCCTTTTTCGCCCTGATAGTCGGTCCCGTCCGCGGTTCGGACCCCGATTGCCCGACCACCTGCCACCAGTACATCGGTCACCCTTGCACCGGTCCGCACCTGCCCGCCGCGCGATTCGAATCGCCGCTGCAGGGCGAAGGCCAGGTTCTGCGCACCACCCTGCGGCACCGGGAAGCCGACGTCCTGCCCGAGCATGGCCAACAACCAGCCGAAAATCCCGCTGCCGGCGGCGTCCGGCGGGACATCGGCGTGCATGGCATTACCGGTCAGCAGCAGCGGTCCGCCGTCGCCGGTGAAGTTTTCCTGACGCCCAATCGGCGCACCGGCAACACGGCCAACCGGGCCAGGTCGAGCATGCCGGACAACCTGGCTCCGGCCGAGCAATTCGAACACCGCCCTGATCGGCGGAATCGGGGTGAACATGGCATCCAGCAACGGATCCCGGATGCGCTGCCAGCCATCGAACATCTCCAACCAGGCCTGCCCGTCACCAACGCCGAATTCCTCGAGACCGGCCGCGGTATCGGTGGGGTCGCGTTCCAAGTACCGCGCGCGGCCGTCCGGCAGGGCGTGGGCCAACACCTTGTCGGCCTGCACCCAGGTCAGCCCGTGATCGGTCAGATCCAGACCCTTGATCACCTGCGACGCGGCGGCCAGCGGGTAGAACGCGCTGAACATGTCGGAGCTGAAAGCCGGGTGCGGTGACGTCTGCGCTGCTGACCGCGCCGCCGACGGAATCGTTGGCCTCCAACAGCAGCACATCCCAGCCGGCGTCGGCCAAGGCGTTGGCGGCGACCAGACCGTTCGGCCCGGCCCCGATCACCACCGCGTCCGCGGTCTGAGCTCATGGTCATGACCGGCCGATGCCGTGGTCGTCGTCGACCGATTGGCTTGGTCCGCCTCGATGTCGCCGCGATCGTCGGCCGGTGAGACTGCCTCGGTCGACACGCTGCGCCGGCCGAACCGCCCCCAGAAGCCATGCTCGGCCTCCCCTTCGGGCCTGGCGGTCAGCACACTGCCAGCGTGAGCCGCGAGCGGCCGCCGGGACAATCCCGCCAGCCTCATCAGCGGACCGACAGCCAGGTCGAAGACAGCCGGCAACAACCGGAATCCGAGAACGACGATGTGATTGGCGATGCCGACCGAGCGGTCTCGGCGCAGGCGATCGCAGGCTCTTGACGATTGCCCGGGCCACCTTCTCCGGAGGATCGATCGGCGGCGGCGGACGACCTTCGCGCGAGGCGTAATTCGCGGCCTGGCTGTAGGCCGGGGTGTTGACGCTGCCCGGCGAGACCAGGGTGACGTGCACACCGGGTGTTTCCCTGGCCTCGATCTGGATCATCCTGGACCAACGCGTGCACCCCCCACTTGCTGGTGACGTAGGGGCTCATGAACGGCACCGCGATCTTGCCCAGCAAGCGATCCGGTCAGCACCAGTTCGCCGCCGCCCTGAGCACTGGAACTGCCGGAGCGCGGCCCTGGCGACGTTCGCGGTACCCAGCAGATTGGTGGTGATGACCCGGTCGAAGATCTCGGCCGGGATGTCCTCGAACCGGCCGTAGCAACCGCTGCGGCGGTGTTCACCACCGCGTCCACCCGGCCGAACCGGGCCACCGCTCGTTCGAAAAGCGCATCGACCGCTGCCATCGTCACCGACATCGGTTGGCGACGACGAGTGTCTCGACCCCGATTGACCGCGCACTCCCGCTCGACCGCTGCCAGCGCTGTTGCCGACCTCGAGGCCAGCACGAGATTCCAGCCCTGGCCGCTCAAGGCACGGGCGGTCGACCGGCCGATCCCGCTGGAGGCGCCAATGACGATCGCAACCCGCCGCCTGGTGCCTTCGGTCGACCGCCATCGCGGCACCATCCCCTTGTCGTGGTCTGTGTCCGGATCGGCCGGAATCGGCTCACCGTGACAGTTCCGCAGTAGCCCGGACCGGCCCTGCCGAAACCGAAGTTCGGCTGTTTCCCGGCAGGCGCGCTGGGTACTGCGTCGACCACCTGCCGGGCGAGAACGATGCCTGGCAACCTGCACGGTCGGCCCGGCCACCGGCTCTTCAAGAACGGCACCGTCGATCGTCATCAGAGATCGGTCGACAGGAGCGCAACATGAAAGCAGTGACCTGGCACGGCAAACGCGATGTCCGGGTGGACGAGGTGCCGGACCCGACGATCCAGGAGCCGACCGACGCGATCGTCAGGATCACCTCGACCGCGATCTGTGGCTCTGACCTGCACCTGTACGAGGTGCTCGGCCCGTACCTGACCACCGGCGACATCCTCGGTCACGAGCCGATGGGCATCGTCGAGGAGGTCGGTGCCGAAGTCACCCACATCAAGCCCGGTGATCGGGTGGTGGTGCCGTTCAACATCTCCTGCGGGCATTGCGGCATGTGCTCGGACGGACTGCAATCCCAGTGCGAGACAACGCAGGTGCGTGAGCAGAACAAGGGCGCCGCGCTGTTCGGCTACACGTCGCTGTACGGGTCGGTCCCTGGTGGCCAGGCCGAGTATCTGCGGGTGCCGCAGGCGCAGTACGGTCCGATCGCGGTCAGCCCCGAGGGCCCCGACGAGCGGTACCTGTTCCTGTCCGACATCCTGCCGACCGCTTGGCAGGCGGTGCAGTACGCCGACGTCCCCGATGGCGGACTGCTCGCTGTTTTCGGGCTGGGCCCGGTCGGTCAGTTCGCCGGCCGGATCGGGCGCGCACCTGGGCCACCGGGTGATCGGGATCGACCCGGTGCCGGAGCGCCGCGCCATGGCAGCACGGCACGGGATCGAGACCGTCGATCCCACCGACATCGATGACGTTCCCGCTGCGCTGCTCGAGATGACCGGCGGCTACGGGGCGCATGGCGTCATCGACGCCGTCGGCATGGAGGCACACGGCGGGGCGGGTGCGGCTGTCGCCAAATTCGCCCAGGCCGCCGCCGGTGTGCTGCCGGATGCGGTGTCCCAGAAGCTGATCGAGAATGTCGGTGTCGACCGGTTGACCGCCCTGCACAACGCGATCGGCGCGGTGCGGCGCGGCGGAACGGTGTCGATCAGCGGCGTCTACGGCGGCGCCGCCGACCCGATGCCGATGATGGATCTGTTCGACAAGCAGGTGCAGCTGCGAATGGGACAGTGCAACGTCAAGAAGTGGATTTCCGACATCCTGCCGCTTGTCGACGATCCGTCAGATCCGCTCGGTGTACTCGACCTGACCACGCACACCGTGCCGCTTCGCCGAGGCGCCCGATGCCTACCGCACTTTTCAGCAGAAGATCCGATGGGTGCATCAAGGTCGTCCTCAAGCCGTAGCTGACCTGGACAGCCTGAAAGCGGTGACTTCCGACGGCCCAACAACTCTGAAAGGCGTCGCCGTGCAACTGCCGGTGGATCTCGATCGCAACACAGCCGTGGATCTGGCCATGCAGCACGCTGCCAATCCTGCGCGCGGCGCGGACGGTCCGGAATCTGCCCGACAACTGCGGGACCTGCTCGGCCCCGCACTCGACGGCGAGGTCAACGGTCCGGCGATCGATGTCGTCGACATCGGCGCCAACCCCATCGACGGAGACCCTCCCTACCGCAGTTTGCTCGACACCGGGCTATGCCGCGTGACAGGTTTCGAACCGCAACCTCAGGCACTTGCCGACCTCCGTCGACAAGCCGGACCGAATGAGCGTTACCTCCCGTACGCGGTGGGCGATGGCGGTCGCCACACATTGCACATGTGCGCATCATCGGGATTCGCCAGCCTGCTGGCGCCGGACGATGATCAGCTCGATCTGCTCATCGACTTTCCCGCGCTCGCCGAGGTCACCGGCCGACATCCGGTGGACACCAGGAGATTGGACGACATCGAGGAGATCGGCACCATCGACCTGTTGAAGATCGACATCCAGGGCGGGGAGCTGTCGGTTCTCCGCGCAGGCCGGCAGAAACTCGGTCGAGCTGTCGCCGTTCAGACCGAGGTCGGCTTCCACCGCCTGTACCGAGATCAACCGACCTTTGCCGATGTCGACCTGGAACTGCGCGCACAGGGATTCATCCCCCATCAGTTCGTCAGCACTCGAACCTGGCCGATCGCTCCCGTTGTCTGGGCCGACCCACTTCAGCGCGCCGCTCGTCAACTCGTCGAGGCCGACCTGCTCTACGTCCGGGATCCGGTCCGCTTCACCGAATTGGACTCCGGTCAACTGGGCCGGCTCGCCGTCATTGCTGATGGTGTCTACGGAAGTTTCGGTCTCGCGCTGCGCTGTGTGCTGGAGCTGATCGTCCGCGAGGTGCTCGATCCGGCAGCGGAGCATCGCTACCGAGCGCTGGCCACGTCGCGATTGCCCAGCTGACCTCTCGTGCCTGACCACGATGCGTCGTGCTGATCACCAGCCACCCCACCATCGCTCCAGTGACACATTGTCGGGAATCGGCTGCACGGCAGGCATTTGCGCCGATCCCGGAGATGGAACGCCGATCGGCGAAGGTTCCTCGCGGCTGATCGATCTGGTCCGGCGGATCTCGAGCAATCCCGGAACGCTCCACTCCCCGAGCGCGCAACAGGCGTCCAGCTTCGCCGTCAATCGCAGCGGGCGTTGCACCGTCACCTGATAGCGGGCCCGGCGCAAGATCTGTTGTGGGATGTCACCGACGTGGACACGCGGGTCGCCCGACAGCAGTGGTGGGAGTGCCGATGATGCCGATTCCGAATCTGTCCGGTGCGAAAACCACACGGCGGCATCGACATTGCTGAGCAGGCGGCCTACGCAGGCGACCACAGCAGCATCGGCCGGCGTACCGGTGGTCGGTCCGAGATAGCGGATCACGATGTCCGGTTGATCCAGGATCAGGCCTGTGCCGCGCACCGACGGCAGCGGGATCTTCGAGGCCAGCAGCAGACTTTCCGCGTTCTTGGCTGCGACATCGACTCCCCGCCCAGCTGCATCGGGTCCGTGATGCCAGGCCACCGCGGCCGGCTCATGGGCAAAGGCGGCACCGGCAAGCCAGGCGCGCCAACCGAAGTCCCAATCCTCCCCGCCATAGCCGACGAACGCTTCGTCGAAACCATCGGTGGTATCCCACAACAGTCGATCGACGCCGAGCACCGCTGAGATGACCAACCGGAAATCCTCGTCGGAAGCCGCACCGAGATTGTTGGTCCTGGCGTACCCGTCCAGCAACCATTGTGGTTCGTCGAGCACCTGGATTGCAGCTGCCCCTTCTCGACCCGACCCGACCGCCGGACCATCGCGAAGGAAGCCCAGCACGGCATCGTGGCCGACCGACGCGAAATCTGCGTGGCGTCGACGGCCCATGACGAGCGCACCATGGCCGTCATCGACGGCACGCAATCGCCTGATCATGGTCTGCACGTAATCGGAAGCCGGCAGGGTGTCCCCATCGAGGAAGAGCAACCACCGGCCGGCGGCATGCGCCGCACCCAGGTTACGGGCCGCAGCCGCCCGAAACCCTTTGTCGGCCTGATGCACTGCGGTACAGGCGAAATTCAGATCGGGCGGAATGATCGGTGGGGCAGGGGAACCGTCGTCCGCGACCACCACCTCGAAGGCGATGTCACACGTCTGCTGGGCAAGGGCCTGCAACAGCAGCGTCAGCAGCCGTTGATCGTTGTAGTAGGGAATGACGACGGAGACGTCCATCTCAGGATGTCACCGAGTTCGATTCCACGACCGCCCACTGATCCAGGTCCGGGTGGTATTGCGCCAGACCGAGTTCGCGGAAGGCCTTGAGCCATCCCTGCATCGGCCAAAAGCCCCACCGCCGGTGAAAAACGCTGGCATTCCGGACGATGTCGACAAGGTGCGGCAACGGTGGATTCTGCGACTCGTGATACTGATGGAACGCGTCCGCCCCGCCGAGCCACCGCAGGTTGATCCCGGACAGGAATGCGTGATAGCCGAAGTCGGTGTCCTCGGCGCCGTAGCCCCGGTAGTCCTCACAGAAGCCACCCAATTGCTGCCAGGTCAGGTTGGACACCCCGAACGACAAGGACCAGAACAGCTGCCAGTCATTCGATGGTGTTGAAACACCCGGCTTCGGTTGCGGTCTCGCGATATGGGCCCGACCGACGAGCTCAGCGGGATGGATCGTCCTGGCGTCGACGTCTTCGTCAAGATATTGCACGACACCGCAGTGCAGGGCAGGTCGAGCTTCGGTGCGCACCGCCTTGTCATAGGCCGCAACCAGTGGCGGCGACGGAACGCAGTCGACATCGAGGAAGACCAGCACGTCGGCTCCCGCCGCCAAGGCGGCCACCGCACCGACATTCCTGGCGGCCGCGAGCGGTAGCGGACCGTCGACCGGGACGTCGTGCATCAGCATGGCGCATCCGGATACGGCCAGCGGCCCAGCGGCGGTGAGCTCCAGGGCCCGCGGATCGCCCATCGCCACCACCACGTACAGATCGGGCAGCCGGGTGCCGAGCAGCAGCCCGCGCTGCTGGGCGAGCAGGTGATCGTGCCGCCCGGCAACGATGGTGATGACAGCGATGGTCATGCCACGGTCTCGTCGACCGTCTGCCGGACGTCTCGCGCAGTCCGGGACAGAAAATCGGCGGCCCGTATCGCGGCGTCGGCCGGCGCCCACCGCTGCCAGTGCTCGCCGCCGATCTTCATCGCGGCAGCCAGCACCGCGGGCCACTGCGAGGGCTCCGGGAACGACTCGAGTCCGACCGCCAGCCCCGCCCGATCCAGGGTGCGCACGGTGGCCAATTGCTCGTCGTGCGGCCGACTCTCGGCGATCACCACAGCCGGACGCCCGGCCGCTGCCACCTCGGCGACCGCGTTCTGCCCGCCGTGGGTGACGACCACATCCGCCCAACTCAACTGGTCCCATACCGGCGTTCCAGCTGCTTCTCCGGTGCCCGCAATGCGCCACTGACATTCCGGCGTGGCCCGGGACGCTGCGGCAACTGCCTCGACCGGAGGACCGCCGCCGCCGTTACCCCACAACACGAGCACCCGGATGGGGCCGCCCTCACATTTCGCCGGTTGCGGCCGCCGGCCGGCATACCGCGAGATCGCACCGACGTGAAAAGTCCTGTCGGACCATCGATCCGACCACTGCGATGCGGAGAACTCGGCCGGCCACGGCGCGAGGATCGCATGCGCGGAGTCGTAGGCGGATCGATGCGCGCGATCGGAACGGTCTCCGGGCATTGCCATCACGACCGTCGGGATGCCCATCAGCCGACACAGCACGGCGACCTCGACCGACACGTCGACCACCACCAGGTCGGGTTGGGCAGCGTCGATCCATTCGGCGATGATCGCCATCCGCCTGCGCAGGCCGTGGTCGTGCCGGGGCACCCAGTGCAGGGTTCCCAGTGCCGTGTGATCCGCAGGCCTGGAGGCATCGTCCAGCGGCAGCGAGATCCACCGATCGGCATCGTCGGGGCGCGGAAGCGAGCTGAGCATGGTCGTCGGAACGGCGAGGTGACGACCGATGGAGCGAGCACGTTGCAGATGACCCCGCCCCTGGTGATGGACGTAGTAGCCGATCATGACTTCCCCACGTAGCGCCTGGCGCGAACGGGCGGGCACATCACGGTCGCTCCCAGTGCCGTACAGCGTCCTGATAGACCCGCTCGTAACCACGGATCATCGATGTCACGCCGCAGCGGGCGACCGCCCGTTGCCGGACCGTCGCCCGATCGAGCTCAGCGGCTTGCGTCATGGCCCGGACCGCCGCGGACATCTCCGCCGAGTTGAAACCCGACGCGTCGATCGCCGGGATCAGTCGACCGGTCCTCTCGTCGATGATCTCCGGCAGACCACCTCGGGCCAACGCGACGACGGGGGTCCCGCACGCCATCGCCTCGGCGGCGACCATGCCGAACGGTTCGTTCCACACCGGCGTCACCAAGGCGATTCTGCTGCGCCCGACAAGCTCGGCCAGGTGGGTCTGGTTCAGATGTCCGACGTACCGGACGTCCGGACCGAGTCGCGGGACAACCTCTGTGGTGTAGTACGCCTCGTCGATCACCGGCCCGGCGATGCTCAGTTCGAGCCCGGCCGCCCGTGCCATGTCGATGGCCAGGTGGGGCGCCTTCTCGGCGGCGATCCGCCCGGACCAGACGGCACCCGGGCCACCCGGCCCCAGGCGCCACGTGGAGGTGTCCACGCCGTTGCGGACCACCAGTGGGCGGATCAACGGTCGCCACAGCGCAGCCGTCGCCCGGCTCACCGCGACGAACTGCCGGTCACGGCGACCGGAATCCGGGCGGCGCGATCCGAGCACCTTCTCCGCCCAGGGCAGTTGCGGGGTGTGCAGCGTGGTCACCAGCGGGCAGGGCAAGGTATGCGCGTGCTCGACCGGATACGGATGCAGCGCGTTGTTGTGGACCAGATCGAACGACCCGAGCATCCCGTCGTGCAACTGGCCCATCAGTGTGGTGAACGCCTCGAGTTCGGCCCGGCTGACGATCGGGTGATTGGTGATGTCGGGTCGCTCCGACACGTCGCCGACCGGGAGCGCTCCGAATTCGTAGCCGACGACGGCAGGGTCGCTGCCGACAGCCCCGGCCACCGTCACCGAATGTCCCCTTGCGCGCAGCCCGGTGGCCAGCGACCAGGTGTGCGCCTCGAGACCACCGGCAAAGGGTTGGACGATCGGATAGCGCAGCGAGGCGATGATCAGAATCTTGAAGGACGACGAAGACGCATTGGACCGGCCGGCCGTGGACTGCACCACCGACGTCACCCCATTTCATCGACGATCGGGAATCCACCGGTCGCATGCGTCGTCATCGACCTAGTACCCGATGCACCGCCCCGTGAATCGCGCCGCCATGAATAGCGGTGTGGCGGTGAGCACGCTCGGGCAGGTTCAGGCTGTCCCCGGCCTGACCTCGATCAACGCTTCCCGGTAGATCCGCTCATGGGCGAGGGTGATCCGTCGGCGTTGCTCCCGCCGGTCCGGCCTGGCCGGGGTGGCGAGCGCCGGTTCTGCTCGCAGCCGGCCAAGGACGTCCGCGAACTGAGCCCGGTCGACAACTCCGTCGGAGGTGCGGGCAAAGACGGGGTGACCGTGTTGCTCGGAGTAGTACCCGATGTCGGGAACCAGGACGCCGGTACCGACATCGACGCAGGCTTCCAGCCACCCGGAGTGGGTACCGAAGGCGTAGGGCAGCACACACAGGTCGAGTGACCGCAGATGCTCCCACAGCTCCTCGTCGTCGAATCTCGGATGGGTGGACACCTGCCAGGACGGATCGTTCCGTTTGCCGTCCAGCCACTCTCGCAGCGCCACCGCGGAACGGTCGTGACGGGTCCAGATGTCCGGATGCAGGTCGACCCGGACCGTCGTCCTCGGCAGGTCGGAGAGCGCACCGTCCATTGCCAGCAGAACCGGCAACGGATCGATATTGGCCCGCAGGCTCTTCGCGCTGATGCCGATGACGAACTCCGCACTCCGACGGGTCGGGTCGTGGGCCTTCGGCAGCGGTATCCGGTCCAACGGGACGATATGCGGATGCGGGACGACATCTGGCCGCCTGCCCCATCGGTCCTCGATCGCCCGAGCCGCGCCGGGTGTCAGGGTGATGAGCCGGGTGGCGCCGGGAATCAGGACATCCAGCAGGGCGGCGTGACGACCCTGATCAGCGAAATGCGGGTTGACCAGATCGTGCACCGTCATCACCAGGGGTCGACCGTTGCGCGCCAACTCCTCGCACCAATGCCGAAGGGTGGCCGGCTGAGCGGCGTCGAATCCGAAATGCAGGTGCATGACGTCGAAATCGCGGTGATGACCGGCCACCCAGTCCGGTTCCAGCATCACCGGCGGCCACCACTGACCCGGGATCGGATCCTCGACCTCCGGCTAACGGGTCGGTCCAGCCTGGTGACGCCGTCGGGCCCATCGACAGGCGGACAGATGGTGCACGTAGGGGTGATTCGCCGGGATCGATGCGACCCGGATCACGGTTGGGACTGCCACTACCCCGCAGTACCCGTTCGGGCGGTTCTCACTCCGACCGATTGTCTGGCCGTACGCCTTCGGCGCCGATCATCGAGGTCCACGCGGACGAACGTGCGGGTTTCGGGACGGATGAGGCGGAAATCGACGACTTCGTGCGCGCGGACGCTGTTGATCGGCGCGGGATGGTCGGCGGGGGTGTTTCAGGCTTCAAGCGGAACAGGGAACAGTGTGCTGATGGAGTTTGCGCCGCAGTCGAATCCGGGAGCGGTCATCGACCGACATCCTTGCCGTCGAGACGGTCGCCGACCTGTGCAAACCCGCATGAGTGACGGCGACTTCGCAATGACATCGCCCTGGGATGGTGCGGCCCGCCCATCACGGGGTACCCAGGTTGGCCAGTCAATTGGCCTCGGCAGCAAGAGATCTCGGATTCACCGGCCCGTGGTGCAAGAGCCCGACCCCGCGCAGGTGATCGATCTGGTGGCCAGGTCTGACGCCCGCGGTGCGACTTGCTGCACCTGCATCTGAGCGATTGGTTGTTCGCCGATGCCGGCGTCGGCGCGGACCACGCGATGGCCGGACTGGTCCGTGCGCTGCGCGACCGTGGTGTTGCGCTGAGCGTCACCCTGCACGACCTGCCGCAACCTACCGACGGGCCGGACCTGTACCAGCGACGAGCCGCGACCTACGGCGCCATTGTCGAGTCGGTAGCGGGTGTGGTCGTCTGCAGCGAGCACGAGCGGACATTGCTCGACGATGCCCTGCTGGCTGACGGCCGACGGCTGCCCGCGGCCCCGGACGCGGTGATGGTGATTCCGTTGCCGATCGATCCTGCGGGGCCAATCCCAGCTGGTGAGCCCCTCCGCCATGACCCGGACGGTGGGCATCTTCGGGTACCTGTACCCGGGTAAGGGGCATCGGGAGGTCCTCGACGAGCTGGCATCTTGCCAACCGGCCGTCGACGTGTTGGCCATCGGACGGGCGTCGGACCGTCACCGGGAACTGGTCGCCGACTTGACCGAAGTCGCCACCGGCAGAGGAATGTCGTTTCGATGCACCGGCTACGTGCCCGACTCCGAGGTGACCGCTCGGCTGCGGGCACCGCTGATTCCCGTCGCGCCGCACACCCATGTCTCGGCGTCCGGCTCGATCAATTCCTGGATCGCGGCGGGCAGACGCCCCCTTGTTCCGTCCGGCCGCTATGCCAGCGAGCTCGGAAGACGCATACCTGGGTCGGTGCACCTGTATGAGCCGGGTCAGCTCCGGGGCGCGGTCGAGGCCGCGATCGACGATCCCGCACTCACCTGGCTACCGCCAGGAACGGTGGTCGGGCCTACGACGCCGGCAGCGGCGGCAACGTACCTGACCTGGCTGCACGGTCGAGCGGACCTGTTGTGAGCTCACCGCCAGACAACCTGCGCGCTATTGGTTTTCCGAGCCGATGATCGCGGCGTAGGCAGCGGCGAGTTGCACCAGGGTGAGCGCCACCTCGTGAGCACGTGGACCGCCGGTGGCATCGGGAATGAGGGCGGTGGCCTGCGCGCCGATCTGCGCCAGCAATGCTTCCCGGGTGCCCTGCTGCTGATCCGCTGCCACCTGCGCTATCGGGGACCGGGTGGCGATGCTCATCGCGGTCCCCACGCCGAGATGCCGATCAGCACGCCGACCCCGATCACGGTTGCGGCGGTGACCAGCACGACCGGAACGACGATTGCCGCACTCTTCACGATGTCCATGGCTGCTCTCCCCCAGAGGTAGTGCGCTTGCTCAGGCAGCCGGCCCGACGCTCCGGGCACCATTCAGGAAGGTCAGCATGAGCTGGGCAATGGTCTTCGGATCGTCGGAGATCGGGACATGGTTCAGTCCCGGGAGCCAGGTCAGTTGGGCACCGGGGATCAGCGCGAGATACCGGGAGATCTGCTGCGGCATCAGCGGATCCGCCGTCCCCTGCAACAGCAGGGTGGGTGCGGTGATCTTGTTGAGATGGGTTGGCATGTCGAACATCGACACCCAGTTCGCCGCCTCGTAGGCCGGCGAACCGGCGTAGTCGGAAAGAAGCTGCCGGGCATCAGCTGCGGTGAGCTGCCAGGGCAGCGACCGGCTGCCGGCGAAGAACACCGAACGGCCGACCGGAGTCATGCTCAGCATGCCGGCGGCCGGCGACAGGGCCATTGCCATACCGCGGCCCGCGACCAGGGCAATGAATCCCTGGATTCGTTCCGTCGGCGTGCCGAGCCCGTCGGGGGCGATCGCGATCACCGAACGCACCCGGGACGACTTGGCAAGCTGAATGGCGACCCGCGCGCCCAAGGAATACCCGGCGACGTGATACGTCCCGACGCCGATCCGGTCAAGTGTCTCCTCCACCGCCACCGCGAGGTTCGCCGCTGTCGGCAACGCTCCGGACGGGAGGGCCGCAGATCGGCCGAAGCCGGGCAGGTCGATGGCGATGACCTCGTACCGGGCACTCAGGTCGGACACCACCGGACGCCAACCGACACTGGATTCACCCAGCCCGTGCAGCAGGACCAGTGGTTCTCCGTGGCCCGTCCGGGTGACGTGGATCTGTGATGCCGCCGACGCAGCTACAGGCTTCAACCCAGGCTCCGCCCGCAGCGAGGACCGACGGGTAGCCCGAATCGGCGACGGTTCGATGGTCGAGGTCGGCAGCGCAGTCAGGGTGGCGCTCATTGTGGGATTCCTCCGGATCAGGCATGGGCCACCCGATCCATCGCCGGCCGCGGGACGGCCGTGCATGGCGCGGGTGAGAACCCACTGGGCGGTAAAGAAACGACGCCGGTGCGGCAGCGCAAAGCTGCCGACACCGGCGTCGTCATCGCAGAACAGGATTACTCGCTGTCGGCGCTGACCAGACGCTCGATCAGTTCCTCGACGGTGCCCGACTTCGGCAGCTCCCGCTCCGCAAGCAGATCGGACAGCTCGGCCTTGGTCAGACCCTCGTACGGCTCCCGAGCTTCCTGCTTGGCCTGCTTCGCGGCGGCCCGCTCAGCGGCCCGGGCCACCTTCTCCTGCTCCTTCTTGGCTTCCTCGGCCAGCTCGGCCTGCTCGTTCGCGACGTCCTGAGCCTTCTCTGCCTGCTGGACGGCCAGGTCGGCGACCACGTTCGTCTGGTCCTTGACGATGCCGTTGACCTTCTCGGCCTGCTCGCGCACCGTGCCGGTCAGGGACGTGACCAGTTCGGCCCACCGGGTCGCCAGGTCCCGGTTGAAGTCAACCGACTTCTGCACGTACTCGAAGTACCGGGCAACCGGCGCGGTCAGGTCGACGGTCGGCAGCTTCGCGACAACGTTGGCCTGCTCGGTGAACTTCTGCACGCCCTGCTTGAAGGTCTCCACCGACTTCTCGGTGGCCTCCCGGGCCTGGCTTGCGACTGCGGTGTAGGTCTCGGTGCTGGTGCTCATGGCACTCCTTTCGAAATCGACCCGACGACTCAGGTTCGGATCGGTGTCACTGCGGCACAGCGGCTGCTGTGGCCCGATTGGAAGATCGAAGATCTGCCAATGACGTCTGTCCGGCGGCCTTCATGACCGCCTGTTAGCCACGTTAGCCGAGTTGCTAGCTAACCAGCTAACTAGATCGCTGTGATGTCGTCGTCCTGGAATTCGGTTTGATTTCCCCGACAACGGGCAGGTCAATTGTTCAGCCGAGGGTCACCAGAGTGCGGGGATCATCACCTGGCAGGTCCCCCTCGACGACAGCCGTGACGGTGGCATCGTTGAAGGTGAGGGCCCCGCCGAAACTGTCCAGGAATGCGGTGTCTGCAGCGTCCCGCCCGGTGGCGATCCGCAGCAGGGACGATCGCGGAGCGAGCAGGGTGCCGTCCACCACTCGCCATTGCCCGTCGACGAAGGCCTCCGCGACGGCATGGAAATCCATCGGCGACAGGCCGGGTGCATACACGGCGACCAGCCGTGCGGGGATGTTCCGGGCCCGCAGGAACGCGACCGCGACATGGGCGTAGTCCCGGCACACTCCCTGCCCGAGCAGGTAGGTATCCACCGATCCGTCGATCGGGTCGCTGCTGCCCGAGACGTAACTCAGATGCCCGCCAACCCATTTCGCGATTTCGGCCAACAGCTCGGTCTGATCGGTCAGGTGCCCGAACTCCCGCTGCGCGACGGCGGCGAGTTTGTCCGATTCGGCGTACCTGCTCGGCCGCAGGTACTCGATCAATTCGTCGTCCAGCACCTCCGGGACATCGGCCCGTCCGGTCACCGTCGCCGTGTAGGACAGCAGCATCTTTCCGGGTGCCGGAGGTTCGACAACATGGAACCGGGACCCGGTCACCCCGATCACCTCTCGTGGGGTGATCGGTGTGCCGTCGACGGTCAGGTCAAGGGTTTCGTCCACGACGAGGCCGGGTGCTTTCACCACTGCTATCTGGAACACCACACGCCCAGGGGTGGTCACATCGAGGTCGATGTTCGCGGACACAGATCGTTTCATCGAATCAGAATTCTTCACGAATCGATTCTGGTGGACCCGAAAACCGATCCGAACCGCGCGCTGGGTGAAAGCGGCGAATCTCACGAATTCCGCCGACGACAAAGATCGTGATGACCGTTTCGTCCCGGCACACCACCGAAACCGGGCGACCGGCAATGGTGTCGCGGCGCGCCTTCCCGCCAATCGGACTCGGGCGAGGACTCTGACCGCTGCACATCCGGATGACGTGAGGAGACCCGATGCCCGGCAGCGAAAGCAACAATCCCACCCCGGACCCGGCGGCCGGCAAAGCCACGACAGGGCATCACGACCTCATCGGGCAGCCCCACGACGCACGGGCAGAAGGAACCGTTGCGGAGGCGGAGAAGGTGGCTGCCGACATCAGCACCGACGACGCGCCGATGGGCCGGCTCGGACCGCGGTTCAACTGGCGGTCTCCCTTCTTCATCGGCCTCGCCGCCACCGCAGGTGTCGCGGTCACCGTGCTGGTGTTGTGGATGTTCTGGATCGCATCCGACGTGTTCCTGCTGATCGGGGTTGCCCTGTTCCTGGCCGTCGGGATGGATCCGGCGGTGTCGTTCCTGGTGAAACGACGACTCCCCCGGTGGTCGGCCGTGATCGTGGTGCTGTTGGTGATCGTCGCTGCGATCGGCGGATTCATCGCCGCCGCCGTTCCCGCCCTGGTCACTCAGGGCACAGACCTGGTCAACGCCGCTCCGCAATGGTTGCAGCAGGCGCAGGACCACAACTCGTTCATCGGGCAACTCAACGACAAGTTCCAAATACAGCAGAAGGTCGAATCGTTGCTGTCCGAATCCGGCTCGACCATCGCCGGTGGTGTGCTGGGCGCCGGGGAGGCCATCTTCGGTGCGGTCACCGACTTGTTGATCATCGTGATTCTGACCATCTACTTCCTGGCCGACATGCCCCGCATCCGCGGCTTGTTCTACCGGCTCGTCCCGCACTCCAGGCGCCCCCGCGCGATCCTCATCGGCGACGACATCATGGCCAAGGTCGGCGGCTACGTCCTGGGCAACATCGTCATCTCCATCATCGCGGGCGCCCTGACCTTCGCCTGGCTGGCCATTTTCGGGGTGCCCTACGCGCTGCTGCTGGCCATCCTGGTCGCCCTGCTGGACGTGATCCCGGTCGTCGGTTCGACCATCGCCGGGATCGCCGTTGCCCTGGTGGCATTGACCGTTTCGCTGCCGGTCTGCCTGGCCACCATCGGTTTCTTCATCCTGTACCGGTTCTTCGAGGACTACGTCCTGGTGCCGAAGATCATCGGCAAGGCCGTTGACGTCCCCGCCCTGGTGACCGTCGTGGCCGTCCTCGTCGGCGCCGCCCTGCTCGGTATCGTCGGTGCGCTGGTCGCGATCCCGATCAGCGCCGCCCTTCTCCTGCTCGGCCGCGAAGTGCTGTTCCCGCGACTGGACCAGGCCTGACCACTCCGTGGCAGCCGTCGTGCGCTCGATGGATGACCAGAATCCGACACCCTGACCGAGACACCCTGCAGGTCAACCGGTGTCGAACACATCACCACCAGTAATTGTCCTGGGCGGTGTACGGCTGCTCGAGTGCGAGGATCTCGTCCTCGCTCAGGGTGACATCGAGGGCCGCAACGGCATGCTGCAGATGGTGGGGCTTGGTCGCACCCACGATCGGACAGGACACCACCGGTTTCGACAACACCCAGGCCAAGGCGATCTGCGCCATCGGCACGCCTCTGGCCTCGGCGATCTGTTGTATCGCATCGACAACGGACTGATCCACATCGCGGTCGAAGGCCTTCGCCACCGCGTCGGCCGACGAGCGGGCGGTCTGCTCACCCCACGGACGGGCCGCCCGCCCCTTCGCGAGTGGCGAATACGGCGTCAACCCGACGCCCTGGTCGAGGCACATCGGGATCATGTCCCGCTCCTCCTCCCGCCGCAGGACGTTGTACTGGTCCTCCATCGCCGAGAACGTCGTCCATCCGTGAGATCTCGCGGCGTACTGGATCTTGGCGAACTGCCACGCCCACATCGACGACGCGCCCAAATACCGGACCTTGCCGGCTCGCACCACGTCGTCCAGCGTTTGCATGGTCTCCTCGACCGGCACCTGATCATCGAACCGATGGATGTAGTAGACGTCGATGTAATCGGTGCCCAGGCGTCGCAACGACGCATCCAATTGTTCGAGGATCGCCTTGCGGGACAGTCCGCTGCCTCCGGGTCCGTCGTGCATCCTGCCCCAGACCTTGGTGGCCACCACGATGTCCTCCCGCCGGGAGTACCGCCTGATGGCGCGTCCGACGAACTCTTCGGAGGTTCCGGACTGATAGCCGTTCGCGGTGTCCCAGAACGTGACACCGAGCTCGACCGCCTGCTGGAAGAACGGTGCGGCGGCGTCCTCGTCGAGGGTCCACTGGTGCAGCCCGGTGGCAGCCTGCCCATAGCTCATGCAGCCCAATCCGATGCGGCTCACCGTCAAACCCGATTGACCCAGCCGGGTGTATTCCATCGGAGATCCTCCCGCATCGGCACTGTGTTCGGAGTTGACTGCGCCGACTCCGGCCGAGGCCGGCGTCGACAAGCCTAGATTCGATGAGCGCTCCCTGGCAGAAGTCGTCACATCAGCGGCAACACGGCTCAGTCGTTCCGGACGACCAGCTTTCCGGTTGCGGTCCCGGCTTCCATCTCCGCATGGGCCAGCTGGATCTCGTCCAGGCGGTACACCCGATGCACCGGAACTTGCGCACTGCCGGCCGCGACGTCGTCCAGAAAATCCTGCAGCACTGTCGCGGGCAGGTCGGAGGCGCCGCCGCTGTAGGCGGTGAGTCGCACGCCGCGGGGAATGTAGTCGATCGGGTAGAAGTCGGGAACGGTCCACTGGTTGGAGAGCATCCCGGTGAAACACACCACCCCGTGCACGCGGGTGGCGGCCAATGTGTCCGGCAACGTGGGGGTACCGACCAGTTCCAGCGCGGCGTCGACACCATCGGGGACGATGCCGCGGACCTGATCCGCGATCCGCCCGTCGTCGATCAGCACATGGTCGACGCCGAGGTCGGTGAGCGCTGCGGCTTTGCCGGTCGTTCGGGTGGTCGACAACACCGTCATGCCAATCCGTTTGGCCAACACGGCGGTCGCCATCCCGACCGACGAGCTGCCGCCACGGATCAGGAGTCGACTGCCCCCGTTGCGCGTCCAGCCCGATGGTCAACGAGCCGTATGCGGTCTGCAGCATCTCCGGAACCGCACCCAACGTCGCCCAATCCAGCGTCGCTGGTGAATGACACCACCTGCCCGGCGGGCACGCAGGTGAACTCGGCGTACCCACCGTCGAACGTGCGGCCCATGCCGCCCATCATCGTGACAACCTGCTGGCCGAGCCGGAACTCGCCGCCCGGGCACTCGGCCACCGTCCCGGTGGCCTCGATTCCCAGCACTCGCGGAAACGTGACGCCCTGCGCCAGGCCGAGTCTGGTGTGCAGCTCCGACCTGTTCAGACCGAACGCCTCGACCTTGATCAGGACCTCTCCATGCCCCGGTACCGGGACCGGGACGTCGCGGATTTGCAGCGCTTCCGGCGGCCCGGGTGCCTCGATGACGACGGCTCTCATCGGCCGATCATCTCAGCAGCCGCCGGATTGCCGAGACAGGTGCTGCTCCCGGTCCCGTTCGACCACTCGAACAGGCGGAAGGGCAGGCAGCTACGAGTCGAGCGATTTCACCAGGTCCAGCCAGCGATTCTGCCGCTCTGCCGAGGTCTGCTCCCACCACGGCGTACCCCGCTCCCCCAGGGCGACCTTTACCGCCTGGACACGATCACGGGCGGTCGTTTCGGCCACGTGATCACTCGCCCGCAGGGCGGCACCGACCGCCCGTCGTGCGCTCATCAATTCCCGGCGCAGGACGGCAGCGGCATCGTCCGGGATCTCGGGATCAGTGGCCCGCCACTGCCGACCCTTGATGATCACGTGATGCCCGTCGGGTGTCAGCGCCGGCCGACCGGCAGGTCCGTCCTCAGTCATCTGGTGGGCGGTGCGCGTAGATGTATCCCTCTACCGGGCCGTCCGCGTTCTGCGCGGTGGCGAGGATCCGCTCGTAGCCCGGGCCTTCGAAGTCGTCCAGGCGCGCCCAGTGCATCGGTAGATCTTCGGAGTGGAAGATGTCGACGTCGACGACCTCGCCTCCCGGGTCCAGAACCAGTGCGGGATAACCGAGGTCCGCGCCCCAGCCCTCGTTCTTCAGATGACCGTGGATCCACCCGGAGGTCCAGTCGCCGTCGAGGCCGTCGAGCTGGTGGTGGTTCGGTCGCCCCGGGGCGATCGTTCCGTAGGTCAACAGACGATGGCGACCACCGCTGTCGTGGTTCATCAGCCGAGCTCGGGATGCGGCGCGGACCGCCGACCACCGGTCGCGCCGCCGACCCGTCGGGATGCTGCAGTGCTGATGGGCGATGTCCGACCACCGGCCGGGAATGCGTCGACGATCGCCGGGTCGTCAGCGGGCAACCAGGGGTCGGCCACTGCGCCGCTCGCCGGCTCGAGCCATCGATTCCTGATCGACAAGCTCCGAGCCGTCGACAACAGATCGGCGACAGCGGGCATCGGATCCTCTGACCGCCACGCCAGCGACCACGGGTAGTACGGCTGCGCCTCCTGCGGAAAGTAGACCGGCAAGCCGTTCTCGGCGTAGCGCCGCGCGTAGCTGTGGAATTCCAGGAAACCGGACGACCGGGTGGACCGCACCACGTGCGCCAGGCAGTGACTGAATGCGCCCGGAGTGCCGATCCAGCGCATCGTCACACCGAGATCGTGTTCCAGAGCCGTCAGATAGTTGCCGTGGGCGTTGTAGCTGCCGGATTCCGGTGGGTCGGCGAAGACCTCGAGCGGACGCTCGTACAGCGACAGGCTCTGCCGCGCTGACTCACCGGGGCGGCCGACGATGACCATCGGTTCCAGCCGCAGCAGGCAGTGCTGCCAGCCGGCAGGGTGGTCGACCTGCATTCGCGGCGAGATCCGCAGGATGGCGACGTCCAGGCGGTGCTGCAGCAGGGCCTGGAGCTGAGTCATGCTGTCCATCGCATGCTCGAGGAGTTCGACGTCGGGGCGGGCGGCGACATAGGCATCCGCGACGGCTCTGCTGGTTTCCAGTTCGAAGACGTGGGCCATCCGTACCACGTCCGGTCTGGATGGGTGCTGCATGTTGTCGGCGATCGCCAGCAACTGCCTGGCTTCCTCGAGGAAGCGTTGACCCCGTGCGGTGAGCGTGACGTGCCGGCTATCCCGCATCAGGAGCGTCGCACCCAGCTGCTCTTCCAACTTACGGATCTGCTTGGACAGGGCCGGCTGGCTGACGTACAACTTCGCTGCGGCACGGCCGAAATGCAATTCTTCGGCAACCGCCACAAAGTAGCGGACGAGACGCAGATCCAGGTCCATGTCGGCTTTCCCGTATCTAATCGTCCGGTTGGGGGTCCTGGTCACTCTAGCGCGGGCGCCCCACCCGATAGTCATGCATGCACGGTTATCGATCCGGACGAATCGGGTCTTGGACACGGCGCCGTCCGGCTGGTTGTCTCAGCCATGCCATGACATTTCGACCACACCTCGCTGCCGGGCCGGCGACAGAACCGGACCTGCCACCCGGGCAGCATCTGGTCACCGAACTGCCGGCGGAGGATTCCGAGCCCGCTCCTGTGGTCCCCACCCGGGACTGGACCTTCACCCTGACCACCGAGAACGGAGAGCAGCGGCAATGGGATTGGGCCGCCATCACCGCCATGCCGGTCGAAAACTGCTGCGTGGATCTGCATTCCGAGCTCGGTTGGTCGGTCATGGCCACCAACTGGCAAGGGGTGCAAATGCGCGATATCTTCGCCGGCGTCACCACGAGCGCCGAATTCGCCCGGACGTCGACCTACACCGGGTACACGACGACCCTGCCCGTCGATGACCTGCTGGAGATGCCGACCTGGGTGGCGATCGGCCTCGAGGGTGGGCCGATTCCCGCGGAGCACGGCGGACCCGCCCGACTGTTGGTACCCCACCTGTACCTGTACAAGAGCGCCAAATGGGTCCACGCCATCAGCCTCGTCGATGACGTCCAACTCGACAGCCGGCAATCCGACGGGCTGCACCACTACGGCGACCCCTGGCGCGAACAACGTTTCCGAGAACCCGAACCAGCAACCGAAAGGCGATCACGATGAGCACACCGAACCGACCAGTCATCTTCATCCATGGACTGTGGCTGCACGCCACCAGTTGGGGGCGCCTGGCTGGACCTCTTCCGCGAATCCGGCTACGACCCGATCGCCCCCGGCTGGCCGGGTGAACCAGACACCGTCGCCGAGGCCAGAGAGAATCCGGATGCCGTGGCCAACCTGTCCATCGACGATGTCACCGACCACTATGCGGAGATCGTCAAGGGGCTACCGGTCCCGCCGGTGATCATCGGGCACTCCTTCGGCGGTCTGTTCACCGAGAAGCTCCTCGGTCAGGGTTACGGTTCCGCCGGCGTCGCGATCGACCCGGCCCAGATCAAGGGCGTCCTTCCGCTGCCCTTGGCGCAGTTGCGTGCCGGTCTGCCCGGTCTGGGCAACCCGGCGAATCTGCACAAGTCGGTTGCCCTGACGCAGAAGGAGTTTCGATTCGGCTTCGGAAACGCAGTGACCGAAGAGGAATCGGACCGGCTGTTCGACGAGTGGACGATCCCGTCGCCCGCCAGGCCGCTGTTCCAGGCCGCGGCGGCCAACTTCACACTGCATTCGCAGGCGAAGGTGGACACCGACAACGAGGCCAGAGGCCCGCTGCTGCTCATCTCCGGAACGGCCGATCACACCGTCCCCGACGTCACGACCAGATCGACACACAAGCAGTACCGGGATTCCGCTGCGACCACCGAACTCCAGCAGTTCGAGGGAAGGGGGCATTCGCTGACCATCGACAGCGGGTGGAGGGACGTGGCGGACGCCGTGTTGGCCTGGCTCGCCACCCAGAAGGTCTGACGGCGGATGGATCTCGAACTCGCCGGGCGGACGGCCATCGTCACCGGCGCCAGCAAGGGCATCGGGCTTGCCATCACCGGCGCGCTCGCTCGCGAAGGTGTCTTCGTGATCGCCGGGGCACGAGGCTCCTCCCCCGAACTCGATGCGCTGGTCGGTTCCGGCATGGTGGAGTTCGTGGCCGCCGATCTGGCCGACCCGAATGGTGCTGCCCTGTTGGCCGAAGCAGCCGTCACCCGCGGCGGTGTCGACATCCTGGTCAACAATGTTGGCGCGACAACTCCGCGGGTACAGGGCTTTCTCTCGGTCACCGACGAACAATGGCTCACCTCGATCAACCTCAACCTGATGGCGGCTGTTCGGACGACCCGCGCCGTGCTGCCGCTGATGCTGACAGCCGGCCGAGGCTGCATCGTGACAACGGGTTCGGTGAACGCGTTCCTGCCCGACCCGCTGGTGATCGACTACAGCGCCGCCAAGGCGGCAGTGACCAACTTCAGCAAGTCGCTGTCGAAAGAGGTCGGCGGCAAGGGCATCCGGGTGAACAGCGTCAGTCCCGGTCCGGTGGCCACCGACCTGTGGCTCGGCGCAACGGGTGTCGCACAGACGGTTGCGTCGACCCTGGGTGGCGATCCGGCAGCGGTGGCCGCGCACGCGGCCGCCGACAGCGTCACCGGACGGTTCACCCAACCCTCGGAGATCGCGGACCTCGTGGTGTTCCTGTGCAGTGACCGCGCCGGCAATATCACCGGATCCGATGTGACGATCGATGGAGGGCTGATCACGACACTCTGATGGCCTGTCGAACGGCTGACTCCGCGACAGCGCGGCGCCGACCGCGCAGAGCCGGCCGGTCACTGTCCTGACCCGCTCGACCGCCGGGATCAGGGCATACTGGCGCGTGCGGCGTGCGGAACCGCAGACGGCGGGAGCACAGCTCGGTCCGGCGGATTCGTTGCCTGCCGGCTCTTCTGGGGCAGCTCGCCGGTTGGGAATGGGGGCACACAGGATGCGCACACGGAAGTCAGGCACCGATTACGGGGTTCGCGCGCGTCGGATCGGGTTCGCGGTCCCTGCGTCGATCTACCTGTCCAGACTGCTCACCGACCGAGCCATGCTGCATCTGGAATCCCTGGGGTATCCCTACCGAGCCGGAGCCGAAGAGCCACCGACGCGGGAGGAGCTGATCACCGGTCTGAGCGGTGCCACCGCGGCCGTGATCACCCTCACCGAGAAGGTCGACGCCGACGTGCTCGCCGCGGCCGGGCCCGGTTTGACGATCATCGCGAACGTCGCCGTCGGTTACGACAACATCGACTTACAGGCGGCCACTGCGGCCGGCGTCACCGTCACCAACACCCCGGGCGTCCTCGACCAGGCCAGTGCCGACCACACCTTCGCCCTGATCCTGGCCGCGACCAGACGAATCACCGAAGGCGACCGACTCGTCCGATCCGGCCAACCCTGGATCTGGGGGCCGCGGATGCTCGTCGGCCTCGACCTCAGCGCCGACGCCACCCTGGGCATCCTCGGCTATGGCCGCATCGGCCGGGCCGTGGCCCGGCGGGCGCTGGCCTTCGACATGCGGGTCCTGGCCACCTCTCGCAGCGCGATCCCCGGGACCGTCGATGACGGAGTCACCTTTGTCGACCTGCCCACCTTGCTCGCCGACAGCGACGTGGTGTCGGTGCACACTCCACTCACGAAGGCCACCCGGCACCTGATCGATGGACCAGCACTCCGCGCGATGAAACCCACCGCCTACCTGATCAACACCGCGCGTGGCGGCGTGATCGACGAGATTGCGCTCGTCGCCGCGCTGCGCGAGGGCCGACTTCGCGGCGCAGCCTTGGACGTCTATGAGGGCGAACCCCACGTCAACCCCGTGCTGCTCGAGGCACCCGGTCTCGTTCTCACCCCGCACACCGCCAGCGCCGGCGAAGCAACCCGCGACGCCATGGGCATGCTGGCCCTGAACAACGTCGCCGCCGTGCTCGCCGGCAACCCACCGCTGACCCCCGTCGGTACGCAATAGGTCTCGGCCCGGGCAGCGGAGGATCGTCGCTGCAGCCTGTCGACTCCCTGCTTCAAACTCCTTCGCGCGACTTTGTCTAGACATGTTGACCTACTAGCAAGATCTGGATATCGTTCCCGCAGCGGTGCCCCGATGCACACGGGCACGGCCGATTCGGCGGCTGCGCGCGCGGTTCGAACTCGCCGGTCTGTGTCAACCAGATCCACCAGCACGCCGACTGCCGCGAAACGTGTTTCTTGTCAACTGATCTCGAGCGAACTGGAGAACATCGTGCGGCTGGGCCTGGTCGGTTACGGTGTCGGCGGCAGATATTTCCACGCCCCGTTCATCCAGGCGGCAGACGGCGTCGACCTCGCCGGCGTCGTCACCCGCTCACCGGAACGCCGACGCGTCCTCGCATCGGACTTCCCCGACCTGCCGGTGTATGACGACCTCGACCAGCTACTCGACGCCGGAGTGGATGCAGTCACCATCACCACACCACCGGAGACCCGACGACAGCTGGTCCTCCAGGCGCTCGCCGCGGGTGCCCACGTCATCGCCGACAAACCCTTTGCACCGACCGCCGAAGGTGGACGGGAGCTGGACCGCGCCGCGAAGCAAGCGGGACTGGCACTCAACGTCTTCCACAACCGCCGCTTCGACAGCGATATCCGCACCCTGGCCGGAGTACTGAAAAGCGGTGTGATCGGCGATCTCTGGCGGGTCGAGTCGCGCATGGACCAGGACTCGACCACCACCCTGGAAGCCGGACCGACCGGCGGACTGCTGCGCGACCTCGGCAGTCACCTGGTCGATCAGATGCTATGGCTGCTCGGCCCGGCGCAACGGGTCTACGCCGACCTGGAATGGATCGACCTGCCCGCCGGCACCACCGACGCCGGGTTCACCATCACCATCACCCATACCAGTGGCGTCCGATCACACCTCAGTTCCACCAAGCTGAACCACATCGACCAACGCGAGCTACGGGCCTACGGCCGCAGCGGCAGTTACGTCGCCGACGGCACCGACGTGCAGGCCCAGGCGATCTTCGCCGGTCAACGACCCGTCGATCTCGGCGATGCCTGGGGATATGAGGCCGAATCCCGGTGGGGCACTGTGAACACCGCTGACGGCAGCCACCCGGTGCCTTCCGAGCGGGGCGCCTATCAGGATTACTACACGCAGTTCGCCGCCGCCATCGCCGGGACCGCCCCGTTCCCCGTCCCTGCCGACGAGGCCATCCACACCCTCGAAGTCCTGGACGCCGCACGGCTCAGCGCCACCGAACATCGAGTCGTCAGCCTCGACGAGACCCACCCGGGCGAAAAGACAAATCCCTGACAGCGTGTGGGTGCCCGGTGACATTGCGCCCGGCCGCTGGGTGGTGTCAGGGGGTGACGATGGCGAACTGATGGTCGACAGAGTCGAGCAGACCGAGCAGGGTTCCGAGCAGCCCGCTGTCGCCCTCCGTGTTGAACCCGTCCAACTTCCCGGTGGCAATGACACCGATCAGCTGCGGTTTGACCAAAGTGATCGTCAAGCCGGGGTCGCCCATGCCGTACCCGGCGTCGGAGTGGATCAGCGCGCCGTTGGACAACTCCGTTCGGTAGGTGCGACCCAGGTCGGTGAACACCCAGTCGATGCATACCGTCGCGGCGGCCGCCCGTTGACCGTCCAACCGGACCCCGAGCGAATCGAAGAGTTGCTCGACGGTCAACGCGCCCAAAACCTCCGGAGATGCAAGCTCGGGTGGCGGCGGCGCGATCGGACCGCGCAGCTCCTCGGCCCCGCGCAGGTAGATGTTGCGCCACAAACCGTTCTCTGCGCCATGTCCGAGCTGTTCCAGCGCGCTGGCCAGCAGCTCCCGGGCCGCAGTGTTGTCCGGGTCTGCGAACACCACATGGCTGACCACCGTCGCGGTCCACCGCAGATCCCCTTCGGCGAGGGTCTTTCCGGCCTTCTCCAGCACCGCGTCCGCGCCACCCATGAACTCCACGTACCGGGCCGCTTCCTGCTCCGGCGGGTAGGACCACAGGTGTGCCGGGTTGCCGTCGTACCAGCCGAGGTACCGCTGGTAGATGGCCTTGATGTTGTGGCTGAACGATCCGTAGTAGCCGCGGATGTTCCACAGGCCGTCCAAACCCGGCGGGAGGGAGAACTCCTCGGCGATCTCACTCCCGATGAGACCCTGGTTCATCCGACGCAGCGTCTGGTCGTGCATGAAGGCGTAGGTGTCCCGTTGCTGGCACAGGTAGGTGGTGATCCGCTCCGTCCCCCAGGTCGGCCAGTGGTGGGACGCGAACACCACGTCGGTGTCCGCGCCGAACAACCGGACAGCCTCGTTCAGGTACCGGGACCAGCCGCGGGAATCCCGGACCTCGGCACCGCGCAGGGTCAGGATCTGGTGCAGCGTGTGGGTGGCGTTCTCGGCCATGCACAACGCCTTCTGCTGCGGAAAGAAGATGTTCATCTCCGCCGGCGCCTCGGTCCCGGGGGTGACCTGGAAGACGAACCGCAATCCGTCGATGGTGGCCTCTTGACCGGTGGCGGTGACGTCGACGGTCGGCGCGACGAGCGAGATGGTGCCGTTCGATGTGGCCTGGCCCAGACCGCAACCGATCTGTCCGGCCGCCCCGGCCGGGAGGTCGGCGGCGTAGATGTAGGCCGCGCGCCGGGACATCGCCGCACCCGCGTAGACGTTCTCCGACACCGCGTGCTCCAGGAAACCGGCCGGCGCGTAGACCGGCGCGCCGGACTCGGCGGCCTCCAGGATCGCTCCGCTGCCGCCGTAGTGATCGGCGTGCGAGTGGGTGATGATCAGCGCCTTCACCGGTCGGTCGCCGCGATGCCGCCGGTACAGGGCCAAGGCTGCGAGTGCGGCCTCGTTCGACATCAGCGTGTCGACGATGACCACGCCACTGTCGGTTTCGATCAGCGACATGTTCGACAGGTCGAGGCCACGGACCTGGTAGACACCAGCCGCCAACTCGAACAGACCATGCTTGGCCGAGAGCTTGCCCTGCCGCCACAGACTGGAGTTGGCCGTGTCGGGAGCATCGCCGGTCAGGAAGTCGTACTTGCTGCAATCCCACACCTCGTGCCCGTCGGCCGCACGAATGACCGGGTCCTCCAGCGTGCCGATGAACCCCCGATCGACGTCCTCGAAATCCGTGGTGTCGGCAAAATCCAATGCTGCAACCATCACACCGATCCCCGTCGCTTCTCCGAATTGACTCCGCCGAACGGTAATCTGTGCGCACTCGGCCGGCCACACCGGCCATCAGTCGGTCCAGACCTATCGGTCTGTGTCAGCCGCCAGGTTGCCTTCGCTCACCGAACCGCGGCCGCGACCTGCTCGACCGCAGCGACGACAGAGGCCAGGGGTGCAGTGGTGACGATCTCGTGGTCGGCACCGACGCGCAGCGCAGGCTCGAACGCGGTCAGGTCTTCCGCGATCCTGGCGCGATCCTCCGCGGCGGATCCGAACGGATTCTTGCGATTCCGCACTCGCGCCAGCACGACATCGACAGGAGCACTGAGCAGCACGATCCGGTCGAACCGGTCGTACATCAACCCCTGATTCGCCACACAGCCAGCAACGAACAGCCATCCCGTCAGATGCGCTTCGAGCAGGGCGCGGATGCGATCCAGATCCCAGGCCGGCTCCACTCCGTAGGGCGTCTGCTGGTCGACGATCCACCCACCGGTGTCCGTGTCGACGACCTGGTGCCCCCGGACCGCCAGTTCCTGAAGGAGGGTCGACTTGCCGGTCCCCGACATGCCGGTGATCAGGACAACTGCTCGCCCCGAGGCGAAGCCCGCTGACGTCATGCCACAGCTTGCATCATGGCGATGCCGACATCAGGGACGGATATATCCGCCACGGTTTCAACAAACTGTTGACACCGACCCTCAGTCGTTCTAGTTTCGTATTGCGACAGAGAAGTTCCGCTATGCGAGAACGTGGACCTCCTCGCCGATGTGCTCTCGCTGTTGACGCCCGCACCATGACCTTCGAACAATTGCTGCTGCCGGACAACCGCATACCAGTGCAGTTGTCGCCGTTGGAGATTCCACCTACCGAGGGAGTTGGGAAGAGAAGATGAGCGTGACGCTCGGACACAACCAGTACGGAAAGGCGGAGACCAGAGTCGTCCGTGTTTACCGTGACGAGGATCCGCACCAGATCGTCGACTACAACGTGAGCGTGGCGCTGAGCGGCGACTTCGCCGACATCCACCACACCGGCGACAATGCCAAGTGCCTGACCACCGATGCCACCAAGAACACCGTGAACGCATTCGCGAAGGAGCACGGCGAGGCAGCGCGCCAGCCGGAATCATTCGGAGTGGCCCTGGCGAAGCACTTCGTCGACGACATCGAACCGGTGGGACGGGTGCGGATCAAGATCGAGGCCTACCCATGGAACCGGCTCAACCACAACGGGAGTCCGCATCCACATGCGTTCGCCCGGGACGGCGGGTACGTCCGTACGGCAACCGTGACCTATGACGGCAGCGACCTGTGGGTCGTCTCCGGGGTACGCGATTACGTCGTCCTCAAGACCACCGACTCGGAATTCTTCGGATATCTGCAGGAGAAGTACACGACGCTTCGGCCCACCCATGATCGGGTGATGGCAACCGCCGTCACCAGCCAGTGGTGGCACACCGACACCCAGAACGTCGACTGGGCAAACTCCTACCAACAGGCGATCGACACGATGAGCGACGTCTTCGCCGGACATCACAGCCTGGCATTGCAGCAGACGATGTACGCCATGGGCGAGGCGATGATTGCCGAACAGCCGGAAATCGGCGAGGTTCGATTCTCCCTGCCGAACAAGCACCATTTCGTCATCGACCTGAGCCCATTCGGGTTGGACAACCCGAACGAGGTGTTCCACGCCGACGACCGTCCCTACGGGTTCATCGAGGGCACCGTCCACAACGACGACGCCCCTGAACCGGGGTTGGCGTTCGATCCGGGCCAGGGCTGGTGACTGCGATGACCCACGATTCCGAACCCGTCGGGGCGGCCGGCGATCACCTGGCGGTGTTCACCGATGGCAAGCACCCTGTCGATGAGGTCCTGAAGCCGGGCTCCATGTTGGTCTACGGCCTGCAGCACGTGATGAGCATGTATGCGGGCGTTGTTGCCGTTCCACTGATCGTCGGCAGCGCGCTCAAGCTGCCGTTTTCCGACCTGTCCTATCTCTTGGCGGCCACGCTGCTGATCTCCGGTCTGGCAACCTTGCTGCAGACCCTCGGAGTGCCGTGGATCGGCGCGAAACTGCCCATCGTGCAGGGCACGTCGTTCGCAGCGGTGGGCTCGATGATCGCCATCGGCGCCGGCGCGGGCGGTGGTACGGCGGGCCTGCAGGCGATCTTCGGTTCCATCGTGATCGCCGGTGCGATCGGGTTCCTGCTCAGCGGCGTCTTCAGCCGATTGTTGCGCTTCTTCCCACCCGTGGTGACCGGCTCGGTCATCACGGTCATCGGGATCTCGCTGCTGCCGGTCGCCATGCGTTGGGCAGCGGGCGGAGCAGGTAGCGATGATTTCGGGTCGTTGGCGAACATCGGACTGGCGGCGATCACGCTGGCGATCATCCTGCTGGTCTACCGGTTCCTCCCGGGGTTCTTCTCGCGCATCGCCATCCTGATCGGTTTGGTCGCCGGCGGCGTCGTTGCCGCAATCTTCGGCATGATCGACTTCGCTCCGGTGTCAGAGGCGCAGGGCTTTGCGATCTCCACCCCGTTCCATTTCGGTGCGCCGACGTTCCAGGCCGCCGCCATCGTGTCGATGGTCATCGTGATGTTGGTGATCATGACCGAGACCACCGCCGACCTGCTCGCCATCGGCGTCGTCGTCGGTCGGCCGGCCGATCGCAAGACCGTTGCGAACGGCCTGCGCGCGGACACCCTGTCCACCGCGGTCTCCGGTGGTCTGCTGAACGGATTCCCGGTCAGCGCGTTCGCGCAGAACGTCGGCTTGGTCGCACTCACCGGGATCAAGAGCCGCTTCGTGGTCGCCGTCAGCGGCGGGATCCTGCTGGTGCTCGGGCTTTTCCCGAAGGTCGGAGCCATCATCGCGGCGCTGCCGCTGCCGGTGCTGGGTGGCGCCGGGCTGGCGTTGTTCGGCACCGTGGCCGCCAGCGGCATCCGGAGCCTGTCGGCGGTGCACTACGAGGGCAACCAGAATCTGGTGATCGTCGCGCTGTCGATCAGCATGGGCATCATCCCGATCGCGATTCCGGACTTCTACCACGAGTTCCCGTCGTGGTTCCAGACGATCTTCGACTCCGGCATCAGCGCGGCTGCGGTGACAGCGGTGCTGTTGAACATCCTGTTCAACGTGTTGGGTCGAAAAGACAATGTGGCGCCCATCTTTGCCGAAGGTCCGGCGCCCGGGGTGACACCCGAGAACCAGCCGGGCCGGCACGCCCCGCACGGCCCGGACACACCGTCGACGGGAGATGAGAAGCATGCCTGAGGTCTATCGCACCGACGCCATCTCGACCGGCGACGGACGCAACGGCCACAGCCGAACCTCCGACGGGATGATCGACGTCGATCTGGCAACTCCCAAGGAGCAGGGCGGACCGGGCGGCGCCACCAATCCGGAGCAGCTGTTCGCCGCCGGGTACGCCGGCTGCTTCCACTCCTCACTGAAGGCCGCAGCGCGGGGTGTGGGCATCACGCTGGACGGCACATCGGTCACGGTCAGCGTCGGCCTGCTGAAGGAGGACGGTGCCTTCTCGTTGGCCGTCACCATCACTGCCGACCTGCCGGGAATTTCACGGGAGCAGGGAGAGCAGTTGCTGGACCTGGCCCATCAACGCTGCCCGTACTCCAAGGCGACCCGGGGAAACGTCGACGTCGATCTGGTCCTGGCCTGACGCCCGACGGAACGTGTCCCCCCATCCGCTCGACTGAAGGAGAGGTCATGGTGTCTTGCGTCGCGGTCCTGGTGCGCACATCACCTGGCCGCTCGGATCTGGTGGTCGGCGGCACCGCCGGTCCCACGACGGCCGGTCATGCGTGAGCATCGTCGAGGTCATCTGCATCTTCCTGGCCGGTATCGCGGCGGGGACGATCAACACGGTGGTGGGTTCCGGAACGCTGGTGACCTTCCCGACCCTGCTGGCCTTCGGCTTTCCGCCGGTGGTCGCGACCATGTCGAATGCGGTCGGCCTTGTGCCCGGCAACATCTCCGGGACCTGGGGCTACCGGCGGGAGCTCCGTGGTCAGGGCGACCGGTTGCGGTGGCAGATCCCGAGCTCCCTGCTCGGGGCGTTGACCGGGGCGTGGCTGCTGCTGCACCTGCCGGAAACGACGTTCAAGAAGGTCGTCCCGGTCCTGCTGGTGGCCGCGCTCGTCCTCGTCGTGGCGCAACCCCGGATCCAGGCATGGGCCCGGCGGCGCGCGGAGGCCGCGGGCCGGGACCACGGCCAGATCGGCGGCACGAGAATGGTGCTGCTGGTGGTGTGCACCTATCTGACCGGGGTCTACGGCGGTTACTTCGCAGCAGCCCAGGGCATCGTGCTGATCGGCGTGATGGGGGTCCTGCTGACCGACTCCATGCAACACATCAATGCGGCAAAGAATCTGCTCACCCTGGTGGTCAACGTCGTCGCTGCGACCACCTACACGATCGTCGCGTTCGACCGGATCGACTGGCCGGCAGCGGGTTTGATTGCGGCCGGCACGTTGATCGGCGGGTTTCTCGGCGCACACGTCGGCCGGAGACTGTCACCGGCGCTGCTCCGGTCGGTGATCGTGCTACTGGGCGTCATCGCCCTGTGGGTGCTGCTGAGCTGACGGGTGCGCGGCTTGCATCGACGAGCCGCATCCGCAGTTCGGTTCACATTTTCATTTCTGCGAGTGGGAAAGGAGTGACGGTGGCCGACATCGCTCGGCTCCCCGAAGCACTGCTCGATCACTGGGAATGGCAACTCGAAGCGGCGTGCCGGGGTATGGACAGCTCCACGTTCTTCCATCCGCCGGGGGAACGGGACGCCGCCCGCCACCACCGCGCGGCCGACGCGAAGGCCATCTGTCGGCAGTGCCCGGTGATCGAGGAATGCCTGGCGCACGCACTGCGGGTGCGCGAACCCTACGGCGTGTGGGGCGGCCACAGCGAGGAAGAACGTGCCGCGCTCCTCGGCCTGCAGTCCCTGCGCTACCCGGCACCTGCGAGAACCCGGAGTTGATGTCCATAGCATTTCCAAGAAGTGTCTGCACCGTTACCGTCAGCACCAACAACAGTGAGCCGCAACGCTGCTCGAAGGAAGTGGAAGACCGATGACGCTCAACTACTACGCACCGACCGGCGGACACCCCAGCCAGACGGAACTGACAACCAATCGGGCGGTGTTCACCGAGGCGTACGCCGTGCTGCCGCGTGGGACCATGCGCGACATCGTCACCAGCCTGCTGCCGTTCTGGGAAAAGACCCGGCTCTGGGTCATCGCCCGGCCACTCTCGGGATTTGCCGAGACCTTCTCGCAGTACATCGTCGAGGTGTCACCCGGTGGCGGGAGCGAGCATCCCGAGGCAGACCCCGGCGCCGAGTCGGTGTTGTTCCTGATGGAGGGTGAATTGTGCGTCACCCTCGACGGCGAGAAGCACGACATGGGACCGGGCGGCTACGGTTTCATCCCGCCGGGGGCCGACTGGCAGATCCAGGCCACCGGCGACACCGCGGCCCGTTTCCATTGGATCCGTAAGGCCTATCAGCGAGTCGACGGCATCGAGCCGCCGGCCCCGTTCTTCACCAGCGACACCGAAGTTCCCGGCATCGAGATGCCCGGCACGAACGGCGCCTGGACCACTCAACGGTTCGCCGATCCCACCGATATCCGGCACGACATGCACGTCAACATCGTCAATTTCGAGCCGGGCGGCGCGATCCCCTTCCCCGAGACCCACGTCATGGAACACGGGATCTACGTACTGGAGGGCAAGGCCGTCTACCTGCTCAATCAGGACTGGGTCGAGGTCCAGGAGGGTGACTTCATGTGGCTGCGGGCGTTCTGCCCGCAGGCCTGCTACGCCGGCGGCCCTGGTCGGTTCCGCTACCTGCTGTACAAGGACGTCAATCGGCACGCCACCTTGAGCCGGCAGTTCAACTGACAAGGCTCCACCAGTGGCCGCCCGACGCGGCCGTGCGCGCTGGTTGGTTGTCCGGTCGGCTGATCCGTGATCTGGTGTACGACAAGTTTCCGGACGCCGAGTTCGCCGACCGCTGACAGTCTGTGCGGAGCAACCTTCTTCGCCCGAAGGTCTCAATGGGCAGCGGCCTCGTCGGCTTTCCCGGAGGACCCGGCTTTCCGGCGGCCGATCGGCAGCAGATGGAGCACGGTGACCACCAGGGCACCCACGATCACCCCGAGCACGGCCGAGAAGAAGGTGTTGGTGATCCAGCCGAGCACGGGGCCCAGCGCGCCGGTGGCGTCGTGCACGGCCACCTCCATGTGGTGGACGAGGTCGTAGGGCGCGTGTAGTCCGAGTTCGTCGGCACCAACCAGCAGGATGTGACCGCCGACCCACAACATCGCCACCATCCCGACCCAGGACAGCGTCGACAGGACGATGGGCATGGCCTTGACCAACCCTCGCCCGAATGCCGAGACGGCCCGGCCAGGGCGTTTGGCGAGCGCCAGGCCGGCGTCGTCCATCTTGACGATGAGCCCGACGACGCCGTAGACGAGGGCCGTGATCAACACGGCCACCACCAGCAGGATGATCGCCCTGGCCAACAGGCCCTCGCTCGCCACCTCGTTGAGGGCGATCACCATGATCTCGGCGGACAGGATGAAGTCGGTCCGGGTCGCGGACGTCACCACCTGCTTCTCGTGGTCGACCGCATCGGCGGCGGCCACCTCTTCCGGGTCCTGGGCGTGTGCCTCGTGGCCGGAGAACTTCTCCCAGATCTTCTCCGCGCCCTCGTAACACAGGTAGGTGCCGCCGACCATCAGGATCGGGGTGAGCAGGAACGGTGCGAACTGACTCAGCAGGAGCGCCACCGGCAAAATGATCAGGAGCTTGTTGCGGATCGATCCCTTGGCGATGCGCCAGATGATCGAGAGCTCACGCTCCGGCTTGAGACCCTGCACGTAGCGCGGGGTCACCGCCGCGTCGTCGACCACCACCCCCGCCGCCTTGATGCTCGCCCGGCCCGCGCCGGCCGCGATGTCGTCCAACGACGACGCCGTCAACTTGACCATGGCTGCCACGTCATCGAGAAGGGCGAAGAGTCCACTCACGATGTCATCGTGACATCCCGAGGGCGTCGACCGCAGCGCGGACTCGGGCTTCGATGAATTGCACCGGTCGAGGTCGCAAGGTATTGCCGCCAGCAAGTTCACCGGCCCTTATCGACGTTCTGGATCGATTCCACTCCCGGCCAAGGGTCAGATGATCACTCAGCCGCGACAAGTTGGAGGGTGATGAATCCGAGCTGAGCTGGTGCGGCAAAGATTTCGCGCGGTCTCCACTCCCTGCGACCTCACGTTTCGTCGCGGCGAACTTCGGCGACGCTGGGGCGCGTGAAGCGGCACAACCCATCGGCCGAACTGATTGCAGCTATTCGACGTCGACCCCGTAATCCCGGGCCAGACCAGCGAGTCCGTCAGCCCAGCCCTTGTCCGACCGCGCGTAGGCGCCAGTCGCCGTTGCGAAGGTAGAGCTCGCCCCAGACCAGTGCGCTCACGCGAGCGGAATCGGCCGGGCTGAAACGGAAGTCGATCCCACCGCCCGGCTGCTGAAGCACAGCCGTCGCATCCGCCATGGAATTGCCATCGCCGGCACTGATGACCAAGACCACGCGTTGGCAGCGCTGCGACAGCAGGCCTGTATCGATGCTCGCACCGTTGGCAGCCAACGTGACAGCGCCGTCCGCACCTCGCGGATTGTTGTAGAAGATGAAGTCCTCATCGCGGTCGACACGGCCGCTCGCGCCAACCAAGAGCACGGACAAGTCCGCATGATGTGCAAGCAGGTTCACCTGCACACGCTGGCCCTTCCAGCGGCACGTTCTGACCAGCGACCAACTCTCGCTGCTCTGTCGCGTCGTCGGCGGGACCTCGTCGAGCACCGCGGGATCTGCCCGCGACGAGTACGGGATGGGGGGCGGCTCGACATCGGTGTCCAGCGTGTAGTCCGCTTCAAGTGAGCCAGTCAGCACGATCGGCTCGACCGCCTGCAGTTTGCCGGGGTCTTTGCTGACGCGTGCCTCCAGATGCGCAAGGCACGCCACTGGGTCGACCCGCGCCAGATCGACTTCCAGGAATCGCTCGCGGGAGGTCGCGAGAGCCACGAGGCAGGGGCGGATCTCCCGGCCGGTCGCCGGGTTGGTGCCGTGGACGTACCCGTTGAAGACAACCGTCCGAATCGCTCCTCCCCGGTCGGCCTCCAATACCTCGTGCACGACCCGCAAGTGCGGTCTGCCGCAGCACTTCGGCGTAGATGCTGCGGATTTGCGTCAGCCGGGCGGGCTGTCGGGGTGATCGTGTCGGTAGCCCTTGACGTATCTGTAGGACTTGTCGGTGGGCACCACATCCACTCGTGGCAACTCGTACTCGATGGCGAGGTGTCCGGATCCCGCGGCATAGGCAAGGCGCCATGAGTGAGGGAAACCGTCCGGGTATTCGGCGGCCTCCAGCACGAGGTCCAGGTAACGGACGACGGCCTCCGGTTGACGCGCCGCCAAACCACGTTGCAGCGCGCTGACCTCCTCAACCTGCTTTCGGTGCTCCTCCCGTCTGACGGGCGACGTCCGCGTCATGTTCGAAGCGCGCCTTTTCCAACCGCTGCGCGTGCTGTTGCGCCGCGGCCCGGTAACCGTAAAGGGCTTGTTCGTACTCGGCCTGTCGCTGCTCGGCCCGAGCGGCATGCTTCGAGGCGGCGAACACCCGCCCGAGGGTCGACGGGCCCTCGATTGCGAAGTCGCTTGCGGAGGGGGGTGATGGAGGCGTTCCGACTGAGAGTGGGTCGAATACCGGGTACGGCGGGGGTTTCTTCGAGGGCCTCGAGGTCCAAGATAATCGTCGACGCGGAGCGTCGCCGCGAGCACGCTCTGCAGGATCTCTACCTGATGCTCAACCTGTGCCGTGTCATCAGCAGCCTCCCGCGTCCTGTCCTCTGCGTACATGCGGGCTCTGAGTTTCTGGTCCTGCACGGCCGCGCGTGTGCGTGCGGCAGCTGCGGCACGTTGAGATTGGGCTGCGGCGCGCGCCTGACGTACTCGCTGCCGTTCGGCTTCCCGCTGCATTCGCACAAGTGTGGAGACGACTCCGCTTCGACGGGCCATAGGTCTTGTTCCTCCTACCGGCTCAGGCTGACGCCGTGACGGTCGTTTCCGGGCTGCTGCGCTTGGCTTTGCCGCCACTCGGGGGCTTCCGCGAGTTCCCGGAACTCCACCACATGGTTCTTCCCGACCTTTTCGAGGGCGGCCCGCACCTCCGTGAGGCTCACTCGAAAGAACTCACGCCGCCGGTTGACTCGGTTGACTCGCTGCTGATCGAATTCCCGGTGCAGCGCGGTCTCGAGCGAGACTGCGTCGTGGCTGAAGACGAGCGTGTGGACATCGAACTTGAACGGTACGGATGCGCTTCCCAGCTCGTAGACCCTTTGCAGCGGGTCCTCGCGGCGGGTCATGCCGATCTTGACGACGCGATCACCGAAGGCACCCACATTGGAAATGACGTAGACGTAGCCGACGCGGGTGTTCGCCGCCAACTCCTCGACGTCCTCGATGCTCTCCGTGATCTCTGCGAGTCGCTCACGCGCTTCCAGTAACCCCGCCTCGTCGCCGCTCAGCCGGGACCGCTCCAGCAGGCTCTCGTAATGCGCCTGCTCCTTGAGCAGGTCCTTCTTCCGCCGCTTGAACTCCTCCTGCGCCTTGGCCTCCTCCCGCTGCCGCTGCCGCTCCTCTCGTGCGTCCTCCTTCTCCTGCTCGACGCGAAGGTGGTGGTCCGCGGTCAGCTGAAGCTCCTCCAAACGCAGCGCATGGTAGGTCTCATCAATCGCGACACCCATTGTGCTGCCGTTCTTTACGATGGCCTCGCGGGTCCGCTCCAGCCGCTTCTGAGCGGTGTCGATCGTGTGCGCGCGCACAGTACGTACACAGTTGTCGGCCTCGATGTTGTACGTGCGCAGCATCAGGTCGCTGAACTGGCGAACGAGGGCCGCTCCTTCCTTCAGCGAACCGTTGACCATCCAGCCGGATTTGCCGCGCACGGCCGTCCGCTTCCTGATCGCTTCCTTGATCTCCGCGCGAAGCCCGTCGAGGCGCTTTTTCGAGGACAGTACGTCGTCGAGCGGATGCCGGAACTGGTAGTACCCCACCTCCTGCAGAAGTCTGAGCTCGTCGGTCTCGACGATCGCCTGACGCGCCTCCCGTATCTGCTGTTCGAGCTCTGCGACGTCTCGTTTGAGCAACGTCCCGGTGCCGGGTCAGCCGCTCCAGCTCCGACTGAACGGGGCGCAAGGTCCGGCTTCAGTGATCCCGGGGTCACCGGCTGATCGGGCTCGGCGTCAACGTTGACTCCGTACTCGCGGGCCAAGCCGGCCAGGCCGTCAGCCCAGCCCTGACCCACCGCGCGGACCCGCCAACCACCGCCGCGGCGGTAGATCTCCAGGAGGACCGCGGACGGCAAGCCGGCCAGACTCGACGGGGCGAATGTGGATGTCTCGTCGCCTTCCACCAAAACCGTCAGGCCATCGAGCCCGCCTTTGCCGTCGCTGTTCGCCGCAACAATGACGCGCTCGACGCCCGATGGAAGCAGACGCAGATCCACTCTCAGTGCCTGTTCCGCGAGCGTGACGGCGCCGCTCGGGTGGCGGGGAGCGTTGTAGAAGACGAAATCACTGTCCTCCTTGACCTGGCCCCGGTCGTCGAGCAGCAGGGCAACGAGGTCGACCTGTGCGCTCCCTGGCTGCTGAAGGCGCACGCCTACGCTCGTGGCGGTGATGGCGATGTTCTGCCCGGCTGTCAGGTCCATGCGCACTGCCACCGCCCCTCCATGATGTGAGAACCCTGCAGGCATCTTGCCCGGGTGGCGCCTGCAGCGCGACACATCGCTCCCAGGCGGTTCAGGCTCGGGCTGTGTGGCTCAACGGGCTCATCCGACTGCTGGACGAGCGGGCAACGAGGACCGGCGTGAACCGCTCCTGGATGTGCCGGTGTGGTTCGCTGTTCTCCAGCGCGTGGATCTCGCCGAGCACCAGTTCGGCGGCGCGGCGGCCCAGTTCCAGACTCGGCTGCCTGACGGTGGACAGCGGAACCGTTGCAGCGGAAGCGAACTCGATGTCGTCGTATCCGACGATGCTGATGTCATCAGGAACGGCAACGCCCCGGATCACCAGCCCCTGAAGTAGCCCGATCGCCACCAGGTCGTTCAGGGCGAACACGCCTGTGGGCCGCTCGTTCTCGGGCATCGCACCGATGGCCGCGGCGGCGGACCGACCGCCTTCGATGTCGAGCCGGTCGGTGGACAGAACCCCTAGCGTGGCCTCGACATCACCGAGCAGCACGGCCCGACTCGCTCCATCACGTCGTTCGCGGACATGTGGGATGTCGATGGTCCCGCCGACCGCCATCACCCGACGGTGTCCCTGTTCGAGCAGGTGAGTTGCGGCGATTTGTCCGCCGGCGAAGTCGTCAACGGACACCGCGCACGCATCGTCGAAATCGCCGATCCGGTCGGCGAGCACCACAGGGATGTCCAGTCGACGCGAGAGGCCGCGGTCGCCGGGAGAGATCGGAGCGAGGATCACGCCGCCGACCCGGAGCTGTTGGTACAGATCCAACGCTGCTCGCTCACGGTCCGGGTCGCGGGCGCTGTCGGACAACAACACCGAGTGGCCGGCCGCGGCGGCGACTTCTTCGACACCGCGGGCCATGTCGCTGAAGAACGGATTCGAGATGTCCCTGACGATCAGCCCGATCGCGGTGCTGCGCCCGGCACGCAGTTGCCGCGCCGATTCGTTCCGAACCCAACCCAGCTTCTCGATGGCTTCGAGGACCCGCTGCCGGGTTGCCGGCGCCACCAGCTCGGGGCTGTTCAGCACATTCGAAATGGTTCCCCTGGACACCCCGGCCAAGGCAGCGACGTCCATCATGCTGACCGTCGACCGCTTGCCCATCACATCCTCCTGACGCGTGCCGAGGGCCTTGTGTGGTCAGCAATCCACGGCTGCTGTGCTGACGGGGAACCGCATTTGGTCAGGCGCCGAACCGGCGATCGACCGGTGTCCTCCCACGCTGAACGGTAGTCGACGGTGCAGGTCCGCGTTCGACGGGCTGGTGGTCCGAGTCGACGATGCCCCACCTCGGCCTGCCGGACTGAGCTGCGAGTCACCCACCGGCAAGATCAAACAAAATGGCCGATAGGTGCTGCTGAGCAGCAGTTGTCGGCCAGGTAAGTTGATCACCGCCACACCGACGGTGTGCGCCCGTCATCCTTTCGATCCGGGTCAGGCGCGAGTCCGCGAGCGCGCCAGCAGGTAGACGAAGTAGGGCGCGCCGATCAGCGCCACGGCCAGTCCGGCGGGGATCTGTGCCGGGGCGATGACCGACCGGCCGAACGTGTCGGCCAGGCCAAGCAACACCGCGCCCAGCAGCATCGACACCCCGATCACCCGGACGTGCTTGCTGCCGACCAGGGCCCTGGCCGCGTGCGGGGCGACCAGGCCGAGGAATCCGACGACACCGACCGCGGCGACCGATGTCGCGGCCAGCACGGCCGCCAGCAGCAACATGGTCAGCCGCACCCGTTCCAGGTGGACCCCGACCAGACGCGGCGTGTCATCGTCCTGGGCCAGCAGGTCCAGCTCCCGCCGGACCGCGAAGACCACCGGCAGGGCGAGGACCAGGGCAACCGCGACCGGCACGACCTGCGGCCAGGTGCGGCCGTAGGTGGTCCCGGACAGCCAGGTGTAGATCCGGGGGGTGTCCCAGGGATTGGCCCGGACCAGCAGCAGCGTGGTCAGGGCGGACGCGCCGTACCAGACGCCGATGCCGACCAGCACCAGCCGGTCGGCGTTCAACCCGCCGCGCCAGGTCAACCCGTACACCAGGGCGAACGCGGCCAGTGCGCCGACCATCGCGGCCGCCAGGATGACCGGGTTCGACGCACCCTCGGTCCCCATCGCGCCGCCGGTGACCACGATCACCGCGCCGAGCACCGGCGCCGGCGGTGATGCCGAGCAGGCCTGGTTCGGCCAGCGGATTGCGGCACGTCGCCTGGGTGAGCGTGCCCGCCAGCGCGATCGCCGCGCCGGCGACCATTGCGGCCACCACCCGTGGCGCGCGCTCGTCCAGTGCGAACCGGACCAGCGGTGGCCCCTGCCCGGACAGCCAGAGTCCGATATCGCCGGTGCGCAACCAGGTGTGGCCGGCGAGCAGGCCGAGCAGCAGGGTGCCGGCGGCCAGCGCCGCGCACCCGGCGAGCACCAGCGCGAAGCGCCGTCGGCTGCGCAGGCCGACGCCGGCTGCCGGCGGCTGCCGGGTCGGTCCGGCATCCCGGAGCCGACGGGCCAGCAGCACCAGCACGACCGCGCCGGCGATGGTGGTGACGACCCCGGTGGGGATGGCGATGCCCGCCTCAGCACCGAACATGGCCCGCACCAGGGCGTCCGCCCCGATCACCACCAGCGCACCGACCAGACCGCAGGCCGGGATCAGCACCGCATGACGGTTCAGCACGGGCAGCACTCGGCCCGAGCAGCCGGACGATGACCGGCGCGCACAGCCCGACGAAGCCGATCGGCCCGGCCAGGGTGACGGCGGCGGCGGTGAGCACCACGGCCAGCACGATGCCGATGAAGCGGGTGGAGCGGACGGGAACGCCGAGCACGGAAGCGGTGTCGTCACCCAGGGCCATCAGGTCGAGCCGACGGGCCAACAGCAGGCCCGCCACCGTGGCCGCGACGACCACCGGCGCCGCGTACAGGAACGCGGTGAGGCCGAGCTGGCTCAGCGACCCGCTGCCCCAGGCGAACAGGCTGGTCGTGTTCTGGCTGAACAGGATGAGCAGTGTCGCCGTCGCCGACTGCAGGGCCAGCGCCACCGCCGAACCGGCCAGCAGCATGCGGGTGGTCGACGTGCCCGCTCCGGACAGGCCGAGCACGAGCACGGCGGCGGCCAGTCCGCCGACGAACGCGACACCGCCGGAGGCCCAGAGCGGGATGGTCAGCCCGAACGCGGCCACCGCCACCACCGCCAGGTACGACCCGGCCGTCACCGCCAGGGTGTCCGGGGAGGCCAACGAGTTTCGGGTCAGCGACTGCAGCAACGCGCCGGCGATCCCCAGCGCGAACCCGACGGCGATCCCCGCCGCCAGCCGCGGAATCCGCGAGCCGACCAGGATCTGCCGGGTGGATTCGGTCGTGGCGTCGGAGTCTCCGGTGGCCAGCGCCCAGAGTTCACCGAGACACCGACACCGGAGGTGCCCTGGGTCAGGTGCCATCCGGCGACCAGCAACAGCAGTCCGGCCAGCAGCAGCAGCACCCCGACCGCGCCGAGCACGCCCGCGGTACCGATCCGCTTGACGCCCTGCGGCTCGAGGGAGTCGGCCGGCCGTTCCCTGACAACGACCGACCCCGACGAGACCTGTTCCGACACTTGAAGTCCGGTCGACTTGTCAGCCGGTCAGCTGCGCGACATAGGCGTCGAGCACCTGTTGCGCGGACCGGGGACCACCGAACGTCCAGATGCCGGGCGGGAACGCGTGGGTGTTGCCCTCGACGACCGCGGGCAGCGCCTTCCAGATCTCGTTCTTCGCCAGCTCGGCCATCACGTCGCTGTCCGGGTCCTCCGTGCCGGTGTAGAACAACGTCGCGTCACCGACGGCCGTCATGCCCTCGATGTCGGTCTGCCCCAGGCCGTAGGCCGGGTCGACCTCCCCGGTCCAGGCATTGGTCATGCCCAGCTCCTCGCCGAGCTCACCCATCATCGACCCCTGGCCGAACGGCCTGATGGAGACGTTGCCGCCCTGCACCCAGCCGTCGAAGTAGACGAACTTCTCCGTCGCCGATGTCGAGTCGCCCACCGCCGCTTTGGCGCTCGCCAGCGATGCGGTGAATTCATCCAGCACCACCTGCGCCCGTTCCTGCCGCCCGGTCGCCTCGGCGATCAAGGTGAACGTGTCCTTCATCTGCCCGATCGGGTCCGCCGCGTCGGCGCCCTTGGTGGCCAGCACCGGCACTCCGTAGGCCGCCAGCTGTCCGATGATCTCGTCGTCGGGCGTGTACGCCTCGATGATCACCAGGTCGGGATTCGTGGCGAACAGGGCGTCCATGTTCGGCTCGCCGCGGGTACCGACGTCGGTGGCACCGGCGGGCAGTGTCTCCGCGGTGTCCCATCGGGTGAAGCCCTCGGCGTCGGCGACAGCCACCGGGTCGACGCAGAGCGTCAACACATCCTCCGTCTGCTGCCACTCCAGCACGGCCACCCGCTCGGCCGGCTTGGTGAGTTCGACGGTGCGGCCGAACCCGTCGGTCAGCGACACCGGCCCCGTTGCAGTGGTCGTCGCGTCGTCCGCGCAGCCCGTCCCGCCGGCAGTTACCTCGTCGGCGGCCGGGGACGCTGATCCGTTCGACGTGACCTCCGCTGCAGACGTGCCCGACGAGGCGGGCTGGGTGGTGCCGCACGCGGCCAGCAGCGCGAGCAGCGCAGAGCCGAGAATGGTTGCGGTCGTTCGGTTTCTCATTGGATCCCTTCGTAGTTGATGCCATGGGTCGCCGCACTACCGGTGCGGCGACGGAGGTGGCGACCCTGCGGTTCGATGCGCAGGCGGCGCGTCACGGGGTCGACGGAGGTGTGCACGGCGATTCCATAAACCTCGGTCAAGTGATCGGTGGTCAGGACGTCGGCCGGGTCACCCGAGGCGTGGACCCGACCGTCACCGAGCAACACCACCCGGTCGGCGATCGCGGCGGCATGACCCAGGTCATGCAGCACCACCCCGATGGCAGTGCCGTGATCGTCAGCGAGATCCCTGATCAGATCGAGTGTCTCGACCTGGTAACGCAGATCGAGGTGGTTGGTCGGTTCGTCGAACAGCAGCACGTCGGTCTCCTGGGCCAGGCAGGTGGCGAGCCAGACGCGTTGCAGCTCGCCCCCCGAGAGCCGGTCGACGGCCCGATCTGCCATCTCGGTCATCCCGGTCAGGCTCAGCGCGCGGTCGATCGCCGTGCGGTCGGCGTCGGCCATCGCGGCGAACCGGCGCCGGTGCGGATGGCGCCCGAAGGCCACCACGTCCCGGACCGCCAAGCCTGACGGGTGCGGACGCGACTGCGACAACAAGGTGACCTTCGTCGCGAAATCACGGGCGGACAACGCAGCAATGTCCCGCGCCGCGCCGTCACCGTCGGCCAGGTCGATCCGCCCGGACCGGACCCGGTGCAGCCGGGCGAGTGACCGCAGCAGCGTGGACTTACCGCTACCGTTCGGACCGACAAGAGCGGTCACCACACCCGGCTGCAGGAGCACCGACACGCCGTGCACGACGGTGGTGTGCTCGTAGGCGAGCACCAGGTCGTCGGCCGACAAGGTCGCACTCGACCCCGTGATGGACATGGTTGGTGAGCCTAACCTAAACCAGCCGTGCACCTGAACCACGGTGGCTCGCGCTGATACAGCCGGTCGTCAAGTCACAGCCACCTCAGCCGTGCGCATTGCGTAACGTCGGCCCCGGCATGTCGATACTTCAAAGAGTCTCGGAGAATTCATGAACATCATCTACACCGCCGTTGCCACCGCGTCCGGCGACGGTCGCAGCGGACACAGCGAAAGCGAGGACGGTCAACTGTCCGTCGACGTCCGGGTCCCCAAGGAAATGGGCGGCCCCGGCGGCGGAACCAATCCCGAGCAGCTGTTCGCCGCGGGCTATGCCGCCTGCTTCCACTCCGCACTCAAGGTGGCCGGCCGTTCGGAGTCCGCCGACCTGACCGACTCCCAGGTCTCGGCCAGTGTCGGCCTCGGTCGCCAACAGAGCGGCGGGTTCGGTCTCACCGTGGCGCTCGACATTCACACGCCTCACCTCGACGGGTCCAGCGCGCTGGAACTCGCCCACAAGGCCCATCAGCTGTGCCCGTACTCCAACGCCATCAAGGGAAACGTCGACGTCGCTCTCACCATCGTGTAGCCGATCCACGCTGGTGCCGAGGCCGATCGAGTCACGGCTGGAATCGATAACCGACGCCCGGTTCGGTGATGAGGTAACGGGGATGGGCGGGATCCGGTTCGAGTTTGCGCCGGAGCTGGGCGAGGTAGACGCGCAGGTAATGGGTTTGTGTCTCCGTCCCTGGACCCCAGATCTCGGTCAGGAGTTGTTGTTGGGGAACCAGTTTCCCGCTGTGTCGCACCAGGATCTCCAGCAACGACCATTCGGTGGGCGTCAGCCGCACGGGCGTGCCGTCCCGGTGGATCCGGTGGGCGCCGAAGTCGACCGTGAAGTCCTCGGTGATGACCTGCTCGAGTTCTTCGGCCGGTACCGCAGCACTGCGACGGACCGATGCCCGGATCCGGGCGAGGAGCTCGTCCATGCCGAACGGTTTGGTGACATAGTCGTCGGCCCCGGCGTCGAGCGCCTCGACCTTCTCGGCGGAGTTCGACCGCGCGGACAGCACGATGACGGGCACCGCCGACCAGCCTCGGATCCCGATGAGCACATCGATCCCGTCCAGGTCGGGAAGCCCGAGGTCGAGGATCACCACCGCCGGATGGACCCGGGTCACTTCGGCGAGCGCGGAGCGACCGTCGTGGGCGAGCGTGACCTGGTAGCCGTGGGCGCGCAGATTGATGGCGAGCGCCCTGGTCAGGGGCCGGTCGTCGTCGACGACCAGGACGCCGGTCATCCGTTGTCCCCGATCGCGGACACGGCCGCGGTACGGGGTGTTGCGGCTGCGATGTTCTCGGCTGTGCTGTTCTCCGGCGACGGGCACGGTGATGATCATTGTCAGTCCACCGCCGGGGGTGTCGTCGACCTCGATGGTGGCGTCGACGGCATCCGCGAGTCCGCGGGCAACGGCCAGGCCCAGACCCACACCTTCGCCCTGCGGAGTGTCACCGAGTCGTTGGAACGGCGCGAACATGGTGTCCCGCTGGGTGATCGGCACTCCTGGGCCGTGATCGACCACCCGGATCTGGACGCGCCGGCCGCGTTCGTCGGAGATCTCGCCGGCCAGCAGCCGGACCCGCTTGGCGGCCGGTGTGTAGCGGACGGCATTGAAGATGATGTTGGCGATGACTCTTTCCAACAGTCCCGCGTCGGTGTCGATGAGCGGCAGGTCATCGGGGATGGCGTCGGTGACCCGGTCGCGGGGGATCCCGGTCATCGCTCTGTGCACCACCTCGTCGACCGAGCTGGGTCGGCGGAGCGGGACGACAGCGCCGGTCTGCAGGCGGGACAGGTCCAGCAGGTTCTCCAGCAGGGCATTGAGTTGATCGGCGGCGATGTCGGTGGCAGCAAGCAATTCTGTCTGGTCGTCCTCGGTCCAGGTGATGCTGCGATCGCGCAGGCTGGACACCGAAGCCTTGATGGTCGCCAGCGGGGTGCGCAGATCGTGGGAGAGAGCCGCGAGCACCGCGGTGCGGACGCTGTCGGTTTGCCGCAGCCGCTCGCCCTGCGCGGCCTGCCGGGTCATCCGTTCCCGGTCGACCGCGAGCACGGCCTGAGCGGCGAACACCTGCACGAGGCGGAGATCCGCCGGGGGCAGCGGACGCCCGTACATGGCCAGCGTCCACCCGGCTTCGGCCGGGCCGGCCGGAATCGAGACGTCGGCGGCGTCCGGGTTGACCGCGCCGCCGGCGACGGCCGCATCGGGGCCGGCGCCGGAGACCACCTCGTGGGGGCCGTCGGAGCCGGCGGTGGACAGCAGCAGTACGGACCGCATGCCGAACCCGATCCTGGCCTGTTCGAGAACGGCGTGTACCGGGTCGGGCGAGTCGAGGACGCTGGTTGCCGCGGCTGCGACGAGTTGGGCCTCCGATCGACCTCGGGCCGCCTGCCTTGCACGCAGCGCACTGCGGTCGACCACGGATGCGACCGTGACCCCGATGATGACGAAAACCACCAAGGCAAAAGCGTTTTCGGGTTCGGTGATGGTGAAGGAACCGAATGGTGGGGTGAACAGGAAGTTCGCCAGCAGGCCGGCGATCACCGCGGCGACCGCGGCGGGCAGGACGCCGCCGATCAGCGCATTGCCGAGCACGCCGAGCAGGAAGACCAACAGCACGGTGCTCAGGCCAAGACCGTCCCGCCACGGCAACAGCACTGCGGCCAACACGATCGGCAGCAGGACCGCTGCCGCCCACGACCAGAGAGAGCCAGGCACTCCCCCGTTCCGCGTCTTCGGCCGAGGTGATCGCGCAGCGCGGGGGTGGGTGACCATATAGACGTCGATGTCGCCGGAGCCCATCACGATGGCGTTGGCGACGCTCGGCCGGAACAACTGCGCCAGGCGTCCGTGCCGGGAAGCGCCGACGATGATCTGGGTGCCGTTGACGGACCTGGCGAACTCCAGCACGGTCGCGGCGATGTCGTCGCCGACGATGAGTTGCAGGCTGCCGCCCAGGTTCTCGACGAGCAGCCGCTGTCGTTCGATCTCGGTCGCCGACGTCGCCGTGCCGTCGGAGCGCACGACGTGCACGGCGATCAACGACCTGCCGGCGACCCGACCGGCGATCCGGGCGCCGCGCCGGAGCAGCATCGACCCCTCGGGACCGCCGGTCAGCGCGACCACGATCCGGTCGCGGGCCGCCCAGGTGCCCTTGATGCCGTGCTCGGCGCGGTAGCGGTCCAGTCCCTCCTCGACCCGGTCGGCCACCCAGAGCAGCGCGAGCTCCCGCAGCGCGGTGAGGTTTCCCTCCCGAAAGTAGTTGCCCAGCGCGGTGTCGATCCGGTCCGCCGGGTAGATGTGCCCGTGCGCCATCCGTCGACGCAGCGCCTGCGGCGTCATATCGACCAGTTCGATCTGCTCGGCCGCCCGGACAACCGAGTCGGGCACGGTCTCGGACTGCTTGACACCGGTGATTGCCGCGACCACGTCGTTGAGGGATTCCAGGTGCTGGACGTTCACCGTCGTGATCACGTCGATACCGGCGTCGAGTAGTTGCTCGACGTCCTGCCAGCGCTTCTGATGCGACGATCCGGGCCCGTTGGTGTGCGCGAGCTCGTCGACCAGGACCACGTCCGGGCGCCGGACGAGCACCGCGTCGGTGTCCATCTCGGACAGTCGCACTCCTCGATGGTTCATCACGCGGCGCGGAACGACCGGCAGGTCGCCCACCTGCTCGGCGGTGTAATCCCGGCCGTGGAACTCGACGATGCCGACGACGACGTCGGTGCCGCGGCTGGCCCTGCGCCGTCCCTCGCAGAGCATGTCGACGGTTTTGCCGACCCCTGGGGCGGCGCCCAGATAGACCCGCAGCCTGCCCCTTGCCTTAGCCTGCGCCGCGGACCGGGAGGTGGACGACGCGCCCGTGGTCACCGCGGTCAGTCCCCCGCGGCAGGTTCGAGCGCTGCTAGAGCCAGATTGAGCTTCAGCACGTTGACTCGTTCCTCACCGATGAATCCGAAGGTCCGGCCTTCGGTGTTGCCATCGACCAACTCCCGCACCACCTCGACCGACAACCCGCGGGCCCCGGCGACGCGGTCGACCTGGAGCCGAGCGTAGGCGGGGCTGATGTGTGGGTCCAGCCCGGACCCGGATGCGGTGAGGGCGTCCGGCGGCACGTCGGCCGGGTTCACGCCGTCCTCAGCGGCAATCTGGTCGCGGCGTTCTTCGACAAGGGCGAGCAGGTCCGGGCTGTCGGCGGCGAGGTTGGATCCGCCGGAGGACATCGCGTCGTACCCGTCGCCGGCCGCTGATGGACGACCCGCGAACCACTGTGCCGCATTCTCCTGGTCCCCACCGAATTGCTGCCCGATCAGCTCGGAGCCGACCACCGCGCCGGTGCTGTCGGTCACCGGCGAACCGTTCGCGGCGTGGTTGGCGACCAGTTGTCCGACCCCGAGAACCACCACTGGATAGACGATGCCGAGCACGACGGTCATCAGCAGCAGGTAGCGCAGTGCGACCAGCAATTGCCGACCACTGATGGACAACAGGGCAGCGAAGGACGGGGGCGCGGTGGTCGCGCGCTGCAGGGGCACAGGTGGGGTGTTGGTGGTCATGGTTTTCAGCCGATTCCGGGAATGAGGGACAGGGCGAGGTCGATCACCTTGATCCCGATGAACGGGACGATCAGGCCACCGAGGCCGTAGATGAGCAGGTTGCGATTCAACAGTTGTGCCGCAGATGAGGGGCGGTAACGGACGCCGCGGATGGCCAGCGGGATCAGCGCAATGATGATCAGCGCATTGAAGACCACGGCGGACAGGATGGCGGAGGTCGGCGAGGTCAGCCGCATGATGTTCAGTGCGGCCAGACCGGGATAGGCACCCATGAACATGGCGGGCAGGATCGCGAAGTACTTCGCGACGTCGTTGGCGATGGAGAACGTGGTCAGCGCGCCGCGGGTGATCAGCAGTTGTTTGCCGATCTCGACGATGTCGATCAGTTTGGTGGGGCTCGAATCCAGGTCGACCATGTTTCCGGCCTCTTTCGCGGCCGCGGTCCCGGAGCCCATCGCCACACCCACGTCCGCCTGCGCCAGGGCCGGGGCATCGTTGGTGCCGTCGCCGGTCATCGCGATGATCCGGCCACCCTGCTGCTGTTGGCGGATGTAGGCGAGTTTGTCCTCCGGAGTGGCCTCGGCGAGGAAGTCGTCGACCCCGGCCTCTTTGGCGATGCTCTGCGCGGTGAGCGCGGTGTCGCCGGTGATCATCACCGTCCGGATGCCCATCGCGCGAAGGTCGGCGAACCGCTCCGCGATCCCCGGTTTCACGATGTCCTTGAGGTGCACGACGCCCAGCACCCGATCGGAATCGGCGACCAGCAGCGGCGTGCCACCGTCGCCCGAGATCTCGTCAGCCGCCGCGAGTGACTCCGCCGGCACCTGGCCACCGTTGTCGGTGACCCATTGCGCAACCTGGGAGACGGCGCCCTTGCGGATCGACCGGCGGCGTCCGTCGTACCGCAGGTCGACGCCGCTCATCCTGGTACGGGCGGAGAACTCGATGATGTCGCCGTCCTGGGTGGCCGCACCGGACCAATGCCCGCCGATGTCAAACCCGTTGCGGCACAACTCGACGATCGATTTCCCCTCCGGGGTCTCGTCGGCCAGGCTGGCCGCGAGGGTGCACGCCGCCAGCTCGTCGGGCTCGACGCCGGGCGCCGGGATCAGCCGGGAGGCCTGCCGGTTGCCGTAGGTGATCGTTCCGGTCTTGTCCAGCAGCAGGGTCGACACGTCACCGGCGGCTTCGACGGCGCGACCGCTCATGGCGAGCACATTGTGCTGCACCAACCGGTCCATCCCGGCAACACCGATGGCCGAGACCAGCGCGCCGATGGTGGTGGGGATCAGGCAGACCAGCAGTGCGACCAGGATGACGATCGACTGCGATGAGCCGGCGAAAGCCGACATCGGTTGCAGCGCCATGGCCACCAGCAGGAAGACGATGGTCAGGCTTGCCAGCAGGATGTTCAGGGCGACCTCGTTCGGCGTCTTCTGCCGCACCGACCCTTCGACCAGCGCGATCATCCGATCGACGAACGATTGCCCCGGCTCGTTGGTGATCCGGATGACGATGCGATCGGACAACACCCTGGTGCCGCCGGTCACGCCCGATCGATCCCCGCCGGATTCTCTGACCACCGGTGCGGATTCGCCGGTGATCGCTGATTCATCCACGGAGGCAACGCCTTCGACGATGTCACCGTCGCCGGGGATGACGTCGTTCGCCTCGCAGACCACCAGGTCGCCGACCTTCAGCACGGCTGCGGCGACGTTCCACTCATGGCCCTGGGCATCCAGTTTCCGTGCGACTGCGGTGTCCCGGTTCGCGCGCAGCGACGCAGCCTGCGCCTTGCCGCGGCCCTCGGCAACGGCGTCCGCGAGATTGGCGAACACGACCGTCAGCCACAGCCATACCGTGACGGCGGTGACGAACACGCTGGGCTCGGTGAAACACAGCACCGTGCACAGGACGGCACCGACCTCGACGACGAACATCACCGGGTTCCGCCACATGGCCCGCGGGTCCAGGGCGCGAAGGGCGTTCGGCAACGCCTTCAACAGGCTGGCCGGATCGAACACCCCTGCCCCGATCCGACCGGATCCGGAATCATTCCCGGGATGGGATTTGCTCTGCGGTGTCAGTACCGGTGTGCTCACGTCAGATCAGTCCTTCTGCGAGGGGGCCGAGCGCGAGCGCCGGCAGGTAGGTCAGGGCGGCCACCAGCACGACGACGCCGACCAGCATGGCCACGAACTGCGGTCGATAGGTCGGTAGCGTTCCCGCGTCGTCCGGCCGGACAGCTTGCCGGGCCAGGGAACCGGCCAGGCCGAGGACCAGCGCGATGGGCAGTAACCGGCCGATGAGCATCGCGATGCCGAGCGCGATGTTGTAGAAATCGGTGTTCGCCGACAACCCGGCGAAGGCGGATCCATTGTTGTTACCGGCCGACCCGAAGGCGTACATGATCTCGGTCAGCGCATGTGGCCCGCTGTTGAGTGGACCCGCCTGGCCCGCGGGCAGTACCAGCGCGACCGCACTCCCCAGCAGCACCACCGCCGGCGTCACCAGCAGGTAGCCGGCAGCGAATTTCATCTCCGTCGCGCCGATCCGCTTCCCCAGGTAGGTCGGGGTTCTCCCGACCATCAAGCCGGCCACGAAGACGGTGATGATCGCCAGGATCAGCATGCCGTACAGACCGGAACCCACACCACCGGGCGCGATCTCGCCCAACAGCATGTTGAGCAGCAGGATCCCGCCGCCGATCCCGGTGTACGACGAATGGGTCGAGTCGATGGCACCTGTCGATGTCAGCGTCGTCGACACCGCGAACATCGCGGACAACGGAATGCCGAACCGGAGTTCCTTGCCCTCGGTCGCGGCGCCCGCCGACTGCAGGGCCACTCCTGGGTGCGCGTTCTCCAGCGCGATCGTCGCGGCCAGCGCACCCACCCACAACACCGCCATGGCCGCCAGGATCGCCAGCCCCTGCCTGGTGTTCCCCACCAGACGACCGAAGGTCCGCGGCAGCGAGAACGGGATGACCAGCAGCAGGAAGATCTCGAACAGATTGGTGAACGCGGTCGGGTTCTCGAACGGATGCGCGGAGTTCGCATTCAGGTAGCCGCCGCCATTGGTGCCGAGCTCCTTGATCGCCTCCTGGGACGCGATCAGACCACCCGGCAGTGTCTGTGAGCCTCCCGCGATGGTGGTGACATCCAATGGCGGGTTGAGGTTCTGGATGACGCCGGAGACCACCAGCACCAGCGCGGCGAGGAAGGACAGCGGCAGCAGAACCCGCAGGCTGATCCTGGTCAGGTCGACCCAGAAGTTTCCCAATCGGTCGGTATTTCGCCGGGTCAATCCACGGATCAACGCCGCCAGCACAGCCATCCCGACCGCCGCGGAGAGGAAGTTCTGGACGGTCAGGCCAATCGCCTGCACCGTGTAGCCCAGCGCGGTCTCGCCCGAATAGGACTGCCAGTTCGTGTTCGTCACGAAACTGACCGCCGTGTTGAACCCTTGTGCTGCCGGCATGTTCGGGGTGTTGTTGGCGAACGGCAACCACGACTGCATCGACAGCAGAGCCCAGAGCAGCCCGATCGATACCGCGCTGAACGCCAGCACCGACACCAGATAGGTGGTCCACCGTTGATCGGCCGACGGGTCGATCCGCAACGTCCGATACAGCCCCCGCTCCGCCCGGTTGTGCTTCCCGGGGTGAAGACCCTGGCCATGTAGTCGCCCAGCGGCACATGGACCAGCGCCAACGCGGCGACGACCAGAAAGATCTGCAATCCGGCAGCCAGCGCCGGGCTCATCAGAACCGCTCCGGCTGCATGAGGGCAACCACCAGGTAGCCCAGCAGCAGCAGCGCGACAACCCCCGCGACGACCGTCATCGGTCCTCCATGCACTCGTTCGACGAACCCGGAATGCCGGGGCCCTTTTCGAACGTAGGTCGCGCCGTGCGGCCAGGACGCCATCCTGACGAAACATTGACGCTCACAGCGCCGGTCTTGACGAAATCCTTACGCCCCAAGGTGCTCCGGGCGAACATCCGGAGTGTGGTCCAGGCGGATCCGGCCGATCGTGCCTGCGTCAGGAGGCGTCGGTGCGCCGCAGGGGAGCCGACATCTCGAGGCCGATCGGCCCGGTCGAACCGGTGTCACCGGCGGAGGTCGACACGTCCCCGTCATCGGAACAGCTGTCACCGGAGCAGCAGTCACATCCGGCGGAATCCGGGAACGAACCATCCGCAGCGGGTACCAGACCGGCCGGCGCGCAACAGGAGTCGCCGCGCCACGCCTCGCGGCCCTCCTTCACGGCCACCACCGCGATCACCAGAGCGGCGATCGGGTCGGCCCACGACCAGCCGAACAGGGAGTTCAACGCCAAACCAACCAGCAGCACCCCGGACAAGTATGTGCAGAGCAGGGTCTGCTTGGAGTCGGCCACCGCTGACCTGGATCCCAACTCCCGACCGGCCCGACGCTCCGCATACGACAACCCCGGCATGATCAGCAGGCTCAGCCCGGCCAGCGCCAGTCCCACCGTGGAATGCTCTGCCTCGTTCCCGCCGATCAGCGACCACACTGCGTCGACGCCGACATAGGCCGCCAAGGCGAAGAACGACACCGCGATGACCTTCAACGCGGTCTTCTCGCGCGACTGCGGATCGGCCCCGGTGAACTGCCAGGCCACCGCCACCGCGGACGCCACCTCGATCACCGAGTCCAGTCCGAAACCGACCAGCGCCGACGACGACGCCACCGTTCCCGCCGTGATCGCGATGACCGCCTCGATCACGTTGTAGGCGATGGTCGCAGCGACCAGCAACCTGATCCGGCGGGCCAACACCCGCCGCCGACCGTCCTGCGCCGAATCGGTGACGAGCCGGGTTGTCATCAGCAGCAGCCGTTCTCGTCCGCCTCGGCGCAATGCGCCGGGTCGACAGCCAACACCACACCCAACAGGTCTGTGAGGGCGTGACCCAGCCGGGCGTCCGCGAGTTCGTACCGGGTTCGGCGGCCCTGCGGCACCGCGACAACCAGACCGCAGCCCCGCAGACATGCCAGATGGTTCGACATCGCCTGTCGCGACACCCCCAAGGCATCAGCCAGATCCGCCGGATAGGCCGGGCCCTCCAGCAACGCAAGCATCACCCTGGACCGGGTCCCGTCGGAAAGTGCATGGGCAAACCGGGCCAACACGTCCGCATGGGTGATCGCCTGCATTCCAGCAGAGTACAGGATTCCGTGTATTCAGCGAGGAATGAACCAACCGCGGACGGCTACGCCGGTCGGGTCGGCTCTCGAGTACCACCCAGTTATTGCCACACCGCGACGCTGCGCCGGACCGGCACCGAGTCGGAACCTGCAAACAATTCCGGCGAACGTTTGCGGATCTTCTCGATGTCGCCGAAGACGGACCGTAGGTGGATCCGCAACTGGTCGCGGGCCAGCGGCAGGTCGCCGGTCGAGAACTGCGGTGAGTACGGCGGCGTGCTCGTCGGCGAAACGCACGGTGGACTCGTTGGCCTGCAGGCCCAGCCGACGGGCGCGATCCAGGTGTCCCTTCGCGGCAACCACGGTCGGCCAGACGCTGGCATGGCCCGCCGAGACCGAGCAGTCCTTGATGGAACTGCTCGTCGAGAGCGAAGAACTCCTCCACGTCGATGTCCGGTGAATGCTGACGTTCCAGGTTGGCGTGCAGCTCGACGACCAACTCGGCCGGCGGCTGCGCCGGGATGTCTTCCAAGGACGCCAGTTCGATGGACTCCCGGATGAACTGTGCATCGGCGACCTTGTTCGCGTCGACTCGCGAGACGAAGGAACCGACCTGCGGAAAGACCTGCACCAGGCCCTCTTCGGTCAGCAGGATCAAACTCTCCCGGACCGGTGTGCGAGACACCCCGAGGACGGCGGCCAGCTCATTTTCCGACAGTGCCGCACCGGGCGGTAGTTCCAGCGTCAGGATCCTCTTCCGAAGCGTCTCGTAGACCACCCTCCTGTTGCTGCGGGCGGGGCGAACCGTTGCGGCCATAGCGGGGATGGTAGTGCACAAGTACCTGTATGCGAGAAGGACCGTGGTGATGGCAGGAGCCCCACGCACCCTTGCGTCAGCCCGCGATGCACTTGTATACTAGTACTGCATACAAACCGGTCGCGAGATGTCCACCCACCGACGAGGCGTCGGGCAATGCCGGTCGGGCCTGTAGCCTCAACAGCTTTCGCACGGAGAGGCCATCCGGATGACCATTCTGACCGGCACCTTGGGCTTGGAGACGCTCGAGTCGCTGACCGACGAACAACGACCACTGGTCGACCCGCGGGAGTTGCGCTCCACCGTCCTGCACATCGGGCTCGGCGCGTTCCACCGGGCCCATCAGGCCGTCTACACCGAAGCGGCGGCAGCGGCCAGTGGCACGGCCTGGGGCATTGCGGGGGTGGCACCCGGCTCAGCGGCCACGGTCGAAGGCTTGCGGGCGCAGGACAACCTCTACACCGTCACCGATCTCGCCCCGGGCGGATCCAGCACGCGAGTCATTGCAGCGTTCAGCGAGGCACTACAGATGGGGCCGGATGCCGACCGGGTGCGTCACCTGTTGCGGTCACCCGAGCTGACCACCGTGACATTGACCATCACCGAGAAGGGCTATCACCGCCGTGGCGACACCGGCGGCCTCGACCTGAACTCCGTGGCAGTGGCCGATGATCTGGCCGCCACCGCAGCTGACCAGAACCCGACGACCGTCATCGGCGTGATCGCCGCTGGACTGGTGGCCCGGCACCGGGCTGGCGGTGCTCCGATCACGGTGGTCTCCTGCGACAACATGACCGGCAATGGTGCGGCCACCGGCCGGGTGGTCCGGGAATTCATCGCCGCATCGTCCTGGGCCGATCGAGAAGGCGTTCTGACTTGGCTGGACCGGTCGGTCGGATTCCCCAGCACCGTGGTCGACCGCATCGTGCCGGTGACCACCGACGACGACCGCGCGGCTGCAGCGGCCGCGCTCGGCGTCGTCGACCGCGTGCCGGTGATCGGCGAACCGTATCGGCAGTGGGTGTTGGAGAACTCGTTCACCGCGCCGAGGCCGGCCTGGGAACTCGCGGGCGCCGGGTTCGTCGATGACGTCGCCCCCTACCAGCTGATGAAGCTGCGGCTGCTCAACGGTTCTCACTCCGCGATGGCCTATCTCGGGCTGGCCGCCGGCTGCCGCACGGTGGCGGAGGTACTGGGGACGAACTGGGGCGAACGGCTGGTCCGGCGGCTTGCCGCCGAAGTGGCGCCGTCGCTGCCGGGCGATCTCGACATTCCGGCCTACACCGATGCCCTGGTCGCCAGGTTCTCGAATACGTCGATGCGGGATCAGCTGCGTCGCATCGGCTCTGACGGGTCGTTGAAGGTCGGCGAACGCTGGCTGGGCGTCATCCGGCAGCTCGGTCCGCAGGCCACCCCTGTGCTGACGACTGCCTTGGCCGGCTGGCTGAACGCCACCAGGCCCGCCGGTGACGGCGGGCAGCTGTTCGGTACGACCGATCCGGCTGCCGAGGCGTTGGCCGGCTGCTGGCGGGAGAGTTCCGCGCCGGTCGACGTCGTGGCCCGCTGCCTGCGCACCGTCGGTGCGCCAGACCTCGCCGACGACGCTGAGCTTGTCCGTGTCGTCGCCGCGCAGCTCCCGGCCATCCGGTCCGGCAGCATCGACATCTGAGACACCACAACCGATATCCGACCACGTCGGATCCTCTACAGCGCTCTTCCTCGCTCGGCGGCGTTGCGCCAGGACCCGCAGTAGCGCGCTCCCCTTGGCGCCGATCGACAAATCCCCGTGTCGCATGCGACACGGGGATTCGTCTGAGTTCTTGATCCGCAGCCGGAACTGCTGCGAGTGGTTGTCAGTTGCCGTACTCGACCGCGTCCCACACGCCGAGCAGGTATTGGATTCCCAGCGCCCGGTCGTAGAGCCCGTACCCGGGACGTGGTTTGCGAGTGGTGTTCTCGTCCCACAGGTGTCGGCCGTGGTCGGGCCGGATGTAGCCGGTGTAGCCGGCTTCCGCGTACGCCTTCATGATGCCGACGGTGTCGACGCTGCCCTCCTGCGCCCGGTGTGCGACCTCGGTGAAGTCCCCGTTCGGAAAGTGCTTGATGTTGCGCACGTGGGAGAAGTGGATCCGGTCCATGTAGGTCTTGACCGCGTCGACGGCGTCCTGTTCGGGATTGGCCGAGAACGACCCCAGGCACAGCGTCAGACCGTGGTAGGGACTGTCGTTCAGTGCCAGGACCGTTCCCAGGTCCTTCTTGGTGGACACCACCCGGGGCCAGCCGAACAGGTCGAACGGCGGATCGTCGGGATGCACGCCCATCTTGACGTCGTACTCCTCGCAGGTCGGGATGATCGCGTCCAGGAAGTACTGGTAGTTCGTGTACATGTCCTCGTGCGTGACACCCTCGGTAGGCCGTCGCTGAGTTCGCTGAAGCCGGCGAGACGCTCGGGTTCCCAGCCGGGGAGGGTCAGTCCACCGGAGTTGGCCTCCATGTCGGCAATCAGTTTTTCCGGCGACATCTGGTCCACGACGGACTTTTCGTAGAACAGCGCGGTCGAGCCGTCGGGCAGCGGGTGCCAGAGATCGGTGCGCAACCAATCGAAGACGGGCATGAAGTTGTAACAGACGACCTTCACACCGGCCCGGCCGAGCCGCTTGATGTGTGGTGATGTAGTTGTCGATCGCCTCGTCCCGGCTCATCCCGAGAACTGTCTTCCCCAGTTTGATCGACTCGTGCACGTTGACCGATTCCACCACCTCGGCGTCGAGCGTTTTCGTGACGCCGCGGGCGGCCGCTTCGGCGGAGATGGTGGTGATCCGGGCCATCTCCGCGTCGATCTCGGCGGTCTCCCATACCTGGCCGGCCTGTTTGTGATGCAGGCTCCAGACAATCGTCTCCACGCCTGGGAATCTGTCGGATCTCGTCGAGGGTGATCGTGTCGTTCCCCTCGCCGTACCAGCGAAAGCCCATCTTCATCGTCGTGCTCCTCCTCGTCGAGACCCGTCGCGGAAGGGCGGCGGGTGGGTGCGGCTACAGCTGCCCGACGGCTGCCGCCGCATGGTGTGCCGAGCGGAATGCTGTCAGGCGCTGTGTCGAGCGGCTATCGCCGCTCGGGCGGCCTCGACCGCCGCAGTGGAGCGGCGGGTGATCTCGGCCCAGTCGGCGTTGCGGATCAGGCCGGGGTCGACCATCCAGGTTCCGCTGACAGCGGGAACGCATGGCAGCGCGAGGTAGTCGGCCAGGTTGTCGGGTCCGACGCCGCCGGACGGTAGGAACGATATTCCGGGGAACGGCGCCGACATCGCCTTGATCGCCGCCGGTCCGCCGAGCAGCCCAGCGGGGAAGAACTTCACCTCCGCTGAGCCCGAGACTCGACCGCGGTCATCACCTCGGACGCTGTGGCAACCCCGGGCAGGGCGGGGACGGACCGCTCTACGCAGCGGGCGATCACCGGCGCGTGCAGGCCGGGACTGACCACGAACCGGGCGCCGGCGTCGACCACCTGATCGACATGATCGGGTGTGAGTACGGACCCTGCACCCACTGTCAGGTCGGGGAGGCGCTGTGCGGCAAGTGCGATGGCACCAAGACCGGCCGCTGTCCGCAAGGTGATCTCGACGCCGGTGATGCCGCCGGCCAACAACGCCTCGCCGAGCGGGATCGCGTCTTCTGCGCGATCGAGGACAACGACGGGAACGAGTGGGCAGCGGGTCAGCAGTTCGTCGGGCGGTCAGTTCCGCGGGGATAACGGTGGTCATCGGACGACATCCTCCAGCTGAGAGTCGAGTTGGTGCAATTCTTCCGGGGTGGGTAGGCCTTCCCAGTCGCCGGGTACCCGGCAGACGGCACCGCCGACCCTGTTGCCCCGCCGCAGGCACTCGGGCAACCGATTGGTTCTCGACGAGGTCGCTGAGGTAGCCGGCAACGAACGCATCCCCGGCGCCGACCGGGTCGACGACATCGACCGGTTCGGTTGCTGCGACGATGGTTTCGTCACCGTCGAGGGCGAGCGCGCCACGGGCACCGAGTTTCAGCACAACGGTGGACGCGCCCAGTTTGGCCAGTCCCCTGGCCAATGACTCGTCATCCGACTGCTTCTCCCGGAGCGACCTCGCCGAGCACCAAGGCGGCCTCAGCGCGTCCGGCGAATACCAGATCCGCGGAACCGCACAGCTCGGCCAGTACCCGTTCCGCCTCGCCGACCGCCCAGAGAGCCGCTCGGTAGTTCACGTCGAACGACACCAGAGTCCCTGCTTCCCGGGCGATCTCGATGGCCCGCCGCACCGTCGCGAGCGCGGTGGGTCCGAGTGCCGGGGTGATTCCGGTCAGGTGCAGCACCCTGGCGTCGGCGATCACCGAGGAGTCGAGGTCGGCCGGGGAGAATCGAGAGGCGGCACTGCCATCCCGGTAGTACCGGACCCGCCAGGGCGTGCCGCTGCAGCTGTTCCTTGACCATCAGTCCGGTCCGGGCGTCGGGATCGACGGCCGCGAGCACGCGGACGCCTTCGGCGCGGATCTCCCTGGTGACCAGGGAGCCGAAGGCGTCGTCGCCGACGCGGCTGATCCAGGTGACGGGGACATTCAACCGCGCCAGGCCGATGGCCACGTTCGATTCGGCGCCGCCGATGCCCACCGGCAGTGTCGTGCCGCCCCTCAGGTGCCGGCCGGACGGTGCGGTGATCAGCGCCATGGTCTCGCCGAGCGTCACCACCGCCCCGGTGCGGGAGCCATCACCGGCACTCATGACGACAGCCTCAACATGACCTTGCTGCTGCCACTGGTCCGGTCACCGGCGACCTGCAGAGCGGTACCCGCGTCATCGATCTCGAAGGTGTGGGTGATCAACGGGCGAGGTCGATCCCTCGTGCGAGAGCGGCGACAGCGTCGGTGATCTCGTCGATGAACCGGTAGGACCCGATCCAGGTGATCTCCCGGGTGACCAGGTCACCGAGCACTGCGGGCACCGCTGATCCGGGCAGGTTGCCGACCTGGACCAGGGTGCCGCCGCGGGCGGTGGCCCGCAGCGCGGCACCGAGCGCAGCGGCCGCGCCGGATGCCTCGAAGACCAGTTCGAGCGTCGGCGGGAAGGATCTCGCCGGCGGACAGGTTGACTGTCTTGTCGGCGCCCATCGCCCGGGCGATCGCCAGCGATGCCTCCGAAATGTCGGCCGCGATGACGGTGGCGGCGCCGCGATACTTGGCCGCCGCGACGACCAGGCGATCCGATCGGGCCGGCACCGTTGACCAGCACGTCCCGGCCACGGAGATCACCGGCCCTGCTGACCGCGTGGAGAGCGACGGCGAGCGGTTCCGCCAGCGCATCCGTGTTCGGTGCTCGACATCGTCCGGGCAGAACCCGGATCTGTTCGGCGCGAACGACTTTCAGCTCGCTGAAGCCGCCGTCGGTGTGCGGGTCGAACGCCGCCGACCCGCAGTAGCGGATCTCCGGGTACAGGTTGGTGCGGCCGGCGAGCCGGGCCGGCAGCTGCTCCGTCACCGACCAGGGTGGCCGGGTGTGCGGTGACCCGCTGTCCGATCTGCAGCCCGGTGACGCCGGGACCGAGCTCGGCGATGCGGCCGGCGAACTCATGTCCGAGTACCAATGGTTGCTTCAGCAGGCGGTGCCGGAGGAGCCGTGCCGAACGTAGGCCAGGTCGGATCCGCAGATGCCGCCCCACTCCATCGCAATCAGCACCTCGCCGGCAGCGGGGGTCGGGTCGGGCAGGTGGTCGATGCGCAGATCGCCGGCCCCGTGGACGACGACGGCTTTCATGCCGCGTCCTCGAGCCGGACCAGGTCACGGCCACGGGTCTCGGGCGAGATGCACAGCGGAGACCAGGGTGATCAGTGAGTAGACGATCAGCATGGCGGCGATGGGCCACCAGCTGCCGGTGACGGCGGTCAGGGTGGCGGCCACGACGGGCCCGATGGCGGTGGCCAGGATGCCACCGATCTCCTTGGCCAGGGCGAGCTGGGTGAACCTGGTCCGGGATCCGAACAGTTCGGCCATGGTGACGCTCTCCAGCGAGAACAGGCCCAGCACACCGATATTGAGGCCGAGGACCATGGCCAGCAGCAGGGAGGCGTTGTTGCCGCTGGTGATCAGCAGCAGCATCGGGATGGCGAACAGGATGGTCAGGGTGCACAGGGCGATGTAGATCGGGCGGCGGCCGAAGCGGTCGCCGAGCAGGCCGACCACGGGGATGGTGATGAACCCGATCAGCGAGCCGAAGACGATGGCTTCGGTGGCGATGGACTTGCTGATCAGCAGGGTGCTGGCGATGTAGCCGACCAGGAAGGTCTGGATCAGTCCGGAGTTGCCGGCCTGGCCGAACCGCAAACCGAGGGCGATGAAGAACGCCTTGCCCTTGCGTTGCTTCAGGCCGGCCTCGAGGACACTTTCGTGGGTGGCGGCCGCCTTTTCCTCCAGCTCGTGCCGGGTGAGTGCGACACCGTCGACAACGTCCGCGCGTTCCTCGAAGACCGGGCTTTCCTTGAGGTTGGCCCGCAGCCAGAGGGCGAAGCCCAACAGGATGAAGCTGAGCAGGAACGGAATCCGCCAGCCCCAGCTGAGCAGTTGTTCCTCGGTGAGCACGCTGAGCAGCAGCGCCCAGATGGCGGATGCGGCCAGGGTGCCGGAATTGGTGCCCAGCGAGACCAGGGAGGCGATGATGCCTCGTCGCTTCGTCGGTGCGTACTCGACGAGCATCACGGTGGCGCCGGCGATCTCGGCGCCGGCCCCGAAGCCCTGGACCAGCCGCAGCGCGACCAGCAGGATCGGCGCCCAGATGCCGACGGTGTCGTAGGTGGGCAGGACGCCGATCAGGGTGGTGGACAGCACCCATCAGCGCGATCGTGAGGAACAGGACCTTCTTGCGGCCGATCCGGTCGCCCATCCGGCCGAAGTAGATGGCGCCGACCAGGCGGGCGACGTAGCCGACGCCGTAGGTGGCGAATGCGGCGATCAGGCCGATCGCCGGGCTGACGTTCGGGAAGAAGATCTTGTTGAAGACGATCGCCGCGGCGAGCGAATACAGCTGGAAGTCCATGAATTCCATGGCGGTGCCCATCCAACCGGACACCGCGGCCTTGACCAGGTCCGTGGTGCTCCGGGTGACCACACCGGGCTCTTGAGTGCTGCTCTGTGGCGGCGAACCGGCCTGTGTCATCTCTGTGCTCCTTTGCTACAGGGTCGAGCGTAATGAGGGGCGGGGGGTCGCGCCGGACGCGGCATGGGCCGCGAATCCGGTAGGTCTTCGTGTCGGAGTGCTGACCCTGTCAACGGGCCTGACCAGTGCGATCGTCATCGCCGGGCTTGTGTGCAGTACTAGTATGTAAGCAGTTGTCGGGCAATGGCGCAAGGGTTTGGCGATGCATTTTTTCGGCCCCACCAGGGGTGCGAACGTCAGGCCGATCGTGCGCGGCGCTTCGGAGGACCCGCGGTTCAGGCGCTTCGGAGGACCCGCGGTTCAGGGTGCCGGTCGGAGCCGTCATCAGCGGAATGCTTGGTCTCCGACTGATGCCACAGGTGTCGACTGCACGCTGTGCAGGGAAATCAGAGCCGCCAGGCGGTATTTGCCCTGCAGAGCGTGCAGTCGGCGTGGAAACCCCACCTCAGGCGTCGAGCGACCGCGCAACGAGGCGCCCACCTGTCGCGGTCAGTCGGCCTCGGCCGCGGCCTTGAGCGAGGCGGCCTCGGTCTCGACGTACCGCTGGGTCAGCGATTTGGTCGTCAACCAGCCCACGGGTGCCAGCCATCCGGCGAGATCGACCGCGAGGGTGAGGCGGGAGCCCTCGGGGGTGGGCTCGATCAGATGCGAGGCGGTGATCCGGACACCCGGCGAGGACGAGGTCCAGGTGAAGGCGGCACCTGGGGTCAGCTCCGTGACCGTCCAGACCGCCTCCGGGAGCTTGGGCTGCGCAAGGCGCGTCGTCGCTCCGACCGCGAGCGGGCCGTCGTCGAGGCGCTCGACACGGTCGACGGTCGGGATGCGGGCGGGCCATGCCTCGACATCGACGAGGATCTCCCAGACCCGCTCGGGCGGGGCGCTGATCGCGATGGCGTGCTCGAAGCGCGGCATGCACGGAATCTACGCCCCACCCGGGCTACGGGGTGACGACCGCGAAGGACGGGTCGGCGGCGTCGGTCAGGCCCATCAGTGTCGCGAGAACACCGGTGTCCCCAGTGCTGTCGATCCCGGCCAGTCCGGCGCCGCCCAAGATTCCGAGCAGTTGTGGGTGGGTCAGCGTGACGGAGAGGTCGACGTCGGGCGTCCGTTTCGTGGGGTGATGGCTCAGCACCCCGTTGGACAGTTCCATCAGATAGTGCTCGTCGCTGTCGGTGAAGTGCCACAGGATCGAGACACTGGTGTCGGCGGCCCGCGGTCCGTCGATGCGGATGGCAATCGTGTCGAACAGTTGGGTGATGGTCATCGCGCGGGCCATCCCGGCGCTGGCGGCGAGGCCGGTCGGTTTGATCCCGGCCCGGAGTTCCCGGGCGCCCATCAGGTAGCAGTTGCGCCAGGTTGCGTTCTCCGACCCGTAACCCAGCCGGGTCAGCGCATCGGCGAGGACTTCCTTGGCCTCGTCCGAGTCGGGGGCGGCGAACACGGCGTGACTGGCCAGTTCCGCCGCGAACCGGAGGTCTCCCTCTGTCAGGAACTCCTTGGCCTTCGCGGCGAGCTGGTCGGGTCCGCCGACCAACCGGGCGTAGCGTTCCGCGGCGGCCTGCGGCGGGTGCTGCCACAGGTGGGCCGGGTTGCCGTCATACCAGCCCAGGTAACGCTGGTAGATCGCCTTGACGTTGTGGCTCACCGACCCGTAGTAGCCGTGGGTGTGCCACGCCGCATCCAGCTTCGCCGGGACCTCGATCACTTCAGCGATCTCGGTACCCGTGTAGCCCTGGTTGAGCAAACGCAGGGTCTGGTCGTGCAGATACGCGTACAAGTCACGCTGCTCGGTCATGAACCGGCGGATCTCTTCGGTGCCCCAGGTTGGCCAGTGATGAGAAGCAAACGCGACATCGCTGTCGTCGCCGAACATGTCGATGGCTTCGGCGATGTATCGCGACCAGATCCGCGGGTCCCGGACCTGCGCGCCGCGCAAGGTCAACAGGTTGTGCAGATTGTGCGTGACATTCTCGGCCAGGCACAGGGTCCGCTTGGCGGGGAAGAAGAAGTTCATCTCCGCGGGCGACTCGGTGCCCGGGGTCAACTGGAACACGATCCGGACACCGTCCAGGGTTTCCTCCTGGCCGGTGCTGGTGATATCCACCGTGGGCGCAAGCAGTCCGACCGTTCCGTTGGACCCACCTGGTCCCAAGCCGGTCCCCACGGTGCCTTCGGCGTTACGGGGCAACGCGTCGCCGGCGTAGTACATGCCGCGACGCAGCATTGCCGTCCCGGCATACACGTTCTCCGAGACGGCATGCTCCATGAAGTGCACCGGCGCGACAATCGGCACGTCGGTGTCGGCGTCCACGACACCGAGCACGCCGCCGAAATGGTCGAGGTGGGCATGGGTGTAAATGATTGCAGTGACGGGCTTCTCACCGCGGTGCGCACGGTAGAGTGCCAATGCCGCCGCGGCGCATTCCTGCGAGATCAGGGGATCGATGACGATCACGCCGGAGTCGGACTCGACCAGTGTCATGTTCGACAGGTCCGCCCCGCGCACCTGATAGATGCCCGCGGTGACTTCGAAGAGCCCTTGGATGGCGGTGAGCTGGCTCTGCCGCCAGAGACTCGGGTCCACCGTGTCCGGGCAATCGCCTTGCACCGCAGCGGTGTAGGAGTCGATGTCGAACACCACCCGGCCATCGGAATTCTTGACCACGCCCGGCTCCAGCCTGGCGATCAGCCCCCGTTCGGCGTTCTCGAAATCGGTGCGATCAGCGAAATCGGCAGACATCTGGGGCCTCCAGTCCTGGGCCGGCACCGCCGGCCCGTACCTGGCCCATGACATCACAGCCGTCAGGACACCGCGAGACTGGTGGACCGATCGTAGAGTGGCGCCTTTTCCGGTGACGTTCTGCCCGGTGTTGCGCCGACCGGTGCAGCGGTGACAACAAGGCTGATGAACAAGAGCCCGAGCCCGAACCAGCCCACCGTCGGAAGTTGTTCGCCCAGCACAACAACGGCGATGAGCGCGGCGACGGCCGGCTCGAGGAGAGAAACGGTGGTGGCTGTGCTGGCGGCAATGCTGGCCAGCCCGCGGCCGAACAGCAGATAGCCGACGAACATCGGGACGACGGCGAGGTACGCCGTCACGGCGATATTGCCGAGCGAGGCGATGACGGGACCGCCGGTGATCGCGATGACCGGAAGAAGCAGCAGCCCGCCGAGCCCGAACACTGCTCCCATCACCGGCCGGCTGGGCAGCCCCGTCCGCATGGTTCGGGCAGCGCCCCAGGAATAGAGGGCGTAGGTGATGCCGGCCAGGATCGCCAGGGCCACGCCGACCAGGGTCTGTAATCCCGATGCCCCGAGCGGCGACCCGGTGTGGCTTGCCTTGACCAGGGCGAGCACGCCGAGGCCACCTGTCGCCGCGCCCGCTGCCCATCGGCGCGTCAGCGGCGTCCGGTCAGCGAACCGTTCGATGACGGCAGCGGCCGCAGGCGCCGAGCCGATGGCCACCACCGTGCCGACGGCGACGCCGGCCAACCGCATCGAGGTGTAGAACGCCAGGGGGAACACCGCCACCGCGATCGCCGACAGCACCAGCAGCCTCCATTCGGCGAGCAACCCAGGTCGATGCCTGAGATGACCCGCCAGGCGACGACCGCCTGGAGCAGTCCCCCGATGCCCATGGCGGCCGCGCCGATAGCCAGCGGCCCGATCCCGGGTGCCATCGCCGCTGCTGCGCCGGTGGTTCCCCACAGCACTGCGGCCAGCAGCACGAACATCACTCCGGAGGGAAAGAACCGCGTCATCGGTGGGCGCCGGCAGCAGTGTCGACGATGTGCAGGGCCAGGTCACGGGCACGGTGCAGCAGAGCACTGTCACCTTCCAGGCCCGCACGCGCCATCGCCCCCTCCAGCAGGAACGCCAGTTGCTGGGCCAACGGAGCGACGTCATCGGCGGCAACCGTGCCGAGATCACCGAGATGCCCCGACAGCAGGTCCTGAACCTGTTCCTTGTGACCGCGGACCAGGTCGCGGCCCGGAGCTCCGGCCGGCAGTTCGGCAGCGGCGTTCAGCAGGCCGCATCCACGAAAACCGTGCTGATAGGCCATTTCTGCATGATCGATGTAGGCGTCGAACACAGCCGCGACCCCCGACCGCCCATCACCCCCGGGATTCACCCGGGCCCTGTACAGCTCCAGCCATTCCTCGTGCCGGGCGGCCAGATAGGCCAGCACCAGGTCGTCCTTGGACGCAAAGTTGTTGTACAGACTCATCTTTGCCACCCCCGCCGCCGCGGTGATGGTGTCGATACCGGTGGCGTTCAGCCCGCGATCGTAGAAGCACTCCGCAGCGGCGGAGAGCAGCCTCGCGCGCGCCGAGACGCGACCTACCTTCACTTCCCCGCGACCCGGCGGACGCTGCGTCTGCCCATCTTGTCACGTTCCATCATCGATGACTCATTAGGTAGACCAGTCTACCTACTCGACGATAGTCAGCTCGATCGACTGATGTCAACGACAGGAGGCGCGGAGAGGCTGTTTCCGGGTTCACTTCGTCCTTCGGGTCGCACAGATCGACAGCCGTTTCGGAAGGTTCGCGTCCACCAGTCGGGATCCGCGGCCGTAGCAGGTGGGTCCCGCCGGTAGCGTGCATTTCTGACTGGGCGGCCGACGCCCTCCGCGCGATCTGATGGAGAACGAATCCCATGACCGATGGCATGGAGCCCTCGAGCGAGTTGTTCGACCTCGTCGTCATCGGCGGCGGCGTGATGGGCATGTTCACCGCATGGGCGGCCGCACAGCACGGTAGCCGGGTTGCCGTACTGGAGCGGGGTCGCGTCGGCGACCCGGCGACCGCGTCCTACGGCCGGACCAGGTCGTACCGGCGTGACTACCTCGATGCCGACTACGCGCGACTGGCGGACGAGGCGATCCGGCTGTGGTCCGAGTTCGAGACGACGACCGGCGCAGATGTGCTGGTGCGGTGCGGTTGCATGAACATCGCCAAGGCCGCGGTGACCCCGGACCTCGGTGCCACCTACGCCACGCTCAGCACGGACGTGATGACCAGACTCGGGATGCCGGTGGAGCGGATGACCACCGACGACATGCCGGCGAGATACCCCTTTCTGGTGGCCGATCTGGCCGACCTCGACCCGGTCGGCGGTCTGGTCAATCTCCCGGCCGTCACCGACGCACTGCGGGACGCCCTTGCCGACGCCGGCACCCGAATCCACGAGCACACCACCGTCTCGACCATCGAGCGCGACGGTGACGGGCTCCTGATCTCCTGCAGCGCAGGGGTTTTCCGCACCGCATCGGTGGTGGTCACGGCCGGGCACGGCACCAATGACGTGCTCGCGCTGTTGCCGGGTAACACCCTGCAGGTGCCGATCACCAAGGACCGACCCAGCGACGCCAAGTACTTCCGCCCTCCTGCCGACCAACGGCACCTGTTCACCTCGGACGCAATGCCGGTCATTGCCTACCTCGACACCGGGATCTACCTGCACCCGATCGTCGACGGCCTGATCGACGCAGTGAAGATCGGCTACTACAACCCGCCGGACATGCCGGTCACCGATGTCGGCACGCACAGGAATCGCCAGCATTTCCGATTTCGTCGAGCAATGCCTTCCGGGCATCGCCGGGTCCGAGGTCACGCAGGTGACGGATGTCGACCAGTGCGACTACGACCTGGTGGCGGACGACAACTTCGTGCTCGGCGCGGTCCCCGGTTTCCACAACGTATTCGTCGGCGTGGGCTGGCGCGGCACCGGATACAAGTTCGCGCCGTGGGTGGGCCGCGTGCTGTCCGAGCTCGCCCTGCGCGAGGGCACCGTCTACGACATCGGCCGGTTCTCGCCGGCCCGCTTCGCCACCTCCACCGCTGTTGTCCCGGAAGGGGAATCGTCATGAACCGACCTTCGGAGAGAACCTTCCTCGAGCGTCTTTCCGACGGCCCGATGGTCGGCGCAGAGGGCTACGTGTTCGAGCTGGAGCGCCGCGGGTACATCAAGGCCGGCCCGTACGTCCCGGAGGTGATCCTCGACGAACCGGATGCGTTGCGACAGCTGCATCGCGAATTCCTGCGCGCAGGCTCAGATGTCATGGTCGCGCTCACCTACTACGCACACCGCAAGAAGCTCAAGGATGTCGGACGGGAGGGTCAGCTCGAGGAGCTGAACCGGCAGGCTGTCCGCATCGCGAACGAGATCGCCGCCGAGGGCGGGGCTCTGGTGGCCGGGAACATCTGCAACACCTGGTCGTACGACCCGGCCGACCCGAAACGATCCGGGGACGTGGTGCGCGAGCAGTACCGGGAACAGCTCGGTTGGGCGGTCGAGGAGGGCGTCGACTTCGTCATCGCCGAGACCAACGATTTCGTCGGCGAGGCGCTGATCGGACTGGAGGTCTGCCAGGAACTGGGCCTGCCGGCGCTGGTCACCTTTGCCAGTGTGCAGCCCGAGAAGACCTACGACGGATACGGTTATGTCGACGCCTGCAAGGTGCTGGCCGACGCCGGCGCCGCCGTGGTCGGATTGAACTGCTCCCGCGGACCGGCGACGATGTTGCCGCTGCTGGAGCAGATCAGGGCGGCGGTGGACATCCCGATCGCCGCCCAGCCGGTCCCCTACCGAACCAGCGTCGCGGCACCGGCTTTCGAGTCGCTCGCCTACCCGGACGGTCGGCGCGCCTTCCCCATCCAGCTCGAGCCGTTCGCGCACACCCGCTTCGAGATGGCCGACTTCGCCCGGCAGGCAGCCGATCTCGGTACCGGGTACATCGGGATCTGCTGCGGCGGCGCACCGCACTACGTGCGGGCCATGGCGGAAGCGCTCGGCCGCGAAACACCCGCCAGCCGTTACTCGCCGGCGCTGGATCTCCATCCGGTTCTCGGCACCCCGCACGACACCTCCGCGCAGACGGTGATGGGTGACTGGAGCCTGCAGACCTGAGCGGTGCCGGGCGGGTCTTGCGGTATGCGTATCCATATACGTATACTTTCGGTGGAGGTTAGGATGATGCCGTGCCGAACAAGACCATCTATGTGGCCGACGACGACCTCCCGCTGTTCCAGCGTGCGCAGGAGTTGTCCGGCAGCAATCTTTCGGCGACCATCACCCGCGCACTACGGCGACTCGTCGAACTCGAGGAGGGCAAACTCGAGGGCTACGAGGAGATCACCGTCCGGGTGGGCCCGGGCACCGGCCGACGGCAGCGATTCTTCGGCGTGCTGCTCGCCCAGTTGGAACGCTCGACCAAGGACCGGGTGGAAAAGTTCCGCGTCTACCGCAGCCGGACCGGCAAGTTCGTGGTGCATGTCCACCGGTCCGCCGAGACGTTGTGGACGGCCGGGCCCGACGGCTCCGCGCAGGGCTGGCGCAAACATTTCAGCAGCGACCAGCAATACGGATCGACCGCGCCCACCGCCACCCTCGACGTGGTCGATTCGCTCGACGAGCTTCGCCCGTTGATTCCCGCCGAGCTCTACGATCTGGTCGCCATGACCGCCGACCAGTCAGCCATCGAAGACCTCGACATCTGACACCCTCGCGTTCCTCCCGGCCGTCGCCCGTCCAGCAGGTGTCGGCTCCGAAAACCACTTGATTGCAACGAGAGTCGCTCGGCTCGCTACTGACCACCGGTGCAGTCATCGCCGCTGAGGTCGACAGCGCCATCACATCTGATCGGAATTTTGGGCCGGTACCCAACGGGGTTGACAGCCTCTACTCGGTGATACACACTAGTGGTACTACGTAGCACAACATACCGAGTTGGACCCTATCGAGGAGGTGCATCACCCTGGAGAACCTCACGGAGATGTTGAAAGGCGTGCTCGAGGGATGCGTGCTCGAGATCATCAGCCGCGGTGAGACCTACGGCTATGAAATCGCATCGTCCCTGCGCGCACTCGGCTTCTCGGACGTCGTGGAGGGCACGGTCTACACGATCCTGCTGCGGCTGGAGAAGAACGAGCTGGTCAACATCGAGAAGCGACCATCCACCATGGGTCCGCCCAGAAAGTTCTATCTGCTGAACCAGTCCGGGCAGGCCGAACTCGAAACGTTCTGGGCGAAATGGGATTTCGTCTCGTTGAAAATGAATGAACTGAAGGAGAAGAGCACGTGGAAAACTTCCTGAAGAAGATCATCGGCGACAAGAAGGAATGGAAGCGCATGGAGGCACGCGCCGAGGCGCTGCCCAGCGACTACCGGATCGTGTACGGCGAGATCAAGAAGTACATGTGGAAATTCACGGCCGGCGACGGCATGGATGTCATCGCGATCCTGAACGACCTGCTCGGGCTGTTCGAGACCGGAGCGGCTGACGGCAGGCGCGCGCTGGAGGTGACCGGCGAGGATGTGGCCGCGTTCTGCGATGAGTTGCTGCGAAACGCCAAGACCTACACCGAGAACTGGCGTACGTCCCTGAACCGCGACGTGATGGACAAGCTGCGAGAAGAGGAGAAGAAGCAATGACAGACATCGCCATCGACGCGAAGGGCCTGACGAAGGCCTTCAAGGACACGAGTGTCCTGAAGGGCGTCGATTTCGAGGTGCGGCGCGGCGAGATCTTCGCGCTGCTCGGATCGAACGGCGCCGGCAAGACCACGGTGGTCAACATCCTTTCGACCCTGCTCAGGCCGGACGGCGGCACGGCCAGGTCAGCGGTTTCGACACCACCGGCGAGCCGGAACGGGTGCGCGAGAAGATCAGCCTCACCGGCCAGTTCGCCGCCGTGGACGGCATTCTCACCGGCCGGGAGAACCTCGTTCTCATTGCCCAACTGCGGGCCGTCGCCAATCCCACCCAGGTTGCCGACAGCCTGCTGCAACAGTTCGGGCTCGACCACGCGGCCGGGAAGCGGGCCGACACGTATTCGGGCGGCATGGCCCGCAGGCTCGACATCGCCATGAGCCTGATCGGTACGCCCGCGGTCATCTTTCTCGACGAGCCGACGACGGGACTCGACCCGGAAGGCCGGATCGAGGTCTGGAAGACCATCAAGAGGCTCGCCGGCGGCGGCACGACGATCCTGTTGACCACGCAATATCTCGACGAAGCCGAACAGCTCGCGGACAGGATCGCCATCCTGCACGAAGGAAGAATCATCGCCAACGGAACCCTCGGCGAGCTCAAACAGCTGCTGCCACCGGCGAAAGTCGAATACATCGAGAAGCAACCGACGCTCGAAGAAGTGTTCCTCTCCATCGTCAGCAGGAAAGCAGAGGAGGTCGACCGATGAAAGAACTACGAGACACCATCATCTTGTTCAAGCGCTCCATGAAACACATCCAGCGCAGCCCGGACACGATCATCACCGTCGCGATCATGCCGATCCTTTTCATGCTGCTGTTCGTCTACGTGTTCGGCGGCGCCATCGACGCCGGCACCGACAACTACGTGACCTACATGCTGCCCGGCATCCTGCTGATCGCCATCGCCAGCGGCATCTCGTACACCGCCGTGCGAATCTTCACCGACACCCAGAAGGGGATCGTCACCCGGTTCCATTCCATGCCGGTCGCACGCTCCTCGGTGCTGTGGGGTCACGTACTGACATCTCTGGTGTCCAATGCGATCTCGCTGGCCATCATCATCGCGGTGGCACTGCTCATGGGCTTCCGGTCGAGTGCGAGCATTCTGGATTGGCTCGCCGTGGTCGGCATCCTTGCCCTCTTCACCCTGGCCCTGACCTGGCTGGCGGTCATCCCCGGGCTGACGGCGAAGACCATCGACGGCGCCGCAGCGTTCTCCTACCCGCTGATCTTCCTGCCGTTCATCAGTTCCGCGTTCGTGCCGACCTCGACCATGCCGGCACCGGTCCGAGCGTTCGCCGAGAACCAGCCCGTCACCGCCATCGTCGAGTCGATTCGGGCCCTGCTGGCCGGACAGCCGGTCGGCACCGACATCTGGGTCGCGCTCGCCTGGTGCATCGGAATCGGAATCGTCGCCTATTTCTTCGCGGTCAGGGCCTACCGGCGAGTTCCCAGCACCCAGCGGGTGGTCACCGTCTGACCACCGACTGGGTGTCCCGACGGTCGCGGCTGGTGAGGGGCATGCTGACCCTCACGGTTCCTCCCGTGGACTGTGTTCAGCCACTCATCGATCGGGGCGGTGGGTCACCCGAACCGAGGTGACGATCGGCGGCAGCTTGCCTCGGATGGCGCCGAAATCGATGGCGATGGCGCCACCTTCGACAACGGCCACCTCGAACTCCCGGTGGTCCAGTGCCAGGGTGCCGACCGCGGCGACCGGGTCGTAGCCGGCGATCACCTGCCGACCGTTGGCCCACACGTCGAAGACCCGGCGGCCCGATGTCAGGGTCGGTCGCGGCTCGCTGACGTTCATCTCGACCACATACGTTCCGGCCGGGAGGTTGTCGAAGCGGTACCCGCTGGTCGATTCCCGCAGTGACTGATGCAACTGGTCGTCCTCGGTGCCCGCGATGGGCCGCTTCGTCGTGGTGACCCAGCCCGCACCGAGGTAGCCGAAACCACCGGGGGCCCAGGCCTGGTCCGCCGACCAGGGATCACCGGCACCGTCGACATACGCCGTGCCGCCGGCATTCACGCCCTGCCGGTATTTCGGCACCACCAGGGTCACGGGGATGTCCAGCGTCGGGTTCCGTCCGGCATTGGACTTGATCGAGATGGCGCCGCTGTTGACACCGCCTGGGACGCCGGACGCATCGGCTCGAACGGTCAGGGTGGCGGTGCCCCCGGGTGGGATCGAGCCGGTGGCCGGCACCGTCCAGAGCCAGCTCTGCCCGTCGCTCAACGACCAGGTCAGAGTGACACCGCTGGTCGAGGGATTGGCCAGGGTGAGTTTGGTGGTCCGTAACTGGTCGTCGTTGGCCAGGAAGGATAGCGAAGAGGCACTCGGCGTGGCCATGGCGGTGGCCAGGGCGAGGTCGATGGTGGCCACTTGTCCGTTGCTGACGAGGTCGACCGGCGCGGTCCGCGTCTGGTAATTGGTCGAGCCGGCCTCGACCGTGTACGCACCCAGTTTTTGCCGCATCGAGTAGGTCCCGTCGGCACCGGTGGTGACCGAGCTGACGGCGGTGGTTCCCTGGAGCGCGCGCACCGTCGCCCCCGCGATGCCCTGGCCGTCATTGGCGTCGGTGATCTTGCCGTTGATCGTGCCGGTCGGTGGCGGGACGAACCGGATCGACTGGTCGTCCGTGAGCACCGGGGAATTCAACGAGTACTGCAATCCGACGGTGCCACCGGCGTTCTCGATACCGACCGTCGCCGAGTTGCCGCGCTCCCGCGGGTCGGCACCGAGATTGCGGTACCGCGTGACGATGCTGCCGTCCTCGTTCAGCTGAACCTCGAAATCGACCAGCACGGTGGGGGTGTTGAAGAAATAGACGTTCCGCCACTCGACGATGAACGACCGGTTGGGTGCTTCTCCCAGGGACCTGGTGAAGACCTTTCCGGAGTTCAGCACCACCAGGTCATCCCAGAGCGGGTAGATGGCGGCGTTGGGCACTCCGGTCGCGGGAATGGCGACGTTGCTGAGAATGGTCGACGGCGCCAGGAAGTTCAGGTGGCCGTTGGTGGACACAAAGGTCCGGTTGTAGGTCGCACCGTAGAAGAAGAACGGGAACGGCAGTCCGACCTCTGCAGATGCGTCATCGCCAACCAGGCTCAGCGCGGTGTCACCTTCCACATACCCGGCACCCTCCACCAGGCAGGTGTAGCCGTACCCGTCGGCGCGTTGCGGCACCGTGACATCCAGCGTCGTGTCACCGTTGACCGTGAGATCGACGGTCGTCGAGGTGAGGCAGCCGCCGGCGGTGACCGTCATCCGGTACCTTCCCGTCGGCACTGCAGTAAAGGCATAGCGGCCGTCTGCACCCGTGGTGGTCGCCGGAATCGGGGTGCCGTCGATGGTCACCGTGGCGTTGCCGACCGGTCCGAAGGTGCTGGACACGATGCCGGACACCGCACCCGACGGCAACGCGGACAGCAGCAGATCCTGGACGACGGTCTCCCCCTCGCGGACGGTCACCGTCGCCCGTTCTGTTTCGATAACCGAATGCCGAAGCGGTGACGGTGTAGTCGCCGACGGGAAGGACGAAGGAGTACCCGCCGTCGCTTCCGGTGCCGCTGGTGCGTTCGAACGGGCCGGTGATGACGACACTGGTCCCGGCTATCGCCCGGCCGGACACCGCATCGGTCACGTGGCCGGTCACCGTGCCGACCGGCAGCCTGGCCAGGGTGACGGCGGCCAACGCATCGAGCCTGCCCTCACCCCAGACGTTGTTGTCGGCCGCCGTCCCGCCGCAGGTCAGATTCTCGGTGTCGACAGCGGTCTCGTTCAGCACGGCCATGGTGCGGCCGATGTCACCCTGCAGGGTCGGCGCTGCCGCCCAGATCAGGGCCACCGTGCCCGCGGTGTGCGGAGAGGCCATCGACGTCCCGCTCAGCGAGCCGTACCCGCCGTTGGCGAACGACGACCTGACATTCACTCCCGGCGCGGCCAGGTCGGGCTTCGCCGCGCCGCCGACCCTGCCCCGCCCCGAGGTCGAGGCGATGACGTTGTTGATGTCGAACGACCCGGACGCGAACGCCTGCTCGTCGTCGCCGGGTGAACCGGCCGATCCACAGGACGGGCCACTGTTGCCGCCCGAGAACGCCGGGAAGATGCCGGCGGCGCGCCAGGCGTCAATGGTCTGGCTGTACCAACTGTTACCTCCCGGTCCGCCCCAGGAGTTGTTGATGATCTGCGGTCGCCGTGCGGGGTCGGCACCTGACCCGTCCAGCCGGGTGGGCGCCAGCATCCATTGGCCGGACTCCAGCAGCGCTCTGTCCGAGCAGCTGTTGGATTCACAGCCTTTCGCGGCGATCCAACGTGCTCCCGGCGCAACCCCGATGTTGTTCGCTCCGCCGTCCCCGCCGACCATCGTGCCCATCGTGTGGGTGCCGTGGTTGTTGTTGTCGCACGGGATCCCGCCGGCACACACCTGTGACGGGTCGAACCAGTTGTAGTCGTGGTTGATCTCGCCGCCGCTGTTGCCCCGGTACTGCGCGGCAAGCGCCGGATGCTGAAAATTGACCCCGGTGTCGATGCTGCCGACCACGATGCCCTCGCCGCGGACGCCGAGGGTCGACCAGACGTCGTCGGCGTTGATCCGGTCGATGCCCCACTCGACGGCATTGATCTGCTGCTCGTCGATACCGATGGTCGGTTCGGGGATCTCGTAGGTCTGAGGGGCCCGAATGGCCTCCACGGCGGCCTGCTCGACAGCCTGCTGAGCGAGCGCCGTGCTGCCGCTGCGGACCAGGATGGTGTTGGAGATCCAGAAGCTGGTGTAGCTGACCTGCTCGGCGTCCAGCTGTTTGCGGACTTCGGCCTGGCTGGCGTCGGCGGTGGCCTGCAGCGCCTTGACGACCGCGGCGCCACGATCCGCCCAGTCGAGGATGGACGAGGCAGCGGCGAGGTCCGCGTGATCGGCGAAATCGATGTAGAAATCGGCGCTGCCCTTGGTGTCGAGCGCAGCCGCCAGTTCGGCGTCGACCTTGTCGCTGAGGATGGGCGGTTCGTCGCTGTCGGTCGGCGGGTCCTGTTGGGCGACGGAGAAGGGTCTTGCCGCAGTCTCGGCGTTCACCGGATTGATGATCAACATGCTGCCGGCGAGCAGAATTGACACCAATCCGAAGATTCGCGCCCGGTGATTTCGACGAGATGATGGCATGGCCCCTCCAGTCCCACACGGACTGTAATCGCTCATGCCCGGATTGTGACCTGCCGGATTCTTCTGAACCGGTTCCGGACATCATTCGATGGCGCGGCTCCATCGGGGCTTCGGCGTCGACGTCAGTGGCGAGGCAGTGCGAACGGGCCGACGTAGAGCAGTTCATCGTCGAAGGCCACCGGCATGCCGCCGGGTGGGGAACCTTGCATGGCGAAGGTGTTGCCGCCCAACCGCACGCAGTCCACCGGTCGCGGCTGACCGAATGCCTGGGCGTGCAGTTGAATACTGTCCGGACCGCCGGCGGCGACTGTCACCGGTCCATAGCTTCCTGCCAGTTCCGATGTCGGTCGAGGCGCCGCGTCATACGCCGGTTCGGTGAGCGGCGGAACCTCGAGCAGCTCCAGCAGCTGCGGCAGCACACTGTCGAACACCGCGCTTCCCCCTGGCGGGCCGAACAACGGACCTGCGCTGTTCGTCAGCAACACGACTGCGACGTCCTGTTCGGGAAAGCACCGCAGAAATGCGCGTTGGCCATCGGTATAGCCGGCCCAGCCGAAGGCCTGATGCGGACCCCGATCCCAGAGCGCCCAGCCCAGACCCCAGGCGTCGAAAACCGTGGACCCCGGCAGCACCGCAGTCGGTGTTCGCACGGCTCGCACGTCGTCGACATCGAAAACCCCACCACCACCGTCGATCTGCAGTGCGGCGAAGTCGAGGAGCTGATCCGCGGTGGCCCACCACCGCCCACCGGCAGCAGAGGCCGCAGCAACGTCCGTGTCGGCAACAGGTTGCGGCTCCCTGCCCGGAACCGAGACATGCCCTGAGGCTGCCCCCACCGGCGCTCCGAACGTCAGCTTCGGACCCAATGCGTTCGCGGCCGCGTCCTCGAAACTGCTGCCCGTGGTGCGTCGGAGCAAGAGATCGAGTACCGACCAACCCGCGTTGCAGTACGAGAACCGGCCCGGCGAATGCGTCAGCGGTAGATCGCCGACACGGGTCACGAACTCCTCGAGTCCCTCGCCGGACGCCGGGAGGACATTCGGCCGCCCGCTCGTCTGCGACAGCAGCATCCGCGGCGTCTCCGGCCAGAGCCCTTCGCCCTGCTCCGCGCACGAAACGTCGAGCCCCACCTTCCCCGCCCGAGCAGCATCCAAGACCAGCAACCCGGTCACGGCCTTGGCGATCGACCCGGCATGAAACGCCGTCGACTCCACCACCGGTTCGTCGCCTCCGGCCAGCAGAGTGCCGGAGCAGACAACCATCCGGTTCCCACCCGACAACACGCCGAGCTGCGCACCAGGGACACCGAATTGCTCGACGGCTTCGTCGAGCAATTCCTGACAACCGCGCTGCAACATCGACCAACACTAGGACGTGAAAGAACCCTCCGAGAGATCAGAACGAAATCCCGCAATAATTCGCCACTCGACCCGGGTCACAGCGGTGCAGAATCAGACAGATGCGACAACGCCCCGGCCGAGTGATCGCCTTTGTGGTTGCCCACCCCGACGATGATGTGATGGGTGCGGCGGGATACATCGCACTCCATCGGGACGACCCCGGGTTGCGGTTCATACTTGTCCACGCGACGGACGGCGACGCCGGCGAGATAGCACCGGGAATCGACGCCACCGCAGCGACTCTCGGTGCAGTCCGGCGACGCGAAGACGAATCCGGCTGGCGTTCGGTCGGTCGAATGCCGGATCGTCATGAGTGGTTCGGTCTTCCTGACGGCGGAGTTGCGGACCTCCCCACCGGACATCTCGAATCCATGATCGCCGACGTCTTCGAGGAAGAACGCCCGGACGTGGTGTTGACCTTCGGACCCGACGGCATCACCGGACACCCCGACCACATCGCCGTAGGGGCGGCCGCGTCGGCGGCGTTTGCCGGGTTCGCCGGGCACGGCGGCGTCGGCTTTCATCGGCTGTTTCACGGTGCCTACCCGCAATCCGCGCTGGACCGCGTCAACGCTCGGCGAGTGGACGAGGGCCGGGTGCCGTTCGATGCGAGCCAGGTCTACCAGCCGCGCGGCGTCCACGACGACAGCATCGCGTGCTCGGTGGATCTGCGATCGGTAGTCCCGGCCGTCACCGCGGCCTTCCGTGAACACCGCACCCAATGGGTGGCGCCGTGGGCGGAACACTCCGAGCGTGATTGGGTGTCGTCCGCCGGTGCGATGCACCTGGTGCAGGCGTGGCCGTCCCGCGCTGTCGGCACGCCGCGGCTGGCAGATCCCTTCGAGGGCCTTGCCTAGGCACCCACATCGACTCAAGAGGCATCATTTCTGGACTCAACATTTCTGGATTCAGCATTGTGGACTCGGCCGGTGCCTCGAGGTGCGGCAGCAGCCGATCCAGCCATCGGGGCATCCACCAGTTCCACCGGCCGAGCAACCGCATGGTGGCCGGCACTGCGACCACCCGGACGACGGTCGCATCGATCAGGACGGCAGCGGCCAGCCCGAAACCCATCGCCTTGAAGGCGAGCAGCCGGCTGCCGGTGAACGCCGCGAACACCACGACCATGATCAAAGCTGCCGAAGTGACCGTGCGACCGGTCCGTTCGAGGCCCTTGGTGACTGCCTGCTCGTTGGACCCGGTGCGCTCCCACTCCTCCCGCATCCGGGTCATCAGGAAGACCTCGTAATCCATGGACAGCCCGAACAGGACGGAGAACAGGAACAGCGGCACGAACGCCTGGATGAAGCCTTCGGCCTGGAAGCCGAACAGTTCGGCGCCCCACCCCCATTGGAACAGTGCGACGACAACGCCGTACGCCGCTCCGACCGACATCAGGTTCATCACAATGGCTTTCAACGGCAGGATGATCGACCGCAAGGCCACCATCAGCAGCAGGTAGGACAACGCCAGCACACCGCCGATGACCCAGGGCAGCCGCTCCGCGATCTCATCGGTCAGGTCGAGGTCGTTCGCGCCCTGGCCACCGACCAGGGCGCCCTCGATGCCGGCGGCGGGCAGGATGTCCGCGCGGATCCGGCGCACCAGATCCTGGCCGGCCTCGGACTGCGGCGTGTCGGCGCCGATCACCACCACTCGGGTCAACTCGCCGTCGACGCTGGTCAGCGAGGCCGGGTCGACGCCGGGTACCGCCACACTGAGCACTGCGGAAACTGCCGGGTCGGCGGCAAGCTTCTCGGTGAGACCAGCTATGCGGGCGAGGTTCTCCGCATTCTCCGGCCCGTCATCGGTGGGCACCACGATCTCCACCGGTCCGATGCTGCCGGGCCCGAACCCGGCGGCAAGACGATCCAGCGCCACCCTTGGCGGGCTGTCGGCGGGGAGCGTGTCCGCGCTGGGCTGGCCGAGCACGATCCCGGTCAGCGGCGCCGCGAGCAGGAAGAGCACCCCGAGCGCAGCGATCAGATAGCGCAGCGGACGGCGCATCACCCGCGTGGTCCACAGGTGCCACCCGCTGACCCGGTGCCGGGCCTTGTACCGGCGCAGCACGGTGAACCGGTCGATGCGCCTGCCGATGAGCACGAGGACGGCAGGCAGCAGAGTGAGGCTGGCCAGCACCGCCAGGGTCACCACGACCATGGTGCCGACCGCCATCGAGCGGAAGCCCTGGATGTCCACCAGGAACATCCCGGCAAGTGCGACGACAACGGTGAGGCCGGACACGGTGACGCTGCGGCCGGACGTGGCCACCGACTCGACAACGGCCGCTCGAGGTGGACGACCGGCGGCCAGCGCCTCCCGAAATCTCGTGACGATGAACAACGCGTAGTCGATGCCCACGCCGATGCCGATGACCGTCGCGGTGTTGGTGACGAAGACCGACAGCGGCATCAGCAGGGTCAGCAGGTACAGCAGGCCCAAGGTGATGCCCAGGCTGACCATGGCCAGCAGGACGGGAAGGCCGGCCGCGACGGCGCTGCCGAACACCAGCAGCAACACCACGAGGGTGACCGGGAAGGTGATCAGCTCGGCCTTTTCCAGGTCGCTGCGGGAGATCTCGTTCTGGTAGTTGTAGAACGCGGCACGCCCGCCCACCGAGATTTCCACGCCGGCGGGTGCCGCGTCGCCCAGCGCCGCCTCGATGTCCTTGGCGTGGCCGAGCTGTTCGCTCTGGTCGCCGTCCACCGCCACCGACAGGTAGGTCGTCGACCCGTCCGGCGTGAGTTGACCGGCGGCGCCCTGATCGAGGAAGCTACGCACCGATCGCACCCCGTCGAGGGCCCTGACCCGGTCGGTGATGGCAGTCACCGTGTCCGGCAGGCGGCCGGCTGCAGCAGGATCGGCCTGCACGACGATCACCACCGGGTCGGCGGCCTGCCCGGGGAACCGGTCCTGCAGGATCTGCTGCACCTGCAACGACTGGGACCCGGGTACCTCGAAACCGCCTGCGGCCAAACGGTCCGGCAGTCCGATGCCCAGCGCACCCAGCCCGGCGAGCAGCAGCACCCAAATGGCGATCACCGAGCGGGGACGGCCGGTCACCGCGACGCCGAGCCGCTCGAACCAGCCGATCGGACTCAGCGGTGGAGGTGCCGGTCGGGTGGCTGCCGGCACAGGAGGTGTCGGGGGCGGCGGCGCTGGGGCGCAGGTGCGGGAGGCGCAGGAGCCGGGAGTGTAGGTGCCGGGGGCGCAGGTGCCGCGGGTGAAGTCTGTTCGGTGAGCGGTGATGTCGGTCGTGCGGCCGGTGGTACCGGCGGTGCCGGCGCCACGAACATCGGCACGACGACCGTCGGCGAATCATCGGCGTCGACGGCATGGTGCCGACCGCGCGAATCCGCCGACGGGCGGACCGGTGCCAGAATCTCGGCCACGGGAAATCTCCTTGCCGGGGATCAGGCCGCGACGGCCGACTGTGGGCGGTTGACGAGCAGGCTGCGCAGCACCATGTTGGGGGACAGGAACTTTCGGACGCTCATCCGCCGTTCGCCGAATTCGACGACGTGCCGGGCCACCTGCGGATCGCGCACGGCCGCCGCGTACAGCAGGCGTTCCACCGGATTGAAGCCGCGTCCGTCGGCGTAATCGCTCATCAGCCGGTGGTGACCGGCCAAGCACTTGCCGGTGCCGCGCGGCATACCGGCGCAGCGCCGGATCCAGATCCTCGGCCCGCAGCAGCGCCGACGCCGTTGCATCGACCAGCCAGGCAGAGCTCTGGAAAGCGAAACTGCAGCCGGTCCCCCACAGGTAATCGGAGGTCATCGCCGCGTCACCCACCAGCGCCAGCCCGGGCGCGGCCGGCCGGCGCGACACGCAGGCGTAGTTCAGCACTCCGGACAACTCGCCGACCTGTTCGGCGTTGGAAAGGTCGGGCCCGTGCGGCAGCCGGCGGAGGCGATCGAAGTAGTTGCCGCGCAGATCCTTCCGAAACTCGGTCAGTCGATCGGCGGTCGGCATCACACTCAGGATGGTCACCTCACCGTTCGGGAACGCGTAGGCGACATCAGGTTCGAGCAGCCACATTCGGGAGGCCTCGTCGGGCAGCCCCACTCCGGTGAAGGGGGCGAAGTACACGAAGCGACCATGCGGCTTGGTCACCGCGGGCTGCCCGGCGCATTCGGCGACCTTCGATGTCCGGCCGTCGGCACCGACCACGAGCCGGCCGAAGAACTCCTGCTCCCGGCCGCCACCGCTTGCGCGCACCCCGACCACCCGGCCTGCTCGGACAATGACGTCCGAAACCCGTTGCCCCATCAACATCGTCACGTTGGGCTCGGCGGCGGTGCGGGCGCGCAGCATCGGATCGAGAGCCGACCGGCGGATGTTCACCCCGGTGTCGGCGTCTTCACCAGGGGCGTCACCGCCGCCCGGAAACTCCAGCCACCCCCATCGGGTCCAGATGCTCAGCCGGTTCGGCCGACCGCCGGCCTCCATGATCGCCTCGGCCATCCCGAGTCGGCGGATGACCGGCCAGGCGGTGGACTGGATGAAGTGGGTACAGGCCCGCTTGTAGTGCGCGGGATCCCGGTGTGACTCCAGCAGCGCGACGGAAAGGCCCTGACGGGCAAAGAGTGTGGCGGCGGTGCAGCCGGCGAGGCTGGCTCCGACGACAACCACGTCGAACTTGTCTCCGCGCACGGGGCCTCCTGGATGCGATGAGGTGCAACAGGCACATAGAGGACCGGAGCGGCGAAGAGATACATCCCTTTCGGGACGTATCCACCTGAACGAACGCGCTCTCTCTTCTGGCAGTCCGCTCGTGAAATCGAGCTCGAACTGGGGAGCCGAAAGAATGGAAAAACAACCCGATGTACGCCTGCGCGCAGGGCGCGGCCCGACAATTCTGGTCACGGGAGGTGCGGGGGTCATCGGTTCGGCGCTGCTGCCCCGGCTGATCACCGGTCCCCTACGACCGGAGGTGATCGCCCTGGTGCACCAGCGGGACATCCCGATGCCCGGCGTGCACTCGCTGCGAGGCGATGTCACCGCCCCGCTGTTCGGACTGCCGGCCGCCGAGTACGACGCGCTCGCCCGTCGCGTCGACGTCGTCGTGCATGCAGCGGCGGTCGTCTCGTTCAAGAAGTCCGAAGACCATGCGGCCACCAATGTCGTTGGCACTCAACGGATCGTGGAGTTCGCTGAGCGCGCCGGATCCCCGCTGGTGCATGTCAGCACCGCCTTCTTGCATCCGCAGGACAACTCCGCCCGCCCCCGCACGTCTGTCAGGTATGCCGCTTCCAAACGCGATGGGGAACGTGTGGTCCGCGAGGGCGCCGTGCCGGCCAGCATCGTCCGGCCCTCGATCGTCATCGGTCGCAGCGATACCGGTGAGACCAGCGAGTTCCAGGGCTTTTATCACGTGGTGTCGGCCCTGCGTCGCGGGATGCTGCCGATGCTCCCGTTCGGGAAGGATTGGCCGCTCGACCTGATTCCGTGCGATGTCGTCGCAGATTCGATCGCCACCGTCATCGAATCCGAATTGTACGGCCGCGATTTCTGGCTCACCGCGGGTTCACGGGCATTGACCCTCGGTGAAACGGTCGACATTCTTGTGCGCCATTCATTTGCCCATGGCATTCCGATCGACAAGCCGCGCTTCGTCGCGCCGGACACCTATCACCGGCTGATCGCGCCGGTCTTCCTCGAGGCACTACCCCGGACCATGCGGTTGGCGGTGAGTTCACTGATGGATCTGTTCGAGGACTACGTCTCGATGGAGGAGCCGTTCCCCAGTTCGCTGGACGAATTGGCCGCTGCTGGTGCCAATCCGCCGCCGGACTTCCCGTCCAGCATCCGGCACAGCCTGGACTTCTGGCACCGTGCGACAGATGACGCCGCCACCGAAGAGGCGGTGGCCTGACGTGGATGCCGCGACCGACCGCCGAGCGGCTCTCGACCGTTACCGACGGCACGTGAACAAGTCCTCAGCCGCCCTGGTCGAGTTGTTGGGCGCGCCGTTGCCCGAACGGGCGGAAGGCAACCACCTCTATGACGCCGACGGCGTCCGATACCTGGACTGCGCCGGCTTCGGGGTCAACCTGATCGGACACCGCCACCCGGTCGTCATCGACGCCGTCAAGCGGCAGCTGGATGCATCTCCCCTGGTCAGCAAGCCGTTGATCAGCAGGGTGACAGCGGAGGCGGCGCAGGCACTGGCCGGGGTGGCGCCCGCCGGGCTGGATCACGTCTACCTGACCAACTCCGGTGCCGAAGCCGTCGAGGTCGCGCTCAAGCTCGCCCGGCTGCACGGCCGCACCCGGATCATCGCGATGCGGGACGGCTTTCACGGCAAGACATTCGGTGCCCTGAGTGTGACCGGTCGGCCCGCCTACCGAGCGCCGTTCGAGCCGCTGCTGCCGGGGGTCGAGTTCGCGGAATTCGGTGACATCGACGATCTGGCCACGCGGCTTGCCACTGATGCCGAGCGGAGCTGCGTGCTGCTGGAACCGATCCTGGGCGAGGGCGGCGTGCACGTCCCGCCCACCGGGTATCTCGCGGCGGTGCGGGAACTGTGCACGCGGACCGGCGCGTTGCTGATCCTCGACGAGATCCAGACCGGGCTCGGCCGGGTCGGCGCCTGGTGGGCGGCCGACATCGAGGACGTGGTGCCGGACATCCTGCTGTCCGGCAAGATCCTGTCCGGCGGGGTGGTCCCGGTCGGTGCCGTGCTGGCCACCGATGAGGTGTTCCGACCGCTGGACGACGACCCGATGTTGCATTCGTCGACGTTCGCCGGCAGTCCGTTGGCCGCGGCGGCAGTAGGCGCCGTCCTGTCCGTCCTGCAGACCGAGAATCTGATCGCGAAGTCCGCCGCTCTCGGCATCGAACTGTCCGGCATGGTCCGCGGCATCCTCGCCGAAGAATGCCCCGGCCTGGTCGCCGAGGTGCGCGGCCGCGGACTGCTCATCGGAATGGACTTCACGTCCAGCGATCTCGCCGTCGAGTTCCTGATGGAGTTGATGGCCCGACGGGTCGTCCCGTCCTACTCGCTGAACAAGTACAACGTCCTTCGGCTCACCCCACCGGCGACGCTGACCCCCGCCGATGTGGCCGAGCTGCAGGAGGCGCTGACCGGCGCCGCCCGGGAGGTCGGCCGCCGTCGGGCCAGGGCCTCCCGGATCCCCAACGTCCGCCCTGCTTCGGCGATTCCTGCTCCGCCCGCCTACCCATCCCTACCCGCCCGCCCGTCACTGCCCACCCGCCCTGCCCATCCTGCCGAGGAGTTCCCGTGCGCTTCGTGACCATCGACGCCTCCGTGCCCACCCAAGCGGCCGCCGAGGTGTTCCGCACTCTGGCCGACTACGCCCGCTATCCCGAGCTCACGCCCGCCGTTCGGGACGTCCAGGTGTGGACGGATGAAAGGGGTGACCTGATCAGCAGCTGGGAGGTGAACTTCCGCAACGGGATCCTGCGCTGGACCGAACGCGACGTGATGGACGCGGAGGCGATGCGGATCGACTTCACCCAGATCGAGGGGGATGTCGCCGAGTTCGCCGGCAGCTGGCTGTGCCGGGTGGACGGCGACGGTACCGCCGTCCGATTCGAAGCGCTGGTGGACCTGGGAATCGCCAGCCTCGCCGACGTGCTCGACCCGATCGCCGCTCGCACCCTGGCAGAGACCATCTCGGCGATCCTCGTCGGCCTGTTCGGAGAGGATGTCCGCTTCGACGCGATCGACCACGAGACCACACAGCTGCCTGCCGGCGCGCTGCCCTTCCTCAAGGAGGAGGCGGCATGAGCTTCCTGGCGTTGGAACGGGCCGCCCTCGAGGAATTGCTGCCGGGCCTGGACACCGCGCTGGCCGCCGAACCCCTGATGGCCTGGGAGAGTCGGGACAGCAAGGCCCTCAAGCTCTATCGGGACGCCGGCGGCTGCGGGCTGCTGGTACCGGCGGAGCACGGTGGGCACGGCGTCGACGCGCTGACCGCCGTCCGCGTACAGCGCGCCATCGGCGCCCGATCCCCGTCGCTGGCGGTGGCGACCACCATGCATCACTTCTCGGTGGCCTCGCTGGCCGAGCTGTCCGGCCTGGGCACCGGGTTCGAATGGGCCGTGCTGCAGGCGATCGCGGAGCAGAACTGGTACCTCAGCTCGGCTTTCGCCGAGGGCAACCCGAGCACGAACATCCTCGCCCCCCGGGTGCAGGCCCGCCGGGTGGAGGGCGGACTGCTGGTCAACGGCAGCAAGCGGCCGTGCAGCCTGACCTGGTCGATGGATTTGATGTCGGCGAGCGTGGCGGTGGTGGACGACAACGGCGGCCCGGACAAGCTGGCCATCGTGCTGATCCCGGCCACCGACCCGGGGATCAGCCGGCGGCCGTTCTGGGAGAGCTTTGTACTGGCCGGCGCCGAAAGCGACGAGGTGCTCCTCACCGATGTGTTCGTTCCGGACATGATGGTGTTCCATCCGGCCGAGGCCACGATGACCGACCCGATCCAGGGCCGAGGGTTTCTGTGGTTCGAGCTGATGGTCGCCGCGTCCTACATCGGCGTCGCATCCGCCCTCGTCGAGCGGGTCCTGCAGTCCGGGCGGGGTACGGCGCAGGACCGGGTGGCGCTGGCCGCTGATCTCGAGTCGGCCATGGCGGCGGTGGAAGCCGTCGCCCTTTCGCTGCCCGCCAAGGATGACGCGGATGTCGAGCGCCTGCTCACCCGATCCCTGTACGTCCGGTACGGCGTCGAGAACGCGGTCGCCCGCGTATCGATGGCCGCTGCCGCGCTGGTCGGCGGAATCGCCTTCGTCTCCTCGCCCGACGTCGCCTACCTGCTGGCCGCCAGCCGGGCACTGGCGATGCACCCGCCCGCCGTCGGCCCGGTGAGCGAGGCCCTCGACCGCTCACTGCGCGGCGGCCGCTTCACCGCCTGACCGCCCAACCGTCCGACCACCTGATCATCGCCTCGGAGGATCACCATGGACCACAAGAACTTCTTCATGACCCGCACCACCCATCGGCTGTTGCGCCTGGAGTACCTGATCGCATTGGTCATCAGCGTCACCCTCGCGATCATGCACATCGGCGAGATCCGCTGGCTGGTCTTCGTCGGCCTGTTCGCCGTGATCGACGTGATCGGTTACCTGCCAGGTCTTTTCATCTGGATCAAACGGCACGGCGAGGTGCCGAGGGCGTTCTATGTGTCCTACAACATCGCCCATCACCTCGGCACATCGGCGGCGCTGGCCGGTATCTGGTGCCTGCTGATCGGGCCGGAGTGGGCGTTGCTCGCGTTGCCAATCCACCTGATGGGCGACCGGGCCCTGTTCGGCAACATGCTGAAGCCGTTCGGGGTCTCCTTCGAGCCGAAAACGCACCCGTTGTATGCGGACTTCGCCCGTGCCTACGACGCCGCTCAGCACGCCCCGGCCGAGTACGAAGGGGGGTCGGCTCCTCATGTCTCGCCCGTCGCCGAGCCGGCTGTCCGCTGACCACCACCATCCAGAGCTCGACCGGCGGGTGGCCCAGCTGGCCGCCCACGCCGACAACCACTCCGCTTTTCTCGCCGTCAATCGGGGGACGTCGTACTTCGAGATCCCCGGGCTCGACGGGTTCGTTGCCTACCGACGGGCCGGCCGGCTGCGGGTGCAGTTCGGCGGCGTTGTCGCGGCCCCCGACGATCGGGACCGGCTGTTGACTGCATTCCTGGCTGATACCAGAGCATCCGGGCAGCGCGCGATGGCGGTGCAGCTGACCCCGGCCGACGTGGAAACCTTCCGGAGCAGCGGTTACCGGATCAACCAGCTCGGCAGTTCCTACGCACTCGACCTACACCGACAGTCCCTGGCCGGCAAGCACTTCGTCCAGCTGCGGAACAAGATCTCCCGTGCCCGCCGGGCAGGCGTGTGCGTGCGCGAGGTCGGTGTCGACGAACAGCGGTCGACCGAGCTTTCCGGCCGGCTGGCCGAGCTGGATCGGCAATGGCTGGGCGCCAAGGGCGCTCATGAACTGGCCTTCCTGATCGGCGAGAGAGGCGGTTCGGCCGACCGGTTTCGCCGGTTGTTCCTGGCCGAGCAGGACGGGCGCGTCCTGGGCTACATCAGCTTCTCCCCCGTCTTCGGGTCACGGCCGGGCTGGCTGCACGATCTGACCCGCCGCAGCCCCGACGCGCCTCCAGGTGTCATGGAGCTGATGGTGGCCGAGATGATCGACCGGCTGCGGCAGGAGGCCGGTACCGATGGACCGGGCTGGTTGCACTTCGGCTTCACCCCCTTCGTCGGCCTTGCCGAGCAGCACCGGGTTTCGGGCGGCTCGACGACGGTCGATGCCGTGACCGGCCTGCTCGCGCGTCATGGCGAGAAGCTCTACCCTGCCGCCGATCAGGTGGCCTACAAACTCAAGTGGCGTCCGCAGGTGGTCGAACCCGACTACCTCGCCTTTCACGGGCGGCCGAGCGCCGGCGCGGTCTGGCGGTTGCTGCGCCTCACCAGAGTCATCTGAACAACCCCAGGCGCCGGGGCCTTGCGGCCGGGCGGCCCTTCACCCCCATCATCGAACCAGGAGAGCACGACATGACGACTTCGCCCGTCCCCACCGGCCACCAGCCCTCGCCCTGGTGGGCGGGCGCAGCGCCCACCACGCGGCCGCCGTTGACCGGCGACGTCCGGGCCGACTACGTGGTGGTGGGGGCCGGCCTTGCCGGCCTCGCCGCGGCCTACCACCTCCACCGCAATGATCCTGCTGCGACCATCGTCGTGCTGGAGGCGGCCCAGGTCGGCTCCGGCGCCACCGGAGCCAGCACCGGCATCGTCGCGCCCGGAGTGGGCGGGCCGATCACCCTGCTGCGCCGCCGATACGGAGACCAGGTGGCAGCGGCCACGTTCGCGGGTTCGGTGACCGCCGTCGCCCGCACGATCGATCTGGTCGAGCGGGAGAATCTTGACTGCGACCTGGAACTCAACGGCCAATTGGTGTGCGCGGTGTCCCAGCGGCAGAATCGAGCTCTGCGGTCGCAGCACCGCTCGTTCGCCGAACTCGGATTCGACATTCCGTACCTCCCGGCGCCCGACTTGGCGGACCGGTTCGGTGGCCGGCCCTATCTGGCGGCGCTGCGACATCCGTTGGCCGCCACCCTCGACCCGGTGAAGCTGTGCCGGTCGTTGGCCGACCGGCTGACCGCCCTGGGGGTGACGATTCACGAACGAAGCCCGGTGCTGTCGATTCGGCCCGGCGTGCCGGTCCGCCTGCGTTGCCCGTCCGGCACCGTCCGGGCCCGGCAGGTGGTGATGGCCACCGACGGCGTACAACCCGGAGGGCTGCCGTCCGCCGGGGTCGTTCCGATCACCGGTCACGTCATCCGCACCGATCCGCTCACCGACCGGCAACTGGACCGGATCGGTTGGCGCGACCGCGATTCGGTGGTCGACTGCCGCACGTTCTTCAACTACTACCGGCTCACCCCCGACAACCGGATCATCATGGGTGGGGGCCGGGTGACCCTGCCGCCGGGAAAGTCCGCCGACTCGTCGGCAACCGACACTGCTTGGCGCAGGATCGAAGTCGAGTTGAAGACGATCTTCCCGGAGCTCGCCGAGGTCAAGGTCAGCGACCGCTGGTCGGGTCGGATCGGGTCCGTGCTCGATCGACTGCCGCGGCTGGGCCGGTTGCCCTCGGCGCCCGGGGTCTGGTTCACCGGAGGGTGGTGCGGGCATGGCATCCCGTTGTCCGTCCAGGCGGGATTCGAGGTTGCCCATCGGATCGTCGGCGGTCCGGCCGAGACCGACGTCGCCTGGTACCGGGACAAGGTGCTCGGGCTGCCCGGCGGCCCGCCCCGGGACTGGGGGTTGCTGGCCTATCTGGCAGGCCTTGATCACCGGGACCGCGTGCTGGACCGGTTCGGGCGGGTGGGACACGAATTCGCCGCCCCGCGACCGATCGGAGCGGTCCGATGAGGGCACAGGGATTCGACTTCATCGTCGTCGGCGCCGGTTCGGCCGGCTGTGCGATCGCCGCCCGGTTGGCCGCCGACGAATCCCGCACGGTCCTGCTGCTCGAGGCGGGCGGCCGCGGGCGACGCCCGGAGACCGTGGTGCCGGCCCTGTACAGCCGCCTTTTCCGATCGTCGGTGGACTGGGCGTACCGGACCGAACCGCAGGCCGAGCTGAACGGGCGACGTCTCTTCTGGCCGCGGGGCCGGATGCTGGGCGGAAGTTCGGCGATGAACGACATGGTCTATGTCCGAGGCAATGCCGCCGACTTCGACGGGTGGGCGGCGCAGGGCAATGACGGCTGGGACCACGCCTCACTGCTGCCGTACTTCCGGGCCGCGGAGGCCGACCTGTGGGGAAGCGGCGGGTCGGCCGACCGGTGGACGGCACCGCGAACCGCGGACTTCCTCGCCGCGGCGGAACGGGCGGGCCTGACCGGCAATGACGGTTTCAACGGTGAGCACCAGGAAGGTGTGGGCCGGCACCAGGTGGCCCAACTCCGAGGACGCCGGGTCAGCGCGGCCGACGTCTACCTCCGACCCGTCGCCGATCGGGCGAACCTGACGGTCGTGACCGGGGCGCGGGTGACCGGGCTGGTCTACTGCGGCCAGCGGGTGGTCGGTGTCCGGTGGGTCCGTCACGGTCACGCCGAGCACGCGCGGGCGACGAGCGAGGTGGTGCTCTCGGGCGGCGCGGTGAACACGCCCGCGCTGCTGATGACCTCCGGTATCGGGGATGCGGTCGAGCTGCGGCGGCTGGGCATCGACGTCCGGGTGGACCTGCCGGGGGTGGGCCGGAACCTGCAGGACCATCTGATGGTGCCGATGTGTTGGCGCTCCGTCGAGCCGACCAGCCTGATCGACGGCCGTCGGCCAGGTCGGATACTCGACTACCTGCGGCACCGAAGCGGGCCACTGAGCTCCAACATGGGGCAGGCCGGTGCATTCGTCCGCAGCCGGTCGGGCCTCGACGCACCCGATCTGCAACTCGTTTTCGCGCCGGTGCTGCTGGACGGCATCAGGGATGAGCGGGTCGTCGAGCCGACCGAACACGGATACTCGATCGGGGCGGTCCTGCTGCAACCCGGCAGTCGTGGCCGGATCACCCTGCGGTCCGCCGACCCGCTCGCCGCTCCGCGAATCGATCCCGGTTACCTGACCGACCCGGCGGACCTGGCCACGCTGGTTCGCGGAGTCCGGCTCGCCCTGCGGATCGGTGGCACCGCCCCGCTCGCAGGGGCCGCCAAGGCGCCCCATCGGCTCGCCGATGCGGACGACGATCAGCTGATCCGCGCGATCAGAGCCGGCATCGACACCATGTTCCACCCGGTCGGCACCGCTCGGATGGGCTCCGACGAGTTCGCTGTGGTGGACTCGACTTTGGCCGTGCACGGCGTCGAGGGACTGCGGGTGGCAGACGCATCCGTCATGCCCACCATCACCAGGGGCAACACCCACGCACCGGTCACCGCGATCGCTGAACGCGCCGCGGACCTGATCCTGCGGGGAACGCCGGTCCCGCAGACAGCAGGAGGTCGGTGATGGGCGGATTCGGGCCGAGCGAGTTCCGCAACGTCATGGGGCGGTTCGTCACCGGGGTGACCGTCGTGACGGTTCGGGACAGCACGGGCCCGCACGGCGTGACGGTCAACTCGTTCACCTCGCTCTCGCTCGAGCCGCCGATGATTCTGGTCTGCCTGCGCCGCACCGGCCGTAGCGCCGCCGCGATGCGGCGGTCCGCACATTTCGGGGTCAGCATCCTGGGCGCCGACCAGGAGCAACTGGGCCGATTCTTCGCCCGCGCCGATCGGCCCAGCGGCGCCGATGCGTTCGATCAGGTGCCGCACCGCGCCGGCCGCGGTGGCGTTCCGCTGATCGAGGGAGCTGCGGCCCAGTTGGAATGTCTTGTCCGGCAGCGCATCCGCGCCGGTGACCACCTGATGTACGTGGGCGAGGTGGTTGGTTTGCAGGTGGACGGAGCCGTCGACTCTTTGGCCTTCCATCGGGGCCGGTTCCTGTCGGTGGCCTGAGCTGCCGGCATCGATCGCCGACGGCCGGACACGACAATCACCTGACTGGCAGAGATTCCTCGCGTTCCTGCTTTGCCGTCAACCAGGCGGCAGCGGCCGGTACCACCACCGTGGGGAACAGAATCGGCAGGATCAGCAATTGAACCCAGTCGAGGAAGGTGTTCCCGGTGAATCCGGTCCAATCCCAGGGTGCGACGTAGCCGAGGAAAACCAGCACCGCGAAACCAGCCACCAGCACCGCAGCACTCACGTAATGCGCCCAGGTCAGGGTGCGCTCCGCGCGAAGGAACCGCACGCTGATGATCGCGATGGGCAACAGCAGCAGGGAGAGCCAATCCCACAACGTGTTGCCGGTGAATCCTGTCCAGTCCCACGGCACGACGTAACTCACGATGACGAATCCGACGAACAGCACCACCACACTCACCATCATGATCTTTCTGCTGGAGCGCAACGCCTGGTGATCCCGCAGCACCCCGGGGAGCGCGGCAAACGCGATCGGCACCATCAGGATCTGCATCCAGTGCCACAGGGTGTCCTTGTCGGAAACCCCGGTCCACTCCCAACCCTGGGTGTATCCACCCCAGAGGATCACCCCGAACGCAACGATGACAAGCACGATGGCAGTGCGCATCCACCAGCTCCGCCAGATGCGACCGGACGTCGATGTTGCCTTTCCTGCCGTTGATCCGTCAGGGTTCGATGCTGCGTTCTCGGTCAATGTCTCCGCCCCTTTTACGGGCAGATCCGGGGCCAGTCGGGTACGGCCGGGACTCGGGGGAACGACAGGAGTGGACATTTCTCCAGCCTCTCGGGCGATCAATGTGGGTGATGTCAGGTGTGGTGTGCGCACTTGACTCTCGTCCCTTCGGCGGCGGGGCGACATCCCCCACCGGGTGGAAGAATCGGCGGATGTCGGTGTCCTCCGATCGGTGGACCGCACAGGATCGGTGCCGGCAGTACCGCGCAACCGCAGTGCGACACGACGAGCCACGACGACCACGTCGACGCGTTCCGGGAAACCAGGAGTTCCGATGGCAACGATGAAGCCCTACATTCTCGACGACGCGGCGACCGTCGAATATCAGCGGCTCGACCTGATGTCGAAGATTCTCGACCCGTGGACCCGCGATTACCTCCGATCCCTCGGCGTCGGGCCCGGCTGGAACTGTCTCGAACTGGGCCCTGGGAACGGCAGCATCACCGAATGGCTCTGCGACGCAGTGGGTTCGACCGGTTCGGTCACCGCCGTCGACATCAACCCGGTGCTGGTGAACCTGGTCCCCGCGCAGAACCTCACCGTCCGGCAGGCGGACGTCCGGACGGCCGAGTTGCCCGACAACACCTACGATCTCGTCTCCTGTCGCGCCCTGCTGCACCAGATCGCCGACCATGCCCCGCAAGTGCTGGAGAAGATGGCCGCCGCCGTCCGACCCGGCGGCTGGTTGCTGGTCCAGGAGCCCGACTTCCATCTCGCCCCGACCACCGAACCGAAGGAATGGGCGGACACCTGGAGCGCGCTGATCCGATGGGGACACGACAACGGCGTGGATTGGCTCATCGGGCGACCGCTGCCCGCAATGGTCGGCAAGCTCGGGCTGGGGCACCCGCAGGCCAAGACCGACGTGCAGAACATCCGCGGAACGGACCGGGGCGCCGTCTATTTCGAGCTGTTCTTCGCGGAGGTCCGCGACCGGGTGCTGGCAAGCGGCCTGGTCGATCCGGCGACATTCGATGCAGCGGCGGCACTGTTGAATGATCCGGAGTACTGGACGCAATGTTGGATGATGACCGCGGTGTGGGCCCGGAAGCCGGTCGGCTGAATCAGCGTTTGGTGACTCAGCGAGCTTCACCTGCCCGCCTCTTCCCAGCCCGCCGGCCGGCCACGAGTAGGACCGCGCCGGTGAGCAGCAGCAGGATCACCCAGGGCAGCAGGTCCATCGCTCCTGCACCGGTGTAGGCCAGCGAACCTGCGCTGGTGCCGGAGCCGCTTGCCCGGACCGACCGGACCTGTCGGAGTGACGGGCCCGTTCGGGCCGACCGGCGGATTCACCGGCGGGTTCACCGGGGGGTTCACCGGCGGAATGACCGGCGGGACGTACGGCGGGGGCGACGCGATGGCGAAGCACCGGCAGCCGACCCGGTCGGTGGTGAAGTCGTCCCGCTCGATGCCGGGGCGGTTGAACGACGGGCCGTTGGCGTTGAACGGCGGCAGCTGCCCGGCGGGACCGCCGACGAACTGATCCTGGTAGGCCTGCCCGGCGGCCGGGGTGATGATGGCTGCCTCGTCGAACGGTTCCGGGCCGAGGGTGGAGTCCGCGCCGGCGCGATCGGCGACAATCCGGAGGAACGCGGCGATCTCCGGTGTGTAGTGCTGGTTGACCACCGGCGCGTCGAAGTACTCGAACGGCACCCAGTACTGGTTGAACGGCCCGTCCCAGTCGTACATCCGGTCCTGCGCGGTGTTCGCGATCAGGATGTCGCCGTCCCCGCCGCCGTAGGCCAGATCGCCCCAGGCGAACCACCGGATGTCCTCGGGACGGTCGTTGAGGCCGTTGTCGGTGTCCAGGTAGTCGTCCAGCTGCAACAGGTCTCGGCCCCAACCACCGAACAGCACATCGCAGTTCGTTCCGCCGACCAGCCAGTCATTGCCGTTGTCGCCGAAGATCCGGTCCAGGCCGTCGTTGAGCGGGATCGGAGAACCGTTCGCATCGAGCATCCATTGTTGGGTGGTCGGGTCGATCACCCAGGCGTCGAAGTTCAGGAAGAAGCCCAGGATCTTGGAGCGGGGGTCCGCCGGGTTGAAGGCGGCGAAGAAGCCGGTGGCCGGGTTGAAGTGCAGCGGATTGTCGTCGATGACCGGGTCGTCGGTGTAGAAGGGCAGCAGCGCTTCGGCCCCGGAGATCGCGTCGTCACCGGCGCCGCCGTGGATGAAATCGTCACCAAGGCCGCCGTAGATCAGGTCGTTGCCACCGGCGAGCCAGTTGAACAGTCGGGCTTCCTTCTGCAGCTCCCCGGCGACCGTCAGGCTCACCTGGGTGTACTGGTCCAGGATCACCACGACATCGGCGACGGCGGTGAACAGGTCGTTGAGCGGCTCGAGCAGCCCGTTGCGGCTGGTCAGCATGATGCCGTCGTCACCGAGCAACCCGTCGACACCGTTGCCGCCGTAGATCCGGTCGGAACCCGCGCCGCCGTAGACGTCGTCGTCACCGGCGTCACCGAACAGGACGTCGTTGCCCGTCATGCCGAAGACGGTGTCGTCGCCGTCCTCGCCGTGCACCAGGTCTGCGGCGCCGAGGTCGCCGGCGCCTCCCCCGTAGGCGTAGTCCAGCAACTGGACCGCGCGGATCTTGATCTGCAGCGCCTGGGAGTAGCTGTCGTAGATGAACCGGGCGAAAACGCCTGGGCCGGAGAGGATCCGGTAGATGTTGCCGTTGTCGCCGACGATCACATCGGCATCCCTGGCGTGACCCTCGGCGGAGGCGTCACCCGGGGTGTAGCGGGTGGTGATGGTCCCCGCGCCGCCGTAGATGGTGTCGGAGCCGTCGGCGCGTTCGGCGGCGGTGAGGCCGTACATGCTCGAGGAGCCGCCGACCAGGTCGTCCTGGCCGAGTCCGCCGAAGATCGTGTCGTTGCCGGCGTTGCCCTCGATGTAGTCGTCCCCGTCGGTACCGGGGCCGGCCGCGTCGGGCAGGGTGGTGGTCGGGAAGCCGTCGGTGAGGTCGACAGTGGGGTTGCCGAAGGGGTCAAGCAGTGACGCGTCGCCGGCGATCCAGTCGTCGCCGAACTGCCCGAAGATGACGTCGTCGCCGGCTCCCCCGGCGATGGCGTCGCGGCCGTAGGTGCCCGGCGCCGGGGTCGCCAGGTCGAACAACACCACGGAGCGTTCCGCGGTGCCGCGCGGATCCGTCCCACCGGCCGGGCCGATCTGCGGGTTGCCGGCGGTGTCGTAGATCGTGTCACCGGTCAGGGTGCGGAACCGGGGTGATGCCAACCCGGGGATCCGGCGGATGTCGGCGTTGTCACCGGCGATCCAGTCGTTGCCGGCACCGCCGTCGAGGACGTCGCTGTTGTCTGTGCCGCCGGCCACCGTCGAGCCACCGATCAGGTCGTCGTCACCGTCGCCGCCGGAAATCGAGTCGGCGCCCTGACCGCCGATGAGCACGTCGTCACCCGACCCGCCGATGATCAGGTCGTATCCGCCGAGCAGGACCGGGATCGGCACCGGCCCGCCGGTATTGAAACCGATCGGACCGGTGTCGATCGAGGTCCAAGAGAAGAACAGGGGCGTGCCGAACGGCAGCAGACCGAGGTCGATGAAGCCGAACACCGAGCCGTAGTCGCCGAAGATCAGGTCGTTGCCGTCCCCGCCACCGAGCTGATCGGCGTCCTGACCGCCCATCAGCACGTCGTTTCCGGCACCGCCGTCGATGATGTCCACGGCGCCGACCGTCGGGTTCTCGGTGGTGATCAGGAACGCGCTGATCGATCCCTCGTCGCCGAGGGCGATGTCGTTACCCAGACCGCCGAAGATCGCATCGGAACCGCCCCCGCCGATGATCCAGTCGTCGCCGTCGTCACCGAAGATCAGGTCGTTGCCGGGGCCACCCGGGTCGCGCAGGACGCCGTCGACGAAGCTGCCCAGATCGCCGGCGATCCGGTCGTTGCCGGCGCCGCCGGAGATGATGTCGTTCGCTTCGCCACCGATCAACAGGTCGTCGCCGTCGCCACCGGTCATCACGTCGTTGCCGCCGAGGTCGGTCGGCACGACATTGACCAGGCCGGCGGTGGCAATCCCGTCGTCACCGAGCACGATGTCGTCACCGGAGCCGGCGTCGATCAGGTCGCCGAAGCTCCCGCCGAACACCACATCGTCGCCGTCACCGGCGTCGATGGTGTCGGTCCCGCCGGGAGCGTCGGCCAGGTTCGTCGACACCACCGTGGAGACGTCGGCGGCACCGCTGTCACCGACCAGCACATCGTCCCCGGCATCGCCGGTGAGGTAGTCGGCACCGTCGCCGCCGAAGACGATGTCGTCGCCGTCGCCGCCGAAGAGATCGTCGGACCCTCCCGGGCCGGCGGCAGCGACCAGGCCAGCGGCCAGGACGAAGCCGTCGTCGCCGAGCAGCACGTCGTCCCCGGCCTCGCCGGACAGCACGTCGTCGCCCGTCCCGCCCAACATGATGTCGTCGCCGTCACCGCCGAACAGCGTGTCGTCGCCGCCCGGGAGCCCCACCGGCTCGCTGAGCACCTCGGTGGGTCCGATGAGGCCGACGTCGCCCAGGATCAGGTCGTCACCCTCCCCGCCGGCGATCGTGTCGTCGCCCAGGCCGCCGATGGCGATGTCGTCGCCGCGCCCGGCGAAGATCTCGTCATCGCCGTCGGCCGCATTGGGGACGCTGAACCAGGTGTCGCGGAAAACATCGAAGAGCGCTTGGTCGCCGATCAGCACGTCGTCGCCGTCGTCGCCGATCAGCAGGTCGGATCCGGGCACCAGCGGGTCGGCATTCTGCGGCCGCGGCGGCGCGTTCGGGATCGGTGCAACGGTCAGCTGCACCGCGGTGGTGAGAACGTCGACCAGCACACCGTTGTCGCCGCTGACCAGGTCGTCACCCGGACCGCCGCGCACGCTGTCGTCGCCGGAACCGCCGAGCACCAGGTCGTCTCCCGCGCCGCCCGTCACGGCGTCGTCACCTGCACCGCCGTACAGGATCAGCTCGACCGTGACGTCGGTGAGCGCCGCCGCGTCGACGGTGTCGTCTCCGGCCGCGGCATAGGTCACGCTGCCCGAGATCAAGAACGCCAGCCCCGACGGGCGGTTCCCGAGGTCGACTGCCGGGCCGTTGTAGAAGGTGCCGTCGGAGTCCGTGTCGCCGTAGACGACGAGCGCCGAACCCGGAGCCGCGCCGGTCACTGTGATGGTGTCGGACCCACCGCCGCCGTGAATCACCGTGGTCGGTCGCACGACCGACGTTCCCCCGCCGTCCGGCGTGCCGGAGATCGCCATCGTGTCGCCCCCGGAGCCCAGGAACACCAGCAGGATCTCGACGGCGATGAACCCGATACCGAACGTGTCATTCCCGATCAGCGCGGTCGAGCCGAGCGCGAGGTCCCGCCCGTCGGCGTACTGGTCGTCGTGGACGTCGAGCAGGTCGATCTGGGTGTCTTCCGGCGGGTCCGGCGGCAACGGCGTCAGCGGCACGTCCGTCTCGCCGGGCAGGAGCACCGCCGGGTCGATCGTCCCGTCCGAACCCGTGTCGCCGCCCTCGATCTGCAGCGGACCCTGCAACCCCGAGAGCGAATGCGTCGGATCTGTCAGCACGAACGGGTCGTCGAGCGCCGCGCCGAACACCGGCAGCACCACGGAGCCCATCACGGTGAACTGGTCACTCCCGGAGCCGCCGATCATCGTGGCCACCACGCCGGCTGCGACGCCGGCGGCGAAGAAGGTGTCATCACCGGGTAGGCCGTCAACCTCGACCACCTCGACCGCCACCGCTGCAGTCGTGGCGCCGGCGCCGGAGATGACCGTCTGGGTCACAGTTTGGTCGAAGGGAGCGGGTCTGGTGCCGGCGTAGAGCACGTCGGCCTGCTCGGTGCCGAGGTGCACGACGGTGTCGATGTCGGCGCCACCGTCGACGAGAACGGGTGCCCGCGACAGGTAGCCGCCGCCCGGCAGCGCCAGGGAGCGGGTGATGAAGAGGTCATTGCCTTCCTGGCCGAGCAGGCTCACGGTGACCAGGTTCGAGTTGACGGTGAAGACGTCGTTGCCGGACCCACCGAACACACGGAGCGGTCCAGTCGGGCCGTTGCTGACCCAGCCGCGGGTCGTCTCGGTAGTCGGGAACACGTCGTCGGGCGCGATGCCGGCCGCGGTCGTCCGCGGCGTCCCGTAGACCTGTCCGAAGGTGAAGGTGTCGTCGCCGGCGGCGCCGATGAGGTCGACCGCTACGGTGGCGCCGTCCAGCACGAACGCATCGTCCCCGCCGAGGCCGTCGACGAACAGAGCATCGGCGCTGTCGGAGTAGTTGACCCGTTGCTGTCCGACGCCGGTCGCCGGCAGCAGCGTCACCATTGACGGGTTCCCGGCGGTCGGGATGCGCGGGATCGACGTGATGGTGCGGAGCAGGAACTCATCCGCGGAGTCGTCGGCTCCTAGCACTACCAGCTCGTCGTCGGTGCTGGCGCCGGTGTCGACCACATCGATGACGTAGTTCCGTGTGGCGCCCTCACTGCCCGTCGTGGTGATCCGGTAGTAGTCGTCGTCGGCCTGGCCGTCGAGGTTCAGCGCATGCCCGGCGGCGACGTTCATCGTCTGCAGCTCGAACACCAAGAACACGTCGGCGGAGCCGGCGCCCTCGGCGCGGGTGGGCGCTCCCAGGAACGTCGACTGGAAGACGAAGTTGTCCTGATCGGCGTTGCCGCTCACAGAGATGCTCGATGGCGGCGAGCCGAAGCCGGCGGCGGGGACGCCGATCGATCCGGCCAGGTAGGCCAACCCGCCCTCGACGTCGGCATTCCCCGCGTCGATCTGAAGGCTGATGCCCCCGGATCTTGCCGAGATGTTCGTGCCGGCCGGAGCCCTGATGTCGTCGCCGGCGCGGAGGATGACGCCCCCATTCGCCCAAACACCGGCGAGCTGGTCGGCCTGCCCCGGCGGCCCCACGGTGGTGACGACTCCCTGGGTCACGATGACGGAGCCGGCCGCCAGCAACTCGATTGTCTCGGCGCGGTACGGATAGCCGTCGACGTCGGCGATGAGATCTGGTCCGGTGGTGTCGGGGGTGCTCAGGATGACCACCCCAATGTCGGACTGGGCGCCGAGCACCAGCATCGGGCCGCTGACCTCAGTGAGCAGAATGACGTAATCGGCGTGCGCGTAGACCCAGCCGGACCGCACGCCCGCGGTGGACGAGTCGATCTCGAGCTGATCGGAAACATCGCCGATTTCTTTGTTCGCGCCGCGGGCGGCGAGCACGATCTTGTTCCCCTTCACGTCCACGTCGGCATCGGCGTCGAAGTCGAGGATCGAGCCGTTCGTGGTGGTCAGGGTGAGGTCGTTGACCAGCGTCAGGTCTGGCGTGGTCACCGTCGCGGACCTCAACCGCAGGTCGCCCTCTGGTTCGTTGATGAAGATCGCGGAGGTGGCGGTGGCCGTGAGTCCGCCCGTGGTCGGACGGTCGTTCCGCAGGCACACCTCGATGAAGTTGTCCGGTGTGCCGATCTGCTGCGATTCGAGGGTGACGTTGATCCCGCGCACGCCGCAACTCTCGGCGGCCGCCGGCGGCAGCAGGGCCAACGCGGCCAACCCACGCAGCAACGGTGCCGGACCGACGGGGGCACCGATCTTTCCGCCCGCCTTGATCGTCACGTCGCCCCAACGGGATTCGACGCTGCCGACGGTGACGTTTCCGGTTGCGGTCAGGAAGATGTCACCGCCGACGTTGGCGTCCAGCCGGCCGTACGGGGTGAGCCGGTAGCGGTCGGGATTGATGAACCCGGTCAGCGAGACGTACGGCGGGATGTCGTTCGCGTTGGGGTCGGTCGCCCCGACGGTGTCGTACAGCGCCATGCCCTGCGAGACGATGCCCGCTGCGCCGGTTGGTGCGGCCGTCGGCGAGAACAACGTGTAACCGCCACTCGGCGCCACGGCCGCTTCGTAGTGTGGGCTACCGACACCGGGAACCTGCACGCGATCCAGCACGACGTTGCGCAACCCGATCATCACGGTCGTGGCGATCCGGGTGCCGGTACCGATCGGTCGGCTCGGATCGGGCGTGGTGTTCGGGGTCGTGCAGGGGTCGTAGTTGGGGGGCACTCCGCGGAAGTGGCAGGAGTGCGCGATCGGCTCCCTCCACTGTGAATTCTCGTTGACCACCTGAACGTCGACCGAGCCACCGCCGCTGCTGACCTGCTGGGCGGCCGCGGTGCGCACGGTGAGCACCGTCTGGCCGCCGGCGGCGATCGAGTCGACGTACAGCGGCATCGATGTCGCCGTCGGGTTGGCCCGGTCGACACCGCGCAGGCTCAGGTACACGTCGCCGAACGCGTCGACCACCAACCGCGGGTCGAGGACCGTCCCGGCGGGTGGACCGGTGGTCGATCCGATCGACGTGTATCGAACCAGGTCGACCTGCAGTGGTGCGCTGAGGCTGCCCACCGAACCGTTCGGCGCGTACACGTCCAGCTGGTTGGTCGTGACGGCGCCGGTACCGACGACGGTGAAGGTGATGGAGCCGTTCAGGTTGACCAGCCGGGTCAGACCGAGCGGGTTGTTGATCGGCCCGGCGATCACCAGGTCCTGGGCGACGGGTGAGCGCTGCTCGATGTCGACGTACGAGGTTCCGGCCGTGCGCTGCACGTCGAACTGCAGCGTCGCAGCTGTCTCGAACTCGCTGCCGCCGCCGCCGTTCGGGCTGAGCTGCACCAGCGGCAGCACCGAGCCGGGCGCGCCGACCACGTCGAGGCCGCTGATCACCAGCGGGTTCGGCGACAGGTTCACGATGGTGACGCTGCCGAGGGTGGTGAGCCACTGGAACAGCGGCCAGTCGCCGGCCTTGCTCTTCACGTTGGCGATGGTGTTCTCGGCCTGCATGACCACGTTGCCGCCGCCGGACGTTGCAATCGGCGACACCGAGATCGGGCCGGTCAGCCTGTCGCCGACCTTCGGGGCGACGCCGTTGACCAGCACGTTGTTGACGGCCAGCACGGTGCCGTCGGCGCCGATCACCAGCTGCGGGGCACCGGCGCTGCCGCCGAGCACGACGACATCGGCGTCCCAGCCGATGTCGCCTTGATAGTTCAGAGCGGGGCTGCCGCCCTGGAAGATGGCTGGCGTGCCCTCCGCGTCGATGATGGAGAGCAAGAAGTTGTTCGCCGCCTGCACGTACAGCGCCGTCGCGGATCCGACTGCGACGTTCAGCGTTGTCGACGAGCCGCGCGCCCCGGCGATGACCGTGACGTCCTGGTCAGTGGTGACGCTGTTGACCAATGAGTTCGTGCCCTCGAAGGTGAGCTTCTGCGGGGGGATCAACGCTGCCGCCTGGACGAAGCCGCCGCGAGAGGTGATCAGCGCCGGTGGGTCCTGCGGGGTGACCTGCGCGGAGCCACTCAGGGCCCGGATGTCGACGCCACTGATGCCGCTGATGGTGGTTCCGGCACCGTGAACGCGGACATAGGTGTCGGTGTACACGTCGACAAAGGTGTTGGCGTAGGCCTGGGCGTAGAAGGCGGCGTAGGCCTGCGCCCTGGCGTTGGAATCCATCTCCATCTTGACGACCGAGGCGAACAGGTTGACGGTGCCGCCGGTCAGCTTGCTGCCGGCTCCGACGTCGATGCCCCGCTCGGCATAGTCATTGCCGCTGCCGAGGCGGGCCCCCCGGTCGCCGTTGTTCTGGTCGTCGGCGGCGGCGGCGCCTCCGGCGGATCCCGAGAGTGCCGAGGACGAGTTCTGGCCGAAGGTCGTGGTGCCGACGGTCAGGCTCAGTGCACGCCCTGCCGTGAGCGATGTCCCGTCCGCGACACTGATCGTGGTGTCGTCGTTGAGCCAGGCATGGCTGTAGGCGACCTTGTCCGCGACCAGCCCGCCGCCGACCGATCGGGCGGTCGACAGGATCGTGTGGTTGTTCGTGGCGGCTGCGTCCAGGTCGCGGCCGGCGGTGATCGATCCGGCCAGCGTGATCGTGGTGGGCGACCCGCCGGTGGCGAGGTCGAGGGATGCGGTGGCCACGCCGACGGAGATCAGACCGCCGCTCGCGGTGTCCGCGTAGACCGTGGCGGCAAAGGTGGAGTCGGCGACGACCTTCACGTCGAGTCCGGCGGTCAGTACGCCGGCCACGGTGGCGGAGACCGATGGCGTGCCGGCCAGCGAGGCGTTCGGGAACGGGAAGTCGGCGAAGGCTCCTGTCCCACCGATCGCGATGGCGTTCGACGTGCCGTCATTCGCCGGCGGCGCGATGGTCGACAACGGCTGGCCGGAGGGCGCGAGCAACCGCCCGCAGTCCGACGCGCAGGGGGTCGTGAGGTAGGCGAAGAGTGCCTGTTGGCTGGCGACGGCCGGCGCCACCAGGTCGACCTCGATGCGCCCGATGTGGTGCTCACCGGGTCGGTGGGTGGGGTCCAGGATGAGCGCCGGCCCGCCAAGCGTGGTGGCGAGCGTGATAGCCCTGTTGTCGGGGTTGTAGCTCGTGACGTAGTAGTCGAGCCCGTCGACCAGTTGGCCGAGACTGCGGTCGAGCTGATGTCGAACGCTGTCCGGTCCCGTCAGGGTCAGGGCCAGCGCGACAGACGAACGGGGCGCAGCCCGGGCCGGAGCCGACAGCCTCGCAGTACGAAGCGGCCAGTCGGATGGTGTAACCGTCGCCGGTCTTGATGGCGTAGTACGTGGTGCCGGACACCAGCCCCATCCCGCCGGCGGGGTCCTTGAGGGTGTAGGTGAGCGCATCGCCGTCGTTCAGCTCTGCGTAGAACGTGCTACCGACGAAAATGTTGTACGCGTCAGGGTTGTGGGCGGTGCTGCCGTCGGGGTTGGTGGCCGGGACCGTGTAGGACGTGCCGTTGACATCGCGATTCGACAGGGTGACGTTCACGAGCGCCGACGTGAACGGCACGCTGACCGGCGCTCGGTACACCACCCGATCGCCGACCGCGATGTTGCTGTCGCTGGACACCTTCACGTGGGTGTCATCGATCGGCGTGATCAGGGTGGGTGCGTCGGTCCCGGCGAGTGCGGCCGCCTGGGTGGTGGTGAGGGCGATGGTTGTCGCGTCGATCACGCGCACGAAGAATGCTTGCGCGCCCGGCGTCGGCGGACTGTTGCTGGAGCAACCGCCGGAGTTGGCCGGCTCCCCGCCGCCGATGATCGACGCACCGCCGCGCGGGTCGTACCAGATGCAATCACCGCTCCGATACCCATGGCCTGATGTGAAGCTGATGGTGTCGTTCGCCGCGTCGACAGCGGTGGTGTTGAACAGCGATCCCAGCCTGATCTGCCCTGTCCCGCCGCCGTCGAGCAAGGTATAGACGTTGCGGTCGTGCAGTCCGCCCAGCACGGGTCTCCCGTTGGCGGAATACATGACCTGAGTGCCTTCACCGACCGCCGGGTAGCTGAACGTCGACGGTGTTGGTGCCGAGGTTCACGGCGGTGATCGTGTCGATGGGGGTCGTGCCGCCCTTTGTCAGCTGGGCGGTGAGCAGGATGCTGCCGGCCGCGGCGATGGTGGTGGTCTTGACGGCGGCCGTTCCGACGTGGGCTTCGACGGCCGGGTCGATCGTGACGGTGGCGCGCGGCGTCGCGATGACGAGGAGGCCACCGGCGTAGGCGTTACCCGTCGCGTCGGCGGCAGCGCGACCCCGGGAGGTGATGCCGACGTCACCGGCGACCGGGCTGGCAGATCCGATCTTCACGGCGTCGCCGACCACGGCGGTGATGGTCGGGTTGCTGGTGGCCGAGACGGTGACCCCTTCGACCACACCCCCGCCGCCGGCCCCGACGGTGACATTCGACGTGGCGTCGGCGTTGTACGTCTCGGCTTGCAGTTGAACGGTGCCGGCACTGCGGATGGTCACACCGTCGCCGATGAGTGCGGTGATGGCACTGCTCACCGAGGTGGTCGCGTTCAACCAGGCGGCGGTCACGACTCCACCCGAACCACCTTGGCCGGTGCCGGTGGCGGACTGCGACGCAGTTGCCACCACCTGGACGGCACCCGTAGCGGTGATCGTGGTGCCCGAGGCGCCGGTCAGGGTGCCGAGCCAGCTCTGCACGTCGGAGTCGACACTGGCGTTGGCATCGCCACCGGTGCCGGCGGCCAGGCCGATGGCAAGGGCGAACAGGGTGGCAGTGGCTGTGTCGGTGGCGGCGGCCTCCACCTGGAGAGAGCCGGTGGAGATGGTGGTCCCTGCGCCGACATAGGCGCGGGTGCCGACCGTACCGGCTGCCGGCGCGCTGCAAGTGGCCCGCTGGGCGCCATCGACCGAATAGCCGGACACGCACGCCGTGGCAAAGAAGACACTGATCGCTATCAGTGCGCCGGCACCGCCCTGTGCATCCGCGGTCGCGGTCGCGGTGCCCTGCGCACTGATCGTCGTGGCGCCGCTCACGGTGAGGGTGGCATTCGTCCCGATGAATGCCTCGAGGCTGCCGTTGATCACCGCTGTCGAACCGCTGCCGGACCCAGCAAGAAGGCCGACCGAGCCGACAACGGTCTTCGAGTCAGCGGTGCGTACCGCACCCCCACCGCTGGTGTTGCGGACGAGGACGGCGAGGGAGCCCGCGGTGAGGCGGGTGCCGTCGCCGATGTACGCGCGGCTGGTGCCGGAGACCTGGGCGAGCGCGACAATCGCACCGACGGCCACGGCGCCGCCGGCGCCGCCGGCGTTGGACGTGGTTGCGGTCTGTTCGACGCCGGCCGTGATGGCCACGCCGCCGGTGACCGTGATCGACCCAGGCGTTGCCGGTTGGGTCTGGCTGCCCACGAGCGCCACCACCGCGCCGCTGGAGGTGGCTGAGACATTCGCTCCGGCGCCCGCAGCGAGCCCGATGCCGAGGGTGAACACGCTGGCGGTGACCGGAGTGATGGCGTTTGCCGTCACACTGAGGCTGCCGGCTCGCACGGTGCTGGTGCCGTCCAGTGAGGCGGTGGTGTCGGCGGAGTGCGTCGCGGTGTTGAGCTGCACGGTGATCGCGACCAGGCCGCCGCTGCCCCCGTTGTTGATCGAGGTGGTCGAGGTGGTGCTGCTGGCGGTCACCGTCAGCGCACCGGTCACCGTGACGACCGAGTTCTCGCCGATGGTGGCGGCCACCGGCCCGCTGTCGGATGCGGTGGACTTCGATCCGGTGCCGGCGGCCACGGCGACGGTGCCGATCACCACGTTGGCGTAGGTGGTGTCGGTTTGGCCGACCATCTTGTTCCGGGTCGCGGTCACCGAGAGGCTGCTGGCGGTGATGGCTGGAGTTCTGCACCACTGCGGACGTCTGCGCAGTCAGCGCCGCCGTCGAGAACAGCACCGTGATGGCTATCAGGACGCCGCCCGAACCACCTGATGTCGAAGCGGCCGACCGCGCGCTGGTGGTCGCCTGCACGATCACCGCGCCCGCTGCGCTGATGGTCGATGCCTGATACACCTGAGCAACGGCGCTGCCGGAGACCGTGGACGTGGTGGTGGCGCCCGCGCCCGCGCCGCCGATACCGAAGGCGACCGAGACGACGAGGTTCTGGATGTCTGCGGAGGCCGTCCTGGTGGCGGTGATGGACACGTCCCCGGCCGGCGCTGACAGCGACGCCTCCTGCGCCGCTGCTTCAACCGTGGTGCTCAGCGTGGTGGTGACGATCGAAACGCCGATCGCGATGGCGGCCTTCGCTGACTGCGACGCCCACCGAGTACGCCTGCGCCGAGGCGTCGACGACCGATGACGCGGCGATGCTCAGAGCCGCATTGTCCCCGGTCCCGGTCGCCCCGCGCGGTGACCGTGCTGCCGTTGTAGACCCAGGCGTGCACGCTGTCGGAGGCGGTGTTGTCGACGCTGGTCCCGGTGCCGGACAGGGCGACGCCGAACCCCTCCGTTGGATTGACGATCGCAATGGTGACCGCCACCGCGACGGCCAGAGCGATCATCCGGTCCTGTCCGGCGACGAGGCGGTCGCTCGTGGCGGTCACCTGGACTCGACCTTGCGCGTCCAGCGTCGATCCGGACACCTCGGTGAACACCTGGGTCGAGAGCGTGTTGGAGGCCAGGCCCACGTCGACCGACACCGACGCTGCGATGCCGTCGGAGCCAACGGCGACGCCCAACGACCCAGCGGCTGCCTGGGCCTTGAAGCTGGAGAGACCCTTCGTCGACACGGTGATATCGGTGGCTGCCTGCACCAGGGATGCCCCGCTGACCGTCGCCGAGACCGTGCCACCGACGACGTTGGTGGCCTTCGCGCCGTTGCCCTGGAGCGTGACGGCGAGGCCCGACTCGGACGCCTGCACGGCGAGCGACACCGCCACCGCCAAGGCGTCGACACTGCCGTCGCCCTCAGCGGTGACGGCTACGGAACCACCGACGACGACGGACGTGTCGACGGTGGCGCTGGTGGTGCCGGAGATGGTGTTGGAGGCCAGAGCGACGCCGATGCTGAGGTTGCCGCCATCTCCGACACCGATGGTCAGGGTGCCTGCGCCGAGCTGAACGGACAGCACCGCAGTGCTGTTGGCGCTGACCGTCACCGCGCCGGCCGGCGTGCCACAGGAACCACCGGTGCGAACACCTGCGCAGAGGTTGGACCCGGAGTCCACCGATGCGCTGGTGGTCGTCGAAGAGGTGTTGCTGCCGAGGGCGACAGCAACCGAGACGCCGATGTCCACGCCTTCGCTCACCGTGAGACTGCCGCTGACCGCGGCGACCGTGGCCAACTGGTCGTGCCCACCATTGGCAGTGGTCCCGCCAGATGTGGCCGTCACAGCGAGCGGCCCGCTGGTGGCGGTGATGAAGCTGCCGGAAACCTGCGCAGCGGTGGTGCCGCCGACTTCGTTGCGGACCTCGGCACCGGCGCCGGTCAAGGAGATGGCCGCATCATCGGAGATCGTCAGACTCAGCGCCAAGGCCACCGCCAGGCCGTCGACCGGGGTCGACGAGGTGGCGCCGATGGTCACCGAAGAGCCGGTGACGGTTGAGACCAGGACCGACGCAGTGACGTCGTCGTCAACCGAGTCGACGGCGACCGCGGCAGCGATGGCCAGCGAGATGGACGGCGAGCCGTCGATGGTGCCGCTGAGGGCCCCCGCACCGACCTTGACGGTGATGGAGCCGAGCGACGAGGCGAGCACCTGGACCGACCCCGCTGAGGTGATCGTCGCGCCGTTGGTGACCTCGGCGGAGACCGTGCTGCCCAGTTCGGCGGTGGTCACCGCGGCCGCGAGGGCAACGGTCACGGTCAGCGAGAGTGAGTTCGCGATGTTCAGCGCCAACGTGGCCGCCACCGACGTCGCGGTGATGCTCCGGTTGGTGTTGCCGGTGCTCGCCGACACCAGCACGCCACCGGCACCGGCGGTGATCCTGGCGGCATCGACGCCGGCGGTGATGGTGTCGGCGATCGTGTTGAGCGCGACGGCGGCGGCAGCGAGTCACCGTGACAGTGGCGCCGCCGGACGAGCCCTCGATCGTGACGCCGAGCGCGACGGCAACGGTGGTCGCCGTGACCGTGTTGTTGGCGGCGGCCGTGACGTCGACCTTCCAACCGGCCACCCGGGTGGCGCCGCCGGTGACCGTGGCGGTGACGGTGTTGGTCAGTGGCGTTGCTGGCGACCGCCGCGCCGAGGCCGATGGTCGCGCCCTTGCCCACGCCGACTGCCAGGGTCACCGCGACGATGACGGCGTCGGCCGCACCGGTCTCGGTTGCGCCGATCGTGACGGTCCCGACGCCCGGGGTGCACGCGCCGGCGACGCCGCGGGTGCCGGCGCACAGGTCCGACCCGGCCTCGACCACGGCGTTGGTGATCCCGCTGGCGGTGTTCAGCGCGACCGCGCCGGCCAAGGAGATCGCCACAGCGGTGCCGCCGCTACCGACGCTGATCGATCCGGAGACGGCGACCGCGGTGGCGGACAGGGTCGTCGTGGTGCTCCCCGGCACCGCGCCCGACTGCGCGGTGATCGACAGGTCGCCGGTGGTCGCGGTGAGGCGCGACCCGCTGACCGTGACAACACTGCTGTTGTCGGTGGTGTCGTTCAACACCAGCGCGCCGGCGACGGAGAGCGATCCGGACACATTGGAGCCATCGGTGACGCTCACGCTGACCGCTATCGCCACCGCCGTACCGGCCACCGTCACCGAAGAGGTGGCGGTGACATCGATCTCGGTGGCTGTCGCCGTTGAACCGAGCACGGACGCTTCGACGTCCTCGTGCACCCAGCTGTCCGCGACCGCTGCGGCCACGGTCAGGGTGACAGCTGGCGGCGCCGTCGGTGACCGAGACGCCGACACTGGCGGAGCCGGCCGTGGTGACGACGGACCCGGGCGAGGAGGCCTGCACCTGCAGCGCGCCGGCCGAGGTGATCGTGGCGCCGCCGATGATCTGCGCGTGGACGGTTCCCGCCAGGTTGACGATGGCCACCGCCGCGTCGAGCGACACCTCGACCGCCGGGTTTCCCGAGGACACGGTGACCGTCAGGCTGGCCGCGACCGCGGTGGTGGTGATCGTGCGGTTCTCCGGTCCGGCGTAGGCCGCCACCTGCACGCCACCGGTCCCGGCGATGACCGTGGCGCCGTCGATCTCGGCGGTGAGCGTGCCGGTGGTGGTGTTGGTGGCGACGGCCGCCGGCGCCGGTCAGGTCCACGGAGGCGCCGGCAGCACCGGCCGCGGCAGTGATTCCGACCGTGGCTGCCACCGAGATCGCGCTCAGCGACTCGTCGGTGTTGGCCTCCACCAGCAGGCCGCTGCCCGCGACCTTGGTGGCTGCGCCGGCGACGCTGCCGGTGACGGTCGTGTTGGAGGTGTTGATCGCCACCGAGGCTTCCAGGCTCAGCGAAGTCGCCTTGCCCACCCCGACGCCGACCTTGGCGGTGACCACGGTGGCGGTCAGGCCGCCGGTGTGCCATCCGTAGACCTGGATCGGCGCGACGAGGGACGCACAACTCCCGTCCGCTGCCCGGACTCCGCCGCACAGGTCGGACCCGTCGTCCACGACCGCGCTGGTGTCGCCGCCGGCCTTGTTGCTCGCCGCGGCCTCGTCGAACGCGAGCGTCACGGCGCCACCCTGTCCGCCGACGACGGTCACCCCGACATCGACCGTGGTGACCGTCGCCGACAGCACCCAGCCGGTGTCGCCGATGGCCAGCCCGGACAGCGCGGTGACCTGGATGCCGCCGCCGTTGGGAGCGGTCGCGGTGAGCGAGGATCCGCTGACCCGGGCACTGGTGACCGCGCCGGTGGTGTCGTTGAAGACATTCGCGCCCGCGCCGCTGACCGAGACGGCTGTCTCGTCGCTGGTGGTCAGCGTCAGCTTGACCGCCACCGCGGTGCCGGTCACCGGCGTGGACGAGGTGGCGTTGACGACGACGCCGTATCCCGCTCGCCGTCGACTGCAGCACCCAGGCGTGCACATCCTCGTGAACGCTGGCGGTGGCCACCGCGCCGGTCAAGGTCAGGTTGAACGAGGTCTCGCCACCCAGCGTTGCGGACGAGGGTCACCCCGATCACCGAGACCTTGAGCGGACCGGTGGAGCCGGCAAGCACCTGCACCAGCCCGACCGTCGCTAGGGCAGCGCCGTTTCGCACCTCGGCGTGCACAGCGCTGCCCAGGTCGTTGGTGCTGACCGCGCCGTCCAACGTTCCGCTGATGGCCGAGTTGTTGGTGCCCAAGGTGAACGAGAGGCTCGCCGCGACCGCCGTCGCCGTGACCGACCGACCGGTCGACCCGCTGGCCGCCGAGACCGTCACCCCGCCGGTGCCGGCGGTGATCGAGGCGGCGTCGACGGTGGCGGACACTGCGTCGGTCAGGGTGTTGACCGACACCGCGCCGGCGCCCGCCACCGAGACATTGGTGCCGTCGTCGCTCACCTGGAAGCTGGCGGTGACAGCGACGGTGGTCGCGAGGATGGTGTTGTCGGCGGTTGCCTGCACGGTCACGCCGCTGCCGCGGATCGATGTGGTCGATCCGCTGACGGTGGCGCTGATCGTGCTGGCCAGGGTGTTGGTCGCCACCGCTGCGGCCAGGCTGACCGTGGCGCCCTTCGCGAGGGTGCCGGTGACGTTCGCTGCGACCACGGTGGCGGTGATTCCACCGGTTTGCGCGGCAGTGATGGAGACCGCGGCAGTGCAGGTGCCGGCGTTACTGCCGGCACAGATGGTCGAGTCGGTGACGTGCGCGTCGACTGTGGAGCCGATCGAGTTGAGGGTGACGGCGCCGCCCAGGCCGATCGTCACCCCGGTTTCGCTGTCCGCGGGCACGGAGACCCCCACCGTGGCGCCCACGCCGATGGCGGAGATCGACGGGTCGGATTCGGCGCTCACCGTGACCGTGCCGCCGGCGGCGACGGTCGAGCGCTCGACCGCGGCGCGGACCAGGTCGCCGCCGTTGCGGCCGATGGCGTTCACCGACACCGCCGCGCCGATAGAGGCTGTCAGCGTGTCCTGCGTACCGAGGGCGAGCGCGAAGGTGACGCCGTAGGCCTCCGCCTTGATCGTCGGAGAACCGTCTGCCGCAGCCGGCCGCTGTGCCTTCACCAGCACGTTGCCGCCGGCGGCGAGGGTTGAGTCGGTGACGATCGCCGTGACGGTGTCATCGAGCGAGTTGCCCGACCCGGCGCCGGCGCCGGCCAGCGTCAGCGAGAGCGAATCGCCCTGACCGTTGTTGTTCACCTGCTGGATCGCGGCGCTGCCGGACAGGGTGAGCGCGCTGATCGTCGCGTTGGAGGTGGCCAGCACGGAGATGTCGCCGGTGCCGGTGCCGGCTGTGATGTCAGCGCGGTTAACCAGCGCCGAGACGGTATTCGTGATCCGGTTGATCGCGACGCTCGCCGCGATGGCGCCGGTCAGGTTCGTCTCGTTGGGCTTCTTACCGAGGGCGAGCGCCACGGAAACGCCGCCGGCGTCGGCCTTGATGGACGAGGTGTCCCGGGCCTCGACTCGTACCGGTCCGCCGGTCGCCGAGATGACGGTCCGCCCGCCGGGCAGCGGGTCTCCGGCGATCTCGGCCGAGATGTCGATGTCGATGGTGTTCTGCGACCCTGCGCCGGAGCCCGCATTGGCCGCCGCGGCGCCGCCCATCGACAGCGCGTTGATGGTGGCTGTGTTGATGGCCTCCACGACGACCCCACCCGCGCCGGCGGCCGTCACCGTGGACGGGTCGATCGACGCGGAGATGGTGCGGGTGATCGTGTTGACCGCCGCGGACAAGCCAAGGGCGAGAGTGGAGAACTTCCCGGTCGAACTGATCGCGATGGCGATGGCGAACCCGCCGGCGTCGGCATACACGGTCGAGGTGTCGTTCGCGCTGACCGTCACGGCGCCGCCCGCGATGACGGTCGCCGCCGAGATGGACGCGGTGTTGCTGCCCTGGATGGTGTTCCCCGACCCCGCACCGGCTCCGGCGAGGGACATCTGCGTGCTGGCCGCGTTGCCGCCCTTGGCGTTGGTGACGTCGAGCGCACCCGCGATGGTGATCGCCTTGATGGTCGGCGTCGCGGTCGTCTTGACGGTGACCGAGCCGGTGGCGGTGACCGGGATACTCCTCGCTGTCGTGCCGGCGATCGACGCGGTGACGGTGGAGGTCACCTCGTTGATGGCGAGCGAGACACCGAAGGACGCGGACTTGCCGCCCTGCGAGCTGTAGGTGATGGCGAGCCCACCGGCATCGCCGGTGATGAAGCTGTCGTCGGTGGCGGTGACGTCGATGTCGCCGCTGGAGTTGATGCCGCCCGTACCGCCGCCGGTGACCAACGCCTCGGTGGTGAGGGTGATCTGGTTCACCGCGCCGGCTCCGGTTCCGGCCAACAGCAACCCGGGTGGCCCGCCGCCGCCGCCGCCGCCCACCGGGGACTGGGTCACCGATGCGACCGCGAGTGCGATCCCGAGGGTGTAGATCTTCGGTGCGTTGCTGCTGGTCACTGCCACCTTGGTACCGAAGATCGAGGTCTCGGTTGACCGCGCCGACGCACTGGAGATGAGCTGCACGATGGACGGCGAGAAGGCGACGCTGCCGGTGGTGCCCGTGCCGTTGGTGGCATCGCCCGCCAATGCGAGTACCAGGATCGTCTGATCGATCCCGGCGTGGACGTCGACACCGCTGACCGACGTGCCGTTGACCATGACGGGCGGCGGCACACCGTCCCAGCCCTGGTCGACGAACGACCCGGTGCCCAGTTCGGCGATCACCTTCTGATTGCCGGTGAGCCACGCGATCGCCGCGCCGAAACCGGCGGTCAGACCGGTGTTGCCGTTCTTCACGAGTGCACCGGTGCCGGAGACCGTGGTGATCGGCCCGGAGAGCGTCGCGTGCAGCACAACGTTCCCCACGGCGGCCCGCAGCAGGACGCCGTTGCCGGTCGTCGCGCGGACGTCGGCGGTGAGGTCCTGTAGGTCGAAGGAGACCGTGACCGCGAACTTGTTCGCGAACAGCGCCAGCGCGGCGGCCACCGACACGATCCGCTGGGTCGCGCCGGCCAGCACCAGGATATTGCCGCCGGCGTCGATGCCCGCGGCGGCCTCAACGGTCGCGTAGACGACATCGTCGACCTTGTTGTACTGCACGCCGGCGCCGACCGCGGCGGTGCCCTGCACCAGCAGCGCGCCGGCCACCGAGATGAGCGTGAGGTCGCGTGACGCGTTGACGGTCACGTCGGCCGTCGTGTCGACGGTCGTGCCGGAGAGGATTGCTGCCACCGTCTCCGTGAGGACGCGGTTGACCACCCCGGCGCCGGCCAGGTTGATCTCCGTCGGGTCGCCGCCACCGGGCGGTGTCTGCTTCGGCAGCACCAGCCCGATCGCGGCGCCAACCGCGACGACGAACTCGGTGTTCGTGGCCGATACGGTCACCGACGCCGCGGTCACCTTGAGCGCGGACAGCCACGCCGAAGTGATCCGGCGGTTGCCGACGGTGGACGAGTCGCCGAACTTCTGCCCGCTGATCTCGTTCCAGACGAACGAGCCCGCCAGGGTGATCTCGGTCTTCGCCGGTTCGCGAACAGGCAGCAGCGCGGCGGCGACCGTGATCGCCCTGGTGGTGGTCGTGGCGGTGATCGACAGCGCGCCGCCCACGTTCACCGTGCCGGGAACGTCGACATAGGCCTGCGTGAAGTCACTGATGAAGTTGACCGAGACGCTCGCCGAGAGCCCGAACCCGAACGACGCCGAATTTCCCTGGCCGGCTTGGCCGCCGGCGTTGTTCAGCGCAGCGTTGGCACCGGCCGGTGCGGGCTGGCCGTTACCGGCGGCCTCGTTTCCGCCGGACGGGACGGTGGCGGCGATCCCGACTGCAACGAGCAGTTCCTTCGAATGCGCGGTGACGGTGAGCGCACCGCCGACCGCGAGGCTGACGCCGTCCGCGGGCGGCGGCGCGGTCGACCGCGACCCGTCCGCGTTGCCGATGAACGCCCGCGTCGTGATGTCGAATGCGTTGATCGACACCCCGGCACCGACGGCCACCACGCCGCCCCGTTGCATCACACCGCTGACCGTGACCGCCAGGCTGTCACTCCCCGCGTCGACGGTCAGATTGCCGGTGTCGCCTGTGTCTACTTCAACCGTGTCCTCGAGGTAGGCGAGCGAGGTGCCGGTGTGCTTGAGCAGTGTGTACGCGCCGATCACGCCGACCTTCTCGGCCTCACCGAGTTGCTGGGTGGCGACCACGAACAGGGAGTGGTCGACCGACCTGACGGCAACACCGCCCTTCGCGGCTATCGTCACGCCGTCTTCGACATGCGCGTCGGCAGAGGTGGTGACGGTGATCTGCTGGGCGGTGCCGCCGATGCCGACCTTGCCCTTGACTCCGTCGGCCTTGAAGAAATACAGGAGGTCGGTGAGCGCGGCGATGCCGGCATCGGCGACGAACTCGACGCTCGACGTCGAGGTGATCTCGACCTTCTGGTCGTCCTCGGCACGTGACGGCGAAGTCGCCGTCCGGCCGGGTGTTCAGCGCGGCTCCCGCGCCGACAACCGTGGACGCGGTGTTGACGATGTTCAGCACCATCACGGTTCCGGTCGCACCGAAGCTCGTCAGCTCCTCGTTGCCCTGCTGGTCGGTGCGCGACCCGCCGGAGACCGCTTCCACCGTGGTGGAGGTGACGTACTCACCGATGGCGAAGTACGTGTAGGGACTGATCGGGCCGAGCAGCGTGTTGAAGAACCAGTCCTTGAGAATGCCGGCCTGCCGAGCGACCCAGGCGAACTTCTCGGTCGTCGACGCGTCGACCTGCTGGCCGTTGGTGATCGGGTCGTCCGACGGGGGGCTGGTGCCCGGCTCCGGTTCGAAGGTCGGGCCGGCCTTGATGGCGGCGATCCAGTCCAGGATGCGCAGCTGGATCGGCTGGATCGCCTGCGAGTCGAGCGTCATGGTTCCGGCGGCGTTCAGCGTCGCGCCGGCGACGATCGTCGTGGTCGCGGTGTTGGTGTAGCTGCCCACCGCGACAGCGCCGGACAACGAGATCTTGGCGAAGGACCCGCCACTGTCCGGGTTCTGGCTGAGCGTGGCCCAGGTGAGCGCGGTGAGGTTGAAGTTGTCCTCGGCGTAGCTCTTCACGGTGAGGTCACCGCGGCTGGACAGCACGGCCGTGGCACCGATGGTGACCGCCGCGGTGTTGGTGCTGCTGCCGACGGCAACCGCGGCGGAGGCGGTGATCGCGCTCGCGTTGCTGGTTCCGTCGAGCTGGAACAGGTTGCCGCCCTTGAACCCGTTGAGCAGGCTGGCCACCTTGCCGCCGCCCCCGTTGGGGTACGGCGTCGCCTGGACGCCGGTATTGGCATTGAAGTCGTCCTTGGCGTTCACCGACTCGGCGCTGATCTCCAGGTCGCCCTCTGCGCGCACCGTCCCGTTGACGGTGACGGTGGCGCTGCTGGTGTAAGTGGCGACCGTCACGCCGATCGCGAAGCCGGTGTTGGCCGCGGCCAGGCCGTTGATCACCGAATTCGTCGAGGTCTCGAACTCGTTGTCGTTGGTTGCCCCGATGGTGACCGATTCGCCCTGCACCAGGGATCCGACGGCCAGCGTGGTGGCGCTGGTCGAATGCGCCTCGCCGATTGTCACGGTGATCGCCGGTCCGGGGATGAGCCGGAACGCGCCGACGACGGTGTTGGGATTGAAGCCGCTGCTGATCGACGTGGCCACGCTGAAGGTGTTCTCGACCTCTGAACTGATCTCGACCTCGCCGCCGGCGGTCAGCGTGGCCGCGCCGATGGTCACGGTGGCAGTGGCGTTCGACACCGCCTTGGTGATGCCGAAGATCAGGCTCGAGGTCGTGGTCGAAATGTTCGTGGTCGCCGACGCGGTGACCGTGAGCTTGTCCAGCGCTCCGATCGAGGTGCCGTCGCCGATGGTCAGGGTGGCCGTCGCCGTTTGCGTCAACCACTGGGCAAGCCACGACGTGAGGTCGAAGAAGGCGCTCTGGCCCAGTTCCTGGCTCGTGGCCTGCTCGAGGTTGCCGGCGGTGAGATCGCCCAGGTCGAGCATGCCCTCGACGGTCACGTTGAAGCTGAACAACTGCTGCTCGGTGAGCGTGAACGGCGTCGGCTTGGCCAGGTTCATGCTTCGCCCGTCGAGCGAGAACGACGAGATCGTGAACATGCCTGCGTTGGTGCTCTGTCCGGTGATCTTGACGGTGTCGCCGACGGCGAAGTTGTCGTCGGTCCAGACCCCGCGGTTCCGGGTCACGAACTGGGCGCTGGGGCTGTCGACGATGAAGTTGAGCGCGAGCGCCTGGAGCGCGGTGGTCGCGGTCACCACGACGTCCACCGCGTTGCTCTGGGTGTTCTCCGAGGTGAAGGTGATCAGCCGGCCGTTGAGGTCGCGAAGAGTCAGGGTCAAACCGTCGGCAGAGATGGAGTCGATCCGGAAGACACCGTTGTTGTTGATGCTCTGCGCCTGGGAGACCGTGATCGCCTGCCCGGGCAGGAAGCCGTTGGACGTCCACGTCCCGCCTTGCGAGCCGCGAGTGATGGTCCCGCCGGAGAACTGCAGGACGGGCGGCGTCTGGGTTCCGCTGCTCATCGCGGCCAACCCGATGACCTCGGTGGTGGCGCTGCTGTAAACGGCGAGCGGATTGGCCACGGTCAGGGTGGCGCCGTTGATCGCGACGATCAGGTAGACGCCCTTGTTCGCAAGACCGTTCCCGGTGTCGCTCGTGCCCGGGACGATGGTGGCCAACTGGCCAACCGCGAAGAGGTCGGCCGCCCAGCCGATGCCGTCGCCGCGGGTGATGGTGCCCTGCTGGCTGCCGTTGGTCCCGAAGACCAGCGGGACTGCGCGCGGCCCGATCTGCTTCGTGGGGTCGGCGGCCGTCATCGGGATTCCGGCCGGCGAGCCTTGTGCCCAGACGATGGTGTTGAACACCGGACCCTGGTTCTTCAGACCAGGGCCCGCATCCACGGTGAGCACGTTGTCGGTGACAGCGAGCACGACGTAGTCACCGTCGTTGATGGCGTTCAGCGTGAACAGTACGAGCAGAGACTGGCCGAACTCGAACCCGTCGTCGACCCAGCTGCCGCTGGACCTGGTGATGGTCGAGGTGACGCCGCCGTTGCCGTCAGTGGTGCTGGCGAAGGTGAGCCCCGGGTTGCCGCTGTTCGCGTAGCCGGCCTCGATGGTGACGGCGCTGTCGCCGGCCTCGGGGTTGAAGGCACCGACGCCGTCGACGGTCAGGGTGGTGGCGGTGACCGCGCTGACGTGCCAGAAGCCGTCGTTGCTTCGCGAGTTGGACACTCGGATGAAGCTGTCAGCCGTGAAGCCCTCGGTGATCCAGTTGCCGGTCTGGCGGGTGATGGTGCCGGGAACCTGTTCGTTGGCGCCGGGGGTGAAGGTCGGGTACGAGCCCCGAGTCATGGCCGGGGTCAGTCCATTGGTGCTGGCGGCCAGCTTGATCTGGTCGATGTAGTACCTGGCGAACCGCACCGTGCTGGCGTCGACGCTCAGTGTGACGTTGTTGCCGACCAGGATGGCGTTGACCCCGATGGTCAGCGCGCCGGTGGCCACCAGGTCCCGGACCACCGGTTGCACCGCGGTCGGGGTCGGGTTGGTGGAGGCGATCACCGAGAGCGTGAGGTCGCCGTTGGTGGCACTGACCCGTTGGCCGTCGTTGACGGTGATGCTGCCGACGGCGTAGAGCGCGATGGTGCCCGCGGTGACGGTGCCTTCGAGGGTGAGGTTCCCGGCGGTGTTCACGGTCAGGGTCACTGTCGACGGCAGGATGACGGCCAGGAATCGGACCGTCGCCCCACCCGCGTTGAGGGTCATCGAGGTCAGCGGGATGGCGGAGGAGAACCCCTCGTGCTTGACCGAGTCGACGAAGATCTCGGTGGCGGTGGTGCGCACCGTGAGCGTGTCGGTCGGGTCGTCGAAGGTCACCACGATCGCGTTGGGAGTGCCGGTGTTGACGACGGGTTCCAACCCGGCGAACACGATTGCGGTGCCACCGACGGTGATGGTGCCCGAGTCGCGGCCGTCCGGCCGGTAGGTGACCAGGGGCACCACGGCTCCCGGCGCACCATCCGTGCGCAGTGTGTCGAAGCCGCGGGCTCCGCCGTCCACACCGAGGGCGAGCGAACCGGCCGGGCCGACCACGAACAAGTCCTGGTTGTCGGCCGCGCCGACCAGCTGTTCGACTCCGCTGAACGTGAGGGCTCCGACGGTGCCGGCACCGGCGCCGCTGACGTACCAGGTGGTGTCGGCGGCCGGGCCGAGGATCCGGTCGATGCCGGCGCCGCCGCGATACGTCACGGGGATCGCTGCGCCGAGGAAGGCGAAGGTGTTCGTTCCGGTGCCTGACGCCGTGATGCTGAGCTCGGTGACCTGCGAGGCCGTTCGGCGGGACGTGACGCCGTCCACGATGACCACGATGTCTGCCAGGTCGGTGCCGACCGAGACGGTGTGGTTGGTGTTGGGAGCGAGGGCGATCTGCCAGGCGGCCGGTGCCGCCGAGATCAAGCCGGTGATCTGGTCTGCTGTGGTGATGGTGGCGCTGGTCGGGCTTGCGTTCGGGGTCAGGCGGAGGTTGGTGAGCTGGATCGCGACCGGTGGCCCGCGGCTGGCGGTGCTGGTCGGTTGGTTGTCCAGGAGCGCTGCGGCCCCGCCGACCAGGGTGTTGGAGTCGAACGCGATAGTCGTGGAGGCGGATCCGGTCACGCCGTCGACCGAGACCGTGCCGGCGCCCGATGCGCTGCCCGTGATGCCCGAGCGCATCAGGTCCCAGCCGCCGCCGGTCAGGCCGAGGATCACCAACAGGCCGCCGAACGCGGAGGCATCCAGGTCGGTGCCGGTGATGGCGACCGACGGTGCCGCGTTGCCCATCGTCGGGACAAGCTCAAGAGCACCGGTCACGGAGGTGTCGCCGACGCTCACGGTGCCGGCGTCACTGACCAGCCGCAGTCGTCCGTCGGTGCCGAAGTGCCCGTCGAACGCGCCGCTGACTCCCACCCCAGGAACCGCGGAGCTGACCGTCGCGGTGGGCAGCGAGCCCTGTACGCCGGCGGCGGTGAGGGTCAGGGTGAGCGCCCCGAGCAGGCTCCCGATCAACAGCTGCTGGTTCGCGGAACCGATGGACATCGTTGCCCCGGTCGGCGCGCTGAGGCGCAATTCCCAACCGGTTGCCGAACGCACTGCGGTCACCGTCAGTGACACGCCGCTGATCCGTACTCCGCCCACGACCAGCGCGGCATTGGCGCCGACCAGGCTCGTCGCCGCCGCGGTGTCCAGCGCGGCCGTGAACGTCCCCTCGAAGACAACACCTGCGACGGCGACGGTGAGCGCACCGGTGACGGTGCCGGTCAGCCCGGTGTCGGACAGGTACAGGCGGACCGGGCCGGCGGCGGTGATGGTGGCGATCGGTGCGGCGGCATCTCCGAGCATCAGCTGCGCGCCGGTCAGGTCAAGGGTGGTGGCGGCGCCGCTCCGACCCAAGGTGACGTCGCCGGTCACCTGACGGCCGGTCAGGTTGACCGCGATCGGCGTGCCTGCGGCCACCGGGGTGTTCTTGCCGGAGACGTAGGCGAAGAAGTCGTCGGCAGCAGCGGAGCCCGCCAGCGTGACTGTCATCCCGCCGGGGAGTGCGGCGGGCCTCAGCGAGTACCCGGCCGCCTCGACGACCGGCCTCAGGTAGGCGCCGCCGCCCTGGGCGATGCCGCGGAACGAATCGAAGTCGCCGGAGACCGCGCCGAACGTCAGGAACGGCGAACCGGCGGCGGCTGCTGCGGCGGCGCCCAGGACACGCAAGGTGCCGGCCAGCTGGGCGGTGCCCACCTGCAGCTGGGACGTCGCGGAACCAACGGCGAAGGTGTCGTTGGCGTCCATCGCCAAGGTCTGGATGCCTGCAGTCCCGGCGGCCGCGTAGGTCGTGGCGCCGGTGCCACCGACCTGACTGACGCCATCGAAAGTGATGGGTGTCCCGGTCGTCGTCGCACTACCGGATCCGGTGCCGGTGAAGGTGACCGTGGAGTTCGGTCCGTCGAGGACTACCCGATCGGCGCCGCTGCCGCGGAACCACACCGGTCGGTTGACCGATCCCGTGACGACCAACGTGCTGCCGGCCGTGGTGCTGCGGATGACGATCGCGGCGATCTGGTTGAGCAGCCGGAACACCGAAGGTGAGGCCGAGTCGGCCGAGCTGAGCCAGGCCCACACGTCGTCCGCGGACAACGTCTGGACGCCGGAGAGGTCCACCTGCCACTCGGCCGCCGGCGCCGTCACATCAGGAGACGCCGTGGGATCGGCAGGTGCCGTCAGGTCGGCGGACGCGGCCGTCGCAGCGTTTGTCTGGTTGGCGGCGACGACCGTATCGGTCGTCGGAGCAGCCGGGTCAATCGCCGGGTCCGACGGTGCCGTTTCGACGCCTGAGGCCGACTCGTCGACCTGGTTGGCGGGCGGTTGATCGGTGACGGGCTGGTCGGTCAGGGCGGCATCGTCGTTGCCCGATGATCCGCTGCCGGCAGGGTTTGATTCGCACATCTGTACGGCTGGATCGAGCTCGTCGGTGGTCGCGCAGCTCACTGTCGTTTCTGTTCCGGACGAGGTGGCGTCGCTGGTCTGGTCGGCCTCGGCCGCGGGCGCTTCTGAATCGGTCGAGGTCTCGCCTCCGACGGCTGGCTCGCTCTGCTCCGGATTGCTCGAAACCGGCTCAGCGGACGACGTCGACTCGCCTTCGGCGGACACCTCGGAGGAATCGGCGGCAACTCCTGCATCCTCGAACGTCGTGTCAGTTTCGGCTGACGACAGCTGCTCGATCGCGACACTCGCGTCCGGCTCCGGTGGTAGCTCGTCGGCGCTCGCCGACTGCCCGAACAGCACCAGGAAGGCGCCCGCGCAAACCACCCCACCGGCTACCCGTACAGCGATCCCGGCCCACCGGGGCAGCGCCCTTCGCTGAGGGCGAACGACAGTCCGAGGGCGCCGCGGAGCCCAATGAAACCGGCGGGCAAAGGTCGCGGCGAGGGCGAAGCACACCACGAGCGTCAGGACAAGTGTGATCACTCGACCTGCCGTTCGCGGGTCGCCCGGCGGTGGAGTTCAGGTCCGGGTTCACGACGAACCCTCCGCTCGCCGTCCGGGGTCGGCGACAGCGACCATCGCAGCCCCGGTCCGGTGATCACAGGATGGGTATACAAGTGCTAGACCTCACACGGCAAGACCTACGGTCCCTAGTTCGGAAAGTTCGCACCCCTAGTCATCTTGATCGTTACTGGAGACCTGGACGGCGACGCCGTGATGTTCGACGCCGGACGTGGTCTTCTTGTGCGGGCCACTCGTGTGAAACCCCAAGACACCCTGGCAAGGGTCAGCGATTTCGGTCACCCAGCGTGCATGGCAGCAGGGCGGACGATCGACCGAATGGTTGCGATGTGGGAAAGCCACATCTCGACGGATACGACCAGGGACAATTCTTAGTTGTGCGAGCAGAATCCCCCGCCGTCGACTCGACTCTGGTCGGGCGTACTGACGACCTGGCCGCGCTACGTCGGGCTTTCGAACGAGCCGGGTCGGGTCAGGCGCAGGTCGTCGTGATCGAAGGCGAAGCCGGGATGGGCAAATCTGCACTCCTCGAGGCGTTCCTGGACGAGCTGCCAACCGGCTCCGGCACCTGCCGGGTCTGGACGGTCCGCTGCGATGCGTTCGAACAGGACGACGCCTATGGCTCCTTGGGTCTGCTGCTGGGCGAATCGGAGCCGATCGAGTCGTCCACCCTCGCGGCCGGTCGGCTTGTGCTGTCCCGACTCGGGACGGGACGACGCGACGGAGTGACGGTGCTGGCCGTCGACGACGCGCAGTGGATCGACCGCCCCTCTGCCCAAGCCATCCGCTTTGCGTTACGGCGGCTGCGCGCGGACAACGTGCTGACCGTGATCACCCGACGCCCCGATTCACCCGACGCCGTCGAACTGCTGAGCGAGGAGCTCGCCAGTTCGACCACGCTGCTGCGACAGCAACCGCTGGACGCGTCCGCAGTGCGCGACCTCGCCCGCCGGACGAGGCGATGGGAGATCGCGCCGGACGTCGCCAGCAGCCTCATCGCGCGGACAGGCGGGGTGCCGCTGCTGGTCGCCGCTGTGCTGCGCGGTGCTCCTGACCAGAGTTCGCTGGCCACCGACATCCCGGCGACGGTCGAAGCCGCGGCACTCCGAATGCTGGGATCGGTGGACGCGCACACGCGGTCCTTCGTCGAGGCCAGCGCGGTGCTTGCCGAGCCCGCCGATGTCATCGCGGTCGGCCAGGTTGCGGACAGCACAGACCCGTCCTTGGCGCTGGCGGCGGCGGTACGCGCCGGTCTGTTGCGATTCCGACCGCCGAACGAGGTCGACTTCGCGCACGCACTGCTCAGGGATGCCACGTATCGGATCCTGCCGCCCGGCCGGCGGCTGGCGTTGCATGCACGGGCGGCGGACTGGACCACCGGCGATCGGCGCCTCGCCCATCGCGCTGCCGCGGCTGACCGTCCCGACGCGTTGCTCGCCGCCGATCTGGTGACCGCCGCGGAGACGGCCCGGTCATCCTTGAACTTCGCCCTGGCCGCGACCCACCGGCTGCGGGCCCGCTCCGTCACACCTGATCCCTGTCAACGCGAGCAGTTGCTGCCGGGCGCACTGATCGACCGGGTCGATGGCCAGGATCTGGCCGGCGCTCGGGACCTCGTCGATCCGGTACGACGGCTCGGCGGTGATGCCCTGCGCAGCCTCGCTCTCGGACTCTTTTCCAGAGAGACCGGGCAGGTCGCCGAAGCACGAGCGCTGTTGCGGGAATCGGTGGACCTGGCGTCGGTCGCCGGAGACCGGTCGACTCGGGAACGGGCAGCGCTCGCCCTGGCCATCCTTCATCTCCGCCTCGGAGAGGGTGAGCAGGCGGTGGCCGCCCTCGCTCCGGCCGTCGGCAGTGAGGACCCGGAAATCGCTGCCGACGCGTTGACGACGAAGAGCATCGGGTTGTACCTGGGCGGGCACCTGCATGAAGCGTTGCAGCTGATCGACCCCATCCCGGCCGGCACCGACCAGGCATTCTGGGAGGCGGATCTGCTGGCCGCGCGCGGCATGATGCGGATGTACGCCGGACGCCTCTCCGGTGCACTGACCGACCTGGACGCCGCCATCGGCATGGTCGATCGCTGGCGGCCATCCACCAACCACAGCCGCACCTATGTATTGCGGTCCGCCACCCGTTTCCTGGCCGGCGACTGGGACGGCGCCGCGGCCGACGCAGCAACAGCCCGCGCGCTGGCCGAAGGCGGGTCCGAGGCCTGGAGCAGCGCGTTGGCATCTGCGGTTGCCGTGGATGTCCCCGCGCATCGAGGCCAGTGGAGCATCGCTGAAGAGCACCTGGCTACGGCGCAGAACGCCGCGGCAGCTGTCCGGTCGGCACAGATCGCCGGTGCAGTCGCCTGGCATGCCGTGGAGCTCGCCGGCGCCCAGGACGACCACGCCCGGGTACTGAAGACCGTCCAGCCACTGCTCGCCCCCGAACACCTGCCCCAGCTCGGCGCAACCCGGTACCACCGTAGATACCTGACCGCGGGAATCTACGCGTGCGTGCGACTGGGGCGGCTGGCCGAAGCGGACCGCCACCTCGCCGACTACGCCGACCTGATCGACCACTGGCCCGGTGGGGCCGAACCGACCCGCATGGGGTGGCTGCGGGGCCAGTTGGCGGAAGCTCGACACCAGCCACGGGCTGCTGCCCGCCACTACGCGGAAGACCTCGCCGACCCGCACACCTCGGCGGTGCCGTACCTGCACGCACAGTTGTTACACGTCTCGGGGAACCTGCAGCGGAGCCTGGGCAATCGGCGGGCCGGAATCGACCAGCTCCTGCATGCCCGCGACATCTTCACCGATCTCCGCGCCATGCCCATGCTGCGCACCTGCGAAGCCGATCTCGCCGTGAGCGGACTGACCAGCGCCGGCCCGACCGATGCCCTCACCCTCACCGAGCGAGAGGAAGACGTCGCCGGGTTGGTTGTCCGTGGCCACACCAACAAAGAGGTCGCCGCCGAACTGTTCCTCACCGAGAAGACCGTCGAGTATCACCTGTCCAAGATCTATTCGAAGCTCGCCGTGGGCAATCGCCAGGAACTGCGGCGGCTACGGACGGTCACCAGGTCGGAGAGATCCGTTCGAGGTTGACCCTCGATCCCGGTAGGCGCACGGGTCCACGGAATGCTTTCAGCCCGCAACGCGCCTGCGGGGTGACTACCATCCTCCGGACACCGAAAGCACGGTGATCCGCCATATTCATCCACAGGTACGGAACGAGGACAACGATGACGTCTGGGCCGGTGTACCAACTCCGCGAGCGCAATCTCGGGCTGGACCTGATGCGGGTGACCGAGGCCGCGGCGCTGGCCGCCGGTCGATGGGCCGGCCGCGGGGACAAGGAGGCCGGCGACAAGGCAGCGGTCGATCAGATGCGTCAGATGCTGTCGACCATCTCGATGCGCGGTGTCATCGTCATCGGCGAGGGTGAGAAAGACGAAGCCCCGATGCTGCACAACGGTGAGGAGGTCGGCGACGGAACCGGCGCCGAATGGGACGTCGCCGTCGATCCGGTGGACGGCACCACCCTGCTGGCCAAGGGCATGCCCAACGCGGTCGCGGTGATCGCGCTCGCCGAGCGGGGCACGATGTTCAACCCGAAGGACGTCTTCTATATGGACAAGATCGCTGTCGGCCCGGAAGCCGTCGACGCGATCGACATCGAGGCCCCGCCCGGCGTCAACGTTCGCACCGTCGCCCGCGCAATGGGAAAGAACCCCGAGGACATCACCGTCTGCATCCTGGACCGGCCGAGGCATTCCGAGCTGGTCCGCAAGGTCCGGGCCACCGGCGCCCGGATCAAGTTCATCTCCGACGGCGACGTCGCCGGCGCGATCATGGCCGCCCGCCCGAACATCGGTGTCGACCTGATGATGGGCGTCGGCGGCACCCCGGAGGGCGTCATCACGGCATGCGCCATGCGCGCACTCGGCGGGGCCATCCAGGCGAAGTTGTGGTTCACCGATGACGAGCAGAAGCAACGCGCGATCGATGCCGGGCACGACCTCGACCGGGTGCTGGTCACCGAGGACCTGGTCCGCACCGAGAACGTGTTCATGGTCGCCACCGGCATCACCGAAGGAGAGCTGCTCAACGGCGTCCGCTACACGGCCGGCGGCGCGCTGACCGAATCGATCGTGATGCGCGGGAAGAGCGGAACCTTCCGGTCGATCACCGGCGAGCATTCACTGAAGAAACTCGCCAAGGTCACCGCCGACTGAGATCGGCGCGGCTGAACCTTCGACCGGTTCGGGAGCACCGGGCAGCAATGCTCTGCGGCAGCGCGAGCGTGCCGGGACAGCGGGCGGATAGGCCGCGCTGATGTCGTCGTTTGACCGCTCGTCACTTCAGGATGCACGGAAGGAAATCCGTTGGTTGGTCGACGGGGGATGCAGACGTTGGATGCAGCGGGGACGGTCAGCGCCCGGCCGATCGTGCTGCTCCGAACGCATCCGGCACCAATCGACCGACTGTTCACCGCCGATGCCCTGCTTGCCATCAACGACAGGTTCACCGTCGTCGAACTCGGCCCGGACGACAACGAGCTGCTCGACTCCCTGCTCCCCCAGGCATTCGCCATCGTGGGTCAGCCGGATTTGCCCACCGAACGGATCACCCGGGCCCGCGAGCTTCGGGCTCTGCTGAACATCGAAGGCAACTTCTATCCGAACGTGGACTACGAAGCATGCTTCGCCCAGGGCGTCCACGTGTTGGGCTGCGGCCCCGCCTACGCACCAGCGGTCGCAGAGTTCGCCCTTGGCTTGGCGCTGGATCTCGCCCGCGGCATCAGTCGCGAGGACCGGGCATTCCGGGCAGGGCGGGAACGCTACCTGGGAGCGGGTAACCACGACGCTATCCTGCTGCGCCACAGCAGCATCGGGTTCGTCGGCTATGGCAACCTGGGGCGTGCCCTCCGGCCGTTGCTGATGCCCTTCGCACCCACCATCCGGGTGTACGACCCATGGCTTCCCGAGGCGGTCATCAGAGAAGCCGACATGGTCCCGGCGTCATTGTCGGAGACCCTGCGCACCAGTGACATCGTTTTCGTCCTGGCAGCGGTCACCTCGGACAGTGAACACCTCCTCGGTGCTGATGAGCTCGACCTCCTACCAGCCGGTGCCCGACTGATCCTGGTCAGCCGGGCGGCCGTCGTCGACTTCACCGCGTTGATGGACCGGGTCGAGGCAGGCAAGCTGCTAGCCGGGGTGGATGTCTGGCCCGCCGAGCCTGTTCCCGCCGACGACCGCGCCCGAAGCCTCGACGGCGTCGTGCTGTCCGCACACCGAGCCGGTGGGATACCGGCGGCCTTCCATCAGATCGGCGACATGGTCCTGGACGACCTCACGTTGATCACAGGCAGGGTTACCACCGACCAGAATGCAGGCAGCCGCGAGAGAACTCGTCGGGCGTTACCGGAACCGCCCGGCCGGTACACCGAATCGAGACGCCGGCGACCCGCGACCGTCAGGTCCTCCACCCGAAGGGGCGAGTCGATGACCGACCACGTCACGATTGCGGCAACCGGCGTGCTGTTCGACTGCGATGGGGTGCTGGTTGATTCCGACGCCAGCGTGCTGTCCGCCTGGACCCGATGGGCGCTGCGCTACGACCAGGACCCCGGCACCATCGAGCAGCTGGTGCACGGCAGGCGGGCTGCGGACACCGTGGAGTCTCTGATCGGTGCAGATCGACGCGCCGCCGCACTCTCGGACATCAACACGTTCGAGGTCGAGGACGCGGTCACGGTGACACCCATTCCAGGAGCGGCCAGCCTGGTGGGCAGTATTCCGCGCGACCGATGGGCGGTCGTCACCTCCGGCAATCGCACTCTTGCCACTGCCCGGCTGGCCGCGGCCGGGATTCCCGATGCCGAGGTGGTGATCACCGCCGACGATGTCACCGACGGCAAACCACACCCGGAGGGCTACCGGACGGCCGCGAAGCTGATCGGGTTGAGCCCAGCACAAACGGTTGTCTTCGAAGATGCGGACAGCGGGGTGATCGCAGCGCGGGCAGCTGGCGTCAGCGCGGTCATCGGAGTCGGGGTACGGGCGCTGCAGACCGACGCCGATGTCGTGGTCAGAAATCTCGACGGGATCAGCTGGACCGGCAACGGTCTGGCCATCGACAAGCGCGCCCTCCTCCGTGCACCGGGAGACCCGGCCAGCTGATGGTCCCCAGCTTCGGGTTCAGACGGCCTGTAGGTGCATCAACAGAATGGTCTCGGCGCGGCGCCTGGGTATCCAGAGTCCGTGGGTGGCCAGGACCGACCCCGGAATGGCCGCACCGCGGGCGGGACCGTCCGGATGCACACCCGGCGCGAACGAGATCCGTTCGCCGTCAACGGGACCAACCCACCGGGCGGTGTATCGCCGCTCCGGTTCCAGGCCCGGGATGCGGACGGCGACCCCGCGATTGTGCGCCGACTCGGCCAACTGGACGTGCGCGATGAGCGCCTGCCTGCGGTCCGAGGCGATGACTCCGTTGATCTGCACCGCAGGGTCGGACGGGTCGATGCGGATGGTGCGCCCGGTGTGCAGCAGCGGCCGGAACCGTTGGAACAGCGAAACCCACTCCTGCAACCTGTCGAGGTCGTCCTCGGTTGCCTGGGTGATGTCCCACTCGATCCCGAAAGCGCCGAAAAGTGCAGTGGCGGCGCGGAAATCCAGCGAGAACGCGCGGTGGGTCTGGTGCGACGTCGGTGCCGACACGTGGGCGCCCAGCCGCTCGGGCGGTACCAACTGTCCGGTCCAGCGTTGGATCGATTGTCGCGCCAGTGCATCCGTCATGTCCGATGTCCAGACACGCTCCGCTCTGTCGAGCACGCCGAGGTCGATCCGGCCGCCGCCGGATGCGCAGGTTTCCCATTGCACGCCTGGGTGCCGCTCCCGCAGATCGTCGAGCAGTCGGTAGAAGCCGAGAGTCTGTCGGTGGACCGCGGGCGCGCCGCCGGTGAGTCCGCTACCGGCCTCCAGCAACTCGCGGTTGTGATCCCATTTCACATAACCGATCCGGTTGTCCGACAACACTGCGCTGATCTGGTCGAACAGGTAGTTGCGCACCTCGTCTCTGGTGAGGTCCAGCACGAGCTGATGCCGTTCCAGCAACGGTTCGCGGGGACCGGCGGCAAGGATCCAATCAGGGTGGGCGCGGTACAGATCCGAGTCACGATTGACCATCTCGGGTTCGAACCACAGACCGAACTCCATGCCCAGGCCGCGAACGTGCTCGATGAGCGGGCCGAGGCCGTGCGGCCACACCACAGGGTCGATCCACCAGTCACCCAGGCCCGCTGTGTCATCGCGACGCAGATGGAACCAGCCGTCGTCGAGCACGAATCGCTCGACGCCGATCCTGGCCGCCCGGGTGGCCAGCTCCTTCAGCAGGCCCAGGTCATGGTTGAAATAGACTGCCTCCCAGACGTTCAGCGTCACGGGCACCCGGGTCGGATGACTGGGCCTGGACCGCAGCCATTGGTGAAATGCGGCGGCCACCCCGTCGAGGCCATCCCCGGTGGCAACCACATGCACCCAGGGCGTCTCGTAGGAATCGCCACTGTCGAGGATCACCTCGCCGGGCAGCAGGTGTTCGCCGCCGCCGATGGTGGTGCCCGTGGCGCCGCTGCGTTCCACCCGGAGCAGGACATTGCCGCTCCAGGCGACATGCAGCGCGAGGAGTCGGCAATCGGCGAACCCGAATCCGGCTGCACCGGTCACCAGCATCGTGGCGGCGTCGAGCCCGGTCCGCCCTTGCCGTCCTTCGCGCAACCAGAGTCCGTCGGTGATCGGTCGCCGTTGCGGAAACCGCTCACGTTCGTGCCGGCCGGTGAAGTCGAGAACCTCGTCATGATCGTCGGGAACCGGCACCACCACCTCGAGACCCTCGATGAAATAGCTACTCTCGTGCGTGTTGGTGATCCGGTGACGGATCCGCAGCGCCCCGCCGACGACGGCCTCGACCTCCGTTCGCAGCCTGAGCCCGGCATCGTCGTCGTGGGCGTCGATGACCAGCAGATCGCCGTCGGCAGCGACGGATCGCGTCCGGAACTGCGTCGTCCAGCCGGTGCCAGCACCGGCGGGTAGCTGGCCAGCACCGGCGGGCAGCTGGCGAAAGCCGCGCAACCCCGGTCGGGTGAGAAGTCCCCGCCAATGCTCGGGCAGCAGCGGCACCATCGTCTCGGCAGCGGCGAACGTCACCGCCTCCGCAGCGTCTCTCCACACGTCCGCCGAGCTCCGCGGCAACCCCCACCCAGGCAGTGCGGGGCAGAAAGTCAGCGGTCTGCTCGAGAATCAGACAGGTGGTGTGGGGTCCATACGGGCCAGCCGGGAAGACGACGGCAGGACCGTGAACATTCGGGCTGGGTTGATCGACGACCATTTCTTCGGTCCCTTCACGCCTGGTTCTCGGGTGCCGAGGATTTTGCGGGTCTGTCATCGAGCAGTGCCCGAGCCAGCAGCGTGGCCGTGGTGCGCTGCCAGTGTTCCGGCGTCCAGCCGAGGGTGTCCGTTGGCGACGATGTAGTTCTCGGCGCTGTGGATCAGGAAGGCGAGATCGGCGGCGTCCTCGACGGTGAGCCCCGGGCGAAGCGCCCTGCGATCGGCGAGCAGGTCGGCCAGAGCGCGGAACGCGGTGCGGCGCTGGCTCTCGTTGACATCCCACTGCGCGGCGAGATCGGGGTCGGTGCCGACGGTGCCGCGGACGACGGCGAGCAGCGGCGCCACCCGCTCCAGGATCTCGCGGCCGCCGTTCGTCCAGAGCTCGATCACCCGAACCGGGTCGGGTTCGGCGGTCAGCTCCTCGAGCCACGACCGGTCGAGCAGCGCGACCGGCTCGTCGTCGCCGACGGCGGCCACGTCGAGTGCTTCCTTGAGCAGCGTCGCCTTGTTCCCGAAGTGGAAGTAGACGGTCTGCACGGCGACGCCCGCGCGCGCCGCGACCTGGTCGAGCGTCGTTGCGCCGTAACCCTGGTCGAGGAACAGGTCGGCCGCCGCGGCGACGATCCGCCGCCTGGTCAGCCTGGTCTTCTCGGCCCGGCTCTCGGTCGTTTGTCCTTGACAGCATCGCTCATTCGCTAGAGACTACTCCAATGACTCGCTAGAGTCAGCTCTAGTGAAAGGAGAGATCATGCCCGATCTCGCACCGATCCACCACGTGAAGATCCCGGTCAGCGATGTCCGCGCCAGCAGCGAGTGGTACCTGCGGGTGCTCGGGTTGGATGTGGCGATCGAGTTCACCGAAGACGGCGAGCTCCGTGGCGTCGCCCTCGAGGCCCCGGACGGCACCACCCAGATCGCGCTACGGCACGATCCCGAGCGGGCCGCCGCCCTCGCCGGCTTCGACCTGGTCGCACTCGGCGTCCCGACCCGGGACGGCGTCCAGGCCTGGGCCGACCACCTGGCCGCCATCGACCAGCAGCACGGCGGCATCGTCACCGGCCACAACGGCGGCAGCGTCCTCGTCGGCCTGCACGACCCCGACGGCATCGAAATCCGGCTCTACGCCAACTGACCCGACACCGCACACACCCACCGATCACCACCCATCAAAGGAGAAATCACTATGCAACACACCGATTCCGGCGGCTCCGGCGAGCCGCTCGTCCTGATCCACGCAGCCGGCTTCGCCGACTGGTTCGTCCCGTTCGAACGCGAGCCGGCCGTCGCCGGCATGCGGCGGATCCGCGTCACCCGCACCGGCTACTCCGACCCCGCACCCGCCGAGCCGATGTCGGTGGCCGACCACGTCGACGAGTGCGCAGATCTGTTGCGCCGCCTCGGGATCGAGCGAGCTCGGGTGCTCGCGCACTCGTCCGGCTGCGTGGTCGCGCTGCAGCTGGCGCTCGACCACCCGGACCTGGTCGGCGAACTCGTCCTGGTCGAGCCGCCGCTGATCGACCCGCTGCTGCCGCCCGAGGACCGGGCGCCGGTCGCCGCCGCGATCGGCCCTGCGCTGGGCGCGGCGGTGGGCGCCGCCGACCAGGGCGACCTGCCCACCGCCTTCGACACGTTCCTGGCGGCGCTGTGCGGACCGCAGTACCGGACTGTGATCGAGTCCGCACTGGGCCGAGACGGCCTGGAACGCGCCGAACGCGACTGCGGCTACTGCTTCACCGGCGAGATACCTTCGCTCGTCGGGTGGCACTTCGACGAGGAACTGGCGCGCCGGATCGAGCAGCCGGTCCATCTCGTCGCCGGCGGCGACAGCCCACCGTTCACCCATCGGCTGGTCGACCACCTCGCAGGCATGCTCCCCGACGCCCGCACGACCGTCATCCCCGGTCACAACCACCTTCTCCCCCTGACCGCCCCCACCGCGCTGGCCGAACTGACCCGGAACCCGGTCGCCACTGCCTGACCTCGGGTGCCGGCCGCTACCCAGGCGAACCATCGAGTCACGCCTCCTGGACAACGCATGGCCTCGAAACAAAATGCGCACCGAACACACTGAGCTGGCATCCAAGACCGCCTCTCCGGCCCGGCGGACCCCGCCTATTGATGACGAGAGCTCCCCGCCGTGGACATCTAGGTCTCGGTCGCTGTCGGGCTCACCCCGCTGGAGTCCGACGGCGGAAGACCATGAGGAGCAGCGTTCCCATTATCACGAGTCCGAAAGCTGTCATCAGGAATTCTGTTACTGCGACGCCGGTGTAGGCCAGGGGCGGAGGCAGCGGAGCCGGCGGAGTCGGCGGAGTCGGTGTGGGAGCCGGCGGGAGATCTGGTTGCCGGATGTCGATGCATGCCTGCGCCGTGAAGGAGTCCGCGCCGGAGGTGACGGCACCGGTGTTGACATATCCGTGCGCGGATCCGCCGGCCTGGCACTGGCTGTTCGATACGTCCTGGGCCGTCCCGGTGGTGTTGATCACCACGGTATACGTGTCGGTGACCCCGGCGGCCAGGTCCTTGGCGCCGACAATTGACAACGTGCTGCCGTCCCAGGTGTTGATCAGGTCCGTGATCGGCTGTCCTGCGCTGTCCTTCGCCGCGATCACCGTCGCGGTGTTCACACTCACGCCCTCGGGGAAGCCCGGCGTGTCGGTGAGGGAATAGACCAGGCCGGTGGTCGTCGCCGGGTTCGTCACCGACAAGGTGTAGGTGACGTCCCAGGTCGCGTCCCCGGGATGCTGCGCCGAGGCGACAGCATTCTTGACGATCGTCGGCGAGACCGGCTCGGCGCAGGCGGACGCGTCACCCGTGGTGGTCTGGTCCGTCGCCGCGGCTGCGGCGGCGACCGTGAGCTCCGGCGGCGCGAGGCCGACATGTGCCTTGTTCAGGAAGCCGCCGCCGGACGAGCAGGCGCGATCACCGGCGGTAGCGTCGGCCGTGACGTCGGCGTTGACAGTGACTGTGTAGGAATCTGTTTCGCCGGTCAGCAGCGTCCCGCTTGTCACAAGGGTGACGTCGGTGTCGCCGTTCCAGTTCGGATTCACCGTCTCGTCAGCCGGGCCTTCGACCGTCGCCGAGTTGACATCGATGCCGGCGCCGAACGCCAATTCATCCGTCAGGGTGTAGTGCGTCATTGCGGCGGTCGCGGCGTTGGTGACAGCGACGTCGTAGATGATCGTCCAGCTGCCGTCCGCGTTCTGGGTCGTCGCGGTGACCGTCTTGGTCACTGTCGGAACCGACGGCGGGCCTGCGTTGGTGAAGGTGCAGTTGACGGGGGCAGCTGTGGCGGAAACCTGGTACGTACCGCCTCGCCCATCGCCGGTTGGCGTCAGGCCCGGCTGGTCGCATTCGAGCTGCGAGGTGTACGTGCCGGTGTTCGCGGCGCCCAGGTCCTCAGCAAGCTCGACGGTGTCGCCGGACAGCACGATGGCGGTTGCCTTGTCGGTGGACAGCCCGTTTCCGTTTGCCGGGACGACCGCGGTGGCGAATCCCGAGCCGGTCGTCGCGCCGCCGATGGACAGGTCCGCGGTGTCGCCGGCGGCGCCGTTCACCCAGACCTTCTGCAGGATCAGCGATGTCGAGGTACGGGTGTTGGTGACCGTGCAGCTGACCGGAACCGGGGTGTCCGGCACCTCGTAGCTGCCGCCCTGCCCGCCCTGCCCGGCGGTGAACCCGTCCGCGGGGCTACAGACGATCTGAGAACTGTAGGAGCCCGTGTTGCCCGTACCGAACGCCTCGACCAGGTCAACCGTGCCCCCGGAGTAGACCGTAGCGGTGGCCTGATTCACGGTGTCGATCTCCGACCCAGCGGCGCCGGTCGCTGTCGAGGTGGCCGACCCGACGGTTCCGAGGTCGGAACCGGTGATGGTCAGGTCGGTGGTGTCACCGACGGCGGCGTCCACCCACTCCTTCCGCAGGATCACTTGCGCCGCGGTGCGGGTGTTGGTGATCGTGCACGTCACCGAGACCGGGATGTCGGGAACCTCGTACGAACCGCCCTGCCCGTCCCCATCCGGGATCAGACCCGGCTGGTCACAGACGATCTGCGACGTGTACGACCCGGTGTTCCCGGCACCCAGCACCTCATCCAGGGGCACCGCCTGCCCGGAGAACACCGTCGCCGTGGCCCGGTTCACGGTGTCGATCTCCGACCCCACCGCGCCGGTCGCGGTCGACGTGGCCGAAGCCGGTGTCCCCGGCGCCGGAGTCGCGATCGTCAGCCCGGCGGTGTCACCGGCCGCGGCATCCACCCACCCCTTCTGCAGGATCAGCAATGTCGACGTGCGGGAGTTGGTGACAGTGCACGTCGTTGCCAGCGGAATCGCAGGGACCTGGTAGCTGCCGCCCTGCCCGTCCCCATCCGGGGTCAGACCCGGCTGGTCACAGACGATCTGCGACGTGTACGACCCGGTGTTCCCGGCACCCAGCACCTCATCCAGGGGCACCGCCTGCCCGGAGAACACCGTCGCCGAGGCCCGGTTCACGGTGTCGATCTCCGACCCCACCGCGCCGGTCGCGGTCGACGTGGCCGAAGCCGGTGTCCCCGGCGCCGGAGTCGCGATCGTCAGCCCGGCGGTGTCACCGGCCGCGGCATCCACCCACCCCTTCTGCAGGATCAGCAATGTCGACGTGCGGGAGTTGGTGACAGTGCACGTCGTTGCCAGCGGAATCGCAGGGACCTGGTAGCTGCCGCCCTGCCCGTCCCCATCCGGAGTCAGACCCGGCTGGTCACAGACGATCTGCGACGTGTACGACCCAGTGTTCCCGGAACCCAGCACCTCATCCAGGGGCACCGCCTGCCCGGAGAACACCGTCGCCGAGGCCCGGTTCACGGCGTCGATCTCCGACCCCGCCGCGCCGGTCGCGGTCGACGTGGCCGAAGCCGGTGTGCCCGGCGCCGGAGTCGCGATCGTCAGCCCGGCGGTGTCACCGGCCGCGGCATCCACCCACCCCTTCTGCAGGATCAGCAATGTCGACCTGCGGGAGTTGGTGAAGGTGCAGGTGACGTCTGAAGGTTCCAGGGGGACCGTGTAGGTGCCTGACTCCGCGTTCTGTTGGCGCAACAGCCTGTCCGGGTCGGTGCAGGTGAGGTCCACCGCGTAGGTGCCGATGTTGCTGGCGCCGAATATCTCGCCCAGGACGAGTGTCTGGCCGGAGTACACGGTCGCGACGGCCTGGTGGTCGGTGTCCGTCTCCGAGCCGGGGGCACCGGTCGCGGTCGACATGTTCTCCTCGGACGTTTCCGGCGCGACGCCGGTGATCGACAGCAGGGTGGTGTCGCCGGCTGCGCCGTTCACCCACGTCTTCTGCAGGATCAGGGTGGCCGAGGTGCGGGTGTTGGTGATCGTGCAGGTCACCGCGGCAGGGGTCGCGGGCACCGTGTAAATCCCGCTCCGCCCATCGCTGCTCGGTTCCAGAAGGGTTTGATCACAGGTGATCTGGGAGGTGTAGGACCCGGTGTTGCCTGGATTCAGGAGTTCGGCGAGGCCGATCTCCTGACCGGAGAAGACGGTCGTCGTCGCCACGTTCGCGGTGTCGGTCTCCGACCCGGATGCACCAGATGCAGTGGAGACAGCCGTAACCGACACGACCGGCGCGGGACCGGCGATGGCCAGGCCAGCGGTGTCTCCGAACGCGCCGTTCACCCAGGTCTTCTGCAGGGTCATCGCGGCCGACGTGCGGGTGTTGGTGATCGTGCACGTCACCGCGGCGGGGGTACCGGGAACCAGGTAGGAGCCGCCCTGCCCATCCCCGTCCGGGGTCAGACCCGTTTGGTCACAGGCGATCTGCGACGTATACGTCCCGATGTTGCCGGCGCCCAACGTCTCGGCGAGGTTCACCGCTTGCCCGGAGAACACCGTCGCGGCGGCCCGGTTCACCGTGTCGGTCTCCGACCCCGCGGTCCCAGTCGCGGTGGACGTGGCCGACCCGGTTGTGGCGGGGTCGGAGCCACTGATGGTGAGGTCTGCGGTGTCATCGGCGGCGCCGTTCACCCAGGTCTTCTGCAGGGTCATCGCGGCCGACGTGCGGGTGTTGGTGATCGTGCACGTCACCGCGGCGGGAGTACCGGGAACCAGGTACGAGCCGCCCTGCCCATCCCCGTCCGGGGTCAGACCCGTTTGGTCACAGGCGATCTGCGACGTATACGTCCCGATGTTGCCGGCGCCCAACGTCTCGGCGAGGTTCACCGCTTGCCCGGAGAACACCGTCGCGGCGGCCCGGTTCACCGTGTCGGTCTCCGACCCCGCGGCGCCGGTTGCGGCGGACGTGGCCGACCCGGACGTCGGCGGGCCCGAGCCGCTGACCGCCAACGCTGCAGTGTCGCGTGCGGCGCCGTTCACCCAGGTCTTCTGCAAAGTCAATACAGCCGAGGTCCGGGTGTTCGTGATCGTGCACGTCACTGCAACAGGAGTGTCAGGAACCGTGTAGATGCCACCCCGACCATCGTCGTCGGGGTCCAGGACCGGTTGGTCACAGGTGATCTGCGAGGTATAGGCACCGGTGTTGCCGGCACCCAGCGTTTCAGCGAGGTTCACCATTTGGCCGGAGAAGATCGTCGCGGTAGCGCGGTTGACCGTGTCGGTGGCCGACCCTGCCGCACCGGTCGAGGTGGACGTCGCCGACCCGGACGTCGCCGGGCCCGAGCCGCTGACCGCCAACGCTGCGGTGTCGCCTGCGGCGCCGTTCGCCCACGCCTTCTGCAGGATCAGCGATGCCGAGGTGCGGGTGTTGGTGATGGTGCAGGTCACCGGCTCGGGAATCGCGGGCACCTGGAAGGAGCCACCCTGCCCGTCCCCATCCGGAGTCAGGCCCGGTCGGTTACAGATGATCTGAGAGGTGTACGAGCCGTCGTTGGCGGCGCCGAGCTGCTCGGCCAGATCCACCGCGTCGCCCGAGAGGAGGGTCACCGTCGCCTTGTCGATCGACAGCCCGGTTCCGCCTGCCGGGACGGTCGCGTCGGCGAATCCCGAACCCGCGGTCGCGCCGTCGATGGAGAGGTTCGCGATGTCGCCGGTGGCGCCGTTCACCCAGGCCTTCTGTAGCACCAGGGAGGCCGATGTCCGGGTGTTCGTGACCGTGCACAGCACCGGCACGGGCTCATCGGGGACCACCCCGCTGGCCGCCTGACCGCCTCTTCCTAGTTGTATCCCGAGCTCGTCGCAGCTGATGGTGGAGGTGTAGGAGCCGGTATTGGTCTGCCCGCTGGGTGGCAGATCCTCGTTGACCGTCACCGTCTCGCCCGAGAAGATCGTCGCGGTGGCGCGATGGGCGTTATCGATCTCGGATCCGGCGGCCCCGGTCGCGGTCGAGACGGCCGAGCCGGCGGTCGCGGGATCGGAGCCGCTGATCACCAGGCCCGCCTGGTCGCCCGCTGCACCGTCCACCCATTCCTTTTGCAGGATCAGAATGGCCGAGGTGCGGGTGTTGGTGAACGTGCACACCAGGTTGGTCGGCGTGGACAGGCACGGTGTAGATGCCGGACAAGGCGCCGGCCACGTAGACCAGGCCGGTGGGGTCGGAGCAGGCGAGGACGGCGGTGTACGTGCCGGTGTTTCCGCCGAATGCCTCGGCCAGGGCAACGGAGTCGCCGGAGAAGACGGTTGCAGTCGCGGTGGCGGTGGACAGTCCGTTACCGGTGGGCAAGGGAGCGGTCGCGGTGGCGAATCCGCCGCCCGACGTCGCGCCGTCGATGGACAGGCCCGCGGTGTCACCGGCGGCGCCGTTCACCCAGGACTTCTGCAGGGTCAGCGTCGCGGAGCGGCGGGCGTTGGTGAAGGTGCAGGTGATGGTGGAACCAGCCGAGAGCGTCGGTGGGACCGTGAAGGAGCCGTTCGTCACGGTGACACCGTTGTCGCAGGCCAGCGATGTGGAGTAGCGCGCCGAGTCCCCAATGGTGAACGTCTCGGCTAGTGCCACGGTGTCGCCGGCGATGGCCGTCAGCGTCGCCGACGTGGTGGTCGACGGGGCGGTGCTGGTGCCTGTGTCCGACGCGGCGCCGTCCGTGATCCGCAGCTCGACGGTGTCGCCGGGTGTGGCGTTCACCCAGGCCTTCGTCAGCACCATCGGGTGCGCGGCGGTGTTGGTGAACGTGCAGGTCACGTCGTCGCCGCCGACGAGCGTGACGGTGCTGCCGGACACCGATCTGGGCGCGCAGGTCAGCGAGGTCTGCTGGTAGCCCGTCGGCCCGGTTTCTGCCAGCTGGTACGCACCGGGCGCAACGTGCACCTTCGTGACCGCCGCGCTGTTCCCGGGACCGGTCACGGTCGTCGGACCGGTGGCCGACAGCGTCCATTGCGCGGGCGTCGCGGACCCACCGACCACGGACTTCTGCAGTGTCAGGTAGGTGCAGGTGACGGTGTTGGTGATCGCGAACGAGTTCAGTCCGCTGACCAGGGTATGACTGCCGCTGTCACCGGCCTGGACGTTGGCGCACCCCGGCGGCAACGGCGCGACGGTCTCCCCGACCGTCACCACCTCCCCCACCTGGTACCGGGTTCCGTTGGAGCGCGTCGTGTAGGTGACGCCGAACAGCGGATTCGTCCGCCCCGTCAGCGACAGCGACGCGGAGAACCCCGGCGGCTGTGAGCCGTTGGCATACGTGGTGCCGTCGATCACCCAGGTCTTGTTCACCACCACCGACGGGCAGGTGTCCGGCACGTTCAAGGCGACCGGGGCGACCCAGTCGTTCAGCGACGCGGTGTCCGGCGTCGAGGAACTCGAGCGGATGTTCAGCGTGCCGTACTCGCCGCTGCAGGCGGGCCCGAACAGGCTTGTCAGGTTGACCGCAATTTCCGCGAATTGGCCCGCCAGCAGGGTGGCCCCGGACAGATTCGTCACCGGACCCTGGTTGATCTGGCCGACGAAGCCGGCCAACGAGCCGAGCGACTGCCACGCCGTGCCCGTCCACTTCTCGGCGCCGGTCAATCGGATGAGGCTGCTGCCCTGCTGCTCGATCGTCAAGCGCAGATCGTTGGCCGTTCGGTTGGGTGTCGGACCGAAGGTGTTCGGTAGTTGGTTCAGCTCCAGGTGGTAAGCAACCGTGCCAGTGATCGCCACCCGTTCGAAGGCGACGAACGCATAGACGTCACCCGCCGTCTTCGTGAAGGCGTGGACGTTCGTGATGTCGGTGCTGTTCGGGGCGATCCCGTCGCCCTGGGTCTGCCCCGGCGACCAGGGCCAGTTATTCTCCTTGGCCCCTGAGGTGAACTGCGTCGAGTCCCGGGCGCCGTCGTCGCCGAGCAGGCCGCCGGCGGTATCCCAATCGATGTTCGCGGGGTCGTCGGTGCACAGGTTGCCGTCGATCTCGAACCCGGCGACCGGAGAACCGGCTGCCGGAGAAGCCCCGATGCACGGACCGGCCAGCGCGTCCACGACCAAGGCTTGTTGTACCTGACCGTTCGGCGCCGGAGAACCGGTCGGCGACGGCGCATCGGCTGCCACGCCGCTCGTCGCGGCTTCTGCCATCATTTCCGACCCGGCCGACTCCATGGCAGTGGTGGATGGCGTGCTCGTTTCCGGCGCGGGAGTGGTTGCCGCGACGTCCGATGAAGTGGTGGACGTCGAGCTGGCGGTCGTGGTCGCGCTCGTCGACGTTTGCTCCGCGTCTGTCGACTCGCCGGTGGTGGACTCGGGCGCCGGTTCCGCCGAGATCTCCGGCGTCGGATCCGGAACCATCTCCGGCATGGTTGCCGCGGCCTGCTCGGTCGATGAATCCGGTGTCATGGATTGCGACGCCTCGACGGGTGCCTCGTCCGGCCCTGCGTCGGGTGGTCGGGCGACCTTCAGGATCGAGAAGCACGCGCTTTCCGGGCGACAGGCATCACCTGCTGCGGCGGCAGCCGTGATCAACTCCGTCCCCTCGGGCGCGGTATCCGCGACGGTCACCTGGAACGACGTCGTCGCCTCGGTCTCGGCGTCACCCAGGGTCGTTGCTGCGGGAATGACCCAGGTGATCGTTTTCGCCTGAATATCCAGCGTGAGGCCGCCGTCAGCAAGCTCGTCCGCCGAACTCAGCACAGTCGCGTTGTCCAACAGGCCGGAAAGATCATCGACGACGACGGCACCGTCCGACGGTGGCTCCGGACTGGCGGCGCTGAGTGCATAGGTGATCGTGTCGCCGGGTAGTACCTCGCTGCCCGACGCGGGGTCCGAAGTGACCGTGATCTGCAGGGAGGGAATTGAAGCAAGAGAGGAGGCACCGGCCAACATCGGCAGCCCGGCCATCACCAGCACAACGACCGCGAGCGCCCCCGTCACCTTGACCATGGTTCGACGCGCCTTCCGCGCCAGATCCTGTCGACCCGCCGATCCGGACATCGGTCCCCTCCGCAGCGACGATTGCTCATTCGGTGGGCGCGGAACAGAGGCCAATCTCCCCGCATCCCGCGTTGTCACACTTCGATGCCAATTCCCGGCCGACCACGACGCACCGGCGAAACGCCGCAATTCGTACAAAGCGGTCTCAGCGTATCCGGTCGATCTTGACAGCGCTCGGTGACCTATCAGTCACAGGCTGAGAAACTGGACAATGTCTCGGCCATCAACCGCACCCGATGGCTTCCGCGAGCGGCGGAACGGTGACGGCTCCGCAGCCGCGGTCGCAGCGGTGGCCGTCCCAGCATGCGGGCGATGTGGGCATGTGCGCTGGCTACCATCAAATGGATGGCGCCGAACACCGAACCTCAGCGAACCCGGATCGGTCAGTCCGGTGACGCTGATCCCGGGTCGCCGGGGCCGGGCACCCTGCTGGACGGCCGATACCGGTTGGGGACGTTCATCGGTCAGGGTGGCAGCGCAACCGTCTTCCGAGGAACCGATGACCTCCTGGGTCGAACGATCGCAATCAAAGTGTTCGAGCCGCACCTCACCGATCCGGTGATGATTGCCCGGCAGCGGCAGGAAATGCGTCTGATGGCCAGCTTGCAGCACCCCCATCTGGTCGCCGTCTACGACGCCCGGATAGCAGAGGCCCCGAGCGGCCCCACTGGGGTGACCCCGGGGTACTTGGTCCTGGAATTCATGGGCGGCCCCAGCCTGGCCGCACAGCTTCAGCAAGGTCCCATGATGCCCGACGAGGTCTCGTCGCTCGGGGTGGCGATAGCGTCCGCCTTGGCGGTAGTGCACCGTGAGGGTTTTGTGCACCGAGATATCAAACCGGCCAACATCCTGCTGACCACCACCGGCGAACCGAAGCTCAGCGACTTCGGGATCGCGCGCGTCCTGAGTGCGGAACGAATTACGCAGTCCGGAGATGTGCTCGGGACGGCGCCGTACTTGAGCCCCGAACAGGTACGTGGCGAGGAGATCGGTTCCGCAGCGGATGTCTACGCGCTGGGACTCGTGCTACTCGAGTGCCTGACCGGGCGCCGCGAGTATCCCGGCCCAGCCGTAGAAGCAGCAGTCGCGCGTTTGCACCGAGAACCCGTCATTCCCGATGCGCTTCCACGCCCCTGGCAGGAATTGCTGCGCGCCATGACCGCTGTCCATCCCGGTGATCGACCCACCGCGGCGGCGGCGGCATCCGCTCTCGCAGGGACGGCGGACCGGGAATCCGCCCCACCGATCGCACCGTTCACATCACAGCACACGCGCCCACTGTCGGACGGCGCACTGGCCGACGGAGGCGATCCGGACCGGACCGGTCACACTCTCGCTGATGCTCCGCGGCGACGTAAGCGCAAGCCGACCGGAATGTTCGTGGCCGCAGTTGCAGGCTTGCTGATTTGTGTGGCCGCCCTGGTCGCGGTGATCCTCATCCGGGATGACAACCCGACGACCACCAGCCCGGGCGTCGTGACATCGTCGGGTGACAGCCAACAACCGACAGCGGCCGGCACGGTTGACGAGAGTCAACCGGTCCTGGTCACGGCCACCGGCGCGCCGGCCGAACCGAGCTCTCCATCAACCAGCGCGCCGGCCGAACCCACCCCGCCCGAATCCGTCGTGCCACCGACGACCGTCGAGCCGGCCGGCCAGACACCCACCACCGAGAACGGAAGCGGCGGCAACCGCGGGAACGGCAACGGCGGGAACGAAAACCCCGGTAACGGCAACGGCGGGAACGGCAACGGCGGTAACGGCAACGGCGGGAACGAAAACCCCGGTAACGGCAACGCAACGGCGGCAACGGCAACGGCAACGGCAACGGCAACGGCAACTAGTGTCACTGCGCTGCAGCGCTTCTCGATCAACATTGGATGCGCTGCATCGCGCGGTCGGGCTACTTGTTGTTCGTCTCAGAAGGTAATGACGATCATCGCCATGGCAGTCACGCCGGCGCCGGGGATGCCGACGCTGCATTCGGCGAGGCGCGGACGCGCCCGAGTTGCGGGACCAGGTGGATGTCTCATGTGCTGTTTTTCACGCAGCAGCTGTCTGCGGCTTAACGGCAGGTGTGCCCGAACAGGAAATGGCGGCGCCTTCCTGTCGCGGGCCCAGCTGATGTCGGCATTCTGGCCATTGAAAGAACGCCCATCCGTGGAATGGCCTGGAGATCTTTTGCGGGCCTGGACTTTGGCACCACCCAGAAAGGATGTCACCCATGACTTCTCCCACTGTCCACCGGCCCGGACTTGTCACTCTGCTCGTTGTTCTGGTGGTGATATCCGGAATCTTGTCAGTGATCGGCGGGGTGCTGTTACTCATCGTCGGAATTGGCACCGGGATCGATGTCGATGGAATGAGCGGTGGGGTGATCATCGCGCTGGCAATCGTCGCGATCCTCTTCGGGGTCATCTATCTCGCGGTGGCCAAAGGGCTTTCCAACGGCAACCCGGTGAGCCGCACCATCGTCGCCATCGTCACCGTGCTGCACCTGATCGGGAACCTCTACACCGCGTTCGCCCGCACCGACAACAGTCGATCGACGGCAATCGGTGGCATCATCTTCGGAGTCATCATCCTGGCGATCCTGTTCTCGCCCAAGGCGAACGAGTTCTTCGCCAGCCGGGGATGAGAGTTCTCTCAGCTCAATAGTTCGAGAGAGCTGTCGCCTCAAAGGCGTTGTTGTCAGCCGATGACACCTGCCAAACTCGTAGATCCCGACCGGTACCACCGTCCTTCTCGTGGAAACGGACGACGGTGCCAACCCTGCTACCGAAGCCGGCAACGCCGCATCGGTCAGTGCCACGCACGGCGGTGAATCGGCTACCGCCGACGAAGTCGTCCAGATCGGCCGGGGGTCTGCCGGCGACGTCCGTCACGACGTAGGGGCATCCTGAAGCAACGAATTCGGTAGCGGGGACAGTCATCACGCAACACCTTTCAGATGTGAACGGCACCAGTCTGAACCCACGAATGGCGTAGCACCAGCACCTCGCCCGGATTTGTTGCGACTATTTGCAGTCGCGAGCTACCTCCGCCCCGGCTCGGATCCGGATCACGCCGAGACAGCCGTCTGGTGCTGATGTTCGGGCAGGGAACCGGTCCGCAGGACGGTGTCTGCCACTCCGCGAATGCTTTGGTGAGTGTGTTGGCTCGCACGACTGAGCAGGTCGGTTGCCTGGGCGGCGCTCAGGTGATGCAACGCCATGAGGATTCCGACTGCGGCGGCGACACGCTGATGACCGGGCAAGGTGACGCCGCAGCCGCCCGCAGCTGTTTCGAGTTCATCGACCCTTGCGGTGAGGCGTTCGTGTTCCACCAGTGCAGTGGTGTGATCTACCAGCAGCCCGAGCAAAGCTGTATCCGCCGCGCAGGGTCGGTAGCCGTTCACCCACGTGCACGCCATGACTCCGGAGAACCGCGGCCCACCTGCACCGTCGGAGGAGAACTCCACCCGGATGACCGAGTCCGGGTCGAGTTCCTGGCAGTTGTCGGGCTTCTCGGCAGGTTGCCGAGTCCGGTAGTGATGTCCTGCCGCTTCCACCAGGTCGATCGTGCAGGTGTCACAGACCGCCGGAACGCACACCTGGGTCAATTGACTGAACAGCCGGGCGGGTTCCCTCGACCCGGCCAGACGCCGGACGGCCGCAGTGACTCGCAACACATCGATCCGAGCAGGTGTCTGATCGATGGTGACCGGTGATGTGGTGTCGTCCGGATCGACGCCCCTTTTCGAGACTTGTTCGACGTGGTCCACCGCGGACATCGATTGATCCACCACACACTTCCCCTGGCTGTGACGCGATCGAACGAGCTGAGAGCTACTTGTCGAACCCCCGGGCCAGAATAGGGCCAGTCGCCGAACCCGCACGTCACATTCCGGACAAGATCGCGCTACCCGTCCACGTCGATCCGACCGTCGTGCTCATCCAGGACGTAGACCTGCGTCGAGCGCGCCCGGTAGAGCCGGAACTGTGACGCCCCAACGACCTTCCGCTCATCCCACGTGTCAATGCCCTGCTCCCGCGCGCGCTCGTTGAAGACGACGAGCGCCTCGGTCCGGTCGCCGGCGCCGACCTCCTCGGCCACGGCCTCGACATAGACCGCGGAGGCCCCACCGACCGGCACCGTGGAGTCGAAGACGACAATGGCGACCAAGGGGCTGGCCGCGATGTTGCGAGAATGTCGCGCTCCGGGCCGCGACACCCAGATGAAGTCCCGGTGGTCTCGGGTGGCGAACCACACCGGGGTGGCCCACGGCTGCCCGTCGGCGTCGGCGGTGGCCAGCGTCATGTAGGCGTTCGCGGCCACTACCCGCCGCGCCTCTTCGGCCACTGTCCTCGCGTCCACGCCATCCGCCACCGCCATGGTTCTGCCTCCTTTGCCGAAAGGACTCGTGGGTCAGACGCCCCCGCTCGTCGGCAACTCATCGGTCGGTGAGAGCTCGTCTTCGTTCACGGCGGTGGCGTTCTCAGGTGGAAGTCCGGGTGGTCATGCGCTCCCCGGGTCGTCCGAAGATGCTCAGTATCTCCGTGGCGCCTCACCCGTCTGTGGTAACGCCCTCGTCCTCATCGGTTTCGCCGGCTGGCGGCTTCATCGTGCGGATGCCTGACCCAGCTCACACCAGCCACCATCCGGTGCTCGATGTGGCGCCGGCGTGGCGTCGCAGGAATCGGATGGCTGTCATCGTCATGACCAGAGCGCCGGTCAGGCTGATCAGCACTCCCGCGACGAGCTGGGCGTGGGTGGTGACCAACCCGGCGATCAGGACAACCGTCCCGAGCAGAAACGCCAACGCTGGGATGATCAGGCTGCGGAGGCGTTGCTGCCGAAGATGATCGAGGTTGGCGGTGGCGACGTACTGCGGATCATCGCGTTCGAGGGCGAGCGCGATCTGCTTTGCGGGGGTAGCGCTCACCCATGGGTCGGCCACGAGGTCCGACCTGCTGGTCGCCGCGGTGACCGCACGCGCGCCGACCCCGGTGATGGAATTGTTCCTGGACCTTCCGGAGCGTTGTTATCACAACCTCGACGAGGTCATCATCGAGATCTCCATCTGCGGGCCCGACTGAAACGGCGATGTGGCAGGGAGAACCGGAGACGCCAGGCTACCGACCAGCCTGCGACTGATTGACGACCGTGCCACCCTTGCTACGCCTTACCGGATCGGCAAAGGGTCGACGCGGAGTGGGCCGTAGGCCTCTCGAAAGGCTCGCGGGCCCAGGATCGGGGCTCCGAGGTCGCGCAACCATGTCGGCAGTCCGGCCAGCCGGGACATCCTGTCCGTGACGGTCTGAACGTGATCGACCCGGGCCCGACGTGCACGTTCGAAGGTTTCACCGGCCATGGACCAATCCGACGTCGCCGCAAGCACATCGGCCAGCACAACGGCATCCTCCATCGCCATGGCGGCCCCCTGCGCCCACACCGGCCCGGTGGCGTGGGCGGCGTCCCCGATCAACACGAACCGGTCGCGGTGCCAGGTCGGTAGTCGTACCTCCTCGACCAGTGAATGGTGCAGTTCACCCTTGCCGCTGAGCAGGGAGGCGATGACGTCCGTCACCGGCCCGGCGAAACCGGCGAACGCGTCGGCCAGCCACGCCGCGTTGTCGCCGGTTGCGCCGCCGCGGGTGCTCGACGCGTACCCGTACACGTCGCCGTCCCCCACCGGTATCAGCAACAGGGTCGCGGCAGCACCCGACCAGACGGTCCAACAGTCCACGCCTGGATTGGCAACGACAAAACGCCAACTCGAGCCGGTCATCGCCGAACGCCGAAGGGCGCTGTCGTCACCGGCTATCGCCGTTCGCAGCGTTGAGTGAACGCCGTCGGCGCCGACCACCAGGTCGTACGTGGTCGAGGGCATACCGTCCAGCTGAACCTCGACATGCGCACCGACCGTGCGTGCGGAAAGTACCCGAACCCCGTGACGAACGGGAGCTGCGGGCGGTGTCCGGAGTGCCGCCAACAGGTGCCCGGGGCGCACGCAGATCGGCGTCCCGACCCCAGCCCAGAATTCGGCATCGTTGGTGCCGAACAGTAACCGGCCGCGGCTGTTTCGGTACTCCCGCCGGGTCACCAGTGCTCCGTGGGACATCGCCTCCTCGAACACACCCAGCCGGGTCAACGCTCGCGCGGCGTTGCCGGGCAGGTTCAGCCCCATCCCCAGGGCGCCCGTCGATGTCCGCCTCTCCACGACGGTGCAGTCAATACCCCGCAACGCGAGCGCGCGTCCCAGCGAGAGACCAGCGACCCCGGCGCCTACGACGAGTACTGATGCACCCACACCGACCCCTTCGACGACGTTCTTCCGAAGCTGGCAACCGGGTGCTCCCACGGGACGCTGATGATGCCGACGGTCGGACTGCTCACCGTTTCCAACCCCACCCGATCGTCAACGGAGCGGTCAGCACAGCCCTGGCGGACTCCCCGGCACGCTCCCGAATCATGCCGTGCAAGATCTGCCTGACTGTCGCCTGCTGCTCGTCGGAGACGTCGGCGAGGATCATCCCGACAACCGGATTGCTGCTGCGCATCCACGTCCAACATTCTTCGCCGTCAGCGAACTCCACCCTCTCCAACAATCCGGTGTCCACCTGTACGTCGCTCAATCCGGCGGCGGCCAACCGGGCGCGCATGATGCCCGGGTCCGACACCTGGAATTCCAAGGGGGGTGGGTCGTCAGGCAACCCCTCGAATCCCGGGACCACCGCCTGAATTGCCGCGATGAAAAACTGCAGGGCCTCGAATCGGGTGGGGTCGCCGTAAGCAACCAGCACCACTCGCCCTTCCGATCTGGTCACCCGCACCATCTCGCGCAGCGCGCCGACCTGGTCCGGCACCAGCATCACCCCGAACTGCGAACCCGTGACGTCGAATGAGTCGTCGTCGAAATCCAGGGCATGAGCATCCATCACCCGGCCCTCCGCCGCGGTCAAACCTTCCGCGCGGGCCCGGCTTTCGAATCGTTCGATCATCGCGGGCGACCAGTCGGTGGCGATCACGGTGGCGCCGAGTCGCGCGGCCGGTAGGGACAGACCGCCCGTCCCCGCCGCCACATCGAGGAACCGTTCACCGGCCCGCAGGCCGACGAGCCGGAGCGCGTCGAGGGCGAACGGTTCTTCACCGGGCGCCACGAACTCGTCGTATCCGGCGGCAATCGCGTCCCAGGCCTCGGATGGTGCGAATTGCTGATCGTGATCGGGCGCCGTTCCGGCCGTCGTTGTCATTTCTGATCCTCCCGTCAGACACCCAGCGGTCCATCGGCCGGCGATTGGAGCATCTCTGGTGACAAAATTAGGGCGGCCATTGCCTCTGGCACATCGGTGGAATTGATGACCTTCGCGGAGCCGGATCGGCATTTCTACCGACGAGCGTCTACAGCAGGTGTCGGCCATGGGCGTAGGCCGTGGCCGCCGACCGCGATCTCACCCCGAGCTTGCGCAGAATGCTGCTGACGTGGGTGGCCACGGTCTTCTCGCTGATGAACAGGCCGACGGCGATCTGCTTGTTGGTCACCCCGGTGGCCAACAGCCGGAGTACCTCGACCTCCCTGGTGGTCAAACCCTCGTCGATACCAACAGCGGCACCGGTACCGGCACCGGCGGAATGGTCGACGGTGTCCGGCAGATCGACAAAGGCGCCCAACCGTCGGAATTCCGAGCGTGCCGCATCCAGCTCGAGCATCGCCCCCTGCTCGTTGCCCGAGGCTCGCTGCGCCGCTGCGATCAGGACCCGAGCTCGGGCGGCCTCATAGGGCGCACCGAGTTCCGTCCAACCCGCCCACGCGTCACGCAGTACGGACCGTGCGGTCGCCCGGCTGTCCCTCCGCGATCAGTACCGATCCATCGGCATGGGCGGCCATGGCGCAGATGACCGTTGCCATCGGGGCAGCGAATTCGGTCAACTCGTCGGCGGCATGTCGGGCGGATGCGATATCACCCGCGGCGAGGCTGATCTCAACCAGCGGTCCCAATAACGTGGCCCGAGCTACCGGGGCAGACTCGCTCCCGGCAATGGCCTGCCGGATCGCGGATGCCGCTGCGCCGATCTGTCCCTGGGACAGCCGTAGCAGGGCAAGGCCGGGTTGGGGCTCGCGTCCCCAAGCGGTGGCTCGCTCGTAGGCCGCCTCCGCCTCGGCGAACTCTCCCTTCACCCGATGCAATTCCGCCCGAATGTAATGAGCAGAACCAAGGGCAGGGTGGTTCCGAGGACGGGACAACGCATCACAAGCACGCTGCGCCTCGACGAGCGCCAGCGACCACGACCCACCGAACAACAACAGTTCCGCGCGGTGCACGAGGCATTGCCCCCGGTAGACAACGATCTCCGGCTGCGCCTCACACCAGCGGGTCAATGCTTCCGTCCACTCTCTCGCGCGCCGCACGTCGAACACGTCATGACATCCCTCGATGACGGTGCAGTACAGGTCCCCGATGACCGTCGGCGAAACCTCGGCGGCCGTGACGACCGACATTGCCTCGTCCAGCAGGGCCATCCCCGGATCAACAGCACCCCGTTTGATCAGGCAGCGACCCTCACCCACCCGAGCCAAGGCAACCAGTTCGGTGTCGGAGAAGCGATCACCGATCGCAGCGGCAGCAGCAAAACCCGTTGCGGCACCGCCGACATCACCTTCGATCACCCGGCGCAGCGAGTCCACGTAACGGAGATAGCCCAGTTCCACGCAATCGATGCTGTCGCCGTCCAGCAGTCTCTGGCCTCGGTGAACCCATCCACTGCCACGCGCCAATTCGCCCCGATTCAGCAGCACGAACGAGGCCCAGAAGGCGCAACGAGCAGCGTCAACGGTCTCACCACGACGAAGATGGGCCAGGTGGGCCCGTTCCCAGGCGTCGGCGCTCTCGTCAGCTCGGCCGATCAAGTAAGCACAGGTCGCCAGACGCTCGACGTCCGCCGTATCCAGGTCGTGCCGTTTCTCCGCTGCCGACAATTCCTCGAACGCCCGTTCCCACGCGCGCCCGCGGTAGAAGTCCCGACCTCGAATGACGTCATCGGACATGGCATCTATCCTGCCCGTTGGGGTCGCGGTCGGGTAGCCACAAGAATTTCGGCTCCTCAGATACACCGGCCGAGGACGTCAATCCGGAAATTTCGGTATTTGTCATCGACAGGGAGCATTGTTGTCTCGGCTATCGTATGCGCATCACCAGGAGCCAATTAATAGACCTACAGAGCGGTACGACTGCGATTCGCTGACGGGAGGCTGCTGGCCATGATCGCGCACCGAATGCGATTTCGATCCATCTTCCTGGTCGGCTCGGCCTTGGCCGTGCTGGTCAGCGCTTGCAGCGGGACGTCCGGCAACGATGCCACCAGCACCGGCCCGGCATTGCCGACGGCGACGGCATCGCCGACAGCGCAACCCGATCGTGCCGGCCCGGTCGACATCGGTGCCGGCCGCGAGATCTACCTGGAGTGCCGAGGAACCGGCTCCCCCATGGTCGTCCTGGTGTCCGGCTTCGGCGACAACGCCGAGGTCTGGAACACCTCGCCGGCCGCCGGACCCTCGACCGCATCAGCGGTGACATCGCCCGTGGAAGCGGAGCCCGTGACCGTGTTCCGCGGTGTCGGGGAATTCACCCGGGTCTGCGCCTACGACCGTCCGGGTACCAGTGACAGCCGATCCACGGAAGTCCCCCAGCCGACGTCGGCGCAGACGTCGGCCGACGACCTGGCGAAACTGCTCGGCGCGGCCGGCGAGGCCGAGCCGTACATTCTGGTCGGACATTCTTACGGCGGTCCGATCATTCGCATTTTTGCCGGCGACCACCCCGCCCAGGTGGGTGGAATGGTCCTCGTCGACGCTTTGTCCGAAGACCTCGAAGACGGCCTGACCGCCGATCAGACAGCCATTTTCCACCAATTGAACACGCCACCAACTCGACCCGGGGCCGAGTCCGTCGACTTCACGGCGGTCGCCGGTCAGGTACGGCAGGCGCCTGCTACTCCCGACGTGCCGGTCACCGTGCTGACTGCGGACACTCCGCAACTGACGCCAGAGGTGCTGGCGTCCGGCCAGTTGCCGCCCGGTGTCGACCAGGCTTTCGCCGACGCGTTGTGGGCGGCCCAATTGTCCGCACAGAACTCCATGGCCGCGAAGTTCCCTGGTGCCGTGCACATCACTGACACCCACAGCGACCACTACATCCAGATCGGAAACCCGCAGCTGGTGATCGACTCGATCCAGGATGTCGTCGATGCGGCACGGGAAGCGAAGTAGGACCGGGGTGACCTATCAACGAGCCCACGTGCCCGGAAGGCCTCGGTGCGGGGTGCTGAATCTGCGGATTCGGGTCGTCGTCGGGTGGCGAGATGACTCAGAATCCATGACTGCTTGTTTCGCCTGATGCGCCTACGCTGCCGTGGTGCTACACGGGCGGGATCGGGAGCGGGAACGCCTCCTGCTGCTGCTGGCCGAGGCCCGCAGCTCTCGGGGCGGCGCGTTGGTGGTCCGCGGGCAGCCGGGTGTCGGGAAGTCGGCGCTGCTGGCCGACCTGATTGACCGCGCCGGTTCTGATGTCGGGCCGGGCATGCAGATCTTGCGCACCCAGGGCATCGAGTCGGAGTCGCCATTGCCCTTCGCCGCGCTCCAGCGGCTGCTCCGCCCGGTGATGCGGTTCGTGGACCTTCTCCCTGCGCGCCAGGCGACAGCGCTGCGGGCGGCCTTCGGGGAAGCCGACACCACGGCGGGCGACCGGTTCTTGGTCTTCCTGGCCACGCTGAGCCTGTTGGCGGAGGCGGCCGAGGAGTCGCCGGTGCTGTGCGTCGTGGACGACGCGCATTGGCTGGACGAGGCATCAACCGCAGCACTGCTTTTCGTGGCCCGCAGGCTCGGACCGGAACGGGTTGCGCTGCTGTTCGCGGCCCGCGACGGTGACGTCCGACGTTTCGAAAGCGGCGAACTGCCCGAGTCGGTGGTGGGCGGCATTGACGCGGCCGCCGCGACAGCGTTGCTCAACGACCGGGCTGGTGTGCCGGTCGCCGACGACGTCCGGGACCGGTTGATGAAGCAGACCGGCGGAAACCCGCTGGCTCTGGTCGAGTTACCCGGTTCGCTCACGCCGGCCCAGCTCAGCGGCCAGCAACCATTGCCGGTGGACCTGCCGTTGACCCAGGACGTGCAGCGGGTCTTCCTGGACCGCAGCCGCAGGCTGTCCACCGCCGCGCAGACCCTGCTATGTGTCGCGGCCGCCGACGATTCGACCAGAGTGAGCGTGGTCCGACAGGCCGCGGAGCTGCTCGGCGTCGGCCCTGTCGCGTTGACCGAAGCGGAGGAATCGGGGTTGCTGACCGTAACCGGGACCGACATCGGATTCCGTCACCCGCTGGTTCGGTCCGCCGTCTATCAGGGCGCCGCAACGCATTTTCGCCAGCAGGCGCACCGGGCGCTGGCCCAGGTGATGACCGGCGGTCAGGATGCGGACCGGCGAGCCTGGCACCTTGCGGCGGCGGTCGACGAACCCGACGACGAAGTTGTTGATGCGCTGGACGACGCCGCCCGGCGCGCCGCGGCGAGGGGTGGCTTCGAGGCCGCCAGCGCGGCATTCGAGCGGGCCGCTGAGCTGACCAGCGACGAACCTGCCCGCAGCACCAGGCTTCTCGCGGCGGCCATCAACTCCTACCTCGCGGCGCAGTTGCCGCGGGCGATGCGGCTGGCCAGCACGGCCCGAGCCGGTGTCACCGACCCCGTGGTGCGGGCCGATCTGGATCGGCTCCGCGGCCGAATTGAATTCGTTGCGGGTTCCGTTCCGGTGGGTGTCGGGATCTGGAACCAAGCCGCCCGGGACGTGGTGGCCGTCAACCCGCAGCGGGCCCGGGAGATCGGCATGATCGCCGCCGCCGGGTCCACGTTCCTGCCCGAACAGGACCGCACCGATCTCGACCCCGCCGAACTCCTCGCGGCCACTGCCCAGGACACCTCAATCCGGGCGAGGTGTTTCACCCATCTGTTGATTGGGTTCCACCAGCTGAACCACGATGGCTTGGCCGCCGCGGCCGTTTCCCTGCGTCAAGCGGTCACCCTCGGGCATGACCTCTCCGAAACGGACCTGTTGACCAACCTCGGGATCGCAACCTTCCACCTCGGCGACGACGACGGCTTCCGCCGCTTGTTCAGCCGAATGCTGACCCGGGCCCGCAACGACGGGTCGATCGGCCTGGTTCTGTTCGCGTTGCCGCGGTTGGCGCTGGCTGACCTGTCGGGCGGGAACTGGACCGGAACGGTGGCCCATGCCACCGAAGCGGTGGAGCTGGCTCGCAGCACCGGGCAACCCGGCCTGGCTGCGATGCCGCTGGCGCAACTGGCGCTGGTGGCCGCGTTGCGCGGCGACCCGGGCTATGACGGCTTGTTGGCCGAACTGGATCGGGCCACCGCCGGACAGCCTGCTGGCATCCTCGGTGTGTTGACGCAGGACACCCGGCGGTGGGCGCAGGGCTGCCACGCAGCACTCACCGGGGCACCCGCGGCCGCACTGCACCACTTCCAGCAGATGACCCAACCCACGTTGACCCGGCTTGCCGCTTACGACAGGTTGGACATCGCCGTCCGAACCGGTCACCTCGACACCGCCGCGAGGTGCCTGACCGAACTGGAACAATTCGCCGAAATATCCGACACCCCTCACGCCCGAGGGGTTGTCGCCTACGGGCGTGCACTGCTCGCCGCACAGGGGGATCAGCCGGCGGCAGCCGAAGAATTCTTCTCCGATGCACTCGGAACCGAGCCGGGCCAGGACCGGCCCTTCGAACGGGCCCGCACCCACCTCGCGTACGGGGAGTTCCTGCGCCGGTTCCGCCGCCGGGTCGATGCTCGAGAGCAGTTGCGGACCGCCCTGCAAATTTTCAACGATCTAGGCGCCGAACCATGGTTGCAGCGGGCCGAACTGGAACTTCGAGCCTCCGGTGAGACCGCCCGGAAACGGGATTCCTCTACGAGCGTGGCGCTCACGGCCCAGGAGAGACAAATCGCCTCCTCCGTCGCACAGGGGCTTTCCAACCGTGAGGTCGCCGCGGAGTTGTTCCTCAGCCCCAGAACCATCGACTTCCACCTCCGGAACGTCTTCGCCAAAACGGGTATCACCTCGCGAGGCGAACTCGCGAGGCTCAACCTCGACTGATGCTCTTTGACGCCCGTCGACGGCCGCGAGTTCACCCTGAGGAAGTCATCGACATCGGGTCGGGTGACGGCACGGTGAGACCGGGCAGCGTGTCCGGCGCCACGAGCACCAGCACACCGAGGACGAGGAGAATGATTGCGGTGCCGTAGGTCGCGGTTCGGCGCCACGGAATCGTCTTCTCCAGGGCAATCAGAACGGCGACGACTGCCATCCAGACGGGGTCCATCACGCCCAGGGCGAAGAGGGACGCCATGAGCGCCCAGCAGCAGCCGACACACCACGCGCCGTTTCTCATGCCCATGCCCAGCGCGCCTGACCACCCGTCGCGCCAGGACCCGAGAAGCTGGCCGAGCGGGCTGCGGCACTTGGTCAGGCAGATGTTCTTCAACGGGGTCAGCTCGTAGACCCCCGCCACCAGCAGTGTTGCGCCGGTCAGAACGCGGCCGGCGTGCTCCCACCCCAGGTCGGGTGCGACGTGACCTGCGAGCACGCCCACAAGGAAGGCGACGACCCCCGCGCCGGTCCACGTGACCAGGTAACCGGTGACGAACACCATGGGCGCCAACCGGTTCCGGCTCATCCGCGCGTACAGCGCCACCGTCGGAGCCATCGAGGGGAACATCATCGCCGCCATCATGACGACCCACACGCTGATGAACCAGCCGAACGTCCCCAGACCGGTCCACGGCCCGTTGTCCATCCCGCGCATCTGCTGGATCGTCCACCACCACCCGACGCCGGCGAGTGCGATGAGGACGAACACCAAACCCAGCTGAGCGCGGGTGGCCGCGTACGCGGGACCGAGGCCCGCGCCGGCTTCGGGCTGCGCGGACCCGATATCGGTCATTTCGTCAGGCTGCCCACGAGAATCCGGACTTCGACAACCCGGTCTTTCCCTCGTACTGAATCCCGAAGGCGTTGATCCTCGACCGCTTCGCCTCGGCCATCGTCAGGTCGGACCCCGCCGGATGGAACATCCCGGAGAACCTCACTGGCTCACCGGTTTCCACACCGAACGGGACGATGTCCTCGATCTCGAAGTCGATCGCACTGCCGACCCGGACACGGTGCCGCAGCCCGTCCTCGTCGACCTCGATCGCGGCGCGCTCGACCCCGAGCATCTCGCCGATGAGCGGGGCAAGTCCAGCCATCGGCCCACCCAGCTGGCCACTGAAGACCTGCACGAGTTTGTCGAACTGTGCGTCAGTCGCATGGTCGTCGATGAAAACACCGACCCGCCAGTTTCCCTCTGTCATCACCTTCGGCGTGTCCGCGATCAGCGCGACCTTGCACCCGGCGATGTCCGTGCCGTCGACCGCCCCCTGACGGATGTCGAAGACGAGTGTCACTCGGCAGTAGTCATACGTCGCCCCGTGATCGAAGGACAAGTTGCACGGGCACATCAGCTCGCAGGAGCAGGTCTCGACGTAGTTTCCACTCAGTTTCCACGACATGGCACACACCTCTCTGCCAAGTCAAGTGTGGCCTCAGTCCCCCAGGGTGTCAACGACGGTCGTAGAGCCCCGGGGCACCCTTGGGGCTCGGGATCGTCGATTTGTTCGCGCCCTCCATTGATCCCTGATCGCTCAAATGGACCGTTGTATCGAATGCTGCAAGAGCCTCGGATTTGAGTGGACCAAGACCCGGCTATTTCACCGGCGCGACGACACATGATCCGGCCAACACTCATGACAATCACCCACCCCACTCCAGGAGACCATCGTGATAACCACCGACGGATCCGTTGAACTGGCAAGTGACTCGGTCCTCGATGTCATCGTGATCGGCGCCGGCCAGTCCGGACTGGCGATCGGACGGCAGCTACAGGAACGTGGCCGCTCGTTCCTGATCGTGGACGCCGGCCCGGAGACCGGGCATGTCTGGCGGTCACGCTGGGACTCGCTCACCCTTTTCACTGCGGCCCGCTACTCCGGCTTGCCGGGCCTGGCATTCCCTGGCGACCCGGACAGCTACCCCACGAAAGACGCTGTCGCGCAGTACCTCCACCACTACGCCACGACGTTCGGGTTGCCGATCCGACACCACACCCGGGTCAGCAGGGTGACCCGGGACCGCGCCGGATTCTGCGTCCACACCGACGGTGAGACCTTGCACGCCGCCCAGGTTGTGGTGGCCACCGGTCCTTTCCAGGTCCCGATGATCCCGGCGGTCGCGGACGCAATCGGTCCGGACATTGTGCAGCTGCACAGCTCCGCTTATCGCAACCCCGAACAGCTACCCGCAGGGCCGGTCCTGGTCGTCGGCGCCGCCAACTCCGGTGTGCAGATCGCCGCGGAATTGCACCGAACCCGGCGAGTGACCCTCGCCAGTGGATCTGCCACCCGCTCGCTGCCGCAACGCATTCTGGGCCGTGACCTGTTCTGGTGGCTCACCAGCGCGGGCTTGTTCTCCGCACCGGCCCAGTCCCGGTTGGGCCGACGATTCCGGAACAGCGGTGAGCTGGTCATCGGGACCAGTACCAAGCGGCTGGCTAAGGCCGGTATCACCGTGCACCCCCGGGTCGCCGCCGCCAACGCCACCACGCTGACCTTCGCCGACGGCACAACGATCACCCCGGCAGCCATCGTGTGGGCCACCGGATACCGCTCCGACCACTCCTTCATCGACATCCCCGGCGCCACCGACAACGCCGGCGCTCCGGTTCACCGGCGCGGGGTCAGCCCTGTCCCCGGCCTGTATTACCTCGGCCTGCCCTGGCAGCACACCCGCGGTTCGGCGCTGCTCGGTTTCGTCGGCGCCGACGCCGCACACATCGCCGACCACATGGCGGCAGCACACGCGGCCACCCCCGTGGCGGCTGTCGCTGATCGCTGCTGATCCCGGCTATTTCACCGGCGCGACCGGAGCCCGTGCCGACCAAGACTGAACCATCGCCTTCCAGGTCAGGAGACCCGTGATGTCACTGCACCACAGCAGCATTCAAGACACCGTCGTACGGCCACCGGTGACGACCACCCACCACAACGATCCCGAATCGGAGCCGATCACCTCTCCCCCCACGACGGCCGATCCTGCGGACCCAACCGCGCACCGGCGGCGTGCCAGGTGGCCGATGCGGGTCGTCGTCGCGGTCAGCCTGGTCGTCGGGGTCGCAGCTGCCGCGGCCGGTGTTGTCGTGTCCGCGGGCGGGACCGAACCGGTGGTCGACGCACTGGTGCTGCTTGGCTTCGCCTCGGGATGGGCGCTCCTGCTTGTGCTGTCGGTGTTCTTCACCGATCATCCCCAGCTGTGGGCCGCCATTCCCGCCGCCGTCATGGGTGTGGGCGGTGCGGCCCTACTCGTTGTCAACCCGGGCAACGCCACGATGGACGACCTCGGCTGGGTGTGGCCGCCCGCCCTGATCGGCGTGCTGGTCTGGATCACCATCCAGATCCGCCGGCAAGTGCCGGACCACGGCGGCCGGTGGATGCTCTACCCGGTCATCGCGGTCACCACCCTCGCCGCGGTCGGTGGCAGTATTCACACGGTCACGCAGACCATCGACCAGGAATCCGCGCAGTCACTCCCGGGCAGCTCATCGACGTGGGCGACCACCGGCTGTACCTGTCCTGCACCGGATCCGGTGAGCCCACCGTGATTCTGGAACCCGGCCTCGGCGGAACCTCAGCAGCCTGGGGATGGATTGCCCCCACCGTCGCCGCGCACACCCGGGTCTGCGTCTACGATCGCGCCGGCCGCGGCCGCAGCGACCCCTCCCCGACCCCACAGGACGGCGACCAGATCGCCACCGACCTGCACACCCTGCTCGACCGCGCGAACGTCACCGGCCCGCTGATCATGGTCGGGCACTCCCTCGGCGGCCTGTACGTCCTGGACTACGCCGCCCGGTATCCCCAGCAGGTGGCCGGGATGGTGCTGTTGGACGCCACCCCACCGACCGCGTTCACCGCACTACCGGACTACCCCGGGATCTACGACATGCTGACCACCGCTGACAGGGCTGTTCCCCGGTCTGGCCCGCCTCGGCGTCACCCAGCTGATCAACGGTCTGGGCGACGCTGAGCTGCCCGCCCAGGCCAGCAATCAGGTACGGGCCGACCTGTCCACCGCCGGGCAGGCCCGCAGCGAACGCGACGAGCTCGCGATGGTCCCGACCTTGATGGCCCAGGCCCGAGCGGTGACCGATCTGGGCAGCTTGCCACTGGAAGTGCTGACCGCGCCGGTGAACAGCCAAACCGATTGGCTCACTCCGCAAATGGACCTCGCCGCGCTGTCCGACAACAGCATCCACCTGGTCGTCGCCGGCGCCAGCCACCAATCACTGCTCGACAACCAAGCCGACGCCACCGTCTCGAGTCAGGCGATCACCCAGGTTGTCGACGCCGCTCGGACCGGCATTCCCCTTAGTGACTAGGGCTGCAACCGGTGTCGCCCACGCCCTCGAAGAGCCACCCTTTCAAACGCCGAACATCAGATCCACAGAGGACATGACATGAGCCTTGACTGGAAGAACGTGACAACGACCGATGGATCGACCCTGCAGAGACTCTTCGCCAATGGCCGTGCACCGCTCATCTGGGGAGTCCTCTGCGGCGTCATCCAAGCCGCGGCGCCACTCGGCTTCTGGTGGCTTGACGCGGCAACCGTCTATGGCGTGTCCATAGCCCTGATCGCAGCGGTGTACATCGGCTTCGCGATCGCCGACGGGCGCCCGGCCGTCATCGCCGTCGAGACCACCGTCGCAGGCGTGTTCGTCGTGCTCGCCGCGGCCGGCATCACCGGGTCGGCGTGGCTGATCGTCATTGGCTTTGTCGGCCATGGGTTGAAGGACCTATGGCAGCACCGGAGTCATTTCGTTGCCAATACACGGTGGTGGCCCCCGTTCTGCATGACCATCGACTTCGTCGCTGCCGCCATCATCGCCGTGGCGATCGTCGGAGGAGTCACCCTCCACCAATGAGTTGCTGGTTTGTCGGCAACAGCAGATGGTCGGCCGGACCTGAGGTCATCGGCCACTCGGGCGGGTGTGGGCAACGATGCAACCGTAGTTCTCGTCACCGGCCGAGTGCCTGAACGAGGTCACCGGTGCGGAGTTCACCGCTGCCTCCAAACGGCCAGGCACCACCCCTGGTGATGTGGACGTTGCGGAACACCATCGGGTAGGTGCGCTCGGCATCAATGTCTGCCGGGGAGTCCTGGACCTGCAGGTGCAGGTGCGGTTCGCTGGAATGACCGTTGTTCCCGACCGCGGCGAGTTGCTGGCCACGCCGGACCCGATCCCCGATTCCAACCGTGACGCTGCCCTGCATGAGGTGGGCCATCACCACATAACGTCCGGCACCGATATCGATGACCACGTGGTTGGCGCGGTCGCTGTTGGTGCCGGGCGGGTTGTCTGCGTAGCCGTCGGCCGCCCCGACGATGAGCCCGTCGGCGGGCGCCAGCACTGGAGACCCGAAGCCGGGGTAGTCGGCAAGCGGGGCGTCAACGCCTCCCGTGTGTGTTCGCCCGTTCGGGTCGAGGCGCTGGAAATCGATGGCGTTGCTCTCCTCCGGGGTGTGTCCGTTGAGCAGGACGCTGCTGCCGCCGTTCGACACGTACCACTCGCCTGTGAGTGGGGAGTCGAGCACGACCGCATCGGTGGCTGGTGCGGATATCTGAACGAGATGAAAAGCAAGGAAGCCCGACAGCAGGGCTACGACCACGTTGGTGGCCAGGTAGACGCGTCGGCGAGGGACCAACGCCAACGCCGCCATCAGGACCAACCCGGCCGCCAAGACCGCGATCACGACGCCGAACTGGCCGTTGCTCAAGGAGTATTCGATTTGTGCGCGGTCCGTGCCGCCGGTGGCGAGTACGCCACCGATCAGCAAGCAGCACAACAAGATATTGAGGCTCTGCATCAGGTGGGCCCGCAGATCCGGGCGAAGAGGGTGGCGAAGCAGCCCGAGCTCGACCCGTCCCCGGCGGCCGCCCCACGCCCGCGACGCCGCCAACGACACCGGCAGTACCGCGGACACTGCCGCCAGTCCGAAGAGCCACACCCCCCGCTCTTGGTAGAGATAGGCGAAGATCACCAGTCCCCAGAGAGCCAGAATGAGGCTGCGCTGGTTGACAAAGATCGTGCGTGCACGAGTCAAGTCGTCAGCTGACTCTTGGAGCGCGAGCGGCAGAGCGATCAGCGCGCCGGCGATCACTACGAGCGTTGACGCCGGGAGATCGCTCCGCCCGAGCCAGAACCAGGCGAAGGCCGCGATCATCCCCACACCCAGACCGACGTTGCGCGGGGTCAGGATGACCGACCGTCTGGATTCCTCCTCGTCGGAACCGGTGCTGAAGGCGAGTAGCAGACCGAACGGGATCAGCCCGATCGGCCCCAGGACGAGCACCGCCACGACGAAAGCGGCCACCGCGAGGACGGTCAACACCAGCCTGCGCCGCCAACCGGCGCGACCATGGGGAGCCGCGTGGTCCGGCCGGAGCATGGATGCCACGCCGTCCGGAAACTCAATGCCGACCTCTGGAATCGTCGAACGGTGAACTGACATGTTTTCCTCGCCTGCCGGATCGGGAAATGCGGATGTCCTGACCCTCTCGTCGTCCGGTTGTCTCCCGCGTCGGCCGGAAGGCGACGTCGGGTCCAACGGAAGTGGATCGGGGTGTCAACTTTCGGCCGACACCGCAGGACCCGTTGCGTGCGACAGTGGGGCGGTGGCAATCCAGGCGGTGGCAATCCAGGCGGTGAACCTGCAGCAACGGTGGATCCGATGGACCACCGACCGGCCGATACTCCTCGACGCCGCCCTGTTCGGAGGCGCGGCCATCCTGGAGGTCATCCTTGAACTGCACGACGCGAGCATGCCGTGGCCACCCACCCTGCTGGCCGTACGGATCCCGGTGATCGTCGCCGTCATTGCGTTCCGCCGGCGCTGGCCGTTGTCGATGCTGATCCTCGCTGTGGCCGATGTTGTTCTGCAGTCGGAGGTTTCAGCAGCATTGCCGATCGCCGCCTACGCATTGACCAGATACCGCCCGCAATGGTCCGTCCGAATCCCGGCCATCGCTGCCGCGACCCTGGGCACCGTCATCGCCTCCACGGACACCTGGGGATCGCACACCGGGGTCATCATCAGCGTCGCGTTCGTGCTGTGGCCGGCCACTCTCGGGGCCTACGTGCCGGCCCGGGCGCAGCTGGTGTCAGCCCTGCGGGAACGGGCCGAACGCGCTGAAGCGGACCAGGAACTCCGCGCCCAGCAGGCCGTGTTCACCGAACGGGTACGGATCGCCGGCGAAATGCACGACGTCGTCGGTCATCGGGTCAGTCTCATGGTGCTGCACGCCGGGGCCGTGGAGATGGCCGCCGGTGACCCCGGCAAAGTTCATGTCCTGGCGGAACAGATGCAGGTCGCCGGGCGGCAGGCACTGCAGGAGTTGCGGCAACTCGTCGGTCTGCTCCGGGAAAACGACGACGAGCCCGCTCCGCTGACCCCACAACCCACCCTGGCCGATCTGCCGGAGATGGTCGAGGAATCCCGGCTCGCCGGCATGAGAGTCACCCTGCAGTCGACCGGACAGGTTCGGATCATGGCGGAAATGGTCGAACGGACGGCGTATCGGATCGTCCAGGAGTCACTGACCAACGCCGGACGACACGCCACTGGAGGTTCGGTGTGCGTCACCCTGGACTACCGGCCGACCACGCTCGCCGTCAATGTGGTGAACGAAAGGGCCACCGGGAAGGCGAACCCCGTGCCCGGCACCGGCCACGGACTGCTGGGACTGCGGGAGCGAGCGCACGCACTTGGCGGGACGCTGCGCGCCGACCCCCGTCTGGACGGCGGCTTTATCGTCGAGGCCGTCCTCCCCGCATGAGCTATCCGGCTGCTCCTCGTCGACGACGAAGACCTTGTCCGGTTCGGGCTTCGCACCATCCTGGACCTGAGCGACGACATCGACGTCGTCGGCGAAGCCTCTGATGGAGCCGAGGCGGTCAGTGCTGCCCGCGGCCTACACCCGGAGGTGGTGCTGATGGACGTCCGGATGCCACGGGTCGACGGCCTGGCCGCGACCAGACAGATCCTCGATCAACCCGACCCACCGAAAGTCGTCATCCTCACCACCTTCCACCTCGACGAGTACGTCTTCTCGGCACTTCAGGCCGGTGCCAGTGGGTTCCTGCTCAAGGACACCCCACCACGCCAGATCGTCGCCGCCATCCGTGCGGTGGCCGCCGGCTCCGAGATGCTGTCCCCCGCCGTCACCCGAAGGCTGATCGCCGAGTACGTGGCCCCTCGCGACCACCCGCAACGCACCGAGTCGAGGCGCAGAATGGCCATGCTCTCCGATCGAGAACGTGACGTGCTCACCCTCATCGGAAAAGGCCTCTCGAACGCCGAAGCCGCGCAGCACCTCTTCATGAGCGAAGCAACCATCAAGACCTATGTCTCCCGGATGCTCACCAAACTCGAACTGGCCAACCGCACTCAAGCCGCCATCCTCGCCTACGAAGCCGGGCTCTATGACTGAGCAGGCCCCGGGTCAGGCGTCGACGCGGCGAAGCCGCCAGGCGGCGAACCCGATCAGGACCACCGCGTAACCGCACATCACGGCGAACCCGGTCCACGGGGTCAAGGGGTGGGCGATACCAAAGGTGCCGTCGACCATCACGGCCCCGGCGTTGGACGGCAGGTACTGGACAAAGTGGTCCGTCAACGAGGTCGGCAGCAGGTTCGTCAGCGGCGGGATCACGAAGAACACTGCGACGAAGGTGGTGATCGCGGCCGCGGTGTTCCGCAGCAACGCCCCCAACGCAATCGCCGTCAGGCCGGCCACCGTCAGATACAGGGCCGCCCCCAGGATCGAACGCACTGCCCCCGGGTCGGACGCCGAAGCGCTGAGCTGGTCGCCGAGCAGTGCCTGGCCGACGAGGAATGACGTGATGCTGGCGGCCAGCATCGTGAGAAACACGGTGCCGGCGAACACCGCCAACTTGCCCCACAACATGGGCAGCCGACTGGGCACCACCGTCAGCGAAGAGCGGATCATCCCGGTGCTGTACTCGCCGGTGATCAACAGCACCCCAAGGACACCCACCGCGATCTGCGCGAAGAACGTACCGGTCAGTGAGGTGGAAATCGCGGTCGCACCGGGCTCGAACCCGGTGGATTGGCTCGCGGTGATGGCCGCGAACATCGCGCCCAGACCGATCATCAGCACGATAGCGATCAGCAAGGTGGAGACGGTCGACCGCAGGGAGCGGAATTTGGTCCACTCGGACAGCAGGACCCGGGCTTGGGTGACCCGCAGCCCGGTACCGCCGCTGATCGTTGTCAGTCGTGGTGGCGGGCGCCAGGGTGGTGGTCATGCCGCCACCGCCGCGGTGATTGTTGTTGCGGTGCCGGTGGTGTCGGTTGCGCGGTATTCGACGGAATCGCTGGTCAGGGTCATGAATGCTTCTTCCAGGGATGCTTGTTTCACGGTCAGTTCGAAGATGGGGATCTGGTTCTGCCAGGCGATGGTGCCGATGTGTTCGCCGGTCAGGCCGTCGATCTCCAGCACGCCGGGTTGTGGGGCGGTCACCGTGGTGTCCGGACCCAGGAGGAGCTCGCGGAGTCGGCCCACTTCCGGAGTGCGGACGGTGACGGCGTGGTGGGACGCCTGGGCGATGAACTCGTCGACGGTGGTGTCGGCGATCAGCCGGCCCCGGCCGACGACAACCAGACGGGTTGCGGTTTGGGCCATTTCGCTCATCAAATGGGAGGACACGAAGACGGTGTGCCCGGCGGCGGCGAGGTCCTTGAGCATGGTGCGCATCCAGAGCACGCCCTCGGGGTCCAGGCCGTTGACCGGTTCGTCGAGGACGACGGTCTGCGGGTTGCCGAGCAACGCCGATGCCACCCCCAGGCGTTGTCCCATCCCGAGGGAGAAGCCGCCGACCCGTTTGCCGGCGACCTGCTGGAGCCCGACGATGTCGATCACCTGGTCAACCCGCTTGCGGCTGATGCCGTTGGTCTGGGCCAGGGCGAGGAGGTGGTTGCGGGCTGATCGGCCGGTGTGCACCGCCTTGGCTTCGAGCAGCACCCCGAGTTCGGCCATCGGGGCGGCGGCGGACCGGTAGTCCCCGCCATTCACGGTGACCCGGCCGCTGGTGGGTTGGTCGAGTCCGGCGATCATCCGCATCGTGGTGGACTTCCCGGCGCCGTTCGGGCCGAGGAAGCCGGTGACCATTCCGGGTTGGACGACGAAGCTCAACCCGTCGACCGCCAATTTGGTGCCGTACCGCTTGCTGAGATTTTCCACTTCGATCATGGTGAGTGCCTTTCCGGCATGGTGGGGACCAGCCGCGTCGCAATTGACACGGCCAGTGAAGAGTCGATGAAATGTGTTGGCGCAGCAGTTCTTCACCGGACCTGCGGCAAGCGGTAGACGCTCAGATGGTGATCGCGATCTTTCCCTTGACCGTGCCCGCCGCGAGGTGCCGCATGGCCGCGGGCACCTGGTCCAGCGGGTAGGTCCGGTCGACGCTCGGGGTCACGGTGCCGGCAGCGACATGCGCGGCGAGGATCTCGCTGTCGCTGGCCCGCTCCTTGGATGCCAGCCCGGTCAGCCGCTGCCCGATGAACGGGGTCAGGAGCATGGCCCGCAACTGCCGGCCGATACCGCCGGTGATGTTGCCCTTGCTCTCACCGCCGACGATCACAGCGGTCCCGGTCGGGGTGAGTGCCCGGCGGAGCCTGGAGAGTGAGGAGTTCCCGGCGATGTCGATGATCAGGTCGTAGTGCTGCACTCCGTCGGCGAAGTCCTCGCGGGTGTAGTCGACCACATGGTCCGCACCCAGACTTGTTACCAGATCGAGCTTTTCGGTGCCGCACACCCCGGTGACCTCAGCGCCCGCGGCCTTGGCCAGTTGCACCGCGTAGCTGCCGACGCCGCCCGATGCGCCGATGATCAGCACCCGTTGCCCCGGCTGGACACGCCCGGCTTCGAGGGCCTGCAAAGCGGTGCCTCCTGAGATCCCCACCGTGGCTGCCTGTTCGAACGAGGCGTTCGCCGGTTTGTGGGCGAGTTTGTCCTCGCGGGCGGCGGCGTACTCGGCGAAGGAACCCCGGCTCATCCCGAACACCTCGTCACCCACCGGCGAATTTGGTGACCGCCGAGCCGACCGCGGCAACGGTGCCGGCGACATCGATGCCGGGAACCCGGTTCTTCGGCCTGCGGAACCCGAAACCGATGATCCGCATCAGGTACGGCGTGCCCGTCATCAGGTGCCAGGTCCCCCGATCCACACCGGCCGCGTGCACCCGCAGCAGCACCTCGTGCTCGGCAATCTCGGGTCGGTCGATCTCCGCCGACCGGAGCACGTCGGCGGAGCCGTAGCTGTCCTGCACGATGGCCAGCATCTTCACTCCCGTCGCATGATGGTTCGTATCGGTCGTCGCAGTGATCTTTCCCATGGTGGCTTCCCTTTCGAGGGATAGAGAATTGACGTACTTGGTCCGGCCGGCGCTCCGCATCCCGCCATCGGTAGCCGGGCATCGGCAACCGTCGTGATGGTGGAACCAAGGAGTTGTCGTCCCACCCACGGCGACCGGGCATCGGCTGCCACACTTCTGGCGGGATGACTACGAGCCTTCCGTCTGACTTCTTCCTGTCTTGATGAACAGACCGTGCCTGACGCGAGTTGGGAGTCGGTAGTAGGCCGGTGGAGCCGCGGTGGAGGCGGTCGGGCCTTCCGTCGAACTCTCGGCTTTCGATGCTGCTATCGTACTAAGTACGAGGGTATAGTACTAAGTACGAATTGGCTAGGGGTCGGGAGAGATGGGTGTCAAAACCAATCAGCAGCAGTTCCAAGGAACGCGTTCCGCTCAGCCGGGACCGGGTGCTGGCCGGCGCGATCACGGTCGCCGACGCCGGTGGGATCGGGGCGCTCACCATCCGCACGCTCGCCCAGGAACTCGGCGTCAAACCGATGTCGGTGTACCACTACGTCGCCAACAAGGACGAGATCATCGACGGCATCGTTGATCTCGTCTACGCCGAGATCGACCCTGCCGGTGCCCGGCGGAGACTGGCGGCAGGAGATGCGGCGGCGAGCCAACTCGGCCCGCCGGGTGCTGGCGAATCACCCCTGGGCCACCCCGTTGCTGCAGTCACGACTGAACCCAGGGCCGGCGACGCTGCGACACCACAACGCGTTCATCGCAACCCTGCGGGCTGCGGGCTTCTCGGTGGAACTGACCGCCCACGCCTTCGCCCTGATCGACAGTTACGTCTTCGGGTTCGCCCTGTCGGAGAACGCCCTACCCATCCACGGCCCGGACAGCGTCGCCGACACCGCAGCGTCGATGATGCATTTCTTCGACGCGGAGGCCTACCCCGCACTGCTCGAGTTCACCATGGAGCACATCATGCGACCCGACTACGACTTCGGCGAAGAATTCGCCTACGGGCTCGATCTGATCCTCGACGGCCTCGCCCGGGCAGTGCCCAACAATGCGCGCAAGACAAGAAGCGATCGAGCCTCTCCGTAATCGCCTGAGCGGCAAAGGGTATCTTCCAGAGATGGTCCGCATCGAGAAGGTCGCGCCCAGTTCGAGCAGGTCCGCCGGGATCGCCGCCGTCCTGCTGAGCGGCATGGCGGGCTTTCAGATCGCGCTGGCGGCTGGGGCTCCCTGGGGCGCAGCCGCCTGGGGTGGGGCGAACCCCGGCGTTCTTCCACGCGGCCTGCGCGTCTCCAGTGCAGGATCTGCCCTGGTCTATGTGCTCCTGGCAGTCGTGGCCCGGTCCACCTTCATTCCCGCCCTGCTGCGTCGCCGGATCCTCACGGTGGCAAGCGCTGGAATGGTCGTTGGCACCGTCATGAATCTCGCTTCGCCGTCGAACATCGAGCGAACACTGTGGACCCCCGTGGCAGCTACGCTCGCGGCCGTGCTCTGGCTTGCCAGGAGCGACCGGGCCACTCGCTGACCTCAATGGGCGGCTGCCACCGCACTGCCGCCGATCTCGGCAATCACCCGAAGAGGCCCACCCCTCGGGTGACGATCGAGCGGTCGCTTCAGGCGAGATATTCAACCTGCTACCCGCGTGCCTGGCCCCGTCTCTCCCCCTAAAAACTTCCGCCTCCCCCACTTCCCCCCTGCCTCGTCTGCCGCTCTCCCCACACCCACCGCATCACGGCACTGCCCCGCAGAACCGCACCCCTCCAAACCATCCAATCCCCTCAGTGGATCAGGTTGCGCGGCAAACCCTCTCCAAACCGTCCAGAATCAGGTCGATCCCGAACTCGAACTCGGCGTCGTGGTCGTAGCCAGGTTGCAGGACGTGCTCGACGGTCATCTCGGCGACGTGGGGGTAATCCTGGGTGGCGAGCCGCGCCAGGATCACTTGGGCCAGTTTCGTGGCTCCCCATAGAGGTAGCTGGCAGGTTCCTCTCCTGCAGCACGAATCCGTAGATGTAGCTGTCAAGGACCGAAGAGGCCTGTGCGGCCAGCACGATGGAAAAGCCCGCCGCCCGCAGAATTCCCAGGACGGCGTCGTGGTGTCGCAGCGTCGCAGGGCCGGGTGTGGTCCGCGATTCCATCAGCCCGGTCGCCCAAGGGTGTCGGGCGAGCACCTTACGGACCGAGATGGCCCGGCGACGCATGGCAGTCCGCCAGTCGGTTCCGCCGGATGGCAGGTCGATCTCGGCGAAAACGCCGTCGATCATGCCATCGGTCAGGTCCCCCTTGTTGGACACGTGGTTGTACAGCGACATCGCCTCGACGCCGAGTTCCCCGCCGAGTTTGCGCATGCTCAGTGACTCGATCCCATTCGCGTCGGCCAGCGCGATGGCAGCCCCGACCACCTTGTCCCGGTTCAACCGCGCGCGGGCCTCGTTGCCCGGGTTGATCATTGGTGCCCCTGTCCGTTTTGTGTTGACTTACGAACATTACCAGCGTAGGACTTACGATATAAGCTTACGATGTAGGGCAGCTGTCTGGAGCGGATCAGCACCCAACGGAAGCGCGGCACGCTCGCCCATATCCCGGGCCTCCAAGGGAGCCGGCACCTCGAATACCAATCCCCGCAATCGTTGTCGGGATCAGCCGCGCCAGGAGACGAGACTCATGGTCATGCATATGGACAACAAGGCCGGCGGCGACCACCCGGTGGTGCTGTCCGCACACCTCGATCCCGGGTTGTCCCGCTGGCAGTGGTTGGTGAAATGGTTCCTGGCCATCCCGCACTACTTCTTGCTCGCGTTCCTCTGGCCGGCCTTCCTGGTGGTCACCGTCATCGCCGGATTCTGCATCCTGTTCACCGGTCGCTACCCGCGTCCGCTGTTCGACTTCACCAGCGGGGTACTGCGCTGGTCCTGGCGGGTGTCCTACTACGCCGCCAACGGCGGCCTGGGCACCGACCAGTACCCCCCATTCACCCTCGGGCTCGCCCTCGGATATCCGGCGACCCTGGACATCGTCTACCCCACAACGCTTTCCCGAGGTCTGGTGCTGGTCAAGTGGCTGTTGGCCGTCCCGCACTACCTCATCATCGGGCTGTTCGTCACCAACTGGTGGGGCTGGAACTCCGCCGGTGAACGCTTCGCGGTCGCCCCGGTCGGTTCCGGCGGTCTGTTCGGACTGTTGGTGGTGATCACCGCCATCATGCTGCTGGTCACCGGTAAGTACCCGCCACAGCTGTTCGCGCTGATCATCGGCGGCAACCGCTGGATCTACCGGGTCATCGCCTACGCCGCCCTGATGACCGACCAGTACCCGCCGTTCCGCCTCGACCAGGGCGGATCCGAACCCACCCTGCCACCGACCGCGGGGCCGGCCATGCCGCCTGCACCGGAACCGGCAGGAACCTGGACCGGGGCATGACCCAGGGGCCAGGCGGCCGGTCGGCTCAATGGCCGGGAAGACGGTGCTGATCACCGGCGGCACCGGAGGCATCGGCAAGGCGACCGCGATCGGACTGGCCGCCCTGGGCGCCCGCGTCTGCATCACCGGCCGCGATCACAGCCGCGGACGGGTGGCCGCGGCCGACATCAGCAGGCAATCCGGAAACCCGGCGGTGGACTCGCTCAGCGCCGACCTGTCGTCGCAGACCGAGGTCCGCCGACTGGCCGCGGCCGTGCTCGGCGCGTACCCGCGACTGGATGTGCTGGTGAACAACGTGGGCGGGTTCTGGGCCCACCGGCGGGTGACCACGGACGGCCTGGAACACACCTTCGCGGTCAACCACCTGGCGCCGTTCCTGCTCACGAACCTGCTCCTGGATCGGCTCGAAGACAGCGCCCCGGCGCGGATCGTCATGGTGTCCTCCAACGCACAGGCGTTGGGGCGCATCGACTTCGATGATCTGCAGGGCGCGACGGATTACTCGGGTCCGCGGGCCTACAACCAGTCCAAGCTTGCCAACGTCATGTTCACCTACGAACTGTCCCGGCGCCTTGACGGCACCGGGGTGACGGTGAACGCTCTGCATCCCGGCGTGGTCAGCACGTCCTTCGGCGCGGAAGACCCCACGCTCCTGACCAGAATGGCGCGGCCGCTGATGCGGTTGATGAAAACGCCCGCCCAGGGCGCGGCCACCTCGACCTACCTGGCGTCGTCACCGGAGACGTCCAGGCGAATCACCGGCCAGTACTTCGCGAACAGCACACCCAAGACGTCCAACAAATCCTCCTACGACACTGCCGCGGCCAGTCGGCTTTGGCAGGTCAGTCGCCGACCTCGTCGGCCTCACCCCCGCTCACACGCTGAACCCGGGCCGGCAGCACGCCGCCGGGGCCGTGAGATCCACGGTCGGACAGCCGGCCGGATGCGCGCAGTTTGACAGCGGTAGAGAAGAGCGATGCCCGACATTCCCCGGCCCGCGGAGAGCATCCCTGCTGCCCAGCCGCACCTGCCGCCCACCGCCGGGCTCGACCAATCGCACGACCGAACCGCAGCCGAGACTGCGCTGATGCCCGAGGCACCACCCGTGGCACACCGGGTCGGGTGGGGGTTCATCTCGCTGTACGCGTTGGCATACATCGGCACCGTCCTGCTGTTCCTCGCACCCCTGCTGGTCAGCTTGGCATTGAAGGTCAACTCGCTGGTCGGGATCGAACGGGCACCGAACAGCCTGGCGCTGGTCGCGGGGGTCGGCGCCCTGCTGGCGATGTTCGCCAACCCGTTCTTCGGCCGGCTGAGCGACCGCACCTCATCCCGCCTCGGCATGCGGCGGCCCTGGATGGTCATCGGCCTGGCGGGCGGGTCCCTCGGCATCCTCGTCGTCGCGGTGGCACCCAGCATCGCGGTCGTGCTCATCGGATGGTGCATCGCGCAGCTGTTCTTCAACGCCCTGCTCGCGGCCCTGGTGGCGGTGCTGCCCGATCAGATCCCGGTCGCTCAACGCGGCACGGTCTCCGGTGTGCTGGGTGTCTGCCTGCCCATCGCATCGGTGACCGGCACCTTCCTGGTCCAACTGTTCACCGGCAACCAGCTGACCATGTTCCTGGCCCCCTGCGCGATCGGCGGCTTCTTCATCCTGCTCTTCGCGGTCACCCTCAAAGATCGACGGCTCGCCGTGGCGGACAGGCCGACCTGGTCGCTGCGGGAATTCGCCGGCACGTTCTACGTCAACCCGCGCAAGAGCCCCGACTTCGGCTGGGCCTTCGCCAGTCGGTTCATGTTCGTACTGGCCTATGCCTTCCTGACCACCTACCAGGCCTACTACCTGCTGGACAAGATCGGCAGCACCGAGACCGATGTGCCGCAACAAATATTCCTCGGCACCCTCGTCCAGTCCGTCGTCCTCGTCACCGCTTCCCTGGTCGGCGGCAGGCTCTCCGACCGTACCGGTCGTCGCAAGATCTTCGTCCTCGCCGCCGCGACTGTTTACGGACTGGCGATGTTCGTCATCGCGATCGCCAGCAACTTCAACGGCTATCTCGTCGGCATGGCCATCGGCGGACTCGGCTTCGGCGTGTACATGGCTGTCGACCTCGCGCTCGTTGCCGACGTGCTGCCCGATTCCGAGAACAACGCCAAGAATCTCGGCGTGATGAACATCGCCGGCGCTCTTCCCAGTTCCATCGCGCCGGCGATCGCGCCGGTCATCCTGGCGATCAGTAGCGGCAGCTACGGCGTCCTGTTCGCGGTCGCCGGCATCTGCGCCGTCATCGGAGGAGCGGCAATCCTGCCCGTGAAACGCGTCCGATGAAAAGCGGACATCAACCCGGGTCGGCTATTGCGGATGGAAGCCAGCCCACGCTCCGGGTCGGACAATCCACTCGTGCACGGCCGCATGCTCTAGCCTCGTGCGCACCCCCATTTGCAAGAACCACGAGGGGAGCTGCCTTGGCAAACCCGTTGCTCGAGATCAAGCTCTACATTCCCAGGCTTCGGCGGAATTTGGTCGCCCGTCCACGACTGAGCGGGCGCTTGAGTCGCGTATCAGACGCCAGGCTGACGTTGATCTCTGCTCCCGCCGGTTTCGGCAAGACGACGCTGCTCACCGCGTGGCTGGCCGCGGTGACGACGGAGAACCAGTCCGTGGCATGGCTTTCCCTCGACGAGAGCGACCGCGAACCTGCCACGTTCTGGACCTACGTGATCACCGCCCTGCAGACAGCGGTACCCGGCGTCGGAGCCACCGTGCTCCCGCTGCCGCAGTCCGCCCAGTCGCCGATCGAGACCGTCCTCGCCTCGGTGCTCAACGAGCTTGCGGCCGCACCGAATGACGTGGACCTGGTGCTTGACGACTACCACCTCGTCGACGGGCCCGACATCCGGGCCGGGATGGCGTTCCTGCTGGAGCACCTCCCACCCCAGGTCCACCTGGTGATCAGCAGCCGAGCGGACCCGGTACTGCCGTTGGCTCGGCTGCGAGCCCGCGGCGAACTCATCGAACTCCGCGCCGCCGACCTACGTTTCACCCCCGACGAAGTAGCTTCCTACCTCAACGACGTCATCGGTTTGGACCTCACTGACGAAAATATCGCGGCGTTGGAGGTTCGGACCGAGGGCTGGATCGCCGCGCTCCAACTGGCTGCGCTGTCGATGGAGGGACGCACGGACATCGGCGCTTTCATCGCCGGCTTCGCGGGCGACGACCGCTTCATCGTCGACTACCTGGTCGAGGAAGTTCTGCAGCGGCAGACCGATCAGATCCGCACCTTCCTGCTGCGCACCTGCCTGCTGGATCGGTTGAACGGCCCGCTGTGCGATGCCGTGACCGGTGAACCCGGCGGGAGGGCCACTCTCGAGGCGCTGGACCGCGCCAACCTGTTCCTGGTCCCACTCGACGACATTCGCCACTGGTACCGCTACCACCACCTCTTCGCGGACATGCTGCAGGCCCACCTTCACGATGAACGGCCCGACGAGATCGACGACCTGCATCGGCGAGCCAGCCACTGGTACGACGCGAACGGGCAACCGTCACCGGCGGTCCGCCATGCGCTGGCTGCCGGCGACGTCGAACGGGCAGCAGACATGATCGAGGTGGCCATCCCCGAGCTGCGGCGGAACAGGCAGGACGCGACTATCCGTGGCTGGCTCGACGTCATCCCCTATGAGCTCGTGCAGATGAGGCCGGTACTGGCGATCGGCCTCGTCGGGGGATTGATGGTCGGCGCCGAGACCGAGGGCGTCGAAGAGCGCTTGCGGGATGCGGAGCGCTGGCTGCAACCGGCTGACCCCGACCAGATGGGATCGCCGGCACCCGGCACGGGAATGGTGGTCGTGGACACAGCGGAGCTGGCCCGCCTCCCCGGGGCGATCGAGATGTATCGAGCTGCGCTCGCCCTGATTCGAGGTGACGTACCGGCCACCCTCCAGCACGCCCAACTCGCGATCGATCGCGCCGCTGACGATGACGACGCGGTCCGCGCCGGCGCAGCGGGTCTGTCCGGGCTGGCGTTGTGGTCCCGCGGAGATCTCGAATGCCGCCCATCGTGCCTATTCCCTTTGTGTCGATCGGCTCCGACGGGCCGGGAACCTCTCCGACATCCTGGGCTGCTCGATCACGCTGGCGGACATCCGCAGCACACAAGGTCGCCTGAGCGACGCGCTCCGGACCTATCAGGAAGCATTGTCGATAGCCGCCCAGGAAACTCCGATCGTGCTCCGCGGCACCGCGGACATGCACGTCGGGATCAGCCAGATCGCCTGTGAGCGCGGTGATCTCGAAGCCGCCACGACGCATCTGCTGCGCAGCCAGGTACTCGGCGAGCACACTGGCCTCGGGCAGAACCCGTACCGGTGGCGGGTCGCGATGGCCCGAGTCCGGGAATCCCAGGACGACCAGGTTGGCGCACTCACCCTGCTCGACGAGGCGGAGCGCGTGTACATGGGTGACTTCTCGCCGAATGTGCGGCCGATCCCGGCGTTGCGGGCGCGTCTGCTGGCGGCGATGGGAAACGTGTCCGAAGCCCTCGGCTGGGCCAGGGAGCAGGGCCTGTCCATAGACGACAACCTCTCCTATGTGCGGGAATTCGAGCACATCACCCTCGCCAAGGTCCTCCTCGCGCGGCACACGATCGAAGGTGACACGAGTTCCCTGAACAATGCCGATCACCTGCTGCGGCGCCTCCTGGCCGCCGCCGAGGCGGGCGGCAGAAACGGCAGCGTGATCGAAATCCTGGTGTTGCAGGCACTTGCCCGCCAAGCCGGGGGCGACTCCCCGGGTGCGTTGGCACCGCTGGAACGAGCGCTGACCCTGGCCGAACCGGAAGGCTACATTCGCGTGTTCGCCGGCGAGGGACCGCCGATGGTGTCCCTACTGACGGCGGTCGCCAGCCGGCAGGCCGAGTGGGACTACGTTCATCGATTGCTGGCCGCTTGTACCCACGACGGTGCGCAGGTCACCGCGACAGCCCCCGGCGAACAGGTCACCCACGCCGGCACGGGCCTCATCGAGCCGCTCAGCGAACGCGAACGCGACGTGCTGCGGCTGCTGGCAACCGATCTGGACGGACCAGCCATCGCACAACGGCTCTTCATTTCGGTGAACACGATGCGCACCCACACCAAGAGCATCTACGCCAAGCTCGGAGTGAACAGCCGACGGGCAGCGGTCCGCCGCGCCGAGGAGCAAAGCCTCCTGTAGCGCACCCGCGCCCAACGGCCACTTGCCTGCAGGCCCGGCCTGACTGCGCCCCAATCCCCGGCGGCCATACTCCGCTTCCTCACTACGTACCCATGCAGCCGGGTCACCACATCTATCACCACAAGTGGTGATGTCGGCTCACCACAACGTCTTCTACCTTTCGAAGGCACACCAACACATCGCCGGGGTTCATCCGGCCAGGTCAGCGAAGGGAGCACGATGAGCGAAATATCGACCGCCAACGAGGCCGGACGGTACGAAATCCGCCTCAAGGGGCAACTCGAAAGCCGCTGGGCCGCCTGGTTCGACGGCCTGACCCTCACCAACTGCAACGACGGCACCACTGTCATTCACGGCCCCGTCGTCGACCAGTCCGCATTGCACGGCCTGCTGCAGAAGGTGCGCGACCTCGGCCTGCCGCTGATCTCGGTCACCCGGGTCGAACCGCCGCCAACAGCGCCGCCGGCCAGCAAGGTCTCAAGCCCTTGATCCGCTGCCCTGCGGTGCTGGTCGCCCACCAACTGCACCCGGCAAGCCCAACAATCCATCAAGGAGAACGACATGACCACCACCGCTACAACAGCGCAACCCACGGCAGAGAAACGAGTTCCGATGAGCTCGCTGCGGAGGACCTCGCTCACCGCGGGTGTGTTCTACCTGATCACCTTCGTCTCGATCCCGACCCTGTTCCTGTACAGCCCGGTCAAGGAAGCGAACTACGTCGTCGGCTCCGGCGCAGACACGCAGATCCTCGTCAGCGGCCTCCTGGAGATCATCGTGGCCCTCGCCGGAATCGGCACGGCCGTCACGTTGTACCCCGTTCTCAAGCGGCAGAACCAAGGAGCCGCGCTGGGTTTCGTCACCACACGGACGCTGGAAGCCGCCACCATCTTCGCCGGCGTGGTCAGCCTGCTCTCGATCGTGACCCTGCGACAGGACGGCGCCGGACCAGGAGCACTTGTCGCCGGCCAGGTGCTGAACGCCGGGTACCACTGGACGTTCCTCCTCGGACAGGCACTCATCCCGGGCATCAACGCCCTGTTGCTGGGCTCGCTGATGTACAAGTCCCGGCTCGTGCCACGGGCTCTTCCCATCATCGGTCTCATCGGAGCGCCCATCATCTTCGCTTCCGTCCTCGCGAAGTATTTCGGTGTCTACGACGAGCTATCGGTCTGGTCCGGGCTCGGTGCCCTCCCGATTGCCGCGTGGGAGTTTTCGCTCGGCGTGTACCTCACGGTCAAGGGCTTCAAGCCCTGCGCCATCACCGCTGAAATGAGCGCAGCCGCCGTCCCGCCCACCAATCGGGACGTCACCGCCTGACTGCTATTGCCAGCCAGGTCGGTTCACTCCTTCACCAACAATGACTCTGAACTGCAATCCCTTTACCGCTCGCAGCGATCCCACCAGCAGTGCGGCAGCCGATGCCCGGCCACCGCGGTGAGGAAGACAAGCTCCCGTCATTCCACTATCACCACGACGCCGATGCCCGGATGCCGATGGCGGTCCACGGGAGCACTCCAAGGGCGAGACCGGAACGTGGAAATCTGCGGAGAAGTCCCGGCTTCCGGATGCAGGAAGCCGGTAAGACAATCCCGCCAAACGCCTGAAAGGCAACGTCAATGATCGAAGTAGAAAATCTCAGCAAGCGGTACGGCACCAAACTCGCCGTCGACGGTTTGAGTTTCGTGGTGCAGCCCGGAATCGTCACCGGGTTCTTGGGCCCCAACGGCTCCGGGAAATCCACCACCATGCGGATGATCGCCGGGCTCGACCAACCCACCGCCGGTCGGGTCACCGTGAACGGCGGCAACTACCGGTCCGCCGCCGCTCCGATGGCCGAACTCGGGGTGCTGCTGGAGGCCAAGGCGGTGCACACCGGCCGGTCAGCACGCAACCACCTTCTCGCCCTTGCCCAGACGAACGGCATCAAAGCCCGCCGGGTCGACGCGGTGATCGACATCGTCGGACTGCGCGACGTTGCCGGCAAACGGGTCGGCGGGTTCTCCCTCGGCATGGGTCAACGCCTCGGCGTCGCTTCGGCACTGCTGGGCAACCCGCAGACCGTGGTCCTGGACGAACCGGTCAACGGACTGGACCCGGAAGGGGTGCGGTGGATGCGCACCATGCTCAAAGATCTCGCCGCGGACGGACACACCGTGTTCGTGTCCTCCCACTTGATGAGCGAAATGGCCCAAACTGCAACACGTCTGGTCGTCATCGGCCGTGGACGACTGATCGCCGACACCACCGTCGATGAGTTCGTCGCCCGCGCCTCGAACCATTCCGTCACCGTGCGCAGCCCGGAAGCCGCCCGGCTCCGCGACCTCCTCGTCGGCCCGGACATCGTTGTGACGACCGTCCTCGGCCGGCCCGACGTGCTCGGGGTCGACGGCCTGGCCGCCGAACACATCGGCACCATCGCCTGGCAGAACCACATCCCCATTTTCGAACTCACCGTCCAACAGGCCTCACTGGAAGAAGCATTCATGACACTGACCAACGACTCCGTCGAATACCGCTCCACCGAGATCCCGGGCACCCGGATCACCGACACCGCGGCGGTGACGCCATGACCGACACCCTTGCCCCCATCACGGCATCCAGCTCCGCTGTTCCCCGGCTGCGGGTCACCGGGCCGCGGGTCGTGCTGTCCGAATGGACGAAGTTCCGATCCCTGCGCTCCACCCTCTACACCCTGTTGATGGCCGTGGTGTTCATGGTCGGTCTCGGCGCCCTGATCTCGGCCATCACCGCGAACCAGCCCGGTGGCCTGGAGCCCGGCCAATCCGCGATCTCGGCGTCGCTGTCGGGCATCTTCTTCGCGCAGTTGGCCGTTGGTGTCCTGGGCGTGCTGTTGATCAGCGGTGAGTACAGCACCGGCATGATCCGCTCATCCCTGACCGTGGTGCCACGCCGGCTGCCGATGCTGTGGGGGAAATTGGCGGTGTTCGCCGTCCTGGTGTTCCTCACCATGCTGGTCGCCAGTTTCGCGGCGTTCTTCGTGGGCCAGGCCCTGCTCAGCGGGCAGCACCTGGACGCGTCGATATCCGACCCTCATGCGCTGCGGTCGGTGGTCGGTGCGGCGTTGTACGTGACCGTCGCCGGTGTGACAGCACTGGCGTTGGGTGCGTTACTGCGGAACACCGCCGCAGCAATCACCACCTTTGTTGCGGTGTTCTTCGTCATCCCGACGCTGACACTCCTCCTACCCGCCTCCTTGACCGACCACTTTGTGCAATACCTGCCCTCCAACCTTGGCGCAGAGTTGACCGGCGGCACGCCCGGCTTGGCCCACCCGTTGGGGCCTTGGACCGGGTTCGCGGTGCTCTGCGGCTACGCGGCGATCCTCATCGGGTTCGCCGCCTGGCGGCTCCGCCGCGTCGACGCCTGAGGCGCCGGCCCTGCGGAGAGAGTGCTCAGCCGTACACCCACCACCCACCCTGTCCCTACACCGAAGGAGTCGAAATGAGCGTTGCGAGAGAGAATGCTGTTCCCACCGACCAGGCTGACAATGCCCGGGGCGACCTGATGAAAGCGGTCGTTCAGGACCGATTCGGCCCACCGCACACCCTGCAACTGCTGTCTGTCGACCGGCCCGAGATCGGCTCCGGAGAGGTGCTTCTCAAGGTTCACGCCGCCGCGGTCAACCCCTACGACTGGCACATGGTGCGCGGTGATCCACGCGTTGCCCGCCTCATGGGTGGCGTCGGCCTGACCAAACCGAAGGCTCGGATCGCCGGGGTCGACGTCGCAGGCCGCGTCCTGGACGTCGGTGCCGACGTGCACGACCTGCGGCCCGGCGACGAGATCTTCGGCTTCGCCCGAGGCGCCTTCGCCGAATATGCCATCGCCGACGCCGCCCTCGTCGTCCCCAAACCGGCCGGCCTGTCGTTCGAACAGGCGGCGGCAATGCCGATGGCAGCCGTGACCGCCCTGCACGCGATCCGCGACCGCGGCAAAGTCCAGCCCGGGCAACGGGTTCTGGTCAACGGCGCCGCGGGAGGGGTCGGGAACGTTCGCCGTCCAGATCGCGGCCGCGCTCGGCGCCGAGGTCACCGGCGTCTGCAGCGCCCGGAACACCGACATGGTGCGAAACATCGGCGCCACCCACGTGATCGACTACGGGTCGGAAGACTTCGCCGACGGGACACGGCAGTACGACGTCATCCTGGACAACGTCGGAAACCGCAGCATCCGGGATCTCCGCCGCGCCGCCACTCCCACCGGGATCGTGATCGTCAACGGGGGCGGATCGCCCGGTCACATCATCGGCGCGGTCGGCAGCATCCTCCGCGCGGCCATCGTCAACCTGTTCGTCCGCCAGCAGATCACCATGGTCCCGACCACGCTGGAGCCGGGACGACCTGCTCGCCGTGACCGAAATGGTCGACACCGGCACCCTCCGCCCGGTCATCGACCGGACCTACCCACTGGCCGACGCCGCGGCGGGACTGCAACACGTCGAAGCCGGACACGCACGCGGCAAGGTCGTCATCACGGTTACGTGACAAGGCGACAGGTGTCTCCCGAAATCATGTTCGCCAGCGGAGCTCTCGGTGAGCGGTCGTCCTCGCTCGGATCGAAGCCGTATCGCTTGGCGTCCCCGCAAGCCTTGTCGGGATTACCATCTGGGTGGTTGGGGCCTATTTCTTGATTGCCATCGGGCGGACTTGGCTTCGAAATGGTTCACCAGAGGCGATAGCCCATCGTCACCGGTCGACTACTGGGCGACGCGTGCTGGACCAGGAGATGGCAACTCGGTGGCAAGATGCATCCGACTGTCCGTTTCATTCTCTGAAACCCGCTTTGACCGGCTGACGTGGGCCTGTGAAACGATCCGTCGATGCAGAGTCCGGAGCACGAAGGGAGAGCGCTGGCGGAAGTGGTCGAGCGGCTCGTCGATCGTTTTCCGGACCTGCCCGAGGACAGAATTCGCGAGGTGGTGGCGTCGACCCACCAGGAGTTCGAGGGTCATCGGATCCGTGACTTCGTCCCGATCCTGGTGGAGCGGCACGCCCGAGCGCAGCTGAAGGGCAACCCGACCGCATAACGACGCCTCCGCACGCCACACCCCGCCCGGATCTCCGAGCGGGG